>DASTYC010000001.1:0-187191 GCA_035765195.1 Streptosporangiaceae bacterium
GATCGCCTTGATCGGCATCCCCTCCGCCCGATGCAACCGGCGGATCTCCGCCCACTCCTCCACCTTGATCACCTTCCAGAGGTTGGAGGGGGTCAAGATTCGCGCGCCCACAGGGGGTCATTTTTCAGCCGCCGCCGACACGGGCGCAAGCCGCAGGAGTGGATTTCCGGCTGTTGGTCCGCTCATGCGAGCATGGAACCTACCGAATCCGCTGAGCCAGCTGATGGTGCGGCGGTCGTTGGCGCATCGCAATTGCAGTTCGTCGCTGATGGTGACGCCTCGGAACAAGACGATATGGTCGATACGGACGAGCGGTAGGATTCTTCTGTCCGGTTGGTCGGGATGGTAGATGCGAACCGTGTCGTTCTCCAAGTGCAGACTGGTGCCGGGAGTTTGGACGTACAAGGTGTTCAGCAGCTCAGTCACGCCAATCTCCCAATGACCGGGGGATGAATAGGTCAGCGCCTCGTGACGTGCGCGCGTAGGTGAGCTCTGGCAGGCAGTCATCCTGCAGCGAACAACGACGGCAGCGTCGGTCGTTGTGGGCGGCGGGGAGTCGATCTTCGCCTAGCAGCACGCGCATGTCGTCGGCGGCTGCGCTCATCGCGGCGATCAGCATTTCGGTCACCTGAACCTCGTGGCGCCGACGATCGGTCGCCGAATACACATATCCGATTGGCACCTGATAGCCGGCCTCGATCAGACACACGGCTTGACCGGCCACCTGAAGGTCGGCGGGTCCGGACCTATAGGGTCCGACCTTGTATTCCACCGGCGTGGCCAGGCCAGCCTCGATTTCGACGAGGTCACAGATTCCATGCAGGCCGTATCGTCGGCTGCGGATGGGTAGTGCTCGTACGGATGTCAAGCCTCGGCGGCGCCTTGTGCCGGGCAGGTCGACGGCCTGATGCACGAGGTCGCCCCGCACGGTGTCAACACTGTCCGCCCACGTGGCTTCGACGTGGATCATCGCCGCCTGGCGCCGGCAGTAGCCCACGTGTTCGAGCGCGGCCAGCGGCACGCTGAGGAGTGGTCCGCTGCTGCTACCTTTCGGTAGGTCGGTGTTCAGGGCCATAGATCGACCCCGGTCCAGAAGCTGACGCCATCGGGGAGGTCGGAGTTGTCGATGCCCCGGGTGTAGTCGGTGTGGTGACGCGGTGGCTTGTCCTTGTCGGTTTTGGTGACCTGGATGCGCTTAGTCAAGCTCGCGGCGGGTGCGGCACCGAAAGCGTCGTGGTGGCTGTAGACGTAAAGACCGCACAGTTTCATCTCACCGCGCGCTGCGGAGCGGTCGTGGTCGAACATCATGACGAGCGCGGTCCACAAGGTCTGCAGGTCGTCTGGTGTGATGCCGGTGCGGGCGGCACGGCTCGCGGAATAGAACGCGTGCGCCCGGTACAGCCCGTAGGGCAACGTCCATTTCGAGCCCATCTCGCTGCGTTTGCCCTTGTCGATGTCTTCTTGTTTGGTGGGGGTGACGCGGGTGATCGCGTGGTCGCTGGGCAGGACCGGGTCGAGGCTTCGGGCGAATGTCAGTTGCAGCGGCCCGCGGACCTGGCCGGCACCGGCGGTCTTGCTCCCTTCTTCTTTCTTGCCGGTACTAAGTACCGCACCGAACATACGGATGTCGAAGTAGTGATCGCACAGCCAGCGCTGCTGTTCGTCGATGGTGCCCTTGGTCGCGATCTTCGCGGCTTCGATGCGCGGATTGAGGGCTTGTCCTGCCTCGACGAAGATGCCGTAGCGCTCGTCGTGGGGTTTGATCTGCGGGATGATGTCGCGGATTTTGCGTTTGAGCGCGACATCAGTGACGAGGCCTTGGCCAGTCTCGTCATCGGTTCGGGGCTGATTTCCCGCGTCCGGGTCGCCGTTGGGGTTGCCGTCGGTGACGTCGAAGAACACCACGATGTCGTGCCGGACCGACGGGTCGAGATAAGCGGTCACGCTGAGACTCCTTCTTCGTGTGGCGTGTGCTGGTCCGAGCCCGGGCGGCGGGGGCGCTCCGCGCGCATGGCGGCCCATTGCTGGTGGTAGCCGAGTATGAATGACGCCTGGTCGGCCAAGATGACGCCCTGGGGCATTCCTCCGTGCTGGTTGAGCTGACTGACCAGCTCATCCAGCCGTTGCCGTGCCTTCTCGGCGGTTTTCGGTCGGCGGCGCTTCAGCCGTTTCAGCCATGCCTGCGCGTCACGGCGTCCGGCCACCAATGCGACGGCAGGGCTGGTGACGGCGCGGGCGAAGTACCGGTCGGCGAAGGTGACGTTCGGTGGCTCGTCGCCATCGGCCCAGGCCGCGGACAGTTGGATGTCTTCCAGCACCGCGAAGATACGCCCAGCCAGGTAGGCGGGCTGATGGTTGTCGGGGTTGAGGATGGGCAAGTAGACCTCCCGGTCAGGCAATCCCGGCCGGCGGCGCAGCGCCAGCCGGATCAACGCGGCTCGTTCGGTGCCAAGACGGCCATCGGTTCGGACACGTCGGACGATGTGGGCGAGAAGTTTCGGAGGCAGCGGCTTACCGAGCAGGGCGCTGCGCAGCAAGGCGCGGTGGACACCGTCAGGCCGGTCCGCGCCGGACGCGCCGAACTTCGCGTAGGCGCCCTTATCGCGTCCGCTTCCAGGAATCCACCGGCCACTGACGTACGCGAGGGTGTTCACGCCGACGTGTTTGGGCTCCCCGGACCACGCATCGACGATCTCGTGGTCGGTGAACCATTCCCGGAGATTGTCGTGGATCGTTCGCAGCGGGACGTCGATCCACTCGCGCACCATTGCTCTGGAGACATTGCCGCCGATCGCGACGGCGCAGAACGCGCCGAAATCCGCCTCGCTCAGGGTGGCTGCTTGCCTGCCGCGGGCGGCGCTGCCCACCAGTTGGGCGACTCGGTGCGGGGTCGGCTGATCGAGAACCTCAAGGCTGAATTCGACCTTCCCGGTCACCCACCAGACCAGGCGGGTGTCCTGCCCGGCGATCGCGCTTTGCCACTGGTCGGCGAGCAGCTGTTCCAACGCGGCCATGCCGACAAGACCGCACCTGACGCAGATGGGCGTGTGCACGAGTTGTTCCCGCAACGCAAACCCGTGGGACGCCTTGTTGATGCTGACCAGCGACGCGCGTTGTGTCGCTTGCGGAACCAGGCGGGTCGGAAGTTGCTGCGGCACGGTCTTGAGTAGCTCATCGACCTTGCCGCACACCAGACATAGCCCTCGGATACCGAGTGCCTTCCTGCCGCCGGCCACCGTGAGCCAAAACCGCTGTGCCGACTCGGTGGCATGCAAGAACATGCCGTCCTTGAGCTTGACGGCGATCAGCTCGCCGCGCACGTGACCGTCCGGCGGCCTGAATCGGTCGGCGTGCCCGTGGGCGAAAAATGCCTGGAGCACGCACGCGGGCCCATCTGGGTCCCTCGCCACCCATTGATCGTTGAGCTCACGAAACGCCGTGTGCGCGGCATGGACTCGATCCTGTTTCGTCTCACCGGTGACCCAGCCGAAGACGTACTCACCGGTGTCGACGCCGATCTTGGGAGCGATCGCGACCGTACGGACGATCGAGGGGATCTCATGCTCCACACCGCCCCGACGGCCACCGTCACCATCAGCGAGATCGGTGAGCTGATCCGACGCGGGCGACCCGTCCGGATTGAGTTCAAGTACCCACCGCACCCGCTGACGCGCGTAGAACGGAGGTGGCAAGCTGAGGCCGTTGTCGGCGTATTCCACGAGCCGGGTGAGCAGCATCACACCTCCCCGGCGGCGGGGACGATCATGCCACGCTCGGGAACATGCAAGACCCCGCAATCCAGCCGGGCCGTAAACCACTCCATCTGGACCGGCGGCCCGAAGTGGATCGTGTGCAACATGACGCCCAGATCCTCGCTCCGGCTGATCGCCTGGGTATCGTCCGGATCACCGAACTCCGCGCTGAACTCCCTGGTTCCCAGGAAGGGCTGTTGGAAGCAGGCACCCCGCGTCACCCGGCGACGGAACTGCGCACGATAGGCGGATGCGTTCTTGTCGGCATCGGATGCGACATTGACATGAGCGTGGATACGGTAGGCGACATCACGCAGGCAAACCGCGTTTCGCTGATCACGAGCTGCCGCTGCATCCACGCGGTCGCCACGCAACGCCCCGCCCAGCGAGACGACCTGATGGGTCTCATTGCGCCGAACGGTGAACTGCCGGATCGGCTTCAACACCTCTATCGCCACAACCCGATAGCTCATCTGCGGCTTCCAGAAAATCGCCTCCAGAATCCCGCGGGCAGCGGTCGGCGTCATCACCGGGTAAGTGACCCGCTCGACCTTCAACTCCGGCCGGGAGAACAACGCCGCATCCCCACGAACCTGAACCACAACAGGCGGCGCGCCATCAGGTGAACCCGGCAGATCAAGCGCTGACATGACTGCCCTCGCAAAGACACTCGACCCCCAAGAACCGACATCTTGGGCTTGCGGTTGGGCCAGCAACCATGTGGTCACCGGCCCAACCAGTCAACAATGCCAAGCGGGTGATCATGAGTGCGGACATGGTGACCGTGGTACTCCTATCAGTGGTCTTTGTTGCAGTTATCGTGGCCTCGGTTTGCCGGTCGGCTTGCTTTGTTCTTTTCGGGGCGTCCGCAAGAGGATCGCGTTGTGCTATTCGGTGCCCTTCATCGAGGCGATGCAGCAGATGGTCGGTGCGGTCAATAGATAAAATCCTCGGTCCGGGGGTCGAAAGTGATCCCCGTAGCGGCGTCGTAGCCGCCTCGCCATTCAGTGAGTGAACCTCGCGCCCCGGCCTCACCCAAGATCGGTGCGATCTGAGCGAGCATGCCGGGCTTGGACAACACCGAACGATGAACAGTCGTCAGATACGGCTGTAGCGCCCGCAGGTCGTCGATATCCGGCCGTGGCGCTGTACGAATGCGGTCGACGGTCGCGTCGATCTCTGCGCGTTCCTCCGCGTTCGCGGCGCCTTCGGCCGTCATCAAGGTCACCCCGTCGTCGTCGATCATGTGGAACGCGTACCTAGGGTCCGGCTTTCCCGTCACCAGGTCCTGCGGGCCATCGGTCACGGCCGCGAAATCGAAGGCGCGCCGCGCCGCCTGGATTCGCTGCCCTGTGGCACGGCGGTCTTCGAGGTTCAGCGCGTCGTAAACCGCCCGGTAGTAATCACGCAACGCGTCGGGTGAGTCCGGGTCTGCTTTGCCGCACCCAAAGTGCACACGCGTCTGGTTCTGCAGCAGTTTGTACGAAGGTGGTCGACCCCCGTCAGGCGGATCAACGATGATCACCTTGCCGAGCTGGGGCAGTTTTCCTTCACGGTTGGCGCGGCCGGCCGCCTGCAACAGCGAGTCCGCCGGCGCGAGCGTGCGATAGACCACGGGAAAATCAACGTCGACCCCGGCCTCGATGAGTTGAGTCGATGCAAGGAGCACTCGCTGGTGATCGGCGAGCCGTTCACGTACCGCGGCCAACACCCGTCTCCGGTGAGCACCGCACATACGGGTCGACAAATGCCACGCGACACCGGCCGGTTCATCGCGCCAAGCGTCGTAAACCTTCTTGGCATCCGCCGTCGTATTCACCACCACAAGCGCCGACGGCTGACGCGCAGACTCCGCCGCGATCTGCTCGAGCGTCAGACCTGACTCGAGTCGCCAGCTGAACTCCGCGCGGCGAAGCCGTTCGATCAACCGCGTCGGCTCCGGCACAATGTCGACCGCCTCCAGCTGCGCGAAGGGGCCAAGATGCCAGAAATCAGGCTGCGTGGCCGATGACAGGACGACACTGGCTCCGAAGTGCTCGGTAAGCCCGCGGAGAACATCCAAGATCGGCACGAGCATCTCGTGCGGCAAGGCCTGGACCTCGTCCAAGACGATGACCGCTCCCGCCAACCGATGCACCCTGCGCATCGCCGCCGGCCGCCGATCAAACAACGACTCAAACAGACGAACCATCGTGGTCACCACAAACGGCGCATCCCAATTCTCCGCCGCCAGCTTCATCCCTCTACGGCCGGGCAGATCGAAGTTGATGGCACTGTGATGCTCGAGCACCTCATCGCCGATCAGCCGGCGATAGACCTCAGCGTTCTGCTCCGTGATCGTCAGGAACGGAACCGCGACGATGACCCTCTGCATGTGGTGAGCAGCGGCATGATGGACAGCGAAGCCACCCGCCGCGATCGTTTTGCCCGATCCTGTCGGAGCGCCCAACCGGAACACCCCACGGGGTTCCGCGGCGGCCTTCACACAATCCCGATAAATCTCCTCACGAATATCGTCCACTTGCGAGGGAGCTTCCTTGACACGAACCAGATCCTCCCGCTGTTGCTCGAACCGGTCGCGCAACACAGCGAAATCGGCGTCGGCAGCCACCCTCGGCTGATCGGCTCCGCGGAAATGCGCCGCGGTGTCCAGATAATCCGCATCACACAACGCGCTGAACAACAGACGTAACGCCAATTCAGCCACCAGCGGATCCGATGACCACGCCGTGGGCAGCGGCACTCGCCCCGGCTCTGCTAACTCAGGCAGCAACGCCCGGACGGCCCTCAACGCCTCGGCATGCCGTGCGAGCTCTCGGGGATCGTCCGACTTCAGCCCATCCGCCAGGGATGGCATTGTTGTCAGACCACCGTGGTGACCGTCGATGGCCATCGCAAACGCACCCAAGCCCCGCTCAACAGCAAGCTTGGCGCCCAGCAGCTTATGCGGAACACCGACTCGGCCGCCGGTTCCCTCCACCGCAAGCAATCGGTCCTGCCACTCACAAGATCCCTTGCCCACATCATGAAGCAATCCAAGCCACCAGGCGATATCCCCCGCCCCGAACACCCCGGCGAAACGCCGCGCCAACGACGCCGTACCGCGTAAATGATCTTCCAAGAGATGGCGCTTCACACCACCGTCGTCCAAGCTATGGGCCCACAGCTGCCGCACACGTGCCCCCTTTGAGCTACGACGAACTCAAAGTAAACAACCCGGCCCGGACAGTTAATCGAAATCGACAGATGGCCGGAACTGACCACGGCAAGCACACCCACCCCTCACGTGGTACCGGCAGGAAGCACAGCAGCCCCGATCGCCTGCATGTCGGCTAAGTCCGCGCCGAGCCCGACGTTGATCAGACGGCCCGTGTCGACCGCTACCACCGCGTCGAGGTTCGTGTGAGCTGCCCGTGTCGGCTCGCTGACACTGACCCGATTGTCGGGTCCGCTGGTCCCTGCCCGGCTGTGGAGGTTGCGCCGTCCTCGCCGTTCCGCAACGGGGCTTTCGCTGCGCTCATGCCGTGGATCCCGGTGCTGCAGGGCGGCGACGCAGTCGATTACCTCGCCCACCTGGACGCCTACCAGCATGCCGGGGTCGATCTGCGGGACGAGCCGCTGGTCGGGCTGGGGTCGGTGTGCCGACGCAGCCACACCTACCATTCCGCCGTGCTCGCTTCCCGGCTCGCCGGCTACGGGCTGCGGCTGCACACCTTCGGGTACAAGACCACCGGGCTGATCGCCTCCGCACCGCACATCGCTTCCAGCGACAGCCTCGCCTGGTCCTATGCCGCCCGCCGTCGGCCTCCGCTGCCCGGGCACCGGCACGCCCACTGCGGGAACTGCCTGGAGTTCGCTTTGGCCTGGCGTGCCCGCATGCTCTCCCGCGTCGCCCGGCACCACCCGGGCGTGGCCTCCGACTTGCCCGGCATCTTCCCGGCGAGGAGGTGAGCCGAGACCGCACCTTGACGCACCCGCCAGCCCCCTGGCTGGCTTTCTCTTTCTCGGGAGCGTCCCGCCGATGTCGGCGGGACGCTCCTCGCTTGTTCGTGGAAGGGACACCCGAATCGTGATCACTATCGTTCATACATTGGAGGCCGGCACCGTGGTGTACGGCACCCGCAGAGGGGACGGCACCGGCTCGATCATCCGATCCGCCGGGTTCCGGCCCTCCCGCCATCTCCCCGACCACAACGTCTACGGCCCGGCGTATTGGTATCTGCCCTCCACCCGCCGCCGCCCGGCCAAACAGGACATGGTCGACCGGTGTGCCGCCGCGCTGCGCGACGCAGGCCACCGGGTAGAGGTCGACGTCGACGACGTCACCTTGCCCACGACGGCCTTCGCCGATCTCGAACAACAGCGCTACGACCGAGCCGATGACCGCACCGAACGCTTCGACCGGTACGCCCAGGGCGCCGCTGCGAAGGGCGTGGCGCTGGTGGAACAGGTGGACGACGAGCGCAGCCGTATCCCGCTGGGGCAGCCGCATCTGGCCGGTCACCACTCCTACAACCGCACCGTCCGGGCGCAGGAGGAACGCAACGCCAAAGAAGAACGCGGCATGGAGCAGCTGCGCCGCGGCCGACGCTGGGCCGGCCGCGCTGGCGCTGCCGCCCGCTACCAGGCGGGGCGGGAAGAGCTCGGCACCACGCTGCGCCGCATCGAACGCCTGGAGGCCGAAGTCCGCGGCATGCAGCGGTACCTGGCCGGCACTATCCACGTCTGGGAGATCGTCGTCACCAGTGACTGGAGCGACGATTACGGCAAGACCCTGGAACGGCGGCTCGCCGCGCACGCGGGGGCCCGCGTCGTCTCACGCCGTGAACACGCCAACACCGCCGAGGTGTTCATCCCGCCGGGCGAGCACTCCCGGCTCGTCACCCAGGCGCAGATCACGCTGCTGACCGAGGAAATCGGCTACTGGAAGACCCACGTCGCCCAGTTGCAGCAACACTCCGGGGTGCGGGTATGGGCCCGCGGCGACTTCCGCAAAGGCGACTTCGTCCAGTCCGGGAAACGCTGGTATGAGGTGGTCCGGGTTAACCCCAAGACCCTCACCGTCGCCACCGGCGCCAACACCGTCGACCTGAAGGTCATCACCCGCGCCAACACCCGAAACGCGCTCGGCGGCCCAGGGTGGACCAGCAAGCTCCCCTACTACTCCGCCACCGGCCAGATGACCGCCGCGCAGGCACGCCGGCGCTTCCCCGACGCGTTCCCGCCGCCCGACCCAGGCCCACCATCGGCGCACCGCGACAACGCGCATGGCCGGGGCGGTGATGCCAGGTGACCGCCGCCCGTCCCCACACCGAAAGCAGCGTCACCTCGCCCGGATCTTCTGCCGGCCCGTTGCGGGTGGTGCAGTGGTCCGGCGGGATCGGGTCGTGGGCCGCCGCGCAGCGGGTCGCCGCCGCGCACGGCACGCGCCGGATGGTGTTGCTGTTCGCCAATGTGCTCGTCGAGCATCCCGATCTGTACCGGTTCAGCCGCCAGGCCGCCGACCAGCTTGGTGTGCCGGTCACCCGGGTCTGTGACGGCCGCACGCCCTGGCAGCTGTTCGGCGAGGTGCGGTTTTTGGGGAATAGCAGGATCGCGCCGTGTTCCCACCTTCTCAAGCAAGTCCCGTGCCGCACCTGGCTGGAACACGTCACCGCACCGGATGCAGCGATCCTGTATGTCGGGATCGGTGTTTTCGAGGAACACCGGACGACGTCGATCGAACGGGGCTGGGCGCCGTGGCGGGTGGAATTCCCCATGTGCCACGAGCCTTATCTTTCTCACGACGACATGCTGGATTGGGCCCGGGACCTGGGGATGCGACCGCCACTGTTGTATGAGCCGCCGTATTCGCTGCAGCACAATAATTGCGGCGGGTTTTGTGTGCGTACCGGTATTCGCCAGTGGTCGCGGATGCTCGAGCTCGACCCGGCCGGCTATAGCCAAGCCGAACTGCACGAGCAAAGGCTACGGGCCGAACTCGGCGACGTTGCCATCTTGCGAGACCGCTCCGGCGGAGGCTCCCGCCCTCTCCCGCTCACCGAGCTTCCTCGGGATTGGTCTGGACGCTTGAATACCACTCATGATGGCGTCTGGGCAGTGGTATACGTCAGGCACATTCTGGGCGGCGACCGGCGTCGTGGTCACGGCGCTGGTGGGGGTCTCCACGGTAGTGGTGGCCTTGGCGGCCTACCGAGCCGCCCGTCACAAAGGGAGGCGGGTGGCCTACGGGGTGTGGTCGGTGACTCCGCTCTTGGCGACGGCAGAAGGGTTGCCCGACCGTCTTGAGGTACAGCGCCAAGGCAAGCCCCTGGTCAATCCACACGTGGTGGAGATCGCGTTTTCCGGAGGTATCGATCGGGATATCCCCACCAGCGCCTTTGACAGCGGAAAAGGCTGGCCGCGATGCCGATCGCGGCAGCGGTGTGGCGTGTGCAGAGAGATGAGCATTGCCCCGGAGGGTGCACGACTTGACGGGAACTGCTTGGCGTTCGCCTGGCTGACGCTCTACCTTGGCGAACTCGCCGACGCTGGCCACCGGCCCGAGCCGGAAGAGCCGTTGTAGTGGACCCGCCACCGTCCGCTGCGCCCATTGAGCGACTCTGTCGGGGATCTTGGGGTCCTCTCGGCGCGTCACCGGGGATGACCGATGGGTAACCGTCATTGTGTCCGGGGTCGGTGATGTCGCTCATTTCCCCCGAGGTGGTCAGGTGTCGGTTCGCCCGCAGGCGGCGGTGGAAGTCCCAGAGCTCACCGCGCGGGTAGCACGGGCCAGCAATCCACGCGGCACAACGGCGATGTGGGTACGTGATCGGTTGGAGGGGCTCTGGTGTGATGCGGACTTCACCTGCTGGTATCCGCGGGACGGGCGGCCCGGCCTTTCTCCTGCTCAGCTCGCCACCGTCAGTGTGCTGCAGTTCCTGTACAACTTGTCGGACCGGCAGGCCGCCGAGGCGGTGCGCTGCCGCATCGACTTCAAGTACGCCCTCGGCCTGGAGCTGGAAGACCCTGGTTTTCACCACAGTGTGCTGAGCGACTTTCGGGACCGGCTCGCGGCCGAAGGTCGCGCCGATGCCCTGCTGGACCTTGCTTTGAAGCGGCTGAAGGAGGCGGGGCTGGTCAAGGCACGTGGCCGTCAACGCACCGATTCGGCCGCCATCTTGTCCTGGGCTCGCGAGCTGACGCGGCTGGAGTTGATGCTGGAGGCGGTCCGCGCCGCCCTTGAGGAAGTTGCCCGCGTCGACCCGCACCTGCTGGACGGCCTGGTCGATGAAGACTGGGCCCGGCGTTACGGGCGGCAGGTCCGCCTGGCCAGCCAGCCCACGCATCCCGCCGCGCGCCTGGCCCAGGCCGGCGCCGACGCTGCCGCGCTATTGCACCGTGTGCACACCGCCCGACCGGAACGGCCGGGACGGCCCACCCCGCCCAGCACTGCCGGCCAGATGGAGGCACTGCGTCAGATCATGGTGCAGAACTTCGTCACCGACGGGCGCGGCCGGTTGCGGGCACGCCAGACCAAGGACGGGCAGCCGCCCGCCCGGCTGCGCATCGAGTCGCCGTATGAGACCCAGGCCCGCTGGGCGCGCCGAGGAAACACACGCTGGACCGGCTACCTGGTGCACGTCACCGAGACCTGCAACGACACCGGAACCAACATCATCACCGACGTCGCCACGGACCTGCCCCGAGGCGACGTCACCGCCCTGCCCGGGATCCACACCCGCCTGAAGCGGCGCCGGCTGCTGCCCCGTCAGCACCTGGTGGACGGCGGCTACACCTCCGTCGCGCAGATGGACGCCGCAGCCCGAAGCCACCGGGTGCAGATCATCGGCCCGGTTAAGTCCGGCAACTCCTGGCAACGCAAGGACCAAACCGGCTTCGCCCGCGAAGACTTCACTATCGACTTCGACGAACGCCAGGTCACCTGCCCGCGCGGGAGGGTGAGCGGGAACTGGCTCGAGCTGCCGGCGATGGCGCCCTACACGGTCGTGCGGTTCAACCCCGCCCACTGCGACCCCTGCCCAGCCCGGGCCTCATGCACCAGCGGCAAGGCGCCACGGACCGTGAACTTCCTACCCCGCCGCCTCCACGACCTCCAAGCCCAAAACCGCGCTGACCAGCAGAACCCGGACTGGCGCCGCCTCTACGCCTCCCGATCCGGCGTCGAAGGCACCGTCGACGAACTGGTCAACGCCCACCAGATGCGCCGCTGCCGCTACCGCGGCCAGGCCAAGACACACGTGCAACACGTCCTCACGGCGATCGCCGTCAACATCTCACGGCTAAGCGACCAAGAACCAACCCACTCCACCTACCAGCCCCGAAAACCGACGCATTCCAGAAATACCTCGAAAACCACGACCTACCCCGACCCCGCTGGTGGCGCCAAGGCCACTGAACCCTGAACACCAAGATCCCCGACAGAGTCGCTCAATGGGAACCCCTCGCCAACAAACTCATCACCGGCACATCCATCGCGCTCGATGCGTGCACGACAAACCTCGCCGGCATAAAGGGCGCCTCCCGCAAAGGCGCCATCGCGGTCCGAGCCGCCATGCGCTGGCTCGGAACCCCCTACTCCTGGGGCGGCGGCGGCCCGAACGGCCCCACCTACGGCATCGCCCACGGCGCCGGCACCAAAGGATTCGACTGCTCCGGCCTCACCCAATACGCCTGGAACCAAGCCGGAGTAACCATCGACCGCACCGCCAACACCCAATACGACGACGGACCCCACATCCCCCCGCGACCAGCTCCAACCCGGAGATCTACTCTTTTTCGCCTACGACACCAGCAACCCCGCCACCATCCACCAGGTCGGCATCTACACCGGCAACGGAAAAATGATCAACGCTCCACAAACCGGCGACGTCGTAAAGATCAGCCAATTCACCGGAAACAGTTACCGCGAAAGCCAATACATAGGCGCCACCCGGCCAAAATAATCTAGTTTCTCAAAGATCTTTCGCGTCAGTGGGCGGCAGCTGGCCGCCAACCCAGGGGTGAGCCCGATCGACCGGATGCACGGAAGACTAAACGAACCCGTTCGAGGTGAGGCGTGGCCGGCTTGTCGCCATGCGATATCGGTGAGGAGGTCGTCGGTCGGCCAACCTTCCGTTTCTCACGGAGCTTAGCGCTGTCCCAGTCGATCATCGTGCGCTGGACGGAATTTCACCTGGTCGCCGATGGGAAGATCATTGACGATCAAATGCGCCGTTCTCGGTGATTCGAGTCGCATTGGAGTTGGCTTATCTCATTGGATCTGTCTTCTTGGTGGAACACAAAACAGGCCGACACGAATTCGGTCGGGCACGCGAAGACACAGGGCTGGCGAAAATGGTTCTTGCCCGGTGACATCGCAGCGGGGCAGTTGATTGGCGGAATTGACGGGACCGTCGCGGCGGGTCTGCCGATTCAGGTGCTGTGGGTGGTGGCGTACAACCGCACCAAACACAACATCATTGGAGCCGTCCGCATCTCCTTATGGGCTACAGCATTTTCCAAGTGCTCGTGTATCGTTCAGTACCACTGTATCCTGTCCAGCTCAATGTGAATCCTCGTTCTATGAAGTTGATGATGTTTGCCGACCTGGTAAGGCGGTCAAGAGTTTCTTTCGGTGCTTCCGATCGGCCAGCAAGAGCACCAAAGAAACCGAGGAGCACGCCGCTATCAATATCCGTAGCTACTAGCTCGATCCACTGGTCAAGCGGGTCATCCAATGATACCTGCCATTCCCCGTACCACCGCTTAACGATCAAACGGTAGGATGGATTAATTGAGACGAAGCGAGCGGCAAAGCTACCATTGAGCCTAAGACTCCATTCCAAGACAGAGCCGTCGTCCATCTCCTCCTGCCAGTGTCCTGCAAAGAATTGAGAGTCAATACCCTCTTGGCCGCCTTGGGGGGTCTGGCGTAGTCGCCCAAGCGTTTTCGTCGCTAGTGTAAATTCATGTTCACCATCGGAACCGAGGAGTCCTGCTTGCTGGAGGCGCTGATAGCGATTGATCGCCTCTTCCGCTATTGGGAGAGCCTCGGCGAAACGGCCGGCGTCTTCCAACAAGAAGGCCAGATTATGCAGCGCCCAGGCGAGATCCGATGCATCACTAGTCACGTCACGGAGCGGCAACGAACGCCGCAGCGCAACCTCTTCTTCGTTTGCCGCTATCGCTGCGGAAAGTTGACCGGCGCGCTCGGCATTGAAAGAATATTGCCCTAGAGTTCGAGCAAGGTCGTAGCGTGCATCGGTTGATTCGTTGGCGGTCGGTTGCCGTCGGAGGGAGACCGCTTCCCGGGAGGCGGACGCTGCGTCAGAGTAACGTTCCAGCTTGGAGAGGCAGTAAGCGAGGTCCTCCAGTGCTCTCGCAAGGTGACTAGGGTCTCCCACGGGATCATCCAGCCGTAGTTGTGTTTCTAGTGTTACTACTTCCTCGGCGGAGGCGAGTGCTTCCTCAGCCCGCCCGATGATTCGCAGACATCTAGAACGAAGACGGAGATACTCGGCAAGTGACGGAAGCCACTGTTCCCGGCCCGATTCTCGAATGATTGTGATGGCTTTTTCGAGCGTTGCCGCCGCTTCGTGATGACGATCGAGCAGGTGGAGGTTGCGGCCAATCTGAGCTAGCGCGCGAGCGTAGTGGAATCGCTGCTCGGGGGTGGCGGTATTGGACATCGCCGGCCTGCGAAGGCGTACATGTTCCTCCGCCAATGACAATGCCGTTTCGAAGCGGCCAGCCATGCGATGCGCCTCGCACAGAATGCCAATTGCTTGCGCCAGTGGCGATATGGCCGACTCCTTGGCTTCTGTCAGTAGTCGCAGTGTCTGCACCGTGTGGGTTAGGGCCCGGATCGCGTCATCATGCGGTCCTTGCGTCGTAAGCTCATGGCCGAGATCGTCTAGTGCCAACTCAAGAGCGGTTGGTTCGCAACTGGCATCTTCGGAGAACCTGTCAATCTCTATCCAAAGAGCAGCGGCTGCGTGCACTACTGGATCAGCAGCTTTTCTGCTGACGCGTCGACCCCCACTTGCATTAAGCGCGTTCTGGATTCCTCGGATCGTTATCGCAGCTTGGGTAGCTTGGGCATCTGAGACGCTCGTGGCACCGTCATGAGCGATACGGTTTCTTAGGCTCCTGGCCACGAGGACATCGCGAAGAGGGACTTCGGACGCGCTGGCAAGATACTCAGGGAGTTGATCAGGCCCACGTTTGTCCGACGGCACCATCCGTTCAAGCTGTGACCACCCATCCAGCACCTCAAGCCGTATGTCGCTTGCCACTGATGTCTCCGCGCTATTTAGGTCTTGACCTCCCGGTTTTGCCGAAACTAACACATCCAAGTCCTGCGATCGTGTGGTTACCGGGTCACCTGCATCTACCGGTGCCCGTCAAGGCTACGTGGGGTACGTCAAGACGATCGGCGTGGTGTCCGAGTTCGCGGGGTGTTGAGCGTGATTACTGGGGTGTGGCCTCCGGCTCGGAGGGTGAAGTCGGGCTCGTCCGTGTGAGGTTTCGGCAGGCGGACGGGCAGGTCGCCGACACCACACTCGATCGGCTGGTGGTCGGTGAGGTGGTGGCTGGCCCGCCGGCTCGGGAGTTTCCGCTGGTACAAGGGCATGCGCCATTTATTCGGGGCTGGTACTGGTCGTCGACGTGCGGCGACTGGTCGCTCATGAGAACCGCTTGGAATCATGCTGGCCGACTTCGACTGGTGTGTCGTGTCGATCGCGAGCGCAGCTGTTCCAGTTGGTCGGGCGGGGACGGCTCGGGGATCCGGCGGCTCGTTCCTGATCTTCTGCTGGTGGATGCGGACGGCGGCGGTCGCCGTCGTCGACATCAAAACGCCCGGCAGGATGGCCATCAAGCCGTCGAGAGGACCACCTCCACAGCTGGACGCGGCTGCACCGCTTCAAAGCGGCAATGACCTTCGTCCCCTGGCCGCTGGCCGCCTCGGCGTCGACCAAGGCATCCTCGTCCAACAACTCCACCGGCTCGAAACGACATTGACGACCCCCTCTACCGCCGCGCCACCAAGGCCCGGCCGATGCGCCCAACCGAAACTCGGAGCAGCACTCCTGCGGACCCCTGACAAGCCCGACGTCCACCCCTACTTCAGGCCGCCACTTATCGCCCAAGGAAACGACAGACCGATGAACCACAACGACAGATCGATGAGAACCTTGCCGGAACCGCGGCTCAGGGGCTCTCAGAGCTACGAGAAAACGAGAATCTATTTAACGTAGATTTCTCGTCATGATTGACCTTTCTCGCACTTTGCACGCCTATCTAGCGGTTATAGCATCTTGGCGGGAAACGCCTGAGCACGGCGTGGCGGTGGCGCAGTGGGCCTACTCGGCCGAGCGCGACAGGCTTGCTTCCCCGAGAGGATACCTGGGCCAAGTAATGGATTCCCAACGAACGTGTAGCCTACCCTTCCCTGAGCGGGAAACGATCGCCCGCCGATGAGTGCTGCCGCAGGAGTCGTAGTCACCCTTGATTAGCGCAGCCTCGAATATCGGTTCATCATTCTTTATGTCCGTGAGATACCACTCTGCGCGACAACGACGACCAGGACCGTCAATCTCTGCGACTATCTCATAATTTTGAACTGTCATTCCGGAGGGAATGCGGATCTTAACGGAACCGCTGGGTTGCTCCGGTCGATCCGGCGATCCCTTCTCAGTTCCACTCCACTCGCCAACATAGGCAGCGGGGATCGCCTGCCCCGACACTTCGTTCTCGTGATGGATTTTGCGTGCACCCGCTGCGATGAGAGGGCCAAAGATAAAGGCGAGGATAAGTACGCCCAGGCAGCCGAGGCAGCCCCCACAGCCCCGGGAATCTCTATCATCGTCGAGAAGAGCACCTAAAAATAGCCAATTCATAAGGCCCAACCAGAGGACTTTGCGTGATGGATTCGGGAGACCTTCGCTCGACATCCGAGGTTATCCTGCCTGAGCAACCCGAGTTCAGGAGTCGACTCAAACGTTCTAGGTCCATGTTGGCCAGGCGTTTCGGATCAGCGGCGAACGGAATACGGACACAGGGTACCGGGTATCGCGTCCCGTTTGCACGGAGTTACTCTACATCACCAGATAGTCGAACCTCAGCAAGGTTTGGGTGAAGCGCCCCGGCCCCGTTTCGCTGTCGGGGATCCCGATAGTGGATAACGCGCTATTCGAGGGTGCCCTGGCGCCAGGCGGCGAGTTCGGAGTCGAGGGCGGCAACGTCGAGGGCGGGCAGTCGGATGGTGGCTGCCCAGCGCTGGAGTAGGCCGGCGCATTCGGTGAGGGTGTCTTCGGTGATGTGGCCGTGGACGGTGAAGAATGTGATGAGCGCGCCTGCTTCGGGGTGTGCGGCGTCGCAGGTGGCGCACAGTACGACGATGGTGGTGCCGTTGGTGCGTGCGCCGTTGCTGCGTTCCCATCCGTGGGGTAGGCGTGCGGATATCAGTCCTTCTTGGCCGCATCGAGGGCAGCTTGGTGCGGCGTCTCCGGAGAGCACTTCGATGCGTTGTGGATGGCGGTCGGGGCCGTTCATGTCGCGACGGCTGCGCTGCCGAGCAGGGATTTGATGTCGCCCATGAAGCTGGTGTTGGGGTCGACGCTGTATCGGGTGAGGTCTAGTACGAGGCTCTTGCGTCCGCCTGGCTTGGTGAGGCGCAGATGCACGGGTGAGTCGCCGGGGTGTGCTTGCAGTATGCGTCTGAGTTCGCTGGTGAGCTCGGGGGTGACTTTGTCTTCGCGCATGGCGATGACGACCGGGGTGTGCCCGTTGGCTTGCGCCGCCGACACGTCGAGGGTCGCGACTTCTTGGGCGATGAAGGAGATGCTTGCCGTTTCGTCGTTGTTTTCTTGCTGCCTCACCCGGCCGGTGATGGCGACGACGGCGTCCTGTACGAGGGCGGTTTGGTAGAGCTGGTAGGCGGCGGGGAAGCAGGGGATTTCAATGGCGGCTTCGTGGTCTTCGAGCTTGACGATCGCCCACACGTTCCCCTGTTTGGTGATTTTGCGGTCGACGCCGGTGATGATTCCGGCGATCTTGAAGGTGCCGCCTCCGCCGGCTCCGTCGAGGACCTCGGCGATGCGGTGATCGCGGTTGCGTTCGAGGATGCGTTCCGCGCCGTCGAGGGGGTGGCTGGAGACGTAGAGTCCCAGCATCTCTCGCTCGAAGGCCAGCAGGGTTGACTTGTCCCATTCCCCTGGCGGGATGTCGATGGCGAAGGTTTCGTCGACTCCGTCGTTATCCTCCATCCCCCCGAACAGCGAATCTTGGCCCATCGCTTCGTTGCGTTTGATGTCGATGATGGAGTCGACGGCCCTGTCGTGGACCATCAACAGCGCTTTGCGTTCATGGCCTAGCGAGTCGAACGCGCCGGCCTTGATGAGGGATTCGATGGCGCGTTTGTTGCAGACGGCGGCCGGGACTTTGCGGAGGAAGTCGTTGAAGTCGGTGTAGCGGCCTTTTTCGGTGCGGGATTGGGTGATGCCGTCGATGACCTTGTCGCCGATGTTGCGGATGGCGCCGAGCCCGAACCTGATGTCGGTGCCGACGGCGGCGAAGCGGCGCTGGGATTCGTTGACGTCTGGTGGGAGTACCTTGACGCCCATCCGCCGGGTTTCGGCGAGGTAGATCGCCATCTTGTCCTTGTTGACGCCTACAGATGTCAGCAACGCGGCCATGTATTCGGCGGGGTAGTTCGCCTTGAGGTAGGCGGTCCAATAGGAGACCATCCCGTACCCGGCGGTGTGGGATTTGTTGAACCCGTAGGCGCTGAACGGGACCAGCACGTCCCACATGGCTTTGGCGGCCTTGTC
Source organism: Streptosporangiaceae bacterium (assembly GCA_035765195.1). Taxonomy (GTDB): domain Bacteria; phylum Actinomycetota; class Actinomycetes; order Streptosporangiales; family Streptosporangiaceae; genus CALAED01. The sequence continues at coordinate 18,566 of DASTYC010000001.1, forward strand.
GGAGTAGCCGTTGGCTTTCATGCCTTCGGAGAAGATGGCCCATTGCTTGTCCATCTCCTCTTTTTTCTTCTTGCCCATCGCGCGGCGGAGGATGTCGGCGCCGCCGAGGGTGTACCCGGCGAGTTGCTGGGCGATGGCCATGACCTGCTCCTGGTAGACCACCAGGTGATAGGTGGTGCCCAGGATCGGTTCGAGCGCCTCTTTCAGCTCCGGGTGCACCGGTTCGATCTTTTGCTGGCCGCTTTTGCGGAGCGCGTAGTTGACGTGAGCGTTGGCGCCCATCGGCCCGGGGCGGCCGAGCGCCAACACGGCGGAGACGTCCTCGAACCGGGTGGGGGCCATTAGCTTCGTCAGGTCCCGCATCATGCTGGAGTCGAGCTGGAAGACCCCGAGCGTCCAGCCTTGCCGCAGCAGTTCGTAGGTCTTGTCGTCGTCGAGCGGCAAGGAGAGCATGTCCAGCTCGATGCCGCGGTTGGTCTTGATGTTGGCGACGGCATCGCCCAGGACGGTGAGGTTGCGCAGCCCCAGGAAGTCCATCTTCAGGGCGCCGAGGTCTTCGCAGCTGGGGCCGTCGAACCCGGTGATCCGCGCGCCGTCGTCGGGCCGCTGGAAGATCGGCATCACGTCGATGAGCGGCTCGCTGGACAAGATGACACCGGCGGCGTGCACGCCGCTGCCGCGGGTCAGCCCCTCGATGCCGCGCGCCGTGTCGATGACCTTCTGGACATCGGCGTCTTCCTCATACAGTTTGCGCAGCTCGGCGGCCTCGGCGTAGCGCTCGTGCTTTTCGTCGAAGATCCCGCTGAGCGGGATCTCCTTGCCCATCACGGCGGGCGGGAAAGCCTTCGTGATCCTTTCTCCCAGCGCGAAGGGGTAACCGAGGATGCGGCCCGCGTCCTTCACGGCGGCCTTGGACTTGATCGTCATGTAGGTGATGATCAAGCTGACGTTGTCTTCGCCGTACTTCTCGGTGACGTAGCGGATCATGTCGCCGCGCCGACGCTCGTCGAAGTCGAGGTCGACATCGGGCATGGAGATGCGTTCGGGGTTGAGGAACCGCTCGAACAGCAACCCGTGCTCGATCGGGTCGAGCTCGGTGATACCGGTGACGTAGGCGACCATGCTGCCGGTGGCGGACCCGCGGCCGGGCCCCACCAAGATCCCGTTGTCTCGCGCGAACTTGCAGATGTCGGCGACGACGAGGAAGTATCCGGGGAACCCCATGCCCTCGATGACACTGAGCTCGTAGTCGATCCGTTGAACGACTTGCTCGGGGACAGGCTCGCCGTACCGCTGGATGGCGCCGCGCTGGGCCTCCTTGCGCAGCCAGCTCATCTCGGTCTCCCCCTCGGGGACCGGGAACTTCGCCGACAAGTCCCGGTGCGCGAACACCTCGGAGTAATCCTCGATGCGTTCGGCGACCAGCAGGGTGTTGCGGCAGCCTTCGACCCAGATGTCCGAGCCCGGGTCGATGGCCAGCATTTCCTCGGCGGTCTTGATGTAGTAACCGGTGCCAGAGAACCGGAACCGGTTCGGGTCGTCCATCTGGCTCTGCGTGCCGACGCACAACAGCGCTTCTTGGGCGTGGGCCTGGTCCTCGGTCACGTAGTGGGAGTCGTTGGTGACCAGCGGCGGCAACCCGAGATGCTTGGCGATGCGAAGCAGGTCGTCGCGTACGGCGGTTTCGATCGCGATACCGCCGTGATTCATGATCTCCAGGAAGTAGTTGTCCTTGCCGAAGATGTCCTGGTACTTCCCGGCGGCCTTGAGTGCCTCGTCGTATTGGCCGAGGCGGAGCCTGGTCTGGATGGTGCCGGACGGGCAGCCGGTCGTCGCGATGATCCCTTCGTGGTATTGCTCGAACAGATCGTCGTCCATGCGGGGCCACTTCTTGTAGTGGCCTTCCAGCGAGGCGAGCGACGACATCTTGTACAGGTTCCGCAGGCCTTGCGGGGTGGCCGCCCACATGGTCTTGTGCAGGTAGCTGCCGCCGGCCGATACGTCGCCGCCGCGGCCGGTCGCATCGTCGGTTTTCCGCTGTTGCGGTTCGCCCCAGAACACCGGTTGCTTGTGGAAGCGTGACTCAGGCGCCACGTAGCTTTCGATGCCGATGATCGGTTTGATCCCGGTCTTGGTCAGGGTCTTGTGGAACTCATAAGCCCCGAACATGTTGCCGTGGTCGCTCATCGCGATGGCGGGCATCCCCAGCTCGGCTGCCCTGGCGGCCAGCTTCCCGATCTTCGCGGCGCCGTCGAGCATCGAGTACTCGGTGTGAACATGCAGGTGAACAAATGAGTCGCTGGCCACGTCGCCTTCCCCGGGGGTCGCTGGAGACCCACCAACCTTAGTCCGTGGCGAGGGCATCTCGAGGGCGTTGCGGCGGCGTGCCGCACACCCGCCCCACACCAAATTTGGGCACCCCCACAGGCCCGCGGATCACTGCCAGACGCCGGCCATCACGGCGCCCCAGGTACCGTGCGTGTAACGAGTACCTGGGGCGCACTGTGATCCACGTCAGGGCGAGGGGACCTCTAGTGGGACCGTGGTTTCGGTGCGCAGCGCCCGATCATCCTGGACGCCCTTGTCGCAGGCTGTCTGGGTGACGATCGTGCCCTTGGCGGCCAGGTTGAGGTAGCGGTCGACCTCGTCCTCGTCGAGGCCGAGCCCGAAGCCGGGGCCATCGAGCCGGAGGCTGGTCGCGGCGTTTTCCTGTGGCTGGGACATGTGATTCCTTCCTTTACGGGGTAATCGATTCGGCTACTGGGCCGACGATGCGACGGCGACGATCACGTGCTGGCCGCGCTCCACCGGGACGATCGACCAGATCAGCCAGCCGGGGGCGGCGGCATGGGCTCCCGGGACCGGGTTGAGCAGGATCGGCCGTCCCCACGGCAGCCCCGGCATGGCGGTCATGGCGCTCCCCGCCCGCGGGTCGGCGAAGGAGATGGCGGCGGACTCGGGATGTTGTCCGGGGCCGGCGGCGAGCACGCACCAACCGACAAGGCCGGCCGGGTGAGCAGCGGCGGCCACGTCGTAGCCGTGCCGCCACACCTGGATCTCCAGGTGGACCTCAGCCAATGGAGGCCGGCCCTGGGCTTGTGCGAGTTCGTTGAAGGACATCTGGAACACCGAGCGCAACCGTTCCTCATCTGCAATGACGGCACCGGTGGCGAGCCGCTCGAACGCAGGTCCGCCAGGGCTCGAGGCCGACGCCCAGTCCTCACGGACGATGCCTTTCAGATCGACGGAACCGATGACGATGGGCGTCTCCCAATGGCGTTCCACCACCTGGTCTCGTTCAGTGCGTTCAGTGCGTTCAGGGCGTGCCGTGGTGGTCATGGCATCGCCGTCCGCGCAGAATCGAAGCCGACGTTGAACGCCACGCTGATCCGTAGCCCCTGGTCGGGGTGCGTAGCCTTCACCGAGTGGTAGACCCAGCCGGGGAAGGCGACCATCCGTCCCGGGATGGGTTTGACCCGGACCGCGCCTGGGGAGGCCTGCCGGGCGACGGCGGCCGGTCGCGGATCTATGAGCTGCAGGTATCCGGCTTCGCCGGTCTCGTCGACGGCTTCGGTGTCGACGTAGTAGACCCCGCTCCACGGGGAGTCGTGGTGGATGTGCGGACGGAGGCTGCCGCCCCCGCCGTACACCACCGCCCAGGCCTCGGCGATGAACCCTTGGCAGGCTTCCGGCGCCGCGGCTCCCAGCACCGCTGTGGTCAGCGCGGTGGCGGCCTCGTGGATCCGGGCGGTCAGCCAGGTGACTGCCGGGTCGTCCCACTGCAGAATGCGCTTGGAGGACTTGGTGGCCTCGATGCCGTTCGCGGCTTCGGCGTCGGCCCGATCCGCCTCCAGGATCAGTTCGCGGAGCCGGGCGTTGTATGGTTCGGCTTCGGCGAACGTTGCCTGGTAGATCGGCGTCTTCCAGGCCCTGAGGAGGGTCCGGGACGCATCCGCCTGCCGGGTCGCTGTCGCGGTCAAAACGCCTCCCTCAACCGCCGGGCGACTTGCCGCCCGGCCTCGGTCAGATCTGTGTCGATGGCCGCCAGCAGGTCCAGGCAGCCGGTCCCGTACCACCTCAGGTGATCGACACGGCCGGGCGGTGCACCGCCGACGGTGGCGTACATGACGATGAGCGCGGCCGCGACGTGGGTGGCGCCGATCACCTCTGCGGCGGAGCGGCCGCCGGTTCCCGAGGGAAGCGTGAGGCCCTGGCCGCCGCGCTCCTGGAATGCCCAGATTTCCTGGACGAGGTAGAGCCACTGATGCGCCAGTTCGTGCACCAGCTGTTCGCGCAGGGTCACCTGTGAGGCGAACGCGTCGTCGGCGAGCAGCACATGCTGTGGCCACGCCCGCGACGACGCGGATATCGCCCCGTTCGCCGGTCGCATCAGCGCGAACCGGACGGGCAGTGTGAGCAGCGGTTCCCATTCGGGGAGCTCCGCGCCGAGCCTGTTCAGAACATCCTCGATCCTCGCCTTCCTCCCTCGATGCAGCGGCGCCGCCGGCATGGGCGTCTGTTCGGGCCGCAGCGACAACACCTGGGAGGGCATCAGCCACTCCTGCACCGCGCGGCCCGTCCGCTGGGCAACCGTGCTCATCCCGGCCTGCTCGGCCTCGATCTGCCGGGTGGCCGCCACGGCTGCCAGCAGCTTCCTTGGGGTGAAGGCGCTGTCCACGAACGGTGCCCCCCGCAGGTGGGTGATCGGGCCGCCAAGGACGAGGTTCACGATGCCGCCTCCGGTGCCCTGTCCAGGTGCCGCGGACGCAGCCCGGCGCACGCCAGCAACGGGCCGGAATCCAATCCGACAGCGATGAAGCCCACCCCCGCGCGGCGTCCGACCTGAAGGCAGGGCAACGCCGGGACCGCGTCCACATCGGGCGTGAAATACGCATCAGGCGGATTCTTCATCGCGGCGAGCACGCCCGGCCCGCATACGATCCCGTCATATTCGTCGTAGGAGAAGCGCGGGTGGCCGATGTCGAAGTCATGGACCGCGACGACCCCGGATGAGATCTGTTCCAACTCGCGGGCGAGCGGCCACTGCTCGCCCCAGTGCGCATCCAGGAAGAAGAACGGCCGCTTGTGTCGTGTGGACACCCGGGCGATCAGGTCGGGTGAGTCCTCCTGGGTCACCCGCGCATTGCCGTATCCGGCCAATCGTCGGCGGGTGAAGGCGGCGTAGCCGGCGTCGAGGTCACAGGAGTACAGGGGGATATTGGGGTAGCGGCGCGAAAGGTAGCAGGTGGTGTCGCCGAGGAAACACCCGGTCTCGACGATCGCGTCGCACGCGTATCGGCGGATGAGATCATCCACGATGAGCGCAATGGTGATGTCGAATCCGAACGGCCCTCCGCCATCGGACAAACGAATTACTCCCGCTCGCTCCACCCGGTAGAACACTTCTAAGATCGCCGCTGTCTCCAGGTCGAGATCGCCCGGCATCGTTGCTTTCACGCTTGGCTTCCCCGCTGTTCCTCCGCTGTAGGCAGCAGATTCTGTGAGTGTGTCCATGACCTGCCGGTGGCGGCCCGCAGGCGCCATCCCCAGCAAAACCGCTCGCGTCAAGGACGGTCCACCCACGCCGCAGGGGAGTTTCGGTACGCGCCCCATATGATCGGCGCCTGCCTTCTGTCCGGATCGCGCGTTACTGTCAGGCCCGAGGTGACTGGTCAACGGTCACGCAGACAAGGACGGAAACATGGCCTCGGGTGCCGGGTCACAACGTCGCGCAAGCCAACGGCATGAGCTCGCGCGCCTCCGCGCGTCCATGCGAGCCGAAGGAGCCACAACGAAACAGATCGCGCAAGCGATCGCCGTGCGTACCGATCGGAACATGCGAACGGCGTTTCGTCTCGCGCTGGGGCTGACCCAAGAGGAGGTGGCCGCGGAATACAACCGGCGCTGGCCCAGCCAAAGCCCCAAGACGGGCAAATACATCTCTTACTGGGAGCGCTGGGCGGGGCCGGGCAGTGCCGCCACGTCAAGCGCCCGCGAACCCTCCTACACCGATATCTCCCGGCTCGCGGAGCTTTATGGATGCTTAATCGACGATTTGGTGACCCCACCTGGCGGCGGCGAACGCAATGCTGCTTTCATCGGTGAAGACGACGATTACTCGGGCGCCTCAGGCGCCGATGCCCCCAACGCTCCTGCCTGGGCGGACGATGAGGAGGCGGATCCTACGAAACGCCGACAAGCCCTCAAGGCCGGCGTCCTGGGCGCCACAGCCCCATGGCTGACCACCTTGACCCCCGCCGTAGCCGGTGCGACAAGCCGGCCCGGGCGGATCTCCACCGAAGTGGTCAAAGTCGTATCGGCTACAGCAGCGGCCGCGCAGCAGCTCGACGACCAGCAAGGCGGCGGCGCACGGGGCTACGTGGCCGACCAGTTCGCCGCCGTGACGCGCATGCTGCGCCGCGACAGCTACGACGCTGAGACTGGACGGCGCCTTGCCGCTCTCGCCGCTCAGCTCGGGCAGACCGCCGGATTCATGGCCTACGACGCCCACCGTGACCTTGAGGCCCGCCGCCTGTACGTCGCCGCGCTCCAGGCCGCCCGCGCCGCCGCTGACCGGCCGCTCGCCGCGAGCATTCTCAGTTTGATGAGCAACCAGGCCGCCGCCGGTGGCCATATCAACGACGCGTTGCGGCTCGCCGCAGCCGCGCGCAGATCGGCCACGAACGCTCCGTTCACGATCCGGGCGCTCATCGCGGCCCGCAGCGGCCTCGCCTACGCCGCAGCACGGGACCTATCAGCCTTCCGCCGCACCCACGACGAAATAAACCGCCTCATAGAATACGCACAAGAACGCCCAGAACCCATTCCACAATGGGCCTACTACGTAACCCGAACCGAACTCAACGCGATAACCGGCCGCGGCATGGTCATGCTCGCCCAACACCGCGACAAACACCAACGGAAGCTCCTGGCCGACGCCGAAGACCTCCTGCGGGCCAGAGCACTCAGCAACGAAACCGCCTTCGGCAGATCCGCGCTACGCCACGGCGCATGGCTTGCCTTGGCCTACACCCGTTCAGGCGACCTGGACCAGGCCGTCGCCACCGGACACCAAGCGCTCACCCACCTGACCTCGGTGAACTCCGCGCGAAGCCTGAGACTCCTCCACCGCCTGCGCACGGAACTTGCCGTACACGAGAAAAAGACGGCAGCCGTTCGCGAACTCACCGCCACCTTGGACACATACCTGATGGCTCACCATTAAAACATTCCATTTATTCAGCAAATCGGCCGCTGGCCGGTAGCAGGTCGACCGCCCTGAAGATCTAGCCAGCCGGCCTCGTCGTGGGTCTCACGGCTGAGTTCGTTTTCATTGTCGTTTCTCTTCTCAGGTTATGGATGTCGTTTCCGTTCTAGTACGACGCGTGGGCAGTTCAACGCTTCCGCGAGTTTAGTGATCATCGCGGGTGTGGCGTTACGGGTTCCCGACTCGATCTCGCTGATCAGACTCAATGACACACCGCACGCCGCAGCAAGTTCAGTTTTTGTCAGACCGGCTTGCGTGCGCGCATACGTGACTGCTTCTGGTTCATGGTCGAGGGGGTATCTTGGAGGATTGCGCGGCTTGGCAGTCATCGGTTCTCCTTCCTTTGCCATTACGGGTCGAAGGGTAGAAACATGCGAAGGCGCCAATGAGGCGACAACCACAGCCAGGCCGCGAGTTCATCCTCGCCGATCCGGAAAATGCAGGCCCTGCGCGTCGGGTCACTCGGCGGCAGAAACGTTCGGGGGCATCGGGGCTGAAGTCGCAGCAGCGATCACCGCGACGCGAAGTCCGGTCTTTGGATGCTCGAGCGTGCACACCAGAAACGGCACGTTAGAAAATTGGTTCATGGCGTCGGTTCGGGGAGGATCGGTCTCGTTCGACCGGGTTTTCTCGATTCGGTTGCCGACTGTCTCAGGACGGTCGAGTGCCCTAAGCAGACTTACCATCGCCCGGCCACCAGGCGATCGCATCGTCGCTGCCGACATTGCGGGCAGAAGAACGTCGCCGACCACCAACTCCTCAGCCGAGCTGTAGGCGAAGACCATTTCACGAGTCTGCGCCAGATGCGTTGCGGCTTCGTCAAAATGATCCTGGCCGCCTCCATCCCCACTCCCGACGTCACTTGTGTGCTGCTTCATGCTCGTCTCCCATATCCGTGTACGTGGGTGTCTCTACTGGCTTTCTCCATCGCCACCGATAGAGCGGGGCGCGATGGCGGGGGAGCCGCGTCCTCCGGTGGGGTGGTTGCGCGGCGGAGGGCGGGGTGCCGTGCCGCCGCGTGCTCGTAGCGGGCAGCCGGACGAGCCAGCGCCAGCCGCGCCATGCCGGCCTCTCCACGTCCCTGCAGGGCTTGGCGGCGGTGCCGGCCAGAGTGCGGTCTTGTCGTGTGGAGGTGGAGCGCTCGCCGGTCATGCGAGCTTGTGGTGGATCTGCCGGGCCTGGTGGAACTGCACGGCGCGGCCGCCCTTAGTTGGGTCGACGAACGTACCCTGCTTGTCCTTGTCCTTCGAGCCGTCCTGCTCGTTGCCGCCGGTGCCGTGCTTACCCACCGCGTCCTGCCGGCATCTGTCAGTGCATGTTCGGGCACCCTTAGGAAGCCACGGCACACCCGTTCGGTCAAGCGGAGCTGTCCATCCGCCTAGCGGCGTGCGCGCTCGCCGAGGTGGCGGGTCATCAACGCGGCGCCGCGGAGCTGTAGGCGCACCGCGGAACGGGCCACGCTGCTAGTCCGCGACGACAACACCTCCGCCCAGCTCGCCTACCGACTGAATCAACCGCTCATCACGCAGCTCGATGACGGCGCCGCCTCCCCAGCCGCAGAGGGCGTGCGGGTGACCAGCTCAATCTCCAAGCCCTCGATCGTGGCAGCGATGCTCGATCACCTGCACCTGGAGCCTGGCATGCGGGTGCTAGAGATCGGCACCGGGAGCGGGTGGAACGCCGCGCTCCTCGCGCGCCGGGTGGGTGAGGCGAACGTCACCACGATCGAGGTCGACGCTGAGCTGGCCGCGCACGCTCGAAGAGGTTGGCCAACGCCGGGATCTCACTCACCGTGGTCACCGGTGACGGGGCGGCCGGATGCGCGGGGAACGCACCGTACGACCGCATTATCGCCACAGCCCGGGGAAGCAACTGACCGCGTCGTCACCGGCAGCTGAGCATTGGATGGGTGCTGGTGGCGTGCTGGAGGGTTCGTGACCGCTGATGAGGGTTTGCGCGGCGTCCAGGCGCCGCTATCAGCCGGTAGCAAACTGGCCGGCTGAGCCTTCCGGCGGCCGACGTCACCATGGCCAATTTCGATTCGATGATTCGGCTGCTGACCGGCCGGGGAGAGCCATGGCGGCGGTAGTCACGGCAAGTGAGCGACCCCGACACCCTGCGCCGGCGGCTGGTCGAATAGCTGGCTGTCGGCCCAGCAAGTTCCGCCCGCGTGGATCGCCCAGACCCGGCCCAGCGGCATCATCTTGACCCCGTGGGGGACGGCCTTCGACAACGGTGCCCTGGTCCGCCTGGAGGTCGCAGCCGACGGCAGCGCCCGCGGCCGGTTCGTCGACAACACGGTGGCGTTCATGTGGCTACGCGATCATCGCGTCACCCGGCCGGCGCCCCCAGCGGATCTGGACGGCGCGGCCGCGGAGCACGACGCTGCATCCCGACGCGGTTGCCTGGGATGACTACGACGCGACCTTCGCCGTTGGGTTGCGCTTGCCTGACGTGACGGTCCGCTTCGTCGACGCCGACGATGGCAGCGACGACTTCGTCTTCTGGGCGTTGTCCGGCCGGTCGTGGGCGCGCGTCGAGGTCGCCGCCGACGCCGCGGAGTATCGGGTGTGGCAGTACGGGCTGCGCCGGCTGTGGGACGAGGTCGAGGCCGCCTACCGGCGGTGGACCGTGGCGGGCCGGCTGCCGACCAGAAGGTTCGGGCGGGCCGGCCGGGCAGCAGGCGTGGCTGGACTCGCCTCACACCTGGTAGCCGCATGAATGTAGGATCTCATCATAAATGGCACTTTCTCACATGATCTGACGTCCACCTAGCACCTGCGCCACTTACGTGTGTGACTCCCACTGATAAGTGGCGTTTCCCAGGTTTACTTGGCACTGCGGCTCTTGCTTCGGCTCGGCCTCGTGAGCCGGATCATGATAGTTGGAGCCTTGTCGGGGTTGTTGGCGCCGGTCTCATCACGGGATGTGGGGCGATCAAAGACTTGGCCGCCGTGGGTTGCCGTCAACTTTCCGGCTACCGCGACCGCTCGGCGCCGGTTCTCCAGATAACACCCAACGAGCTGCTCGCCTTGACCCATTCAACAGGCACCGGTTCGTCATGCTCTAGTCGCCTCCCAAGCCGCGGCGGCATCGGCTCTTGGACCTCGTATACGTCCCCCCGCCGAGTCACGAAGAATCTCGTGTCTCCGAGGTTAAACCCCCAACCTTTGTATGTGCCCCGTGCGCCAGTGACACGATGACATGGCGGGAGCTTCTGGCGCATTGCCTTGCGGACCGCGCTCCCGAATATGCGGGATGTTACCGCTGTCAACCGAAAGTCCTCATTGGCCTTTCTGACTCCATCCCGGCCGCGCAGAATGTGGGTGACTAAATCATCGAATGTCATCTCAGGCAGAGCGGCGATGCGCCGCCGCTCTGTGTCATTTTTCTCAGTGATGGTGCGCTGCCGGGCCTTTTCATCCTGGGTCGCGCGACTCGCGGCCTCGCGCGTCCGTTCGTCGTCGAATGCGGCGACGTGCGTATCGCACATACGCCGCTTGTTGCGAAGAGAACTGTGGTCACCACAGACGGCCTGCCCGCATTCTGTGCAAAGTCCTATGGCAAACGTTCCGCATCTGCACTGTGAATCGAACGACATCGGAATTCCTTCTTGGTAGCGATGCCCGCAGATTCGGTGAACCGTGCTCTCGACGGGCCGATGCGAATCCAGATAGGGATCATAGGCCATGGTGGTATCTGGAAGACGGGTTCGCGATATGCACTCCCAGTAGCCTGGAGCAATCGCGGTTCGGGAGACGCCGCCGCATCGTGGGCATGCTCCATTCATGGTTCAGAGCTTACAAAGGCGAACTCGGACGGTCAATTGATCTGAGAGATTCGTAACTACCCACGGCGGCCAAGTCTTTGATCGCCCCGCATCGGTCGATTTGGGCGGCGAGGTCGTCGGCGTAGGTATTAGGACGTTGCCATCTTGAATTTGCTGGTCAGGGGTCTGGTCTGGTGGGGGTTTGGGGTGGGTGGGCTGGTTGATCGCCGGTTTGGCGTCTGAAGATCATCTGCTGGTGGGCTGCTTGCGGTGGTGAGCACTGTGGGTGGCGGCTGGTTGACGGAATGTTCGATGTCGACCGGGCGGCGGCGGTGCGGGCGGCGGGTGGAAGGTCGTCGTGTCCTGCGTGGACGCGGCTGCCGGGCCGTGGCGGGCGGGGTCATGGGGCGCCGGTTTTATCCTGGTTCGCCCGGGCGGGAGGCTGTCCGGAAGCGCTTGCCGCGGCACGCGTTCGGCAGGGGGCTGCGGGGGCCGGGGATGGTCAGCGGGTGATCTCGGCGTTGGTCAAGACGAGCAGGGCGCGCAGCAGTTGGGTGGCGTGCCGGGCGTTGAGGCGCACCTTGGTGAGGATCCGCCAGTTCTTCAGGTCGGCGAAGCCGTGCTCGCAGGCGGCGCGCTCGGAGCCCAGCAGCCGGTTGGCCGCCTTCTGGGCGGCGGTTAGCTTCCTGCCCTTGGCCGTCTTCACTCCGGTGATGACCACGGGTGCCTCAGGGTCCTCGTCGAGACCGACGAAGCCCAGGTCGCCCGGTGCGCCGAGGTGGGCCTCACGCAGCCGGGTGGTGATCTTGTTGTGGCGGGCGGTGGTGATCTCCGATGAGCGGCCGGGCCGGGCGGCGGAGATCCATATCAGGTTGCCGCGGGTGTCGGTGAGAGCGAGGAACAACAGCCCGTGGGTCTTGTGTTTGCCGGAGTAGTTACGCCGGTTTTCCGGTCCGCTTCGGCGGCGGGTCCGCACCAGGGTGCCGTCCAGCAGCACGACGTCGCCGCCTGCCGCGGAGATCTTGTTCAGGGCGCGGTCCAGCCGCGGCGCCCGCGCGGCGAGCAGGCCGATGACCTCGGCCACCCAGCGGCGGGTCGTCGATGCCGATACGCCGTTACCGCCGGCCATGTCGGCGAGGCGCTGGTCGTGCCGGAGTACGGCCAGCACGATGACGGCGAACTTTCCGGGCGGCAGCTTGCGCCACCGCGAGCCGATCTTGCGCAGGTGAGCCCGCAGCAGGCCGGCGACGAAGCCGACGGTCTTGCTGGACAGCGGGAGGCGGCACTGGTAGACAGCGTGTCCAGCGCCGTCGATCGGTTGGTTGTTGTTGGTCACACATCGACGGCTACCGTCGAGGGCGCCTCAAGATCGCGGCGACACGCCACCTCGATGATCTTGTTCAATGATTGTTGATCTCCCCGGCGTTCGCACCCGCGCGGCTATGGACGTGGGGCGAACCGGCCCGGCGCAACCTCAACCAGCCAGACAGCCCTTATCAGCCGGATATGGCCGGACGGAACAAGATCGGCCCCGGACCGTGTTGGTGCTGGTCAGGGGCCGTACTGTGTGGTGGTGGCGGGTGTTGGGTTCGAACCAACGTAGGCTGAGCCGACGGTTTTACAGACCGTTCCCTTTGGCCGCTCGGGCAACCCGCCCTGACGCCGCTTGCGCGACGGCACTGGCAAGGATAGCGAACTCGGGGAGTGCCCGTGACAGGGTGGGGGACGCGGCGATCACCCGGCGGAGGCGGTGTTCTCGGGGGGCACAGTGCCAGACTGGGATCGTCTGCTGAGGTGTACCGCTGGTGCACCACCCGATCGTGACAAACCGTGAGGATAGGAACGTGGCGTCCGAGGCTTCTTTTGACATCGTGAGCAAGACGGACCGGCAGGAGGTCGACAACGCGCTGAACCAGGCCGCCAAGGAGGTGGCCAACCGCTTCGACTTCAGGAACGTCGACGCGGGCATCAGGTGGTCGGGTGAGTCCGTCGAGATCCAGGCCAACAGCGAGGAGCGGGCAAAGGCCGTACTAGACGTCTTCAAGGACAAGTTGGTCAAGCGGAGCGTTTCGCTCAAGTCGATCGAGGCCGGGGAGCCCAAGCCGTCCGGAAAGCTCTACAAGTTGGGCGTCGAGATCAAAGAGGGGATCTCCCAAGAGAACGCCAAGAAGATCAGCAAGATCATCCGGGATGAGGGGCCCAAGGGGGTGCGGGCGCAGATCCAAGGTGAAGAGCTGCGCGTGAGCTCCAAGAAGAAGGACGACCTCCAGCAGGTCATCAGCCTGCTCAAGGGGAAGGATCTCGACGTCGCGCTCCAGTTCACCAACTACCGGTGACCGCGGCGAGACATGAAGGCGGCGCGCCGGTACCTCCCCGCCATGGTCGACCCGGCGCGCCTCCACTTGTTACGACGAAGGATGCCGCCGAAAAGTTCTCAATGTCTTCAACAAGGCACCTATCCCTTCCGCCGACATCTCGGCAACCTGCGCAGACACCCGAGAGCGCACGGGCCACAAGGGTTCCTAGCTCGGGCGGTGGCGGCCGGGGGCGGCTTGGCTCAGGATGGGGGCGTGTCTGATCAACTTCCCGCCTTTCCGGCGTTGAGGGCCGACCCCGCCGTCCCGACCGGGGTGATCTATGCCGCGACGCGAGCGAGCGATCCGGTGTGTCGCGTGTTACTGCCCAGCGGCCACACAGCGTGGCTGGTCAGCCGGTACGAGGACGTACGGGCGGTGCTGTCCGATCCGCGCTTCGGCCGCGATCTGCGTTATCCGGGGGCGCCGTGCCTGGTCGAACCCGGTGACTTCTCGACCGGGGAACTGGGCATCATGAACTTCGACCCGCCCGAGCACACGAGGCTGCGCCGACTGGCCAACAAGGCCTTCACGGCGCGGCGGATCGAGGGCATGCGCGGCAGGGTCGAGAAGATCACGTTAGACCTGCTGACTCAGCTGAGCGCCTGCCGGCCGCCGGTCGATCTGATCCCAGAGTTCGCCTTTCCGCTGCCGACGGCGGTGATCTGTGACCTGCTCGGGGTGCCGTTCGACGACCGGGAGCGGTTCTGGACCTGGTCCCGCGTGATCGTCTCGCCATTGCAGCACAGTGTGGACGACATGGTCGCCGCCCAGCGCGCCTGCGCCGACCACATGCGCCGATTGGTCGCGATCAAGCGGGCAACGCCGGGCGACGACATACTGACCGGGTTGATCGAGGCCCGCGACGACGATGCTCGGCTCAGCGAGGACGAGCTGATCGATCTGGCCACGTCGTTGCTGCTGGCGGCGCAGGAGACGACGATGACCCTGATCGCGGGCGGCGTGGTGCTGTTGATGCGGCATCCGGACCAGCTCGCCGCCCTGCGCGCCGATCCGGCGCTGATCGAGCCGGCGGTCGAGGAGATCCTCCGGTACGACTGCCCCGCCGACTTCCTGTTGCTGCGGGTCGCGCTCGCGGATGTCGACCTCGGCGGGGTACGGATCCGCAAGGGCGAAGCGGTCGTTCCGGTCAACGCCTCGGCCAACCACGACGAGGCCTACTTCGCGAACCCGGCGACGTTCGACATCACGCGCACGCCCAACCCGCATCTGGGGTTCGGGCACGGCACCCACTTCTGCCTCGGCGCCCCGCTCGCCCGGATGCAAGGTCAGATCGCGCTGCTCGCGCTGCTCGACCGGTTTCCGGCGTTGCGACTCGCCGTCGCACCCGAGGAGATCACCTGGCGACCGCCGCTGTCCGTACGCGGCCCGCTCGCCGTGCCCGTCACCTGGTGACCCGAGCGTTGGGCGGCCTGGTCAGCCGGCGAGCGGAGTGTGCTGATCGGGCATCAGCGTGCGGGCCAGGTCGGCCAGATCGAGATCGAGCGCGCGGGCGAGGGCCGCGACGGTGAAGAAGGCCGGAGCCGCGATGGCGCCGCGCTCGATCTTGCGCAGCGTGTCGAGCGAGATGCCCGCCTCGTGCGCGACGGCGGCGGCGCTGCGCGGCCCGCGAGCGGCCCGCAACACCTGGCCCAGGGCCCGGCCGCGGTCGCGCTGCTCGTCGGTCAGCGGGGTACGTACCATGGCCAAGATTCTAATCCTGGTATTAAAATCTACGCCATGGTGGCGTTCAAGACTCCTCGCGAGCTGGCGATCATGAGAGAGGCGGGCCGCGTTGTGGCGCGTACGCTCGAACGGGTCGCGCAGGCGGCAGCGCCCGGCGTCCGGCCGGACGAGCTCGATGCGATCGCCGCCCGGTCGATCAAGGAGCACGACGCGCGGCCGTCGTTCACGCACTATCACCCGCAGTGGGCGCCGAACCCCTATCCGGCCACGCTGTGCCTGTCGGTCAACGATGTCGTGGTGCACGGTATCCCGGACGCCAGGCCGCTGCGAGACGGCGACATCCTGTCCATCGACTGCGGCGCGGAGCTGGGCGGCTTCCACGGGGACGCGGCGATCACGATCCCGATCGGTTCGGTCGACGCCGCCGCGACGAAGCTGATCGAGGTCACCGAACAGGCCCTGTGGCGCGGCATCGAGGCCGCCGTCGTCGGGAACCGGATCGGCGACATCGGCCACGCCGTGCAGAGCGTCGCGCACGCCGCCGGGTATGGCATCCTCGACGGCTGCACCGGTCACGGGATCGGCACGGCGATGCACGAAGACCCGACGGTGCCCAACGTGGGGCGCCCGCACCGCGGCCTGCGGCTGCGCGAGGGGCTGACCATCGCCATCGAGCCGATGCTCATCGAGGGCGGCCACGACGATGGCCGGGTTCTCGGCGACGGCTGGGCCATCGCGACCGCCGACGGCAGCCGGGCCGCGCACTTCGAGCACTCGATCGCCGTCACCGCGGACGGCCCCCTCGTGCTGACCGCGCTCTGACCGCCCTGCTGGCGCCGCCGCCGCGCCGCCGCCGCGCCCCGACCGCGCCGCCTCTGGCGACGGATCGGGCGATCTGACGTTCGGCCGCGGGCTTCCGACTCGCTTCAGCGGCGGTAGCCCGCCATGCGCTCGAGGCGGGCGACGCGCTCGGCCGTGGGCGGGTGGGTGGAGAAGAGCCGGACCAGGCCCTCGCCGCGGAACGGGTTGGTGATCATCAGCGGGCTGGTCGCGGCGAGTTCGCCGTCCGGGGGCAACGGCATCGCCCGCGCACCCGCCTCGATCTTGCGCAGCGCGCCGGCCAGGGCCAGCGGGTCGCCGGTGAGCTGGGCTCCGGAGGTGTCGGCCTGGAACTCGCGCGTACGGCTGATCGCCATCTGGATGATCACGGCGGCCATCGGGCCGAGGATCATCATGAACAGCGTGCCGAGCACCCCCGGGCCGTCATCGTCGTCCCGCCCGAACGGCAGGAAGATCGCCAGATGGGACAGGTAGGTGATCACCGTGGCGATCGCCGCGGCCACCGACGAGATGAGAATGTCGCGGTTGTAGACGTGGGAAAGCTCGTGGCCGAGGACGGCGCGCAGCTCGCGTTCATCGAGGATCTGCAGGATGCCGCGGGTGCAGCAGACCGCGGCCCGGCGCGGGTTCCGGCCGGTGGCGAAGGCGTTCGGCTGCGCGGTCTCCGACACATACAGCCGGGGCATGGGCCGGCGCGCGGTCGTCGACAGCTCCCGTACGAGGCGGTACATCATCGGGGCTTCGACCTCGCTCACCGGGTGCGCCCGCATCGACCGCAGCGCGATGCGGTCGCTGAAGAAATAGGCGCCGCCGTTCGTCGCCAACGCGAGGACGAGGGCGATGGTCAGCCCGACGCCGCCGCCCAGGCTCCAGCCCACGACCAGCATCAACGCGGACAAGCCGCCGATCAGTGCCGCTGTCTTGACACCGTTCAACCGCAACGCTTCTGCCTCCCCCTGGACCCCTCTCCGTTGGTAACGGCTTGAACCTGAAGAGACGTTCCACAGCAGTGGTCGTGCAGATTAGCCAGGGATGATCGAGACCGGCAAGCGGGGGTGCAAGACCAGCTGCGGCGCCACGGACAAGACCACCGCAACGACCGCGGCCGCGCCGATGGCGATGCCGATGGCCACCCCGTGGCCGGCGCCGTCGACCGCGACCTTCGTTCCTGTCCCCGGCCTCGCCGCGGACGCCGTCTCCGAAGCCGCCTCCGAAGCCGCCACCGGAGCTACCGGAGCCTCCGGGGCCGCGAACGTCCGCGCCGCCCAAGCCAGGTAGTAGTACAGGCCGATCACCGTGTTCACGGCCATGACGATGGCCAGCCATGTCATCCCACCCGCGACTGTGGCCCGAACAACCACAACCTTCGCGAACAATCCCATCACGCCGGGCGGTAGTCCGGCCAGGCAGGCGAGGAAGAAGGCGAGCGCGATGCCAATGGCCGGGCTGGTCCTCGCCAGACCCCGATACTCCTCGATCAGCACCGCGCCCCGCCGCGCGGCGGCCACCACGACGCCGAACGCGCCGATGTTCATGACGGTGTAGATCACGACGTACGCCACGGTCGCCGCGACCGCGTCGGGCAGCCGCCGTACGCCGGTCGCCCCGACGGCCAGCGGGGCCAGCATGTACCCCGACTGGGCGATCGACGACCACGCCAGCAGCCGCACGGCCCGCCGCTGGCGCAGCGCGACGAGGTTGCCCAGCGTCATGGTGACCGCCGCCACCACCCCGATGACCGGGCCCCACGTACGGGCGTACGCGGGAAAGCCCACGACCAGCACGATCGTCAACCCGGCGAAACCGCCCGCCTTGGAGACGACGGACAGGAAGGCGGCGACCGGCAGCGGCGCGCCCTGGTAGACGTCCGGCGCCCAGAAATGGAACGGCACCGCCGCGGTCTTGACCGCGAACCCGGTGAGGACCAGCACGATGCCGACGGCGGCGACGGGTTCGAGGCCGTTCGGGGTACGCGCCAACGCCGCGGCGACCCGGTCGAGGTGCATCGACCCGGTCACGCCGTAGACCAGGCTGACGCCGAAGAGCGTCACCGCGGTCGCGACGACCGAGAAGAGGAACAGCTTCAGCGCAGCCTCGCCGCCGACGCCGTCGTACCGCCGCACCGCCACCAGCGCGAAGACGGGCAGCGACAGCGTCTCCAGCGCGATCACCAACGTGATCAGATCGCGTGCGGCGGCCAGCGTCAGCGCGCCGGTGACAGCGACCAGCAGCAGGAAGTGGTACTCCCCCGCGGGCAACCTCGACTTGGTGATCTCCCCGAACGACAGGAGGACGACGATCAGCGCGGCCCCCAGCACCAGGCCCTGGAACAGCAGCGTGAAGTCGTCGACGACGTACGAGCACGACGGAGGGCCGCCGCCGCGCAGCCCGCCCGGGAGACAGAACGTGGCCCGCGGTCGCCCGCCGACGGCGAGCGCGGCGACCGCTCCCAACGCCGCGGCCGAACCGGCCAAGCCGACCAGGCCGGCGGTCCGCCGCGGCAGCAGCCCGAACGCGTCCGCCAGCAGCGTGACGACGGCGGCCACCGCCGCCACGAGGGGCGGAGCGATCGCGGCGTAGTCGATGTCCTGGATCACGATCAACCGCCTCCCAGCAGGGCGCGTACCGGGCCGTCGGTGAGATCGAGCAGCGTCTTGGGCCACAGGCCGGCGATCAGCGTCAGCGCGATGAGCGGCACCCAAATGACGTACTCGTGCGGCCGCACGTCCGGCACCGGCCGCCCGCCTTCTCTCGAAGCGACCCCCGTATCCGCCACCGTCCCGGTCGCCGTACCGGCCCCCGCGCCGGCAGACGTCCCGCCCCGGGTCACGGTCTCCGCACCCGCACGGGGCGTGAGCCTGACCAGCGGGCGCAGAAAGCAGGCCACGGTCAACAGGGCGCCGACCCCGCCGACCGCCATGAACGTCACGAACGCCGGACGCGATAGGCCGGGCCCGGGCCGGTAGGCGCTGAGCAGTGCCAGCATCTCGCCCCAGAACCCGGCGAGGCCGGGCAGGCCCAGGCCGGCCAGGCACGCGAACGTGAGGGCCCAGGCCGGCCGCGGTACGTGCGACGGCAGGGCGCCGCCATCCAGCGCGTCGAGGTCGCCCGTGCCGTACCGCGCCTCGACCGCCCCGGCGAGGAAGAACAGCAGAGCGATGATCAAGCCATGCGCGACGCCGCCGAACAACGCGGCGTTCGCCCCGGCCGGGGTCAGCGTCGCGATGCCGAGCAGCGCGAACCCCATGGTCGCCACAGACGAGTAGGCGATCACGCGCTTGAGGTCGCGTTGGGCCAGGCAGGCCAGCGCCCCATAGACGATCCCGACGACGGCGAGCAACCCCAGCCAGGGCGCCCACACGCGCGCTCCGGCCGGCGCCATCGGCAGCGCGATGCGGATGAGGCCGTACGTGCCCATCTTCAGCAGCACGCCGGCGAGCAACACCGACCCGACGACCGGCGCTTCGGTATGGGCGCCGGGCAGCCACGAGTGCAGGGGCCACAGCGGCGCCATGATCGCGAACCCGAGACCGACCAGCAGAAACGCCGCGACCTGCGTGGCGTGCGACATGCCGGCCCCGTGCCGCCGGGCGAGCATGACCATGTCGAGCGTGCCGCCCTTGGTCGCGATGATCATCAGGCCGACGAGCAGCACGCCGGAGCCCAGCAGCATGGAGACGATGAACGTGTACGCGGCGGTGCGCCGCCGCGGTCCTCCGCCGATCGCGATCATGAAGTACGACGGGATCAGGACCGCCTCGAAGAACATGAAGAACAGCAGCAGATCGAGCGCGACGAACGTGCCCAGCATGCCGACCTCGAGCAGCAGCACGAGACCGACCAGCGGCCGCCCGTGCGGCGTGGCGTGGTCCGCCCAGCGCAGGTAGAGCAGACACAGGAAGGTCAGCAGCGCGGTGAGGACGACCAGGGGCAGCGACGCCCCGTCCACGCCGACGTGGAACCGCAGCCCGATCGCGGCGGCCCACGACACGTCGATGACGTGCGCGGTCCGTTCCGGGTGCCGATGGTCGAACGTCGCCGCGGCGAACGCGGCGACGAGCAGCGTAAGGCCCGAGACCAGAACGCCGACCGTCCCGGCATACCTATCCGCCCTATCCGCCCTATCCGCCCCGGCCGCCGGGCGACCGGTGCCGCGGACGCCGTACCGCCGGGGCGGCACGAGCATGAACAGCGCTCCGGCCAGCGGCAGCGCGAGCAGCGCGACGATCACCTGAACACCACCACCGCGAGCGCGATGACGGCCACCCCGGCGAGCAGCCCGGTGACGTACGCCTGCGGATTGCCGCCCGCCGCCGTCGTGCGCAGCGGTCCGCCGAGCCGGCGCATGGCGCGGCCCGTTCCCTCGACCGCCGCGGCCACGACGCGCTCGTCCGCGGCGGCCGCGAACCCGGCCAGCGCGCGTACCGGACGGAGCAGCGCGCGCTCGTCACCGCCACCGAGGGAGAAGGCCCGCGCCAGCACCGTGCGGACCGTACGTACGGCACGGACCGGACGACCGAGTACGCGCGCCGGGTCCAGCGCGGGGTCGCGGTTCCACACCACGAAGGCCGCCCCGGCACCCGCCGCCACCATCGCCAGCCCCGCGAGCGTCGGAGTCGGTTCGGGCCGCAGTACGGCCGAGCCCAGTCCGAAGAAGCCGAGTACGAGCGAGGGAACGGCCAACGCCGCGACCGGCCAGCGCATGAGCGCCGGTACCGATGCCGATACCGGCACCGCCCCGGGCGCGGCACGCCGCTCACCGAAGAACGTCATCAACCAGGCACGAGCCGCGTACGCCCCCGTCACCGCGACGGTGAGCAGCAACGCGACGTACACGAACACGGCCGCCCACGGCGCGATGCCCTGTCCCGGCGCCGCGCTGTCCGCCGCCGGCGCCGTGCCTCCCGCATGGTCGACGGCGGCGTGCTGGACGGCGGCGAGGATCGCGTCGACGCTGAAGAATCCGCTGGCGACCGGCACGCCAGCGAGCGCCGCCCAGCCGATGGACATCGACCAGAACGTGACGGGCATGGCGAGCCGCAGCCCGCCCATGTCGCGGAGCAGGCCGGAGCCGACCACGGCGATCACGCAGCCGGCGCCCAGAAACAGCAGGGCCTTGTACGCGCCGTGCGCCAGCAACTGGAAGATCGCGGCATCGCGCGCCCCGGCGGCCAGGCCGGCGGCCATGTATCCCACCTGGCTGATCGTGGAGTACGCCAGCACCATCGTGAGATCGTCCTGGACGAGCGCGGCCAGCGCCGCGCCGAGCATCGAGATCCCCGCCAGCACACCGAGCACAGTGAGGGTCGCCGGCGCCCGCGCGAACAC
The DNA here is from genome assembly GCA_035765195.1 of Streptosporangiaceae bacterium. Taxonomy (GTDB): domain Bacteria; phylum Actinomycetota; class Actinomycetes; order Streptosporangiales; family Streptosporangiaceae; genus CALAED01. The sequence continues at coordinate 39,810 of DASTYC010000001.1, forward strand.
CGGGAAGATCCGCGCGACGACGTAGACGCCCGCGGCGGCCATCGCGGTGGCATGGATCAGCGCGCCGGCCGGCGTCCCGGCGACGGCCGCGTCCGGCGACCGCACCTCCGGCGACCTCACGTCCGGCGACCGCATATGCGACATATACGACGAGCACCGGACGCTCCTGCTCGCGAATCCCGCGACCAGGAGCAGCGTGCCCGCGATCGCGGTGGCCTGCGGATAGTCGTATGCCAGGACGCCGCGCACCGAGAAGGTCCCGGCGCCCACGCCAAGTACGAAGATCCCGAACAGGAACGCGACGTCACCGGCCCCGGTAATGAGGAAGCCCAGCAGCGCCACGCGCGCGCGGCGGTGACCGATGAGGAGGCAGGAGCACAGGCCCATCACCTCCCAGCCGGCGAACAGCACGATGAGGTCGCCGCTGAGCACGACCAGCAGCATCGCCGCCGTGAACAGCGAGACCAGCGCGGCGAAGGAGCGGTGGCGCCGGTCCGCCGCCATGAACGAGGACGAGTAGACCTGCACGGCCAGGGCCACGCAGCACACCATGAACGCCACGGCGGCCGACAGGCCGTCGACGTACACCCCGACCTCGAACGGCACCGTGCCGGTCGGCACGACGGCGAGCGTGCGGGTCCGGGCGCCCGGATCCGTCCATACGGCCAGCGCGACGATGAGCGTGAGCAGCGTGGAGACGGCGACGGGCGCGATCGCGACCACGGCGGGTCCCGCCCGCGTCGCACGCGGCCGCCCCAGCGCCAACCGACTCAGCCGTCCGCCGGACGGGCCGCCGGACAACGGGCCGCCGGGCAGCAGGCCGGCGGGCAGCAGGCCGGCGGGCAGCAGGCCGGCGACCGCGCCCAGGAACGGGAGCACGATCGCCACGGCGGCGAGCGCGATCACGGCGCCCTCCGCTCGGCAGCCGCACCTTCCGGATGAGCGGCTGATACGTCCCGTTCGTCCAATTCGCGATCTTCACGGAGGGTGCGCAGCGCGTCCACGTCGATCGTCCGCCGCGTACGGAAGACCAGCAGGGCGATGGCCAGGCCGAGGCCGACCTCGGCGGCGGCGATCGCGATGGTGAACAGCGCGAGCGCCTGGCCGCCGTGCAGCCGGTCGCGGGTCCAGGCGTCGAACGCCACCAGGTTGAGGTTGACCGCGCCCAGCATGAGCTCGACCGACATCAGCACCAGGATCGCGTTGCGCCTGGCCAGCACCCCGTAGACCCCGACGGAGAAGAGCAGCGCCGCCACGACCGCCGGATAGACGACGTGCATCAGCGCTCCTCCCGCTCGACGTGATCGTTCTGCGGCCCCGGCGGACGACCGTCGCCCGGCCCCGGCCCCGGCCCCGGTCCCGGTCCCGCTCCCGGTCCTGGCCCCGGTCCCGCTCCCGGTCCTGGTCCCGGTCCTGGTCCCGGTCCGACGTCCGTACGGGACAGCACGATCGCGCCGATCAATGCCGCGAGCAGCAGCACCGAAATGATTTCGAACGGCAGCACCCAGCCGCGGAACACGCTGGAGCCGATGGCGCCGGCCGCGCCGCCGCCCACCCGGAGCGGCAGGTAGGCGTCCTTGAAGCCGCGCACCACCACCGTGACCAGGACGCCCGCCGTGGCCGCCGCGACCGCGAGCGCCGCCCACCGGTTCCCCGAGTCCAGCGCGGCGGAGCGGCCGATCGGCGCCCGCGTCAGCATGATGCCGAACAGCAGCAGCACGATGACGGCACCGATATAGATCAGCACCTGCACCCACGCCACGAACTCGGCGGTCAGCAGCAGGAACGAGCCCGCCAGCCCGCCGAACGACACCACCAGCCACAGCGCCGCGTGGACGAGTTGCCGCGTCGTGACCACGAGCACGCCCGCTCCGACCGTCACCACCCCGAGCAGCACAAACACGAGCTCCTGCGCGGTCACGACGCTCCTCGGGCGGCGGCGCCGCCGCGTACGTTGGGGCGGCTCGGCGCCGTCACGCCTCGACCCGCGGCTTTGGCGGGGGCGGTCACGCTTCGGCCGCCCGCCGCGCGGCGGCGACTTCTTTCGGCGTGTCGGCGCCGGCCTCGGCCGCGGGCGGCGGCGGGACCGTCCACATCCATTCGCGCAGCCGGTCGCGCTCGTGGGTCAGCTCGGCGATGTCGTACTCGGCGTACTCGAACTCCGGCGACCAGAACAGCGCGTCGAAGGGGCAGACCTCGATGCAGATCCCGCAGTACATGCACAGCGCGAAGTCGATGGCGAAGCGGTCGAGCACCGCGCGGGTGCGCGCGCGGCCGCCGCCCGACGGCGCGGGCTGCGTTTCGGTGTGCGAATCGATGTAGATGCACCAGTCCGGACACTCGCGGGCACACAGCATGCACACCGTGCAGTTTTCTTCCAGCAGGGCGATGACGCCCCGGCTGCGGGGGGCGAGGTCCGGCGGCGCGTCGGGGTACTGCCGCGTGGCCGACCGCCTGGTCATCGTGCGCAACGTGACGGCCAGGCCGTTGGCGAGGCCGCTGCCTGGAAGCCGTGCCATGGGTCTACATGATTGCGTACGGCCCGGCCGACACGGAACTGACCTCGGATCACAGGAGTCCAAAAGACGTGAACCGTGCTTACCATCCTGGTATGGCAGGGCCAAGCCCGAAGTCCCCTGGGTGGCCGCCGCAACCATCGGGATGGCGGCCGGACGGAACCTTGCCCGTGCCGTTGCCGCCGTTCCCGCCCGTCCCGCCCATCACGCGGGGCGGCCCCGAAGGCATCGGCTGGGCCGTGATTCCCATGCTGACGTGCGGTTTCGGCACGTCGCCCGCGTTCGCCTACGCCGCAGTGCGGCAACGGTCGGCGCACCTGGCACGGATCGCCGCCGGTCACGGGGTCGCCACGGCCGCCGTGTTCCTGCCGCTCGCGCTCGGCCGGCCGGCCCTCACCGTGCTGCTGCTGATGATCAACTGGGTGGTCGGTTCCGTGCACGCCTTTGCCGAACGCCCGAAGGTCTTTCCCAGCCGGACGCCCCGTGACCACCTCAACCAGCACGCGATCGAGGTCGCGCGCTACCGGCGCGGGCTGCGCGCCGAGGCCCGCCGGCTGGTCGCCGAGGACCCCGAACTGGCCAACGATCTGCGGATCGGCCGCCCCGAGCTGCCGCGCACGTACGACGACGGCGGCCTCGTCGACGTCAACCACGCGTCGGCCGAGGCGCTGGCGCTGCTCCCCGAGATGACCCCCGAGATGATCGAGCGCATCATCCTGCTCCGCGCGGAGCAGGGCGGGTTCGTCTCGGCTGCCGAGCTGGCCCTGCACGCCGATCTGCCCCCCGATCTGGTCAATCGCCTCACCGACTACGTCATCTTCCTGCCGTGACGTACGCCTGCCATCCGCCTCGTCTATGAGATGGCGATCTTGACAAGGCCGGTGAGCGCGAGCTGGAGGAAGGTCAGCGGGACGAGGCAGGTCCAGGCGAGCCGCTGCAGTTGGTCTTCGCGCAGCCGCGGGTAGCTGGCCCGCAGCCAGATCACGACGAACGCCATCGCGAACACCTTGATGAGGGTCCACAGCCAGCCGAGGCCGCTTTCGAGCGCGGGGCCGTGCCAGCCGCCTAGGAACAAGACGGTGGTAAGGGCGCAGAGCACGACGATCCCGACGTACTCGGCGAAGAGGAACAGCGCGAAGCGTACGCCCGTGTACTCGGTATAGGGGCCGAAGACGAGTTCGGAGTCGGCGACCGGCATGTCGAACGGCGGCCGGCGCAGCGCGGCCAGCCCGGCGACGAAGAAGACCACCGCGCCGATCGCCTGCCAGGGCAGCCACCACCACTCCCAGCGGACCACGATGTCCGGCAGCGACAGCGTGCCCGCGGCCATCGCCACCGACGAGGCGGCGAACACCATCGGCAACTCGTACGACAGCAACTGCGCCGCTGCCCGCATGCCGCCCAGCAGGCTGTACTTGTTGGCGCTCGCCCAGCCCGCCATGATCGCGCCGAGCACGGGGACGGCGCTCACCGCCAGCGCGAGGAACAGCCCCAGGTCGAGCGCGAGAGCGACCTGGTCGCCCGGCCCCAGCGGCACCACGACGAGCACCACGAGGTAGGGCACCACCGCCACGGCGGGCGCCAACAGGAAGACCCGCCGGTCCGCCGCGGCCGGGACGACGTTCTCCTTTTGGGCGAACTTCAGCCCGTCGGCGACCAGCTGAGCCCAGCCGTGGAAGCCGCCCGCGTACATCGGGCCCAACCTGCCCTGCATGTGGGCCATGATCTTGTGTTCGAACTGGCCGATGAGCAGCGGCAACACGACGAACGCCGCGACCACGATGGCCGCCTTGACCGCCACCTCGGCCCACGCGCTCACGGTCGCGCCCGCCCCCTCGCGCGATCGCCCCAGTCGGCCGGGACCCCGGGCGGACGCAGCCGCCGCCGGGCCGGCGCCCCGCGTCCGGACTCGCCGGGCTCGCCGGGCTCCTTGGCGCCCGGCCACGCCTTGGCGACCCTGGCCGCGAGCACGAACTCCTTGCGCAGCGGATGACCCTCGAAGCCGTCGGGCAGCAGCAACGGCGTCAGGTTGGGATGGCCGTCGAAGACCACGCCGAACATCTCGTACGTCTCGCGCTCGTGCCAGTTCGCGCCGCGGTAGACCTCGGTCGCCGTCGCCAGCGCCGGCTCCTCGCGCGGCACCCGCGTACGGATGAGCAGCTGATGGCCGGACTCCGGCGCATAGACGTGCGCGACCACGCCGAAGCCGTCGGTGAGCTCATCGACCCCGGTCAGCCAGTCGAAGAAGGCGCAGCCGAGTTCGTCGCGGGCGAAGCGCAGCGCCTCGATCCACCGGCCGGCGGGGACGTCGACGGTCAGCGTGCCGAACGTCTCGGCCGCCGCCGCTTCGCCGAACCGTTCGGACCAGGCCGCCGCCAGCTCACCGGGCGTCATCGACGGCCCTCACTTCCGGCGCCGTCGCCATCGCCATCGCCCCCGTCGGCGGTCTCATCGCCGTCGGCTGGCTCATCGCGGCCGTCGTCCGCCCCGTCGTCGTCCACCCCGTCGTCGTCGGCCTCGGTGTCGTCATCGTCATAGCCGAACCCCGGGACGATCGACAGGTCGTTGATCTCGTCCGGCTCGTCGTCCACGATTCGGGGCAGCTCGTCTGTGGACTCATCCGGCGTCGCCGGCGGCGGCTCGATGCCCACGGCCGGCAACAGCTCGGTGGGCTGGTCGGCCTCGCGCAGCACCTCGGGGATGGAAGGCGGCGGCGGCTGGAGCGGACGACGCAGCACAGTGGCCGGCATGGACCGCGGCGGCGGGGGCGGCGCGACCGGCTCACCCACACCGGTGTAGCGGTCGCCGAGCGACTCCGCGGCGATCTTCTCCTGCAGCCGTACGATGCCGTGCAACAGCGCCTCCGGCCGGGGCGGGCAGCCCGGCACGTAGACGTCCACCGGGATGATCTGGTCGACGCCCTTGGTCACGCAGTAGGAATCCCAGTAGGGGCCACCGCAGTTGGAGCAGGCCCCGAAGGAAATGACGTACTTGGGCTCGGGCATCTGTTCGTACAGCCGCTTGACCGCCGGCGCCATCTTGTCGCTGACCGTCCCCGAAACGACCATGAGATCGGCTTGCCTCGGCCCGGGCGCGAACGGGATCACACCGAGCCTGATGAAGTCGTGCCGCGACATTGAGGTGGCGATGAACTCGATCGCGCAACAGGCGAGCCCGAAGTTGAACACCCAGAGCGAATAGCGGCGCCCCCAGTTGAGCACGAACTTAACCGGCTTCGGGGCGAACCTGGACATCGTGCCGACGCGCGGGTCCGGCAAATCCGTCACACCCACGACAGAACGCCCTTTCTCCAGGCGTAGGCGAGTCCCGCGGCGAGGAAACCGAGGAAGACGAACATTTCACCGAGCGTCATCATGCCGAATCCGGGTGCGGCGAAAACCGTCGCCCAGGGAAACAGGAATACGGCATCGACCGCAAAGACGGCATAGAGATAGGTGAATACGTAATAGCGGACATAGGACTGCGCCCACCCCTCGCCGACGGGATCGACGCCGCATTCGTACGTCGCGAGCTTGCCGGGAGTCGGGTGCGCCGGGCGGAGCAGCCGGTTCACGGTGAGAACGCCGGCGACGATGCCGCCGCCGACCGCGATCAGCACCGCTACCACCACGTACGACCCGAAGTAGCCCACCAGTGCAGGGTAACGGCGCGCCCAGCGGATCCGTTTCGCGCCCATGAACGTCTGTCTTGTGGGACCTCGCGCCGAACCGTAGGGTCGCGGCAAACCAGGGTCAGGAGCACAGGGTCGAGAGGCCGAAGGCGGATACAGACGATGAGCACTGAGCAGGAGCCCCCGGAGTCCGGCCCCGCCTGGGCGCCTCGAGACCCTAACGCGGGAGATCCTCCGCCAGGTGGCCTGTCCCCGATGGGGCCCGGCGGCCGGCCGCCGGGAGAGCACGACGACGACGGCACCGACGCTCCCGGCGAGCCCGCGGCGCCGGGCGAGCAGGCAGCCGGCGGGTACGCGGCACCCGCGGCCGGAGGCTACGGCTCGCCGGCGGGTGGCTATGGGCCGGCGTCCGGCGGGTACGGGTCCCAGCCCGGCGCGTACGGGTCCCAGCCCGGCGGGTACGGGTCGCAGCCCGGCGGGTACGATCCGTCGTCCGGCTACGGCGGCTACGGCGGCTACGGCGGCGGCTACGGCGGGACACCGCCGTCCGCTTACGGCTCCCCCCAAGCCCCGCACCAAGACCCGTACGGTTCCGCGGCGCGGCAACCGTACGGCGGCACACCCCAGCAGCCTCCCTACGGCACGGGGTCCCAGCAGCCCCCGTACGGGTCCGCGGCGCAACAGCCCCCGTACGGCACGGGGCCTCAGCAGCCCCCGTACGGCGCCGGTCCGGGCGCGGGCCCCGAGTCGGGCTGGATGCCTTCTTATCCGCCGCCTCCGCCCGCCCCGAAGAGCAACAATAAGCCGCTGATCATCGGCGGTGTCGCCGTCGGCGTGGTCGTCCTTCTGGCTCTCGTGGCCGGTGTGATCGGCATGACCGGCGGGGACAAGCAGGACGACAAGACGAGCCCGCCCACCGTGGCCGCCAGCAACACCGGAGCGGCGAGCGCGAGCCGGGCGGCGCAGAGCCTGGGCGCGGTGCCCGCGCTGCGCTACAGCGGCACGTTCTCGTCGGGCGGCGACGAGCTCCAGGCGCAGCTGACCGTCACCAAGGGCGGCTCGGCGACCGGCACGATCACAGTCGGCGGCGACCGGGCCGACCTGGTCTCGGTCGACGGCAACACCTTCCTCAAGGCGCCGAGAGCCTTCTGGCGCGACCAGGGCGGCGTGACCACCAACCCCGAGGACTTCGCCGGGCGCTGGGCGAAGGCTTCGGAGTCCGCGATCAACCTCGACATCAAGAACGTGCTCGCCGCCGGAGCCATCGTCCGCGGCCTGCAGGGCGTCAGCTCCTATCAGCCCGCCGGCGGGACAGAGAACGTCAACGGCACCCCCGCGATCAAGGTGTCCGGCGCCGACGCCGAGTACTACATCTCCACCGCGAACCCGCCGAAGCTGCTGCGCATCGCGGGCACCGGCACCGACGCCTACCGCTTTGACGTGAGCGAGGTGTCGACGGCCGAGGTCACGGCCCTCTTCCAGCAGCTGCGCGACAAGGTCAGGACGCTGACCGGTGCCCGCGACCCGTCCGTTCGGTTCCTCCCGACGACCCGCATCAAGGCGAGCAACTGCGGCGTGGCGAGCTGCACCATGAAGCTCACGGTGACGACGTTCTCGGTCGGCACCAGATCGCAGTTCCGCGCCATCATGCTCGGCAAGATCACCGCGGGCGGCCGCACCGGCCGGACGCTCGGCACCTGCACCGACAGCGCGACCGCGTCGTCCGGCAAGAGGGTCAGCCTCAGCTGCACGGTCCGCGGCGGCGCCTGGTCGTCGTGGGTGCGCGGGGTCCGCGGCTCGGCGAGCTACTACGTCCAGGCCCGGACGGTGGCCGAGTCACGGGACACGGCGAACCTCTTGTCGATCGTCGACCGGGAACAGCAAGGAGCCTGATCCGGCTTCTGATCCCCGGCCCCGGCATGACCCGCCCGGTCCCTGACAACCCACTGCGTTTGGGTAGCACGACACGCGGCACGTTCTTGCCAAGGCACGGGCTGGCGGGCTGACGGGCGCTCTATAGTCGGCCGTGGGGGCGCTTGTGGATCACGCGTCATCCATCTTGTTCCATCTTGCGGAGTACACCTAGTCATGCGGCTTGTCGGAGAAGATGGGCCGTTGCGGTGAACTTCAGCGGAGCGTGATACGTCCTGTTTAACGGGGTGGGATTCCTCGTGCGAGGGATGCCATGGGACAGATGGCGATGCGACGTGCGTCACAAGTTCCCACAGTGCTTGAAAGACCGGAATACAAATGTGATCCGGGACATACCATAGAGGTAAGCAAACGTAGTGCCGTGGCCGCGGAAGCCTCCCCCGTGCCCGGTGCTGCGCGTCGAGGAGGTCCTGCTCTGTGACCAAACAGGTCCAGCAACTCGACCGCGTCATCATCCGCTTCGCCGGCGACTCTGGCGACGGTATGCAATTGACCGGTGACCGGTTCACACAGGAGACAGCGTCATTCGGCAACGACCTGTCCACTCTCCCCAACTTTCCGGCGGAAATCAGAGCCCCGGCCGGCACCCTTCCGGGGGTGTCCAGCTTTCAGCTGCACTTCGCCGACCACGACATCCTGACGCCCGGCGACGCGCCCAACGTCCTGGTCGCGATGAACCCGGCCGCCCTCAAGGCCAACATCGGCGACCTGCCGCGCGGCGCCGACCTGATCGTCAACATCGACGAGTTCACCAAGCGCAACCTCGCCAAAGTGGGCTACACGACCAACCCGCTTGACGACGAGTCGCTGGGCGCCTACCGGGTGCACCCGGTGGCGCTGACGTCGATGACGGTCAAGGCGCTCGAAGAGTTCGACATCTCGAAGAAGGACGCCGAGCGGGCCAAGAACATGTTCGCGCTCGGCCTGCTCTCGTGGCTCTACCACCGGCCGACCGACGCGACCGTCGGCTTCCTGGAGCAGAAGTTCGCCAAGAAGCCCGAGATCATGAAGGCCAACATCGCGGCTTTCCGGGCCGGCTGGAACTACGGCGAGACCACCGAGGCGTTCTCGGTGTCGTACGAGGTCAAGCCGGCGAAGCTGGAGCCCGGCCGATACCGCAACATCACCGGCAACCTCGCGCTGGCCTACGGGCTGATCGCGGCCAGCCGGCAAAGCGGGCTGCCGCTGTTCCTCGGGTCCTACCCGATCACCCCCGCCTCGGACATCCTGCACGAGCTGTCCAAGCACAAGCGCTTCGGCGTGAGAACGTTCCAGGCCGAAGACGAGATCGCGGGCGTCGGCGCGGCGCTCGGCGCCGCGTTCGGCGGCGCCCTTGGGGTCACCACGACCTCCGGCCCCGGCATGACGCTCAAGAGCGAGACGATCGGCCTCGGCGTGTCCGTCGAGCTGCCGCTGATCGTGTGCGACATCCAGCGGGCCGGGCCGTCCACCGGCATGCCGACCAAGACCGAGCAGGCCGACCTGCTGCAGGCGATGTTCGGCCGCAACGGCGAGGCGCCCGTGCCGGTGCTCGCGCCGCAGTCGCCGAGCGACTGCTTCGACACCGCGATCGAGGCGGCCCGCATCGCGGTGAAGTACCGCACCCCGGTGATCGTGCTGTCCGACGGCTACCTCGCGAACGGGTCCGAGCCCTGGCAGATCCCCGACGTGACGACGCTGCCGAAGATCGAGCCCGGCTTCACCACGGCCCTCCCCGAGGGCGATGGCAACGGCGATGGCGGCGGGGTCGCCTTCCAGCCGTTCAAACGCGACCCGGGCACGCTGGCGCGGCCGTGGGCGCTGCCCGGCACCCCCGGGCTCGAGCATCGCATCGGGGGCCTGGAGAAGGCCGACGTGTCGGGCAACATCTCCTACGACTCAGGCAACCACGACCGCATGGTCCGGCTGCGCCAGGCCAAGATCGACGGCATCGCCAACGACATCCCGCCGCTCGTGGCCGACGACCCGGCCGATGCCGACGGCACCGGCGCGAAGGTCCTCGTCCTCGGGTGGGGCTCGACCTACGGTGCGATAGCCGCGGCGGTACGCCGGGTGCGCAAGGCCGGCGGCCAGGTGGCGCACGCTCATCTGCGACACCTGAACCCGTTCCCGGCGAACATCGCCGAGGTGCTCAAGTCGTACGACAAGGTGCTGGTGCCCGAAATTAATCTCGGCCAGCTGGCGCTGCTCATCAAGGGCAAATTCCTCATCGACGTCATCAGTTACAACCGTGTTCGCGGTTTTCCGTTCAAGGCGGAAGAGCTCGCGGGCGTGATCCAGGACGTGATCGACAGTGAGTGACGCAGGGACGAACGGATCGGGACCAAGCGAGAACGGATCCGGCAACGGGATCGCCGCCGGGGGGTTGGCACTGATCCCCAGGACGGCTGAGAAGCAATCCGCAAAGGATTTCAAGACCGACCAAGAGGTCCGCTGGTGCCCTGGCTGCGGCGACTACGCGATCCTCGCGGCCGTGCAGGGCTTCCTTCCCGAACTGGGCCTGCGCCGCGAGAACATCGTCTTCGTCTCCGGCATCGGCTGCTCGTCCCGCTTCCCGTACTACATGAACACCTACGGGTTCCACTCGATCCACGGGCGCGCCCCCGCGATCGCCACCGGCCTCGCGGCGGCCCGGCCCGACCTGTCGGTGTGGGTGGTGACCGGCGACGGCGACGCGCTGTCCATCGGCGGCAACCATCTGATCCACGCGCTGCGCCGCAACATCAACCTGAAGATCCTGCTGTTCAACAACCGGATCTACGGTCTGACGAAGGGCCAGTACTCCCCGACGTCCGAGGTCGGCAAGATCACCAAGTCCACGCCGATGGGCTCGCTCGACTCCCCGTTCAACCCGATCTCGCTCGCGCTTGGCGCCGAGGCGTCGTTCGTCGCGCGGACGCTCGACTCCGACCGCAAGCACCTGCAGTCGGTGCTGCGGGCGGCGACCGAACACAAGGGCACCGCGATCGTCGAGATCTACCAGAACTGCAACATCTTCAACGACGGCGCCTTCGAGCCGCTGAAGGACCCGGCGGTGCGCGACGAGATCACCGTCAAGCTCGAGCACGGGCAGCCCATCGTGTTCGGCGCCGACCGCCAAAAGGCGCTGCGGCGTTCGGCGAGCGGCGGCTTCGAGATCGTGCCGGCGACCTCGCCCGACATCGTGGTGCACGACGCGCACAACCCCGACCCGTCGCAGGCGTTCGCGCTGTCGCGGCTCGACTCGCCCGGCTTCGAGCACACCCCGATCGGGATCTTCCGCCAGGTGAGCCGGCCGACGTACGACGAGCTCATGCGCGAGCAGCTCGACGACGCCGTCACGCGCCAGGGCGAAGGCGACCTCGCGGCCCTGCTCGGCAGCGGCGACACCTGGCTCATCGACTGACGCCTCCGGCTTCATCCGACGCCGTATCGGCGCCGGGCTCCCTGAAGGGGGCTCGGCGCCGATTTTTGTCCTAGGCTCCCTCGACGCCGGGCCTCGAAGCCGGACGGCTGGGCGGGGGCGGAGACGTGCGGACCGACAAGCGCGGGCGGAGGAGACGAACATGAGCGTGGACGTGGAAAAGCAGGGCCCGGTGACGACGGTCATCATGAACCGGCCGGAGGTGCGCAACGCGGTCGACGGGCCGACTGCGGCCGAGTTGGCCGCGGCGTTCCGCGCCTTCGACGCCGATCCGGACGCGGCGGTGGCCGTGCTGTGCGGCGCCGGCGGCACGTTCTGCGCGGGCGCCGACCTCAAGGCGATCGGCGGCGAGCGCTCCAACCGCGTCGCGTACGAGGGCGACGGGCCGATGGGCCCCACTCGCATGGTGCTGTCGAAGCCGGTCATCGCCGCGGTGTCCGGACACGCCGTCGCCGGGGGCCTCGAGCTGGCGCTGTGGTGCGACCTGCGAGTGGCGGAGCAGGACGCGGTGTTCGGCGTGTTCTGCCGCCGCTGGGGCGTGCCGTTGATCGACGGCGGGACGGTACGACTGCCCGCCCTCATCGGCCGGTCGCGGGCCATGGACATGATCCTCACCGGTCGTCCGGTGCGCGCGCCCGAGGCGTACGACATCGGGTTGGCCAACCGCCTGGTGCCGACCGGCCACGCTCGCACCGCCGCCGAGGAACTGGCGCGCGACATCGCCGCCTTTCCGCAGGTCTGCGTACGCGGCGATCGGCTCTCGGCGATCGAGGCGATGGGGTTGAGCGAGGAGGCGGCGCTGGCGAACGAGCTCAGGCACGGCCTCGCCACGATCGAGGCGACCGGGCTGGCTGACGTGGGGCGCTTTCGCGACGGCGCGGGACGACACGGCTCCTGGTAGCGTCGCGGCTCCGGGCTGCCGGCTCCGGGCTCCCGGCTCCCGCTCGGGCCTCAGCCGTCGAGCTGATCGGCGATGTGCTGCGCGGCGTCCCTGGTGAAATTGCCTTCGATCTGGACCTTGCCGCCGCTGATCGGCCCCTGCACCGTGGGCGCGGAGATGACTCTGCCGTCGACGACCAGGGCGAGCTGGTTGCGCGGCGGCCGCGCCTGGTGGACCTGGGTCGTGAGTCGCTCGAAGGCCACCCCGTCGTCGGGCCGCAAGGTCAGCAGGATCAACCAGCCCCGGCTCACGGCAGAGGGCATCACCTCGACCTTCTGGAACCTGGCGATGGTCAGCCCTCCGGTGGTCAGCTGATAGCACGTCGTGCCGTCCGACGAAGGCACCCCGGCGCCGTCCACACAGGCGCCGGCCGACGACGCGACCACCTGCTCGATTCGCAACGGCATGGCCGACCGCGACGCGTCGTCGCCGATGCCGGTTCCGAGCATGATGGCGGTGGTGACCAGGGCCGTCGCCGCGATCGCGGCGACGGCGATCAGCACGATGGCGGTGGTGTTGCGCTTGCGGGGCTCATGCGGCGGGGGCGGGGAGTTCGGCGGTGGCTGCGACCAGTAGGGGTTCGGCGCGCCGTACGGGTCCTGTCCGTACGGCGGCGGACCTGGCGGAGGAGGCGGACCTCCCGGCGGCGGAGGAGGGTCGGTGGGCATGGGCACCTGTCAGCGGCCGGTCAGGGCACGGGGGCGGGCTGCGGCGGGAAGTTCGGCGCCGCACCAGGAGCCGACGGCGACGCGCTCGGCGTCGGGGTAGACCCGGGCGGGGCCGTGCCGCCGGGGGTCGGCGAGGCCGGCGAACCCAGGCCGGGAAAGCCCGGCGTGACGCCGGGCGCGCTCGGCGTGGTGAGCGGCGGCGTGGTCGCCGGCGACGGGGCGGCCCCCTTGAGCTCGCGGACCAGCCGGTCGGCATCCTCGCGCCGCGTGGCGCCGGTGATGAGGATCTTCCCTTCGGTGATCGGGCCGGACACGCTGGGCGCGGTGACGACGCGGCCGCGTACGACGAGGGCCAGGCTGCCGCCGGTCATCCGGCGGGTCAGTGCGGCGAAGGACTTGCTGTCGCGGGGCAGCAGGCTCATGGACACGTCGTAGCCGGCGCCGCCGCGCTGCACGTGGATGTCGGTCACCCGCCGGATGACGATGCCCTGGGCCACCCGGTAACAGGTCTGGCCCTGCGTGCCGGGGCCGGTGATGCCCGGGGTGCCGGCCGGGCACTGGCCCGGGGTGACCTGCGTGACCGGGTAGACGAGCAGCGGAGACTTGAACTTCGCCGGGTGCGTCTTGCCGGACGACGCGATCACGGTACCGGTCAGCGCGACGGCCGCCGCGACCACGCCGAGAGTGATGATGACCGCCAGTCCTGCCCGCCTGGGCACAACCCGCTTCAAGATCTTCATGTCTCCGGCTCTTCGAATTTTGGCTTTTCGCCTCTTCGGCTTTCGGACCTGCGGATCCGCGGCGCTACCCGGCCGCCATCGGGCCGTCGCCCGGCTTGCCGCCCCGGCTGTGGCCCGCCTGTCCCTTCAAGTCTGTCAGGAGTCGGGGTCGAGGTGCACCTTGCTCCGCCCGGACCGCAGCGGCAATTCCCGCAGCGCGAGCACGGCGAGGAAGCCGACCAGGGCGATCGGCACGCCGACGATGAAGACCGTCTCCATCGCGCGGGTGAACGATTCATGCACTATGTGCAGGATCGGGGCGGGCAGCCGGCTGATGGACTCCGGTGCGCCCAGGTCGATGTGACCCGGCCCGCCGATGTGCGCGGCGCGCAGCATGGCGGCCATCTCGTCGCGCAACCGGCTGGTGAGGATGGCGCCGAACGCCGCCACGCCGATCGCGCCGCCCAGCGCGCGGAAGAACGCCACGCCCGAGGTGGCGGCCGCCATGTCCGCGGGCGGTACGGCGTTCTGCGCGGCCAAGATGAGGATCTGCATCGACAGCCCGAGGCCCATGCCGACGATGGCGACGTCGACGCCGATGATCACGTCGCTAGACCCCGAGTCCAACCGCGACAGCATCAGCAGGCCCGCCGCGACCAGCAGCAGGCCGACCGCGGGGAAGAGCTTCCACCTGCCGGTGCGCGTCACGATCCGGCCTGAGCCGACCGAGGCGACGAGCATGCCGATCACCATGGGCAACGTCATCAGCCCGGACGCGGTGGGGGTCATCGTCTTGACGAGCTGCAGGTACTGCGGCATGAAGATCATCACCGCGTACATGGACATGCCGGTGAAGGCCGACGCGAGGCTGGCGAAGACGAACGTACGGTCGCGGAACAGCCGGGGCGGCAGGATCGGCTCGGCGGCCCGGCGTTCGGCGATGATCGCCACCGGGAGCAGCACGGCGCAGATCGCGCCCAGGACGTACGTCAGCGGCGAGGACCAGGCGATCTCCGTGCCGCCCATGGACAGCATCAGCATCAGCGCGCTGGCGCCACCGGTCACGGCGCCGGCGCCGAGCCAGTCGATGCGAGCGTTCCGCTTGACGAGGGGCAGGTCGAGCTTGGTCTGGATGACGGCGAAGGCGACGACCGCCAGCGGGATGACGGCGAAGAAGCACCAGCGCCAGCCGAGCCGGTCGGTGTCCACGATGAACCCGCCGAGCAGCGGGCCGGCCACCGTGGCGACCCCGAAGGCGGCGCCCGTGTAACCGGCGTACCTGCCGCGCTCACGTGGCTCCACGATGTCGCCGAGGATCACCTGGGTGAGCGCGTACATGCCGCCGGCGCCGAGCCCCTGGATGGCCCGGCCCGCGATGAGTTCGCCGATGGCGGGCGCGAACCCGGCCAGCAGCGAGCCGCTCACGAACGTCACGAGCGCCGTCTGGAATATCAGCTTGCGTCCGAAGAGGTCGGACAGCTTGCCCCACAGCGGCGTCGACACCGTCATCGTGAGCAGGGCCGCGCTGGCCACCCACGAGAGCTGCTCCTGCCCGCCCAGCGCGCCCACGATCGTCGGCAGCGCGGTCCCGATCACCGTGGTCGAGACCATGGCGGTCAGCAGCGCGAGCAGCAGCGCGGAGAGGATCTGCAGGACCTCGCGGTGTGAGTACCTGACGCGCTGCGCCGCCGCCGCTGCCGTTGCCGGGTCGGCCGTCACACGCGTCATCGAGGTCCTCGGGGGGCGGTTAGGTGCACTTTGCACACATAACGCTAGTATACGCTTGTTTACATGTCAAAGCTCGCTACGGTAATCCCCATGACAGGGCTGAGTGACGTCGGCGAGCGACCGCCCCGCGACAGGGCGGCGACCAGACGACGGCTGCTGGACGCCGCGCGCCGGCTGTTCGCCGAGCACGGCTACGACCACGTCACCGTACGCATGATCGCCGCGGCCGCCGGCGCCAACGTCGCGCTGATCAACCGCTACTTCGGGTCGAAGTCGGCGCTGTTCGCCGAGGTCCTCGCGGGCGAGCCCACGGTGCGCGCGGTGATCGACGGGGATGCCGCCGGCCTGCCCCGCCGGCTGGCCGAGCACGTCGTACGACAGATCCACACCGGCGCCGAGAGTCCGGTCCTGCGCGCGCTCGACCGTTCCGTGGGCAGCGTCGAGCTCAAGCCTCTGCTCCGCGAACGCATGGAAAACGCCATGGTCCGCCCGCTCGCCGCCCGACTGACCGGCCCCGACGCCAGGGTCCGGGCGCTGCTGGCCGCCTCCGTGCTGATGGGCGGCGGCACCCTGCGGCGCCTGCTCGGCCTCGACGACCTGCGCAGCGCCGACCGCGAACTGCTCACCGCCCGCCTCACCGCCGTCTTCGAAGCCTGCCTCACCGAAGCCCCGTCCCTTCGCTGAGCCTCTCCCGGCGCTCTCCGCCACGCGTCGACATCACCCGGTGACGAAGGCGACGACGAATCCGTCGTACCCCTTGCTCCCCACGGTCTGAACCGCGGTCGCGGTGACCCGCGGCTCGGCGGCCATCACCTCGAACAGACGGCGCGTGCCCCGTACGCGTGGATCGTCGTGCCGCTCGTAGGCCAGCGCGCCGCCTCGCCCGCGGCACTGGCCTCCAGCGCCGCGTCCAGGGCGGCGTCCGACGGCACGAGCAGCTCGGTGATGTACCGATCCACGGCCGCCCACGTCTCCCTCACCCCAACAGGCTAGTGACCGTTGTGGCCGGCGCGCCGCAGCCCGCATGATGACCGGTATGTCGAGCCGACCGACGATCCGGCCGTACCGCCTCGACGACCGCGCCGCGGTGTACGACGTGTGCGTCCGCACCGCCCACGAAGGAGGCGATGCGCGCCACATCTATCCCGATCAGGATCTGATGCCGAACGTCTACGCGGGTCCCTATCTCCATCTCGAGCCGGACCTGGCCTTCGTCCTCGACAACGGCGAACGCGCGGTCGGCTACATCCTCGGCACCGCCGATACCGAAGCGTTCGTCGCGGCTTACCGCGCCGACTGGCTGCCCAGACTCGAAACGCGATATCCGCGCCCGGCGGGGACGCCGCGGACGCCCACCGAAAACATCGTGGACCTCATGCACAGGCCCGAGCGAATGGTGCTTCGGGAGTTGGCCGCCTATCCGGCGCATCTGCACATCGACCTGCTGCCCCCGTACCAGCGTCAAGGCCATGGCCGCGCGTTGATGCGGACCTTTCTCTCCGCGCTGCGGCACAGGGGCGTGCCCGCCGTTCACCTCGGGCTGGCCACCGCCAACACCGCGGCCCGCGCCTTCTACGACCGGCTGGGCTTCCACGAGATCCCGGTCGCCGGCTCCGGCCCCTCGGTCACCTATCTCGGGCGTGCCACCTCGGGCCCATATCCATAAAACGCCTCGCCCGACGGGTCGCCGCTGTGGCGTCCCGTCGGGCGGGTGTGCGTCTCCTACATGTTCTTGATCTGACCGTTTTGGACGACCCATTTCAGGTTTGATGAGGTGTTGGAGCAGTCGTACCACAGGTAGGCGGGGACTTTCCGCTGGGAATTGTCGCCGCCGCTGTCCAGGCAGTATCCGGTGGCCACATTCCTGATCTGACCGTTTCGGATGACCCACCGCAGATTCGCGGACCTGTCGGAACAGTCGTGCCAGAGGTAGGCCGGGACCTTGCGCTGGGATCTGTCCCCACCGCTGTCCAAGCAGTATCCGGTGGCCGTCGCCATCGCCGGAGCCGCGGGGGCGGCCAAGCCGGCGCCGACGACCAGCACGGCGGTGGTCAGGCAGGTCTTGACGGAGAGCATGCTGCCTCTCTTTCCGTGACAGCACCCCAGATCGGGTGCGATCGGGCGGAAGTACGGTCGGCGGGGACCTCATCGGGAGGGCGACCGTCCAGCCCATTATCGCTGATCGTATTCATTCCATTACCAAGAGTAAGCAGAACGCCGGCTAAGGGTCCTCCTCCTCTGCCGACGCCGCGACAAAGCCGTCGCCGCCGGTGGCCTCTCGCCGCGTGACCGAATTCCAGATGCGTAACAAATCGAGACGGCCGCTGGCCTTATCTGTCATCGCCCTCTAATGTCACGCCGAATCGGCTGATATATGACAAAGAGGGCCAAATGAGGAATGTCATCCGATGGTTGTTTACGGGGTTGCTCTTCGCGGGGTTCCTGACCGGGGGCGCCGCCGCGCACGCGTCGCCCGGCCAAGAGGACATCCTGGCGCGCATCACCGCGATCCCCGGCATGAAGGTGCTGGCGGAGCGGCCGACGGAACCCGGCTTCCGCTACTTCCTGCTCAGCTACCGGCAACCGGCGGATCACCGGCATCCCGAACGAGGCACGTTCGAACAGCGGCTGACGCTGCTGCACAAGTCCACGAGCCGGCCGATGGTGCTGCACACCACCGGCTACAACCTCAATGACGTTCCGACGTTCCGCTCCGAGCCCACCCAACTCGTCGACGGCAACCAGATCTCGGTCGAGCAGCGCTTCTTCACGCCTTCGCGACCCGCCCCCGCCAACTGGATGAAGCTGGACATCTGGCAGGCCGCCACCGACCACCACCGCCTGATCGCCGCCCTGAAGAAGATCTACCAGGGCAAGTGGATCTCCACGGGCGCCAGCAAGGGCGGGATGGCGTCGGTCTACCACGCTCGCTTCTACCCCCGTGACCTCGATGGCGTCGTCGCCTACGTGGCGCCCAACGACGTCGACAACAAGGCGGACGCGGCCTATGACCGGTTCTTCAGGACCGTCGGCAACGACCCGGTGTGCCGCCAGAGGCTGAAGGACCTGGCCGCCGAGGCGCTGCGGCGGCGGACCGAGATGGTGGCGCGCCTGGAGACCGTGGCCAAGGAGTCCGGTCTCACCTTCAACATTCTCAGGACGGCCGACCGGGCGTTCGAGAACTCGGTGATGGACTTCGAATGGGGCTTTTGGCAGTTCAACCTGCAGGCCGCCTGTGCCGACGTCCCCGACCCGGCCACGGTGACCACAGATGAGCTGTACGCCTACGTCGATCAGATCGCGGGCCTGACGTTCTACACCGACCAGGGCCTCGACCCGTTCATCCCGTACTACTACCAGGCGGGCACACAGTTGGGCTGGCCCTCGCCGAAGTTCAAGAACCTCGCCGGACTGCTCAACTACCCGGGCATCTACCAGCCGCGCTCGTACGTGCCGGCCGACATCTCCATGCGGTTCGACCCGCGCGTCATGGCCGACGTCGACAGCTGGGTGCGGCACCACGGTACGCGTCTGATGTTCCTGTACGGCCAGAACGACCCGTGGGGCGCCGAGCCGTTCCGGCTGGGGCCGGGCTCGCGGGACTCCTTCTGGTACAACGTGGCCGGGCTCAACCACAGCGGGCGCCTGATCGCCCAACTGCCCGCCGACCAGAAGTCGCAGGCGACGGCGACGCTGCTGCGGTGGACCGGCCAGTCCGGTCAGCAGGCCGCTTCCCTCTTCAACAGCAAGCTCGACACCTACGACGAGCTACAAGTCCGGCGCCCGCTCTGACCATTGAGACGACCCCGTCCCCGCCGTACGGCCCGGACGGGGTCGTCGCATGTCAGCCTCCTACAGAACACGCGGTCCGGCAGCCTGGCCGACCCGTACCCGCAGCCCGCGCCGGAGCCGTCGGCCTGGCTCTCAGCCGAGGTCGGTCAGAGCCAGTCTCAGACGCCGCCGTAGGGCCTCGCCGTCGAGCGGGGACTTGTCGGTGCGCTGCGGTAGCGGCTCGCTGACCGGCGCGAAGACCTGTGTGGTCGAGCATGTCTTGGCCATCTCGACGAAGAGCGTGACCGTCGTGTCGCTCGGGTGAGGATCGACCTGGTGCAGTGCGGTGGTCGGCAAGTCGTAGATCTGACCCGGCCCGATCCGGTCCGAGGTGACGACCTCCAACTCGGCGGGCCCCACGGGATACAGCCCCCACGCGTGTCCGAAGTTGTGCTCGCGGTACTCGATGAAGGGAATCCCCGTTCCCACCCGCCGGTAGAGGCGTTTGTCGAGGCGGCCGCGCACCACTGCCGAGGCGATGTCGGCGCGATGGTTGTGAACGTGCCGCAGGTTGGGTACGCCTGGCCGCCACAGGTGCAGGCGCAGCATGAACAGCGGCGGAGCGGCGATCAGGACAAGTTTCTCAAAACCCAAAGTGTGCACAAACGACCATCGGGCGCAGCGTTCCAACTCGTCTGGGCGTTCGAGGAGGCACTCGACCAGCTCGGACAGGGGCTGGACGGCCGCGGCTCGCGCCAGGGTCGGACGGATCTGGGCGGGGTCTCGCAGTGAAGTCCGGACCTCGTCGTACCACGAACTCACGGCCGCGTGCCGGTGCTCAGCAGATGGGCCCGGACGGCCGTCAGCCCCTGGTAGGTCATCCATAGCGGATGCTGCCCGTTCCCCCACCGCCAGATACCGCCGTCCTGCTCCCCCCAGACCCGGCGAATCGCTCGCCTCAGCAACTCCTCTCCTTCGGCGGCGCGGTTCTCAGCCTCCCCACACAGCAGCGCCTTGGCGACCCAGGCCGCGGTGAAGTGCCGGACCGTCAGCGACTCCCGTTGATCGTCGGGGAGGACGCGGCGGATCTGCTCGGTCTGCGGCTCGACTCCACCGTTGCGGACCAGCCACTGCAGCGCCTCGCGCACGGTGATCTGTTCGGAATTGTCGGCTGGATGGACCCGTGCGGCGCGCGCCAGCGCGATGACTGCCCGGGCTGTGTGCGGTACGGAGGGGATCAGCTCATGGTTCTGACCGCCGGACAGTTCGTCCGCCCAGCACAGGAGGGAACTCGGCCCCGGGTCGCGTATCGCCCCCGAGATGAGGCTGCGCCGCAGTTCCGTGACCCGCGGCGAGTCTGGGGCGAAACGTAACAGGCCGGACAGTGCCGAGGACACGACATAGGTCCGCGCCATGCCCTCCGGGTCGCTGTCACGGTCCAGGGTCAGCTCGAATGACCGCACGGCCGAAGCCAGTCGGGCCATGTCTCCACTGGATCGACTCAACGCCCCCAGGACCAGGGCCGTCACTTCGGGCCGTCCTATTCGGGTCTGGGTACGCGCCGCCCAGCCTCCATCGGGGAGTTGCAGCCGCCACAGCGTGGTGGCCAGGGCGGCGCAGTCGGGTCTGCCGTCGGCGGAGTCGATGGTCAGGCAGATCTTCAGACCGTAGGCGGTGCCGATCGCGGTCGGCCGTACCCCGATCCGAGCCTCCTCGATGAAGTGCGACCAGCCGGTGAGCAGGCCTGCGGCGGGGTCGTCCACCACGACCTGGCAGTCGAGCAGTGCCTCGCGCGCGTTTTCGCTGAGCATGGCCGGCACAGGACTGGATTCATACGATTCCTCACGCCGGCGGCGGCGATCCAGAACAAGCCCGGCCAACGCGGTCAGACAGCCGGCCGCGAGGGCGCCGGCGATCGCGAGCAGGTACCGCATGGCGTTCGCCGACAGGCCGGACGGAAGGTAGTCGAGCAGCCCCTTAGCCACCCCGAGCGCTACGATCAGGGGCCCGAGTCTGGTCAGGCCACGGGCCGCCGAGCCCGAGCGCCGGGCGATCGCGGTACGCCAGAGCGCGCCCCGCTGTTCCGCCTGAGTGTTCAGCGTCAACGCGGTAAGCTCCTCGCCGCCCTCGGTCCGCCGAGGGCAAGGAATCTCCGGGAACCTCTGAGGAAAGGGTAAGGGTCACACCGTCCTCGAGTGAATGGTTCCGTTCCTGGTGGAAACCGCCGGCGCCATATTGGCCGTAGCAAGAGCGCGCGGCGTACCGTGGGCCTATCGTGCCGTGCTGTCGGATGGTGGTGACAACGGAGGTGAACGCCATGCGCCAGAACACCCTCGCCGCTGCTGTCGTCCTTCATAACGATCACGTACTACTGGTCCGGCGCAGTATGAGGGAGAGTTTCCTGCCCGGGGTGTGGGGTGTCCCCTGCGGAAAATTGGACCTGGATGAGGATCCCGAAGAGGCCGTACTGCGCGAACTTAAAGAGGAAACCGGCCTGTCTGGAAAGGTGCGGCGCTTCACGGGGTGTTCGGGTTTCACCAGTGAGTTCGAGGGGCAACCGGTCGACAACATCCAGAACAACTTCCTGGTGCGTCCTCTCGATTTCCACGTGGTCCTGCCCGAACCTGACCAGGATTTCCGCTGGGTTCCGACTGTGGAGCTAGATCGTGCCGGGCTGGACGATCACAACCTCAAGACGATCAGACAGGCCCTGGGCGAGCCGCGCTAAGACTCGCGGGAGTGCTCTGCTGCTCCAAGTCGCTGTGACACCTCCAGGCGGCCGGACGCGGACGTCGACCGGTGCCCGCGTTCGACCTGACTCAGCCTGCTCTCCGATCGCCGACGAGACCGCGAAACGGGTCCCGATGCGACGCGGGAAGCAGCTCGAAGATCAGCCGGATCGTCCCCCGGGTCTCGCGGCCCGACAGACCTGTGCCGGACTGGTTCATCCACCGCTCGCTTAGCTGTCGGCGGGGGCTACGCCGATGGGGCAGGAGACGCCGGTGCCGCCGAGGCCGCAGTAGCCGCCTGGGACCTTGTGGAGGTACTGCTGGTGGTAGTCCTCGGCGAAGAAGAAGTCGGTGGCGGGGACGATCTCGGTGGTGATGTCGCCGTAGCCGTGGTCGGCGAGGACCTTTTGGTAGGCCTCGCGGGAGGCGATGGCGGCGGCGCGCTCGGCGTCGGTGCGGTAGAAGACGGCCGAGCGGTACTGGGTGCCGACGTCGTTGCCCTGGCGCATGCCCTGGGTGGGGTCGTGCGCCTCCCAGAAGACGCGCAGCAGTTGCTCGTAGGAGATCTGTGCGGGGTCGTAGACGACGCGGACCGTCTCGGCGTGGCCGGTCTGGCCGGAGCAGACCTCTTCGTAGGTGGGGTTGGGCGTGTAGCCGCCCGCGTAGCCCACGGCGGTGGACAGCACGCCCGGGGTTTGCCAGAACTTCCGCTCGGCGCCCCAAAAGCAGCCGAGGGCGAACTCGGCGATGGCCGAGCCCTCCGGGTAGGGCGGGGCCAGCGGACCGCCGAGCACCTCGTGGCGCGGCGGGATGGGCAGGGGCACCTCGCGTCCCGGCAGCGCCTTGTCGGGAGCGACCATCTGTGACTTCCCAAAACCGAACACGTGTCCAGGCTAACCCGGCCGGCGGCCCATGAGGTACGCGCGTGGGGGTGCGTCGGCGATGTGTGGGGATACCGCCGTAGACATCAGTAAGGAGTGAAATGACTCATTACGTTCGGTAGGATCGCCGTATGCCTGAGGTGCGTCGCGGGATCATCTACGGGCTCGCGGCGTACGGGCTGTGGGGTCTGTTTCCGCTCTACTTTCCGTTGCTCAAGCCCGCCGGTGCGGTGGAGATCGTCGCGCACCGGATGCTCTGGTCGCTGGTCGTCATGGTGGCGATCCTGCTGGTGGCGCGCAACTGGTCGTGGGTGCGGCGGCTGACGCCGCGGCGGCTGGGCCTGCTGACGCTGGCCGCCCTGGTCATCACCGGCAACTGGTGCACCTACATCTACGCCGTGAACACCGGGCACACCCTCGAGGCCGCGCTCGGCTACTTCATCAACCCGCTGATCAGCGTGTTGATGGGCGTGGTCATCTTCCGCGAGCGGCTGCGCCCGTGGCAGTGGGCGGCGGTCGGGCTCGGCGCGGTGGCCGTCATCGTGCTCACGGTCGACTACGGGCGGCTGCCGTGGATCGCGCTCGTTCTCGCCGGCGCGTTCGGTACGTACGGTCTGCTCAAGAAGACCGCCAACATGCCCTCCGCGGAGAGCCTCACGATCGAGACGCTCGTGCTGTTCGTCCCGGCGTTGATCTATCTCGGGACGCTGGAGGGACAGGGCACGGGGACCTTCGGCCACGGGGGCGCCGGCCATGCGGCGCTGCTGGCCGGGGCCGGCGCGATCACTGTTGTGCCACTGCTGCTGTTCAACGGCGCGGCGACTCGGGTGCCGCTGACCGCGATCGGCATGATGCAGTACATCGCCCCCGTGATGCAGTTCCTCATCGGCCTGTTCATCCAGCACGAGGACATGCCCGCCAGCCGCTGGATCGGTTTCCTGCTCGTCTGGGCCGCGTTGGTGATCCTCACGGCCGACGGCCTGCGCGCACGGGGCGGCACGGCGCGAGGCCGAGAAGCCGCGGCGCGGGCCGCGCAGTCACGGATCGCTCCTCAGCCGGTGCGCGAGACCACGTAGTCGCAGAGCGCTTCGAAGGCCGCGCGCGCCGGTACGTCGGGCAGCGTGCCCAGCTCGGTGCGGGCGTCCTCGGTCCAGCGGCGCAGATCGGCGCGCGCCCGGTCCATGGCCGGGTGGACGCGCAACAGCCCGAGCGCCTCGGCGTGCAGGGCGTCGTCGGACAGATCCGTCTCGCGCAGCAGCTCGCGCAGCCGCCGGTCGCGCCGGTCCTGCGCGGCCAGTACGTGCAGAACGGGCAGCGTGTGGATGCCTTCGCGCAGGTCGGTGCCCGGCGTCTTGCCGGACTCGTGGGACTCCGCCGCGATGTCGATGATGTCGTCCGAAAGCTGGAACGCGACGCCGATCTTCTCGCAAGCCGAGGTGACGGTGTCGACCACGTGCGGCGGAGCGCCCGCCATCAGCGCGCCGAACTGGCCCGACGTCGCGATCAGCGAGGCGGTCTTGTCGGCGACGACCTGCAGGTAGTGCTTGAGCGGGTCGGCGTCGGCGCTCGGGCCGATCGTCTCCCGGATCTGTCCTTGGACCAACCTGGAGAACGTGCGGGCCTGGATCCGCACGGCTTCGGGTCCGAGGTCGGCGAGCAGGTCGGACGCCCGGGCGAACAGATAGTCGCCGGTGAGAATCGCGATCGTGTTGGTCCAGCGGGAGTTCGCCGAGACCTCGCCGCGGCGCAGCACCGCCTCGTCCATCACGTCATCGTGGTAGAGGGTGGCCAGGTGGGTCAGCTCGACCACGACCGCCGCCACGATGACGCCCGGCGCCGCCGGATTGCCGAAGTGGGAGGCGAGCAGCACGAGCATCGGGCGGAACCGCTTTCCGCCCGCCTCCATCAGGTGTTTGGACGCCTCGGCGAGCAGCGCGTCGTCGCTGCGCACCGAGCTCAGCAGCAGATCCTCGACGAAACCGAGTCGCTCCTGTACGTCATCCGCGAGCGCGCCGTCGACCGGCAATCCGAGCGGAACGGCACCACTCACCACTGTCGTTCCCCCTACCGTACGAACAACTGCGTCGCGGCATGCCCGGCCAGGTCGAGCATGGGCTGTGGGAGCACGCCGAGTACCACAGTAGCCGCCAGACCGAGCGCCACCGCGGTCGTGGTCGTGACGGTGGTCACCACGCTCGGGGCGTCGGGCTCGGGCTCGCTGAAGAACATGACCACGATGACGCGTACGTAGAAGAACGCGGCGATCGCGGACGACACCACGCCGACGATCACCAGCGGCACCGCGCCGCCGTCCGCGGCCGCCCGAAATACCGCAAATTTCCCGGTAAATCCGCTGGTCAGCGGGATACCGGCGAAGGCAAGCAGGAAGAACGCGAAGATGCCGGCGATCAACGGCGACCGCCGGCCCAGCCCCGCCCAGCGCCCCAGGTGCCCGGCCTCGCCCGCGGTGTCGCGCACCATGGTCACGATGGCGAACGCGCCGACCGTGGTGAAGCCGTAGGCCGCCAGGTAGAAGAGCGTGGCGGACAGCCCGTTCTCCGAGGTGGCCACGATGCCGGTCAGCAGGAAACCGCCGTGCGCGATCGACGAGTAGGCGAGCATGCGCTTGATATCGGTCTGTGTGATGGCGACCACCGCACCGACGATCATGGTGAGGATCGCCACGCCCCACATCATCGGCCGCCAGTCCCAGCGCAGCGCCTCGAACCCGACGTAGAAGACCCGGAGCGCGGCACCCACCGCGGCCACCACCGTGCACGAGGCCATCAGCGCGGTGATCGGCGTCGGGGCGCCCTGGTAGACGTCCGGCTTCCACGGGTGGAACGGCACCGCGCCGATCTTGAACAGCAGCCCGACCGACAGCAGCGCCACCCCCGCCAGCAGCAACGTCTCGCTGCTGCCCGACCGGCTCAGCGCGGCCGAGATGCTGGACAGCCGAACCGAAC
Organism: Streptosporangiaceae bacterium; assembly: GCA_035765195.1. Classification (GTDB taxonomy): domain Bacteria; phylum Actinomycetota; class Actinomycetes; order Streptosporangiales; family Streptosporangiaceae; genus CALAED01. The sequence goes on from DASTYC010000001.1 coordinate 65,694, forward strand.
CGGCATAGCCGTACAGCAGCGCCGTGCCGTACAGGAAGAACGCCGAGGAGAACGCGCCGAGCAGGAAGTACTTGACCGCCGCCTCCTGCGAGAGCAGCCGGCGTCGCCGGGCCAGCCCGCACAGCAGATACAGCGGCAGCGACATGACCTCGAGTCCCACGAACATCGTCAGCAGGTCGTTGGCGGCCGGGAAGAGCATCATGCCGCCCACCGCGAACAGCGTCAGCGGAAAGATCTCCGTCTGGAGCGCGCCGCCCGCCATGCTCTCCTGCTCGGCCTCGCTGCCGGGCAGCGCGGCGGCCTGCGCGGTGAACGCGCCCTGCTCCCGCTCGGCGATCAGCAGCAGGCTCAGCATCGCCAGCACCAGGATCGTGCCCTGGATGAACAGGGTCGGCCCGTCGACCGCGACCGCTCCGCTCGCCGCCGCGTGGAACGGCTTGTTGGAAAAGCCCAGCCACAGCGTCCAGCCGAAGCCGACCGCCAGCCCGACGAGGGCCAGCGGGAACTGCACGGCATAGCGCGAGCCGCGCGCGACGAACGCCTCGACGAGCACGCCCACGATGGCGGCGCAGAAGACGATCAGCATCGGGGCGAGCTGCTTGAACTCCACGGGCGGGGCGTGGATCTCCGGGGCCGCGAGCACATGTACGGCGTTCATCGGTCGCTCATCCTTGTCACTGGCTGCGTCACTGGCTCCGCGGGGGCGGTCACGCTCACGGCCGCTCTCCCTGCTGGACGACATTCGCCACGGTGGGTTGTGGATCTTGCATCTGCACCCGGCTCAGCGTCTGCCGCACCGAGGGGTTGATCACATCGAGGACCGGTTGAGGGAAGAAGCCGAGCCCGACGATGAGGGCGACGATGGGCGCCACCGCGACGATCTCCCGCCCCGACAGGTCGCGCATGCCTTTGACCTTTTCCACGGTCGGGCCGTTCATGGTCCGCTGATACATCCACAGGATGTAGACGGCGGCCAGGATGATCCCGACGGTCCCGATCACGGCCACCACCTCATAGCGGGTGAACGTGCCGACCAGCACCAGGAACTCGCTCACGAACGACGACAGCCCCGGCAGGCCGAGGCCGGACAGCCCGGCGATGAGGAAGGTGCCAGCGAGCAGCGGCGCCACCTTCTGCACGCCGCCGTACGCGTCGATCCTGGCCGACCCGCGTCGCGTGATCATGAACCCGGCGATCAGGAACAGCAACCCGGTGGAGAACCCGTGGTTGACCATGTACAACGTCGCCCCGGACTGCCCCTGCGAGGTCATCGCGAAGATGCCGAGCGCGATGAAGCCGAAGTGCGAGATCGACGTGTAGGCGATCAGCCGCTTCAGATCCACCTGCCCGATCGCCAAGACGGCCCCGTACACGATCCCGGCCACCGCGAGCGTGAGCACCACGGGGGTGAACCACCTCGACGCCTCGGGGAACAGCTCCAGGCACAGGCGCAGCATCCCGTACGTGCCGACCTTGTCGAGGACGCCGACGACGAGCACGAGCGCGCCCGCCGGCGCCTGCCCGGCGGCGTCGGGCAACCAGGTGTGGAACGGCACAAGCGGCGCCTTGATGGCGAAGGCGATGAAGAAGCCAAGGAACAGCCACCTCGCGGTGCCGACGTCGAGGTCGGCTCTCGCCAGGTCGCTGAGCAGGAACGAGTTCGCGTCCGACATCACGTACAGCGCGATCACGGCGGCCAGCATGAGCAGCCCGCCGAACAGCGAGTAGAGCAGGAACTTCACCGCGGCGTAGGAGCGCTGCGGCCCGCCGTAGGACCCGATGATGAAGTACACCGGGACGAGCATGGCCTCGAAGAACACGTAGAACAGGAACAGGTCGGTCGCCGCGAAGACGCCGATGATCATCGCTTCGAGGCTCAGCAGCAGCGCGAAGTACGTCTTCACCGATCGCTTGGGCAGCGGCGCCTCAGGCGTCTCGGAGGCGCCCGACCGGTCGGCGTCGGTCCACGAGGCCAGCACCACCACCGGCACCAAGATGACCGACAGCCCGATGAGGACCAGCGCGACGCCGTCGACGCCGACCGCCCAGTGCACGCCGAACTGCTCGATCCACCAGTACGACTGGTTGAACTGGAACCGCGGCCCGTTCGCCTCGAACTGGACCGCCATGACCAGCGTCAGCGCCGCCACGACGATCGAGACGGCGAACGCCGCCCACTTGGCCAGCGCGTCGGCGCCCCTGGGCAGCAGCGCGACGAGCACGGCCCCGAGCGCCGGGATCGCGATGAGGGCGGTCAGCATCGGCGAGCCTTTCGTTCACTCCGCACGCTGGGCGGGTTGTCTGTCTCGTTGGCTTTCATCGGCACCCCCCGTGCCCGTGCCCGCTCACAGTCGCACCACGAGCAGGGCGCCGATGACGAGCGCCGCTCCGAAGAACATGGACAGCGCGTATGTCCGGACGAAGCCGGTCTGCAGCCGCCGGACCCGGCCCGACGTGCCGCCGATCGTGGCGGCGACCGTGTTGACCAGGCCGTCGACGCCGCGGCTGTCGAAGAACACCGTCAGGCGGGTCAGCCACTGCCCCGGCCGCATGATGAGCGACTCGTTGAGCGCGTCGCCGTACAGGTCCTTGCGGGCGGCCACCGTGGCGAACGAGCCGGCGGGCGCCACCGCCGGCACCGGGCGCCGGCCGTACTGCAGGTACGCGGCGATCGAGCCGCCGATCACCACCACCAAGGTGATGAGCGTCAGCACCAGCGGAGAGATCGCGTGCACGCCGCGCTCCGGCGCCTCGCCGACCACCGGCGCGAGGAAGTCCTGGAAGCGGGCGCCGAGCGTGAGCAGGAAGCCCGCGAAGATCGAGCCGAGCGCGAGCAGGACCATCGGTCCGATCATGACGCTGGGCGACTCGTGCGGATGGGCGTCGTCGGCCCAGCGGCGCTCGCCGAAGAAGGTCATCACCACCATCCGCGTCATGTAGTACGCGGTGATGCCGGCGCCGAGCAGCGCGCAGGTCCCCAGGATCCAGCCCGAGGTTCCGCCCTTGTCGAACGCCGCCTCGATGATCTTGTCCTTGGAGAAGAAGCCGGAGAACGGCGGAATTCCGATGAGCGCCAGGTAGCCGAACCCGAACGTGACGAACGTCCACGGCATAACCCGATAAAGCCCGCCATATCGCCGCATGTCGACTTCGTCGTTCATGCCGTGCATGACCGATCCGGCGCCGAGGAACAGGCCCGCCTTGAAGAAGCCGTGCGTCAGCAGGTGCATGATGGCGAACGCGTATCCCACCGGGCCCAGCCCGGCCGCGAGGATCATGTAGCCGATCTGCGACATCGTCGAGCCGGCCAGGCCCTTCTTGATGTCGTCCTTCGCGCAACCGATGATCGCACCGAACAGCAGCGTCACCGCGCCGACGATCGTCACCACCAGCCGCGCGTCCGGCGACAGGTCGAAGATCGGGGCAGACCGCACGATCAGGTAGACGCCGGCCGTCACCATCGTGGCCGCATGGATCAGCGCCGACACCGGGGTGGGGCCCTCCATCGCGTCCAGCAGCCACGACTGCAGCGGCAACTGCGCGGACTTGCCGCACGCGCCGAGCAGCAACAGCAGCCCGACCGCGGTGACCAGCCCCTTGCTCGCCCCCTCCACCGCGCCGAAGACCCCGGTGAAGGAGACCACGCCGAACGCCGAGAACATCAGCATGATCGCGACCGACAGCCCGAAGTCGCCGACCCGGTTGACGACGAACGCCTTCTTCGCCGCCACCGCCGCCGACGGCTTGTGCTGCCAGAAGCCGATGAGCAGGTAGGAGGCGAGGCCGACGCCCTCCCACCCGACGTACAGGGCGAGGAAGTTGTCGGCCAGCACCAGCAGCAGCATCGCCGCGATGAACAGGTTCAGGTACGCGAAGAACCGGCGCCGATCGGTGTCGTGGGACATGTAGCCGATCGAGTAGATGTGGATCAGCGAGCCGACGCCGGTGATCAGCAGCACGAAGCTGATGGACAGCGGGTCGAGCAGCAGCCCCACATCGACGCTGAACCGGCCGACCTCGATCCAGTCGTACAGATGCAGCGTCCGGGCCCGCTCCTCGGCGCCGTAGCCGAGCATCTGGAAGAACGCCGCCACGCCGATGCCGAAGCCGGCCAGGGGCGTCGCGCAGCCCAGCAGGTGGCCCCACTTGTCGGTGCGGCGGCCGCCGAGCAACAACACGGCGGCGCTCGCCAGCGGCAGCGCGATGAGCAGCCACGCCAGGGACTGGACGCCCTCGGCCTGCGTTGCGTGCATGTCCACCCTCAGTACGTCTAGTACGTCTAATGCGTCTAGTGCGTCAGCTCGTACGTCTTGTGCTTCCGTCTAGTACTTCAGCAGGTTCGCGTCATCGACCGACGAGGACCTGCGGCTACGGAAGATCGTCATAATGATCGCCAAGCCCACCACGACCTCGGCGGCCGCCACGACCATCACGAAGAAGGCGATGACCTGTCCGTCGAGGTTGCCGTTCACCCGGGCGAAGCTCACGAACGCCAGGTTCGCGGCGTTGAGCATGAGCTCGACGCACATGAACACCACGAGGGCGTTGCGCCTGATGAGCACGCCGAGCGCGCCGATGGTGAACAGGATGGCCGACAAGATCACGTAGTTCATGGCGTCTCCCGCTCGTCCTGGCCCGCGCCGGCCTCGCCCCTGACGGTCGCGGCCCGGACGGCGGCCACGTCATCCTCGACCGCCTGCCGCTCGCTCTCGCCCTCCAGGTCGGTGTGCAGCGACACGCTGGTCTCGGGCCGGCCCCCGATCACGGGGTTGACCGACAGCTCGGAGACCGAGCCGTCGGGCAGCAGGGCCGGCATGTCCACCGCGTTGTGCCGGGCGTACGTGCCGGGCCCGGGAAGCGGGGCGGGGTGCCGCCCGCTCTCGAAGCGCCGCCTGGACAGCTCCTTTTGGGTGGGCTTGGGCGTCGTACGTTCCCGGTGCGCGAGCACCATGGCGCCGAGCGCCGCGGTGATCAGCAGCGCGCTCGTCACCTCGAAGGCGAACACGTACTTGGTGAAGACCAGGCCCGCCAGGCCGAAGACGTTGCCGTCCCGGTTGGGGCCGGCCAGTCCCCTGGCCCGCGGCAGCGTCGCCTGGGCGAGGCCGATGACCAGCAGCACGATGAAGCCGACGCCGACGATCCCGGCCAGCAGCCGCTGCCCGCGTATCGTCTCGACCAGCGAGTCGGTCGAGCTCACCCCGACCAGCATGATCACGAACAGGAACAGCATCAGCACCGCGCCGGTGTACACGATCACCTGGACGAAGGCGAGGAACGGCGCGTCCAACACGGCGTACGAAGTGGCCAGCGCGAGCATCACCACGGCCAGCATCAGCGCGCAGTAGACAGCCTTGCGCGCGAAGATCATGCCGAGCGCGGCGGACACCGACACCACGGCGATCAACCAGAACATCAGTCGGACTCACCGTCCTTGAGACCGAGCCGGTAGTAGTCCTCTTCGCTCCCGCCGAGCCGCATGGGGTGCGGCGGCGCCTCCATGCCTTCCCTCAGCGGAGCGAGGAGCATTTCTTTGGTGTAAATAAGGCTTTCTCTGCTGTCATCGGCGAGCTCGTATTCGTTGGTCATCGTGAGCGCTCTGGTCGGACACGCCTCGATGCACAACCCACAGAGGATGCAGCGCAGGTAGTTGATCTGGTAGGTCCGGCCATAGCGCTCGCCAGGGGAGTACCGCTCCTCTTCGGTGTTGTCGGCGCCCTCGACATAGATCGCGTCCGCGGGGCAGGCCCACGCGCACAGCTCGCAGCCGATGCACTTTTCCAGCCCGTCCGGCCAGCGGTTCAGCTGGTGGCGGCCGTGGAAACGCGGCGCGGTCGGTTTTTTGACCTCGGGGTACTCGACGGTCTCGACCTTCGAGAACAACTGATGGAAGGCGACGCCGAAGCCCTTGACCGGGCTCAGGAAGTCAGTGAAGCCCACTGGGGACCTCCTTACCGTGGTAATGCGGGGCGTCCAGCGGCGGGACGGGGAAGGCGCCGGGCGGCGGTTCGGCCGGCACGGCACGTTCGGCGCGTTCGGCACGTTCAGCCGACAGCTCTCCCCCCGCGGACGGTCTGACCGGGACGGACGGTTCCGCCGGCGCGGGGCGCGGGCCCTTGACCGAGTCCCAGAGGAAGGAGCCGACCAGCAGGATCAGCACGACGACGCCGGCCACGACCAGGTACGCCGAGGTGTCGGCCCCGTTGTTGCGCAGCGCGCGGAGGGTGGCGACCAGCAGGATCCAGCCGAGCGAGATCGGGATGAGGATCTTCCAGCCGAGCTTCATCAGCTGGTCGTAGCGGACGCGCGGCAGCGCCGCGCGCAGCCAGATGAAGAAGAAGATGAACAGCACCAGCTTGGCCAAGAACCACAGCAGCGGCCACCAGCCCTGGTTGGCGCCCGCCCACACCGTGCTGATCGGCGCCGGGGCCCGCCAGCCGCCGAGGAACAGCGTGGTCGCCAGCGCCGACAGCGTCACCATGTTGATGTACTCGGCGAGGTAGAACATCAGGAACTTCAGCGACGAGTACTCGGTGTGGTAGCCGGCGACCAGTTCGCCCTCGCCCTCCGGCAGGTCGAACGGGATGCGGTTCGATTCGCCCATCATCGTGAAGACGTAGATCACGAACGACGGGAACAGCACGATCACGTTCCATGACGGCGTGTCGAACTCGAACAGGTTGAAGAACGACGCGCTGCCGCCGCCCGCCTGGGCCGCGACGATCTGCGAGGTCGACAGCGACCCCGCGTACAGGAACACCGCGACGAACGACAGCCCCATCGCGATCTCGTACGAGATCACCTGCGCGGACGACCGCAGGCTGCCCAGCAGGGCGTACGGCGACCGCGACGCCCAGCCCGCCAGCACCACCCCGTAGACGCCCACCGACGACATGGCCAGCACGAGCAGCACAGCGACCGGCAGGTCGGTGAGCTGGAGCGGCGTCTTGTGGCCGGCGATCGAGACCACCGGGCCGAGCGGGATGATCGCGAACGAGATCAACGCGGGCGTGGCGGCGAGGATCGGGGCGATGAAGAAGACCAGCTTGTCGACCTTGCGGGGGACGATGTCCTCCTTGAGCGCCCCCTTGATGCCGTCGGCCAGCGGCTGCAGCAGGCCGAACGGCCCGGCCCGGTTGGGCCCCGGCCGCAGCTGCATCCGGCCGATGACGCGGCGCTCGGCCCACACGCACATGAGCACGCTGATCAGCAGGAAGGCGAAGATCACGACGCCCTTGCCCAGGATGAGCCACCACGGGTCGCACCCGAAGAAGGCCAGCCCCTCCTTGCCGGTGCACGGTGTCACGCGGCACCTCCAGATTCGTTGGTCGCGTCCGCGTCCGTGTCCGCCTCGGCCGGCCCGGCCTGCGGCGGAGCGCTCACCCCGGGATCGACCGCCGCTGGACCCGCCGGCGCCCGCTCGCCCGGCGCCGCTCCGCCCGGCGCCGGACCGGGCGGCGCCGGCTCGATCGACACCAGGGCTCCCGGGCCCACGCCAAGGTCGCGGTACACCGCGCAGCCGGCGGAGTTGAGCGGCAGCCAGACCACCCGCTCGGGGACGTCCGCGATCTCGACCGGGACCGTGATCGAGCCGCGCTCCGTGCGCACGGTGACCCGCTCGCCGAGCTCGTTCTCGGCGGCGGTCGCGGCCGAGAGTCGGGCGGTCGCGGGCTTGGCCGTGCCCGCCAGGAACGGCTCGCCGTCCTGCATCCGGCCGGCGTCGAGCAGCAGCCGCCACCCGGCCAGCAGCGCCTGGCCCCGCTCGGGGGCCGGCACCAACCGCGCGGCGACGGTCGGCGCGCTCGGCCTGGTGCCGCGGTAGCCGCCGAGCGCGGCGAGCTCGCGGCGCGCCGCCTCGGGGCCGGGCAACGCCAGATGGACGTCCATCTCGCTCGCGAGCATGTCGAGCACGCGCAGGTCGCTCATCATGCCGGGCACCTTGAGCGCCGCGTCGAACGGACGGCCCCGCCCCTCCCAGTTGACGAACGTTCCCGGCTTCTCGGCCACCGCGGCGACCGGCAGCACGACATCGGCCCGGTCGGTCACGGCGCTCACCCGCTGTTCGAGGCTCACGATGAAGGGCGTGGCCTCGATCGCCTCCAGCGCCGCCGCCGGATCGGGCAGGTCGTAGGGGTCGACGCCGGCGATCACAAGGGCGTCCAGCTGCTCGCCGAGCGCGGCGGCGAGGATGCCCCCGGTGTCTCGGCCCGGGATCGCGGGCAGGTCGGCGACGTTCCAGGCGCGGGCGACTTCGGCGCGGGCGGCCGGGTCGGTCACCGGACGGCCGATCGGCAGCAGGTTCGGCAGCGCCCCGGCCTCGACGGCGCCGCGTTCCCCGGCCCGCCGCGGCACCCACGCCAGCGTCGCGCCGGTGACCTGCGCCACCCGGAACGCGCTGGAGAGCGCGCCCGGCACCGCCGCCAGCCGCTCGCCCACCATGATCACGGCACCGGGCGCCCGCAGCGCCCCGGCCGCGGTGGCGAGCGCCTCGGCCGACGCGGCCGCCGCCCCGTTACGGGAGTCCTCCGCGTCCGCGCGGTCATCGGTGATCAGCCGGCCCAGCGCCTCGGCCTCGCCGCCCGGCAGCGTGCGCAGCAGCGTGCCCGCCACCTTCTCCAGGCCCCGGGTGGCGAACGGCGCCAGCGCGAACACCTGGAGCCCGCCCTTGCGGGCGGCCTTGCGCAGCCGCAGGAAGACGATCGGCGACTCCTCCTCGGGCTCGAAGCCCGCGAGCAGCACGGCCGGGGCCCGCTCGAGGTCGGCGTAGGAGACGTCGATGCCGCGGCCGGCGACCGCCGCCGCGATGAACTCGGCCTCCTCGCGCGAGTGCGGCCGCGCGCGGAAGTCGACGTCGTTGGAGCCGAGGGCGAGCCGGGCGAACTTGGCGTACGCGTACGCGTCCTCGAGGGTGAGCCGGCCGCCGGTCAGCACGCCGGCCCGGCCCCTGGCCTCGGTCAGCCCCCGCGCGGCGATCGTCAGCGCCTCCGGCCACGACGCCGGCTCCAAGACCCCGTTCTCGTTCCTGACCAGCGGGGTCTGCAGCCGGTCCGGCTGGGTCGCGTAGGGGAAGGCCCACCGGCCCTTGTCGCAGTTCCACTCCTCGTTGACCTGCGGGTCGTCGCCGGCCAGCCGCCGGGTGACCTTGCCGCGCCGATGATCGGTGCGCTGGGCGCAGCCGGAGGCGCAGTGCTCGCAGACGCTCGGCGTCGAGACCAGGTCGAACGGCCGCGCGCGGAACCGGTACGCGGCCCCGGTCAGCGCGCCCACCGGGCAGATCTGCACCGTGTTGCCGGAGAAGTACGACTGGAACGGCTTGCCCTCGGCGGTGGCGATCTGCTCGTTGGCCCCCCGGTCGAACAGTTCGATGAACGCGTCCCCGGCGATCTGATCGGAAAAGCGGGTGCAGCGGGCGCACTGGACACACCGCTCGCGGTCCAGCAGCACCTGCGTGGACAGCGCGACCGGCTTGGCGAACGTTCGCTTCTTCTCCAGGTACCGCGAATCGCCCCGCCCGTTGGACATCGCCTGGTTCTGCAGCGGGCACTCGCCGCCCTTGTCGCAGACCGGGCAGTCCAGCGGATGGTTGATCAGCAGCATCTCCATCACGCCGTGCTGCGCCTTGTCGGCCACCGGCGAGGTCAGCTGCGTCTGGACCACCATGCCCGGCATGACGGCGGTGGTGCAGGAGGCCTGCGGCTTGGGCATGCCGCGGCCGTTGCCGGCGTCGGGGATCTCCACCAGGCACTGCCGGCAGGCCCCGACGGGGTCGAGCAGCGGATGGTCGCAAAAACGCGGAATCTGGATGCCGAGCAGTTCGGCGGCCCGGATGATCAGCGTCCCCTTCGGCACGCTGATCTCGAACCCGTCGATGGTGACGGAGACGAGATCTTCCCGCCGTTCCACCTCACGCTCGCTCGTCGCGGTCACTGTGCTCCTCGCTCAGTCCAGCGCGCACCGCGCGCCTGCGGCACGCTCTGTGCTCCCCGCTCAGCCTCGGCGCGCTTTAGGTGCGCGCTTCCCTTGCTCGTTCCTCGCTCAGTCCAGCGCGCACCGCGCGCCTGCGGCACGCTCACTGGGTGCCTGCCCACACGGTCGAGGCGGCCGGATCGAAGGGGCAGCCGCCGTTTTCGAAGTGCCGGATGTATTCGTCGCGGAAGTACTGGATCGACGACGTCACCGGGGCGACCGCGCCATCGCCGAGCGCGCAGAACGCCCGGCCCATGATGTTGTCCGACAGGTCGAGGAGGGTGTCGAGATCCTCCTCGGTGCCGTTCCCCTTCTCCAGCCGGGCCAGCATCAGCTTGTACCAGTACGTCCCTTCGCGGCACGGCGTGCACTTGCCGCACGACTCGTGCGCGTAGAACTCCGACCAGCGCAGTACCGCCCGCACCACACAGGTCGTGTCGTCGAAGATCTGCAGCGCCCGCGTGCCGAGCATGGAGCCCGCCGCGCTCACGCTCTCGAAGTCGAGCGGAACGTCGAGGTGCTCGGCGGTCAGCAGCGGCGTGGACGAGCCGCCGGGCGTCCAGAACTTCAGCTCGTGCCCGGCGCGGATGCCGCCCGCCATGTCGAGCAGCTCGCGCAGCGTGATGCCGAGCGGCGCCTCGAACTGGCCGGGCCTGGCGACGTGCCCGGACAGCGAGAAGATACCGAAGCCCTTGGACTTCTCGGTGCCCATGCCGGCGAACCACTCGGCCCCGTGCTCGATGATCGAGGGCACCGACGCGATCGACTCGACGTTGTTGATGACTGTCGGCCCGCCGTACAGCCCGGCGATCGCCGGGAAGGGCGGCTTGAGCCGCGGCTGGCCGCGGTAGCCCTCGAGCGAGTCGAGCAGCGCGGTCTCCTCGCCGCAGATGTACGCGCCCGCGCCGCAGTGCACGACGAGCTCCAGGTCGTACCCGGAGTCGAGGATGTTCGTGCCGAGGTAGCCGGCCTCGTAGGCCTCGGCGACCGCCTGCTGCAGCCGCCGCACCACGTGCAGCACCTCGCCGCGCACGTAGATGAACGCCACGTGGGCCCGGATCGCGTACGCGGTGATGATGCTGCCCTCGATGAGCAGGTGCGGGTCGGCCAGCATCAGCGGGACGTCTTTGCAGGTGCCAGGCTCGGACTCGTCGGCGTTGACCACCAGGTAGTGCGGCTTGCCGTCGCCCTGCGGGATGAAGCCCCACTTCATGCCGGTGGGGAAGCCCGCGCCGCCGCGGCCGCGCAGCCCGGAGTCCTTCACCGCCGTGATGATCGCGTCGGGTTCCATGCCGAAGGCGGTGCGCAGCGCCCGGTAGCCGCCGCGGTCCTCGTAGGTGCCGCGGGTGAACGAGTCGGCCCGGTCCCACGACCTCGTCAGGATCGGTGTGAGGGTGCTCATTTGGGGGCCTCCGGGGCGGTCCAGCCGCGCTCGTCGGCCAGGCGCAGACCGCGCAGCGACTCGGGGCCGGCCTGGACGCCCTCGTTCGCGCGCCCGTCGGGGAAGCCGGCCAGGATCCGCGACGCCTGCCGCCAGGTGCACACGCTGTCGGCGCCGCGCGTCGGCGCGATCGCCTTGCCCGCCCGCAGGTCGTCGACCAGCCGCTTGGCCTTCTCGGGGGTCATGTTGTCGAAGAACTCCCAGTTGACCGTCATCACCGGGGCGTAGTCGCAGGCCGCGTTGCACTCGATCCGCTCGATGCTGACCTTTCCGTCCGTGGTGGGTTCGTTGTGGTCGACGCCGAGGTGCTCGCCCAGCTCCTGCCAGATCTGGTCGCCGCCCATCACCGCGCACAGCGTGTTGGTGCAGACCCCGACGTGGTATTCGCCGACGGGCCGCTGCTTGTACATGGTGTAGAACGTCACGACCCCCTCGACCTGGGCGGGGGTGATCCCGAGCTGGGTGGCGCAGAACTCGACGCCGTCCCGGGTGACGTGGCCCTCCTCCGCCTGCACGAGGTGCAGCAGCGGAAGCAGCGCCGACCGGGGCCGCGGATAACGCGCGATGATCTCCTTCGCGTCCCGCTCGAGCCGTGCGGCCACGTCCGGTTCGAATGCCATCAGCGGTCTACTCCCCCCATCACCGGGTCGATCGACGCCACCGCCGCGATCACGTCGGCCACCATGCCGCCCTCCGCCAGGGCGGGGACGGTCTGCAGGTTGGTGAACGACGGGTCGCGGAAGTGGGCTCGGTACGGCCGTGTGCCGCCGTCGCTCACCACGTGCACGCCGAGCTCACCGCGCGGCGACTCCACGGCCGCGTACGCCTGGCCGGCCGGCACCCGGAACCCCTCGGTCACCAGCTTGAAGTGATGGATCAGGGCCTCCATCGACGTGCCCATGATGTGCGCGATGTGGGCGGGCGAGTTGCCCATGCCGTCGGTGCCGATGGCGAGCTGGGCCGGCCAGCCCACCTTCTTGTCCTCGACCATGACCGGGCCGGACCTGGCCGACCCGGAGGTCAGCCGGTCGAGGCACTGCTCGATGATCTTGAGTGACTCTTCCATCTCGGCCATCCGCACGAGATAGCGGCCGTACACGTCGCAGGTGTCCTCGGTGTGCACGTCGAACTCGTAGGTCTCATAGCCGCAGTAGGGCTGCGCCTTGCGCAGGTCCCACGGCAGCCCGGCGGCCCGCAGCATCGGGCCCGTCACGCCGAGCGACATGCACCCGGTCAGGTCGAGGTAGGCGACGTCGCGGGTGCGGGCGAGGTACACCGGGTTGGCGTCGAGCAGCTTGCGCATCTGCCTGAGCCGCCTCGGCATCCGGTGGAGGTACTCCTGGATGCGGTCGATCGCGCCGGGCGGCAGGTCCTGGGCCACCCCGCCCGGGCGGACGTAGGCGTGGTTCATCCGCAGCCCGGTGACCAGCTCGAAGATGTCGAGGGTGTACTCGCGCTCGATGAAGCCGTTGAGCATCACCGTGGTCGCGCCCAGCTCGAGGCCGAACGTGGCGATCGCGACCAGATGCGAGGAGATCCGGTTCAGCTCCATCATCATCACGCGGATGACCTGGGCGCGCTCGGGGATCTGGTCGGTGATGCCGAGCAGCCGCTCGACGCCCAGGCAGTACGCCGTCTCGTTGAAGATCGGCGCCAGGTAGTCCATGCGGGTGCAGAACGTGGAGCCCTGCGTCCACGTCCGGTACTCCATGTTCTTCTCGATGCCGGTGTGCAGGTAGCCGATGCCCACCCTGGCCTCGGTCACCGTCTCGCCGTCGAGCGTGAGGATCAGCCGGAGCACGCCGTGCGTCGAGGGGTGCTGCGGCCCCATGTTGATGACGAGCTGCTCGTCGCCCGCCTCCTTCGCCGCCCGCACGACGTCGTCCCAGTCCTGCCCGCCGGCGTTGAAGACGCGGCCGCTCGTGAAGTCATCGGCGGCCGCGTAGGCGTCGTAGCCGGTGGGGGTGCCGGTGGCCGTCATGTGTAGGACCTCCGCTCATCTGGTGGCGGGATCTCCGCGCCGCGGTACTCGACGGCGATCCCGCCGAGTGGGTAGTCCTTGCGTTGAGGGTGGCCCACCCAGTCGTCGGGCATCTCGATGCGGGTCAGCGCCGGATGCCCGTCGAAAATGATCCCGAAGAAGTCGTAGGTCTCGCGCTCGTGCCAGTCGTTGGTCGGGTAGACGGAGACGACCGACGGGATGTGCGGGTCGTCGTCCGGGCACGTCACCTCGAGCCTGACCCGGCGGTTGTGCGTGATCGACAACAGGTGGTACACGGCGTGCAGCTCGGCCCCCGTGTCCTGCGGGTAGTGCACACCCGACACCCCCGTGCACAGCTCGAAGCGCAGCGACGGGGCGTCGCGCATCGTGCGGGCCACCGCGAGCAGATGCGCGCGGCGCACGTAGAAGGTCAGCTCGCCGCGGTCGGCGACGACCCGCTCGATGGCGTCGCCGAAGTCCGGAAAGGCGCGTTCGAGCTCGTCCGCGACCTCGTCGAAGTACGAGCCGTAGGGGCGGGGCGTGGAGACCTTGGGCGACTGCCGGACGACCAGCCGGCCGTAGCCGGAGGTGTCGCCGGTGGTCTTGGCGCCGAACATGCCCATCCGGGCGATCGGCTGCTCGCGGCGATCGGCCTCGGTGTGCGCGGGCAACTGGTCGGCCGCCTGCTCGGCCTGCTGCTCCGGATGCTGGGAACTCATGAGGTGTGCCCCACCTTCGGCGGCTCGACGCGCGGGACGTCGGCCTGGCCGAGCAGCGGCAGCGCGCGCAGCTTGGCCCGCTCCAACTCCTCGATCTCCTTGCGCCGGTGGGCGCCCAGCTTGGTGTTCTGGATCTTGTCGTGCAGCTTGAGGATCGCGTCGAGCAGCATCTCCGGCCGCGGCGGGCAGCCGGGCAGGTAGATGTCGACCGGCACGATGTGATCGACCCCCTGCACGATCGCGTAGTTGTTGAACATGCCGCCGCTGGAGGCGCAGACCCCCATCGCGATGACCCACTTCGGCTCGGCCATCTGGTCGTAGATCTGGCGCAGCACCGGGGCCATCTTCTGGCTGACCCGGCCGGCCACGATCATCAGGTCGGCCTGCCGCGGCGAGCCCGACGCGCGCTCCATCCCCCAGCGGGAGAAGTCGTGGCGCGGGTCGCCGGTCGCCATCATCTCGATCGCGCAGCAGGCGAGGCCGAAGGTCGCCGGCCACACCGAACTGCGCCGCGCCCAGCCGGCCACCTGTTCGACGGTGCTGAGCAAAAAGCCGCTCGGCAGCTTCTCCTCTAGACCCATTGTTAATCCCACTCCAGACCGCCGCGCCGCCAGACATAGGCGTACGCGACCAGAACGGTGACGATGAACAGCACCATCTCGATCAGCCCGAAGAGCCCACGGAACTGGTCGAATGCCACAGCCCACGGATAGAGGAAAATGATCTCGATGTCGAAGACGATGAACAGCATCGCGGTCAGGTAGTACTTGACCGGAAATCGGCCGCCGCCGACGGGTTGCGGGGTCGGCTCGATGCCGCATTCGTAGGCTTCGAGCTTGGCCCGATTCCACCGCTTGGGGCCGGTCAGCGAACCCATCACCACGGAAAAGGCGGCGAAACCGAACGCGAGCGCGCCCAGCACGACGACCGGAATGTAAAGGTCCATGGTCGGCTACACCCCTCTCGTGCCCGGTTGTGTGGGCGGGTTTGCCATCCTAGGCAGGGCGATCATCTCGATTTCTCTCGGGTCTGTTATCGAATCAGGCCGCCGGCGCCATCTTCGACATGGCGTTGATGAGCCGGTCGGCCGCGTCTCCGCCGCGCGGGTCGGTGAGGTTCGCGAGCAGCTTGAGCGTGAACCGCATCAGCGTAGGGTGCGGCAGCCCATGCCGCGTGGCGAACTTCATCAACTTGGGATTGCCGATGGCCCCGACGAACAGCCGGCCGAGCGTGTAGTAGCCGCCGTACGCCTCCTTGATGACACGCGGATAGTCGTACAGCGCCCGCTCCCGCTGCGCCGCGGTCGGCCGGGCCAGCGCCTGCACGATCGCGTCGGCCGCGATTTCGCCCGACTCCAGCGCGTAGGCGATGCCCTCGCCGTTGAACGGGTTGATCATGCCTCCGGCGTCGCCGACGAGCAGCAGCCCGCGCGTGTAGTGCGGCTGCCGGTTGAACCCCATGGGCAGCGCCGCACCGCGGATCGGGCCGGCGGCGTGCTCCTCCCCGAAGCACCACTCGGGGGGCAGGCTGCTCGTCCAGCGTTTCAGCATCTCTCGGTAGTCGGTGTTCTGGAACGACTTGCTCGTATTGAGCAAACCCAAACCGACGTTGGACCTTCCGTCGCCGACGCCGAAGATCCAGCCGTATCCCGGCAGCAGCCTGTCGCCGTCCCATAGCTCCAGCCACGACTCCAGGTAGTCGTCGTCGTGCCGCGGGCTTTCGTAGTAACGCCGCACGGCGACGCCGATCGGCCGGTCGTCGCGCTTGCGCAGGCCCATGGCCAAAGACAGCCGCGAGGAGTTGCCGTCGGCGGCCACCACGAGCGGCGCGGCGAACGTGACCTCGGCGTCGTCGTGCTTGGCGACGACCCCGGTGATCCGGTGCGACCGCTCGTCGACGACCGGCTCGAGGACGTTGGTGTTCTGCAGCAGCCGGGCCCCCGCCTTCACCGCGCGCTCGGCGAGGATCTCGTCGAAGTCGTAGCGCGTGCGCACCAGGCCGAAGGCGGGATAGCTGGCGAGCTCTGGCCAGGGCAACTCGAGCCGCACGCCGCCGCCGTAGATGCGCAGGCCCTTGTTGCGGATCCAGCCGGGAGCGGACAGATCGACGCCCAGCCGGACGAGCGCCTTCACGGCGCGCGGGGTGAGTCCGTCGCCGCAGACCTTCTCGCGCGGGAACGTGCTCTTTTCGAGCAGGAGTACGTCAAGTCCGGCCTGCGCGAGGTGGTAGGCCGTCGCCGAACCGGCGGGACCGGCGCCGACCACGATGACATCGGCTTCGCGGGACGCGTCCTGCGCGCCGGCGCTGAGCGCCGCCGAGAGGGGGGTCGCCCGCCGCTCGGACGGGGAAGATGCTGCCGCCCGCCGGTCTGGCGGGGGAAGAGGCTCTGTCACGGGATTCCTCTCTTGTGAAGCACTTCACAAGGCAACTACGCAGTTTAGTCCTCTGCCCCGAGTACTCGGGTGGCCGGGCCGCCATCCGGTGTCGGGGCCTGCGTTCGGCGCCGTCGGTCGTGTCGTGTCGCTAGCCGGGTCGCCGCGCGTGGTGCACGGCCACCACCCCGAGCGACAGGTCGCGCCAGCGGACCGATTCCCAGCCGGCCGCCTGGAGCCGCCCGGCCAGCGCTGCCTGGTCGGGCCACTCCTGGATCGACTCGGCGAGGTAGGTGTACGCGTCCGGGTTGGAGCTGACCTTGGCGATCAGTGGTAGGCCATACCGCAGATGCTGCCGGAAGCCGAACCTGACCAGCCGGGCCCGCGGCCGGCTGAACTCGCACACCACGACCCGCCCGCCGGGCTTCGTGACCCGCCGCAGCTCGGCGAGGGCGCGATCTACATCGGCCACATTACGCAGTCCGAAGGAGATCGTCACGGCGTCGAACGCGGCATCGTCGAATGGCAGTGCCAGCGCGTCGCCTGCCACGAACGTCACCCCGCCGGCCGACTGGCCGCGGCGGGCGACGCCCGCGCGCAGCATGCCGAGCGAGAAGTCGCAGGCGACGCAGCCCGCTCCCGTCCTGGTGAAGGTGGCGGACGAGGTGCCGGTGCCGGCCGCGAGGTCGAGCACCAGCTCGCCGGGTCGCGCGTCGACCGCCTTGGCCACCGCGCGCCGCCACACTCGGTCCTGGCCGCCGGAGAGCAGGTCGTTGAGCAGGTCGTAGCGCCTGGCCGTCCGGTCGAACATGGCCGCCACATCGGCGGGCTGTTTGGCGAGCGAGGCGCGAGTCATAGGCCACAGGGTATGAGGGCGCCGGCTATGGGTTCACGGGCAGGGCACCGTCCCGGCGTTCGGCCGACGGCGTCTCGCCGGCGTTCGCGGTGCCGGCGGCGTTCGCGTCGTCCGTCTCCTCCTCGTCCTCCCAGTCCTCCTCGTCCTCCTCGTCCTCGTCGAGCAGCGCGCGGCCCGCGTACACGAACACGGCGAGCAGCAGCCCGCCGAAGACGTAGCCGCCGAGCACGTCGGTGAGCCAGTGCTTGAGCAGGTAGAGCCGGGTGTAGCCCTCGACGGTGACCATGACCGCGATGAGCCCGCCGGCCGCGATGGCCGTACGGCCGTTCGCGACGCGCAGCCCACGCCGCCGCGCGCACCAGAACGTAAGGAAGACGACGAAACCGTAGATGGCGATGATCCGGCCCACCCCGCCCGACGGCCAGGTGCCGTCCGAGGTCGGCGGGTGGCCGCGGTCCACCACCCGCAACAGCCCGACCCGGACGTACTGCTCGATGAGCACCGCCATGACGATCAGCGCCGGCGGCACCCACCGCCGGCGCGGCGCGAAGACCACCAGGATGATCGCGGCCGACGCGGCGACCGCGTAGATCGGCGGCCGGTTGCCCAGCTGGGTGAGGACCTCGTTGAGCCGCTGCCAGCCCGCCCCGGCGGGGTGGGCGCGGAACCACTCGAAGACCGGCCGGTCCCAGGCGTTTTCGAGGCTCAGCGCCAGCCGGCCCAGCGGCCACAACACGGCGACGGAGACGGCGAGCCCGGCGCCGCACAGCACGACCCACGCGCCGATCGGGCCGAGCGTCTGCCGGAGCTGGGCGCGCGCCGTGGTCAGCCGCGCGCCCCACAGGCCCCGCGCGGCCCGTACGGGCACCGCCATCAGCGTGGGCCGGACGAACAGGGCGATCCCCGTGCCGGCCACTACGAATGTTGGTATGACTCCCCAGGCCACGGCCATCCGCATCGCGCCACTATGACACGGCGGTAATCCGGGCACGACGCCAACGCGTCACAACAATGCGGTCTCATTGCGGGAACCACTGTGGCGCTCGGGGCCCGTGGTGTCACCGCCCGTGATAGATAAGTGCGACTCGTAGTGAAAGCAGGAGCACTCCTATGCGCCGACACATCACCGTGGCCGTCGTCAGTGTGGCCGCCGTCGCGAGCGGGCTGAGCGGGCCGATGACCGCCGCACCCGCCGCCGCGGACATCGCTCACACCAAGGTTGTGTCGGACAACCCGGTCGACAACACGCCGCACGTCAAGGACGGCACGGTCCGGGCCTACGCCGTCGTGGGCTCGATGGTCGTGGTCGGCGGCACCTTCACCAAGGTCCAGCAGGCCGGCACGCGGAAGGTCTTCGACCGGACGGGCATCTTCGCCTACAACAAGTCCACCGGCGCGGTCAGCACCGCGTTCGCCCCGAAGCTGCTCAAGTCGTCCAAGGACATCAACGGCAACTTCCTGCCCGGTGAGGTCTACGCCCTGCAGCCGGGCGACAACGGCACCGTCTACGCCGCCGGCTACTACACCACGGTCAACGGCGCCACCGTGCGCAGCCTGTCCCGGCTCAAGCTGGCCGACGGCACGAACGACACGGGGTTCAAGGGCCAGCTTGGCTCCAACGCCGGCGTGCGCGCGCTGATCCGCCGGGGCGGCCACCTGTACGCCGGCGGCACCTTCACCAGCATCGGCGGCGCGTCCCGCACCATGCTCGCCCGGCTCAACGCGGTGACCGGCGTGGCCGACCCGAACTTCAACTTCACCCTGGCCGGTCCGCTCAACGGCGGCAGCGTGAAGGTCGAGAGCATCGCGGTCAATCCGCAGAACACCAAGGTCGTCTTCGACGGCAACTTCTCCACGGTCGACGGGGCCGACCGGGTGCAGGTGGCCATGGTCAACGTCACCGACACCTCGGCCGCGCTGAGCGGCTGGGCGACCAGCCGCTACGGCAACGTCTGCAACACCAGCGCGTTCGAGACCTACGTCCGCGATGTCGACTTCGACCCGACCGGCAACTACTTCGTGCTGGTCACCACCGGCGGCCCCTTCGGCACGTCGACGCTGTGCGACAGCGCCGCACGTTGGGACGCCACCAAGACGACCGCCGGCCAGCAGCCCGTCTGGGTCAACTACACCGGCGGCGACACGCTGCTGTCGGTGTGCGTGACCGGCGTGGCCGTCTACGTCGGCGGCCACCAGCGCTGGCTCGACAACGCCTACGGTCGCGACAACCCCGGCCCCGGCGCGGTCGAGCGGCCCGGCATCGGCGCGCTCGACCCCGAGACCGGCAAGGCGCTGCCGTGGAACCCGACCCGTACCCGCGGCCACGGCGCGGAGGTCCTGATGGCCAGCACCGACGGCGGGCTGTTCGTGGGCAGCGACACCGACGAACTCGGCCACGAGTGGCACCAGCGGGTCGGTTTCTTCCCCGCTCCCTGAGGCCGCCGTCGCCCTGACCACGCCAGTGCCGTGATGTGATCATTTCGGTCCGTTTGCGGTCACCGGTTTGTTACCCGAACGGTGGGCCGGTGGCGTTAGAGTCGGCGTCCGGCTTCATTTTCGGCAACTCCGCTTCTCCCTCCAGGAGCGTTCGCGATGCGACGTTTGATCTCGGTCGTGGCCGCTACGGTCGCCGCCACGGCGACCACGCTCAGCCCCGCGCTCGCCGACGAGCTGCAGCCCAAGGTCGTCTCGGCGAATCCCGTCAACTACACCCCGCACGCGCTGGACGGCACCGTCTACGCGTTCACCGAGGTGGGCAGCAGGATCTTCGTGGGGGGCAGCTTCACCAAGATCAAGAATGCCGGAAGCTCGACGACGATCAACCAGAAGTACCTCTTCGCCTTCGACAGGTCGACCGGCAAGATCGACACGACCTTCCGGCCGACGCTCAGCAGCGCCGTCTACGCGCTGGCGCCCGGGCCCAGCGGCAGCGTCTTCGTCGGCGGCCTGTTCGCCACGGTCAACGGCGCGGCCAACCGGGGCCTGGTCCGGCTCAGCTCCACGGGCAAGCGGAGCGGCACGTTCAAGATCGGCAGCGGCCATGTGCGCGACCTGATCACGCGCGGCAACCAGCTGTACGTCGGCGGGCAGTTCTCCACGATCAACGGGGTCGCCCGGTCGCGGCTCGCGCGGCTCGACGCGACCACCGGCGCCGTCGACTCGAAGATCAACTTCTCCTTCAGCGACCCGATCAACGGGGGCGCGCTCAAGGTCTACGACATGGCGCTGTCGCCGGACGGCACCAAGCTGGTCGCCACCGGGTCGTTCATGCGGGTCGACGGCAAGGCCCGCATGCAGGTCGCGATGTTCAACACGAGCGGCTCGCTGTCGGGCTGGGCGACCAGCAGGTACGGGCCGGTGTGCAACAACGTCTCCTATGACAGCTACATCCGCGACGTCGACTTCGATCCGACCGGCAAGTACTTCGTCATCGTCACCACGGGCGGCCCGTACGGCAGCGTGACGCTGTGCGACAGCGCGGCGCGGTGGGACGCCACCAAGACGACGTCCGGCCAGCAGCCCCAATGGGTGAACTGGACGGGCGGCGACACGCTGCTGTCGGTGTCGGTGACCGGCGTCGCCGTCTACGTCGGCGGCCACCAGCGCTGGCTCGACAACACCTTCGGCCACGACACCCCGGGCCCCGGCGCGGTGGAGCGGCCCGGCATCGGCGCCATCAACCCGACCACGGGCAAGGCGCTGCCGTGGAACCCCACCCGCACCCGCGGCCACGGGGTGGAGACGCTCGACGCCTACGCGGGCGGCCTGCTCGTGGGCAGCGACACCGAAGAGCTCGGCCACGAATACCACGCCCGCCTGGGCATGTTCCCGGCCGGCTGATCCGGCGCCGGCCGCTGGCCGCTCCGCTCGTCCCCGGCGTGCCTGATCAGGTCACGACGGGGTGGCCGGATCGTCCTCGCGGGTACGGGACTCCTCGATCCGGCGACGCGCCCCGCGCGCGGCCGACATGACGGTCGCCGACATCGCGTCGCGCTGGCGCGACAGCAACACCAGGCTGACCAGGCCGCTGACGAGCACCGCGAGCGCGACCAGCAGCAGGCCGCGGGCGCCGAGGAGATAGAGAACGGCGGCCGTGGCCGCGAACAACGCCGCCCTGGCCGCGGTATAGGCGAGTACGGACCGCATGACGCTCCTGAGGCTATCCGACCGTTTCGGCGAGCAGGCGGGGGTCCACGTTACCGCCGGAGACCACGGCCACGTAGGCGCGGCCGCCGGGCAGCCCGGCGCGGTGGAACAGATAGGCGGCGGTGGCCACCGCGCCCGCCGGTTCGACGACGAGGCGCGTCGTCAAGGCCAGCAGCCGCATCGCCTCCCTGATCTCTTGCTCGGTCACCGTGATGACACCGTCGGCGTACTTGCTGATCTGGGCGTACGGCAGCTCGCCGAGCCCCTGTACGCGCAGCGCGTCGGCGATCGTGCGGCCGGTCTGGGCGGCCGGCCACTCGATGGGTCGGCCCAGCCGCAGCGACTCGCGGGCGTGCGCGGCCAGTTCGGGCTGCACCCCGAACACCGCCGTCTGGGGCCGCAGCGACTTGACCGCGGTGGCCACGCCGGACAGCAGGCCGCCGCCGCCGACCGGCACGAGGACCACGTCGGCCTCCGGGGCGTCGGCCATGATCTCGAGGCCGGCGGTCCCTTGGCCGGCGATCACCCGGGGATCGTCGAACGGCGGGATCAGCGCGTAGCCGTGCGCGTCCGCCAGGCGCCCGGCCGTGCTCCGCCGGGCCGCCATCGTCGGCTCCACGAACACGATCTCGGCGCCGAGCGCCCGGCAGGCCTCCACCTTGACGGTGGGGGCGGTGCGGGGCATGACGAGCACCGCGGGGACGCCGAGGGCGCGCGCCGCGTACGCCACGGCCTGCGCGTGATTGCCGCTGGAATGCGTGATGACCCCGCGATCCCGTTCGTCGGCGGGCAGCGCGGTGAGGGCGGTGTAGGCGCCGCGCAGCTTGAAGGCGCCGGTCGGCTGGAGCGATTCCGGCTTGACCAGCAACTCGCCGAGGGACGGCGGATAGGGCACGAGCGGGGTGCGTACGGTCACGCCCCGGAGGCGTTCGGCCGCCCGCTCGATGTCGGTCAGGGTCACCAACTCGGGCATAGGGGCAGCTTAGGGTGTCCACGCCTGACGAACTCTCCGCAACCGGTGCGGAAGGCGCATTCCGGAATCGCATTCGCCACGATGGCGGTACTAGTGTGACCTGCGAGAGATGGCTGGTGAATGAGCCATGTGTGACTACTGAGGTTAGAGACTGTGTTTACTTCCGGTGATTCCCGCAAGTCAGCCAACTACGTTCCGTGATGTTTTCCGAAAACAAGGGAGAAATCGGTCTTGACCCGGCACACTTAGAAACAGTCCACCCGCACCAGAGCGGGACAAAGGGGGAGAGACATCGTGGAGAGCACGACTGAGCGCTTGTTGACCCCCGGAGAGGTGGCCGCCCTCTTCCGGGTCGACCCGAAGACGGTTACCCGTTGGGCCGCCGCGGGCAGGATCAGCAGCATCCGCACCCCCGGAGGACATCGGCGGTTCCGCGAGTCCGAGGTGCACGCATTGCTGCGCGGCGAAGAGCCGGTCAACCGGTAAGGCTCTTCCACCGCCACGTCGATCGCGTCCATTGTCCGGTCTTATCGGGGTCATTCTCCGGCTTGCTGCGCTTTCCATTCTTCGAACTGACGGAGCAACGCGCCGTCGCCTTCTTGCCAGGCGCGGCGCTTTTCCGCCCACTCCTCCTCGGTAAGCGCCTCGTCGACGAACCGCGAATAATCTGGGTCATCGGGATCGAGCTCTATATAGCCCTGCGCGATGATCTGCCCGGTGGTTTCGTGGTCCGTAATGGCACTGTGCGGCACGCGCAGGTTCCCGTTGGGGAGCCTGATGACGTACATCGCTGATCACCTATATTCCATAGCGACGGTTGAAGTAGAGCATCACGTTCAGCGCCGTGCGCGTGTCTCCACCGAGCATGTCGACGAGCGCGGGGCGCTGCCGGGCCGCGATCGCCGCAAATGCGTCGGCGAAGAACTCCTTGCGGCCGAGATCGTCGGGTTGCCGATGAAACTCGCTCGACAGGTGCGGCAGGCACTGCCGATAAAGGGCACGAAATTCCGCGCGGTCCGATTGCCATTGTCCGGGGCCTCCTCCGTCGATGTCGTCGAGCGCGTGCCCGACCTCGTGCATCATGACGTCCGGAGTCGGCGACGGCCGATCCCCGACGACTATCTTCCGGTCGCCATAGGCGCCGGCGCAGATGTCCCACGTACCTCTGCCGGACGGCAGCGGGCGTCCCTTCAGGTACGTCATATCATCGAGATCGGGAACGCCGCCCGGACCGACATAAATCGCGTCCAAACCGGTGGCGAGGGTCTCTTTGAGCGCGTCGGGCAGCGCCGCGAGGTTTTCGATGGCACGCACCACGTCAGGGCTCGGCGGCCCCGCCGCCGCGTCCCATTGGCGGAACAAGATGTGCTCCACGGCGCCACAGTGCCGGCGCCCGTCGGCGCGGCGCGGCGCGTCCGGCGGCCGCGGCGTCACGCGCTGCGGCTCGTCGTCGAGTTCGAACTCGCTCCACGGGTAGCGCGGCGCGTCCCCCGCCCGGCCGTTGTCGATGCGCCGCCGGAACCGGCCGAGCGCGTCGCGCGGCTGGGTCTCCCGCGGCTTGCGATGCCGGCCGCTGCGGTCGTCCAGCCTGTGCCGCATCACACTCCCCTCAGCTGATCGCCGGTTGATGTGGTGCGCGGGTCGGGGCATGATCGCCACGAACACGTATCAACAGGCCCTTGTCGGCAGGGTAGCCTGCGCGCATGGTCTACGTCCTTGTTGCGCTCATCGCCCTCGGCGCCTGGCTCTACGCGCTGGTCGAGGTGTTGACGACCGATGAGGCGGATATCCGGTCGCTGTCGAAGTTCACATGGGTCCTGCTGGTGCTGCTGACCTTCTGGATCGGCGCGCTCCTGTGGGCGCTGTTCGGCCGGCCGCGTGGCGTCCGCGCACCGACACAAGTGCGCCCGTCACCGGCCCCGCGCGGCCCCGACGACGACCCCGACTTCCTGCAGAACCTCGACCGCCGCCTGCGCGGCGACGACGACTGAGGACGACCGGAGCGCGGGTCAGCCGGCGTAGGAGTGCATGCCGGAGACCAGGAAGTTGATGCCGAAGAAGTTGAACAGCAGGCAGCCGTAGGCGATCAGCGAGATCACCGCGGCCTTGCGGCCCCGCCAGCCGGCCGTGGCGCGCGCGTGCAGGTAGCCGGCGTAGCCGACCCAGGTGACGAACGACCATGTCTCCTTGGGGTCCCACCCCCAGTAGCGGCCCCACGCCTGATCCGCCCAGATCGCCCCCGCCATGATGGCGAACGTCCAGATCGGAAAGCCGAACATGGTGATCTTGTTGGCCAGCCGGTCGAGGCTCTCCGCGCCGGGGAGCCGGGAGAGCACCCCGTCGCCCGTCCGGTTCGCCGCCTCGCGCCGCGCGGCCGCCAGGTAGAGCACGGTGGCGACGGCGGCGATGGTGAACGCGCCGGTCGCCGTGATCGCGGCGCTGACGTGGATGGCGATCCAGTAGGAGTTGAGCGCGGGCGTCAGCGGCCCGGCGTCGTTGTAGAGCCAGATCGTGGCGACGCCGAGGCCGATGACCACGGCCACCATGACGAAGGCCCCGAGGAACCGCACCCGCTGCCTGGTCAACAGCACGAGGTAGACCGTCACCGCGGCGAAGCAGATGGCCGAGGTGAACTCGTACATGTTCCCCCACGGCCAGCGGTGCGCGGCCAGCCCCCGCGTCACCAGCTCGGCGAGGTGCAGGCCCCAGGCGACGACGTTCATCAAGACGGCGAAGCGCGCCCAGTCGACCTCGCGCCGCTCGGGCGCCAGGGCCGGCTCGTGCGGCTCGGACGGCCCGGTCACGGCGGCGTCCGCGGCGTCCGCGGCGTCGGAGGCGACGGGTGCGCCCGCGCCCACGAGTGCCGGCTCGGGCGCGGCGGCCGCGACCGCGCGCCTTCGGCCGAACGCGAGATCGGCGGCGTATCCGACCATGGTGATCACGTAGAGCAGCACGGTGCCGAGCATGAGCTGGTCGCTCAGGCTCGCCAGATCCTTGTCGACCACGCGTTCGTCACTCCTTGTCAGCCGTTTGCGCTCCGCCCGATGGGCGGGCGGGTGGATCGCCGGCGTCCGTGGCCGTGCCCCGCAGGTCGGCGACGACGTCGTCGAACTCCGGGTGGGACCCGCCGAGCGTGAGCCCGCCGACCTCGACCACCGTACGCCCCGCCGGCCCGGGCGCGGCGCGCACCCATACCCTGCGGCGGCGGACGAGGAACGAGGCGACGAGCCCGATGATCGCGATCACCGCGGAGATCAGGGCCGGCCCGCGACCCGGGTCGTGATTGACCGCGAGGCTCACCCACTCCCTGTAGCCCGTGTAGGTGATGGAGCCGGCGCCGTCCGGCAGCGTCACCGTCTCGCCGACCCGCAGCGGCCGCGGCCGCACGTCGATCCGCTGCATCTTCGCCGCCTCGAGCTTGTAGACCGACTGCGGCATGCCCGAGTCGAGCCCGAGATCGCCCTTGAACGGGAACAGCGCGACCATCGGGTTGAGCGGCGCCGGAAACGCCGACACGGTCGCCTTCCCCGCGGCGTCGGGCGCGGCGGTGGGCCAGAACAGACCGATGAACCCGAGCTGAGTGGGCTCCGCGTCGGGGACCTTGATGACGCCTTCGGAGGTGAAGGTGCGCTCTTCGTTCGGCAGGAACGGCACGGGCCCCTGGAAGGCCACCTCGCCCTTGCCGTCCCGCACGGTGAACGTCGGGGCGTAGCCGTGGCCGAGGAGGTAGACCTTGGCGCCGCCCACCTCGAGCGGGTGGTTCACCCGCAGATCGTAGGGCCGTTCCGGCGCGTCGGGATCGGTCCTGAACCGCACCTTGGCGGCGAAGTCGGTCGCCTGGCCGCGGCGGTCGCCGGCGGGGACGTACTTCGCATTGAAGTCGTCCAGCGACACCGAGAACGGCGGCAGCGCGCTCGCGGTGAACTCCCGGCCGGGAGTGAAGGAGTCGTAGTAGGCGAGGGTGTTGGAGAACCCCTTGCCCTCGGTCAGCAGCACGTTGCCCTTGTAGCCGTACATCGCCCCGGCGCCGACCGCGAACAGCAACGCCAGCAGCGCCAGATGGAACACCAGGTTGCCGGTCTCGCGCAGGTATCCCTTCTCCGCCGCCACCCAGCCCCCGCCGGCGTCCCCTGCCTCCTCCGCCTCCTCTGCCTCCCCGGCGGACGCGGTGGCCACGCGGAACCGGCGGGCGCGCAGCGCGGCGGCCGCCGCGGCGAGCACCTCGGCAGGCGCCGCCGTCGTCTCGTACGACGCGGCCTGCGGCAGCCGGGACAGGTGGCGCGGCGCCGCCGGCGGCCGGGCTCGGATCATCATGAAGTGCTGCCACGAGCGCGGGATCACGCACCCGGCGAGCGAGACGAACAGCAGGATGTAGATCGCGGCGAACCACGGTGCGGCGAACACGTCGAACAGGGACAGGCGGTCGAGGATCGGCCCCAGCGTCTGGTGCCGCTCGAGGTACTGAGCCACCTTCTCCGGCGCCTGACCGCGCTGCGGCAGCGTCGAGCCGGGCACGGCGCCGAGCGCGACCAGGAACAGCAGCACGAGCGCGGTGCGCATGGAGGTGAGCTGCCGCCAGGCCCAGCGCGCCCAGCCGACGACGCCGATGCCGACGGGGCGGTCCGGGGGCCGCGGCGGCTCGGAAGGACGCGGAGCCGGCTCCGCCGCCGATCGTGGGGCCGGCACCGACCGCGTCCGCAGCTGCGGCCTGGACATCAGATCACCGTCCCGAAGCCGCTGATCCAGCCCTGCAGGGTGGCCGTCAGCGCGCCCCACAGGCCGGTGACGAGGAGCCCGCCGATCAGCACGAGCAGGCCGCCGCCGACCCGCATGACGAGCCGGTAATGCCGCTTGACCGCGCCGAACGCGCCGAGCGCCCGCCGGTAGACCAGCGCGGTGCCGACGAACGGCAGGCCGAGTCCGGCGCAGTAGGCGAACGACAGGACCGCGCCCCTGGTCGCGCTGGCCTCGGTGACCGCCAGGGCCTGGACGGCGGCCAGCGTGGGGCCGATGCACGGCGTCCAGCCCAGCCCGAACAGCACGCCCAGCAGCGGCGCGCCGGCCAGCCCCGCGGCCGGGACCCAGGCCGGCTTGACGGTGCGCTGCAGCAGCGGCAGCGAGCCCATGAAGGCGAGGCCGAGCACGATCGTGACGACGCCGAGCACCCGCGTGATCGGGTCGGCGTACTCCAGCAGCCAGCGGCCGAGGCCGCCGAACACCGCCCCGACGCTCACGAACATGACCGAAAAGCCCAGCACGAACAGCACGCAGCCGGCCAGCAACCGGCCCCGCCGCCGTACGCCCGCCGGCCGTCCGGTCTGTCCCGCCTGTTCCGCCTGTCCCGCCTGTCCCGCCTGACCGGCCTGGTCGGCGAGGTCCGCGCCGGACAGCCCGGTCACGTAAGACAGGTAGCCGGGCACGAGCGGCAGCACACACGGCGAGACGAACGACACGACGCCGGCCAACGCGGCGATCGGCAGCGCCAGCAGCAGCGAGCCGCTGGTCACGGTGTCGGACACGGTGGCCGCGATCACGCGCCGATCACCTGCCCGAGGAGCCTGGTGAGCCGGTCGTAGGTGGTGGCGCCGATGACGCGGGCCGCGATCCGGCCCTGGCGGTCGAGGATGAGCGTGCTCGGCACCGCGTTGGGCGGCACGTCGCGGAACGCCAGCGTGACCTGGCCGTCCGGATCGACGATGCTCGGATAGCCCACCTTGAACTTGCGGACGAACGCCCGCGCCGGCTCACGGTCGTCCTTGATGTCGACGCCGGCGAACTCGACGCCCCGCGACTTGTGCTCACGGTAGACCTGCTCAAGCGCGGGCGCCTCGCCGCGGCAGGGCGCGCACCAGGACGCCCAGAAGTTCACCACGACGACCTTGCCCCGCAAGGCGGCGAGATCGAAGGGCTCGCCGTCCAAGGTGGTGCCGCGCACCCGCGGGGCCGGCTTGCGGTCCGCCGGCTCGATGACGCGGCTGCTGCCGTCGCCGGCGACGTACCGCGAGTCGCCCGCGCCCGGACCGGTCCGCGCGGCCTCGGTGCCCGCGCAACCGGCGAGCAGCCCGGCGGCCGCCAGCGAGCCGGCGACGGCGATGGCGGCGGAGACGGGCACGGCCCGCGGGGACCTGGCTCGGGGGATCACGACTCTCCAACTACGAGCTGTAGTACGTGGCTCTATTGTGCAGGGGGCTCAGGCGCCGGGCACATCGGGGCGGCGGATGAGGTGGGCGGCGGGCTGACGGTACGACACGGCAATGATGCGATCACCTTCGTACGTGAAGCTGGTGAGGCTGGCGAGCGCGCACTGCCGCCGTGACGGGTGGTGCCACAGCCGGCGGCCCTCGACCTTGCGGCGCGCGATCCAGATCGGCAGCTGATGGGTCACGCAGACCGCCTCGTGACCGCGCGCGGCGTCGCGGGCGGTGGCCGCGGCGGCCAGCATGCGCGCGGCCATCTGCTCGTACGGCTCACCCCAGGAGGGCAGGAACGGGTTGCGCAGCAGCACCCAGGTCGCCGGCCGGTGGACCGCCGCCGTGCCGATCCCGAACCTGGCTCCTTCGAATCGGTTGCCGGCCTCGATCAGCCGATCGTCGACGGTCACCGGCAGATCCAGGATCTCGGCGAGCGGCGCCGCGGTCTCGCGCGCGCGCTCCAGCGGAGAGCAGAACAACGCGGTCACATCTCGTCCGGCGAGCCATCTGGCGACCGCCTTGGCCATGAGCACGCCGTCTTCGCTGAGGTGATAGCCGGGCAGCCGGCCGTACAGGATGCCCTTGGGATTGTTCACCTCACCGTGGCGAAGCAGGTGAACGACGGTCGTCTCGCTCATCGCCCGCACAGCCTACCCGCGCCGCCACCGCCGGCCCGCGCCGCCATGTCGGCCTTGCGGGACCGGACGGCCGCGAGCCTGACAACTGAGCAAATAGCGCGTTACGGTGTGACCAAGACAGTGTCTAGGGTTCCGCGATCCGGCCCGTTCGCCGTCGGCGACCAGCACAACCAGGGCCGGCGGTCTGGACCGAGCGGCACCGTGACCGCGGCGCGGTCGCACACCTGACGGGACAAAAGCCTCGAGGGCTCAGTTCGGCATGTCCGAAAGGAGCCTCGTTGAGTCCCGCCGCGATCATCCTCGTCCTGCTGGCGGCCTTCGCCCACGCCGCCTGGAACCTGCTCGCTAAACGGCTGGCCGACTTCGACGCCGTCGCCTACCTCTGGCTCGCCGGGGTGTGCTCGACGGTGCTGTACGCCCCGCTCGCGCTCGCCGCCGCTGTGGTGGAGCGCCCGCGGCTGGGCTGGCCCCAGCTCGGCTGGACCCTCGCCAGCGCGGTGCTGCACCTGGCGTACTTTCTGCTGCTGCAGCGCGGCTACCGGTCCGGTGACCTGTCGCTCGTCTACCCGCTGGCCCGCGGTACGGGTCCGATGCTGTCCAGCCTCGCCGCGATGCTGGTGCTCGGCGAGCGCCCCGGGGCGTGGGGCGTGGCCGGGATCCTGCTCGTCGGGGCGGGGGTGTTCCTGCTCGGCCTGCCGGACAGGCGGGTGAGCTCAGCGGCGGCCATCTGGTTCGGCCTGGCCACCGGGTTGTTCATCGCCGCGTACACGCTGTGGGACAAGCGGGGCGTGACCGCGCTCGGCATCCCGCCGCTGATCTACAACTGGGGGGAGGAGGTGGGCCGGGCCGCGATGCTGAGCCCACTCGCCCTGCGGAGCCACCGCCGCGAGACCCTCCGCCTGCTGTGGACGACCCGCCGGGCGTACATCCTCGCCTGCGGTGCGCTGATGCCGCTGTCGTACCTCCTGGTGCTGACGGCGCTGCGGTTCAGCGATGTCAGCGCGATCGCGCCGGCCCGTGAGGTCAGCGTGCTGATCGGCGTCGCGCTCGGCGGGCGGTTGCTGGCGGAGGGCGGCCTGCGGCGTCGCCTCCTCGCCTCCGCGGCCATCGCCGTCGGCGTCATCGCCATCGCCGTCGGCTGACGAGCGGCCGTCACCGCAGCGCGGCCCAGACCACCTTGCCGCGGCCGGCGCGACGCCAGCCGAACTCGGCGGCGAGTTCGCGGACGATGTGGAGACCGCGCCCGTTCTCGGAGACAAAGTCGGCTTCCCTGATCACCGGCAGCGCGGGACAGCCGTCCCGCACCTCGATGACCGGGCGTCCGGCGGACAGCCGCAGCGCCAGCACGACGGGGCCGTCCGGCGCCTCCCTGATCGCGTTGGTGACCAGTTCGACCGCGATGAGCGTGCCGTCGTCGACGAGCTCGGGGCAACCGAACTCGGGCAGATGGCGGCGGACGAACGCACGCGCCTGCCGCGGGGCCTTTGGCGCCGGCGGCAGCTCGATCCGCCGTTCCTGACACGGCTCGTCGGACAGCGGCAGAGACATGGCGACGACTTCCATAGCAAAATCGCGGGACGTGTCCATATCGTCGCGCTGAGCGACTACGGTCGCCACTGGAGCGAACTTGGTGCTACTCGATGGTTTTGGAGCCGAACTCGTGGTCAATCGGAAGAGGCAAGATCCAACCGAGTCCGCGGCCGCGCTATTCGGTTACAAACTGCGCAAGCTCCGCGACGAACGGGGATTGTCACAGGTCAAACTGGCCGACGAGTTGCACTGTTCGGGCGACCTTATCAGCAAGATCGAAACCGCGGCCCAGGTCGCCACAATAGACACGGCGGCTTCGATAGACCAGTACTTCGGTACGGGTGAGACCTTCCAGGAGCTACAGCCGCTCGCTGCCAAAGAGGGGCTTCCCGGATGGTTCCGGCCATACACCGACCTCGAACAGCACGCGGCGTCGATACGGATTTACGAGCATCTACTGGTCACGGGCTTGCTCCAGACCGAAACGTACGCGCGGAGCGTGCTACGTGCGGGTCAACGAGGAGACGTTCTGGATGAGCGGGTCTCGTCCCGAATGAGCCGTCAGATGGTTTTTCAGAAGAATGAACCTCCATGGCTGGTCCTTGTCATCCGCGAGGCCGCAATCCGCGAAGTCGTCGGCAGCCCGGAAATCACGAGAGAGCAGCTCCGGCATGTCCTCGACATGACACTGCTGCCCAACATCAATATTCACATCATCCCTGCGGGTGCACAGGTCTACCCTTCGGGTGGGTTCACCATTTTCAGCTTCGAAGGCGGGCCGGATGTCGGCTATGTCGAGAGCGCCAATGGGCTCGGACATGTCGTCGAACTGAGCTCTCAAGTCGAAGGGCTGAAGGTCTGGTTCGACCTCGTTAGGTCCGTGGCCATGCCTGTCGACGCTTCGGAGCGACTCATCCGCGAGATTATGGAGGGTATGTGAACATCCTGGATTCGGAGGCGGCCAGGTGGCGGAAGAGTAGTCACAGCGGCTCCGAGGGCGGTACGTGTGTGGAGCTGGCCGACCTGTCCGCGACGGTGGGCATCAGGGACTCCAAGGATCCCGATGGACCCGGACTCGTCGTCAGCCGTCGTGAGCTGGGCTCGTTCGTCGCGCGCATCAAGTCCGGCGATCTGGACCTCTAGCGCCACAAGCACCACCGGCCCCCTGTTCCGCGGTTCACCGGCGGAGCAGGGGGCCGCCGCGTGACCGGCGTGACGTAACAGGCACGACCTCAGGCGGGGCTCTGCGTTCCCCCTCGTGCGGCGAGGTCAATCCGCGCGGATGTCAGGGTGCGGGCCGCCGGTGAGCTCGGCGGGCGGCGGCGGGGCGACGGCGCGCAGGACGTCGACGGTGGCGCGGATGGCCGGGCGGCGGGCCGCCTCGGTGCGCCACACGGCGTACAGCCTGCGGGCGAGCAGCGGGCGCAGCCGCAGCACCCGGACGTTTCCTGGAACGACGCAGCGGCCGAGCCGAGGCAAGATCGCGGCCCCGCACCCGGCGCCGACCAGCGCGAGCTGACTTTCGTACTCGTAGGCCATGTGATCGATGCGCGGCTCGCTGTCCACGGAGCGGAGCGTGTGCGTCAGCCAGTCGTAACAGACGCTGTCGATGGTCGAGCTGATCCAAGGGTCGCCGGCGAGCTCCTTCAGCTCGATGCCGTCGCGGCCGGCCAGCGGATGATCGGCGGGCAGCGCGACGTCGGCGACATCTTCGCAGAGCAGGCCCTTGACCAGGCCGTCGGGGAGTGCCAGCGGTTCGTTGTTCCAGTCCTGGACGATCGCCATGTCGAGCTCGCCGCGGGCGGCGGCAGGGAGGCTTTCGCTCGGGTCGGCCTCGCGGACGCGGACGCGCAGCCGAGGATGGCCGGCCCGGAGCCGGACGAGCGCCGCCGCCACCAAGCCGCGGATAGCCGTCGGGAAGGCGGCGACCGACAGTTCGCCGACCGCGGTGCCGCGGTGCGCCTCCAGATCGGACTGGGCCACCTCGACGAGCGCGAGGATCCGCTCGGCGTGCCGGACGAGCAGTTCGGCCGCGTCGGTGAGCCGGACGCCACGGCCGTTGCGTTCCAGCAGCTTCTGCCCTGTCTCGCGTTCGAGCTTGGCGACCTGCTGGGAGACCGCCGACGTGGTGACGTGCAGCGCTTCGGCTGCCCCGCTGACCGTGCCGTACGTCGCGACAGCGTTCAGGGCGCGGAGCCGCTCCAAATCGAGCATGTAGCGATTCTACACAATGGGCTTAACAGAAATTCGCTTGTCCTAAACCCATGGCGCTCGCCAGGATCGACACGCCCGTACAGGTCATCTCCGGGGGTGAGCCCGTTGGACGGAATCCATGCCTCGCTCGTGACGCCTTTCACCCGTACCGGCGCGGTGGACACCGCGTCGCTGGAGCGGCTGGCCCGGCACTGTCTCGAGGGCGGCGTCGCCGGCCTGGTGGCGCTCGGCACGACCGGCGAGCCGGCCATGCTCACCCCCGAGGAGCAGGGCACCGTGCTCCGGCTGTGCCGCAAGGTGAGCGACGAGTACGGCGTGCCGCTCACGGTGGGCTGCGGCGCCATCGGCACCGAGACCTCCGTACGGCAGGCCAGGGAATGCGCCGAGATCGCGGACGCCCTCCTGGTCGTCGTCCCCTACTACCTCCGCCCGTCCGACGAGGGCGTCAGGGAGCACTTCGCGGCCATCGGGGCCGCCGTCGACGTGCCGCTCATCCCGTACAACATCCCGTATCGGACCGGCCTCACGCTGCGGCCGGAGACGCTGCTCGGGCTGCTGGCCGAGGACTACGTGATCGGCATGAAGCACTGCGCCGGAGCGATCGACGCCGACACGCTGACACTGCTCGCGGAGGCCGGGCCCGGCTCGGGGATCCTCTGCGGCGACGACGCCTACCTGTATCCCATGTTGCAGCTGGGCGCCGACGGCGGCATCACCGCCTCCGCCGCCATCGCCCCGGCCGCGTACGCGGCCATGGCCGACGCGGTCAGGGCGAACGACGTCACCACCGCCAAGACCCTGCACGAGCGGCTGCTGCCCGTGGTGAACGCGCTGTTCGCCGAGCCGTCGCCCAGCGTGCTGAAGGCCGCGCTGGCCGAGCTCGGGCTGATCGGCGACCCGTACGTACGGCGGCCGCTGCGCCCGCCCGGCCGCGAGCCGGTGGCCCGCGCGCTGGCGCACCTGGCGGGACTCAGCGCCTCCGGGCTGGACGGATCACGACGCCGCGGCGGAGGCGGCGGCGCGGGCGGCGTGCGGTAGCGCGTCGACGACGCGGTCGAGCGCGGCGTCGTCGTGCGCGGCCGACAGGAACCACGCCTCGTACGGCGACGGGGGCAGGTAGACACCGCGGTCCAGCGCGGCGTGGAAGAACGCCGCGTAGGCTCGCGTGTCCTGCCGCTGGGCTGCCGCGAACTCGCCCACCGGCTCGTCGATGAAGAAAATCGAGAACAGGTTTCCGGCGGTGTGCAGCCGGTGCGGCACACCCTCCTTGGCCAGGGCGTCGGCGGCCGACTGCGCGACGGCGGCCGCGGCCGCGTCGATCCGCGCGTACACCTCGTCGGTGGCGTTCCGCAACGTGGCCAGGCCGGCGGCGGTGGCCAGCGGGTTACCCGAGAGCGTGCCCGCCTGGTAGACCGGGCCGGCGGGGGCCAGCCGGCCCATCACCTCGGCGCGCCCCCCGAAGGCCGCGGCGGGCAGGCCGCCGCCCATCACCTTGCCGAACGTCATCAGGTCCGCGGGAACGCCCTCCCGCCCGTACCACCCGGACCGGGTCACGCGGAACCCCGTGAGCACCTCATCGACGATCAGCAGCGCGCCGTATCGCGAGCACATCGACCTGAGCAGCTCGTTGAACCCGTCCAGCGGCGGCACGACGCCCATGTTCGCCGGACATGCCTCGGTGATGACGCAGGCGATTTCGTATCCGTGCTCGGCGAACGTCTCCTCCACCGCGGCCACGCCGTTGTAGGGCAGCACGATCGTGTCGGCGGTCGTCGCTCCCGTCACGCCCGGGGTGTCGGGCAGCGCCAGCGTGGCCACTCCCGAGCCGGCGGCCGCGAGCAGCGCGTCGACGTGGCCGTGGTAGCAACCGGCGAACTTCACGATCTTCGCTCGCCCGGTGAACCCGCGAGCCAGCCGGATCGCCGACATCGTGGCCTCGGTCCCCGAGTTGACCAGGCGCACCTGGTCGACCGGCGTCCGCGCCACGATCTCCTCGGCCAGTTCGACCTCGCCCTGGGTGGGCGCCCCGTAGGAGGTGCCCCGCTCCGCGGCCCGCTGGACCGCCTCCACCACCGCGGGGTGCGCGTGGCCGAGGATCAACGGGCCCCAAGAGCAGATCAGATCGACGTATTCGTTGCCGTCGGCGTCGGTCAGATAGGGGCCGTGCCCGCCGGCCATGAATCGCGGAGTGCCGCCCACCGCCCGGAAGGCGCGCACAGGGGAGTTGACTCCGCCCGGCACGACGCGACCGGCCCGGTCAAACAATTGCTCAGACCCGTCAATAGTTGTCACACGGGCTAGTCTGTCACGCACCTTGACGTGAACTCCGCGTGACCGATATCCCACGGATGACGGGTGCCTGTGCCCGTCTGTGCCTGGCGCGAAGGGGGTGGGGACATGTCAGACGGCCGAGGCGGGCCCGCGGGCCGATCGGGGCCGGCCGATCGCGGCGGCGCGGCGAGCTGGACGGTCCCCGGATACACCCACGTACGCGACTTGGGAGCGGGCCGATCCGGGCGGGTGACGCTCGCCGTTGACGATGTCACCCAGACGCCGGTCGCGATCAAGTATCTGCGCGGCGCCGCCGCGCCGGGCGACCGGCTCGCGGCGGACGCCGGTCCGCTGTCCCGGCTCGAAGACCCCAACCTCGTCCAGTTCTATGAGTACGCCGAGTCACCCGACGGCGGCCGCGCGGTCGTCATCGAGTACGTCGAGGGCGTGAGCCTGCGCCGGCTGCTCGCCCGCGGGCGCGGCATCGGTCCCGAGGCCGCGCTCAGCGTGCTCAGCGGCTCGCTGCTCGCGCTGGCGGCGTTGCACGGCGCCGGGCTCGTGCACGGGTCGTACAAGCCGGAGAACGTGCTGATCGCCGCGGACGGCACGGTCAAGGTCGGCGACGTGGGCGTCGGCGACGCGCCGCCCTACCGGGCGCCCGAAGGCGAGACGAGCCCGGCCGCCGACCTGTACGCGGCGACGACCGTGTTCGTCGAGTGTCTGGCGGGCGCGCACGCCGTGCCCGAACCGTTCCGCGCGATCGTCTTCGCCGGGCTGGCCGCCGATCCGGAGCGGCGGCCGGCGTCGGCGGCCGCGTTCTTGACGGACCTCGACGAGACCGCCGCGGCGATGTTCGGCCCCTCCTGGGACCGCACCGGCCGGGACGGCCTGGCCGAGCAGGTGGCCGCGGTCGCGGCGGACCCGGACCCGGACCCGCGGGCACCCGATTCCCCGCCCGAGGCCGCGCCCGGACCGCCCGAGCCGGTCGGCGACGTTCGAGGCGGCGACCCCGCCGGGACCTATCCGCACGAGACACCGGCGCACGGAACCACGCCGTTCGAGCCCGCCCCCCACGACCCGGCGCCGTATGACTCCGCGTCGTACGAGCCCGCGCGCCATGAGGCCCGTCCCTACGAGTCCGCCCGCTACGACCCGCGGTCCTATGAGTCCGTGGCGTACGAACTCGGGGCCTACGGGCCGGGCGAGGGCGACGAGGCGACCGGTCACGGACCGCGCAGGCCGCCGCCGTATTCGCGCACCGGCGTCCGGATCGCGATCGGCGCCGGCGTCGCCGTGATCCTCGCCATCGGCGCCGGGTGGTACGCCCTGTCCAACCGCGGCTCGCCCGACACGGCCGCGCACGCTCAGGCCACCTCCTCGCCGTCGCCGACCGAGCGGACGCGGCCGCCGGCCCGGCCCGGCGAGCTGGCCCGGGCGATCTCCAAGGCCGTGGCCGCCCGCCGCACCGCCACCTTCACCTATCGCACGGCCGGGGCGGCGGCCCAGGGCATGCTGAAGTTCACCGCGGGCAGCGCGACCGCCTACGACATGAACCTGACGCCGCTGGCGGGTGCCCACCCCGACCGCAGGCATCCGGTCAGCAGGGTCATCCTGGTCGGCGACCGGGCCTATGTCGCGCGCGGCGGGTGGCGGTCCTTCCCCGCTTCCCGCGTCAAGCGGGCGGGCGGTCAGGGCCGGTTCTACGCGACGCTGGCCGTCGACACGAGAGACAGCAGCTCGGTCTACAACATCCTGGCGTTGCTGAGGTCGAGCACGAAGGTCCGGCGTACCGGCCTGACCTATCGCGGCGTCGCCTCGCTGTCCCGGCTGGCCCGTGAGCGCGCGGTGGCCGACCTGTACGCGCGTGCGCCGCGCGGCGCCGTCGTCGGCTTCACGCTCGAGATGGGGCAGAACCTGCTGCCCAGACAGCTCACCGTGTCGATCAAGGCGCCGGGCGGACGGCAGCGGACCTACCGTACGACCTACACCGGCTGGGGCCATGGCCCGTCTATCGTGCCGCCCCGCTGATCCGACGGATCCGAATGACAGGCCGGGTCACATCACATGCAGTCGACGAGCACTTCGAGTACGCGGAGCGCGTCGGGGAGGAGGGCACCGCCGGAGATCGGCGCGGCCCCCCGGGTGAAGCCCCGCGAGGACGTGCGCGCGGACGTGCGCGAGGACGTGCGCGCGACGGTACGCGGGGAACGCAGCCAGCGGACGCCGCGGCCGCTCGGCAGCGGCGACGGCGGCGCGAGGACGTAGCTGTCTCGGCAGTGCCAGCGCACGCCCGGCGTCTCGGCGACCGTCTCGGGAAAGCAGTCGAGATTGCACGCCCACCACTCGTCCTCGTCGTCCGGCGCGCCGCGGGTGGCGACGAAGAACAGATGACGTTCGTCCCCGAACGCGGCGACCGGGCCGATGGGGATGTCGTCGCGCACCGCGCGTTCGAGCGCCGCGGCGCCCGCGGCGGCCGGCACGTCCAAGACGTCGAACACCCGGCCTGTCGGCAAGATGATGCCGGCGTCCGGCCGTTCGGTCCACCACCGGGTCAGCACCTCCGCGTCGGTCGTCGCCTCCATCCGCCATGCCGCGGAGACCGGATGCGCGCCCGGATGCGGACAGCCGATCCGGTCGCACGAGCACGCGCGGTTGCCGTCTTCGGCCGGTCGTACGCCCTGACTACATGGCCAGCCCATCGCGGCGTACTCTCGTGCCGCGGCCGCCATCCGATTGCGGGCACGCTGCCGCCGGGTCCCCGAGACTGCCAGCATGATGACCCCCTCCTCGACAACTGCTTACAGATAATGGCGGCCTGGTTCCTTGAAACACGCCCTAACCCCTTGAAACGACCCCAAGTGACTAGGCAACGCGGCGCCCATCTGGTGCGCAGATATCCTTCGAGGAGGTGGTGAGCATTTCCGGGTCCAGGTCCGACGAGCCGCCCGCGCCGCGGCCGGCTCAGTTGCCGCCGGACGTGGCCGACTTCACCGGTCGCGGCGAACAGCTCGACCAGTTGCTCGAGCTGTTGCGGCCCGGCTCCACCGACCAGGCCGTGGTGATCACGGCGCTGGCCGGAATGGCGGGGGTGGGCAAGACCGCGCTCGCCGTGCACGCGGCGCACCGGTTGCGTGAGCGATTCCCCGACGGACAGCTGTACGTCGATCTGCGCGGCGCCGATCAGGTGCCGCTCGAGCCGGCCGGCGTGCTGGCCAGGATGCTGCGGACGCTCGGCGTGGCCCGTCCGCCGGACACGCTCGAAGAGCGCGTCGACCTGTTCCGCAGCCGCCTGGCCGACCGCGCCGTGTTGCTGCTGCTGGACAACGCGGTGACCGAGCCGCAGGTGCGCCCGCTGCTGCCCGGCAGCCCGAGCTGCGGGGTCATCGTGACCAGCCGCAATCATCTGGCCGGGCTGGCCGGGGTCCGGCTGATCGACATCGACGTCTTCGAGCCCGCGCAGGCCATCGAGCTGCTGGCCCGCATCGTCGGCGCCGACCGAGTCGCCGCCGAGCCCGCGGCCGCCGAACGCATCGTCCGGCTGTGCGGGTACCTGCCGCTGGCGGTGCGGATCGCCGGGGCGCGGCTGGCGGCCAAGCCGCACTGGTCGCTGACCCGCCTGGTGGAGCGGCTGGACGACGAACACCGGCGGCTCGACGAGCTGAGCCTGGGCGACCTCGAGGTTCGAGCCGGGATGACGCTCAGCTACGAGGCGCTGGACCCGGCGGCGCGGCGGGCGCTGCGCCTGCTGGGCCTGCTCGACGTGCCGTCGATCGCCGCCTGGGTGGCGGGGGCCGTGCTCGGTGTCCCGCCGGCGGGTGCCGAGGATCTGATCGAACGGCTCGTGGAGGCCCAGCTGCTGGAGGTGACGGGCGAGAACGGGACGTACCGGTACCGGTTCCACGACCTCATCCGGGTGCTGGCCCGTGAGCGCGCCGAGGCCGAGGACTCGCCGGCCGAGCGGCAGACCGCGGTCCGGCGGGCGTTCGCCGGGTGGCTCACCGTCGCCGAGGAGGTCGACGCGCGGCTGCCCAGCACCGCGCTCGGCGTCGTGCGCGGGCCGGTGCCGCGCTGGTACGGCCAGCAGCCGCTGATCCACGACCCGCTCGCCTGGTTCGAGAGCGAGCGCGCGTGCCTGGTCGCCGCGGTCGGCCAGGCCTGCCGGCTGGGCTTCGCCGACCTCGCCTGGGAGCTCGCGCAGACCCTGACCGACTTTCTCGATCTGCGCGGGTCGTACGACGAGTGGCGGCAGACCCACGAGCGCGCCCTGCAGGTCGTACGCAAGCACGAGGATCGGCTCGGCGAGGCGGTGCTGCTGCGCGGCCTGGCCCAGCTCGGCACCTACACCCGGCCGCCCGCCGAATACCTCCACACGGCCGAGACGGCGCGGGCGCTGTTCGCCGAGCTCGGCGTCCAGGTCGGCGAGTCCGACGCGCTGTGGCTGTGCGCGCACGCGCACCGATCATCGGGCGATCTCGACCGGGCCCTGACCTACCTGCAGGCGGCGCTCGACCTGGCGGTCCGGGCCGGCCACCACACCGGCGAGGCGTTCGCGTGGAAGGGCTTCGGCGAAGTGCGCCGCGAGCAGGGCCAGCTGGTCGCGGCGATGGAGTGCTTCGAGCGCTGCCTCACGCTGTGGCGGCGGCTCGGCCGGTCTCGGCACGTCGCGATGGCCCTGCACGATCTCGGCCTCGTCCACGGCGAGCTCGGCCAGGACGAGGCGTCGGCCCGGCGGCTGCGCGAGGCCCTCACCCTGTTCCGCACCCTGGGCGACCGGCTCAGCGAGGCCGGCGCGCACCACTCCCTCGGCGAACTCGACCTCCGCCAGGGCCGCGTCGGCGAGGCCGCCGGCCACCTGCGTCAGGCGCTGCGGCTGTGGCGCGAACTCGACGTCCCCTACCGCGAGTCCCAGACCCGCCGCCTCCTCGATCAGGCCGAACAGGCCATCACGTAGCGACAGGCCGCGGCTCGCCGCAGCACTCTCGGATGGCCGCCGCGCTCAGCGGGCCGTCCGGATGGTTCATCACCGCGGTCAGCCCGTCGGGCGGGTCGGCGAAGAGCGCGGCGAGCTCCGCCGGGACGGTGCCGGGCAGCCGGTCCTCCGGGCGCCTGAACAGGTGTACGGCGTCGGGCCGGTCCCGCAGGTACTCGGCGAGCAGCGGCCAGCGGATGCACACGATCGTCCAGAGCGCGAGCGGCCCGAGCGGCACCACCGAGCCCTCCGCCGTGCGCACCGCCCGCAGCATGCTGTACGCCATGACGAAGCGCTTCATCCCGCGCGGCGTGGGGTCGAGCAGCGGCGCGTACGGTTCGAGCGCGTGCCGGGTCGCCTCCTGCGCGCCCGGCTCGACGACCAGCCGGTCGATCGCGGTCGCCGAGGCGCGCACCCGTTCGACGGGCGACGCGCCGGCGAGCACGTTCAACACCTCTTCTCTCGGCGCCTCGCGCAGCCGTTGGGACAGCCATGACCCGGGCGCGCCGTTCGGGCCGGGGGCGGCGGCCAGCAGCGCGGCGAGATAGTCGTTCTTGAGGTCGGCGGACAGCCGCGGCACCGGCACCGTCAGCTGGAAGAGCTTCTCGAGGAAGGCGGCGCCGATGGACGTGCCCGGTTCCCTGACCGTGGCCTCCATCGACGCGTACGCGGCGTGGTAGCTCTGCCTGATCCAACGCCCGTCGGCGGCGACCACGATCATCAGGCTGGGGATCTCGATGGCTTCGCAGTCGCGCATGAGCTTTTGCACGGCGTCGAGCAGCTCGACGACGAACGTGTCGGGGCAGCGGTCGAGGTCGTCGACGAGGAGGAGGACGGGCCGGCCGGCGCGGCCCAGCATCCAGGCGAAGTGGCGCGCCAGGTCCTCCATGGGGTCGGCCCGGGTCTCGGTGAACGCACGGGCGGCGCGCCGGGAGTCGAGCGCGATGAAGCGGCCGAACCCCGCCGCGATGACCGACCAGGCCGTGCCGAACGTCACCAGCGTGCCGAGCAGGTTCACCACGCCGTCGGAGATCCCGCCCCGGAGCCGGTGGTTGAGCAGGAACAACGCCGCGACGACCGTGCCGGCGCCCGCCACGATGAGCGCGCCCGCGATCCACTGCCAGCCGAGCAGCAGGCGGGCGCGCTCCGCCAGCCAGAAGCCGGGCCGCCGGAAGGGCCACCGCTGCGTGGTGCGCACCGCCGCGCGCACCGCGCTGAGCAGCGTCAGCCAGGGCGGACCCGCGCGCGACTGCCGCCAGGCGTCGTACTCGACCATCAGCCAGCCACGAGCGTCCCGTTCGACGGACTCGCGCAGCAGCCGCAGCAGGGTGCTCTTGCCGGTGCCCCACGCGCCGTCGATATGGACGAGGAAGGAGCGTCCGGGATAGTTCCGCACCAGCTCATCGAGCTGCTTCATCAGCGCCCGAGCCACGCCCGCGCGGCCGAGCCGGTCGCCGTCGAGGCCCACGGGCTCGTCGATCAGCCACCGTACGTGCTCGCGGGGACGCGGCGCGGCGGCCTCCTGCGGTGTGGCCGCCACCAGGCATTCGGCCGAGAGCGCGTCCATGACCTCGCCGCCCAGGGCGCCCGCGAGGCCAGGATCGAGCGCGGCGAGCGCCTGCAGGGTGAGCCGCCCGTCGATCACCTGCTCGCCGTTGGCCGCCAACGCGGCGGGGTCGTAGGCGTTCTTGACCGCCTCGAGCCATTCGGCCGCCGTCCGGCGTGGTCCGGTCTCCGGGTCGAGTGAGACGTCGCCGAACCGGCCCCCCGCGTACTCCGGGTGCCTGTCGCGCAGCGCGGCGGCGATCGCGCTCGCGGTCACCGGATCGTCTTCGCGAAGCTCCGCGGCGACCTCGCGGACGGACCAAGAGAACTCCGGCGGGCCGCCGGTCCACGACGACGGCTCCTCCGCGTCGCCGTCCGGCCATTGCCGGCCGAACGGCGGGTTGTAGCCGATGTGCGATCGGGTGGTGATCCGCCCGTAGATGCCGTCCATCGCGGCGAGCTCGGCGTCGCTGAGCAGCGAGCCGAGCCGCACCACGGGAATGTCGAGAGCCCGGAACTCCGTGGCCCGCAACAGGTCGGACGAACCGTCATAGCAGATGGCCGCCAGCCAGGTGGCGCCGTCGGCGAGCCAGCGCCCGAGTGCGTGCAAGAGGCGAGCGCCGCCACCCCGCCACTGCGCGCCGAGATCATCGATCCAGAGCACCATGGGCCCGGTGAAGCCCGACTTTCGCAGTTCCGCCGGATCGATTTCCTCCGGTCGCCGGGGGACGAACAACTCGGCGGCCGGCAACGTCCGGTGGAGCGCTTCGTACACCGTCCGCACCGCGCCCGCGCCGTCCGGGGCGGAAAGCACCAGCGAATGGCGCGAAT
This sequence comes from Streptosporangiaceae bacterium, assembly GCA_035765195.1. Lineage (GTDB taxonomy): Bacteria > Actinomycetota > Actinomycetes > Streptosporangiales > Streptosporangiaceae > CALAED01. The sequence continues at coordinate 108,334 of DASTYC010000001.1, forward strand.
CCAGGGCTTCATCGATCTGGGCGTCGGCGTCGCGGGGAATGTAGGGATTCAGCTCGGCCGCGCTCTCCACTTTCGCGTATGTCGTAATGCCGAAGGACATCGGATCGATGTCGGCCACCCGCGGCGGCGGCCAGAAAACGAACATTTCGGACGGATCTGACGACGATGGGTTCGCCATTCCGTCCGCGCTCCCCTTACTCCGCTAGCCCACGAGGTTGGAGCCGCCCGAGTCGGTGTCACCGAGCCATCCGTTATCGGCATAATCGTACGCCCACGACCGCGGAATCTCCCCGCCGATCACGGCCGGCGCCGCGAACGGCGCCGGACCGGCACCGGCGCCCGGGACCGGGGGGCTGTTTCGCGGAGCGTCCGCGGCCGGCGCGATGCGGGGCGGCGGCACCGTCCCGAAGGGGAGATCGAACGGGATCGACCATGGGTAGGCGTCGATGATCTCTCGATAGCGGCTGTTCAACTGGTCGAAGGCCGCGGTGAGGCGCGCCTGGCGGGTGCTCGACGACCACATGAGGGAGCCGCCCGGCCGCGCGTCGCTCAACGTCTCCTCGATCGCTTCCGCGGTGTAGCGGGCCAGCGGCGAGAGCGTCCACGCGGAGCCGGACAGCGCCTGCGCGGTGCCCTCGATGCGGCGCAACTTGTGCTGCGCCAGGGGAGACGCGGCGTCCTGCCAGGAGCCGTAGATGTCCACGGCCTGCTGGAAGAGCACGTCGCCCAGCCGTTGTGCCGCCTCGCCCACGGCGCGCCACGCCCGGCTCATGTCATAGTGCGCGCGTGCCGCGCCGAAGCTCTGCAACTGACGCAGCCAATCGGCGATCACGTGGGAATCGTAAGCATCGGCCGATTCCGGATATGGCCGCTGCCGGGCGATCTCGAAGAGCCCGGCGGCCGGGGGCAGGGTCGGCAGATCCGCCGCCCGCACCCACACGTTGTCGTCCGGGCGGACGCGCCGGGCGAGCGCCGCCACGATATTGGCCTCGGCGCGACGGTAGTTCTCCGATGTCGCCAACAGCCGCTTGGAGAACTCCGCCAGATTGAGCCGGATACTGGAATAGACGGTGAGCGCATGAACCGCCGCTGAGTCGTGCGCCGCGGCGAGTTGGCCCGCCGTTCGCCACTCCCCAAAATGGACGGCGATTAACGGCGGCGGCGCGAACGCTCCCACGGCATGAGAAAACGCCGTCAGGCCACCGGCGTTGTCCAGCTCTCGGAGGACATGGACCTCGTGCGCGAGGACTCGGGTTACCGCCGCCAGCCCGCCGGCCGAGTGGAGAATATGGCCGGCCCGACCGGTGAGGCCCGGCCAATTCGGATGGTAACGAATCCCGTCCACCACACGTCCTTTAGCCGCCGATCGTTATGGGCCGGCCCGGGACACCCATGAGAAGCGTCGGCCGGGCACCGAAATGGTAGTGGGCGCGCCGAAGCACGGCTCACTGAACCTTTGACGTTATTTATCGCCGTCCGGTTCGGTGTTTTCGGGACTCGGGGTCACGCCGGGGTGCGCAGGCGGCGGGCGACCTCGGTGGCCCAGTAGGTGAGGATGATGTCGGCGCCGGCGCGGCGGATGCCGGTGAGCGACTCGATGATGACCCTCTCGCGGTCGATCCAGCCGTTGGCCGCGGCCGCCTCGACCATCGCGTACTCGCCGCTCACCTGGTAGGCGGCGACCGGCACGTCGGCCATGTCGCGGACCCGGCGGACGATGTCGAGGTAGGGCAGGGCCGGCTTGACCATGACGACGTCGGCGCCCTCGTCGAGGTCGAGCCGCACCTCGCGCAGCGCCTCCTCGGCGTTCGCCGGATCCTGCTGGTAGGCGGCGCGGTCGCCGAACTGGGGCGCGCACTCGGCGGCATCGCGGAACGGGCCGTAGAACGCCGAGGCGTACTTGGCCGCGTACGCCATGATCGCGACACTGCCGTAGCCGGCGCGGTCGAGGGCCGCGCGGATCGCCGCCACCTGGCCGTCCATCATGCCGCTTGGCGCGACCACGTCGGCCCCCGCCGCGGCCTGCGCCACCGCGATCGAGGCGTACCGCTCCAGGGTCGCGTCGTTGTCGACCTCGCCGGAGGGGGTGAGGATGCCGCAGTGCCCGTGGTCGGTGTACTCGTCGAGGCACAGATCGGCGCTGAGCACGGTGCTGTCGCCCAGGTCGCCGGACAGATCGCGAAGCGCCTTTTGCACGATGCCGGCCGGGTCGTCGGCGGCCGAGCCGCGACCGTCCTTGACGGCCGGGACGCCGAACAAAATGAGCCCGCCGACCCCCGCCTCGACCGCCTCGTGCGCCGCCTTGCGCAGGGTCTCCCTGGTGTGCTGGACCACGCCCGGCATGGACGCCACCGGCTGGGGCTCACCGATGCCCTCCTTGACGAACAGCGGGAGCATCAGGTCGGCCGGGTGCAGCCGCGTCCGCGCCACCATCCGTCGCAGCGCCGGCGTCCGCCGCAGGCGGCGCGGGCGTGCGACCGGGAACTGTGCCGTCATCGTTGACCCCTTCGTCGTGCCCTGCCGTGCGCGGGCTACTTGCGGCGGCGGGCGCCCCGGCGCATCTGACTGGGCCTGCGGAGCGGCTCGCCGGCCGCGAGCTGATCGGCCCGCCGCTTCGCACCGTACTCCGCCAGCCCTTCGGCGAGTGCGGCGACCGACGGCTTTTCGGCCCTGACGTGGACGCGCAGGCCGTACTCCTCGGCGGTCTTGGCCGTCTGCGGGCCGATGACCGCGATCACCGTGACGTTGTGCGGCTTGCCGGCGATGCCGATGAGGTTGCGCACGGTCGACGACGAAGTGAAGAGCACGGCGTCGAAGCCGCCGCCCTTGATCGCCTCTCGGATGGGGGCGGGCGGCGGGGCGGCGCGCACCGTCCGGTAGGCGGTCACGTCGTCGCACTCCCAGCCCATCTCGGTGAGCCCGGCGATCAGCGTGTCGGTGGCGATGTCGGCGCGCGGCAGCAGCACGCGGTTGATCGGGTCGAGGTCGGCGTCGTACGGCGGCCACACCTCCAGCAGCCCCTCACTGGACTGCTGACCGTCCGGCACCAGATCGGGCACCAGACCGAAGTCGAGCAGCGCCGCCGCCGTCTGCTCACCGACCGCCGCGATCTTGATGCCGGCGAAGGCGCGGGCGTCGAGGCCGTAGTCGGCGAGCTTCTCGCGCACAGCGCGGACCGCGTTGGTCGAGGTGAACGCGATCCACGCGTACCGGCCGGTGACCACCCCCTTGACGGCCCGCTCCATCTGCTGCGGGGTGCGCGGCGGCTCGACGGAGATCGTCGGCACCTCCTCGGGCACCGCGCCGTACGAGCGCAACTGCTCCGACAGCGAGGCCGCCTGCTCCTTGGTCCGGGGCACCAGCACCCGCCAGCCGAACAGCGGCTTGCTCTCGAACCACGACAGCTCATCGCGCCGGCGCACCACGTCGCCGACCACCATGACGCCGGGCCCCTCCATCCCCTTCGCCGCCGACGCGATCTTGGCGAGGGCGGCCGTGGCGGTGACCTGCTCGGTCGTCGTGCCCATCGTCGTGAGCGCGACCGGCGTTGAGTCGGCGCGGCCGACGGCCATCAGGGCCTTGGCGATCTGACCGACCTGGCCGACGGCGCCCAGGATCACCAGCGTGGCGTCGCCCGCGCCGATGCGCTCCCAGTCGTTCACTTCCGCGGCGTCGACGATCCGCACCTCGCCGTGCGCGGCGTCGGTCAGCGGGATGCCGGCGTGCGAGGGCACCGCGGTCGCCGCGGAGACGCCCGGCACGATCTCGAAGGGGATGCCGCTCGCCGCGCAGGCCGCGGCCTCGTCGGCCACTCCCCCGAACAACCCGGGGTCGCCGTTCACGAGCCGCACCACGAACTTGCCCGCGGCGGCGGCGTCGATGACGGTCTTCGCCCAGTCCACCTGGCCCAGGTCGGCGGCGTCGATGACGTCGACGTCCGGCCGGCAGTGGCGCAGCGGCTCGGGGCCGGTGAGCTCGTCCAGCACGACCGTGTCAGCCCGCGCGAGCAGTTCGGCGCCGCGCAGCGTGAGGAGCCGCGCGTCGCCTGGCCCGGCGCCCACGAACGCGACCATTCCCCGCGCCGTGGGGGCGGAGTTGTTCTCGGCGCTCACTGCCCCTCCCGCTCAGTCCGGCCACTCGTCCCCTGGTGGTGCTCTCCCATCAGCAGCCCCGCACCGTCGGCGAGCAGCCGGGCGGCGAGATCGCGGCCCAGCTCGGCCGCGCGCCGCGGATCGCCCGTCGCGGACATCCGGATCTGGCGGGCGCCGTCTGCCGATATGACGGAGGCGGTCAGGCGAAGCTGGGGAGGCCCGTCGGTCGCGACGTCGGCGGCGTAGGCGCCCACCGGGGCCGAGCAGCCCGCCTCGAGCGCGGCCAGCACCGCGCGCTCCGCGGTCACCGCCGCGCGGGTCGCTGAGTCGTCGAGCGTGCCGAGCAGCTCGATCAGGTCGGCGCGGTCGGCCCGGCACTCGACCGCGAGCGCGCCCTGCCCGGGGGCCGGCAGCATGACGATCGGGTCGAGCACTTCGGCGACGGCGTCGAGGCGGCCGATGCGGACCAGCCCCGCGTACGCGAGGACCACGGCCGCGAACTCGCCGTCGGCGACCTTGCGCAGCCGGGTGTCGGCGTTGCCGCGGATCGGGACGACCTCCAGATCGGGCCGGATGGCGCGCAGCTGCGCCACCCGCCGCGGCGACCCGGTGCCGACCCGCGCGCCATCGGCCAGGTCGGCCAGCTTGGCGGCCCCGCACAAAGCGTCGCGCGGGTCGTCGCGCGCCGGCACCGCGGCCAGCGCGATGCCATCGGGCGGCGCGGTGGGCAGGTCCTTCAGCGAGTGCACGGCGAAGTCGATCTCCCCGGCCAGCAACCGCTCCCTGAGCCCGTTGACGAAGACTCCGGTGCCGCCGATCTGGGCGAGGTTGGCCTTGGAAACGTCACCTTCGGTGGTTACCCCGACAAGCTCCACGGCATACCCCGTACGCTGCGAAAACGCGTCGGCGACGCGTTGCGACTGGGTGGTCGCCATGAGGCTCTTCCGGGTACCGAGGCGCAATGTCGTCATCGTCATATTTGCGCGCCTTCGCCGTTGTTCGGACCGGTCTTGTCGATGTCGGCCCGGGTAACCGCTTCGGGCGCGTTCGGGTCGAGGTCGAACAGCTCTCGCAGGGCGGCGGCGTACGTGTCGCCCCCCGGGCCGGCAGCGAGCTCCTTGACCCGTACGGTCGGCGCGTGCAGCAGTTTGTCCACGACCCGCCGTACGGCCTGCTCGATCTCCCCGCGTTCCTTGGCGGCCAGGCCGGGCAGCCGGCCGACGAGCCTGGACAGCTCGGCGTCGACGACTCCCGCGGCCTTGCTGCGCAGCGCGACGACGGTGGGGGTCACCGCGGCCGCCCGCGCCGCGCTGAGGAAGCCGGCGACCTCCTCGGAGACGATGCGGCGCACGGCCTCGACCGCCTCGGGACCGATCGCGTGGGCCGCCTGCTGCGCGGTGCGCAGGTCGTCGAGGCCGGTGAGCGCGATGCCGGGCAGCGCGGCGATCGACCGGTCGATGTCGTGCGGCAGCGCCAGATCGAGGAAGAACATCGGGCGGCTCGCGTCCGGCGGGACCATGTCGGCGGTGATCACCAGGCCGTGCGCCCCGATGCAGGAGACGACGATGTCGGCCTCGGCGAGCGCCGTGGGGACGTCGGCCAGCCCGATCGCCCGCGCCGGCACCGTCGCGGTGCCCGCGAGTCGTACGGCGCGCGACAGCGTGCGGTTGGCGACGATGATCTCGCCGACGCCCTCGCGCGACAGGGTCGCCACCGTCAGCGCGCTCATCGACCCGGCTCCCACGACCAGGGCGCGCCTGCCGCGCAGCGAGCCGAGGTGAGCGGCGGCGCCGGACAGCCCGACGCTCACGAGCGAGGGGCCGACCCGGTCGATGCCGGTCTCGGTGTGCGCGCGCTTGCCGACCCTAAGGGCCTGCTGCATGACCTCGTGCAGGGTGCGCCCGACGGTCCCGCGCCGTTGCGCGAGCTTGAGGGCCTCTCGCACCTGCCCCAGGATCTGGCCCTCGCCGACCACCATCGACTCCAGGCCGCAGGTCACCGAGAACACGTGCTGGATGGCGCGGTCCTCGTAATGCACGTACAGGTAGTTGTGGAGCTCGTCGAGCAGCACGCCGGAGTGGCGGGACAGCAGTTCGGCGACCGCGGACACGCCGGGGTGGAACTTCTCCACCGCGGCGTAGATCTCGACCCGGTTGCAGGTCGAGACGACCGCCGCCTCGGCGACGTGCGCTGAGCCGTAGACGTCGTGCAGCAGCTTGACCAGGTCGTCGCCGGCTACCGCGACGCGCTCGAGCACCGCGACCGGAGCGCTCCGATGACTCAGTCCGACGACCAAGATGCTCATGCGGCTGCTCTCTTACAACGAAGCGGGGGGATGGCGCCCTCGCGGCCGCGCCGCCCGCGCCGCGGCGTCAGCGTGGGTCCGTTCATGCGTCGACCGCCTCGACGTAGGGGGCCGACTCTGGTGGATCGTTCCGCCGCAGCGGCGCGTAGTCTCCCACGATCTGGTCGGCCATGGGGCCGCCCGCCTTGCGCTGCTCGTGGAAGGCCAGGATCTGCAGCTCGATGGACAGGTCGACCTTGCGCACCTCGACGGAGTCGGGCACCGACAGCACGACGGGCGCGAAGTTGAGGATGCTGGTGACGCCCGCCTCGACCAGGCGATCGCACACGGCCTGCGCCGCGCCGGCCGGAGTCGCGATCACGGCTATCGACACCTCGCGATCCTTGACGACCGTCTCCAGCTTGTCGATGTGTTCGACGGTCAGCCCCGAGATCCGCCGGCCGACCACCCTGGTGTCGGCGTCGAGCAGTGCGGCCACCCGGAAGCCGCGCGAGGCGAATCCACCATACCCGGACAATGCGCGCCCTAGATTACCGACACCGATGATGGCCACCACCCAGTCCTGGGTGAGGCCCAGCTCGCGGGAGATCTGGTAGACGAGGTATTCGACCTGGTAGCCGACGCCGCGGGTGCCGTAGGAACCCAGGTGCGAGAGATCCTTGCGGAGCTTGGCGGAGTTGACGCCGGCCGCGGCGGCGAGTTCCTCCGAGGAGACGGTGGCCACCCCCAGCTCCTGGAGGTTGTGCAGGGCCCGGAGATACACCGGCAGTCGCGCCACCGTGGCCTCCGGAATGCCGCGCTCGGCGCGGACTCGGCTTCGAACCTGTCGACGTGTCACAACCTGCTCTTCGGGGGCTCGACGCGCGACCGGGGGCTCCGGAGCCCGCTGGACCCGGCCGCTCAGGACTCTCTCAGATTAAGCCTTTGTGAACGGACGCACAAAGTCGGCTGGGTCCCCCGCGTTCGCTGGAGGCCCGCTCAACGACATTACACGGCGACCGGCGCGGCCCCGCCAGGGGCGAACGTGCGGAATCGCTCCTCGGGGCGGCGGGCCCGGGGCCCGAGGGGGCCGGCCGTCGGCGCCTACGAGCCGGCCGGGGAGTCATCGCCGCCCGGACGGGCGAGCCGATCGAGCAGGGCTTTCCTGAGGCGGGTCTCGTCGACGCGCCAGAAGTCGTGCCGCACACCGTCGATGAGCGTGACCGGGATCTGCTCCCAGTAGCGCTCGGTGTCGGCCGCCGACGTGGTGATGTCGCGCTCCTCCCAGCGCACGCCCAGCTCACCGGCCACCTTGGCGATCACGTCGCGCGCGTCGTCGCACAGGTGGCAGCCGGGCTTGCCCAGAAGGGTGATCACGGGCCCCATGGCCGGCCCATCTGCAGTTCGGGGCCGGTGGGCGGGGCCATCGGGACGACCTTCGCCGTGTCGAGCCGCAGTTCGATGACGTTCGTGGCGATCACGTGGGACCTGCTATCGGCGAGGAACTGCCGCACGTACGGACGGCGCTGGTGCTCCTCGAAGGCCGCGCGGTCGCGGAACAGCTGGTAGAAGATGCGCTGCGTGGGGGCGCCCACCACCTCGTGGCAGGCGTAGATGAGCGTGCCAGGCTCGCCCTGCTGCGTCGCGCTCACGGTTTCGCGGCTCAGCCGGTCGAAGGCGCCCTCGCGGCCGTCCAGCAGCGTGTAGACGGTGATCTGGCCGTAGGCGCCCGGGGGGATCTGCGCGGCGACCGGCGGCTGGGACGGCAGCGGCCCCGCGTACGGCTGCGCCCCGCCCCCGGGGACGGCCTGGCCGGGCGGGGGCACGCCCGGCGGCATGGACCCGATGGGCGGGATCGGCGCCGCCAGCGGCGCCCCGGCCATGGGGTCGGGCAGCGGCTCGGCGGCGCCGCGGCGATGCCGGGGTCCGCCGTCCTCGGCGGCGAAGGCCACGCGGTCGCCATGAGCGCCATGAGCGCCGCGGCCGCCCTGGGCGGCGCGGTCGCCCCGGGGCCGCTCATCGTAGACCGGCTCATAACCGTCGCCGTATTCGTATTCGTCGTAGTCATCCGCGTGTTCCGGCGAAGCCGGAACCGTCTTGATGGCGCCGAACCAGATGAGCGCCGCGGCGGCTCCCATCGCGAAGACGGCCGCCGCCGCGGGGAGGTAGGCGCGGGTGCCGCTGACGATGAGCACGCCGGCGAGCGCGACGAGCGCGACCGGCACCAGCACGTTGGGCGCGGCGGGCCCGATGTCGCGGGCTCGCGCCGCCGTCACCGCGGCGCAGATGACCAGGGTGGTCACGGCGATCAGATGCGCCCCCGCGATCACCGCCAGCGGCAGCCATTCGTAGTGGTCATCGGGTTTGGGGAGGGTGGAGGTGAAATCTCCCCGCAGCGGGTCCAACGCCAAGATCACGACCGCGACGATCGTGTAGGACACGATGACGAGCCTGGCCGCGAACTTCACGGGGAACGGCCGGGTTACCAGTTCGACCACGCCCATCGCCAGCCACAGCGGGGCGATGAGGGCGCCGCCGATCTCGGCGGTCCTGAACAGCGGCTCACCGAAGCCGACCAGCAGGCCCACGGCGGTGGCGCCCAGACCGGCGCACAGCCCGAACTGGGTCAGCGCCCAGGCGAACAGGTGCGGCCGCCGGCGGTCGAAGGCGCGCGACAGCATCGCCCCCGTGCCGACCAAGGAGACAAGGGTGGCGATGAGAGCAACGCCGACTTGGACCATCGCGCCCCATGGTGCCTGATAGTCGCCGAGTTCGCGTAACCCCGCCCGTAACGGCCTCGGATCTCGGCTGTCGAAGCGGACGAACGGCATGCTTCGCGGACAACGTCGGGGCTACTTTACTCGCCGGTAGCGGGGCCCGCGGGCGCACGGTCCGATGGCGGCGCGACACCGGGCGCGGAGCCCCTGCGCGGGTTTCACCGGGCGACGGCTTAGGCTCGAACCATGCGCCGATTCTGGCATCGCCGCGAAGAGGACCCCGTGGTCGCGGGGGAGGCGGCCGCGGCCGCGGCGACCCACCGCGAGCACCTGCCCGACCCCGACCCGACGGCGGCCGCGTTCTTCGACGTCGACAACACCATGATGCGCGGCGCGTCGATCTACTACTTCGCCCGGGGACTCGCCGCGCGCAAGCTCTTCACGATGCGCGACCTCGCCGTGTTCGCCTGGGGCCAGGTCTCGTTCCGGCTGCGCGGCGCGGAGAACATCGATCACATCAGCACGGCGCGCGAGGCGGCCCTGGCGTTCGTGGCCGGCCAGCGGGTCGACGACCTCATCAGGCTCAGCGAGGAGATCTACGACGAGGTGATGGCTGACCGGATCTGGCACGGCACCCGCGCGTTGGCGCTGCAGCACCTCGACGCCGGCCAGCGGGTGTATCTCGTCACGGCCACGCCGGTCGAGGTCGCCCAGGTCATCGCCCGGCGCCTCGGGCTGACCGGCGCGCTCGGCACCGTGGCCGAGTCCGAGGACGGCGTCTACACCGGGCGGCTGGCCGGCAGCATGCTGCACGGCCCGGCCAAGGCGGAGGCCGTACGCGCCCTCGCCGCCCGCGAGGGCCTCGACCTGGCGCGCTGCTCCGCCTACAGCGACTCGATGAACGACCTGCCGATGCTGTCGGCCGTCGGCCACCCGTCCGCCGTCAACCCCGACGCCGAGCTGCGCGACTACGCGAAGGAACGGGGCTGGGACATCCACGACTTCCGGACCGGACGGAAGTTCACGATGGTCGCCCTGCCGGCCGCCGCCGGCGCCGGCGCGCTTGTGGGCGGGGTGGCCGCGGGCGTCGCGCTGCGCCGGCACTACCGATCCAACGGCTCCCAGCCGATGCTCGCCGCCGCGAAGGGCCTCAACGCGGCCAAGCAGCTCAACGCCAAGGGCATGACGATGGCCAAGGAGTTCGGCGCGACCAGGGGACGCGGCGGCGGCTCCGGGCTGCCGGTCAGGCGGCCGCGCTGGCCGGCTCCGCGCCGATGACCGAACGGACGAACCGCCCGGTCTCACGCAGGGCCGCCCGCGCTTCGGGCACCAGCATGTGCAGCACCTGGAAGACGTGCATCTGACCGCGCCAGATCTGCAGCTCACAGGCGACGCCGATCCCGGTGAGCACCTCGGCGAGGCGCTCGGCGTCGGAGCGCAGCGCGTCGGCCCCGCCCGCCTGGATCAAGAACGGCGGCAGCCCGGTCGTCGTGCAGCTCAGCAGCGCCAGCCGCGGGTCGGTGAAGTCGTGCTCCCCCGCGTACAGCATCCCGAATCGGCGGCCGAGCGCCGGCACGATGTACGGGTCGCGGCACTGGCGGTCCCACTCGATCGACAGCTCGCAGGTGAGGTCCGCCCAGGGTGAGTAGAGCACGACGCCGGCCGGGGCCGGCCCGCCCGTACGCGCCAGTTCGGCGGCGAGGGTGGCCGCGAGGTGACCGCCGGCGGAGTCGCCGGCCACGACGACGCGCTCCGGGGCGACGCCCTGGGCGAGCAGCCATTGATAGGCGGCAAGGGCGTCGTCGAGGGCCGCGGGGAACGGGTGCTCGGGCGCGAGCCGGTACTTGGGGACGAGCACCGGCAGCCCGGTGTCGAGCGCCAGCCGGGAGGTGAGCACCCGATGCGTCCGCGGTGAGCAGCAGACATACGCCCCGCCGTGCAGGTAGAGCACCGCGCCGTCGGTGGTCGAGTCGGCCGCGCGCACCCACTCCCCCTCGACGGGTGGCGGAATATCGTCTGGGGCGGAAGGCGTTCCAGACGACCCAGATGACCCAGATGGCTCAGATGACCCAGCTGACCGAGTCGCCTTCGTCAGGGGTTCCACGCGCACCCGGCGATCGAGCGGAACGAGCATCGATCCGCCCGCGACGGCCGCGCGAAGGACGCTGATGGGCACACCGAAACCGTGGGCCCGATGGAGGAGCGGCCGCAGTCCGTATCGCAAGGTGTGCACGAGCACCTGGCTCTCCGGACTGGGCCGCGCGGCGAAGGCCGCAACGGCATCTGGCTCGCCCAAGACCCCTCTCCGCTCCAGACAATTTTGAAGTATTTCTGATGCGTTAAATGATGCCCCGTTTAGCCTGATTATTCACATAACAACTTTGTAGAGGCACCGATTGATGAATCGCCCCATCCTCCGCCGGATCTGGCCGATCGTCCTGATAGTCCTCGTCGCGGTCAACCTGCGACCGGCCATCACCGCGGTGGGACCCCTCCTCACCCAGATCAGCGACGACCTGCGTCTCTCCGGTACGGCGGCGGGGGCGCTCACGACGCTGCCCTTGCTCTTCTTCGGGTCGTTCGGCCTGCTGGCCCCCTTTGTCCGGCGGCGCGGCGAGTGGCTGCTCGTGGCCAGCATGGGAATTCTCGTCGTGGCACTGGCGGTGCGGGTGATCCCCAACGAGGTGGCGCTCTTCGCGGGGTCGCTGCTCGCGGGCATCGGCATCAGCGTGGGCAACGTCGCCGTCCCCGCCATCATCAAGCGCGATCACCCCGAGCTGATCACTGTGGTCACGGCCATCTACACGATCGCGGTCACCGGCGGCGCGGCGATCTCGGCGGGCGTCATAGTGCCCCTGGAGAGGGCGCTCGGCCATGGCTGGCGGCTGCCGCTCGTCCTCCTCACCATCCCCGCGCTGCTGGCCGGACTCGCCTGGATACCCAGGACGCGGCGCGGCGGACGGCCGGGGACGGCGCCGTCGGCCGGCGCGGCGCGGCTGTGGCGCGACCCGCTCGCCTGGGCGGTGACCGGGTACATGGGGACGCAGTCGCTGCTGGCGTACGTCGTCTTCGCCTGGCTGCCGACGATCTACCAGGACCGCGGCATGGACGAGACCGGGGCCGGATTCATTCTGGCCCTCTCCGGGCTGCTCCAGGGGGTCGGCGCATTGTCCGTGCCGGTGATCGAACGCGGCCAGCCCGACCAGCGCAAGCTGGTGGTCCTGATCACCGGGTTCGTCCTCGCCGGGTTCGCCGGCGTGGCCTGGGCCCCGCTCGCCTCCGCGCCGCTGTGGGCGGTCGTCCTGGGGCTCGGGCAAGGGGCCTCCTTCGCCACCGCGATCTCGTTCATGGGTCTGCGCGCCGCCGACCCGCACGTCGCGGTCAGGCTGTCGGGCATGAGCCAGTCCGTGGGGTACGTCATCGCTGCGGTCGGGCCGCTGGGCATCGGCGCCCTGCACGACCTGACCGGCGGCTGGACGGTCCCCGCCGTCGCCTTGTTGATCATCACCTGCGTGATGACGCTGCCCGGTCTGGCCGCCGGCCGGACCCGTACGATCAGCGGCGTTCCGGCGGCCGCGAGCGTCCGCTGAGGCGGCGCCGGGCCCCGGTGCGACAGCGGCGGGTGCCGGCCGAGACGGCGGCGGGCGGCGATGAATGTGGTCGGACAGGCGATAACGTGACCACCATGAGCCGCTCGCTACGGGTCCTATGGGACGACAAGCTCATCTCCTACGACTTCGGCGCGGGGCATCCGCTCAAGCCCGTACGCGTGGAGCTCACCATGGCGCTGGCCCGTGAGCTGGGCGTGCTCGACCTGCCGAACGTCGACGTCCAGGGCTTCCAGCCCGCCGACGACGACCTGCTCGGGCTCGTCCACGACCGCGGCTACATCGACGCGGTTCGGCGGGCGGGCGACACGGGCGGCACCGACCTCGCCCACGGGCTCGGCACGCCCGACAACCCGGTCTTCCTCGGGATGCACGACGCGTCGGCCCTGGTCGCCGGGGCGACGGTGGCGGCGGCCGAGGCCGTGTGGACGGGGGCGGTCGAGCACGCGGCCAACGTGGCCGGCGGCCTGCACCACGCGATGCGCGGGAACGCCTCCGGCTTTTGCGTCTACAACGACCCGGCGATCGCGATCGCGTGGCTCCTGGAGCGCGGCGCACGCAAGATCGCCTACGTGGACGTGGACGTCCACCACGGCGACGGCGTGCAGGCGGCCTTCTACAACGATCCGCGGGTGCTCACGATCAGCCTGCACGAGACGCCGCGGACGCTGTTCCCCGGCACCGGCTTCCCCCAGGAGACCGGCGCCGACGGGACCGCGGTGAACGTCGCGCTGCCGCCCGGTTGCGACGACGACGGCTGGCTGCGCGCCTTCCACGCCGTCGTGCCCCAGCTGCTGCGCGCGTTCCAGCCGGAGCTGCTGGTCACCCAGCAGGGCTGCGACTCGCACGCGCTGGACCCGCTGGCCCACCTCATGCTGTCGGTCGACGGCCAGCGCGCGGCGTACGCGGCGCTGCACCGGCTGGCGCACGAGACCGCGGGCGGCCGCTGGCTGCTCACGGGCGGCGGCGGCTACGAGCTCGTCCAGGTGGTGCCGCGGGCGTGGACCCACCTGCTCGCGGAGGCGGCCGGGCGGCCGATCCCGCCCGAGACTGACACGCCGGGCTCCTGGCGGGAGTTCGTCCGGCGGCGGACCGAGGAGACCGCCCCCTTGCGGATGACCGAGGGGGCGAACACGGAGGTGCGGACGTGGGAGACCGGCTACGACCCGGCGAGCCCGATCGATCAGGCGGTGCTGGCTACCCGCCGGGCGGTGTTCCCGGACCACGGTCTGGACCCGCTGATGGACATCTAGCGGCGGAGCCGGCCATGGACAGGGGCCGGCTGCGCGAGCATCTGGTCCGTACGCACATCGCCGGCGCGGTGGCCACGCCCCGGCAGGGCAACCTGCGGCACTACCGCAAGATGGCCGCCCGAGACCCCGACTTCCTCTTCGGCCTGGAGCTGAAGGAGTGGACGACCCCCGAGATCTTGGCGCTCATGGCCGAGCGGTGCGGGGTGAACCCCGATCCGAGCCATTTCTACGGCGACGACACGATCGACCCGGACCTGACGATCGACGCCCTGGAGGCGATGGCGGCCCGGGTGGCGCTCGCGGCCGAGCGCCGCGAGCGGATCTTGCTGGCCACCGGGCACCCCACCGGCCTGCTGCCGATCTACCTGGAGGTGGGACGGGCGCTGCGGGCGCGCGGCTGCACCGTGCTGACGCCGGCGGTGGGGTGGTCGTACGAGGTCAACACGGCGAGAGGCCCGCGGCGGCGGCAGATCCGCTACGTGGAGGGGGTGGCGATGCTGAGCGGCGGCGGGTCGCTGCACCACACCCATGACGCGGCCCCAATGAGGGCAATGTTGGAAGAACTTGCAGAGAAACCCAAAAATTGGCCGAATCTGGCCATAGCAGACCACGGCTGGGCGGGAGCCGCCGGCGAGGCCGGGATCGACACCCTGGGCTTCGCCGATTCCAACGACCCGGCCCTGTTCGCGGGCGCGTCGGAGGGAAAAATTGACGTCTGCGTACCGCTCGACGACAACGTGCTCCCTCATCACTACGGGCCGCTCACCAGCTACCTGCTGTCCCAAGCCGGCCTGATTGACTGAGGTCCCCTCTTGCCACACCAGGTTCACGACTTACGCTGGATAAAGTACACGTGCGTGATCAAAGTCACCTAAAGGTCCGGTGCGCGGCACGTGTGGAAGAGGGCGTCCGATGAGCTCAGGCGAGCGACCTCTCAGCGAGGTCAGGTTCCTGACTGTGGCCGAAGTGGCGGCGGTGATGCGGGTGTCCAAGATGACCGTTTACCGCCTCGTCCACTCCGGCGAGCTGCCCGCCATCCGTGTGGGCCGCTCGTTCCGTGTTCCCGAACAGGCTGTTCACGATTATCTGCGCGACGCATTCATCGAAGCGGGGTAGAGAGGCATGGCGTGGGCCGTCCTGCGGTCCACGCGACCCTCTCGCATTACCGGCGGCGGCCGGGGTAACACGGGGGGAGCTACACGAGGCCAACGGGGACCGGTGGCAAACGCGCCGCAGGTCCAGCGGTACTCTTGGGCCTTGGGTCGCACGAGCGGCCTGGTAACGAAGCCTCCGTTCCGCGGTGCGTCGCACGTCAGCGGGCGCGGGTGGCCTCGCGACCAGGCTTCTGGGTAGCGGTAGCGACCCGTCTCTGCACGCCACCCGGTAGCCAAGTGAGGTTTCGTGGGCTCAGTCATCAAAAAGCGCCGCAAGAGGATGGCCAAGAAGAAGCACCGCAAGCTCCTGAAGAAGACGCGAGTGCAGCGGCGCAATAAAAAGTAAATAAACAGGAAGCCGTCGTAAGGGGAGGGGCGCACCGTGTCCTCCATGCGCGCTTCGGGTACGGCCAGGGTTGTGCTGGTCACGGGGGTCTCGCGCACGCTGGGAGCGAGAGTCGCCAGTGCCCTGCAAGCCGACCCCGGCATCGAGCGGGTCATCGGAGTCGACACCGTACCGCCGACCACGTCACTGGGACGTACCGAGTTCGTACGGGTCGACATCCGTACCCCAAGCATCGCCAAAGTCATCGCATCGGCCGAGGTCGACACGGTCGTGCACCTCAACCTGGTCACGTCGTCGACCGGAGCCAGGGCGCCGATGAAAGAGATCAACGTCATCGGCACCATGCAGTTGCTGGCGGCCTGCCAGCGATCGCCCGACATGCGCAGGCTCATCGTCCGCTCGTCGGCCGCGGTGTACGGCTCGTCGCCACGCGATCCGGCCGTGTTCACCGAGGACGACGAGCCGGTCGAGCCGCCTTCGTCCGGATACGCCAAAGACGCCGTCGAGGTCGAGGGCTACGTTCGCGGGCTCATGCGCCGGCGGTCCGACCTGACCGTCTCGCTGCTGCGGTTCGCCAACTTCCTCGGGCCCGGCGTCGACTCGCCGTTGACCAGGTACTTCCGCTCGCCCCTCGTGCTCACCGTGCTCGGCTTCGACCCGCGGCTGCAGTTCATCCACGAGGACGACGGGGTCGAGGTGCTGCGGCGGATGGCGACCGAGGAGCATCCCGGCACCTTCAACGTCGCGGGCGACGGGGTGTTGTTGCTGTCCCAGGCCATCAGGCGGGCGGGACGGCCGACCCTGGCGCTGCCCGCGCCGGCCGTGGCGACGATCGGCGACATGGGCCGGCGGTTCGCCGGGTGGTCCGGCTACTCCGCCGAACTGCAGCGCTGGCTGACGTACGGGCGTGTGCTCGACACATCGAAGCTGGCCGCCGAGCTGACCTGGCGGCCCAAGTACAGCACCGAGGCCGCGTTCGCCGACTTTGTCCAGGCCGAAGGGCTGACCGGCAACCTCCCGCTCGCGGTCCTCGACCGGCTGACCGACGTGGTAGGAGGGATACGACGATGAACCCGGGCAGGCCCAACCACGAAGGCGACCACGACGCGGACGTCATCCCGATCAACGCCGGCGCACATCACGGCGACGGCGCGAGCGCGCGGGCACACGCCCGCGGCCGCGACGGCCCGGCCGGGCCGGGCAGATCCGCCCGCACAAGTGGCTCCGCCCGATCGATCGCCTCGGCGCCATCGAGCGGCACAAAGGGTGCGCCGGGGCCACGCGCTTCGGCCGCCCACGACGCAGGGCCGGAGCACGACGGCCGGAGCTCGTTCGAGCGAGATCTCGCCGCGGGGCTGCGCTTCCTGAGGCGGCGCCTGGCCGGCGACTATGAGGTCGACGAGTTCGGGTTCGACCCCGACTTCGCGGAGACGTTGCTGTTGCCGTTGGCGCGGGCCCTCTACCGGTACTGGTTCCGGGTCGAGCTCGAGGGGCTGGAGAACGTACCGGAGAAGGGCGCGGCGCTCATCGTCGCCAACCATTCCGGCACCCTGCCGGTCGACGCCGTGATGCTGCAGACCGGCATCCACGACAACACCGACCGCATCCTGCGGCTGCTCGGCGCCGACCTCGTCTACCAGGTGCCCTTCCTCGGGCACCTGTCCAGGAAGGGCGGCCACACGCTGGCGCATCCGGCGGACACGGCGCGGCTGCTCGCCAAGGGCGAGCTGGTCGGCGTGTTCCCTGAGGGCTTCAAGGGCGTCGGCAAGCCGTTCCGCGAGCGTTACCACCTGCAGCGCTTCGGCCGGGGCGGATTCGTCGCCTCGGCGCTGCGCAGTCAGGTGCCGATCATCCCGTGCGCGATCGTGGGCGCCGAGGAGATCTATCCCAAGATCGCGGATCTGCGGCCGCTGGCAAGGCTGCTCGGCTTCCCGTACTTCCCGATCACCCCGACCTGGCCGTGGCTCGGGCCGCTCGGGCTGGTGCCGCTGCCGTCCAAGTGGATCATCCAGTTCGGCGAGCCGATCCCGATGAGCGACTACGAGCCCGACGCGGCCGACGACGCGATCACGGTCTTCGACCTGACCGACCACATCCGCGAGACGATCCAGCACATGCTCTACGACGTCCTCCTGCGCCGCGGCCCGGCGTTTTTCTGAGCCCTGGCCCCGCCGGGCCGCCGGCCCGCGTCACTCCGCGCGGAGGGGTCATTCCGTGCGGAGGAGGGGTCATTCCGTGCGGAGGGCGATGACGGGCTGGAGCCGGGCGGCTCGGCGGGCGGGGACGACGCCGAAGAACACCCCGACCGCGGCCGACACCACGAAGGCGAGCACCGGCGACCACCACGTGATCGCCGCCGGCACCGGCGAGACCGCCGAGATGCCGAGCGCGGCACCGGCGCCCAGCGCGATGCCGACCGCCCCGCCGAACGAGGTGAGCAGCACCGCCTCGAGCAGGAACTGAGCCAGCACGTCGCGCTGGCGCGCCCCGAGCGCCTTGCGCAACCCGATCTCGCGGGTCCGTTCGCGGACGCCGACCAGCATGATGTTCGACACGCCCACGCCGCCGACCAGCAACGAGATGCCGGCGATCGCGGCCAGCACGCCGGTGAGCGCGCCCAGCACCTTGCCGATCGTGCCGAGCAACTGCGTCTGGGTGACCGCGGAGAACTTCTCGCCCCGGTACTTCTCCTGCAGCGCACCGACCAACCGGTCCTGCAGACCCGAGATCGCGTCCGCCGAGGGCGCCTTGACGGCGATGAAGTCGACCCTGGTCACGCCGAACAGCCGTTGCGCCGTGGTGACCGGAATGTGGATCTCGGCGTCGCGTGTCTGGCCGAGCGTCGAGCCGATCTCGCTGAAGACCCCGACCACCCGGAACCGTACGCCCGATGCCACGACCACCTGGCGGCCGATCGGGTCGACGTCGCCGAACAGCCGCTCGGCGATCTGCGACCCCAAGACGACCACCCGCCGGCGGGTCTCGACGTCGATCTGGCTCAGGTAGCGGCCCCGCTCGAGCGGCCGGTCGAAGACGTTGCGGGCGTTCTCGTTCGCCCCGACGACCGATGAGAACGTCTCATTGTGCCCGGCTCGTACGGTCTCACCCGAGCTGATGCCGACCGCGATCCGCCGCTCGTCGCCGACCACCCTGCCGAGGTAGTCCACGTCGGACAGTTGCAGGCGGCTGACCGAGGGCGCGGACCCGAACGAGAACTGGCCGGGGACGACGAAAATGATGTTGGAACCGAGACCCTCGATCTCGGTCTGCACCAGGTTGCGCGCGCCCGAGCCGATCGCCACCAGCACGACGACGGCCGCCACGCCGATCACCACGCCCAGCATCGTCAACGCGCTGCGCAGCCGGTTGACCCGCAGCGCCTCGACCGCCACCCGCAGCGCCTCGACCCACCTCATCGGTCCCGGTCCCGGCTCGGTCCGCCGGCCGGCTGGTCATCGCGTTCGATGACACCGTCGCGGATGTGGATCTGCCGGCGGGCACGCGCCGCGACCTCGGCCTCGTGGGTGACGATGACGACGGCCACGCCGCTTTCGGCGTTGAGCCGATCCAGCAGGTCCATGACCTCGCCGCCGGTCTTGGTGTCGAGGTTGCCGGTCGGCTCGTCGGCCAGCACCACCTGCGGGTCGCCCACCAGCGCCCGCGCGACGGCGACCCGCTGCTGCTCGCCGCCGGAAAGCTGGCCGGGCCGGTGCTCGAGCCGATGCCCCAGCCCCACCGTCTCAAGCGCGGCGACCGCCCGCCGGCGGCGCTCCGCCCGCGGCACCCCGCGATAGACCAGCGGCAACGCGACGTTGTCGCGCGCGTTCGTCCGGGCCAGCAGGTGAAAGCCCTGGAAGACGAAGCCGATCGTGCTGTTGCGCAGCTCGGCGAGCTCGCCGTCGGACAGCTCGGCGACATCGCGGCCACCGACGCGCATCGTCCCGGACGTCGGACGGTCGAGGCAGCCGAGCAGGTGCATGAGCGTCGACTTGCCCGATCCCGAGGGGCCGACGATCGCGACGAACTCGCCCGCGTCGACGCGCAAGGTGACGCCGCGCAGCGCCGCGACCTCTGTCCCTTCCATCTGATATGTCCGGGTGACGTCCACCGCCTCGAGCGCCGCGCGCACCCCGCCTCCCCACCCGTCGTCGCCCTCGGGCCGCCGTTCGGCGAAGACCGCAAGATCCCACATTGTCCGATGACAGTAGCCGATCGGCTTTTGCCGCCGTCCCGCGACCGCCCCTGGCCGGTGCGGCTCAGGGCGGTTTGGTCGGCTGTCCCCAGCCGGTGGGAATGGGCATCTCGATCTGCGGCCGTTCGCCCGGGGCGGTGCGCCTGGCCTCCGGCGCCGGCGCGGGGGCTCGCAGGCGGCAGATGACGGCACGGACCGCCTCGTCGGCCTGTCTGTCGGCGGCGTACCGCAGCGGCGGGAGGGAGCGCAGCACGCGCACCGCCCCCAGGCCGAGCAACAGCAGCGGCCGGTCGAACCCTGCACGCCGCCGGACCGCCGCGACGACCGCGTGCCGGTTGTCGTACGCCGCGTTGGTCGCGATGTTCAGCACGCCGATCACCAGGATGGCCGGCGCGATCACGGCGACGGTGCCCGGGAACCTCGGCTCGAGCAGCAGCGCCAAGATGATGGCCGTGATGCCGTTTTGCTGCGCGAGGGCGAGATGGAACCGGTCGACGCGCGGCAGGCCCCGGGTCAGCAGCGCCGCGACCAGGATCTGCACGCCGAAGGCGACCACTCCGAGCACCAGGCCGGCTCCTGGGCGTACCTCGTCTACCAGCAGCAGCCCGAGCGCCCACGCGGCCACGAGGAACGCGGTCTGCGTCAGCGGACCCAGCCACCGCTGGATCGCCGGCCGGTAGAACAGGCCGATCAGCGCCAAGCCCAGCATCAGCGACCGCCACACGCCGATGACGGCCAGCCCCAGCAGCACGCAGATCGCCAGCGCCCGGCGGACACCGCGCGCGTGGTCGGTCGCGACCGCCCGCGCCGGGTGTCCGGTGCCGGGCGGGCCGGGCGGGCCGGACCGGGCGCCGCGCGCCTGCGTGACCAGCCACCACAGCAGGAGGCCGATCGCCGCGAACGCGACGTTGAGCGGAACGCTGAGCAGCAGCGCGGCGACGTTCGCGCCGACCGAACCGGGGCCGGCCCCGCCCCTGCCCATCGCCGTCAGCGTGATGGCCGAGACGTAGACGGTGAGCACGACGGTGATGGGATCATCGAAGGACGCCCAGGCCAACAGGATGTTCTTCGCCCGCCGCGACATCCGGGACCTGCCCTGCAGGGCGGCCACCGACAGCGGATCGATCTGCGCGACGGCGATGCCGAACACGAGATACTCCGGGTGCCGGAACACGGCGAGCATCGCCAGCGAGATGAGCGCGGCCTTGAGGAACACCCCCACCGTGACGGCCGCCAGCACGGTCCGCAGATCGCGGCGTACATGTGTCACCGATATTTGGTAGGTGCTGCTGTAAAGGCCGATGGCGAGCAAAGCGGTCGCGGTGAAAAGATAGACCGAGGTATAAGGCAGTCGATCAAGATTAAAGAAGTGGCCGGTCGCCCACCCGACTGCGACGACGACCACCGTAAAGAGCAGCCTTTTGGCCGCGGCGACATCGATCTGCCCAGGCATGTAACCTCGCCTCAGACCCCCGTAGGGCCACTATAGAAGCGCGTTAGATCATAATCAATGGCCGGCGCGGCCGAAGCCGGCCGAATTTGCGATCAAACAACTTCGAAACCGCTGATCAGCGATTTGGGCCAGCCCTATACCCTATATACTGATCTATCACGAGGTCGGCCAGGCCCAAGTGATCGCAACCGCGGTGACCTGCTGTTCGGCCCTCGCCCGAATGCCTCAGGCCGCCGCGATAACGTCAATTCATTGCCATACAGCGGGATAATCCCCAGCCCGTCCGACGACACCCTTTCGAACCTTCGCATTCGAGCCACCCCCCTGCCCTCGCGCTTGCCTTCTCTCGTACTTCGGATCAGCCATCTCATCGGATGGGCGGCTTGGCCAAAAATTCAGCGCCAAGTCCGGCATTGGACCGGGCCGCGGCCGTTCATTGACCGGAAAGGCGCTGCCCTTGGCGGACGCTGTCGGCACCGCGCACGACGATCCGCTCGCCTTCGCCCACCCCGGACAGGACCTGGGCGAGGGTGTCCCCCTGGGCGCCGAGGCGCACCACCCGGCGCTGGGCCTGACCGCCGGCCACCACCCACACGGTCGCGTTCTGGCCGCTCGTCACGATCGCCGACGACGGCACCGAGAGGGCGCCGCGAGCCTCCCGCACCCGAAGGTCGACCACCGCGCTCATGCCGGGTTTGGGCCGGGGGGCCGTGCCGCCGCCCGCGTACGTGCCGTCGCCCAGGGTCAAGGTGACCTTGTAGGTCACCCCGCCGCCGCTGGACTGGGCGGGCGTGGCGCCGACCCCCGTGACGGTGGCGGCGTAGCTCGCGCCCGGCGCCGCGTCCAGCTCGACGCGGGCGGCGACGCCCCGCCTGACCTGCAGCACGTCGGTCTCGTCCACGTCCGCGGACACGGTGAGCCGTGAGACGTCGATGACGGTGACCACGGCGTCGCCCGTCGCGACCGGCGCCCCCGCGGCGACGGCGGAGGCGTCCTTCGCGCCGCCGCCCACGCCGGACAGCCCGGCGGCCAGACTGGCCTGACCGCCCTGCCCGCCGCCCTGACCGAGCTGGCCCTGCAGCTGGGGCGGCAGCTGACCGGACAGCCCGCCTGCCGCCGGGCCGCCGAGGTCGGCCACCCCGCTGAACGGCGCCCTGAGCACGAGCGCCTTGACGGTACGCTCGGCCGCCCGCACCGCCGCCCGCGTCTGGACGCGCTGCGCGGCCGTGATGGACGACATCGCGGAGGTGACGCTGCCGATGCCGGAGTTGAGCTGGGCGACGGCGGCTCTCGCGGTGGCGGCCGCCGCCATGTACTCGGCCTGCGCCTTGGCGATCTGGCCCAGCACCTGGGCGCGCACCGCGGGGTCGGGGATCTGGCCGGCCGCGGCCCGCGCCGTGGCGAACCCTCGCCTGGCCGTCCGATCGCTTTGCCGCCGGAACGTGGACAGGTCGACGCCGGGCGGGGCGCCGCCGCCGGCCGCCGCCTGGCGGTCGGCGTCGCGAGCCTGGTCGAGTTGTTCGCGCGCGCTGGGCGAGGAGATCTTCGCCAGGACCTCGCCCTTGCGAACCTCCTCGCCGTCGGCGACGCGCAGCTCCCGGATCGTGCCCTCGGCCGGGGAGCGCAGGGTCGCGGTCGCCCGCGCGGACACCGCGCCGGGGGCCTCGATGACCTCGGCGACGTCGGCGCGCGCGACCGATCCGATCCGCACCCGCGCCGGCTCGTCGCCGGAGCACGCGCTCACCACGGCCGCGATGGGCAGACCGACAACCAGGACGAGGGGGAAAAAGCGCCTCAACACCACGACGGCATCGTAGGCGGTCCAAGTCGGACACTTGCCGCCAAGGGGATCTCTAGCCCCTCGATGGCTCAACCCCGTGTGTCCGCCGGAGGCTGTGCCGCGCCATCGACGGTCGCGCTATCGACGGGCGTGCTCGCGATCCCGGTCGGCCCCGTACTGAACCCGTTCGGGCGAAACCGGAGCGGCGGCCTTCCGCGACCGGCCCAGGATCACGCCGCCCAGGGCGGCCAGGGCCGCGACCCCCTCACCGACCGCGCTCAGCGTCTTCTCGCCGTACCAGACCGGCTCGTACATCGACGGAAGCGGGCCGATCGCCCCGAGATCGACGAAGTAGTACAGGAGCACGGCGCCGAACGCGCTCGCCGCCACGAGGAAGGCGATGGCGTTGGTCCACCGGCGCGGCCAGGCGAGTACCAGCACGGCGGCCGCGACCGCCGCCACGGCCTGGGCGCGGAAAAGCGTGTCACCGCCGACGCCGCCCCCGGAGACCCCCGCCATCTCCGGGGCGAAGTCCCAGTGCACGTAGGCGTCTACGGCGAGGCCCGCGGCGACCAGCAGACGAAGTAGAAGTCTCATATCTATTAACCGGATCAAAGGATGTTTCGGTTCACCCGATCTTCGGGTGCGAAAAATCGGTTCAGCGGATCGACCGCCACGGTTTCCACGTTACCGTGCGATTTCGGGCTAACACAGCCCCGTCGTCGCGACCGGGTCAGCCCTCGGCCAGTTCCCGGCCACGATCGCGGGCGGACTCGATCGCCTCGATCACGGCGGCCCGGACGCCGTGCCGCTCCAGCTCGCGGATGGCGCTGATGGTGGTGCCGGCCGGCGAGGTGACCGCCTCGCGCAGCAGCACGGGATGCTCGCCCGAGTCGCGCAGCATGATCGCCGCGCCGACCGCCGACTGGATGACCATCTCCAGCGCCGCCGCCCGCGGCATGCCGAGCAGGATTCCCGCGTCGACCATGGCCTCGACCAGGTAGTAGAAGTAGGCCGGCCCGCTGCCCGACAGCGCGGTCGCCGCGTCCTGCAGCGACTCCGGGATGCGCAGCACCTTGCCGACCGGGGCGAGCAGATCCTCGGCCCGCTTGAGATGCTCCTCGGCGGCGTGCGATCCGGCGGAGATGACGCTCATCGCCTGGTCGACGTGGACGGGGGTGTTGGACATGACCCGGACGACGGGAACGCCCGCGGGCAACCGGCTCTCGACGAAGGCGGTCGGGATGCCCGCGGCGATCGAGATCACCAGCCGTCCGGCGGGCACGTGCGGCGCCACATCTTCCAGCAGCACCGCCATGTCCTGTGGCTTGACCGCGAGGATCAGCGTGTCGGCCCGCTTGGCGGCCTCGGCGTTGGTGGCGACCTCGACGCCGTACCGCTCGCGCAGCAGCGCGCCGCGCTCCTCGCGCCGGGCGGTCACCATGAGGTCGGCGGGCCGCCCGCCGGCCCGCAGCACGCCGGACAGCAGCGCCTCGCCCATCTTTCCGGCACCGAGAATCGCGATCATCGTGTCTTCACCCTGAGTTTCGCCGAACGCGGCCGACGTCGTCAGCCTACCGACCGCCCGGCCTTGACTAGGACCGCGTCGTCAGCGAGCGCAGGAAGAACCCGAGGTTGGCGGGGCGTTCGGCCAGGCGGCGCATCGTGTAGCCGTACCATTCCTGGCCGTACGGGACATACACCCGCACTTGGGAGCCCATGTCGGCCAGCCGCCGCTGCTCGTTGGGCCGGATGCCGTACAGCATCTGGTATTCGAACGAGCGCAGGGACCGCTCGTTGAGCACGGCCAGGGCGCCGCCGATCTCAATGAGCGTCGGATCGTGGGTGGCCAGCATCGGGTAGCCCTTGCCCGCCATCAGCACCTTCATGCACCGCACGTACGACCTGTCGATCTCGCGGCGGCCGGCGAACGCGACCGAATCGGGCGCCGCGTAGGCCCCCTTGCACAGCCGCACCCGGGACCCTTCGTAGGCCAGGTCCGCGCAGTCCTGCTCGGCCCGGCGCAGGTAGGCCTGGATGACCGCGCCGGTGTCGGGGAAGTCGGCGCGCAGCGCGCGGAGGACGCGCAGCGTGGAATCGACGGTGGTGTGATCTTCCATGTCGATCGTGACCATCGTGTCCGCGTCGCGCGCGGCGGCGCAGACCCGGCGGGCGTTGTCGATCGCCAGGTCCTCGTCCAGGGCCTGGCCCAGCGCGCTGAGCTTGACCGACACCTCCACGGTGCCCGGCCGGTCCCGCTCCGCCGGCGAGCTCAGCCCGGCGGCGCGGAGCCGGTCGAGCAGCGCCACATAGTTGTCGACCGTGGCCGCGGCATGTCCGGCGTCGCGCGTGTCCTCGCCTAGGTGGTCGAGGGTGACGAGGAGACCTTCGCCGGCGAGCGCGCGGGTGACCCGCAGCGCGTCGTCGATCGCCTCGCCGGCGATGAACCGGCGCACCACGCCGCGGCTGTACGGCGCGTTTTCCACGAGCCGGCGCACGCCGCCGCTGTGCGACGCCGCCAAGAGCGCTTGACGGAGCACCTATCCCCTCCCACTCTCCGCCCCACGCGGCACGACGCTGTACCGCTCCCCCAGGTTATGCCGCGCCCGGGCCGCGGCATGCGCCCCACCCCCGGGCTTGCCCCGTGTTCGGGTGCCCAGGGACGGCTCAGGGCGTGCGGCGGCGGAGGGTCGCGGCGCCGAGGCCCAGGGCCAGGACGGTGCAGCCCGCGATGACGACCGTGTCGAGGACCAGCGTGTCGGTGATGTCCGTGTTGCCGGTCAGCTGCTGCATGGCCTCGACGGCATACGTCAGCGGCAGCACGTCGGAGATCCACTGGAGCCACGTGGCCATCTGGTCGCGCGCCACGACGATGCCGCACAGCAGCGCCTGCGGCAGCACGAACGCCGGCATGAACTGCACCGCCTGGAACTCCGTCCGCGCGAACGCGCTGGCGAACAGGCCGAGCGCCATGCCGAGCAGCGCGTCGAGCACGGCCACCACCAGCAGCACCCACACGGGGCCGGCCAGGTCGAGACCGAGCCAGGTCATCGAGATGGACGCGACGACGGCGACCTGGACGAGGGCCAGCAGGCCGAAGGCGAGGGCGTAGCCGAGGAGCAGGTCCAGCTTGCCGAGCGGCGTGGTCATCAACCGCTCCAGCGTGCCGCCGGTGCGCTCGCGCAAGGTGCCGACCGAGGTGACGATGAACATCACGATGAACGGGAAGACGCCGAGCAGCATCGGCCCGAAACGGTTGAACGCGAGCTCGTTGTCGATCACATAGCGCAGCAGGATCATCAGCAGGCTGGGCACCCCGATGAGCAGGCCGACCGTACGGTGATCGTGCCGCAGCTGGGCGAGGATGCGCCGCGTCGTGGCGAGCGTGATGCGGATGTTCATGGCGTGTGCGCCTCCTGCCGTTCCGCGATGACGCGCAGGAACGCGTCCTCGAGATCGTGGGTGCCGGTGGCGGCGCGCAGCCCGTCGGGCGTGTCGTCGGCGAGGATGTCCCCGTCTCGCATGAGGAGCAGCCGCCGGCAACGGGCCGCCTCGTCCATCACGTGACTCGACACGACCAAGGTCACGCCGCGCTCGGCGAGCTCGTGGAACAGGTCCCACAGCTCCTTTCGCAGCACCGGGTCGAGCCCCACCGTCGGCTCGTCGAGCACCAGCAACTCGGGCGCGTTGAGCAGGGCGGCGGCCAGGCTGGCCCGTGACAGCTCGCCGCCGGACAGCGTGGCGACCAGCTGATCGCGGTTCGCCCCGAGCCCCACCTCGTCGATGACCCGGGCGACGTCGCCGGCCGGCGCGCCGAGCACGGCGGCGAAGTACCGCAGGTTTTCGACGACGGTCAGATCCTTGTAGATCGCGGGGTCTTGGGTGGAATAGCCGACGAGCCGGCGCAGCGCCGGGCTGCCCGCCGGATGACCCAGCACCGTGACGGTGCCGCCCCGCACGACCTGCACCCCGACAACACACCGCATCAACGTGGTCTTGCCGCAGCCGCTGGGGCCCAGCAGGCCGACCACGGACCCCCGGGGCACCTCGAACGTGAGCCCGTGCAGCACCTCGCGGCCGCCTCGGTCGACGCGCAGATCGCTGACGCTCACGACAGATTTCAACATATGTTGAATTTATGCGGCGCGCGACGCCCTCGTCAAGGACCCGAGCCCTGGCGCGTTCGTGGGATGGTTCACTCTCCGGGAGGCGCCCGGAGCGCTTCAGCGGCCGTCGAAATAGCGCTGCAAGGTGGGAGCGAGCAGCTCGACGAGTTCGTCGTCCGAGACGGACGCGATCGGCTCCACCCGCAGGACGTACCGCAGGAACACCACGCCGATCATCTGCGCGGCGGCCGCCTCGATGCGCACCAGCGGGATGCCGAGGCGGTCGCCGACGCGCGTCAAGATCGCCGCCGACACGAACTGCCGCAGCAGTTCGGCCGCCTGCTCGCTGGTCATCGACGAGCGAAGCAGGCTGATGAGCGGCCCGCGCGCCTCGGCTCGCCCCCACTCGCGCAGGAACATCTGGGCCATGCGCCGGCCGGTGCTCTCGCGCGGGCCGCCGAGGACGTACGGGAGCACCTCGGCGGGGTTGACGGGGAACTCCACGGCGGCGATGAAAAGCCCTTCCTTGGTGCCGAAGAAATGGTGCACCAGGGCGGGATCGACGTCGGCGGCCCGGGCGATGGCCCGGATCGAGGCGCCGTCGTACCCCTTCTCGGCGAACAGGCCGCGGGCCGCGGTCAAGATGGCCTCGCGAGTCTCGGTCGGCCCCGGCCGGCGACCGGGGGGCCGGCGCCCCGACGACGCCTTCGACGAAGCCGAGGCGGACATCAGGACACGCGTCCCCGCGGGGAGAAGGAAGCCGGGGGCGGCGCGGGGGGCGGACCTCCCCGCGGGGAGATCTCACCGCCGGGAGTGACCTCCCACGTGCGGCTGGCGGCGGCGAGGTGGAGCCGGGTGAAGGCGAGCGCCTCGGCGAGGTCGTCGACCCGCTCGGCGCGGCTGGCGGCCCGGCGGGTGTTGACCTCGAGCACGACATGTCCGCGGTAGCCGCCCGCGGCGAGCTTCTCGAGCACCTGCTCGCACGGCTGCCGGCCGCGGCCCGGGACCAGATGTTCGTCGCGGTTGCTCACGCCGACGCCGTCGGCCAGGTGCAGATGGCTGAGGCGGCCGCCGAGGGACTCGGCCATGTCGAGGGCGTCCGAGCCGGACAGCGCGGTGTGCGACAGGTCCAGTGTGACGCTCGGATAGTCCTGGTCGACCGGGTTCCAGTGCGGGGCGTACATGCCGACCTCGTTGCCGCGCGCCCGCACCGGGAACATGTTCTCGACCGCGAAGACGACGTCGGTCTCGTCCTGCATCCGGGCGAGGCCCGTCTCGAAGTCACGCGCGTAGTCGCGCTGCCACCGGAACGGCGGGTGCACCACGACGACTTCGGCGCCGAGCGCCTCCGCGACCTCCTTCGAGCGCCGCAGCTTGCCCCACGGCTCCCGGCCCCACACCCGCTGGGTCAGCAGCAGGCAGGGCGCGTGGATGGAGCGGATCGGAATCTGGTGGTAGTCGGACAGCCGCCGCAGCACGGTGAGGTCCTGCGAGGCGGGATCGGTGGCCACCATGACCTCGACGCCGTCGTAGCCGAGCTGGGCCGCCATCTCGAAGGCCGCTGGGACCTTTTCCGGATAGACAGAGGCCGTGGACAGCGTGATGGGCGCATCGGGCACTCGTATCGCCCGTGCGATCGCGCCGCCGCGCTCCCGGGTCAAAGCTCCCTCGCCGGTGGTAGCTCGGTCACAGCCATGATGCGCTCCAGTCTCAGGTACGCATACGAAGCCTATGCGCTGAGGTCCGCAAGCCATCCCGATGACCGAGCGGCGGGCCGCTCGCGTGTCGCCGACCTGCGGGTTCTCCGCTCGCGCCCCCACGATGTGAGGCCGCTCACGCCCGCCTCGCGGGGCTGGCTAGCCTGCGTCCCATGGCCCACATCGCCCCCGGCGCGCTGCCGAGCCCGAACATCTGGAACTCGCCGCGGGTGTACGAGCTGGAGAACCGCGCCGTCGACCCCGACGGCGTGATAGAGGCGGCGATGGCCCGGATCCGGCCCTGGGACGGCGCAACGGTGCTCGACGTCGGCTGCGGCACCGGCTATCACCTCCCCCGCTTCGCCCGCACGGCGGCTCGGGTCGTGGGCGTCGAACCGCACGCCGGGCTGGCCGCGGCCGCCCGCCGCCGGACGGCCGGCGGCAATGTGACCGTACGTGTGGGCACGGCCCAGGCCCTGCCCGTGCCGAACGCGTCGGTCGACGTCGCGCACGCCCGCTGGGCGTACTTCTTCGGCCCCGGCTGCGAGCCCGGCCTGGCCGAGCTGGCCCGCGTGCTGCGGCGCGGGGGCACGGCGTTCATCGTCGACAACGACGCGACCAGGTCGACGTTCGGGGGCTGGTTCCGGCGCTGGCTCACCTCGTACGACCCGATGGCGGTGGAGCGGTTCTGGACCCGGCAGGGGTTCACCCGGGTTCCGCTCGACATCCGCTGGGTCTTCGACCGGCGGGCGGATCTGGCGGCGGTGCTCCGCATCGAGTTTCCGGCCGAGCTGGCCGACCAGTTCCTCGCCGAACATCCCGGATGCGAGGTCGACTACGCGGTCAACCTGTGGTGGCGCCGCTACTAGGCCGTGTCTCGAAGGACAGCGGGGCGTTGAGACACGGCCTAAGGCCGCGCCGCCCCCATGCCGATGTAGACCACCCCGATCCCCAGCACGCACAGCCCGAACACCGACTTGAGCAGCCGGTCCGGCAGGTACGGCGACAGCAGCGCGCCGAGCTGAGCGCCGATGAGGACACCGGGCGCGCTGAACACCAAGATGTCCAGCCGGAGATTGCCCACGGACAGGTTGACGCAGGTGATCGCCCAGTCGGCGACGGCCTCGACGAAGATGGCGGTGGCGTTGGCGCGCTTGGTGCGCAGCCCGCCGCCGTACTCCAGCAGGGGTTGGTGCATCTCCGCGACCCCGGTGCCCGTGCAGGCCGAAAAGCTCCCGGCCAGGGCGGCGACCCAGGAATGCCGCCGGAGCGCGCCGAGGTCCGCATCGTCGCGGACGCCGACGCGCCGCCGCCCGGCGTTGTAGAGCTGACCGACCGCCACGGCGGCGACGACCACGCCGACGATCAGGCGGAGCACCCCGCGCGGCACGAGTAAGAAGACATACAGCCCGAATCCGACCCCGATCAAGACCGCTGGCAGCAGCAGCCTCGCGGCATTCCGGTCGATCCTGTCCATGCTGAGATACCGGCACGCGCCGCTGGACATGCCGACGGTCTCGGTGGCGACACCCGTGGCGATCGACTGATGGATCGGCAGGCCGATCGCAAAATTGAAGAAGGGCTGGAAAAGCACCCCGCCGGAAAAGCCGGACGCGTTTGCGGTGATCGCCACCACCACGGCCAGCGGAAAGACGTACCAATATTCCCACCCGAGCGAGTGGGTCACAGGTACCTCCTCTCATACAGAAGGCGGCGGTGGGGACCGCCGCCTTCTGATTTCGCGCTCAGCGCCCTGCCCGCCGAATCACGATTCGGCGATCTTCCGCTGGTAGGCGAGCACCTCCTGCTGGCCGGCGAGCACTTCCTTCACGAGCTCGAGGAGCGTCGCCTGGTTCGTCAGCACCTTCTCGAACTTGCCCTGGTTCGCGATGATGGCGGCCTGGTTGGCCAGGATGGTGTCCAACTTCTCCTGGTTGGCCAGGATGTGCGCCTGGTTGGCCTCGATGGTCGCCTGGTTGGCGAGGACCCGGTCGAACTTGCCCTGGTTCGCGATGATGGCGGCCTGGTTGACCAGGATGGTGTCCAACTTCTCCTGGTTAGCCAGGATGTGCGCCTGATTGGCCTCGATGGTCGCCTGGTTGGCGAGGATCCGCTCGAGCTTGCCCTGGTTCCGCTCGATCGTCTGCTGGTTGCCCAGAATCCTTTCCTGATTATCGAGAATAAATTGCTGGTTGACAGTGACATTATCCGTCGCCTTGAACATCAATATCCTCCTGACCGAAAACATGGCCGATCGGCCGACCCGTCTCGCATGATTTCGACCATTACAATTGGCCAGTAGGGACGTTTGACTGGTGAGTCAGGGCCGATGGTCGTGATCGACCCGGCCGTCACGGCCGAGAGTGGCCGACCGAGCCAAGCGGATGCTCGCCACCGTCGTCGCCGCGATCGTAGGGTTCGCCCTGGTCTGGCTGCCGGTAGCCGCCCAGGCCGGGATCCGGGGCAGCGGCTGATTCCGCGATCGAGCGCCGTACGGCCCGCCCACCTCGCCGGTGTGCGGGCCGTACCTATGAGGATGCCGGTGAGGATGCCGGCGAGAAGATGGCGGTGCGGGCAATCCGCCGGCCGCTCCGCGACGAATACCTCATGGATCGACCGGACGGGCCCGGCATCACGGCCGACGGGGTGGACTGACCGGTGCGTCCTCGCGTACGGCCCGCCTCTCCCCCCACGACCAGGCGGGCCGTACGGGACTCGGAGCTCAGGCGGCGTCCGCCGCCGCGGCGCTCAGCGTCGCGGCGGCCCGGTCGGCGACGACCCTCATGCCGGCCGCGTTGGGGTGGATCGGCGCGGCCAGGTCGGTGGGCACCAGGCCCTCGACCCACTTGGCGCCCGGCAAGGCGCACATGTCGTGGCCGTTGCCGCCCTGGTAGGCGTCCACGAAGGCGGCGCCGCCCCGGCTCGCCTGGTCGGCGAGCATGGCGTTGAGGGTGCGCTCGACCCCGTCGAGGAAGGGCACGTCGCCCGCCGCGATCGGGACGAGCGGCCAGCAGCCGCTTCCCGACGGCAGCAGCCGCAGGTAGCCGACGACGAGCACCCGCGCCCGCGGAGCCCGCTCGTGGATCCCGCGCAGCACCGCGGCGATCTTGGGCGCGGTGTCGGCGATCCGCTGGTCGAGCTGGCTCCCGAAACGGTTCTTGCAGGGCGAGCCGAACGGGTTGCTCAAGCTGAGCTGTGCGCAGGTCTCGAAGATCCCCGTGTAGCCGATGTCGTTGCCGCCGATGCCGACGCTGACCAGCGTCGTGTCGGCGGTGAGCGCGTCGAACTGCGGCGGGTTGGTGCCGAACGTGACGCCCTGCGCCGAGGTCATGTCCGTGGTGTCGGCGCCGCTGCAGCTCGCGTCCACGAACGTGGCGGGACGCAGCCGGGCGGCGAGCAAGGACGGGTAGTTGTGATCGGACCGCAGGCAGCCGATTGGCGAGCCATGCTGGTTGGGGATGAGCGGGCCCGCGGTGAACGAGTCACCGAGAGCCACGTAACGGGACTCGGCCGCCTCGGCGGGGGCGGCGATCGCGAGTCCGGCGACCAGGAACAACGCCATCATCCAGCGCAGCGTGACCATTGACCCTCCCAGGTTCCCGCTCAGCAGACGGCGCGTCAGAAGCCGCGTCAACTTTGTTGTCCACAACTGGCCGTCATCACTTGAACACCGATAGTCACGTCTGACACAAATCGAATCAACCGACCCGTGCGTCACTTCGGTCAAATGTCGGTCCGGGGCCGTACGGTCGCTGACATGGCGAAGACGGCGGGCGCGGGGCGCGCCAAACCGGCGTACCGATGCGCCGAGTGCGGGTGGCAGAGCGCCAAGTGGGTGGGGCGCTGCGGCGAGTGCCAGGCCTGGGGCACGGTCGGCGAGGCCGGCGCGCCGACCGCGCCGCCGCGCGTCGTCGCGGCCGGTCCGGTGACGACGCCCGCGCGACCGATCGGCGCGGTCGACGTGCAGTCGGCGCGGTGCCGGCCCACCGGGCTCGACGAGCTCGACCGGGTGCTCGGCGGCGGCCTGGTGCCGGGCGCGGTGGTGCTGCTCGCGGGCGAGCCGGGCATCGGCAAGTCGACGCTGCTGTTGGAGGTGGCGGCGCTGTGCGCCGACCGGGCGGCGGCCCTTTACGTCACCGGCGAGGAGTCGGCCGAGCAGGTCCGGCTGCGCGCCGACCGGGTCGGCGCGGTCACCGATCGGCTCTATCTCGCGGCCGAGACCGACCTGGCGGCGCTACTCGGCCAGGTCGACGCCGTCCGGCCCGAGATGCTCGTCGTCGACTCGATCCAGACGATCGGCACCGTCGAGGCCGACGGCGCGCCCGGCGGAGTCACGCAGATCCGCGAGGTCACGGCCAACCTGATCCGGGTGGCCAAAGAGCGCGGCATCACGGTGGTGCTGGTCGGGCATGTCACCAAGGACGGCGCGATCGCCGGGCCGCGTCTGCTCGAGCACCTCGTCGACGTGGTCCTCTACTTCGAGGGCGACCGGCACAGCCGGCTGCGCATGATCCGGGCGGTCAAGAACAGATACGGCCCGACCGACGAGCTCGGCTGCTTCGACCTGTCCGAGATGGGCATCGTCGGGCTGCCCGACCCCAGCGGGCTGTTCTTGACCCGGCGCGACGAGCCGGTGCCGGGCACCTGCGTGACGGTGACCCTCGAGGGCCGCCGGCCGCTGGTGGCCGAGGTGCAGGCCCTCGTCGCCGAGTCGTTTCTGCCCAGCCCGCGGCGGGCGACGTCGGGGCTGGAGTCGGCCAGGGTCGCCATGGTGCTGGCGGTGCTCGGCCGGCGCTGCCACATCGCGATGCACCAGCAGGACGTCTACGCCTCCACGGTCGGCGGCGTCCGGCTGACCGAGACCTCGGTCGACCTCGCCGTGGCGCTGGCCGTCGCCGGGTCCAAGGTCGAGCAGGCCCTGTCCCCCAACGTGATCGCGCTGGGCGAGGTGGGGCTCGCCGGCG
The DNA here is from genome assembly GCA_035765195.1 of Streptosporangiaceae bacterium. Taxonomy (GTDB): domain Bacteria; phylum Actinomycetota; class Actinomycetes; order Streptosporangiales; family Streptosporangiaceae; genus CALAED01. Next base: position 141,979 of record DASTYC010000001.1, read on the forward strand.
AGGTGCGCGCCGTGCCCGGCGTGCGGCGCCGGCTCGGCGAGGCCGGCCGGCTCGGCTTCAGCTGTGCTGTGGTGCCGCGCGGCTCGCTGGAGCTCGGCGAGGCGACGCCGCTCAAACGATCGGGCCGGCCGGCGCAGTCGGCTCGGCCGGGGCGGACGGGCGACGCGGGTCGGCCGCGACGGCCGGAGCGACCGGCGGGCGCCGACGTCGCGACAGCACTCAGCGACGTCAACATAACGTCGGGTAACGGGCGGACAGGCGGATTCGAGGGAATGACCATCTATGAGGTGGACAGTCTCAACCAGGCACTGCAGGTCGCTTTTACGGCCACCTGAGGCCGCGCAAAGTTCGATGGCACCGGGCTTCGTCCGCGAATGGCGCCTGGAATGAGCCGGTCGGGACCTGTCCTCGGTAAAATGAGCGCCGTCGAGCGACCTGCGGGGGTCTCGTGCCAGTACAGCTAAAGAGTCAAGACGAGCGACGCCGGGTAACGCTCGCCGCGGTCGCCCCGGGCACCGCCCTGCGAGACGGGCTGGAGCGGATCCTGCGCGGGCACACCGGCGGCTTGATCGTGCTCGGTTACGACAACATGGTCGCCGACCTGTGCAGCGGCGGGTTCGAGCTCGACGTCGAGTTCTCCGCCACTCGGCTGCGCGAGCTCGCCAAGATGGACGGCGCGATCGTCCTCGACGACACCTACTCGCGCATCGTGCGGGCCGCCGTGCACCTGGTGCCCGACCCCACCATTCCCACCGAAGAGTCGGGCACCCGCCACCGCACCGCCGAGCGGGTCGCCAAGCAGACCGGCTTCCCGGTGATCTCGGTTAGCCAGTCGATGCGGATCATCGCCCTCTACCTCGGCGGCGTCCGCTACGTCCTGGAAGACTCCGCGGCCATCTTGTCCAAGGCCAACCAGGCGCTCGCCACGCTGGAGCGCTACAAGCTCCGGCTCGACGAGGTGGCCGGCACGCTGTCCGCGCTGGAGATCGAAGACCTGGTGACCGTCCGAGACGTCAGCGCGGTCGTACAGCGCCTGGAGATGGTCCGGCGCATCGCCGACGAGATCGAGGGCTACGTCGTCGAGCTCGGCACCGACGGGCGCCTGCTGTCGTTGCAGCTCGACGAGCTCGTGTCCGGGGTCGACGTCGACCGCGAGCTGATCGCCCGCGACTACCGGCCCGGCGCGCCGCGCGGCCGCGGCGTCGACGACGTGCTCGCCGCCCTCGACGTGCTGTCCGCCACCCAACTGCTCGACCTCCCGACGGTCGCCGACGTCATGGGCTTCGCCGGCAACGACGCGCTCGACCTGCCGGTGAGCCCCAAGGGCTACCGGCTGCTCGCCAAGGTGCCGCGCCTGCCCAATCTCGTCGTCGAACGGCTCGTCGAGCACTTCGGCGGCCTGCAAAAGCTGCTCGCTGCGAGCATCGACGACCTGCAGGCCGTTGGCGGCGTCGGCGAGGCCCGCGCCCGCAGCGTCCGCGAGGGCCTGTCGCGTCTCGCCGAGTCCTCGATCCTCGAACGCTACGTCTGACCGGAGGGGCGCGAGTCAGCGCAGCCGGAAGACCTGCTTTTTGACCTTGACCTTGGGCGCGCGCACGGTGGCGACGTAGGTGCCGGGGCGGGCGGCGGGGCGGCGGCTCGGGCAGTCGCTCGACGATCGCTTGCGGTCCCACACGATCGTCGCGATGTACGGCACGCCGCGGCGCAGCATCTGGATCGACGAGCCCGACCCCTCGAGGCACTGGGCAGTGCTCCACAGCCGATCGGTGCCCGAGCTGATCCTGACCTCCAGCTCCCGTGGGCCGACCCCGAACGTACACGCGCGCCGGCCCGTGTTCACGGCGGTCAGCCGGAAGCGCGGGAGGTCCTTGCCCGCGTACGTGCTCTTCGTCACGGCGAAGCCGATGACGAGATCGCTCGGCTCGCAGGCGTCGCCCGGCTTCTTCGGCACGACCGGCCGTACGGTCGTCTTCGTCGTCACCGTGACGGTGGCGGTCGGGATGACCGCGGGCAGCGTGTGCGGCCCCGGCGTGCTGAGCGCGGCGGCGTTTTGCACCGATCGCCGCTCCGCGGGCCGCTCGCCGCCGCCGACGCAGGCCCACGCGACCAGCCCGGCCAGCGACAGCACGGCCCCCAGCGCGATCGCCCGCCGCCGCCAGTAGGCCTCGGTGGAATCGCTACCGTGATTACGTTTGGTGTCCGACTCCATGCGGACAGTATGGTTTCCCGATGTCGCCGAGCGGCGGCGACCCGCCGTGCGACGATCTAACACGTCATGCTCGACTCGCCCTACGTCACGCCCGTACTCGACTGGTACGCGGCCAACGCCCGTGATCTGCCCTGGCGCCGTCCCGACGCCACGCCCTGGGGCGTGCTGGTCAGCGAGATCATGCTCCAGCAGACGCCGGTCGCTCGCGTACTGCCGGTCTGGGCGGAATGGCTCACCCGCTGGCCGACCCCGGACGCCCTGGCCGCCGAGCCGTCCGGCGCCGCCGTACGGGCCTGGGGCCGGCTCGGCTACCCGCGGCGGGCGCTGCGGCTGCACGAGAGCGCCCGCGCCATCGTGGCCCGGCACGACGGCCAGGTGCCCTCGTCTTACGACGCGCTGCGCGCGCTCCCCGGGATCGGCTCGTACACCGCCGCGGCCGTGGCCAGCTTCGCCTACCAGCAGCGGCACGCCGTGCTCGACACCAACGTGCGCCGGGTGCTGGCCCGGCTCGTCGAGGGCAAGGAGTACCCGCCGAAGGCCCAGACCGCGGGCGAGGTGCGGCTGGCCGAGTCGCTGCTGCCGCCCCGTCCGCCGGTGGCCGCCCGCTGGTCGGTCGCGATGATGGAGCTCGGCGCGCTCGTCTGCACGGCCCGCACGCCCCGTTGTGCCGACTGCCCGGTGGCGGCCTCGTGTGCCTGGCGGCGGGCCGGGCAGCCTGCCCACGACGGCCCGCCGCGCCGCGGCCAGACGTACGCGGGCACCGACCGGCAGTGCCGCGGCCGCCTGCTCGCCGTGGTGCGCAACGCGCCAGGACCGGTCGACAAGGCGGCCTTCGACATCGTCTGGGCCGACGCCGTCCAACGCGAACGCGCCCTCGACGGCCTCGTCGCCGACGGACTCGTCGCGCCTCTCGCCGACGGCCGCTACGCGCTGCCCACCTGACCGGTTCGGGACGCGAGGCGCGCCGCGCGGCTGGACAGGTAGCGCCGCTCGGGCAGGCTGGTGGTCAGGCGGGCCGCCCGTCGGTAGGAGGCGAGGGCCGCCTCGTGCGCGCCGGCCATTTCGAGCAGGTGGGCCCGGACCGCGTGCAGCCGGTGGTGGCGAGACAGGCGATCATCGGCGTCCAGGGGTTCGAGCAACGCGAGCCCGGCCGCAGGGCCACGCGCCATGGCGACGGCGACGGCGTGGCCGAGGGCGACCATGGGGCCCGGGGCGAGTTGGGCGAGCAGCCGGTACAGCTCGACGATCTGCGGCCAGTCGGTGTCCTCGGCGCGGGCGGCCTCGGCGTGCACGGCGGCGATGGCGGCCTGGAGCTGGTACGGCCCGAGCGGGGCGTGGGCCAGCGTCCGGGTGATCAGCGCGAGACCCTCGTCGATGTACTCGCGGTTCCACCGAGCGCGATCTTGTTCGGCGAGCGGGACCAGGCTCCCGTCGGGCCGCGTGCGGGCGGGCCGGCGCGCGTCGGTGAGCAGCATGAGCGCCAGCAGCCCGGCGACCTCGCCGTCGCCGGGGAGCGCCCGGTGGACGAGCCGGGTCAGCCGGATCGCCTCGCCCGTCAGCTCGGTGCGGTAGAGGTCCGGGCCGGATGTCGCCGTGTAGCCCTCGTTGAAGATCAGATACAGCACGTGCAGGACCACGCGCAGCCGGTCGGCCCGCTCGTCCTCGGGTGGCAGCCGGAACGTGGCGCCGGCGGCCTTGATGCGCTGCCGGGCGCGGCTGATGCGCTGGGCCATGGTGGTCTCGGGGACCAGGAACGCCCGCGCGATCTCCGCCGTGGTCAGCCCGCCGACCGCGCGCAGGGTGAGCGCGAGCTGCGACGGCGCGGTGAGGCTGGGATGGCAGCACAACATGAGCAAGATCAGCGTGTCGTCCTCGGCCCGCACCCCGTCGGCGTCGGCAGCGGGCGCGAGCAGCTCCTCCGGCGGGGTCCGCGCGCCGATCAGCTCTTCGCGTCGCCGGCCGGCCTGTTCGCTGCGGAGCTGGTCGATCATCCGGCGCGACGCGACCGTGATCAGCCATCCCAAGGGGTCGGCCGGCACCCCGCCGGCGGGCCACCGCGTCGCCGCGGTCAACAGCGCTTCTTGGACCGCGTCCTCCGCGGTCTCGAAGTTGCCGTAGTGCCGCGCGAGGGCGGCGAGCACCCGGGGCGCCAGCCGCCGCAGGAGCTGCTCGATGTCGGCGCCGGTGGTCACATTTCCTGACCGGACAGATCCACGATCGGACGCACCTCCACCGCCGTGAACCGCGCGTCGGGGATGCGCGCCGCGATCTCGCTCGCCCGTTCCAGGTCCGCGCAGTCGACCACGATGTAGCCCGCCAGCTGCTCTTTCGCCTCGACGTAGGGCCCGTCCGTGACGACTGGAACGCCGGCGCGCACCCGTACGGTCCTGCCGGTGACCGAGTCGGCCAGCGCCTCGCCGCCCAGCAGTTCGCCGGATTCGGTGAGCTCGCGCCGCAGGGCGGCGGCCTGTCGGGTCAGCTCCTCTTGCTCGCCGGCAGGCAACGCCAGAAAGTCCGGGTGGCGCACGAACAGCGGGTGCTCCCAGTTCTCCTGGTTGCCATAGATCAACAGCAGGTATTTCACCGCGATTCCCTTTCCATCGACGGCCCGGCGACGCCGACCACATTTCCCGCCGGATCGGCGAAGTGCCCGACCGTGAACTCCCCGCCGGGCCGCGGCTCTGGTCCCATGATCCGCTTCCCGCCGAGGCGCTCGGCCTGCCGCAGCGCGGCCTCGACATCGGGGACGCCGACGTAGAAGAGAACCCGGGGCGAATACCCGGGCCCGCCGCCGATGCCGCCGTTGACGCCGTTGACGCCGGCCCCGTCGCCGGTTGTGCCGCCGTCCACGAAGCCGTACATGCCGCGCCGCGAGACCTTCTCGGTGACCGCGTCGCCCAGCTGGAACTCCCAGCCGAACAGCTCACCGTAATAGCCGCGCAGCCGCTCGGGATCGCTCCCGATGACCTCGAAATGCACCACTCGTCGTCCCATAGGGGCTCGTCTCCTCGTCATGGCCCGGCACCGTGCCGGGCTCCTCACCACAAAGATCGGAGCGCGGCGCCCGATCTCGACATCCCAGGGAGGCGATTTCGCGGATCGATCAAACCGGGCCGAGGAGATCCCAGCGGTTTCCGGCGATGTCGAGGAACACGGCGACCCGCCCGTAGGGCTCGGCCCGCGGCCGAGTCACGAACTCGACTCCGGCCGCCGCCATCCGGCCGTAGGCGGCGTCGAAGTCGTCCACCCGGAGGAAGAACCCCACCCGCCCGGCGATTTGGTCGCCGACCGCCCGAGCCTGCCGATCGCCGTCCGCACGCGCGAGCAGGATGCCGGTTTCGGCGCCCGGCGGCCGGACGACGACCCACCGTTTCGGCCGGCCGTCATTCGTCCGGGCCGGTGAGTCCTCGACCAGCTCGAAACCGAGCACGCCGACGAAGAACTCGATCGCCGGGTCATAGTCGTCCACGACGAGCGTGACAAGATCGACTCGCACGCTCCCCAAGCCTAGGCGCAGGCGCCTCCGAGCCGCCTAGCCCCGGCGGCGGATGAGTTGCGGCGGATCGACGTCGACGGGGAAGGGCCGGGTGAGGTGGACCGGGCTTACGGACGCCACGATCTCTTTGTACGACCCGCCGGCCAGCGCGAAGGCCGTCAGCTTGGGAACCGGCTGCAGCTCGAGGATCCAGTAGTCCTTGATCCCGACTTCCGCGTACGCCTCCAGCTTCTCGCCGAAGTCTCGGTTGCGGCTCTGCCTGCTCGCGCTGATCTCGACGGCGAGGACCACATCGGTCACGTCGTACTCTTGGGGCTCGGCGTCGAAGGCGTCCGCGGTCACCACCAAGACGTCGGGGACCTTCAGCCAGTCCCCCCTCCGACCAGTGATGGTGTCGACCTCTTGGACGACCGCAAGGTCCAGCCCACCCGCTTCGATGGCGTCGTCCAGCAGCCTCGTGATCCGATACGAGGCAGCTTGGTGAGGAGATGAGGGGCGGGGGCTCACGATCAGGACACCGTCATCGATCTCGTACCGGTGGAACTCGTCCTCCGGCAACTTCCGTAGGTCATCGACGGTCCACGGACCGTGATGCTCCATCAAGGGTAGTGACATTCCGTGTCCCTCCTCACCGGATTCCGCGAATTCAGGGTACTGAGCGTTAGCGCCCGCGGACAGGGCATTCCGCAGAGACACTACTCGCACGGCATGTACGTGAGCGATCGGATGTCAGTCTTCGTCGGCGGGAAGGGTGAAGAGGCGGATGTAGACGGGGCGGGCGTCGGGGGGTGCCTCGTCCGGGCGGAGCGAGTGCTCGTGGAGCAGGCGAATGTAGGCCTCGAAGAACTCGGCCAGCCCCTCTTTGGTCATGTGGGCGAAACCGCGCGACAGCAGGGCCCAGGCCCGGTCCCGCTGGTACGACTCGAGCAGCCTGCTGAGCAGGTCCATGTCCTCGGCGTGGCCCAGGCGCAGCAGCTCGTCCAGGACCGGGCGGTCTTCGGGGGCCAGCGTCTCGGGGGCGGGCATACGGAGGTCGCGCGGGCTCTCGGTGCGGCGCCACCAGCGCTCCCGCCCGGTGGACCGCTCGGGGATCTCCTCGATGAAGCCGTGCTTTTCCAGCAGGCGCAGGTGATAGCTGCTCGTGCCGGTGTTGACGCCCAGCACCTCCCCGATGGTGGTCGACGTCGCCGGGCCGTGCGCGCTCAGCTGACGCAGGATCTTGCGGCGCAGCGGATGGCTCAGGGCCTTGAGCCGGCCCGGGTCGTCCAGGATGAGGGGCTCCGCGTCGTCCTTCACGGCGAGCAGTCTAGTACTACAGAGGGATTTCTGCAGAAATCTGTTTGCAGAAGTTTTTCTGTAAACTAGCTTGGCCGGCATGAAGACAGCAATCGCAGTCACGTTGGCGCTCGCCGCGGGCGTGGTGGGCGGGCCGGTCGTTCCGGCCGCGAAGACCTCGATGCCGGCGCCCCCGGGGCTGGCCGCGACCGACGTGAGTTTCCGCGGGGGCGGCGGGCTCACCCTGCACGGCACGGTCCTCACGCAGCGGCGATCAACGCGAGAGGCGGCGCGGCCGGGCGTCGTGCTCGTCACCGGCTCCGGTTCGGGGGTGCCGCGCGAACACCTGCTCACCGAGGCCACCGAGTTCGCCCGCCGGGGTCTGGCCGTACTGATCTACGACAAGCGGTCGGCGGGATACACCGGGTTCCGCCGCTCGTACTCCGAACTCGCCGACGACGCGCTCGGGGCCGTCCGCGAGCTTCGCGCTCAGCCCGGCGTCGACCCGGCCAAGGTGGGCGTCTGGGGACTCAGCGAGGGCGGCTGGGTCGCGCCGCTGGCGGCATCGCGGTCCGCGGACGTGGCGTTCGTGATCGTGGTGGGCGGCAACGCGATGACCCCGATCCGGCAGCAGACCTGGAACGAGGCCTCGGCTTTGCGCCGCCGCGGCGTATCGGGGTCGCTGGTGGAGCGGGCGAACCTCAACCTGGCCCGGCTGGCGGCGGACGTCGGCTTGTTCGCCGAGGCCCGCTATGACGCGGCCGCGGTGCTGGAGCGGCTGCGACAGCCGCTGCTCGGCGTCTGGGGCGGCCGCGACCTGCAGACGCCGCCCGAGGACAACCCGCCGCTGTTCGCCGCGGCGCTGCGCAGGGGCGGCAACAGCCACTACACCTTCCGCTTCTTCCCCGGCGCCGACCACGCCGCGCACCAGACCCCGGACGGCGGCGTCACGCGCGGCGCCGCCCTCGCACCCGGCTACGCCGAGGCGGTGACCTCGTGGGTCCGCGAGGTGACGAACGGCAGGCCGCCTGCCGCCGACGCGCCGTCGCCGCCGAAGCAGGACCACCCGAGCTCCGAGGTGGCTCCCCTGGCGTGGTGGGAGTCGCCCTGGGCGCAACTCGCGGCCTTCGCGCTCTTCGTCGTCGGATTCCTCGCCTACCCGCTGATCGCCTTCGTCCGGCGGCTGCGCGGCCGGCGCATGGCGCCGGTGAGCCGCTCGGCCCGGCTGCTCGCCGGAGCCGGAATCCTGACGGCGCCCGGGATGTTCGCCTACCTCCTCTACCTGACGGCCGCCGGGAGATCACCCGGCCTCGGGCCGATCGTCTTCGGCAGGCCGCTGCCGTGGCTGGTGCTGCAGTGGTTCGCGGTGACCGCCGCCATCGCCGCCGTCTCGACGACGATCGCGTGGTGGCGGGCAGGGCGGGCCGGTCGGGTCGTCCGGCCGGGCGAGCGGGTACGGCTGGGCCTGCTGCTCGCCGCCGGAGCCGTCTTCATCCCCTGGGCGGGCTATTGGGGCCTGCTGCTCCCCTGACGACCGGTCGGCGCCGTAATGGCGGAAGGCCCCGCGCCCGGGTGGGGTGGGCGCGGGGCCTTCGCGGTGGCCGTGACTCCTTAGTCGGAGTGCTTGACCGGAGCGTCCTCCATCGGCAGCGGGGTGTCGGGGAGGGTGGACGGCTTGACTTCGCCCGTGAAGGTGAACTTGGCCGTCTCGTCGTCGCCGCCGTCGGTGCCGACGATGACGATCTGTCCGGCCTTGAGCTCGCCGTACAGGATCTTCTCCGACAGGTTGTCCTCGATCTCCCGCTGGATGGTGCGGCGCAGCGGACGGGCGCCCAGCACGGGGTCGTACCCGCGCCTGGCGAGCAGTTCCTTGGCCTGCGGCCGCAGCTCGATGCCCATGTCGCGGTCCCGGAGCCGCTCGTCGACCTTGGCGATCATCAGGTCGACGATCTGGACGATCTCCTTGCGGGTGAGCTGGTGGAAGACGATGGTGTCGTCCACGCGGTTGAGGAACTCAGGACGGAAGTGCTGCTTGAGCTCCTCGCTCACCTTGGACTTCATCCGGTCGTAGTCGCCCTGGTCGTCGTTGGCCCGGGTGAAACCGGTGGACAGGCCCTTGGAGATGTCGCGGGTGCCGAGGTTGGTCGTCATGATGATGACAGTGTTCTTGAAGTCGACCACCCGGCCCTGGGCGTCCGTGAGCCGCCCGTCCTCCAGGATCTGCAGGAGCGAGTTGAAGATGTCCTGGTGGGCCTTCTCGATCTCGTCGAACAGGACGACCGAGAACGGCTTGCGCCGGACCTTCTCCGTCAGCTGACCGCCCTCCTCGTACCCGACGTAGCCGGGCGGCGAGCCGAACAGCCGCGAGACGGTGTGCTTCTCCATGTACTCGCTCATGTCGAGCTGGATCAGCGCGTCCTCGTCGCCGAACAGGAACTCGGCGAGGGTCTTGGACAGCTCGGTCTTCCCGACGCCGGAGGGGCCGGCGAAGATGAACGAACCGCCCGGACGCTTCGGGTCCTTCAGGCCGGCGCGGGTACGCCGGATCGACTGCGACAGCGCCTTGATGGCGTCGTTTTGGCCGATGACCCGCTTGTGCAGCTCGTCTTCCATGCGGAGCAGGCGGGCGCTCTCCTCCTCGGTGAGCTTGAACACCGGGATGCCGGTCGCGGTGGCGAGCACCTCGGCGATCAGTTCCTCGGTGACCTCGGCGACGACGTCCATGTCGCCGGCCTTCCACTCCTTCTCGCGGTGCGTCTTCTGCGCGAGCAGCTGCTTTTCCTTGTCGCGCAGCGCGGCGGCCTTCTCGAAGTCCTGCTCGTCGATGGCCGATTCCTTCTCGCGCCGCACGTCGGCGATCTTCTCGTCGTACTCACGCAGGTCCGGCGGCGCGGTCATGCGGCGGATGCGCATCCGCGAGCCGGCCTCGTCGATGAGGTCGATCGCCTTGTCGGGCAGGAAACGGTCGCTGATGTAGCGGTCGGCCAGCTGCGCGGCGGCCACCAGCGCGGCGTCGGTGATCGACACGCGGTGGTGCGCCTCGTAGCGGTCGCGCAGCCCCTTGAGGATCTCGATCGTGTGCGACAGGGACGGCTCGGCGACCTGAATCGGCTGGAACCGCCGCTCCAGGGCGGCGTCCTTCTCCAGGTGCTTGCGGTACTCGTCGAGCGTCGTCGCGCCGATCGTCTGCAGCTCGCCGCGCGCCAGCATGGGCTTGAGGATGCTGGCGGCGTCGATCGCGCCCTCGGCGGCGCCGGCGCCGACGAGCGTGTGCAGCTCGTCGATGAACAGGATGATGTCGCCGCGGGTGCGGATCTCCTTGAGGACCTTCTTCAGGCGCTCTTCGAAGTCACCGCGGTAACGGGAGCCCGCGACCAGCGCACCCAGGTCGAGGGTGTAGAGCTGCTTGTCCTTGAGCGTCTCGGGCACGTCGCCCTTGACGATCTTCTGGGCCAGCCCCTCGACCACGGCCGTCTTGCCGACGCCCGGCTCGCCGACGAGCACCGGGTTGTTCTTCGTCCGGCGGGACAGCACCTGCATGACCCGCTCGATTTCCTTCTCCCGGCCGATGACCGGGTCGAGCTTGCCCTCGCGGGCCGCCTGGGTCAGGTTGCGGCCGAACTGGTCGAGCACCAGCGAGGTGGAGGGAGCCGACTCCGACGGCCCGCCGGATGCGGCCGGCTCCTTGCCCTGGTAGCCGTGCAGCAACTGGATGACCTGCTGGCGCACCCGGTTGAGGTCGGCGCCCAGCTTCACCAGCACCTGGGCTGCGACACCCTCACCCTCACGGATCAAACCCAGCAATATGTGCTCAGTGCCGATGTAGTTGTGACCAAGCTGCAGGGCCTCGCGCAGCGAAAGCTCAAGAACCTTCTTCGCCCGTGGAGTGAACGGGATGTGCCCGGACGGCGCCTGCTGTCCCTGGCCGATGATCTCCTCGACCTGCTGGCGCACCGCCTCGAGGCTGATACCCAAGCTCTCCAGGGCCTTGGCGGCGACACCCTCACCCTCGTGGATGAGACCAAGCAGAATGTGCTCGGTGCCGATGTAGTTGTGATTGAGCATCCTGGCTTCTTCTTGGGCCAAGACGACAACTCGCCGCGCGCGGTCGGTGAACCTTTCGAACATCTCGTCGCTCCTCACAGAGCGGTCAAACTGGGCCCGGTACGTCCGGCCCTGTCCTCCCGCATGCTAGCCCGCCCCGAGGATGTCGCCCGGTGCACTCCCACCGAGAGACCTTCCCCGACCTTGGGCTGTTCATCCTCATCCAACTACCGGCCAGGGGCGTCATGTTCCGGCTACGCCGCAAGCGAACGACGCTTTCTCTGCACTCTCCCTGTCAGAGCGGCCAAAACCAATAGGCGGCGAACTCCCAGCGTGCCGCTTCGCCACAAGCGAACGGGCCGGGCCGCCCCCAGGGCGCGCGGCCGGCGCGGGGCCCGACCAAACGGAGTCCTCTTCTTCCGCATCTCCCACGGAGCGGCGAGTGGGCGATGGGCGGTGGCGGCTTCCGTGGGCGGTGCGCGGCTTCCGCGGGCCCGCGGCGGCTTCGGCGGGCCCAGAGTGGCGGTGAAACGGAACGGCCCGCTCTCCCCTCTTTGGGACAGCGGGCCGGCCGAGTGCTACCGGGTGCTGATCAACGACCCATTGCGGCTTCGAACTCATCCACGATCGACTGCGGGATACGACCGCGTTCGTTCACCTTCTTACCGCGCGACTTAGCCCAGGCTCGGATCTCAGCACTGCGCTCGCGACTGGATGCGCCACGAGAACGGCGACGGCGTGCGGTGCCCGCCTTCCTCGCGTGCTCGACATAGGGATGCAGCGAATCGCGCAGCTTCTTAGCGTTGGTGCCGCTGAGGTCGATCTCATAGGTGACGCCATCGAGCGAGAACGATACGGTCTCGTCCGCCTCGCCACCGTCGAGGTCGTCGACGAGAAGCACCTGAACCTTCTGTGCCATGGGGACAGACCTTTCGTCGGAGCAAACCACTTTCTGGTTGCCAAAGATATACTGCAATCCGGTTGGCTGACAATTCAACACCCGGAGACGCAGAACTTTTCTTGAGTGTAACCCACGGTAATCGCCGGATACGAATCGGCCCGGGTGGTTAGTCTTGGACCCCGCCAGACCCATGTGCGGCGTCCGCTGTAGTCAACCAGGTCGAAGTTGATCATGCTAGCAGGTCCAATCCAACAGCGTCGGCAATGCTGTCCGTGATTGCCGATCAGGCCACCGGCCTTCGCCCGATGACGGATTAACCCCCAACTAACGCACTTTCCCAACATGTCGTGCGGAATACGCGGTCTCCGACGTCACCACGACAGCCGCCGAACTGCGCGAGAGTCCGGGAGGGGCAGGCCCTGCGGCAGGGTGCGGGATGGTATACCACGACGAAATCCGTTGCCGCTCTGCCCATGCGGGCATCGAGTCGGACCCGCGACCGGCCTATAAGCCGCACAGGGCGCGGCAACGTCGCGGTAATCGCCGCTTCGGGCGTCGTCTTCACCGTCCGCATGGACCTGACCCGCGCGGCCGTATTCGCGGCTTCGCGTCCCGCCCGCCCCAACGGTTTACGTAGTTCCACCACGGACGGCCCGGTCTGTAAGAACAGACGAACGCAAGGCGGACGTCGCACCGGCCGTGGCAGGATCCGGAGCGCGACGACCCCGACGGAACGGATGCGACCCTCGATGTTCTATGCGGACCTGCATATCCACTCCAAGTACTCCAGGGCATGCAGCCGGGACTGCGACCTCGAGCATCTCGCGTGGTGGGCGGCGCGCAAGGGCATCACCGTACTGGGCACCGGAGACTTCACACACCCCGCCTGGGCTGCGGAGTTGCGCGAGACGTTGGTGCCCGCCGAGCCGGGACTGTTCCGCCTGCGACCCGAGCTCGAACGACGCGTCGCCCGCACCTTGCCGGCCGGCTGCCGCCGGCCGATGCGTTTTCTGCTCTCCGTCGAGATCTCCACGATCTACAAGAAGGACGATAAGACGCGGAAGGTACACCATCTGCTATATGCGCCCGACTTCGCGGCAGCGGAGAGTATCACCAACGCGCTGTCGAAGATCGGGAATCTCGCATCGGACGGGCGTCCGATCCTCGGCCTCGACTCGCGTCATCTTCTCGAGATCACGCTTGAGAGCGATCCGGGATCGTACCTCATACCCGCGCACGCCTGGACACCATGGTTCTCGGTTCTGGGCTCCAAGTCGGGTTTCGACGCCGTTGCCGATTGTTACGGTGACCTCGCGGAGCACGTGTTCGCGATCGAGACGGGGCTGTCTTCAGATCCGGAGATGAACTGGCGAGTGGCGTCGCTCGACCGCTATCGCCTGGTCAGTAACTCCGACGCGCACTCCCCGCCGGCACTGGCGCGCGAAGCCTCCGCGTTCGACACCCCCCTCGACTATTACGCGATCCGCGCGGCGTTGGAGACGGGCGCGGGCTATCGGGGCACGGTCGAGTTCTTTCCCGAGGAAGGCAAGTATCACCTCGACGGTCACCGGAAATGCTCCGTACGGCTCGAACCGAGCGAAACCCGAAGACTCGATGGACGTTGCCCTGAGTGCGGACGCTCGCTCACCGTAGGTGTGCTCAATCGCGTCGAAGAACTGGCGACCTATCCGACCGGACGCCGTCCCCCGGGGGCGGCCGACTACCAAAACCTCGTGCAGCTACCGGAAATCGTCGCCGAGATCCGCGGTGTTGGGCCGCGCAGCAAGACGGTGCTCGGAGAGATCGCATCCCTCGTGGCGGTACACGGTTCTGAATTGTCCATATTGTCGGACGTTCCAATCGACGACATACGGCGTACGGGCGGCGGCCCACTCGCCGAAGCGATCAGCCGCCTGCGGCGCGGAGAAGTGATCCGCGAGGCGGGTTACGACGGCGAGTACGGGATCATCAGATTGTTCCAACCCGGCGAACTCGACAGCGCCGCGATGTTCGACGTGCCCGACGCTCTCTTTGAGGTCGACAGCGCCGTCCATACCGGCGTTCATAACGATGTCGACGTCAATGTCGATGTCGAAACCCGGCCAGGCGCGGTCGCCGGCCGTTACCCGGATACCGATGCCCACCCAGATACCGATGCCCACCCGGATACCGGCGCCCGGCCGGATGTCGGCGCGCCGTCGGGGGCGACCGGCGCGCTGCTCGACGGGCTCGACCCCGAGCAGCGGACGGCCGCGGCGCATCCGGGCGGCCCGCTGCTCATCGTGGCCGGCCCGGGCACGGGCAAGACGCGTACGCTCACCCGCCGAATCGCCCACCTGGTGCGCGACCGCGGAGTCGCCCCGGAGCGGTGCCTGGCGATCACGTTCACCCGCCGGGCCGCGGAGGAGATGCGCGAGCGACTGCGCGGGCTGCTGCCGGCGGAGGAGGCGCGGATCACCGTCACCACGTTCCACGGCCTCGGCGCCATGATCCTGCGCGAGCAGCACGAGCGGGCCGGGCTCTCGCCGCTCTTCCGCATCGTCGCGGAGATCGAAGAGACCGACGCCGCCGAAGGCACCGCCCGGCCAGGCAGCGCGGACGAAAACGACACGGTCGATTTCCAGGATCTGCTCGAACTGCCCGTACAACTGCTGACAAAGGAGCCCGACCTCGCCGCCGGCTATCGGGACCGCTGGCGGTGGATCAGCGTCGACGAGTACCAGGACGTGGACGAGACGCAGTACGCCCTGCTGCGGCTGCTGAGCGAGGCCGACGGGAACGTGACCGCGATCGGCGACCCGGACCAGGCCATCTATTCCTTTCGCGGCGCCGACGTCGGATTCTTCCTCCGCTTCGCGACCGACTTTCCCGGCGCGACCACCGTCCAGCTCACCCGCAACTACCGCTCGAACCAGACGATCGTGCGCGGCGCGGTTCAGGCGATCGCCCCGGCGAGCCTTCTTCCCGGGCGGGCGCTCATCGCACACAGCACAGAGGCGGCACAGCGCATCGGCGTCTTCGCGGCGGCCGATCCGCAGGGCGAGGCCGACTTCGTCGCCCGTACGATCGACCGGCTGCTCGGCGGCACGTCCTTTCATTCCCTCGACTCCGGGCGGGCCGACGGCCATCACCACAACATCGACTTCTCGGATATCGCCGTCCTGTATCGGACCGACGCCCAGGCCGGCCCGATCATGGAGGCGCTGACCCGCGCCGGGGTCCCGTACCAAAAGCGGTCCCACGATCGCCTGCTCGCCCGGCCGGGCGTCCGGGAGATCGCCGGTGAGCTCCGCCACCACGACGGCGGGCCATTGCCGGGGCTGCTCGAGCGTGCGGTGGCGGCGCTGACCGCGACGCGGATCGAGCGGGCGGTCGAGGTGCGCTCGGCCGCGGAGGTGCTGGCGCCGCTCGCCGCGCGCTGCGGCGACGACCTCGAGGCGTTCCTCGGTCAGCTCGCTCTCGGCGCCGAGGTGGACGCCTACGATCCGCGCGCCGATTCCGTCGCGCTGCTCACCTTGCACGCCGCGAAGGGACTGGAGTTCCCCATCGTGTTCCTCGCCGGCTGCGAAAGCGGCCTGCTGCCGCTCTGGCTGCCCGGCGCCGACGACCACGACGAGGCGGAGGAGCGCCGCCTGTTCTTCGTCGGGATGACCCGCGCCCGCGACCGCCTCTATCTTTCGTACGCCCGGCGCCGGGCGCGGTTCGGCGCCGAGCGCGAGACCGGTCCTTCGCCGTTCCTGCGCACGCTCGCCGCCACGTTGACCGAGCGGCTGGACGCGACCGGGGCGCCCGGGGCGGACGCGACGCGCTCTCGTCCACGCGACCGCCAGCTCAAGCTGCTCTGAGGGCCATAAACCTCGCCGCGGCCGGCTATAGGACGTCCGGCACCGGGCAGTCACTTCCTATGACCGGAAGTCAGGGAAGACCGGAGCGGCAGGGCGACGTCCAGGCGCTCCGTGATGTCGAGATGCATGTCTATGAGGCCGTGGCGATCATCGACAAGGAAGGCCACACAGCCACGATCGACGACCTCGCTCACGCCACCGGCTACTCGGCCGACACCGTCCGTTCGGCGCTGGACCGCCTGGTCGGCGAACGGCATCTGCGCGAGAGCGACTCCGGCTACGCGCTCGGCCCGCACGACTGGGGTTTGTAGCCCCCGCGCGTTCCCCCGCGGTCAGGAGGCCGGGGTGGACGCCGAGGTGGGCGTGGACGCCTGTGCCGGGCCGCCGCGGATGACGGCCGTGCCGGCGAGGCGGTCGTGCAGGGCCTGCCGCCGGGTGCCTTCCAGTACCCAGCCCGCGTTGGCCACCCAGAAGATGCCGGCGATCACGCTGAGCACCGGCACCGGGCGGGCGGCGATGGGGAGCGCGAAGATCGCGGCCCGCAGCAACGCCCGCGGCAACCCCATGCGCACACGGCCCCCCACAGCGCCGTGAGCGCCGCCCTGGCCACCCGCGGCGCCGATCGCGACGACGTGGATGCCCGTGAGCCGCTTGCCGATCGTACGGCCCCACAGCGCGTGCTGGACCGTGTCGTACAAGAGGTAGACGACGGCCAGGCCGATCGCGGTCGCGGTCTCGGCCGGACGCGCGCCGTACGCCGGCTCGGGCAGCAGCGCGCGGGCGACGAGAGCGACCGGCGGCCCGACGATGAGGGTGTCGATGAGCCGCGCCACGAGGCGCTGTCCTGGCTCGGCGAGCACGGCGCCGCTGATCGGCGCCGGGTCCGCCGGCTCCGCCGCGCGGCTACTCCTCTTCCCAGTCGACGCGCTCATCGATGACCACCGTCCCGGCATAGCGATCGTGCACCGCCTGATGCAACGGCTGATCCCAGGCGGCCCGCAGATAGAAGACGACGAGAGCCGCCGCCGCCCCGAACATGAGCAGCAGCGCGGGCTGGAAGACCTTCACCGCCAGCAACAGGAACAAGAAGACCGGGATCTGGTAGCCGATGTTGTTGATCATGGCCCGCCAGACCGCCTGCCCCACGGTCACCTGTTCGCCCGCCGGGTCGGCCCGGACCACGCGCAGCCCGACGATCCGCTTGCCGATCGTCTGCCCGGACATCCCGAGCTGGATCGCTTCATAGAGGAACGGCAGCACGGCCGCGACGAAGAACAACCCGAACATCGCTCCGGTCGACCAGCCGGAGCTTTCATCGCCGCCGGACTCGGTGCCCGAGGTGTCAAGACCCAGCGCGGCGACCATGATCGGGAAGATGAGGCCGAACCCGAAGACGGCGACCAGCAGGAAGTCGATCAGCCGGGCCTTGGTGCGCTGGAAGGTCCGCGCCAGCGGCAGGTCGGCGGCCGGCGGATACGGCTCCTCGCCGGCGCGGAGGTACGGGGCGTACGCGTCGTGCGGCGACTGATGGCCGTAAGGCCCGCCGTAGGGCCGCCCGCCATAGGCGTCCCGATCCGGGGGCGGCCCCGGCGGCGGGCCGTGCGGCGGCGGCCCCTGGTGCGGGTACCCGGACGGTCCGTACGGCGGTTGGCCTTGTTGCCCGTACGGTCCGTACGGGCTGTTTTGCCCATACCGGCCGGGGCGCCGTGGATAACCGCCTTGAGGGGGATGGCTCATCGTCCGTCGTCCTCCAAGCGGAGCAGCATCCGTGTGTTGCCCAGCGTGTTCGGCTTTACCCTGTCGAGGTCGAGGAACTCGGCCACGCCCTCGTCGTAGGAGCGGAGCAGTTCTTCGTACACCTCGGGCGACACCGGCGTGCCGTGGATCGGCCGGAAGCCGTGACGCGCGAAGAACTCCACTTCGAAGGTTAGGCAAAACACGCGCCGGACACCCAGCCCCCGGGCGGTTTCGAGAAGTTGACTCACGATACGGTGCCCGACGCCCGTGCCGCGAACGCGTTGATCGACGGCCACCGTCCGCACCTCGGCGAGGTCCTCCCACATGACGTGGAGGGCGCCGCAGCCGATGACCTCGGCCTCGTGCGTTTCGGCGACCCAGAACTCCTGGATGTCCTCATAGAGCGTCACCGTGCTCTTTTCGAGGAGTCTCGGCCCCGGTCCCGCGTACGCGTCCACGAGCCGCCGGATCGCGGCCACGTCTCCGGTGCGCGCCCGGCGGATCGTCAGTTCCACAAGCAGCACACATTAACGCGTCGCCGGCCGGCCGCCGGACAGGACAGGACCCTCAGAAAGCCTGTAAATCAGGTCGATTTAGCGCGTTCCGTACATCGACCATGACACCGCGTAGCCGCGACATGAATCCGGAAACCGAGAATCCGCGCCGGTGACTAGCCAAATAGAACTACCGGGTAACAGTTCTGGTGGCGGAATTGGTCGGGAAAGCGTGAGGCACTTCACATGGACGAACAGCTCCGCAACACGTCCGCCGACACGCGGACGATGCGGCGTTCACGCAACGCGCCCGGCGCACCTGGGAATTTGCATGTTCCGGTTGGCATTGGCGACAGAGTTCGTTAATCTCCAGCGCTGGTAACAGCTGCCACCTGAGCGGCTGCAGACAACGCCGAGTCCTCGGGACGCAGCCAGCGTTCCGGGAACCGGGGACCCACCTTCCCCTGGGGTGAATCCGTGTAGCGCGATAAGCGACCCAAAGCGCCAGCGGTAGGGCTACTCCGGCCCGAACCCGTCAGCTAACCCGGTAGGCGGCCGAGGAGAGGAGCCATTGCGTGGAGTCGTCGCGCCCCGAGGCGGCGCTGAGCAGTCCTGAGCATCCGGTCCCGAGTCGTCCGCGCTCGAGCGGTCGCGGTCCGTCCGACGGCGGGCGCGTCGTCGGCGGGCGCATTTCCGCGCGGGCGGTCGCCATCGGCGGCATCGCCCTCGCCCTGTCGGTTTCCCTGCCGGCCGCCACCGGCCACGCTGACCCGGGCGCTGACCCCAAGCCGCCCAGCGTGAAGGAAATGAAGGGTCAGATCGCCAAGCTCGATGACCAGATGGAGCAGCTGACCGAGCGCTTCAACGGACTGCGCGTCCGGCTGGGCCAGGCCGAGCGGGCCGCCAAGGTGGCAGCCGACAACGCCGCCCGGCAGGAAAAGGAGCTGGCGGTCGTGCAGGAGCGCGTCGGCTCGCTGGCCGCCACGAGCTATATGAACGGCGGCGTGGACCAGACCGTCGTCTTCGCGACCGCGCAGGATCCGCAGGCCTTCCTCGACCAGGCGTCCACGCTCAACTACTTCGCCATCCAGGACGGCACCAAGTTCCAACGGCTCGCGGCCGCCATGCAGGCCGCCCAGCGGGCCCGCAAGGCCGCGCAGGACCGCGCCGCCGAGCTGAGCGCGCTCAAGAAGCAGGCGGACTCGCAGAAGACAAAGGTCGAGGAGACCTACAACAAGCTGCGCGACAAGATCATCAAGCGTTCGCCGGCGGACATCGTCCGCATCCCCGCCATCGGCGGCAGCGGCAAGGCCGTCCAGGCGCTGCGCGCGGCGCTCACCCAGCTGGGCGACCCCTACGTGTGGGGGGCGGCCGGGCCGAACGCCTTCGACTGCTCCGGCCTCACGATGTGGGCCTACAAGCAGGTGGGCATCAACCTGCCGCACTTCACGGGTAGTCAGTGGAACGCCGGCACCCACGTCTCGCGCAGCGAGTTGCTGCCGGGCGACCTGGTCTTCTTCTACCCCGACAAGCATCACATGGGCATGTACCTGGGCGGCGGCAAGATGGTCCACGCGCCGCGCTCGGGTGACGTCGTCCGGATCGCTCCGATCGACGGCCGGCCGTTCGCCGGCGCGGTGCGGGTGGCGTAGATCAGACGTAGATCAGACGTAGGTCAGACATAGGTCCGACGTAGACCGCGGATCGGGCGTAGATCGCCGTGCCCAGTTCACCGGCACATAGGTCGCCGACACGTTGATCCCAGTGGGTCCCGGAAGGCCCCCGTAGGTCCCACCAGGGTCCACTGGGATCTCGCCGCGTCCTCGTTCGGATGCTTCTCCTCCCGCGGCGAGCGCGGGAGGCCACGTGGCTGGAGGCGGCGCTCCCCCCGGGCGCGCCTCAGCACCTCACCTCTTGCTCAGATCAATTGCCTGCGCGCCGCCCACACCACCGCCTCGATCGGGGTATTCACCCCAAGGCGATCACAGATGGTCCGTAGCCTCCGCCGCAGCGTCCGCGCGCTCAACTCGAGCTTGCGGGCCGCCACATCGGCGGTGACACCGCTGGCGATCTGAGCGAGGAGCCTGACTTCCTCATCGCTCAGCCTTGGCTCATCGGTGCCGCGGCGTACGAGTGTCGCCTGCTCCACTCCGTCCTCCCTCGTCCGTGATGACCGCGGGGATGCAGCCGGACGCTGCACGGGCACGGGTAGAAATGGATCTGTGCGCAGCTGGCCGAAGTCGGCCGTTGGTGTATTTACGGGGCGCGGCCTTGGAACTTCGAGTAACGATTCAGTCGTTGAATCGACGAACGGACCCGCCACCCCGGGTGCGCGAGGGAGCGCGCCGTCGCCACCGGGGTAGGCGAGCGTGTGTCCAGGATGGGTCATGATGAGTGACTCACCCCCCGTACCTCCACGTCCGTCAGCCCCGACAATGATCGTGAATCGTTTCAAGCTGTGCTTCGGCACGAGACGGTAGGCGGCCAGATCCGGACCGTCAAGCGGAAAAGGGTAACAATGTGTGCGCATCGGGTGCTGTACCGCTACTATGCGCAGGCGGGTCTTCCGCAGCAACCCGATAACCTGGGGAAACGCATCCATCGTCCGGGGAGAGTGAGTTGACGCGGACGAGCATCCGTGAGGTCGCGAGGCGCGCCGGCGTCTCCGTAGGGACAGTTTCGAATGTCCTAAATCGGCCAGATCTCGTGGCCGAAGCGACCCGTGCGCGGGTGCGAACGGCCATTGAAGAGCTGGGATTCGTCCGCAACGAATCGGCCCGGCGGCTGCGCCAAGGCCACAGCCGCACCCTCGGCGTCGTCGTCGAAGACGTCGCCAACCCCTACTTCACCGACGTCGCCAAGGGCGCCGAGGCGGCGATGAACGCCGACGGCTTCGACGCGCTCCTGTGCACCAGCGACGGGCTGGCGGGCAAGGAGCAGCGCTGCCTGGAGTTCCTCGAGGAGCAACGGGTGTCGGGCGTGCTCATCACGCCCGTCGATCTGCGCCCCGAACGGATCGCGCGGCTGCGCGCCCGCGGCATCGCCGTCGTCCTGCTCGACCGCCGCGACAGCACGGCCGACGCCTGCTCCGCCCGGGTCGATCACGCGGCGGGCGGTGAGATCGCGATCAACCATCTGCTGGCGCTCGGCCACCGCAGGCTCGCCCTGGTCACCGCCGAGTCCGAGCCCGAGCCCTGCCGCGAACGCCGCACCGGCGCCGAACGGGCGCTGCGGCAGACCGCCGAGGCCTCGATGGTCACGCTCTACCAGCCGGCGCTCACGGCGACCGCGGGTCAGCACGCCGCCCATCGGCTGCTCGACCTCACGCCCACCCCGTCGGCCGTGTTCTGCGCAAACGATCTGCTCGCCATCGGGGTGGTCAACGAGCTCATGCGGCTCGGGGTCAAGGTGCCGGCCGAGATGGCCGTCATGGGCTACGACGACATCGAGTTCGCCGCCACGGCCGCGACCCCGCTGACCACCGTGCGCCAGCCCCGCCACGCGCTCGGCTGGGCGGCGGCCGAGATGGCCATCGCCGAGGCGACCGACGGCATGGCGCACGACCATCAGCACATGGTCCTCACGCCCGATCTCGTCATCCGCGAATCGGCATAGATCGCCAAGGACATCGCGCGGGGTTTGACTCACGACGGCACTTTTCCGGTCGCCGCCGCGACCATTTCGTAAGTGCTTAATTATGGCGCGGACGGCCCTCGCCGACCCGCCTTGCGAGCGGGATTTCGATCAGTGAATGGTGCTCTCGCGGAGCACGACTTCGCCGGCGATAGGCGCCACTCGCGGGCTCGTTCCCGGGTCTTCGTCGAGCACCATGGAGGCCGCGAGACGCCCCATCTCGGCCAGCGGCAATCGCACGGTGGTGAGCGACGGAGCGACGTCGCGCAGCGTCGGGATGTCGTCGAAGCCGGCCACCGCGAGGTCGTGGGGAATGCGCAGGCCGCGCTCGCGCGCCGCCGCCATCGCGCCAATGGCCATGACGTCGTTGACGGCGAAGACGCACGGCGCGTGATCGGGGCGATCGAGCAGTTCGTTCATCGCCGTGTAGCCGCCGTCGCGGGTGAACGCGCCGTCGATGACGACCGGGGGCTGGAGGCCCCGCGCGGCCAGCGCGTCTTGGAATCCCTCGAGCCGGTCGCGCGCGGTGAGCAGCGTCGGCGGCCCGCCCAGCACGGCGAAGCGCCGATGCCCTGCGGAGATGAGCGCCTCGGCCAGCGCGTACGCGCCCGCCCTGTTCTCGGGCAGCACGGTGTCGGCGCCGAGCGTGTCCTGGCTGACCGCCGCGACCCGGCCGCCGCCCTCGATGAACTCGGTGACCTCTTCGGTCAGCCGCCGCGTCTGTTCGGCGTCGGTGGTGCGGCTGCCGACCAGGATCAGCGCCTGGGCGCGCTGCGCCCTCATGGTGGCGACGTACTCGAACTCGTAGTCGGGGTTGTGGAGCGTGTTTCCGAGCACCAGCAGCCCGCGCGAGCCGACGAGGGAGATGGCGCCCGCCGCGATCGCCGAGAAGTAGGGGTCGGCGATGTCGTGCACGATGAGCCCGATCATCTTGCTGCGGCCCCTGGCCATGGCCTGGGCGTGCGCGTTGGGGGTGTACCCGAGATCGGCGGCTGCCGCGAGCACCCGGTCGCGGTAGTGCGGGCTCACCGCCCGCGTGCCGCCGTTGATCACGCGCGACGCGGTCGCCAATGAGACCCCCGCACGTTCGGCCACGTCGGACAGCGTCACCACGGAGCGCGCCTTCATTCTCCACCTCGTTCCACGCCAGGAGCGGGGCACTGCACCAAGGGTAGTGCGCTCGTGTGCGGTGGCGCTCCGTCAGTCAACCGAATAACGTTCGGAGAACGGTCCAGATGACCATGGACGGATAAAGAACGGCATCTTGGTCACCATTTCGTGACTTTGAGGAGTCACCGATGAGCGTTGAATCGGAAGCACCGAAGGCGCGGCCCCAATGAACGAACGCGTCGCGACGGATCTGGCCACTGGAGCAGTCGACGTCTTGGGGTTCGATCCATTTGATCCGGCCTTCCGCGCCGACCCGTACGTTCACTACGCCCGGCTGCGCGCCGGCGGGCCGCTGCGGCGCGGACGGGCGGGGGTGTGGGTGACGACATCGCACGCCCTGTGCGGTCAGGTGCTGCGCGATCCGCGCTTCGGCCACCAGCCGGGCGGCGCGAGCGGCGTCTTTCGCGCGGTGGCGCCGCCCGTGGACCGCCGGTCGTTCCTGTCCCTCGATCCGCCCGACCACACTCGGCTGCGGCGGCTGGTGAGCAAGGCGTTCACCGCCCGCCTGGTGGAACGGCTGCGTCCCAGGATCTCTGAGTTGGTCGACGACCTGCTGGCCGAGGTTTCGGGCGAGACCGACCTGATCGCCGCCCTCGCCTGGCCGCTCCCCGTGGCGATCATCAGCGAGCTGCTCGGCGTGCCGCCGGAAGACAAGAACCGTTTCAAGGCCTGGTCGGACGCGCTCGCCCGCGGCCTCGACCCGGACTTCATGCTGCCGCCGGCGGAGATCGAGCGGCGCGAGCGGGCGCGGGACGAGTTCATCGACTACTTCCGGGCGCTCGCCGACCGGCGACGACGGGCGCATGGCGGCCGCGGCGGCAACGGCGCGGGCAACCGTGCGGTCAACGGCGACGACCTGCTCAGCGCTCTCGTGGCCGTATCGGACCAAGGCGACGTGCTGAGCGAGGCCGAACTGCTCGCGACCTGCATCCTGCTCCTCGTGGCCGGGCACGAGACCACGGTCAGCCTGATCGGCAACGGCGCGCTCGCGCTGCTCCGCAACCCCGGGCAGCTCGCCTGGTTCCGGGCGCATCCGGAGGCGGCGGCGAGCGCGGTCGAGGAACTGCTGCGGTACGACCCGCCGGTGCAGCTCACCGCCCGAAGCGCGCTGGAGGACGTCGAGCTGGCCGGGCAGCGGATCGAGCGCGGCCAGATGATCTTGTTGCTGATCGGCGCGGCCAACCGAGACCCCGCCGTCTTCGCCGACCCCGATCGGCTCGACCTGACCAGGAAGGCCGAGCGGCACCTGGCCTTCGGGCTCGGCATCCACTACTGCCTGGGCGCCCCGTTGGCCAGGCTGGAGGGGCAGATCGCGCTGACCAAGCTCTTCGGCAGGGAGGTGAGCCTGGCCGGCGAGGTGAGCTACCGCGACAACCTCATCCTGCGCGGCCCCGCCACGCTGCCCGTCCGCGTGGGCCCGCCCCGGCTCACTCCGGCTTGACGAGGGGAAACAGGATCGTCTCGCGGATGTTCTTGCCGGTGAACGCCATGATCATCCGGTCGATGCCGACGCCGACGCCGCCCGTGGGCGGCATGGCGTACTCCAGCGCGCGCAGGAAGTCCTCGTCGAGCCGCATCGCCTCCGGGTCGCCGCCCGCGGCCAGCAGCGACTGCTCGGTCAGCCGGCGACGCTGCTCGACCGGATCGATCAGCTCCGAATAGCCGGTGCCGAGCTCGGTGCCGAACCCGATCAGGTCCCACTTCTCGGTGAGCAGCGGCTCCTCGCGGTGCTGCCGGGTGAGCGGCGAGGTCTCCAGCGGGTAGTCCATGACGAACGTCGGCTGGATGAGCGTGTGCTCGACGAGCGCCTCGAAGATCTCCTGCACCAGCTTGCCCTGGCCCCATTTCGGGTCCCGCGCGACGTCGCGGGCGTCGGCGTACTTGCGCACCTGCTCGAGCGGGGTGTGCGGGGTGACCTCCTCGCCGAGCGCGGCGGAGACCGCCCCGTACAGCGTGACCCGGGGCCACTCCGCGAGCCCCAGGTCGATCTCGTGGTCGCCGTGCCGGACCACCGTGGTGCCCAGCGCCGCCACCACCGCCCGCTGATACATGCGCTGGGTGAGGTCGGCGATGCCGTTGTAGTCGAGGTAGGTTCCATACGCCTCGAGCATCGTGAACTCGGGGTTGTGGGTGGAGTCGGCGCCCTCGTTGCGGAAGTTGCGGCCCACCTCGAAGACCTTGTCGATGCCGCCCACCACCAGCCGCTTGAGATAGAGCTCGACCGCGATGCGCAGGTACAGCTCCATGTCGTAGGCGTTGATGTGCGTCTTGAAGGGCCGCGCCGCCGCGCCGCCGTGGATCGGCTGCAGCATCGGCGTCTCGACCTCGAGGTAGCCCTCCTCGTGCCAGAAGTCCCGTACGGCCCGTACGGTGGCGCTGCGCAGCCGGGCCATCTCGCGGGCGGCGTCGTTGACGATGAGGTCGACGTAGCGATAGCGGACGCGCGCCTCGGGATCGGTGAGACCGGCGTGCTTTTCCGGCAGCGGCCGCAGGCACTTGGCGGTGATCGCGAACCGCTCGGCCATGATCGACAGCTCGCCGCGCCTGGATGTGATGACCTCGCCTTCGACCCCGATGTGGTCGCCGAGGTCGACGTCGTGCTTCACGGCCGCCATGGCCTCCGCGCCGACCTTGGCGCGCGACAGCATGATCTGGATGTCGCCGCCGCCGTCGCGGATCGTGATGAAGCACAGCTTGCCGGTGTCGCGGAGGAACATGACGCGGCCGGCGACGCCGACCTTCTCGCCCGTCTCGGCGCCGGGCGCGAGATCGGGGAACCGCTCTCGCACCGCGGCGATCGTGTCCGTACGGGGGAAGGTCACAGGGTAGGGGTCGACGCCGTCGGCTCGCAGCCGCGCGAGCTTGTCGGCCCGTACCCGCATCTGCTCGGGGATGTCGTCGCGCCCCGCCCCGGCGTCGTTGCTCTCCTCGCTCACGCACGCCAGGCTATCGACGCCGCCCGCGCCCGCGCGAACGACTTCGCCCCTCAGGGCGAGGACGTGCCGACGTTGCGCTCGTAGACGAGGCGCAGACCGATCAGGGTGAGCCACGGCTCGTACTCGTCGATGCTGCGGGCCTCGTCGAGGACGAAGGTCGCCAGGCCCCCGGTGGCCACCACAGTGACGCTCTCCGGATTGTCGGCGAGCTCCTCCGACATCCGCTCGACGACGCCGTCGACCTGGCCGGCGAAGCCGAAGATGATGCCGGACTGCAGCGCCTCGACCGTGTTCTTGGCGATCACGTGCCGCGGCCGGACCAGCTCGATCTTGTGCAGCTGGGCGCCGCGCGAGGACAGCGCGTCGACCGAGATCTCGATGCCCGGCGCGATCGCCCCGCCCACGTACTCGCCCTTGGCCGAGACCGCGTCGAAGGTGGTCGCGGTGCCGAAGTCGACGACGATGGCCGGCCCGCCGTACAGGTGGATCGCGGCGAGCGCGTTGACGATGCGGTCGGAGCCGACCTCCTTGGGGTTGTCCATGCGGACGGGCACGCCGGTCTTCACGCCGGGCTCGACGATCACCGCGGGCACGTCGCCGTAGTAGCGACGGCACATCTCCCGCATCTCGTGCAGGACGGAGGGAACGGTCGAACACAGCCCGATGCCGCTGATGTCGGTCTCCTCGATCAGCGGGCTCTGGTGGATAAGTCCCTGGAGCACCACCGCGATCTCGTCGGCCGTACGCCGGGCGTCGGTGTTGATCCGCCAGTGCTCGATGACCTCCTCGCCCTCGAACAGCCCGAGGACGGTGTGGGTGTTGCCGACATCGATGGTGAGCAGCATCAAGTCCCCGTCGTGTTCATGGCCGCGGCGGCGGCTCCGGAGTGAAGTCGAGGCCGATGTCCAGTGCGGGCGCCGAATGCGTCAGCGCGCCAACGGCAAGGTAGTCGACGCCGGTCGCCGCCACATCTTTGGCCCTGTCCACCGTAAGCCCACCGCTCGCCTCCAGTTCGGCCCGTCCGGCGACGAGGCGGACGGCGGCGGCCATGTCGGCGACGCTCATGTTGTCGAGCAGGATCGCGCCCGCTCCGGCCGCCAGGGCTTCTTCGACCTGGTCCAAGGTGTCGCATTCGACCTGGATGTGCAGGTCCGGAAAGCGTGCCCGGATCGCCTCGTACGCCTTGGTCACCGACCCCGCGGCGAGCACGTGGTTGTCCTTGACCAGCGCCGCGTCGGCGAGCGAGAGGCGGTGGTTCACGCCGCCGCCGCACCGTACGGCGTACTTCTGCAGGGCTCGCAGGCCGGGCAGGGTCTTACGGGTGTCGCGTACCCGCGCCTTGGTGCCGGCGACGGCGTCCGCCCAGCGGCGGGTCGTGGTGGCGATGCCGGACAGATGGGTGAGGAAGTTCAGCGCCGTACGCTCCGCGCGCAGCATCGCCCTGGTCGGGCCGGCGACGCCGAGCAGCACGTCGCCGGGCCGCACGCGGTCGCCGTCGCGCACCGCGGGGGAGGCGGTCAGCCCGAGCAGCTCACAGACGACCTCGGCGACGGGCAGCCCCGCCACCACCCCGTCTTGCCGCGCCACCAGCCGTCCCGCGGCCGTCTCGCCGGCCGCGAAGATCGGCTCGCTGGTCACGTCAACGTCGCCGTCCTCGGCCAGCGCGACCCGGACGAGGTCTTCCACAGCCTGTGGATCCAGCCCCGCCTCGCCCAGCCGGCGCGCCAGATCGGGTCCCATCACGCGCTCCTCACGCTCGTGGCCTGCGGTCGATCAGGCCGGTCGGTAGGTGGTCGTCAGGCCGTCGGCGCCGAGACGCGTGACGAGATGGCCCAGCCAGGCGTCGTCGCGCTCGGGGAAGTCGGCGCGCCAGTGGCTGCCCCTGGTCTCGCGGCGCGCGCGGGCGGCGGCCACGATCGCCGTCGCCACGGCGTGCAGGTTGGTGGCCTCCCAGGCGTCGACGCAGGGCTCGCCGGTGGTGCGCGCGGCGAGGCCGGCCAGCTCGCGCTCGGCGGCCGCCAGCCCGTCCTCGCTGCGCAGCACGCCGGCGTACGTGGTCATGATGCGCTGGATCTCGGGGCGCACCGCCGGGTCGAGCAACCCGGCGCCGGGCCCGTCCTCGTGATCACGCCGAGCCGGCGTCGCGGCTGCGGCGGCGCGCAGATCGGCGCGCAGGGTGTCGGCGATGCGCTCGGCGAAGACCAGGCCCTCCAGCAGGGAGTTGGAGGCCAGCCTGTTGGCGCCGTGCACGCCGGTGCAGGCGACCTCGCCGCACGCGTACAGACCGGGCACGGATGTGCGCCCGGACAGGTCCACCCGTACTCCGCCGCTGGCGTAGTGCGCCGCCGGCACGACGGGAATCGGCTCGGTCACGGGGTCGATGCCGTGCTCCCGGCAGATGGCCAGGATCGTCGGGAAGCGGTGCTCCCATGTGCTCGCGCCCAGGTGCCGCCCGTCGAGGAACACGTGGTCGGTGCCCGTCTCGCGCATCAGGGTCATGGCGGCCTTGGCGACGACGTCCCTCGGGGCGAGCTCGGCGAGCGGATGCCGACCGACCATGAAACGGTCCCCGGCCGCGTCGATGAGATGGGCGCCCTCCCCGCGCACCGCCTCGCTGATCAGCGGCTGCCGACCTCGCGCCCCCGGCCCCAGCCACAGCACTGTCGGATGGAACTGCACGAACTCCAGATCGGTGACCGCGGCGCCGGCCCGCAGCGCCAGTGCCACGCCGTCGCCGGTGGAGACCTCGGGGTTGGTGGTCGCCGAGAACACCTGGCCGAGCCCGCCGGTGGCGAGGACGACGGCGCGGGCGCGCGCGGCCCCCACGCCGTCGCGACGGCCCTCGCCCATGACGTGCAGGGTGACGCCGGCGGCACGTCCCGCATCGTCGCGGAGCAGGTCGAGGACGAGAGCGTGCTCGATCACCTCGACGTCGGGGGCGTCCTTGAGCGCGGCCAGCAGCGCCCGGCTGATCTCGGCGCCGGTGGCGTCCCCGCCGGCGTGCGCGACGCGGCGGCGGTGGTGGCCGCCCTCACGGGTCAGCGCTACGGCCCCGTCGGCCCCGACGTCGAAGTGGGCCCCGGCCTCGATGAGCCGGCGGACGGCCGCCGGCCCTTCCGTGACCAGGACCCGTACGGCCGCTTCGGAGCACAGCCCGACCCCGGCGGTGAGCGTGTCGGCCAGATGCTCGGCGGGGCTGTCGTCGGCCGCCAGGGCCGCCGCGATGCCGCCCTGCGCCCATCGGGTGGAGCCGTCGTCGAGCAGCGCCTTGGTGACCAGCAGCACCCGCCCGCACGACCGCGCCCGCAACGCCGCCACCAGGCCCGCGATGCCGGAGCCCACCACGATGACGTCGGCCTGCCGGGTCCACCCGGGCGCGGGAGCGGTGAGCCGCCGAGCGAGCGGAGCGGTCCGCGAGGAACGAGCGGCCCGCGAAGCCGAGCGTGGCCGCGCGGCGGGCTGCGGTGGGGCCATGGGGACTCCTCGTGGAAAGGTTTCTCGTCATTGTGACATTAACTCCACCGGAGGTATTCCCCGGGCCCCGCCGGCACGGCTCGCTCGTCAGCCGTGGACGAGGTCGCCGGGCATGTCCCCGGTGCCGGGGAAGGGCTCGGCGGGGTCGGTGCCGAGTGAAATGATCCTGTTCGAGGTGTCCACGTGGACGACGCGCGGCCGGAAGTCGCGGGCTTCCGCGTCGCTCAACGTCGCGTAGCTGATGATGATCACCAGGTCGCCCTCGTGGACGAGCCGGGCGGCCGCCCCGTTGACGCCGATCACCCCGCTGCCGCGCGGCCCGGCGATGACGTACGTCTCCAGCCGCGCCCCGTTGTCGATGTCGACGACCTGCACCTGCTCGCCCGGCAGCAGGTCGGCGGCGTCCATGAGGTCCCGGTCGATGGTGAGCGACCCGACGTAGTGCAGGTCGGCCTGGGTCACCGTGGCCCGGTGGATCTTCGACTTGAACATCGTCCGGAACATCAGGCACCTCCGTGTCCGCTGCCGTGCACGGTCAGCGGCAGGTTGTCGATCAGGTGGGTGGCGCCGACCCGCCCGGCGACAGCGAGCAGGGCCGGACCGGAGTACTGGCTGGTGACCTCGGTGAACGTCGTGGGCTCGACGAGTACGAGGTAGTCGAGGTGCAGCGGGGGGTCGGCCTTGACCGCCTCGTCGAGCACCGCCCGCGCCGCCCCCACGATCTCCGCGGCCGGCGCGCCGACGCGGTCGGCCCCGGCGCGCAGCGCCCGCGACAGGGCCAGGGCGGTGCGCCGCTCGGGCGGCGACAGGTAGCGGTTGCGGCTGGACAGCGCGAGACCGTCGGGTTCGCGTACGGTCGGCGCGCTCTCGATCCGCACCGGTACGTTCAGGTCGGCGACCATGCGCCTGATCAGGGCGAGTTGCTGGGCGTCCTTCTCGCCGAACACCGCGATGTCGGGACGGACGAGGTTGAACAGCTTGAGCACGATCGTGAGCACCCCGTCGAAGTGGCCGGGGCGGGCGGCGCCCTCGACGATGGCGCCCATCCGGCCCGACCTGACCCGTACCTCGGGGTCGCGGGGATACATGACGTCGGGCGTGGGGGCGAAGACCAGGTCGACGCCCTCCTCGGCGCACACCTCGATGTCGGCGGGAAATGTCCTCGGATATCGATCGAAATCCTCGTTCGGCCCGAACTGCAGCGGGTTGACGAAGATGCTCACCGCGACCACGCCGCCGAGCTCCGCAGCCCGCCGGATCAGCGACCGGTGTCCCTCGTGCAGCGCGCCCATGGTCGGGACCAGGACGAGCGGGCCGCTGGTGGCGTCCGGGTGGGCGCCCGCCAGTTCCTCGGCGGTGGTGGCGATGACTGGCAGCATGGGGGAGGTCCCTTCGGTCGGCACGCCGTCAGTCGGCGAGCGCCTCGAGCAGCCGCTCGGCGTCTTGTGGCTTGAGCAGACCGGTGGCCAGCGCCTTGTCCGCGGTCAGCCGCGCCAGGGCGATGTAGGCCCGCCGCCCCTCGGGCGAGATGCGTCCCAGCTCGGCGACGTGCCCGGCCACCGTGCCGGCGTCGCCCCTGGCGACCGGACCGGTCAGCCCGTCCATGCCCAGCCGCAGCGCGTTGTCCAGCGCGGCGCCGAGCAGCGGGCCGAGCATGCCGCCCGGGTTGGCGACCCCCGCCTCGCGCAGCAGGTCCATGGACTCCACGACCAGCGTGACGAGATGGTTCGCGCCGCCGGCGAGGGCGGCGTGGTAGAGCGTGCGCCGGTCTTCGGGGATCCAGACCGGCTCGCCGCCCATCTCCACCACCAGGGCCTCGGCCACCGGGCGCAATGGCTCGGGCGCGGTGACGCCGAAGGAGATGCCGGCCAGCCGGTTAACGTCGTCGGGCCGGCCGGTGAACGTCATCACCGGGTGCAGGGCCAGCGGCAGAGCCCCCGCCCGGGTGGCCGCCTCCAGCACGCCGATGCCGTACCGGCCGCTGGTGTGCGCGAGCAGCGTGCCCGTAACCGGCACCTCGGTGGCGACCAGGCCGGCGATCAGCTCGGGCAGTACGTCGTCGGGAACGGTGAGCAGCACCAGGTCGGCATCGGCCACGACCTCCTGCGGCGCCGCGATCGGCACGCCGGGCAGCCGTTCCGCGGCCCGGTGCCGGGACGTATCGGAGACGGCGTTGACCGCGGCGACGCGGTGGCCGGCCAGGGCCAGGGCGGCGGCGAGCGCCGTTCCGACTCGGCCGGCGCCGACGACGCCCACCGACAGCCGGGCCGGGCGCTGGGATGCGTTCACTTCGTTCCAGTCCTCGTCAGGGGTACCGGACGGTCCGTGTGTGGATCGAACGGCACCAGACTACCCAGCGGTAGCGCTCACCGTTGTCCCCCCACCTCGCCGATCTTGATGTGAGGGTTCCATCGCGCACGGTGATAGACCTCTGGCATCAAGATCGGCGGTTGCCGTCCTCCGGCGGGCTCACGAAGGCGGCGGGAGCAGCGAACGCGGCGGTGAGACGCCGACGCACTGGACGAGCCACCCGAAGCCGCCCAGGCCGTCTGGGTCGATCAGCTCGGCCTCCTCCCCCGCCCGGCACAACGCCCCGAGGTAGGCGCGCGGGTCGCTGTGGGCGAGGGCCAGGGACGGGCGGACGCCGGAGACGCCCAGGCCGCGCAGCGCGGCGCGCTGGCTGGTGAGCAGGGTCGCTGTCGCACCCGCCCGCTGCCCGGCGGCGGCGCATGCGTCGAGCGCGACGTGCGCGGTGACGTCGCAGGAGCCGTCGGGCACCGCGGGAACGACGTGCCCGTCGCGGTAGCCGCTCAGCGTGCCGCACGGCGGGCGGGCGGTCCGGGCGTGCGCGTAGTCGACCGCCAGCGCCAGGCCACGCCGCAGCCCGCCGACGACCGAAGCCCACGCCGCGCAGCGCGGGCGGCCCACCTCGGCGCGGTCGCCGCACTCGCTCAGCGGCCACCAGCGGGCCAGCCAGGCCAAGTCCTCGGGCGGCGGTGCGGGCCCGACCGCCTCCGTGCCCGTCGCCGGGTCGACGAGTATCAGCCGCGGCCCGTCGGGGGTCAGCTCGACGACGTCGAGCGGCACGTTGTCGAGCCATTCGTTCGCGATGACCAGGCCGGTGATGTCCGCGGGCGGCGCGTCCGCCCAGTCGATGCCGGCGGGCAGGCCCGCGGGCCGCGGCGCCAGCTCGACGGCGGTGGCCACGAGCCGGTCGGCCAGCAGCGGGACCGCCGCCAGGATCTGCGTGAGCAGCTCGCCGGAGCCCGCCCCCACGTCGACGACCTGAAGGCGGCGCGGGTGGCCGAGCGCCTCGTCGAGCTCGGTCAGCAGGCGGCCCAGGGCGGCGGCGTACGCGTGCGATGCGTGGACCGACGTACGAAAGTGCGCGGCGGGCCGCTCACCCCGCCGGTAAAAGCCGCACTCGCCGTAGAGCGCCTCTTGCATCGCCTGCCGCCACGTGACCGGACCGGCCCCCGCCGTCGTACCCACACGACGACGTTAGCCGCTCGCGCCAAGATCTGCGCAGCTCACCCAGGTGATGAGTCGCCCGACCGTGCCGTCAGACGGTCACGTGGAGGGCACGCAGGCCGCGCAGCACGAAGCCCGGCTTCCATTCCGGTTCGGCGACCGGGGCGAGGCGCGGGGCCAGCCGCAGCAGCGCCCGGAAGGACTCGGCCAGCTCGATCCTGCCGAGCGGGGCGCCCAGACAGTAGTGCACGCCGAGCCCGAACGTGAGATGTGGATTCGGCTCTCGGCTCAGATCCAGCACGTCCGGGTCGGCGAAGACGGCCGGATCGCGGTTGGCCGAGGCGAACTGCAAGGCCACCTCCGCCCCCCGCGGGATCGTCTGCCCGCCGACCTCCACGTCGGCCAGCACCCACCGCTCGAACATGGGCGCCGGCGTGTCGTAGCGCAGCAGCTCCTCGACGGCCGACGGGATCAACGTGGGGTCCGCGCGCAGCCGGGCCAGCTCATCCGGATTGCGGAACAGAGACCACCACGCGTTGCCCGTGGCGTTGACGGTCGCCTCGTGGCCCGCGTTGAGCAGCAGCACGCAGGTGCCGATGAGCTCGTCTTCGGTGAGACGGTCGCCCGCGTCGGCCACGTGCACGAGCGCGCTGATCAGGTCGTCGCGCGGGTCGGCCGCCCTGGCCCGCGCCAGCTCGCGCAGGTAGTCCGCGAATTCGATCGATGCGCGGACGGCGGTGCGCTGCGTCGCCGGCGACGGATCGAGCTCGAACATGCCGCAGATGTCCGCCGACCAGGGGCGCAGCAGGTGCCGGTCGGCCGCGGGGACGCCGAGCATCTCGGCGATCACGGTCACCGGGAGCGGCTCGGCCACGTCGGCGATCAGGTCGCCCCCGCCCTTGTCCACCAGCCCGCCGGCCAGTTCCTCCGCGAGGCGCCGGATCGTCGGCCGCAGCCCTTCCACCATGCGCACGGTGAACGCCTTGGCCACCAGGCGGCGCAGGCGCGTATGGACCGGCGGCTCGACGTCGAGCATCCCGGCGCGGATGAGATCCCAAAACGGCCGGAGGAACTCCGGCTCGGCGGGGCGGCCGAACTCCTCGTGCGTGGCGACGTGCAGGTACGAGCGGCCCAGCCGCCGGTCGCGCAGCAGCGCGTCGACGTCGGCGTGCCGGGAGATCACCCACTGGTTCGCGGGCTCGTGGAAGAAGACCGGCGTCTCGCGTCGCAACACCTCGAACGCCGGGTAGGGGTCGGCCACGAACTCCGGAGACCACGGGTCGTACAGCATGGACTCCACGATAGGCGCCCGGTAAGCGGCCACAAGATCACGCGAGCGGGCCGCGGCGGCACGCCGACGACGCGGTCAGCGGGCCCAGGGACCCGGGGGGCGGTCGGCGGCGCGGGCGCGGCGGGCGCGCTCCGTGGTGGCCTCGGCGATCACCCGTGCCTCGCCCAGCTCGCGATTGACGGCGGCCACCTCCACCGGGCCCGGCGGAGCGTCGATGTGGACGGTCCCGATGCCCAGCAGCCACTGCAGCGGGCCGGAGACGATGTGGACGCTCTGCGCCCGCGCGTGCGCGATGATGTCGAGCCGCTGGCAGACCGACCCGCGCCGGCTGACGAACACGCGGTCGTCGCTGCCGGCGGCGGCCTTGGCCCAAAACGCCTTGGGCGATGAGGGCGACAGGCGTACGGCGTCCACGTCGGTGCCCGGGAAGATCTCCGCGACGAGCCGCATGGCGACCTCGCGCGGCGCGGCGGGCAACAGCACCGACGACAGGATCTGGCGCTCCCCGGAGTAGCCGGCGACCGTGACGTCGACCCGCGCCCAGCGGTAGGGCCGCCACAGCAGCGGCTCCACGATCCTGACCGCCTGCACGCGTCCCGGCGGGACCGTCTGCAGGCGCTTTTCGAAAAGGCCGGACCGCACCCGGAGACCGTCGGGCGATGTCGCCACCGTGAAGCTGCCGTACACGACCAGCGGGGCGACCACGGCCCGCAGCAGGCCGAGCAACAACGGAATGACCGCGCCCAGGACGCCCAGCTCGCCGTAGATGGCGCCCACCGTCAGCAAGACGATGAACAGCACGCCGGCCGCGATGACCGGGAGCTTGAGCGTCAGCGAGCCGAAGAGCGTGCCCTGCTTGACCCGCCAGAAAGGCCGTTCGGGCGCCTGCGGGGTGTGCCCGGGCAGCCCCGCCGCCCGGGCGAGCAGTTCGGCGCGCAGGTCGCGGGCCGCCGTGCGTTCGAGGTAGCGCAGCGCGATCTCGGCCGTGTCGCCGCCCGCGAGTTCCACCCGCACCTCGGCGAGACCGAGGGCCCGCGTCACCAGCGGACGGACGATGTCGATCGCCTGCACCTTGGACAGCGGGATGCGGCGGCGGCGCTTGCGCAAGATGCCCGTCTCGACCATCAGGGCGGTCTGCTCGATCCAGAACTGCGTCGACAGCCACCCCCAGACGCCGACGAACACGGCGATCGCGACGACCGGCGCCGTCACCAGCCAGAACCGGCGCACCACCCCGGGGGTGAGCTCGAGCGTCACGCCCGAGTCGGTCTGCTGCACCAGCAGCGAGAACCCGAAGAGCACGAGATAGATGAGGGTGATCGTCAGGGCCCGCAGCACCGCGGTCGCCCAGTGCGGCCGGTGCCGGCCCTGGGAGAAGCGGGCTGTCGCGGCGTAGCCGGAGCCGGGCGGGCTGAAAATGGGCGGTCCCTGGGCCGCCCGGCCGTGACCGGGCGGGACGTGTCCGGGCGGGATGTACTGCGGGTAGGGCTCGCCCCGGCCGGGGCCGGCGCCGCCCGGGTACGGCCCCGGGGGCCCGTGGGGTGGCCCGTGCGGGGGCCCGTGCGGTGGCCCGGTCATAGGCCGATGGCCCTGTTCTCGCCCTGCTGGGTGAGCCGGTCGCGCAGCAGCGCCGCCTCGGCAGCGGGCAGGCCGGGGATGCGTGCGTCGGTGGCGGCGGCGGCGGTGTGCAGTCGTACGGTCGCGATGCCGAGCATCCGCTCAAGCAGGCCGGCCGTCACGTCGATGTACTGCATCCGGCCGTACGGCACCACGACGAGCCGCCGGACGAGGACCCCGTAGGTGACCAGGAGGTCGTCGGCGCGCTCGACGTACCCGAGGGAGCGCTGGCCGAGTTCGGCGATGGCCCAGCCGAGGCCGCAGGAGATGACGACGGCCACCACCCAGACGACCGCGCCGATCACGCCGCCCGTCCACCAGATCGCGAGCCCCCCGGCCACGGCCGCCACGACGCCGCCGGTGAGCACCGAGATGCGCCGGTGCCAGGCCAACCGGGGCGAGACCGGCGTCCATCGCGCCCCGAGGGGCGGCGCGAAGGCCTGATCGCCCGAGCCGTTCTCCGCGGGCGGGGCCCCCGGCCCCATGTGCCCGGCATGACCGGGGTGACCGGGGTGACCGGGGTGACCGACGTGACCGGCCTGCTCGGGGGGCCCGAGATGCCGCGGTGGCGGGTCGTAGGAGGCGGATCCCGCTGCGCCCGGCGGCAGCATCTCGGGGCGCATCTCCGGACGCATCTCCGGACGCATCTCCGGACGCATCAGCGGCCTCCCGGAGGGACCTCCTGGACTGTCCGGGAGGCCCGGTCCGCCCTCGTGAGGCTGATCACCTTGACGCGCGTTCATGATGGTGACTAGTCAACCACGATGGTGACTACTCGTCCGGAACCGTCCCAGTCCCGGCACGGCCTTCCGTGGCCTGTCGTGGCCGACCCGTGCGCTCATGGCACGATGAACGCGGCGAGGCGGCCGTCGAGCGCGCCCGCCGACGGCGCGGGAAAGGAGCGTTCTTGACGACCCGGCGGACCGTGGGGATCGGAACCGGCGCCAAAGAGCTGGCCACCGAGGACATGATCCTCAACGTCGGCCCGCAGCACCCGTCGACACATGGCGTGCTCCGGCTGCGGCTCACCCTCGACGGCGAGCGGATCGTCGCCGCCGAGCCGGTCATCGGCTACATGCACCGGGGCGCGGAGAAGCTGTTCGAGGTTCGCGACTACCGGCAGATCATCGTGCTGGCCAACCGGCACGACTGGCTGTCCGCGTTCGCCAACGAGCTCGGCGTGGTGCTGGCGGTGGAGCGCATGCTCGGCATGGAGGTGCCGGAACGCGCGGTCTGGACGCGCACGCTGCTGGCCGAGCTGAACCGTGTGCTGAGCCACCTGATGTTCCTCGGGTCGTATCCGCTCGAGCTCGGCGCGATCACGCCGATCTTCCACGCGTTCCAGGAGCGCGAACGGCTCCAGGCGGTGATGGAGGAGATCTCCGGCGGCCGGATGCACTACATGTTCAACCGGGTCGGCGGGCTCAAGGAGGAGGCGCCGCTCGGCTGGCTGGAGCGGACGGGGGCCGCGGTCGCCGGCGTGCGCGGCCGGCTGCCCGACATCTCGGGCCTGATCCGGGGGAACGAGATCTTCCGCGCACGGACCCGCGGGATCGGGACGCTCACCCGCGAGCAGATCCTGCAGTACGGCGTGTCCGGGCCGATCGCGCGGGCGTCCGGCGTGCCGTTCGACCTGCGCCGCGACCAGCCGTACCTCGCCTACGGCGACCTTGACGTCCGGGTCGTCACTCGCACCGAAGGCGACTGCCTGGCCCGCTACGAGTGCCTGCTCGAACAGGTCGAGGCGTCGCTCGACCTGGCCGACGCCTGCCTGACACGGCTGGCCGAGCTCCCCCCGGGGCCGATCAACGTACGGCTGCCGAAGGTGCTCAAGGTGCCCGAGGGCCACACCTACGCGTGGACCGAGAGCCCGCTCGGCGTCAACGGCTACTACCTGGTCTCGCGCGGCGAGAAGACGCCCTGGCGGATGAAGCTGCGCTCGGCCTCGTTCAACAACATTCAGGTGCTGGCCGAACTGCTGCCTGGCCACCTGATCGCCGACATGATCGCGATTCTCGGGTCGATGTTCTTCGTGGTCGGCGACATCGACAAGTAGCGGCCGACACCCACGCGGCCCCACGGGACGGCGGCCTACGGGCCGGCCCGCGGGGCCGCGTGGGTGGCTAGCGGTCGGCCTGGGGGGCGTCGCGCCGGTTGTCCTCGTCGTCGTCGGGGCCCTTGGGCACCCGGCAGGTGTACTCCAGGAACAGCGCCGCCCCCACGAGCACCAGCGCGGCCACGATCGACCCGATGCTGACGGTGAAGTCGCGCCGCGGCGTGGACTTGTCCAGCGATGACGACAGATAGATCACAAAACCGCCGAAGATCCCGGCGAGAACGGTGGCGGCGTACGCGCTCGCCTTGGCCAGCGCCACGAACCGCGCGACGACGAGCGGCTCCACCGGGGTCGTGCCGGGTTTGCGCTGGATGCGGGCACGCGTGTTGATCGCCGTGATGACCTCGCCGAGGGCGAGCAGCAGCAGCGTCGGGACCGCGGTCCACGGCAGCGGCGGCATCGAGACGTAGGTGACACGCAGCACCGCCCAGACCAGCACCGCGACGCCGGCGAGCAGGGCGAGGAGGATCGCGGGGCGGGTGGGGTTCACGCCGGCGGCTGCAGGCTCAGGTCGTCCCGGCGGTGCACCCCGGAGCCTGCGATGGCGGCCGCCAGGTCTGCGACGGGGCCATAACCGGGGAGCGAGGCGTCGGGTTCGACGTCCGACCAGGGCACCAGCACGAACGCCCGCTCGTGCGCCCGCGGGTGGGGCAGGGTCAGCGCCGGGTCGTCGGACGCGACATCGCCGAAGCTGACGATGTCGATGTCGAGCGTGCGTGGCCCCCACCGCACCGAGCGGACCCGGTCCATGGCGTCCTCGATGCTCAGCACCCGTTCCAGCAGCGTCTCCGGGGTCAGCCGCGTGTCGGCGACCAACACCACGTTGAGGAAGTCGGGTTGCTCTGGCCCGCCGACCGGAGCCGTCTCGTACACCGGCGACAGCGCCACGAAGTCGAGGCCGGGCGCGTCGAACAGGGCGTCCACGGCCTCTTGCAGGTTGTCGAGGCGGTCGCCCAGATTGCTGCCGAGCGACAGCACGGTGCGATGCTTGACCAGCATGTGACCACCGGTCGGCGTACGGTCGGGCTGCGTCATTGGCGGCTCCCTGACGGCTATCGGGGGCTGGGACGGACTCTGCTGACCGCGCTGCCGGCTATCGGCGGGCACGGTGGATCGTCACCGACACGTCCTCGAACCGGTACGGCATGGGCGCGTTCGGCTTGTGCACGGTGATCTCCGCCTCCTCGACGTGTGGGTGGTCAAGACAGACCGCCGCGAGCCGCTCGGCCAGGGTCTCGATCAAATTGACCGGCGGCCCCTCGATAAGCGCCACGAGGCGGCCCGTGAGTGCTCCATAATCGACGGTACGCGACAGATCATCGTGAGCGGCGGCGGGCCGCGTGTCGAAGCCGAGCACGACGTCGACGACGAACTCCTGCCCCAGCTCTCGCTCGGCGGGCAGGTACCCATGTCGGCCGCGGGCCCGCAGCCCGCGCAACGCCACCCGATCCATGATCACAAACCCGGCTCGGCGCTCGATCTCATCGCTTGCTCACGGCTCCGGCTCGTCGTCGTCCCCCACGTTGTTCAGCACGGGTGAACCATGGTGCAGCCACAACCGCCAGTCCCCTGCCTCGTCGCGTACGAAGATATTGGTCGTCACCACGCTGCCTCCGGCCAGGAAGCCGGTCTCGGTGTCGTCATCGGCGGTCAGGATGTTCTCCCCGCAGGTGACGATGGCCTCGTCGCCGTGCACGTCGATGTTCACGTCGGTGAGCACGAACTGGATATACGGGGTGTTCGCCATGATCAGCGCCCAGGCCCGCAGCACCTCGGCACGGCCGCGCAGCATCGGCCAGCCGGGATGCACACACGTCACACTAGCCGCATACGTCCCTCCGGCCCATACCTTCGACATGCGTTCGAGGTCGACGGCTTCGAATGCCGCGTAAAATTCGGCGTTCGCCCGTTCGACGGCCTGCTCGTCGTCCATATATCACCTGCGCGCGGCTCGGAGGGCCGCGGCGACGCGGACGGCGTCGGCGTTGGGGCGTACCCGGTGCACGCGGACGCACCAGGCCCCGGCCGCGGCCGCGAGGGCCGTGGTGGCGACGGTGGCGTCATCGCATTCGGCGAACGGGCGGGGCGTGCCGTCGGGCGCGGCGAGGAGCCGGCCGAGGAACCGCTTGCGGGAGGCCGCGACGAGGACGGGATAACCGAGGGCCCGCAGCGCGTCGAGATGGGCGAGCAGCGACCAGTTGTGCCCGTGCTCGGGGCGTTTGGCGAAGCCGAGCCCCGGATCGATGATGATCATCGCCGGGTCCACCCCCTCGGCCACCACCGCGCGGATGCGGGCCGCGAGCTCGTCGGTGACCTCGCCCACGACGTCGGCGTAGATCGACCGGGTGTCCATGTCGTGGCTGTGGCCCCGCCAGTGCATCACGACGTACGGCACGGCCGCCTTGGCCACCACCCGCGACATCGCCGGATCGGCCAGCCCGCCGCTGACGTCGTTGACGAGACGGGCACCGGCGACGATCGCGGCCGCCGCCACCTCGGCCCGCATGGTGTCCACGCTGACGCACACGCCCTCGGCGGCGAGCCCTTCGATCACGGGCAGCACGCGCCGCGACTCCTCGCGCTCGGAGACGCGCTGCGCCCCGGGGCGGGTGGACTCGCCGCCGACGTCGACGATGTCGGCTCCCTCTGCGACGAGGTCGAGGCCGTGCCGGATCGCGGCGTCGGTGTCGAACCAGGCGCCGCCGTCAGAGAAGGAGTCAGGAGTGACGTTGACGACGCCCATGACAAGACAGCGGCCGGGGGTGGGAAGCCCCGGCACGGACTGGTTGACCGTCGTCGTCACACAAACCAGCCTATTCCCCCGCCGCCCTCCCCGCCGCCTCCAGGCATCGGTACATGGGCTCGCCGAGGGCGGCCGCGCCCGCCGCTCACCGCGAGCACCATCCCGCGCATGGCGAAGATTTCACCGAGGAATTCCCTGGTCATTGAACGGCCGGAAGCCGCCGGCAGAGCAGGCCGCGGCCCGGACAAGGCCATGATGCGGAGCCTGTGCCGGCGGCCGCCCTAGGGGGGCGGGGTGGTGGATGTGGGCGGGCGGCGCAGGCCGGGGATGCGCAGGCGCGGCCAGACGATGAACGCCTCGGCCTCCAGGGCGGCGAGCGCGATCCGCGGAGTGTCGTTGAGGCTCGGATAGACGAAGAAGCGCGGCTGCCAGACCGGGTTGAACTTGCTGTTGAACTTGTACAGCGACTCGATCTGGAACCAGCGCGACAGGAAGACCAGCAGCCCGCGCCAGGCGCGCAGCACCGGGCCGGCGCCGATGCGCTCGCCCCGCGCCAGCGCGGCGCGGAACACCGCGAAGTTGAGCGAGATCCGCTTGACGCCCAGGTTCGCGGCGGCCTTGATCGCCTCGACGATCAGGTAGTCGTTGAGGCCGGGCTGGGCGGCGCGATCGCGGCGCATCAGGTCGAGCGAAAGACCGTCGGAGCCCCACGGCACGAAGTGCAAGAAGGCGTGCAGCTCGCCGTTCCTGGTGGCGGTGGCGATGGCGCAGTCGCCGTCGCCCGGCTCGCCCATCCGGCCGAGGGCCATGGAAAAACCGCGCTCGGTGTCGGTGCCGCGCCAGGCGCCGGCCTGCCGCCACAGGGCGTCCAGCTCCTCGGCGGTGAAGTCCTTCTCCCGCCTGATCTCCGCCTGGTAGCCCTGGCGGGCCACGCGGTTGACCATCTGCCGTACGTTGCGCATCGAGCGGCCTTCGAGGCTGAACTCGGTCACGTCGATGAACGCCTCGTCGCCGAACTCCAGCGCGTCCAGCCGGCCCTCGCGGCACCACACCTCGGCGCCCAGCTCGCTGCAGCCCATGACCGCCGGCACCCAGGCGTGCCGGTCGGCCTCGTCGAGGAACGCGCCGATCGCGCCGGGCCACGCCTCGGGGTCGCCGATGGGGTCGCCGCCGGCCAGCATGACGCCGGAGACCACGCGGTAGGTGATGCACGCCTTGCCGGTCGGCGACCAGATGACGCTCTTGTCGCGACGCAGCGAGAAGTAGCCGAGCGAGTCCCTGGCACCTTGCCGGCGGAGCAGGTCGCGGATCTTCTCCTCGTCATCGGCGGACAGCGCCGGCGCCGGCTCGGCCGGGCGGAAGAAGAGGAACGCGGTGACGAGGCCGGTGAACAGGCCGAGGCTGCCCAAGATCAGGTCGAGCAGTTCGTCGCGGCGATCCCCGGCCTGGAAGTCGACCGGGCCGTGGACCCCGAACATGCCCATGACCACGTGCCGCAGGCGGGCGCCGAAGCCGGGGTCGCCGCGCAGCCCGTGCCGGTTGAGGTAGATGAACCCCATCCCGATCAACACGCTGGTGACCGCGAGCAGGCCGCCGACGTACAGCGACCGCCACCGGGTACGCGGATCGCCGACGGCGTAGAACTCGCCGCGGTAGTACAGCAGCGCGGCGAGCATCACCATGGTGACGACGGCCTCGCCGATGGCGAAGCCCCGCACGATGTGGAAGACGATGCTGAGCGCCAGCAGCGCCACGACCGCACGCCAGGCCCGCACCTTGCGGCGGCGCAGCGCGTGCGACAACAAGAGAAGCAGCAGGCCCGTGATGACGGTGGCCGTCCTGGCCGCGTTGGACAAGGCTCCCGGGATGATGCCGGTGAGCCGCAGCATCCGCTCGTGCCACTCCGGCGCGATGCCGCCGACCACGTCGGTCAGCCCGGTCAGCAGACACAGCCAGCCCGCGAGGGCGGGCACCCAGCGGCGGCGACGCCTCCGGTCGAGCGGCCGGGAGGCTGGATCGTTGTCTCGGTGGTCGGTCGTCTCGCGCTTCGATTCCACCATCACGGCCCCACAGCGTAGTCAGCGTGCGCCCGGCTTCGGGCCGGAAAGACCCGGATAGCCGGGCCTGTGGCCCCTCGACGCCCCGCCGACTGAGATGCACCGCACACGGTAACACCACGCACGACGGGGTCGCCGACGCGGCGGCCGCGGTCTCGGCGGCGTCAAGCCATGTCAGGGAGCCCGTACCCGCTGAGACGGTCACCGCTCCGGGCGCGAACGCCCGGCCGGCGAACCGTCGGGGTTACACCTTCCTGTCCACCGCCCGGCCCGCGGATCGAGGTCGGCTACTGGTGGCCCAGCATGAGGCTTATCGCCTCGGCCCGCGTCTCTGCGTGGTCTCTGAAGTCGCCGCGCACCGCGGAGGTGACGGTCTTGGCCCCCGGCTTGCGTACGCCGCGCATCGTCATGCACAGATGCTCCGCCTCGATGACGACGATGACGCCGCGGGGCTCCAGCACGTGCATCAGCGCGTCGGCGATCTGGCTGGTCATGCGCTCTTGCACCTGCGGCCGCCGGGCGTAGAGGTCCACCACCCTGGCCAGCTTGGACAGGCCCGTGATCTGGCCCTTGGTGTTGGGCGTGTAGCCGACGTGCGCCACCCCATGGAACGGGGTCAGGTGGTGTTCGCAGGTGCTGTA
The DNA here is from genome assembly GCA_035765195.1 of Streptosporangiaceae bacterium. Taxonomy (GTDB): domain Bacteria; phylum Actinomycetota; class Actinomycetes; order Streptosporangiales; family Streptosporangiaceae; genus CALAED01. The sequence continues at coordinate 185,129 of DASTYC010000001.1, forward strand.
GACCTCTATGTCCTTGACGAGCACCATCTCGTCGTGGTCGGCGTCGAACACCGTGGTGAGGACGTCCTCGGGACGCTGCCGCAAGCCCGCGAACTGCTCGGCGTAGGCGCGGGCCACCCTGGCCGGAGTGTCCCGGAGCCCCTCCCGATCGGGATCCTCGCCGATCCCGATCAGGATCTCTCGGACGGCCTTCTCGATGCGGACATGATCGAAGCCGGGGGGATCGATCCGCATCGGCGCGTCTTCATCGTCATAGGGCTGGGCCACGTGGTTGTCGGCTCTCCGGTCAGCTCTCGCGCTCGCCCTGCTCTTCCGCGGGCTCGGCGGCGCGCTGGCCGCCGTTGCCGGGGGCCAGGTCCTGGACGTCCTTCGGCCCCATGAGCGCCAGCTCCTTGGGCGTCAGCACCGGCGGCCGGTCGGACGGCAGTCGCTTGCCGTAGCCCGTGTAGGACTTCTGCAGCGGCCGCTTCTCGATCGGCGAGAAGACCTCGATCACCTGGTCCTTGGAGAGCGTCTCCTTGTCCATGAGCTGCAGGACGAGCTCGTCGAGCACGTCGCGGTACTCGACGAGGATCTCCCACGCGACGTCGTGCGCGGCCTCGATGAGCCGCCGCACCTCGTCGTCGATCGCCGACGCGATGTCCTCGGAGTAGTCGCGCTCGTGGCCGACGTCGCGGCCGAGGAACACCTCACCCGCCCCGGTGCCGAACTTGCGGGCGCCGAGCCGCTCGCTCATGCCGTACTCGGTCACCATGTTGCGGGCGATCGAGGTGGCCTTCTCGATGTCGTTGGCCGCGCCGGTGGTGGGCTCGTGGAAGACCAGCTCCTCGGCCGTACGGCCGCCCAGCAGCATGGCGAGCTGGTCGGTCATCTCCGATCGGGTGGTGAGGAACTTGTCCTCCATCGGCAGCGTCATGGTGTAACCCAGCGCGCGTCCGCGAGGCAAGATCGTCACCTTGTGCACCGGGTCGGCGTTGGGCAGCGCATGCGCCACCAGGGCATGGCCGCCCTCGTGATAGGCGATGATCTTCTTCTCCGACTCGGACATCACCCGGGTCTTGCGTTCGGGCCCGGCCATCACCCGGTCGATCGACTCCTCCATCGTGGCCATGTCGATCTGCTTGCGGTCGAAGCGGGCGGTCAGCAGCGCCGCCTCGTTGATGACGTTGGCCAGGTCGGCGCCGGTGAAGCCGGGCGTACGGCGCGCGATCGTGTCGAGGTCGACGTCGGGCGTGAACGGCTTGCCCCGCGCGTGCACCCGCAGGATGCCCTTGCGGCCCTCGAGGTCGGGGCGGTCGATGACGACCTGCCGGTCGAACCGGCCGGGCCGCAGCAGCGCGGGGTCGAGGATGTCGGGCCGGTTGGTGGCGGCCAGCACGACGATCCCGGTGCTCTGGTCGAAGCCGTCCATCTCCGCCAGTAGCTGGTTGAGGGTCTGCTCACGCTCCTCGTGGCCGCCCGGGACCGGCCCGCCGCGGAGGCCGCCGATCGCGTCTATCTCATCGATGAAGACGATCGAGGGTGCCCGCTTGCGGGCCTCGTCGAACAGATCGCGGACGCGGGACGCGCCGACGCCGACGAACATCTCCACGAACGCGGATCCGGTCACCGACAGGAACGGCACCTCAGCTTCGCCGGCGACGGCCCGGGCGATGAGCGTCTTGCCGGTGCCCGGCGGACCCACCATGATCACCCCCCGCGGGCCTTTCGCGCCCGCCGCGGCGTACCGCTGCGGCGCCCGCAGGAAGTCGACGACCTCGCTGACCTCCTGCTTCACGCCCTCGTACCCGGCCACGTCGGCAAACCGGGTCGCCGGGCGCTCGGCTTCGATGATCTTCGCTCGGGACCGGCCGAAGCCTCCGATCCCGCCAAGTGACCGTTGCGCGGCGCGACCGGTCCACCAGAAGAACGCCACGATCAGCAACAGTGGCAGAAAGCCGACCAGGACCGTCAACCACGAGCCGCCCGCCTGCGTCGCCTTGATCTGGACGTTGTTGGATTGAAGTCGCTGTTCGAGCTGGCTGCTGTCCAGAGCGGTCGGGATCTGGGTGATGAACGTCTTG
>DASTYC010000002.1:0-99361 GCA_035765195.1 Streptosporangiaceae bacterium
TGGACACCTCGCCCACCCGGCAATACAGGGCGTCGACCGTCACCTCGGTGGGGCCGTAGAAGTTGTAGGCCGTGGTCGCCTCCGCCGCCGCCAGCCGCGCCCACATCCGCTCGTCCAGCGCCTCCCCGCCCAGCATCAAGATCTCCGGCCGGTGCCGCTCGTCGTCGAGCAGACCGGCGGCGAGCAACTGGCGCGCGTAGGTGGGCGTGAGGTCGAGGAAGTCGATCTCACGGCTCACCACGTACTCCACCAGCGCGGCCGGGTCGAGCCGGACCTCGTCGCCGATCAGATGCAGCTCATGGCCCGCCGCCATCAGCAGCGGCCCCTCCAGCGACGTGTCGAACGACAGGGTCGCCGTCAACGCCGCGCGCAGCCGGCGTCCCGCGTCGGCCACGAACCCGGCCCGGTGGCTGAACAACAGGTTCACCAGGCTGCGGTGCTCGACGACGACGCCCTTCGGCGTCCCCGTCGACCCCGACGTGTAGATCATGTACGCCGCGTTGTCGGGGCGGAGCGGGGCGGTCCGTTCGGCGTCGCTCAGCTCCGCGACGCGGTACCGAGCCAGCACGGCGGGGTCCGGCGGCGCGTCGAGCACCACGACCGGATCGGCGTCACGCAGCATCATCGCGATCCGGTCCGCCGGCAGCTCGGGATCGACCGGCAGATACACTCCGCCCGCCTTGAACACGGCCAGCATCGCCACGATCGAGTCGGCCGTGCGCGGCAGGACCAGCGCCACCACGCGCTCCGGCCCGGCCCCGCGGGCGACCAGGTAGCGCGCAAGCTGGTTGGCGCGCGCGTCGAGCTCCGCATAGCTCAGCACCGCGTCCCCGCTCACCAGGGCCGTCGCGGTCGGGGTCGCCACCGCCTGCGCCTCGAACACCTCGGCCACCGTCGCGGGCGGCACGTCGAGCGCGCCGTCGTTCCATCGCACCAGCACCCGTTCGCGTTCCGCCCCGCTCATCAGCGGCAGCTCGCCCACCGCCCGGCGCGGATCACGCGCGATCTCCGCGAGCACCAGCCGCAGCCGGTCCGCGAGCCGCCGCGCGGTGGCGGGGTCGAACAGCCTGGCGTCGTAGGCGAGTTCGACGTCGAGCCGGTCGGTGAGGTAGGCGCGCACGCTGATCGGGAAGTTCGTGGCGTCCCTGGCCTGGACGTCCCGGATCCGCGGGCCGTCGGGGCCGCCCGCCCCCTCGTCGTACGGGTAGTTCTCGAACACCACCATGCTGTCGAAGAGGTTCGCGCCGGGGGGCAGCTCGCTCCAGCCCTGCAGCTGGGCGAGCGAGATGAAGTCGAACCGCCGCGCCTCGCCCTGCCCCTCCTGCAGCCGGCGCAGCCACTCGACCAGATCCGCGGCGCCGTCGACGCGCACGCGGGTGGGCAGTGTGTTGATGAACATGCCGACCATCGACTCCACGCCGGGCAGTTCCGCCGGCCGGCCGGAAACGGTGGTCCCGAAGACGACGTCCGGCTCGCCGCTGTAGCACGCCAGCAGCAGCGCCCACGCGCCCTGCAGCACGGTGTTGACCGTGAGCCCGTTGCCCTGGACGACCGAGCGCAGCCGCGCCGACTCGGCCACCGAGAACGCCCAGCGCACCGAATCGGCGGACTCGGCGCGGTGTGCCTGCTGGGGCCGCCGGTCGTACGGCAACGCCGTGGGCGCGTCGAACCCGGCCAGCTCCCGGCGCCAGTAGTCCTCGGCGAGCCGCCGGTCCTGGCCGCTCAGCCACTCCAGGTAGTCGCGGAACGGGCGGCGGGCCACCTCTCGGGGCTCCCGGCCGCCGACCGCCGCCGCGTACCGCTCGCACACCTCGGCGAACACCTGGCCCAGGCTCCAGCCGTCCATGATCAGGTGGTGAGTGGTCCACACGACCAGCGCCCGGTCGCCGGGGAGCCGGACGATGGCGAGCCGCATCAGCGGCGGATCGCTCAGATCGCAGCCGGCGGCCCGGTCGGCGGCCAGCAGCGCGCCCAGCGCGGAATCGGCCGGCGGCGGCCGGTCCGCGGGGCTCAGCACCGGCTCCAGCTCCGCCGCCGGCAGGTCGCGCCAGTCGTGGTGGCTGATGGGCAGCGTGGCACGGGACCGCACAACCTGGACGGGTTCCTCGACGCCCTCCCAGACCACGGCGGTGCGCAGCGCGGGCGTGCGGTCGACCACGGCCTGCCAGGCGTCGCCGAGCACATCCGGTGCCGCCACGCCCTCCAGCAGCAGCCGGGCCTGATCCACATAGGTGTCCGCGCCGGCCGCGGCGCCGGCGTCCACCAGGCTGTGGAACAGCATCCCGGCCTGCAGCGGCGTCAGCGGATAGATGTCCTCGATCTCCCGGCCGTCCCCGGCGATCCGGTCGACGGCCGCCTGGTCGAGCCGGGCGAGCGGGAAGTCCGACGGGGTGCGGCCGCCGGCGCCGGGCAGCGCGCAATGGGCGATGATCTCGCGCAGCGCGCTCAGCATCCGCTCGGCCAGCCGCCGTACGGTGGCCTCATCGTGCACCTGGTCCGAATAGAACCAGGTCAGCTCCAGCCGCCCGGTCTCGACCAGGCCGACCACGTCGAGGAGGAAGGGGGTGGGTTCGGCGGGGTCGAGGTCGGGGCCGGCCTGGTCCAGGCGGGCCCGGTACAGACCGGCATCGTTCCCGGCCGCGTCCCACTGGCCGTGGTAGTTGAACCGGATCCGCGGCGTCGGGTCGTCGCGGAGGGCGGCGGCGGGCGAGCCGGGCGGGCTCAGGTAGCGCAGCGCGTCATAGCTCAGGCCGTCGTGCGGGATCGCCCGCAGCTGTTCCTTCACCGCTTTCAGCGCGGTCCCCCACTCACCCGCCGGTACGGCGAGCGCGACGGGATACTGCGCGGTGAACCAGCCGACGGTCCTGGCCAGGTCGAGGCCATCGAGCCGGTCCGCGCCGTCCAGCACGTCCTGGCGGCCGTGGCCTTCCATGGCCACCAGCACGCGGTCACGCCCGGTCCATTCCGCCAGCGCCCGGCCGAGCGCGGCGAGCAGCACGTCGTTGATCCGCGTGCGATACGCCGCCGGCACGCGGTGCAGCAGCGCGTCGGTGTCGGCGCCGCCGAGCCGCACCGTGACAGGCCGGGTGGAGCCCATCGTGGCGCGGCCGGCGCGGTCGCGCGGCAGTTCCGCCGCCGCGGCGTCGCGCGTCGCCGCGGCCCAGTGCGCGAGCGCCCCGTCGAACCCGCCGGCCCGCACGTGGCCGGCGAGCAGCCGCGCCCACTGCCGGAAGGGGGTGCCCACCGGCTCGAGCGCGACGGAACGGCCGGCCGCGATCTGCCGGTACGCGGTTTCGAGATCGCCGAGCAGGACCCGCCAGGACACGCCGTCCACCGCGAGGTGGTGCGCGGTGAGCAGGAGCCGGGGCGGCCGCTCGGACCCGAACTCGAACAGCAGCGCCCTGATCAGCCGGCCGGTGCCGAGGTCGAGGTCGGCCCGCGCCGCGGTGGCCGCGGCCTCGACGGCGGCCGCGACCGCGTCGTCGTCCAGGCCCGACAGGTCGTGGCGGGAGAACGCGCCGGCCGGATCCGGCTCGGCGACCTCCTGCAGCCACTGCCCGTCCGTACGGGAGAACCGGGTCCGCAGCGCGTCGTGGTGGGCCAACACCGCCGCCACGGCCGCGCGCAGCGCCGCCTCGTCGACGTCGGCGGCCAGCTCCAGGTGCATGGACATCGTGAAATGGCGGAGCGGGCCGTGGGTGGCGAAGAACCACTGCTGGATCGGACCCAGCGGGGCCGGACCGGCCGGTGCCGGAGCGCGGGTCGCCGCCGGCTCCGCGGACTCGCGGGCGGCCGCGTTGACGGCGCCGGCCAGTCCGGCCACGGTCTGGTGGCGGAACAGATCGCCGGCGGACATCGGCAGCCCCGCCTGCCGTGCCCGCGACACCACCTGGAGGCTCAGGATCGAATCGCCGCCCAGCTCGAAGAAGTTGTCCTCGACGCCCACCCGGTCGACGCCGAGCACCGCGGTCCAGATCTCGGCCAGCCGCCGTTCGGTTTCGGTCCTGGGCGCCACGTGCTCGGCGGCCGCCGCGGCGCTCCACTGGGGGGCGGGCAGCGCGCGCCGGTCGAGCTTCCCGTTGGGGTTGAGCGGCAGCGCGTCCAGGGTCACGAACGCCGCCGGCACCATGTAGTCGGGCAGGATGCCGCGGACGAAGTCGCGCAGCCGCGCGGTCTCCGGCGCCCGGTCGGCGGCGGCAGGCACGACGTAGCCGACGAGGCGCCGGTGACCGGCGTCCTCGCGTACCACGACCGCCGCCTCGGCGACCTGCTCGTGCCGCAGCAGGGCGGCCTCCACCTCGCCGAGCTCGATGCGGAACCCGCGTACCTTCACCTGGTGGTCGGCGCGGCCGAGGTAGACGATCTCGCCGTCGTCGTTCCAGCGCACGACGTCGCCGGTGCGATACATGCGCTCGCCCGGCGCGCCGAACGGGTCGGCGACGAACCGGTCGGCGGTCAGCCCGGGCCGGTTCAGGTAGCCGCGGGCGAGCCCGCGGCCGCCGAGGTACAGCTCGCCGGGGACGCCGACGGGTACCGGCCGCAGTTCGGCGTCGAGGACGTAGGTCCGGGTGCCGATGATCGGGCGGCCGATGGGCGGCGCCTGGTCGCCGGCCACGTCCTCGTCGCCGTCGGCGTACCACGCCGTGGCGTAGACGGTGGCCTCGGTCGGGCCGTAGATGTTCCCGATCCTCGTCGCCGGCCACGCGCCCCTGATCTGCCGTACGGCGTGCGCGGACAGCGCCTCCCCCGCCACCACCACGGTGTCGGGGACGGTCGCCACGTCGTCGTTGGCCAGCACCTGCGCGAGCGCCGACGGCACGGCGCTGACCAGGCTGACGGGGCCCGCGGGCCGCCCGGACAGGGCGAGCACGTCGCGCGCCACCTCGACCCGGCCGCCCACCGTCAGCGGGCAGAACAGCTCGAACACCGACACGTCGAAGTTCAGCGAGGTGGAGAACACCACGTGCGCCAGCCCGGCTGCGCCGAAGTCGGCCGCGGCCCAGGCGGTCAGCCCGGCCACGCTGCGGTGGGTGACGACGACGCCCTTGGGCCGGCCGGTCGACCCGGACGTGTAGATCACATACGCCGGGTGGGCGGGCAGCAGCGGGCCGCGCCGGTCGGCGTCGGTGAGGTTGTCCGCGCCGGCGTCGGCCAATGTCTCCGCCGTGGCGGCCGCGTCCAGCACCACCCGCGGTATCCCGGCCCCGTCGCCCGCCCCGTCGCCCGCCGCCGGGCCCATGGGGTCGGCCACGTCGTTCGCGGTCACCAGCAGCACCGGCCGCGCGTCGTCCACCATCGCCCGGACCCGCTCGGCCGGATGGTTCGGATCGATCGGCAGGTACGCCCCGCCCGCCTTCAGCACGGCCAGCAGCGCCACCACCATCTCCGCCGACCGCGGCAGCGCCAACGCCACCAGCCGCTCCGGACCCACCCCCTGCCCGACCAGCAGGCGAGCCAACCGGTTCGCCCGCCTGTTCAGCTCGCCATAGGACAGCTCCACACCCTCATGCACCACCGCCACGTCACCCGGCGTCCGCGCCACCTGCGCCTCGATCAGCTCAGGCAGCAGCCACGACTCCGGCTCGACCGCGTCGGTGTCGTTCCACTCCACCAGCACCCGGCGCCGCTCCGCCGGGTTCGTCAGCGTCAGCTCGGCCAGCCGCCGGTCCGGGCCGGCCGCCAGCTCGGCCAGCAGCGTCCGCAGGTGCTCGGCCATCCGCACCACGGTGCGTTCGTCGTACAGGTCGGTGCTGTATTCGAAGGAGACGTCGAGGTCGCCGCCGCGGTCGGTGAACTCCACGGTCAGGTCGAAGGCGGCGGCGGCGCGCGTCAGCGTGATCTCCTCGACCCACAGTCCGGCGAACGCCGGCGGCCGGCGCCGCCCGTCCTGCCAGAGCACCATGACGTCGAAAAGCGGGTTGCGGCTGAGGTCGCGTTCGGCGTGCAGGGCGTCGACCAGGCGGTCGAACGGCACCTCGTCGTGGGCGAAGGCGTCCAGGGCGGTGTCCTTGACCGCGCCGAGGAACTCGGTGAACGTCAGGTCCTGGTCCACGGTGGAGCGCAGCACCACCGTGTTGACGAAGAACCCGACCGTGCGCTCCAGCTCCGGCCGGTGCCGCCCCGAGGTGGCGGTGCCGACGGCGATGTCGTCCTGGCGGGCGTACCTGGCGCACCACACCTGGCAGGCGGCCACCAGCGCGGTGAACAACGTGGTGCCCTGGGCGCGGGTGAGCTCGGTGAGCCGCGCGGCGACGTCGGCGGGCACGGTGATCCGGTGCACGGCTCCGGCGGAGGTGCGCACCGCGGGCCGCGGCCGGTCGGTCGGCAGCTCCAGCGGCGGCACGCCCGCGAGTTGCCGCGTCCAGTAGGCGAGGTGGGAGTCCGCGGCGCCGTCCGCGGCGCCGTTGGCGCCGTTCGCGCCGTGGCCGGCCTGCCGTTCGCGCTGCCACACCGCGAAGTCGGCGTAGCGCAGCTGGGGTCGCGGCAGCTCGGCGGCGCCCTTGGGCGCGGCGGTGTACATCGCGCCCAGTTCCTTGATCATGATGCCCATCGACCAGCCGTCGGTGACGATGTGGTGCGCGGTGAGGAGCAGGACGTGCTCGGTGTCGGTGACGCGCACCAGCAGCGCCCGGAACAGCGGGCCGCGGCGAAGGTCGAACGGGCGGGCGTACTCGCGCGCCAGCATCTGGTCGAGCTCGGCGGGGGAGGCCACGCTCGTCACGTCGACGAGCCGCGCGTCCGGCGCGGGCGCCGGCCGCACGATCTGCACCGGCTCGCCGTCGACCTCGTCGAAGGTGGTCCGCAGCGACTCGTGCCGGGCCACCAGCTCGCGTACGGCTCCGGCCAGCGTGCCGAGGTCGAGCGGCCCGACCAGCCGCAACGCCTGCGCGCTGTGATATTCGGCGGTGCCCGGCCGCAGCTGTTCGAGGAACCACATCCGCTGCTGGGCGAAGGACAGCGGCAGCGGCCCGGTACGGTCGGTCGGCTCGATCGCGTCGGTGCGGCGCCCGGCCCGTCCGGCCAGTCTCTCGCGCAGCGCTCGCTGCAGGTCGCCTGGCAGCGCGGAAATCCTGCTTTCGTGCGATGACGGCATGATGGTGTCTCTCCTCACACTTCCTGGTCGATGCCGCCACCTGAGGCGACCTGCTCCAGCTCGCGCAGAACCTGCTCTTCCACGAGCTCGGCGAGCGCGGAGACAGTACGGCTGGTCAGCACGTCGCGGGGGGTCAAGCTGACGTCGAAGGCGGTCTTGAGCTGCGCGGCGATGGCGAGGCTGCGCAGCGAGTCGCCGCCGAGATGGAAGATGTCGTCCTCGACGCCCACCCGCTCCACCTCGAGCGCGTCGGCCCACACCTGCGCCACGAGCCGTTCGGTGTCGGTGCGGGGCGCGACGTACTCGGCCCGGTGCGACGCGGCCGAGGGGCGCGGCGGGTCGGTCGCCGCCGCGTACCCGGGCACCGCCGCCGCTGTCGCGGTCGGCGTCGTCGGCGCCGCCGGCGCGGGGCAGGCCCGCTCCAGCTCGGCGTCGGGCGCGGCGACGAAGGCGCGCAGGATGTGCCGCAGCCGGTCGACGACGCGCTCGACTCCGGCCGGGTCGAACAGGCCCGGGTCGTAGCCGAGCTCGATCGACAGTTGCTCGCCCGGCACCACCACGAGGCTGAGCGGGTAGTTGGTGTTCTCGACGCCGCGCAGGTCGCGCAGTCGCAGGCCGTGCTCGGCCGCCGCCGTGTCGTTGATCGGGTAGTTGTCGACGACCACGATGCTGTCGAACAGGTTGACTCCGCCGGGCAGCCCGCTCCAGGAGTGCAGCCGCGGCAGCGAGACGAAGTCGAACTTGCGCGCGTGCGCCTGCGCGGCCTGCAGGGCCAGCAGCCACTCCGCGACGGGCGCCGCGTCCGGCACGTCCACGCGGACCGGCACCGTGTTGATGAAGATGCCGGTCATCGTGTCCGCGCCGGGCAGGTCGGCTGGACGCCCGGACACCGTCGCGCCGAAGCAGACGTCCCGCTCCCCGCTGTCGCGCGACAGCAGCACCGCCCAGGCGCCCTGGATGACGGTGTTCAGCGTCAGCCGGCGGCTCCTGACGAAGTCGTACAGCTCGGCCGACTCGGTGTCGTCGAGCCGCACCCTCAGCCACTCTGATGAGACGCTGCCCCGCTCGGGCGCGGGCGGCCGGTCGTAGCGCAGCGGCGTGGGGCCGGCGAAGCCCGACAGCGTCCACCGCCAGTACTTCTCGGCCTCCCGCTCGTCGCGGCCGGCCAGCCAGCGCAGATACTCCGCGAACGGCCGCCGGGTCACCGCGGCGCCGGCGGTCGCGCCCTGGGCGAGCGCGGCGTGCGCGGCGAAGACGTCGGACAGCACCTGGAAGACGCTCCAGCCGTCCAGCAGCAGGTGGTGGAAGGTCCACACCACCCGTACCTCGGCGGCGGACAGCCGGGCGAGGGTCAGCCGCATCAGCGGCGCGGCGCCGATGTCCATGCCCGCGGCCCGCTCGCGGTCGAGCAGCCGGTCCAGCTCATCGCCCCGCGCGGCCTCGGTCAGCCGCGTCCAGTCCCGCCGGTCGACCGGCACGGCGGCGTGGCGGTCCACCACCTGCACCGGCGCCGGGACGCCCGTCCAGACCACCCGCGACCGCAGCACGGTGTTCTGGTCGACGACGCGCTGCCAGGCGGCGGCGAGCACGTCCACATCGGTCACGCCGTCCAGGACGAAGGTGACCTGCTGCAGGTAGACACCCTCGTCACCGTGGGACAGCCAGTGGTAGACCATGCCCGCCTGCATCGGGGTGAGCGGGTAGATGTCCTCGACGGTCCGGCCGTCGCCCGCCAGCCGGTCCACGGCCGCCTGGTCGAGCCGGGCCAGGGGGAAGTCCGACGGCGTCCGGCCGCCGGCCTCGGGCCGCGCGCAGTGCTCGATGATCTCGCGCAGCGCCCCGATCAGTTCCTCGGCGAGCGGGCGCATGGTCGACTCGCGGTGCACCTGTCCGGAGTAGTACCAGGTGAACTCCAGCCGGCGGTTCTCGATCGCGCCCACCACCTCGACCAGATGGGCCCGCGTCTCGTCGGGGTGTTCGGCGGCCGCCAGCCCGTCGGGGACGCCGGCGAACGGCCCGTCGTCGCCGAACGACCAGTCGAACTGGCCCAGATAGTTGAAGCTGACCCGCGGAACCGGGTGGTGAGGGACGTCGCCGGCGAGGTGGCGCAGGGCGCCGTAGCCGAACCCGCGCCGCGGCACGGCGCGAAGCTGCTCCTTGACCGACTTCAGCAGCTCGCCCCAGCCGGCGCCGTCCGGGCCGTCCGGGCCGCCGGGGCCGCCCGGCAGGTCCAGCGCGACCGGGTAGATGGTGGTGAACCAGCCGACCGTACGGGACAGGTCGACGCCGTCGAGTACGTCCTCGCGGCCGTGCCCTTCGAGGTCGATCAGCACGCGGTTGCGGCCGGTCCAGCGGCTCAGCACCCGGCCGAGCGCGGCGAGGAGGACGTCGTTGATCTGTGTGCGGTAGCGGCCGGGTACCTCCTGCACCAGGGCCTGCGTCTCCTCCTCGCTGAGCCGGGCGGTGACCGAGCACAGCGAGCGCGCCGTGTTGGCGCCCTCGGCGTCGACCGGCACGGTGGGATCACCCCAGCCGGCCGCGGCCGTCCAGTGGTCGCGCTCGTCGGCGAAACCTCCGGCGGCCACATGCTCGGCCAACCGCCTGGCCCACTCTTGGAACGACGTCGTCTTGACGCCGAGGTCGATGACGCCGGCTCCGTCCGGGCGCCGGGCCGCCTGCCGGTAGGCGGCGCCGAGGTCGTCCAGCAGGACGCGCCAGGACACGCCGTCGATCACGAGATGGTGCACCGCGATGAGCAGGGCGGGGCGGTGCGCCGCGCCGCGGTCGAACAGGACCGCGCGCAGCAGCGGCCCGGCGGCCAGATCGAAGCCCGCGTGGACCTCGTCGGCGGCGGCGCGCATGGCCGCCGCCTGGCCGGCGGCGTCCATCCCGGACAGGTCGTGGCGTGCCAGCGGCGCCCCCTGGTCGCCGGGCGGGGCGTTGTGCTGGCGCCATTCGCCGTCCACCTGCTCGAACCGCATCCGCAGCGCGTCGTGGTGGGTCAGCACCGCGTCGATCGCGCGCCGCAGCGCCGCCTCGTCCGGCGGCTCCACCAGCTCGACGACGACGGACTGGTCGAAGTGCCCGGGGTGCGCATGCGTCTCGAAGAACCAGTGCTGGATCGGCGTCAGCTCCACGGCGCCGCGCACCGCGCCCTGGTCGGCCGCCGGCGACGGCACGCTCTGGGCGTCCAGCGGGCTCGTCTCGCCCTGGCTCGCGGCCAGCGCGGCGACGGTCTGGTGCATGAACAGGTCGCGTGAGGACAGCTCGAACCCCGCCTGCCGGGCCTTGCTCACCACCTGGATGCTGAGGATGGAGTCGCCGCCCAGCTCGAAGAAGTTGTCCTCGACGCCGATCTCGTCCACGCCGAGTACGTCCGCCCAGATCTCGGTGAGCCGTCGTTCGGCCTCGGTCCTGGGCGCCACGTGCTCGCCGGTGCCGGCGGCGCTCCACTGGGGGGCGGGCAGCGCGCGCCGATCGAGCTTGCCGTTGGGGTTGAGCGGAAGCGCGTCCAAGGTCACGAACGCCGCCGGCACCATGTAGGCGGGCAGGATGCCGCGGACGAAGTCGCGCAGCCGCGCGGCGTCCGGCGCCGGGCCGCCGGGCCGCGGAACGACGTAACCGACGAGCCGCCGGTGGCCGGCGTCCTCGCGGACCACGGCCGCGGCCTCGGCGACGTCGTCGTGGCGCAGCAGCGCGGCCTCCACCTCGCCGAGCTCGATGCGGAACCCGCGCACCTTGACCTGGTGGTCGGACCGGCCGATGTAGATCAGCTCGCCGTCGTCGTTCCAGCGCACGACGTCGCCGGTCCGGTACATGCGGGCGCCCGGGTCGTCGAAGGGATCGGCGATGAACCGCACGGCGGTCAGCCCGGGCCGGTTCAGGTAGCCGCGGGCCAGCCCGCGGCCGCCGAGGTACAGCTCGCCGGGCACGCCCGCCGGCACCGGCCGCAGCTCCGGGTCCAGCACGTACGCCCTGGCCCCCATGATCGGGCGGCCGATCGGGGGCGGCCGGTCGCCGGGCACGTCCTCGTCGCCGTCGGCGTACCAGGCGGTCGCGTAGACCGTCGCCTCGGTCGGGCCGTAGATGTTCCCGATCCCGGCGTCCGGCCACGCGGACAGGATCTGCCGTACGGCGGGCACGGACAGCGCCTCCCCCGCCACCACCACGGTGTCGGGGACGGTCGTCACGTCGTCGCCTGCCAGCACCTGGCCCAGCGCCGAGGGCACGGCGCTGACCAGGCTGACCGCACCGGCGTCGCGGTCCGCCAACGCGAGCACGTCGCGCACCACCTCGACCCGGCCGCCCACCGTCAGCGGGCAGAACAACTCGAACACCGACACGTCGAAGTTCAGCGAGGTCGAGAACACCACGTGGGACAGGCCATCGGACCCGAAGTCGGTGGCCGCCCACGCCGCCAGCCCCGCCACGCTGCGGTGGGTCACGACGACGCCCTTGGGCCGGCCGGTCGACCCGGACGTGTAGATCACATACGCCGGGTGCTCCGGCGACAGCGGTTCCAGGCGTTCGTCCTCGGTGAGGTTCCCGGCGGCGGCCCGCTCCAGCGCGGCCTGTGTCTCGGCCGCGTCCAGCACCACCCGCGACGTCCCCGGATACCGATCCACGCCGTCGGCGCCGTCCATGGGGACGACGTCCGCCATGCCGCTGGTCGTCAGCAGCAGCACCGGCCGCGCGTCGTCCACCATGGTCTGGAGTCGTTCGGCCGGATGGTTCGGATCGATCGGCAGGTACGCCCCGCCCGCCTTCAGCACGGCCAGCAGCGCCACCACCATCTCCGCCGACCGCGGCAGCGCCAGCGCCACCAGCCGCTCCGGACCCACGCCCTGCCCGACCAGCAGGCGAGCCAACCGGTTCGTCCGCCCGTTCAGCTCGCCATAGGACAGCTCCACACCCTCATGCACCACCGCCACGTCACCCGGCGTCCGCGCCACCTGCGCCTCGATCAGCTCAGGCAGCAGCCACGACTCCGGCTCGACCGCGTCGGTGTCGTTCCACTCCACCAACACCCGGCGCCGCTCCGCCGCGTCCGCCAACCCCACCTCGGCCAGCCGCCGCTCGGGCCGATCCGCGATCTGCGTCAGCAGCATCCGCAGCTGTTCGGCCATCCGCTCGGCGGTCCGCTCGTCGAACAGATCGGTGCTGTACTCGATCACCATCGTGAGCGTGTCGTCGTCGCCGGGCACGAACTCGATGACGAGCTCGTAGCGGGCCGCGTGCCGGGGCAGCTCCTGCTCGCTGACGCGCAGCTCGCCCAGCCGCCGGCCGCGCACCACCGCGTTCTGCAGCACGACCAGCGCCTGCACCAGCGGGCTGCGGCCCGGGTCGCGGGCCGGCTGGAGCTCCTCGACCAGCCGGTCGAACGGCACCTCATCGTGCGCGAAGGCCTCCAGCACGGTCTCGCGTACCTCGTCGAGGAATTCGCCGTAGGACTTCGAACCGTCCACCAGCGCGCGCAGCACGACGACGTTGATGAAGCAGCCGACGACGTCCTCCAGCTCGGCCCGGTCCCGGCCGGAGGTGACGGTGCCGACCGCCACGTCCTGTTGCCCGCTCAGCCGGGCCAGCAGGATCTGCACCGCGGACGCCAACGTCATGAACAAGGTGGCCTCGCGCGCCCGCCCCATCCGCGTCAGCTTGCGGACCAGTTCGGCGGGCAGCCGGTGGCGGTGCACGGCGCCCGCCGTGGTGAGCACCGGGGGCCGCGGCCGGTCGGTCGGCAGCTCCAGCACCTGCAGGCCGGACAGGGTGCGCCGCCAGTACGCCACGTCTTCGTCCAGCGCCGGGCCGGCCAGCCGGTCGCGCTGCCAGCGGGCATAGTCGGCGTACTCGATCGGCGGATCCGCCGGCTTGGCGGGCACGCCGCTGTGCGCCGACTCGTACAAGTGGGCCAGTTCCTCGACGAGGAGGCGGACGGACCAGCCGTCGGTGACGATGTGGTGCTGGCACAGCAGCAGCACGTGGTCGTGTTCGGCGATCCGGACGAGGACCGCTCTGGTCAGCGGGCCGCGGCGCAGGTCGAACGGGGCGCGCAGCTCTTCGATAAGCACGGCGTCCAGTTCGGCCGGATCCGCCGCGGCCGTGCGCAGCGGCAGCTCGCCGTGCGGCGCGACGATCTGCACGCCGCGTCCGTCCACGGTGTCGAACGTGGTGCGCAGCGACCCGTGCCGCCGCACCAGCGCGTCCAGCGCCGACCGCAGCGCCACCCGGTCCAGCGGACCCCTCAGCCGCAGCCCGACCCCCGTGTTGTACTCGGTACCGCCGGAGGTCAGGTCGTCCAGGAACCACAACCGCTGCTGGGCGGCCGACAGCGGGAACACCCGCTCGCCCGTCGCCGGGCCGGCCGGGCTGATCGCGGCGGGTCCGTCCGGCTCCGCCCCGGGCGCGCCCGTGATGGCCCCCGTGATGGCGCCCGTGGCGGCGCCCGTGGCCTCGACCGCAGCGGCGAGCCGCGCCACCGTCGGCGCGTCGAAGACCGCGCGGGCGGACAGCGGTACGCCGAGCGTCGCCCGTATCCGCGACAGCGCGCGCACCCCCTGGATGGAGTCGCCGCCAAGCAGGAAGAAGTTGTCGTCGACGCCGACCCGCTCCACCCCCAGCACCTCGGCCCAGATCGCCGCGAGCGCTTCCTCGGTCGCGGTCCGGGGCGGCACATAGGCGGGGCCGCTCGCATCGCCGGCGCCGCCGATGTCGGCGGCGCGGGTGCGGGCCGCGGCGCGGGCGTGCTCCGGCGCGGGCAGCCCACGCCGATCCAGCTTGCCGTTGGGACTGATCGGGAGCTCGTCGAGCATGACGAACGCGGCGGGCAGCATGTAGACGGGCAGCGTCTTGGCCAGGAACGCGCGCAGCTCGGCGGGGTCGAGCGGCCACCCATCGTCGGCGGGCACGACATAGGCCACCAGGCGCTTGTAGCCGGGCCGGTCCTCGCGGGCGATCACGACGGCGGCGCCGACGCCCGGATGCCGCCGCAACGCCGATTCGATCTCGCCCAGCTCGATGCGGAATCCGCGGATCTTGACCTGGTCGTCGGCCCGGCCGACGAACTCCAGCTCGCCGTCTGCGGTCCACCGCACCAGGTCGCCCGTCCGGTACATCCGCGCCCCGGGCTCGCCGAACGGGTCGGCCACGAACCGCTGGGCGGTCAGGCCGGGCCGGCGCAGATAGCCGCGGGCCACGCCGATGCCGCCCACGTACAGCTCGCCGGGCTCCCCCACGGGTACCGGCCGCAGCCGCTCGTCGAGCACGTGCGCGCGGGTGTTGTAGATCGGCCGTCCGATCGGCGGCGAGCCGGCGCCCGGCGCCAGCGGCCGGCTCCATGTCGCGACCACGGTGGTCTCCGTCGGCCCGTAGGAGTTGATCATCCGGCGGCCCGGCGCCCAGAGGTCGACCAGTTCCGGCGAGCACGCGTCGCCGCCCACGGTCACCATGCGGAACTCGGTCAGCCCGGGTACCGCCTCGGCCGGTACGGTCGCCAGCCCGGCGGGCGGAATCAGCGCGTGGGTGACCCCGCGTTCGGCGATCACCTCGGCCAACTGCTCGCCGAGCAGCGGTCCGGGGGGCGGCACCACCAGCGCGGCGCCCGCCGGCAGCGACATGCACAGTTCGAGCACCGAGGCGTCGAAGCTGGGCGAGGAGAACTGCAGCACGCGGTCCCGCGGCCGCACCTCGTAGTGGTCGACCTCCGCCGCGGAGAAGCTGGCCAGCCCGAGGTGCGGGACCACCACGCCCTTCGGGCGGCCGGTCGAGCCGGAGGTGTAGATGACATAGGCCGGGTGGGCGAGCAGCAGCGGCGCCGTGCGGTCGTCGTCGGCCGGGGCGCGCCCGGGCATCGCCGCCATCGCGCGCACGGTGGCCGGTTCGTCGATCGCCACCACGCCCGCCGCGTCCTCCAGCGGCAGCGTCCGCGCCAGCAGGGTGGAGGTGATGACGAGGATCGGCGCGGCGTCGGCCAGCATGAACGCGATCCGCTCCGCCGGGTAGTCGGGGTCGACGGGCAGGTAGGCGGCGCCCGCCTTCGTGACGGCAAGCTGCGCCACCACGATCTCCACCGAGCGCGGCAACGCCAGCGCCACGATCCGCTCCGGCCCCACGCCGCGCCGGATCAGCAGATGCGCCAGCCGGTTCGCGCGGGTCTCGAGTTCGGCGTAGGTCAGCGCTCCGCCGTCGTACAGCACCGCGGGCAGGTCCGGCGTCCGCGCCACCTGTGCCTCGAACAGCTGCGGCAGGGTCGCGGCGGGGACGTCGTGCTCGGTCGCGTTCCACTCGGGTGCGGAGCTGCCGTTGGGCTGGGACAGCATCGAACTTCACACCTTCCGATGTTCTTTCGGCGTGCTTCACCGCGACGGCGGTGAAGCGGGAGAAAGCGGGGTGACGGCGGGGACGGCGGGGGCGGCCCCGGCCGGGCCGCGGCGCGCGGGGCGCCGCGGGCGGCCGATGGCCTGGCGAGCCGCCTGGCGGGCCGCCTAGCGAGCCGCCGCCGCGCGGACGGCGTGCGGGTGCCGTCGCGCCAGCCTGCCGTTGACCTGGATGCCGGCGATCTCACCGGTCACCGGGTCGCGTTCGAACCGTCCTCCGGGCACGCACTGGCCGGAGGACTCGTCCAGCAGCGCGAACGTCATGCCGCCGGGTGCGGGCAGCACCACGAACTCTTCGTTGTCCACGGCGAGCCGCAGGCGGTCGCCGGAGCCGGTCACCACGTACTCCGAGTCGCCGTTGGCGTACGTCCCCGTGCAGTCCGGCGGCGCCGCGGCGGCCGGCGAGCCGTTGCCCGTCCCGCGCGCGGCGGTTTCGGCGAGGGCGAGGGCGTCCGCGCCCGCCGACGGCGCGGGAATGGGGAGGCCGTCATCGGCCAGCCGGCCGAGCAGCTCCTGCCAGAGTCCGATCCCGGTGTTGGTGTTGGTCGTGAGGGCGACCACCCGGCCGCCGGCCGGGTCGACGCGCAGATAGCAGGCGGTTCCGTCGGCGTTGCCGTCATGCCCCACCCAGTCGGCGGCCCCGGCGACGCGGAACACCGCCAGCCCGAGCCCCCAGCCGTCGGCGAGGCCGAACGGCTCGGCGGCCGGGACGGGCCTGCGCATGAGCTCGGCATGGTCGGGCGGCAGCACCGCGGGCACGCCCGCCGCCAAATGCATCGTGCCGAGCGCCACGAGGTCGATGGCGCTGACGGAGAGCGCGCCGGCCGGTGCCTCGGCGGGGGCCAGCGACTGGCGCACCGGCTGGGTGCGGCGCAGGGCCAGGTTGACCGAGTGCCCGGTGGCGACCGGCCGTTCCGCCGGGCCCGCGGCGGGCGCGCGGACGAACGCGGGCGCGATGCCGAGCGGCCGCAGCAGGATCGACTCCATGGCCTCGGCCCAGCTCATGCCGGTGATCTCCTCGATCAGCCGGCCGGCGAGGATGTAGCCCATGTTGGAGTAGGAGAACCCGGCGCCGGGCGGCAGCACGAGGTTCCGCGACCGGCAGTGGTCGGCCACATAACGACGCAGCGAACCGGACGACAGTTCGGTCGAGTCCGGTCCGCTGGCGAATCCGCTCGTGTGACTGAGGAGCTGGCGGAGCGTGAGCACGTCGCCGAGTTCGCCGTCGAGTTCGGGCAGGTGCTCGCCGAGCGGCTCGTCGAGGTCGAGGTCGCCGTCCGCGACCAGGATCATCGCCAGCGTCGCGGTGAAGGACTTGGTGACCGACCCGATCGGGAAGGCGGCGTCGCGCGTCACCGGCCGCCCGCCGTGATGTTCGAGCTCGCCGACCTCGATCGCCCACGTTTCGCCGGCGTCGTGGATGGCGAGTTGGGCGCCGCTGACGCGGTGCTTGCGGACGAGCGCGGCGAACCGGCCCGCTTCGAGCCGGCCGGTGAGCCGGGTGATGCTCCCGCCGTGCGGGGCGGGGACGCCCGGACGGTCGAGCACGGCCACTCCGGCGGTCGTCGCCGTCCTGGCCGTTCCCGCACTCCCCGCCGTTCGCGCCGGCGTTGTGAGCGCGGTTCGCTGAGCTGTCTTGCAGTATCCGAGGTGGTACGACGGTGCCGCTATCGGTGCATCGTAGGGACGGGCATCAATGACACGAGACGGCGCAAAGCGCTGAGTCACGACAATTCCTTCTGGGGGGTCGAATTATCGCTCGAGGGCACCGTTCAGTACGGCGCCTCGTCGCAGATTGGGCTGTAATCCGGCAGAACAATGCGCACATCTGACATTTCCAGAAGGCGGGCGATGGCGGCCAGTGACGGCGCTCACCACCTAGCGGTGAGAGCGTCAGACCTGATCCGTGCAATGTTCACGCAATCTTGTGTGAACAGGCATGACACATGGTGAACTAGCTGGGTAAACGCGGAGGAACACCCTCACGGCGCCCGACCACTCGTCCAGCGTGTTCAGTGTGCCGCGTCATCCCAGGTAGGGCCGGCTCCGACGGCGACTTCGAGTGCGACGCTCAGCGGATAGGCGCCCGTCAGGGCGGCCCGCACCAGCTTTTCCACTTGATCGCGCTCGCCCGGCGCCACCTCGAGCACGAGCTCGTCGTGCACCTGGAGCAGCAGCCGGCTGCCGAGCTTCGCGGCCCTCAGGGCGTCGTCGACCCGAAGCATGCCGATCTTGACAATATCAGCCGCGGACCCCTGAATGGGCGCGTTGAGCGCCATTCGTTCGGCGGTTTCGCGGCGCTGCCTGTTGTCGCTCGTCAGCGCCGGCAGATAACGGCGGCGACCGAGAATGGTCTCGGTGTAACCGGTCTGCCGGGCACTCGCCACAACGTGCTCGAGATAGTCGCGCACGCCGCCGAGCCGGGCGAAATAGGCGTCCCGCAGCGGTCGCGCCTCGTCCATGCCGATCCGCAGTTGCCGGGCGAGGCCGAACGTCGACAGCCCGTAGGCCAGGCCGTACGACATCGCCTTGATCTTGCGGCGCTGGTCGGCGGTGACGGCCGCGGGCGCCACCCCGAAGACCTGCGCCGCCAAGGTGGCGTGCAGATCCTCCCCCGAGTCGAACGCGGCCAGCAGCGTCGGATCTCGCGACAGATGCGCCATGATGCGCAGCTCGAGCTGGTTGTAGTCGACGGTCATGATCGACTCATAGCCCTCGCCCGGCACGAAGGCGCGGCGGATCCGGCGGCCGTCCGCGGTCCGCACCGGGATCACCTGCAGGTTGGGCTCGGTCGACGTCACCCGCCCGGTGGCCGCCACGGTCTGGCGGAAGTCGGTGTGGATGCGGCCGTCGGCGCCGATCTCCTTGATCAGCCCCGCCACCGTCATGCGGAGCCGCGCCTGGTCGCGGTGGCGCAGCAAGATCGCCGGCAGCTCGCTGTCGGTCCGCTCGGCCAGCCAGGTGAGCGCGTCCACGTCGGTGGAGTGGCCCGACTTGATCTTCTTGGTCTTGGGCAGCCCGAGCTCGTCGAACAGCACCTCCTGCAGCTGTTTCGTCGAGCCCGGATTGAACGGGCGGCCCGCGATCCGCGCCGCCGCCGCCGTGGCCTCCTCGATCCGCGCGGTGAAGCGTCGTTCGAGCGCGACCAGCAGATCGCGGTCCACCCGGACGCCGATGCGCTCGGTACGGGCGAGCAGCTCGCTGAGCGGCAGCTCCACCGTCCGCAGCAACGACGTGGCGCCGGCCTTGTCGAGCCACGGACGGAACATGGCGGCGAGGTCGAGCACCGTCGCCGCGCGCGCCGCGAGCGCGGCCGCGGCGTCGCCGGGGGCGTCATCGCCGACGCCCGGCAGCCGGCGCCCCAGATGCCGCGCCGCCAGGTCGTCGAGACCGTAGGCGGCGAGCCCGGGCCGGAGCAGGTAGGCGGCGAGCTCGGTGTCGCACTCGACGCCGCCGAGCCGCCAGCCGTGGCCGGCGAACACCCGCATGGTCGCCTTGGCGTCGTGCACGACCTTGGGCCGGTCCGGATCGGCCAGCCAGGCGGCGAGCGCCCGCTCGTCGGACTCGGTCAGCGCGCCGACGTCGGCCACAGCCGCGGGCGCCCCGGCCGAGGCGAGGGCCAGTCGGT
Organism: Streptosporangiaceae bacterium; assembly: GCA_035765195.1. GTDB lineage: Bacteria > Actinomycetota > Actinomycetes > Streptosporangiales > Streptosporangiaceae > CALAED01. The sequence goes on from DASTYC010000002.1 coordinate 19,094, forward strand.
CGACCCGCCCGGCGCCGCGCGCCCAGACGTACGTCGCGACGACCGCGGTGGGCGCGCCGTCCGGGGCGGATCGCGCGAGCCGGCCGGCCAGCTCGCCCGGACCGAGCACACGGCCGCCGGCCGCGGCCGCGCCGGCCGCACCGACCGCACCGACCGCGCCGACCGCGCCGGGCGCGCCGGGCGCGCCGTCCGGGGCCGGGCGCTTCGCCGCCGCGCGCGGCCCGCGCCGGGCGCTGCCCGGATCGGCGGCGAAGAGCCGGTCGCGCAGGCTCTGGTTGCGGAACTCCAGCTCGTCCAGCAGGGCGGCGAAGGCGGCCAGGTCGTAGGGCCGGTGGCGCAGCTCGGCCGGCTCGACGGGCAGCGGCACGTCGCGGACCAGCTCGGTGAGCCGGCGGTTGAGCCGCACCGTGTCCAGCGCGGCCCGGAGCCGGTCGCCGGCCTTGCCCGGCACCTCGCCGGCCCGCTCCAGCAGGCCGGCCAGCGAGCCGTACTCGCGGATCCACCGGGCGGCGGTCTTCTCGCCGATGCCCGGGATGCTCGGCAGGTTGTCCGACGGGTCCCCCCGCAGCGCCGCGAAGTCGGGGTACTGGGCGGGCGTGAGACCGTACTTGTCGCGGAGCGCCTCGGGGGTGAACCTGGTGGCCGCCGACACGCCTCTGATGAAGTACAGCACGGTGACGTTGTCGCCGATCAGCTGCAGCGCGTCGCGGTCGCCGGTGCTGATGAGGACCTCGAACCCCTGCGCCTGCCCCTTGGCGGCCAGGGTCGCGATGATGTCGTCCGCCTCGAACCCGGGAACCCGCAGCGTCGTCAGGCTCATCGCGGCGAGCAGGTCGTCGAGGATCTTCAGCTGGCTCTTGAACTCGGCCGGGGCCCGCGTCCGGCCCGCCTTGTAGTCGGGGAACTGTTCGGTGCGAAACGTCTGCCGCGAGACGTCGAAGGCCACCGCCACATGGGTGGGCCGCTCGTCGCGAAGCGTGTTGGCCAGCATCGAGGCGAAGCCGTAGATCATGTTGGTGGGCTGGCCGCTCGTCGTGCTGAAGTTCTCCACCGGCAGCGCGTGGTACGCCCGGTAGGCCATCGAGTGCCCATCGATGAGCAGCAGGCGGTCGGCCATATCCCGATCATGCCAGGTCGGCCTCCGGCCGGACGCGGGGTCGGGGGCCGGCCCTGGACGGCAAACGCTCGTGCCCCCCGCCGGCGGCGAGGGGCACGAGCGTCCGGGGAGGAGACGGCTCCGTTAGTGGGCGCCGATTCCGGTGAGCGCGCGGACCTCCAGCTCCGTGCCCTTGGCCGTGGTGTCCTCCTTGGACAGCACGGTGCCGAGCCAGCCGAGCAGGAAGCCGAGCGGGATCGAGATGATGCCCGGGTTCTGCAGCGGGATCGGCGCGGTGATCTCAGTGCTGAAGATCGCGTCGGCGTAGCCCTTGGGCAGCGTGGCCGACTTACCGCCCCAGCAGATCGGGCTGGCCAGTACGAGCACGACCGAGGAGATCAGTCCGCCGTAGATGGCCGTGACCGCGCCCGCCGTGTTGAACCGTTTCCAATACAGCGAGTACAGCAGGGTCGGCAGGTTGGCCGCGGCGGCGACCGCGAAGGCCAGCGCCACGAGGAACGCGACGTTGAGGCCGCGGGCGAAGATCGACAGCAAGATGGCGATCGCGCCGATCACGAACGCGGCCATGCGCGCCGCGCTCACCTCACTGCGCTCGGTGGCCTGCCCACGCTTGATCACGTTGGCGAACAGGTCGTGCGCGAACGACGACGACGAGGCGAGCGTGAGTCCGGCGACGACGGCCAGGATCGTGGCGAACGCGACCGCGGAGATGACCGCCAGGAAGATCGAGCCGCCCAGGGACCCACCGCCGCCGCCGAGTTCCTCGGCCAGCTGGGGCAACGCCGTGTTGCCTCCCGGATTTTGGTCCGCGATCGCCCCGCTGCCGACCAGGGCCGCGGCCCCGAAGCCGAGCACCAGCGTCATCAGGTAGAACGCGCCGATGAGGCCGATGCCCCAGTTCACGGACGCGCGGGCGGTCCGGGCGTCGGGCACCGTGTAGAAGCGGATCAAGATGTGCGGCAGCCCCGCGGTGCCCAGCACGAGCGCCAGGCCGAGAGACAGCAGGTCGATCTTGCTCCACACGTCGGTGGCGCCGTACTTCAGTCCGGGTTCGAGGAACGCCGCGCCCTGGCCGCTCTTGTCCGCGGCCGCGCCGAGCAGGGTGGAGATGTTGAAGTTGTACTTCGCCAGCACCCACACGGTCATCAGCGCGGCGCCGCCCATGAGCAGCACGGCCTTGACGATCTGCACCCACGTGGTGCCCTTCATGCCGCCGACGGTGACGTAGAAGATCATCAGCGCGCCGACCACGACGATCGTACCGATCTTGGCTGCCTCGCCGGAGACCCCCAGCAACAGCGCGACCAGCGCGCCCGCGCCGACCATCTGCGCCAGCAGGTAGAAGATCGACACGGTGATGGTGGACACACCGGCCGCGGTGCGGACCGGGCGCTGGCGCATGCGGAACGCCAGCACGTCGGCCATGGTGAACCGGCCGGAGTTGCGCAGCAGCTCGGCCACCAGCAGCAGCGCGATCAGCCAGGCCACGAGGAAACCGATGGAGTAGAGGTAACCGTCGTAGCCCGACAGCGCGATGATGCCGCCGATGCCGAGGAAGGAGGCGGCCGACATGTAGTCGCCGCCGATCGCCAGGCCGTTTTGCATGCCGGAGAACTGTCGCCCGCCCGCGTAGAAGTCCGCCGCGGTCTTGGTGTGCCGGCTCGCCCAGAGCGTGATGTAGAGGGTGATCGCGACGAAGACCGCGAAGAGCAGGACCGAGATGGTCCGGTGCGTGGTCTCCGACACCGCGGCGGCCGCGAGAACCCCGTTCGCCGCGGTCATGACCGCGCCTCCGCGTGGGCGTTGCGGACGTCCTCGGCCGCCGGGTCCAGCCGGCGGGCGGCGTACTTGGCGTACCACCACGTGATGGCGAACGTCGACACGAACTGCAGGAGTCCGAAGACCAGGGCGACGTTGATGTTGCCGACCACTTTGGTGCCCATGAAGCCGCGGGCGTAGGCGGAGAGCACGACGTACAGCAGGTACCACAGCAGGAACGCCGCCGTCATCGGGAAGACGAAGGTACGGAACCGCCTGCGGAGCTCTTGGTACGGCGCACTCTCACTGATGGACTGGTAGGTGCCGTTGTCCAGCGGCCCAGTGGGCCCTGGATCCGGCGATTTGGTGGTCAATGCGAACCTCCTGGATCACTTTCGTTACCAGGGACATCTCCTGAGCAGGCGCTTGTTTTACATGATGTCCACACCGAATCTTGGTGGTGTGCGTCCCGTATTTCAACCATTACTCCGAAACCTTTCAACGTCTGCCTAGAAAACTTTCGGCTGTCAAGGCGTCGTGGGCCTCGTCAGGAAGATCGTTTGGACGGCGCGAAGCGGCCTGACGCCGTCGTGCGATCATTTGTGATGCGCCCGGGAATCGGCCACGACATACGGCGGGGGTCACGGTGGGAGCGCGCGAGAAGATGTCCGGCATGACCGCGACGGGCGACAGGGCGCCGGCCCGGTCGCCGGCCTTTCCCGACGGCTTCGTCTGGGGCGCCGCCACCGCGGCCTACCAGGTCGAGGGCGCCGCCCGCGACGAGGGCCGCGGGCCGTCGATCTGGGACACGTTCGCCCACACGCCGGGCAAGGTCGCCGACGGCCACACCGGCGACGTGGCGTGCGACCACTACCGGCGTCACGCCGGTGACGTCCGGCTGATGCGGGAGCTCGGTCTCGCCGCCTACCGGTTCTCGGTGTCCTGGTCGCGGGTGCTGCCGGCGGGCGCCGGCGCCGTCAACCCGGCGGGCCTGGACTTCTACGACCGGCTCGTGGACGAACTCCTCGCCGCCGGGATCGCCCCGTACGTCACCCTCTACCACTGGGACCTGCCGCAGGCGCTGGAGGACGCCGGCGGCTGGGCCGAGCGCGAGACCGCGTACCGGTTCGCCGATTACGTCCGGGTCGTCGCCGACCGGCTCGGCGACCGTGTCGCCACCTGGATGACGGTGAACGAGCCATGGGTCGCGGCGATCCTCGGCTACGGCATCGGCGTGCACGCGCCCGGCCGCAGCTCACCCGCCGACGCCTTCCGCGCCGGGCACCATCTGCTGCTCGCCCACGGACTCGGAGCCGCCGCCCTGCGCGGCGCGGTGCGCGGCGCGCAGGGCGGCGGCGGCGAGATCGCGCTCACGCTGAACGTCGCACCCGTCATGACACCCGAGCAGCTCGACGATCCCGCGCACGTGCCGTCCGCGGCCGACGCCGAGGCGGTCGGCAGAGTCGACGCCCTGCTCAACCGGCAGTTCCTGGAGCCGGCGCTGCGCGGCGCCTACCCCGCCCAGGTGCTGTCGATCGTGGAGCGGATCGCCGGGCTCGGGCACATCCGCGACGGCGACCTCGGCCTCATCAACCAGCCGATCGATCTGCTCGGAGTCAACTACTACAACCCCTCCGTCGTCCGCGCCCGCCCGGACGAGCCGGCCAACCCGGCGTTCCCCGGCAGCGAGGGCATCGAGTTCTGCCGGGCCGACGTGCCCACCACCGCGATGGGCTGGCCGATCGTGCCCACCGGGCTGTATCAGCTGCTGGTCCGGCTGGCCCGCGACTACCCCGGGGTCGGCCTGATCGTCGCCGAGAACGGCGCCGCGTTCCACGACGTGGTGACGGGCGACCGCGTGCACGACGCCGACCGAACCGCCTACCTCGACGGGCATCTGCGCGCGGCGCACGCCGCGATCGAGGCGGGCGTGGACCTGCGCGGCTACCTCGTCTGGTCGCTGCTCGACAACTTCGAGTGGGCCGACGGCTATCACCGCAAGTTCGGCATCGTGCACGTCGACTTCGCGACGCAGCGCCGGTTGGTCAAGGACAGCGGCCTGTGGTACCGCGAGGTCATCAAGCGGAACGGCCTGCGCGTCGACGACGCCGCGCGCCGGCCGACGCTGGAGGAGGTCGCCGCGCGGGCCGGGGTGTCGAGGTCGACCGTGTCCCGCGTGATCAACGGAGAGGCGCGGGTCAGCCCCGAGTCTCGCAGCGTCGTCCTGCACGCGGTCAGCGAGCTGGGGTACGTGCCGAACTCGGCGGCCCGCAGCCTCGCCACCCGGCAGGCCGCCGCCGCGCGCCCGGCGGGCACGATCGCGCTGGTCGTCGCCGATCCGCCGGCGGGACCGGCCGACGCCGACCCGATGCACGCGGCCCTCGTCCAGGCGGCAGGGCGGGCTCTCGACGCGGCGGGCAAGCGGGTCACGCTCGCGTTCGCCGACACCGCGGACGCCGGGCGGCGGCTGTCTCGGCGGCTCGCCGATGCCGGCGTCGACGCGGCGCTGCTGGTGCCGGCTCCCGGCGCCGGGCCGCCGCCGGACGACCTCGCCGGGCCGGGCATCCCGGTGATCGCGCTGGGCCGGCCGGCGCCGCCCGCACGCGTGCCGTACGTCGCCGTCGACGACTCGGCCGGAGCCGCGGCCGCGGTCCGCCACCTGCTGGCCGGCGGGCGCCGCGCGATCGCCGCGATCGGCGGGCCGCCGGGCGCGGTCGCCGCGGCCGACCGGCTGGCCGGCTGCCGAGCCGTCCTCGACGACGCCGGCCGGCAGCCGATCGTCATGGCGGGCGACCTCGGCCCGGCGTCCGGCGCCGCGGCCGCGCGACGGCTGCTGGCCGCCCATCCGGAGCTCGACGCGATCTTCGCCGTCAACGACCTCATGGCGATCGGCGCGCTGCACGCGCTGCGCACGGCCGGGCGGCGGGTGCCCGCCGACGTCGCCGTCGTCGGGTTCGACGACATCGCGGCCGCCGCCTACACCGTCCCGCCGCTCACCACGGTGCGCGCCCCCGTCGCCGGCCAGGCGCGCGCCGCGGTCCGGCTGCTGCTCGCCGCCCTCGACGGCAAGCCCGCCGACTCGCTGACGCTGCCCGCCGAACTCGTCGTCCGCGACTCCGCTTAGGACTTTTGGGGATAGGCCTCGTCGAGCAGCGCCGCGACGCGGCGGCGGACCGGCTCCGGGGCGAAGGCCGCGGCAAGCGCGTCCCGATTGACCTGCGCGAAGTCGGCCACGGTCCAGCCGAGGACGTCGCGCAGCCGCTCGTACTCCTGGGTCAGCCGGATGTCGGTGACCGCCCGTGTGTCGGTGCTGATGCCGACCGACACGCCCGCCGCCCGCAGCCGGCCGACCGGATGCGCGGCGTAGGAGGCGACGGTGCTGGTCTGCACGTTGCTGCTCGGGCAGACCTCCAGGTGCACGCGCTCTCGCTTGATGCGGTCGAGCAGGGCGGCGTCCTCGACGCCGCGGACGCCGTGCCCGATGCGGCGGGTGCCCGTCTGGTCGAGCGCCGCGCGCACGCTGTCCGGGCCGCCGGCCTCGCCCGCGTGTACGGTCACGCCGAGCCCGGCGGCCGTGACGTGCTCGAACGCCGGGACGTGCGGGTCGAGCGGGCAGGCGATCTCGTCGCCGGCGATGTCCATGGCCACCACCGGCCCCGACCGCGCGTGCCGTACCGCGAGCCGCGCGGTCTCCAGGCTCCGCTCGGCGTCGTAGTCGCGCAGCGTGCACAAGATGAGCCCGGCGTCGATGCCCGTGTCCGCGGACCGCGCCGCCGTCTCCGCGGCCACGCAGTCGACCACCTCGTCGGCCGTCAGCTCGCCGCCCTCGGTGTGGATCAAGGGCGCGAAGCGCAGCTCTGCGTAGGCGATGCCGTCGGCCGCCATCTGCTCGAAGACGTCCCGCACCGCGATGCGCAGCGCCCGCTCCGACTGCAGGAGAGCGCGGTAGTGGAAGGTGTAGGTGAGATAGTCCGCCAGGGACGGGCACGTCGGCGGGGCGACGAAATGCCGGTCGTAATGGTCGCGCGTGATCGACGGATCGATCCGGCGGACGGCGTCATAGCTCAGACAGCAGTCGAGATGACTGTGCAGCTCCACCTTCGGAAGGGTCGCGAGGTCCACCCGGCACACCCTAGTAATACGTAGTACTCCGCGCCAGCGGGTTTTCGCCGGAGGCCGGCTCGCATCCGTGTGTGATTGTCACGTCCGTACCAACGGCGTACGTTGACAGGACCCGACCCGCATGCCGCCGCTGCCGTCCCCGTCCGGCGGAGGTACGAGTGACAGCCGAACAGCGCACGCCGGTCGCGTCGACCACGGCACCAGCCCCGGCATCGACCACCGCGTCGACTACGGCATCGACCAGGGCGTTGACGGACGTCCCCGCCGAGCTGGCCGACATCATCCGGTCGCACCTGGGACAGCTGGCCGAGGACATGATCCGCGAGATCCGGCTGCGCGTCCCCGAATACGACCGCCGCTGGGACGAGGCCTACGCCGGGCTGGTCCGCGAGGCGATCGACCAAGTCGTAGGCGCCATCACCAAGAGGATCGGCGGCCCGGACGGCGAGGTCGACCGGCTCGTGGAATTCTTCGAGTCGATCGGCCGCGGCGTCGCCGACGAGGGCGGCGGCCTCGACGCGCTGCAGACCGCCGTCCGCGCCGCCGGGCTGGTCGCCTGGCGGCACGTCTCCTGGGAGGCCGAACAACTGCGGCTGTCGCCGCACATGGTCTCCGCGCTCGGCGAGGCGATCATGCTCTTCCAGGACGAGGTGGCCGCGGCCGCCACCCGCGGTCACGCCCGCGCCAGGGCCGCGCTCGCCGACGGCCGCAGGCGACGCCGGCGCCGTCTGCTCGATCTCCTGCTCGCCGAGCCGCCGCCCGCCCCCGACGCCATCGCCGAGGGGGCCCGCGCCGCGCGCTGGGAGCTGCCGCGGACGGTCGCCGCGGTGGCGTTGCGCGAACGGCAGCCGGACGCCGCGCGGCCGGCGCTGCCGCCCGACATCCTGTGCGACCTGATGCGACCGGTGCCGTGCCTGATCGTGCCCGACCCCGACGGGCCAGGCCGGGATCGGCTGTTCGACCAGACGTTGCGGGACTGGGTCGTCGCCGTCGGGCCGACGGTCGCGGTCACCGAGGCGGCCCGGTCGATGCGCTGGGCGCAGCAGGCGCTCGGGCTGGCACGGGGCGGCGTGGTCGACGACGCGGCCGTGATCCGGAGCGCCGAGCACCTGTCGGCGCTGATCGTCTTCCAGGATCACGAGCTGTTGGACCTGCTCGGGGAGATCCACCTGGCCCCGCTCGCCCGGCTGCGGCCGGTTCAGCAGGACCGGCTCGCCGAGACGCTGCTGGCGTGGTTGCAGTCGGCGCGCAACGCCAACGAGGTCGCGCAGCGGCTGCACGTCCACCCGCAGACCGTGCGATACCGGCTGCGGCAACTGGCCGAGCTGTTCGGCGACCGGCTGCACGAACCCGATCCCGACCTGCGGTTCGAGCTGGAGATGGTGCTGCGGGCGCGGGCATGGCGCCGCCGCAATGGGGACAAAACAGCCTCAACACCCCAGCGGATGCTCGATTAGCGTTGATGCCATGACGTCTGGCTATCGGGTGCTCAGCGCCGAACAAGAACAGCATTTCCTGGACAAGGGATATGTCGTCATCCACGACTGCTTCTCGCGGGAGGCGGCCGAGGAGTACACGCGGACCGTCTGGACACGGCTCGGGTACGACCCGGACGACCGCTCCACCTGGGCCGAGCCGACCGTCCACATGCCGGCGCATCGGGAACTCGACGTCAGGGAGTTCGCGCCCAAGGCGTGGGACGCGGTGTGCGACCTCGTCGGCGGCGAGGACCGGATCGCGCACCCGTACACCTGGGGAGACGGGTTCATCGTCAACCTGTGGCAGGGCGCGGACGGCCCCTGGTCACCCGCGTCGCCGCGGTCGCCGGGCTGGCACAAGGACGGCGACTTCTTCCGGCACTTCCTCGACTCGCCCGAACAGGGCCTGCTGACGTTGGTGCTCTGGTCTGATGTCGAGCACCAGGGCGGCGCGACGTTCGTCGCGGCGGGTTCGGTGGGACCGGTCGCCCGCTTCCTCGCCGCCCACCCCGAGGGCTTGCTGGTGAACGAGTTCCCCACGGCCGACCTGGCCGGCCAGTGCACGGAGTTCGTGGAGGCGACCGGCCGGGTGGGCGATGTGTTCCTGCTCCACCCGTACATGCTGCACGCCAAGTCGCAGAACCTGCTGCGCCGGCCGCGCCTGATCACCAATCCGCCGGTCACCCTGGCCGAGCCGATGCGCTTCGACCGGCCTGACCCGGGCGACTTCTCCCTCGTCGAACGGGCGGTGCTGCGCGGCCTCGGCGTGGACCGTTATGAGTTCCGGCCGACGGCGCCGCGCGAGGATGTCGTGCCCGAGCGCGTCCTGCGCCAGGCCCGCATGAAGGCCGAGGAACAGGCCCGCCTCGCCGGCTGACCCGCCGCGCCCGCTTCCGGCACCGGAAGCGCTTTCATCCCCTTGAGGGGCGATATAGGGTTTCTCGGGCGTCCGGGGAGAAGGAAGCCATGAGATCCATGCGCGGCATCGCGAGTCCGGTCGTCATCGTCGTGGCGGCGGCCGTGACGGCCGCCCTGCCCCTGGCCCCGCCGCCGGCCGCGGCCGGTGGCGGCGGGCCGCGGGCCTGGCTGACCACGGGAGATCAGGCCAACCTGCTGTCCGAGCGGAGCGACCTGATCACGGCGCCCGACACCGCCGCCCCGGTGATCACGATCGATGCGGCCAAGACGTACCAGACCGTAGCCGGGTTCGGGGCGTCGATCACCGACTCCTCCGCGCATCTGCTCGCCCGCTCCCCTCGCCGCGACGCGGTGATGCGCGACCTGTTCGACCCGCGCCGCGGGCTCGGGCTCAGCTACCTGCGCCAGCCGATGGGCGCGTCCGACTTCGTGGCCGGCCCCCACTACACCTACGACGACATGCCGGCGGGACAGCGCGACTACCGGCTCACCCGTTTTTCCATCGCCCACGACCAGGCGGAGATCCTGCCGCTGCTGCGCCAGGCCCGGGCGCTGAACCCGAGCCTGAAGGTGATGGCCACCCCGTGGAGCCCGCCCGCGTGGATGAAGACCAACGGGTCGCTCGTCGGCGGCCGGCTGATCGACGACCCGCGCGTCTACCGCGCCTACGCCGACTACTTCGTCCGCTTCGTCCAGGCGTACCGGCGGGCGGGCGTGCCGATCGACGCGATCACGCTGCAAAACGAGCCGCAGAACCGGACGCCGAGCGGCTACCCCGGCATGGACCTGCGCCCGGACGAGGAGATCCGGCTGGCCGAACTCGTCGGCCGGCGGCTGCGCGCTGCGGGGCTGAAAACCAAGATCCTCGGGTACGACCACAACTGGTCGCTGCACCCCAATGACGTCGGCCCGCCGGACGACCCGGCCGACCCCGAGTACGCCATGACCGTCATGAACGACGCGCGGGCGCGTCGGTACCTCGCGGGCACGGCGTACCACTGCTATTTCGGGGACCCGGCTCGGCAATCGGCGCTCCAGTCCGCCCATCCCGACAAAGACGTCTATTTCACCGAATGCTCCGGCAGCCTCTCGCAGAACCCGGCGACGACCTTCCCCGACACGCTCCACTGGCAGACCGCGATGCTCACCGTGGGCGCGATGCGGAACTGGTCCAAGACCGTGATCACCTGGAACCTCGCGCTCGACCCGGCCGGCGGCCCGCACAACGGCGGCTGTGACACCTGCTTCGGCGTCGTCACCATCGACCCGGCCACCGGCGCCGTGACCCGCACCGCCGACTACTACGTGCTCGGTCACGCCACCAGGTTCGTCCGGCCCGGCGCCGTACGGATCGACTCGACCGTGGCGGGCACCATCGCCGACGTCGCGTTCCGCAACCCGGACGGCTCGATCGCGGTCATCGTCGTCAACGACGACTGGGGAACCGGCAGCCAGAGGTTCACCGTGCGGAAGGGCGACACCGCCTTCTCCTACGAGCTTCCCGCCGGGGCCGTGGTCACCTTCACGCTCCGCTGACGAAGGACATGCCGATGCACAGATTCGCGCGCATCGCGAGCGCCGCGGCGGTGACCGCCGCGGTCTGCCTGGTCGCCCCGGCGGCCTCCGCCGACGACCGCGCCGCGGCGGGACGAGACCGGCTCGACCCCGGGCAGCGCGCGACGCTGCTGGCCTACGGGCGGGACACCTGGCGCTCCCTCACCGCGATGGTCGACGAGCGGACCGGGCTGCCCGACGACAACATCGGCGGCGCGCTCGACCCGGCGACCCGCGGCGGCTACACCTCGCCCACGAACATCGGCGCGTACCTGTGGAGCACCGTCGTGGCCCGCGACACCGGCCTCATCGGCGCCGGCGAGGCGTACCGCAGGATGGCCGCGGCCCTGCGCACGATGAGCCGCGTCGACCGGCACGCCGCGTCGGGGATGTTCTACAACTGGTACGCCCCGGCCACCGGCGCCGTGCTGCACACCTGGCCGCCGGACGGCAGCGCGGTCACCCCGTTCCTGTCCAGCGTCGACAACGGCTGGTTCGCCGCCGCGCTCATCGTCGTCGGCAACGCGGAACCGCGGCTGCGCGGCGCGGCGCGGGCGCTGCTCGCGCCGATGGACTTCGGCTTCTACTACAACGCGCGGGCGCGCGGCGCGGACTTCCCCGCGGGCCTGCTGCGCGGCGGCTTTTGGGACACCGAGCCGACCGGCTGTTCGGTCGTGGACAACTACCGGGGCCGCGGGCCCGACGTCTGGTACACCTGCAACCACTACGACATCCTCAACACCGAGCCGCGCATCGCCAGCTACATCGGGATCGCGCGCGGGCAGATCCCGCGCGAGCACTACTTCGCGCCGAACCGGACGTTCCCGGCGACCTGCGACTGGGACTGGCTCGAACAGCAGCCGGCCGGCTTCCAGACGACCCATCTGGGGGTGCCCGTGTTCGAGGGCGCCTACAGCTACGCCGGGCAGCGGTTCGTGCCGACGTGGGGCGGCGACATGTTCGAGGCGCTGATGCCCGACCTGTTCGTGCCGGAGGAGGACTGGGCGCCGCGCAGCTGGGGCGTCAACCATCCGGCCTACGTGCGCGGCCAGATCTTCCATGGGCTCGCAGACGCCAAGTACGGGTACTGGGGCTTCTCCCCCGCCAGCAACCCGCTCGGCGGCTACAGCGCCTGGGGCGTCGACGCGATGGGCATGGACCCCGGCGGCTACCCCTCCGACCTTGAGCAGACCAACGTCGACGGCGGCTTCGGCGAATGCCGGGCCGGGCAGCCGCCGCCCGCGTCGTTCGGCGACGGGGTGGTGACGCCGCACGCGTCCTTCCTCGCGCTGCCGTTCGCGCCCCGCGAGGCGGTGCGCAACCTGGCCGCGCTCCGCGCGGACTTCCCCGCGCTGTACGGGCCGGGCGGTTTCAAGGACGCGATCGCCGTGCGCAGCGGCCGCGTCGCCGATCGCTATCTGTCGCTCGACCAGGGCATGATCATGGGCGCGCTCGGCAACGCGCTGCGCGCCGACGCCATCCGGCGCTACTTCGTCCGCGGCGACGTCGAGCGCGCCATCCGCCCGCTGCTGCGCATCGAGACCTTCAACGCCGGCGCCGGGCGGTAACCGGCAGCCCGGCTACCGGCCTGAGCGGAGCGAAGATGTCGGCCGCCGTCACGGCGAGGACATCGGAGTCGACGTGCGTCAGTGACTCTCGGGCGCACACGGCGTACCGCAGATCGGCCGGGTCCGCGAATCCGGCCACCTTCCGCTCCAGTTTGCGACGCAGCCGGGCCGCGTCGGCCTGCCGTGCCCATTTGGCCTCACCGGCCAGCACGGGAACGCGGGTCTGACCTCGTTTGGCGAGGACCACCGCGTCGATCTGATCCTGCCCGTCGGCCCGCCACCATGGACCCACCGCGACGACAGCCGGCCCCAGCTCCCCCGCCACGGCCCACGATCTAACACTCGATGCAACTCACGTCCGGTGTTAGTTGCACGAAGCGTGAGTGATCGTCACCGCCGAAGTGCACTGAGCGGCGCAGCCCGCGCCCCGACAGACGGGCAGGCGGGTCGAACGCGGGCACAGAGATCAGCCGAAGGCTGAAATCAACCGCGGCATGCTTGGCTTATATGGCGGTACGGAGTTGAGGCGGAGAGCGCAATATCGGCGATTGATGCTGTGTCCGACATAGCGTGGACTTACGAGAGTGCAGGGCATCAGGAAGCGACCGACAAAGTCGAGCCACTCCTCCTGATCGAGCAATCGGGCACCATAGAAGTGATAATAACGACCACTCTCGAGAAGGTAGCCGGGGATCCCGCCCGACACCCTGAGGACGGCCTTCGACAATTCCGATTCATCCAGATAACCTTCTGGGTGTAGATTCATCAAGGCCAGGTGCCCGGAGAATTTCTGCCGCGTTTCCCACACTCGGGATGCTACAGATAAGGCTCTTCTCTGCCGTTCCGCCGTCTCGAACAGACGGAGAATACCTGCTTCATCGTTAATTGCGATGAGCATCGACTCGGCGCGTTCGGACACTAGCGCCTCGTCCAGTGCCTCGACTCGTTGGCGTAGCGAAATATAACGCTGCCTCCAGTTGAGCCCAACCGTGTGCATGATAAACTCCAGGAAGACTCCGGTAGGCAGGCCCAGATCCTCCAGAGCTAATTTTTTGACTATTGCCATGGGTTCCATCAGCGCTCAGATCTCTCGATACCACCTAGAACGCGACAAAGAGTGTCATGACCGCGGCAGCCAGCGTTATGATGGCCACGAGAAGATCCTTGTTCTCCCCGAGCACTCTCGCCCATCGCCGTAGGGGGGATTCTCCACGAGGTACTATGTCGTTCAGCGCGGACGTACGTACTCGTTGAGAGGTGCTCACCGGTGTATCCGCCAGCCTTGTCGGCGAGCCGGACAGCAAGAAGTCAAGGTAGACCGGGTTAACCATGAGAGGTCCGTCTGGCAGATCACGACAAGACCTGATCTGCTGCTCGGTCAGCCACCTGTCCTGCGGCCGAGTCCGCAGCTGTCCGGCAACCCTCACTCCGTAGAGGACGCATGGGTAGCTCGCGAGACTCCCGACGTTTCCACTTAGACTATAAGCTTCCAACGGCTCGGCGTTGAGCTGGGTGAGCGTCAATCGGTGCGCGGCGATACCGAGCTCCTCGGCGATTTCCCGAGTAACCGTGACCCGAAAATCGCCGCCGTCGGAAGGCTCTTGCTTGCCACCGATAAAATTCAATCGCCGCCAGTCCTTGTTCACTTCGAATAGATAGCAGTCGACTCCCTTTTTATTGAGGGCATGGAAGATTGCGAATGCGACTGGCCGGACCGCCAGCGGCTCTACCCGCCGACCGGAGCGCCGGGTGAGTTCGATGCGGCGAAGCTCCATTTGCCGGAGCAGATCGAGTGCGCTCAGCGAGTCCTCTGGGCTCAGATATAGAGTTTCCCAATTGTCGATTAGCGTCAATGATCCGGTAAGGTATATAGTGAGAATCTCTGGAACGTGTTTCGCCAGTCTGCCGACAAGCCGCAACCTGTAGTTGGACGAGTGTTCTTCGACTCGCAGCGCGCCGAGAGCTCGCAAGAACATGATGAAAGTGCGGACGTGCGGCTTGTCATCAATGGTGTCCGGAGCTACGAGCAGATCGCCCTCCCGGGTGAAGTCCTGGGCCAGTGTTCGCAGGTCTTCGGTTTCCCGTTCGTTGAGCAGGGCCGGCGAGGCATCCTGGCTGATAACGCCCTGCAGCGGTCGCAGATCGAATTCTGTGAAATATTTCAAGAGCGGTCTTCCCGGTATCATTTACCACCCGCCTCGTGCGACAACCTGCCGCCAAATGGGAGTGTAACCATCTCATCGGTCACGTCGCATGAACGGAAAGGGTAGCAGGTCGATAACCTTTACTAGCTCGAAGGCGGCGCGGCCGATACCTTCTGAATCGACCTTGGGAATCATTACCTGCGCATATGGCGCGTATTGACACAGCAGTTCCCGGCAGCGACCGCACGGCGGAACGATCTCATGTGGCTCCCCGTGACGAAAGGTCGCGCGTAAGACGACCACAAGGTCGATTTGGCTCTCTGGCGACTTGAGTGCCTCTCCCAGAGCGATCTGTTCAGCGCAAACGGATGCCGGGCCCAGGCCGGACGCGATGTTGATACCGAGCGTCAACATGTCATCAGATGACACGATGCCACATGCTATGTGGTGACGTTTACGCCTGGCCATGCGATCAAGGAACCGCGCCACCTCTTGCCGGAGCATGACTGCTCGCTCGCGATCGCGATCCATCCACTACCCTCTGGCCGGACTCCACCCTTTTATCAGAAGTCCGGTCAGGTGTACCACCGCGTCGGCCGAGGGGCCGACTGGCGAGTCGAAGGCATGCCGCCGACCATCGGCCGCATGATGACCACGCCACCGTTGACCATCCGCATCGACCTCGACCGCCCCTGAGGTATCAACGCCTCTTTTTGATCTCTCGCATCAATTCCCCGAAGGCCGTGGCGGACACGGCCAAGTGCGGCGCCCGGGGGTTTTTGCTGTCCCTGATGCCAATGGCTCCCGTGGGCAGCGATGCCACCTCGACGCAGTTGAGATTCTCACTGGTGCCACCGCTGTGGCTGGACTTACGCCACACGACAGTCATGATGTAAAAGCCTCCATCGTGGCCTGGATTAACTGGAGTGATTCGGCTCTTGGAAGCGCCACATCGCCGATCTGGTCGAACCATACTCCATAGGAGCGTACCTCCAGGGGGTCCTCGATGAGCCGGCCCGGCCCGATGGTCTCGGTGTAAACGACGTCGGCGCCATCCACCGTCATGATCTGGAACGGCCCGTCACGGCCGGCGTGCGCCCCCACAGCCCGTGGGACCACCCTGATGGTGTGCGCGCTCGCCAGCTCCAGCAGGCGGGCGAGCTGCTCGGCCATCACCTCGGGCCCGCCGACCGGTTGGTCGATCACTCCTTGGTCGAGGTAGGCCCGGATGACCGGGGCGGGCTCGCGGTCGAGGCCCTGCTGCCGATTCAAGCGCAGCCGCACCGCAGCTTCGATGTCTTCGACGGAGCGGGCCGCCTCGAACGTCGCCCGGATGTAGCGCTCGGTCTGCCATTCGCCGGGCACCAGCGCCAGCGCCCAGATCTTGTGGTGGGTGGCTCTGGCCTGCAGATCGGTGCGGGTCTGCACCCACTCCGTGTTGTGCCGGCTCTTGGCGTAGCGGATGATCCGCCCGAACAGCCCGCCGGTGTGCCAGGCGGCGTCGAGCCGCTCGGCGTGGGCCGCGCTCATCTTGGTGTGCCCGGTTTCAATGCGTGCGACAAGCGACCGATCACGATCGATGATCGCGCCCACGGCGTCGAGGGACAAACCACGCTCTTTCCGTTGTCTGTGCAGCTCAACGGCGGCCCAGTCGTAGAAGTTGTGATCGGGATCGAGCGTTCGCCTGTGGTTCATGGCCACCTCGCTGCGTCGCATTTGTCGTATGCCCGTAGGCAGCCCCCGGGTCGGGGACCTACGTTGACTACGCCCAGTATCCATGTGATGACAGGTTCGGATGGCCATTTATGACCCGTACGCCGATTCGTGAGCCGGTACCCCTTGATCTCACGTGCAACGCAACCCCGGCGGTGACGGGCCGGGTGCGCCTGCTGATCGACCGCCACCTGTGCGATTGGGGCCTGAGGGCAGAGCGGTACGCCGATCTGCATCTCATCGCGGCCGAACTCCTCGCCAACGCCGTACGGGAAACGCCCGGCCGGCGCATCAGGACGCGTTGCGTCCCCGACTTCGACGCGGGCGTGATCCGGTTTTCGGTCTGGGATTCCAGCGCCAGGAGGCCCGAGGCGAACCTGCCCGAGCTGACGCTGGAAAGCCTCGATCTGCGCGAAGAAAACTTCGACGCCAATGGTGGATGGGGGCTGCCTCTGGTAACTGCCCTCGCCGTGAGTTGCGGGGTTACTCCCGCCCATGGCGGCAAGTGGGTGTGGGCCGTCATCAAAGTCGAGAGCGAATGACGAAAGGACAACGAAAGAAATGACGCAGCGATGTGAGGCCGGCGAGCACGAGCGGCTCCATGCCACGGCCGCGGAGTTGGAGACGATGTCGGAGTTGATCCAGCGGTATCCGGCCGAGGCACAGCTCATCATGGCCGCGCTCGAAGACGGTCTGAAACTTGGTCCCATGCGGGTCATGCATGCTGCTCAGCCCCGATGACATCGCGCGGCGGATTCAGTACACGCGCCGGCCCGGCTGGCTCGTGTGGCACGGGCGCCATACCCGCCACTACTGGGCGCTGGCCCTGTGGACACGCGGCCCGGTCGGCATGATCGGCGCCGCCACTCCCGACGCGCTCGAAGCGGCTATCGCCACCTTTGAATTGCTTCATCCCAAGCCCACCCAGTAGGTCGGCCATGTTCTGGATCATCGAGGAAAGCGGAGACTGCGGCGTGCACTGGCGGCGGGCGGAGCACACCTCCGCCTACCGGCACCCGCGCGTCGCCATGCTGGAGGCATTGGAGATCATCAAAGACGAATGGCGGCCGCCCGAGCACGCGATGCGCCAGTTCGTCCACGCTCTGCAGGATGAGTCAGTCGCTTACTTCTGGCACCGCGCCGTCCGTGTCGTACGAGTCGACGACGCGGCCCGGCCATCGTGTGGCCGGGACCCGACGTCGTACCCAGACCGCCGTTGAGCTCGCGGCGCCATCGGACAAAGGCGGCGTCAGCCCAGGCTCTGGCGATCGGGCTCGATGAGCGCGACGACCCGCTCCTCGTCGCGCGGGTAGGGGCCGCCGATGTACTTGGTCGATATCCGGTCGACGATCTCCCAACCGGCGTCCCCGTCGACCCACTCGACGACCCTGCCGCGGATGATGACCGGCTGGAACGGGTTGTCGGCCGGCGCCAGGGAGAGCGCGACCCGCGGGTCACGCCGCAGGTTGCGGGCCTTGCGGGAGCCCGGGCCGGTGAGGATCACGATGCGATCGCCGTGCGTGCCGATCCACACGGGGACGGAGTGAGGAGCGCCGTCGGGCAGGACGCTGGCGAGGTGGGCGATCGAGGTGCCGTCGAGCACGCGGCGCACGTCGGGGTCGAGCATCGTGGTCATCTCCTTGCGTGGGTTCTGGGTTTGGTTCTGGGCGGGGTTTCCGGCGAGGGTCGACGCCGTCATCGCTCGACCTCGTAGTGGAGGTGGGTGACGCCCGGCGCCGGGACGGCTTCGACGAGGCGCAGGCGCACGTGCTCGGGCAGCGCCTGGAAGAAGCGCCGGCCGCCGCCAAGCAGGATCGGCACCTGATGGAGGACCACCTCGTCGACGAGCCCCGCCTTCAACGCCTCGGTCACGGCGCCGCCGCCCATGATGCCGACGTCCTTGCCGCCGGCGGCCGCGCGGGCCGCCGCGACCGCGTCCTCGATGCCGGTGGTGACGAGGGTCTGCCGCTCGGTCATCTCCGGGGCCGGCCGATGGCTGAGGACGAACAGCGTGGCCGCGGGATGGGGGCTGCCGCCGCCAAAGTGGTCGGAGTCCTCGTAGGTGTTGCGTCCCGCCACGATCGCGCCCACACGGGCGGCGAGGGCGTCGAAGACCCGGGCGCTGGGCTCGCTCAGCCCGAACCCGTCGAACACCTGGCTGGGCGTGTCGCCGTCGAAGTACCAGTCGAAGAGCATCGTCCCGTCGCCGAGTCCGCGCCCGGCCCCGGGGTCGCGGCCGGTGATGTAACCGTCGACCGACACCGCGTGGGCGCTGATGACCTTGCTCATCTCTGCGATCCTTCCTTAGTTCCTTTAGGAGACTCTGTGACCATAGCAGGCTGAGTTCCCTGAGGGAACCCCAACTGCTAGACTGATTCCATGCAGCGCACGAACTTCGGCGAGATGGCATGCTCGATCGCCCGCACTCTCGACGTCATCGGCGAGCCCTGGTCGCCATTGGTGCTGCGTGACGTGTGGGCCGGGCTCACCCGATTCGAGCAGCTCCAGGCCGACCTCGGCATCTCGCGCAAGGTCTTGACCGAGCGGCTGAACCACCTCGTCGAGCGCGGAGTGCTCGAGCGCCGGCCCTACGACCGGCGACCGCGCTATGAGTACGTCCTGACGGACAAGGGCGCCGAGCTCGTCGACCTGCTCATGGTCATGGTCCGGTGGGGCGACAAGTGGCTCGCCGGCGACGCCGGCCCGCCGGTGCTCTATCTCCATCACGCGTGCGGCGAGATCAGCAGGGGCGAGCTGCGCTGCGCCCACTGCGGCGAGCCGATGCACGCCGGCAACGTCGACCTGCTGCCGGGTCCCGGCGCGGCCGCGTGACCAACGGCGGGCCGCCGGTCAACAGCCCGGGTGCGTCGCGCTCCAGTCGTCCAGGAACGTCTGGACGTGGTAGCCGTAAAGACCGCCATCGGTCAGGTACTCGTAGGCCTCGTCGTAGCTTTGGCCGCACGTCTTGCGGCCCGCCTCGATCGCCCAATCGTCGGGCGCCTTGATGCCGTCGCCGGCGATCATCGCCAGGAACGCCTCGTCATCGCCGCCGTACTGCGGCTGCGGCGGCGGCGGCACGTCGTCGGGCGGCGGCTGATGCCGGGTAACGGTGACGGTCGGCGTCGGCGGGCTCGCCGGCGCGCTCGAACTCTGCCGCGCGGCCGGGCCTGCCGGCTGGTCGCGCCCGGCGTTGAACGCCAGGAGCGCGACCACGACGACCACCACGGCCGTGAGTACCGCGGCACCGGCCACGACAAGCGCTTGGTTCCGCATGTCGTCCCCCCAATGGACCGGGTGCGAGGGCGGCACAGCCCCAGGCGGAACCACCCACGCCCATAACCCCGATCCTCTTGGTAGCGGCATGCTCACGTTCAGGGACGAACGTCCCCGTGAGCTCACCTTCCGTCACAAGGACACCAAAGCCCTGCTCGCCGCCAACTGGCGCGGCAACTCATGTCAAAGAGGAATCTGACTGACCTGTTCGGCACCCGAGGGCGTTGGTACTTTCGTGGCGAGTCCGCGGAAAGGGAAAGCCATGCGTGTCCCCCGCCGCCCGCTGTCCTCCCTGCTGTCGTCGGCCGTGGCGCTGGCGGCCGTCCTCGGGGCCTCGCCCGCCGGGGCCCCGCCCGCCGCGGCCTCGGCGGCCTCGGCCGTTCAGCCGGCCGAGAGCCGGAACATGGTCCTCATCGCCCACAACGACCTGAACGGGTCGGGGAACCTGGGCGAGGGCTACGCCGAGATCAAGACGCGTGACGGCCGGCGCGTGCTCTACGCCGCCCACGAAAGCGGGCCGAGGTGTCTCAGCGTGCTGGACGTGACAGATCCGCGCGCACCCGGGCTGCTGGGCCAGATCGATGTCCCGGGCGCCAACACCAGGTGCAACTCGCTCGACCTGTCCGGCGGCGTGCTGGCCGTCGCCAACCAGGTCAACGACGAGACCCAGCCCGGCGGCATCACCGGGCTGCGGCTCTACGACGTCTCCGGCGACCCGGCGGCGCCGGAGGAGATCGGCTTCTTCGACACCTCGGGACCGTTCTCCCGCGGCGTGCACTACGTCTGGTTCGCCGATGGGCGGTATGCCCACATCAGCACCGGCATGCCGGACTTCCAGCCCCGGCGGCCCGACCTGGACGACCAGCTTTACGTGATCGTCGACCTTGAGAACCCGCGGCGACCGGTGGAGGCCGGGCGCTGGTGGTGGCCGGGCACCCGCGTCGGCGACTCCGCGCCGCTGCCGACGCCCAACGCGGGCGTGGACAGCGGCTGCCGCTCGCACAACACCGACGTGTTCCCGGACCGCCCCGACCGCGCCTACGTCGGCTACATCGACTGCGGTCTCGCGGTGCTGGACATCTCCCGCAAGAACCGGCCGCGGCCGGTCGCGCTGCTCGACGACTCACCGCCAGCGCCGGGATTCACGCATACGCTGCAGCCGATTCGCGGCGGCCGGGACATCGTGACCACGCACGAGGCCGTCGAGGACAACTGCACCGATGGCGACAAGCGGATCGACATCTACCGCCACGCCTCGCGCTCGACGCTCACGCGGATCGCCACGCTGCCCGCGCCGGACAACGCCGCCGAACTGTGCGCCCGGGGCGGGCGATTCGGCGCCCACAACATCTTCGAGCGCACCCCCGACGAGCCGACATGGTGGTCGGACGACGTCGTGATCGGCAGCTTCTTCAACGGCGGCGTGCGCGCCTATGACGTCTCCGACCCGCGCCGGCCCCGCGAGGCGGCCTACTACGTGCCCGCGGCCCCGGCGGGCTCGCCGGCGGGCGCCATCCAGATCAACGACGTCTACGTCGACGACCGGGGCGTGATCTTCGCGGGCGACCGCTTCGCGGGCGGCCTGTACGTCCTGAGATCCCCCGTCATCGACCGCGCCGCGAGGCCATAGTCGGCGCCCGCCCACGGAGCGGTGGTCAGACGCCGAGCGCGTCGGCGGCCAGGGCGGTGCCCTCCACCCGAGCCTGGATCTTGGCGAAGGCGATGTCGCGCGAGGTTGATGTGTCGTCGGCGAACGGCGAAAAGCCACAGTCGTCGCACGAGCCGAGCCGTTCGACGGGCAGGTGCCGGGCGGCGGTCAGGACGCGGTCGCGCACCTGCTCCGCCGTCTCGACCTGGGGGTCGATGGGATCGGTGACGCCGATGTAGACGCGGGCGGTCGCGGGCAGGTGCTCGGCGACCAGGGCCAGGATCTTCTCCGGGTCGGGCTCGCTGGCGAGCTGAAGGTAGAAGTTGCCGGCCTTGAGCTGGAACAGCTTGGGCAGCAACGCCGAGTAGTCGACGTCGAGGCTGTGAGTGGAGTCCTGGTCGCCGCCGGGACAGGTGTGCACCCCGATGCGGGCCCGCTCGGCCGCGGAGAACCGTTCCAGGATCTGGTTGCCCAGGGCGATGAAGTCGTTGAGAACGCCCCCGGTGGGGTCCAGCTTGAGGGACAGCCGGCCCTCGGTGAAGTCCAGCTGGACGACGTGCGCGCCGGCCTCCAGGCACCCGCGAATGTCGGTTTCGGCCTCCGCGGCCAGATCCTCGAGGAACGCCGACCTCGGATATCCCTCGATGCCGTCGGCCGGGTAGAGCAGGCTGAGCGCCGACGGCGCGATGACGGCCTGCTTGACCGGCACGGTGGCGTACCGCTGCGCGGCGCTCAGGTAGGTGTCGGCGTGGACTTGGTAGTGGAACGGTCCAGCGGTCAGGTGCGGCAGCTGCCGCTGATGCCCGTCGGCGAACGGAATGACCACCCCGTCCGGGGCCAGGTTGGGCGCGCCGGCGATCGGATAGGTCGCGAAGCTGGGCTTGGACTGCTCACCATCGGTGACGACCGGCGAGCCGATCGCTTCGAGCCTGCTGATCGTGTCGCGGACGGCCCGGTCTTGGGCGGCGGCGAGGTCCGCGTCGCCGATCTCGCCCGCGCCGTGTGCGCGCATGGCCTCAAGGAGCTCGGGCGGACGCGGGATACTGCCGATCGGTTCGGTAGGGATTACCATGCGTGCAACTTAGACAATCTTCGCTTTTGCCTCAAACGCCGGTCACGAAGCGTACGGCATTAAGGCGCGCCCTTATTCAGATCGGTTTATATGCGGTCAAAGGCATTCAGAGGCGTTGAGCCGGGCTTTTCGGTTCACAGCCAGCCGCTCCTCTTGAACCGCCGATACAGGTACGCGCACGCCACGGCGATGGCGAAGAAGATGAACGGGTAACCGAAAGTCCAATGCAGCTCGGGCATGTGGTCGAAGTTCATCCCGTAGATGCCGGCCACCATCGTCGGCACGGCGAGGATGGCCGCCCACGCCGAAATCTTGCGCATGTCCTCGTTTTGCTGCGCGCCCACCAGCGCCAGGTGCGCGCTGAGAACGTTCGTCAGCAACTCGTTGTGCGAGTCGACGGTGGCGTCGACCCGCAGCAGGTGGTCGAGCACGTCGCGGAAGTACTCGATCGTCGTAGCACAGACCTCCACCTTGCCCTTGACGATCTCCTCGACCGCGGGGATGAGGGGGTCTTCGGCCGCCCGGAACTCCAGGACCTCGCGCTTGAGCGCGTAGATGTCCTCGGTGACGTCGCCTCGATCGGGGTGGAAGACGCGGCGTTCGAGGGCGATGATGTCCACCTCGAGACTGTGCGCCACCGTGCCGTAGGTGTCGACGACCAGGTCGCAGATCCCGTACAGCACCGAGCCCGGCCCCCTGGCCAGCAGATCGGGCTCGGCCTCCAGGCGCTGCCGGACGGAGCCGAGCGGATTGCCCTCGCCGTGGCGGACCGTGATGACGAAGTCGTGTCCGACAAAGAGCATGATCTCGCCGACCTCGATGTCGGAGGTCGCCTCGATGTAGTGGACCGTCTTGAGCACCACGAAGATCGAGTCGTCGTAGCGTTCGAGCTTGGGTCGCTGGTGCGCCTTGACGGCGTCCTCGACCGCGAGCGGATGCAGGTGAAGCTCGTCTTTGACGAGGTCGAACTCCTCTTGCGTCGGCTCGTGCAGGCCGATCCAGATGAAGCAGTCACCCCGTGCGCGAGCCGCGTCGAGGGCGTCGCTGATGTCGCCGGTGACGGTTTCGCGGTGGCCGTTGCAGTAGATGGCGCTGTCCACAATCACGACACGCATTGTCGTCCATATGCCGACACACCGCGATTCGGGGGTTCCCCCGCAGGTTCCTCAGGGCTCCCGGTTCCTCAGGGTTCCGGGGTGTCCAGAGGCTTACAACCAGCCGCTCCTTTTGAACCGCCGAAACAGGTACGCGCACGCCACGGCGATGGCGAAGAAGATGAACGGGTAACCGAAAGTCCAATGCAGCTCGGGCATGTGCTCGAAGTTCATCCCGTAGATCCCGGCCACCATCGTCGGCACGGCGAAGATCGCCGCCCACGCCGAAATCTTGCGCATGTCCTCGTTCTGCTGCGCCCCCACCAGGGCCAGGTGCGCGCTGAGAACGTTCGTCAGCAACTCGTTGTGCGAGTCGACCATGGCGTCGACCCGCAGCAGGTGGTTGAGCACGTCGCGGAAGTAGTCGATCGTCGCGGCGCAGACCTTCACCTTGCCCTTGGCGATCTCCTCGACCGCCGGGATGAGGGGGTCTTCGGCCGCCCGGAACGCCAAGACCTCGCGCTTGAGCGCGTAGATGTCCTCGGTGACGGCCCCGCGATGGGGGCGAAAGACGCGGCGTTCGAGGGCGATGATGTCCACCTCGACGCTGTGCGCCACCGTGCCGTAGGTGTCGACGACCAGGTCGCAGACACCGTAGAGCACGGAGCTCGGCCCCCTGGCCAGCAGATCGGGCTCGGCCTCCAGCCGCCGCCGGACGGGCCCGAGCGGATCGCGCTCGCCGTGGCGGACCGTGATGACGAAGTCACCGCCGACGAAGACCATGATCTCGCCGACCTCGATATCCGAGGTGGCCTCGATGTAGTGGACGGTCTTGAGCACCACGAAGATCGAGTCGTCGTAGCGTTCGAGCTTGGGTCGCTGGTGTGCCTTGACGGCGTCCTCGACCGCGAGCGGATGCAGGTGAAGCTCGTCCTTGACGAGATCGAACTCCTCGTGCGTCGGCTCGTGCATCGCGATCCAGATGAAGCAGTCACCTCGTACGCGAGCCGCGTCGAGAGCGTCGCTGATGTCGCCGGTGACGGTTTCGCGCTGGCCGTTGCCGTAGATGGCACTGTCCACAATCACGACACGCCATCGTCGCCCACATGGCGGTGGCACCTTCGCGATTCCCGGGTTCCTGGAGTTTCTGGAGTTTCTGGGGTTGCCGGGAGGTTCTAGGTGTTCCCAGGCGACGCGCGTCGCTCGCGCCGGGACCGCGGCGGCCCCCGTCCGGCGCCGCGGCCCACCCCATGCGCGAGTCCGGCGTCGCATCCGGTGCGACGTCGGGTGGGCGAACCGGGCCGCCGGCGGTGCGCGAACGCCACCCATGACGCTCCCCTCATGAGCTCGGTCAGGTGTTGCCGCAAAAAGACAGCAAGAAAGGAGAGATTCGGTAGGACCACCGAGATCAAGGGGAAAGTCGTCGCCGAAAATCGGGATCGTTCCGATGGCGACGGACACTTGTTCGGCAGCGGGGTCGGCATTCCAGTAACACGATTGGTTATACGTGACCGAGATGCGCGCGTCAAGGCCATATTTGCCGAGGTCAGGGCCTATCGACGTTCCGTACGCGATGAGGCTGGATCGCGTCCTCCATCCCCGCTTGTCCGGATCCCGCGATCGGCAAATAAGCGCTTGCTTACGGTTCAAGATCCTGACAATTGAATGACTTTTCTGTTAGCCGACCGAGTAATCGTTTGGGATGCCGATTGAATGCCTTGTACAGGGCCACATTCTAGGGATTGTGGCCGAATCACTCCGGCGTAACGGCGGGCTCAGCCTCGGCCGACAAAGGAGGGCATGGTCGTGGCCATGACGGTGAGGAACTGAACGTTGGCGTCCAGGGGAAGGCCGGCCATGTAGAGCACGGCGTCGGCGACGTGGCGGACGTCCATCACCGGCTCGGGCCGGACCGAGTCGTCGGCCTGCATGGTGCCCTGCCCGAAACCGGACGTCATGTCGGTGGCGGCGTTGCCGATGTCTATCTGCCCGCAGGCGATGCCGTGACGCCGCCCTTCGAGCGACAACGTCTTGGTCAACCCCGTTACGGCGTGCTTGCTTGCGGTGTAGGCGACCGAATTGGGGCGGGGGGTGTGCGCCGACAACGAGCCGTTGTTGATGATGCGGCCGCCGGCCGGCCGCTGCTCCTTCATCAGCCGAAACGCCTGCTGCGCGCAGAGGAAGGAGCCGGTCAGGTTCGTGTCGATGACCTCGCGCCATTGCTCGTGATCGAAGTCCTCGACCGGGGCCGGTCTGCCGAACAACCCGGCGTTGTTCACCAACAGGTCCACCCGCCCCCACCGCTCCCGTACCGCCGCGAACAGCGCCGCGACCGACTCCGGCGCGGTGACGTCGGCGGCGACCGCGAGCGCGTCGCCGGCGGGCACGGACGCCGCCGTCGCCCGCAGCGGCTCGGCGCGGCGGCCGGCGAGCGCCACCCGCCACCCCGCCTCCAGCAGGCCGCGCGCGACGGCGCGCCCGATGCCGGATCCGGCTCCGGTCACCACGGCCACGCGATCGGAAGCGTCCATCATCGGCCCCCTGCCGGGTTCTGCTCGCTGGTCTTCGTCGGTCTGATGGCCTTGCGCGCCGGCTCGGGTGCTCAGGGCTTCCGGGCGACGCCGCACAGGGCCAGGTGGCGCATCGCCTCGGGCACCGGAAACACCCCGTCGTCGGGCCGCCAGTCGTTGTACGGCACCAGGCCGGGATCGAGCAACTCGAAGTCGCCGAAGAACTCGAGGATCTCGGCGCGGGAGCGGAACCGGCCCGTTCCCAGGTTCTCCGAGAACACCTTCTCGGCCTCGGCCGCCATCGCCGCGTACTGCGGCTCCGCCTCGCCCGGGTTGTGGAAATGGGAAATCGCCAGGTAGCTGCCCGCCGGCAGTTCGTCGCGCAGATAGCGCGTGATCCCGACCGGGTCCTCGTCGTCGTTCACGTGGTGCAAGACGGCGAACAGCAAAAGGCCGATCGGCTGGTCGAAGTCGAGGAACTCCCGGAGCATCGGGTTGCCCAGGATCTCCTCCGGCCGGCGCACGTCCGCGGTGATGACCTCGGTCGTGTTCGTCCGGCCGAGCAGGGCGCGGGCGTGCACGAGCACCACAGGGTCATAGTCCACGTACACCACCCGGGCGGCCGGGTCGATCGCCTGCGCCACCTCGTGCACGTTGCCCTGAGTGGGCAGCCCGGAGCCGATGTCGATGAACTGCCGGATGCCCGCCTCGGCCACCAGGAAACGCACGACCCTGCGGAGAAAGGCACGGTTGGCGCGGGCGCCCGCGCGGGCCGGCATCACCTCGTGCGAGAGGTCGGCCACCTCGCGGTCGATGGCGTAGTTGTCCTTGCCGCCCAGCGTGTAGTCGTAGACGCGGGCGACATTGGGCCTGCTGACGTCGAGTCCCGGCGGAACGCGTTCGTCTCCGGCCGTCATCGGTACCACCTCGTCCCAGCCGCGGCCGGCCACGCAACCGGCTGGAGCGATGGTATCCGCCGCGTGCGCGCGAACCGCGGGCGCGTGCGCGCGAACCGCGGGCGCGTGCGCGCGAACCGCGGCGAGCACGCGCGAGCACGCGCGAGCACGCGCGAGCACGCGCGAGCGTGGCATCGCGCGCGGTTTCGCTCGGTAACCTGAAGCCGACCCGAACGTAGGTGTAGGCGTAGGCGTCGGCTTCAGCGCAAGGGAGGACCACGGTGACGGCGCAGGCGAGTCAGAGCCAGGGGCAGGAGAGGTTCAGCTTCCAGGCCGAGGTCGTACAGCTTCTCGACCTGATGATCCATTCGCTGTACAGCAAGAAAGAGATCTTCCTGCGCGAGCTGATCTCCAACGCCTCCGACGCCATCGACCGGCTGCGTTTCGAGTCGTTCGAACATCCCGAGCTGAAGGACGACGACGCGCGGCTTCGGATCCGGGTCGCCTACGACAAGGACGCCCGCACCATCACCGTCTCCGACAACGGCATCGGTATGAGCCGCCAGGAGGTGATGGAGCACATCGGTACCATCGCCAAGTCCGGCACCCGCGAGTTCCTCCAGGCGCTGACCGGCGACCAGCGCAAGGACGCGACCCTCATCGGCCAGTTCGGCGTCGGCTTCTACTCCTCGTTCATCGTGGCCGACCGGGTCACGCTGACCACCCGCCGGGCGGGTGCCCCCAGCGGCGACGGCGTCAGGTGGGAGTCCGACGGACGCGGCGAGTACCAGTTGGAGACCATCGACCGGCCGGCCCGCGGCACCGAGATCGTGCTGCACCTGCGCGAGGGCGAAGACGACCTGCTGAACGACTACCGGCTGCGGACGATCATCCAGAAGTACTCCGACCACATCAGCCTGCCCATCGTGATGCC
This sequence comes from Streptosporangiaceae bacterium, assembly GCA_035765195.1. Classification (GTDB taxonomy): domain Bacteria; phylum Actinomycetota; class Actinomycetes; order Streptosporangiales; family Streptosporangiaceae; genus CALAED01. Next base: position 46,893 of record DASTYC010000002.1, read on the forward strand.
GGAGGAGCGGCCGGCCGGCGACGCGGCAGACGACGCGGCCGGGGAGCCGAACGAGACCGTCGTCAACCGAGCGTCGGCGCTGTGGGCGCGGGCCAAGAGCGACATCACCGAGGCCGACTACCACGAGTTCTACAAGCACGTCTCCCACGACTTCGCCGACCCGCTGGCCTACGTCCACAGCAAGGTGGAGGGGACGTACGAGTACACGCTGCTGCTGTACATCCCGGCCAGCGCGCCGTTCGACCTGTGGCTGCCGGGCACGCGCCACGGCGTCAAGCTGCACGTGCAGCGGGTCTTCATCATGGAAGACGACGGGCAGCTGCTGCCGAGCTACCTGCGGTTCCTCCGCGGCGTCATCGATTCGAGCGATCTGCCGCTGAACGTCTCCCGGGAGCTCTTGCAGAGCAGCCGCGTCGTCGACCACATCCGGTCGACGGCGACCAAGCGGGTGCTGCGGCTGCTCGGCGAGCTGGCCGACGGCGAGCCGGAAAAGTACGCCACGTTCTGGAAGGAGTTCGGCGCCGTCCTCAAGGAGGGCATCCCCGAGGACTACTCGAACCGCGACGACATCGCCCGGCTGCTGCGCTTCACCTCCACCAAGTCCGGCGGCGACGCGGCGGACGTGTCGCTGGCCGACTACGTGGCCCGCATGAAGGACGGCCAGGACAAGATCTACTACCTGGTCGCCCCGACGCCCGCCGCCGCGAAGAGCAGCCCGCACCTGGAGGTCTTCCGCGACAAGGACATCGAGGTGCTGCTCCTCGGCGACCTGGTGGACAACTGGGTGGTGACCAGCCTGCACGAGTTCGAGGGCAAGCGGCTGCAGTCGGTCGCGCAGGGCGCCTCCGACCTCGGCGCGCTGGAGGACGAGTCGGAAAAGCAGGCGAAGGAGCAGGCCGGCACCGACCTCGCCGCCGTGGTCGACCGCATGAAGCAGGTCCTGGGCGACAAGGTCCACGACGTACGGGTGAGCGGGCGGCTCACCACCTCGCCGGCCTGCATCGTGGCGGGCGAGCCGGAGACCGACATCAACCTCGCGCGCCGGATCAGGGGCTCGGGGCTGCCCGGCCAGCCGGTCCTGGAGATCAACCCACGGCACCGGCTCGTCCAGCGGCTCAAGGACGAGCCGGACGACCAGCGCTTCGCCGACTGGGTGCATGTCCTCTACAACCAGTCGGTGCTCACGCTCGGCGCGCAGATCGACGACCCTGCCGCCTTCGTCACCCGGCTGAACGACCTCCTCGTCACGCTCTCCGACCAGCCCGGCTGACCATCACGGTCGCGGACGGGGGCCCGGACGCGTGCACTAGGCGCTCGGCACCCGCGTCCTGTTCGCCCGTTTTCGTCACGATTGCGCATCGGGTCGCCGCGACGGCCCCACTCTGTGACCGAGTACACACTGGCTTTACGGCGGCCTTGGGACTATGACGTCGCGTCAGTCGCGCCCGGGGAGAAGGACAGCCATGACCGACAGCGCGGTCGCCATCGCCGATCTGTTCACCACACAAAAACCGCTGGGGCCGATCGCGATCTCCGACCGCGAGAGCACATCCGTGCTGAAGGCGCTGTACGACACGCGCGTCGAACTGCACCTGCAGTCGGAGAACAATCCGCCCACCTTCATCGTGGGGCGCCGCGGCTCGGGGAAGACCGCGCTGCTCTTATCTCGAGAGTTCCATCCCGAGAACCTCGTCATCAGGCTCAGCGCTCAGGGCGTGTTCGCACGGGTGGAGTCGGCCACGCGACAGGTCGGCAAGCAGATGATCCTCACCGTGGAAGGCGTCGCCCAGCTTTGGCAGTTGCTGCTGTGGGCACCGATCGTCACCAGGCTCGCCCTGGCCGACCGCAGGCCGGATGTCGATCCCGAACGGGCGTTGCAGATCCTCTGGGAGGAGACCGCCGAGATTCGCCGCGACATATCAAGGTCGCCCAGCCCGGACGACTCCGCGCTCGACTTCATCACCGTGCGGCTGATCGAGCACGTCACGAACAACCCGTCCGTCGTCAGCGTGGAGAACCTCAAACAGCATTTCCGGCTCGCTCGGCGATCGTGGCATGTCGTCATCGACGCGGCCAAGGAGGTGCTCGACGCCCGCGGCACGCCGGTCTTCGTGCTCATCGACTCCCTGGAGAACGTCGGCGGGCACGTCCACGAAATCACGTTTCCGCTGCAGGGGCTCTTCCACCTCGTCGGCCAGCTCGGGCTCAGGAACGGCGACCATTACTTTCACGTACAGTGCTGCTTCCCGAGCGAGCTTTGGCCGATGCTGGATGAGATCTCGGCCAATCCGATGAAGGACTTCAGCGGCCGGATGATCCTGCGGTGGCACTGGAAAGACCTCCTCAGGGCCGTCGGCACACGGCTGCGGATGTTCCTGGCGCAGCGCTATCCGAACTACCTGCGCGGCATCCCGCCCGAAGACTACGAACGGCTTCTCTATCGGGTGATCCCCACCAGCTTGAGCGGCCCGAGCGGCCTGCCCGAGCACACGGTGGCCTATGTGCTCCGGCACACTCAACTGCTCCCCCGCCAGGTGCTGTACATCTTCAATGAGGCGTTGCATCGCGCGATCGCCGACGACGACCGCCCGACGGTCCGGCCGTGCCACATCATCGACACGGTCCGGGAAGCGGAGGCCATCTTGTGCCCCGAGGTCTTCTCGGCCCACTCCTTCCGCCACCCCAAGGCGCAAATGGTCGCGCGCCGCCTTATCCCGTATCTGCCGTTCCGTTTCAACGACGGCTATCTGCATCGGATGTGCAATCGGGCCGGAGTCAAGGCCGACTTCGACCTCGATTACCGAGAGGTGCGCGAGATGTTCACCGACGTCGGCATCCTCGGCAGGTATCTCGGCGAGACCGATCGCTACCTCAGGGCGGAGTTCGCCTACGCGATGGAGGGGCAGATGGTGCTGTCGCCGGACGAGGAGTACTGCCTGCACCCGCTCTTCGTCCGCCAGTACAACGCGAGGGACGCGCTGCCCTCCCGCAAGGCCGGCAAGCCGATCTATCCATCTGGGACCCCGGAGCTGGGATGAGCCCCGAGTCGACGCACGCGTCCCGATATCGATATCTCAACGGCGGTGTCAACAACGGCAACGGCGCTCCCCTTGGCGGGGGCGGGCTCGACGCCATCGGCATCGCCGTTTCGGGCGGCGGGGTGAGAGCGGCCTGCCTCGGCCTCGGTGCGCTGCAGGTCGTCGAGGAATCGGGGATCTTCCGCAGAACGCGCTACATCTCCGCCGTGTCCGGCGGCAGCTATACCGCGACCGCGTTCGTCGCCGCCCGCGCCCGGATGCGGCGCGTCTCCGAGCAGGGGCAGGACGGCGCGGTCCGGCCCTGGAGCCGAGGCTCTCCCGAAGAGGCCCACCTGCGGAGGAACCTGCGCTACCTCGGCGAGGACTTCGCCGACCTGTGCCTCGGCGGCGCTCGATACGTCCTGACCACGTTGGTGAACCTCGTGCCCTTCACGGCCACGGTCGTCCTGTGCGGCTACCTGCTGGGCGCGATCTACCACGCCACGCGTCTCCTCGCGGCGGAGGACGATGTCCTGCACGGACGGCATACCGGATTACGTCTGCTCATGGTCGCCGCGGTGGTCGTGGTGCTCGAGGCGTCGATCCGGACTCGCCGGGCCGAACGCATCACCCGGCGCGCCTTCCTGGCGCTCGTCGCCCTGCTCATGCTGCCGGACGCCGTCGCCCTGAGCACCCGCGTGCTGGCGGCCCGTACGGTCGGTGTCGCCGCCGCCACCCGCCTCGCCGGGCTGGCCGCGGTACTGGTGGCGATCGCGGTCTATGTCTTCAGGTCGCAATGGAGGTTCACGCACGGAACGTTTCGGCAGTTGCTGCGCCAGACTCTGCGCTTTCTGTTCTCGGCGTCGATCGTCGCGGTCATGCTCCTCCCCCTGCTGCTCCTGACCGCGGAGGCCAGCCAACTCCCCTACGACGTAACGCTCGCCGTCGCCGCCGGCTCGCTCGTGCTGCTGCTGGCGTTCGGGCTCGTGGTCAACGCCAACGACACGTCCCTGCACCGCACGTACTCGCGCCGCCTCGACCGCGCCTACGTGGTCCACGCCGGCACCGGCGACCAGGACACCGGCGACGGGGCGGAGCGCGGCACCGGCGGATGTCTCCGCTTGTCGCAGATCACCTTGACGGACACGCACGCGGACGGCCTTCCGCACCTGCTGCTGTGCGCGTCGGTCAACCTGCGCGAGGACGAGTCGGCCGAGGGCGAAGGGTGCGCGTCGTTCGTCTTCTCAGCGGATTATGTCGGGGCTCCCGCGATCGGGCGGGCGGCCCCTTCGTCGGCGGCCGCGGAACTCGACGCGGCGACGCTCGTGGCCGCGTCCGGCGCCGCGGTCGCGCCGAACATGGGCCGCTACACCGGCCAGGCCAGCCGGATCGCCCTCGCGCTGATGAACCTGCGCCTCGGCCTGTGGCTGCCGAACCCCCTGGTCCGCCAGCCGCGGGAGCGGCCCCGCGGCGCGCTCCGGACGTCGTTCGCCGCCCGATGGCGCCGGCCCGGCCCGCTGGCCACCTGGGGAGAGGCACTGGGCAACCTGTCGATCCGGCACCGCTACCTGTTCATCTCCGACGGCGGCCACTGGGACAACTCGGGCATCGTCGAGCTTCTGCGCAGACGCTGCCGCACCGTCTTCGCCGTGGACGCGGCCATCGACGAGTATCGCCTCGGCAACCTCCTGCGGATGATCGCGCTCGCCCGCAGTGAACTCGGTGTGGAGTTCGAGGCCGACGGGAGCCTGCTGCAATCACGGTCCCCCATCGAAAAGATCCGGTTCCGCTATCCCGAAGACACCGCCGACAGCCCGGCGAACTACCTCATCCTGTTGCGGACCCACATCAGCCAGGAGATGCCCAGTGATCTCGTGGCACTCGCGTCGGGCCGAGGGTCCTTTCCACGGCACACCACGCTCAACCAGTTTCTCCGCGCCCGCGAGGTCGACGCCTACATCGCACTGGGACGCTGGCTTTTTCAGCGCGGTCTCCACACCGCCGATCTCATGCCGTCCGACGGAGCGGCGGTTGAGGGGACCTCCACCGCTTTCGCGAGCCGCTAGCGGGGCCCGTCAGGGGCGAGTCGTCGGCTCGGTCGAGGGGGCGACGGGCGCCCGGCGGGGAAGCGCGAGCGCACCGGCGGCGGCCATGCCGATGCCGGCGGCGAGCAGGGCGGCGGCGAGCGGGATGACGAAGGCGGTGCCCACGCCGTAGGCGTCGGTGGTCCGGCCGGCGATCGGCGCGCCGGCGGTGACCCCGACGCGGACGGCGGTCGCCAGCCAGCTCAGGCCCTCGGTCAGCCGGTCGGCGGGCACCAGCCGTTCGACCAGGCTGGAGCCGGAGATGAGCGTCGGCGAGATCGCCATCCCGGCGGCGAACACCGCCATCATCATCAGCGGCAGGCCGCGGGCGAGCGCGACCGGGATCAGGCCGGCGGCGAGCAGCACGAGCCCGGCGCGGAACCGGCGGGACAGCGAGGCGCGCCAGCGCCGGGTGCCGTACCACAGCCCCACCACCATGCTGCCCAGCGCGTAGATCGACAGCAGCGGGCCGGCCGCGCCGCGATGGCCGGCGTCGTCGGCGAAGGCCACCAACGTGACCTCGACCGCGGTGAAGACGAAACCCAGCAGCACGAAGATCGCGACGAGCACGAACATGCCGGAACGGGCAAGCGAGCCGGTCTTCGCGCCGGGTCGCCGCGGGCGCGGCGGCGGCTCCGTCGCCCGCTGCGCGGCGAGCGTCAGGCACCCGGCCACCGTCAGGGTCGCCGCGATGGCCGGCCCCGCCGCGGGATGGACGGCGGTGGCGGCCGCCGCCACGATGACCGGCCCGAGAACGAAGATCATCTCGTCGGCCACCGACTCCAGCGAGTACGCCACCTGCAACCGGGTCGGCGAGTCGAGAAGATGCGTCCACCTCGCCCGCACCAGTCCGCTGATCGACGGGGACACCGCGCCCAGCGCGGCGGCGGCGAGGCACAGCACCCACGCCGCCGCGCCCGCCCACGCACAGATGATCAGCACCGTGGTGCTCACCGCCGCGCCGGCCGCCATCGCGTACAGCACCACGTGCTGGCCGTGCCGGTCGGTCAACCGCCCGGCGACCGGGGTGGCCGCCGCGGACCCGATCGCGTACGCCGCCGCCACCGCCCCGGCGACCCCGTATGACCCGGTCGCCGCCGAGACCAGCAGGATGATGCTGATGCCGATCATCGAGATCGACATGCGCCCCACGAACCCGGCGACGAAGAACGCCCGGGAGCCCGGCACCGAAAACAGCTCTCGGTACGCCCCCGCCACAGCTCCTCATCTCGGTCGAGTCAGTCGAGCAACCCAGTCGCGCTCGGCCGCCTCATCGTAAGCGGTGGCCCCGACAACTCCGGCGCCCGCCGCCCGGCCCGGCGCCGCCGGCCGCCGTACGGACCACGCGTGCCCGCGGCCGATCCCTCGCACCCTGCTTAAGGCGGGATGTCGGACCGCCACGCGGAAACCGACGCCACCGCCCGCGCTGGTCGGACGCGTCTTCCTGCGCCACTATCGCCCGTCCGTCGAACCGGTCGCCGTCACCATTACCCCCGCGACCGAACGGCCGGAGCGATCGCGTGACGTTCGGCGGCGGAGGCGGCCCCACGGCTTGAACACCGACAGCAGGTAGGCGGTCAACAGCATGCTGGGCGCCACCACGACGGGGAACAGCATGTCGGGCGGCAGCGACGCACTCGTATCGCCCGCCATCAGCCGCTCCCCGATGCTCGCCGCCTCGTCGACTCCGGGACGCAGCGCAACGAGGATCAACGTGGACATCAGGACGTTCAGCACCAGCTTGACCGCGACCCACCAGTACCGGACCAGGCCGTACTTGCCGCCGAGCCCGAGGACGACGCCGGCGGTCAGGCACAGCAGGCTGGCGGCGAACATCGGCCAGATCGCGAACAACGCGGCCGCCCGCACCGCGATCCCCGCGGTGCGCGGATCGTCGGTCACCAGGGCGGTCACCACCAAGATGCCGAACGCCAGATCGATGCCGAACCATGCGGCCCCGGACACCACGTGCAGCACGAGAACGGTCTTGCGCGTACGCCCGCCGAGCCTGCGACTCGGCCTGGTCGTCGTTGTCGTCATGGCGGGACACCTCGTGATAGCCAACTGTGATCGTCGCCCATAGTGGGTCATCGGCACCGCCGGGCTCATCCGCCCAGGCGGTCATCTCCGCGTACGTCATCCGGCGTACGAGGCGGGAGCCGCGAGGTAGCCGAGGGCGCCGCTCCGGCCGCTATCGTGCCTACACCGGCCTCGGCCGGTTCCGGCCCGCGCCATTGATCGCCGCCGGCGGCCGTGGTCCGCTTCGGTGAGTTTCGCTACGGGGGTAGGCCATGAAACGGATCGTGCTGGTCGGTGCCGTGATCGTGCTTCTGGCGGGTGCCGCGGGACCCGTGCGCGCCGAACCGTCGCGGCCGGCTCTCGACCCGGTCGCCACCTGGAACGGCCTGGCTCTGGAGACGGTCCGTCTCGCGCGTGCGAGCGACGCCGACGCGGCCCGGTCGTACGCCATGGTCAACGCGGCCGTCTACGACGCGGTCAACGGGATCGCCGCCCGCCATGGCCACCATGACCGGGCCTTCCTGCTGACGCCGCCGGACGGAGCACCGCCACAGGGCGACCAGCAGGCGGCGGCGGTGTCCGCGGCGCACGCGGTGCTCGTCCGTCTCTACCCGGATCGGGCCACCCGCTTCGACGAGCAACTCGCCGCGGACCTCGCCCACCTCGGCGGCGGCGCGAGAGTCGCGGCCGGGCGCGCCTGGGGCAAGAGCGTGGGCGACCACGTCGTGGACGCCCGCGCGGCCGACGGATCCCGGCCGGTCGAAAGCCAGCCGGGCGGGACGGGCCCGGGGGTCTTCCCGCTGTCGTGGTCCGGCACCCAGTTCCGCAACATGGTCCCGTTCGGCATCGCCGACGCCGCCCCCTACGTCGCCCCCGGTCCGCCGCCGCTCGACAGCCTCGACTACGCGGCGGCCTTCGCCGAGGTCAAGCTGGTGGGCAACCTCAACATCGCGGACCCGGCCAAGCTGGCCCTCTATCAGTACTGGTCGCTGCCGGCGGGCTCGGCACAGCCGCCCGGCGAGTGGGTCAAGATCGCGCTAGAGATCGCCGCGGGCCGCTCGCTCCCGCTGGCCGCGAAGTCTCGGCTGCTGGCGCTGCTCGGCGTGGCGCTGGCCGACGTCTCGATCCCGACCGTACGCACGAAGTTCGTCCATCGGCATTGGCGGCCGGAGACCGCGATCCAGCAGGCCGACGCCGACGGCAACCCCTACACCGACAAGGACGACACCTGGAAGGCACGCGCGGGCAGCCCGGGCGGCACCCCCGAGTACATCTCCGGGCACAGCTCGTTCAGCGCGGCGGCAGCGGCGATCCTCGCCGGCTTCTTCTGCGCCGATCGCGTCTCCTTCACCCATGTGACCGATTCGGCGCCCCTCGACCCGGCGACGGGCCGCCCGATGGAGCGCGCCTTCGCGAGCTTCTCCGAGGCCGCGGCCGACGCGGGCCGGTCCCGGGTCGTCGGCGGCAACCACTTCGAGTTCAGCAACCAGGCCGGGCTCACCATGGGCCGCAAGGTGGCCGCCGAGATCCTGGCCACCAAGCTCATCTACACGACGGGCCCCACCCACCACGGCCAGTGCCCCCTCTGACCCCCGCGCATATCAAGCAGCCACGCGCCCGCCGCCGTACGCGGCGTCGGTTCGGCACTCGTCCCGGCCATGCCCGCGCGAGTGGCTCCCGGTTCGGCTCCCGCCGACCTGCAAAGATCGAAAAAGGCTCCGGAGTGACCTCCGGAGCCCTGTCTGAGCTGCTGGAAAGCTGTGGGCGATACTGGGTTCGAACCAGTGACCTCTTCGGTGTGAACGAAGCGCTCTCCCACTGAGCTAATCGCCCTGACGGTGTGCCGCTCGCACAGGTTAGCGCATCGCGGCGGCTGCTCGCGCGTCGTGGCGGGGAGGCTATCTGTTCATCGGGAGATTGATGCCGTAGACGCTCAGATAGGCGACGATCACGGCGGCGGCGAGCAGGCCGAGCACGATCGCAAGGATCGTGTTGCGGCGCCTGACGCGCGGGTCGAGGGCCTTGTCCTTGGCACGTTCCGCGGCCCGTTTGGCGCTGCTGAGCACGCGCTGGGCCCAGGCGAACTCCGTGGCCAAGATGGCGAGGCCGATGAAGATGGCCGCCCAGCCCGGGCCCGGGGTGACCATCATGACGAGCCCGGCGGCCAGCACGGCGGCGCCCACGGTGAAGACGCCGACGCGCCAGGTCGTGTTCAGCAGCCGGTGCGCTCGCATGAACGCGCGGAAGCGGGCGGCGGCCTCACGGAGGCGACCTAGCCGATCCTGCACGCCCTTTTTACGATTTATCGCCACGCGTTTAATCCTATATCACGAAACTGGCCTGTTTGGGACTATATGCAACCTGCAGCACACCCTTGTTCGTCATAGTCCTTAAGGGCCGCGGGCGCTTCCCCCTCGGGTGTCGACACCCGGTGCAGCTGTCCGGATCATGCGCGTACGCCCAGGTCAGGGGTCATTTCTTCGAACGTGAGATAGGTCACAAGGGACGGTGGCGATGGAATGTTCCCCGAAGATTTCCCAGTTACGCGTCTTAGATCGCGGGGACATCCGTTGGTAGGGCGAAGTCCCATCGGAACGCCCGCGCGCCGCGGGGACCGACGTCTGAAGGAATGGCGATGAACAGCAGCACAACCATCTCCGCCGAGCTTGCCCTTCGGCTCGTCGCCCCCGACCGTACGACCGTACCGCTGCTCGCCACGGTCGAGTACGCCGCGAGCGACCCGTACGCGCTGCGCGTCGCCTTCCACGTGGGGAACGACGAGCCGGTCGAATGGATCTTCGCCCGCGAGTTGCTGACGCTCGGCATGCGCCGCATGGTCGGCGATGGCGACGTCCAGGTGTGGCCGGGGCGATCCGACAGCCACCCATCGATCAGCCTCGGCCTCTCGTCGCCGTTCGGCGACGCGCTCTTCGAGGTGCCGCTCGGCCCGCTCACCGACTTCCTGAACCGGACGTTCGAGATCGTCCCGTCCGGGCGCGAGACCGAGTTCGTCGATATCGAGGCAGAGCTGGACGATCTGCTCTGGCCCTCGTGAGACGCCCCGCGGGGGCGCCAGGGGCGAGAATCCGATCCCGCCGGCCCCGATCCGGGCCTGGTCGTCGGCGAAGCTCAGCCCGGGCGGTCTCGCCGGCCGAACCCGCCGGGCTCGTGGCTGGGTGCTCAGCAGCCGAGACACGTTCACACGCTCGCATCCTCAGGGGTCGACGATCTCCACCGAACGCTTGGCGAACGCCTCCATGGCCTCTTTCGTGATCGGCCCCGGCGCGGAGGGCAGGATCGTGCCGTCGACGGCGCGGATCGGCTGGACATCACGCGTCGTCGAGACAAGGAACGCCTCCTCGGCCGCACAGAAGGCCTCGAGCGGCACGTCCTCCTCGACGCCGCCGTACCACTCCAGGACGAGGGCCCGGGTGACGCCGGCCAGGCAGCCGGATGACAGCGGCGGGGTGACGAGGCGGCCGTCGCGGACGAGGAAGACGTTGGAACCGGTGCCCTCGCAGAGGTTTCCGGCCAGGTTGCCGAAGATGGCCTCTCCCCCGCCGCGCTCGTGCGCATACGCAAGCGCCTTGGCGTTATCGCCGTACGAGATCGTCTTCAGGCCGCTGAGCGCGCCCCGCTCGTTGCGCGGCCACGGAACGACGGTGACGTCGGCGGTCGGCGGGAACGGCCTCTGCTCGGCGGCGGCGACGACGGCGGTCGTGCCCTGGTCGCCGCGGTCGGAGCCGAGCGGGCCGAGCCCGCTCGTGTAGGTGATCCTGATCCGGCCGAGCTCCCAGTTCGGGCACGCAGCCAGCACGTCCAAAGTGCCCTGCCTGATGGCGCCGAGATCGGGCGCGGGCAGACCGAGCCCTGTGGCCGAGGTGGCGAGCCGGTCGAGGTGCCGGGTCAGCGCGAACGCCTCCCCCCGTACGCACTTGATCGTCTCGAACACGCCGTCGCCCACGAGGATGCCGTGGTCGAACACCGAAATCCGTGCTTGCTCGGGGTCGTACAACGTCCCGTTGACCCAAACCTTCACTGACGCGACCTCCCATGGCCGAGCCCGCCGCGGGCCCGGCTTCCGCCCTGCTAACCGTACGCCTCGGGGTGCCCGGGCGACGCGAGGAGCGCGCGTGTGCCGAGGTCCGCGTCCACCCCGCCGATCGATTCCACCCTACGAAAGGCGCGACTCGGGCACGAGCTGATAGCGCGGTACGGGTCACACCAACCGAAGTCCGGAAATATCAGGGGACGACGCACCCGAAGGAGTCCTGCAGCCCGGCCCGACCCCGATCGGTGAGCACGAGCGCTCTGCGCGTCCGGCCGCGCACGAACCAGCCCCGTTCGATCATCCGTTCCGTGAGCGCGGCGCCCAGCGCGCCATTGAGATGCGGACGCCGTTCGGTCCAGTCCAGACAGTGCCCGGCGAACCGGCGGCGGGCCTCGCGCAGGACCGCCAGGTCGATCGCGAGATCGTGGAGGCGTTCCTCACCCTTCGCGGTCACCTCGTACGACTCCTCCCCCGCCGCCTCGAGGAGGCCGCCGTCGAGCAGCGCGGCGAACAGCGCGGTCCCGGCCTGCCCGGCGAGGTGGTCGTAGCAGGTGCGGGCCGCCCGGAGCGCGGCCGCCTGCCGCGACTGCCTCAGGCTGCGCACCTCGACGGGCGGGCTGATCCGGCTGAGCGCCTCGATGACCTGCGCGACCTCCTCGCCGCGCAGCCGGAAGTACCGGTGCCGGCCCTGCTTCACGACGGCGACGAGGCCGCCTTCGCGCAGCTTTGCCAGATGCGCGCTCGCCGTCTGCGCGGTGACGCCCGCGACCCGGGCGAGTTCCCCCGCCGCCAGCGGGCGTCCGTCGAGCAGCGCCGTGAGCATCGCGGCGCGGGCCCGGTCGGCCATCAGCGCGGCGACGGCGGCGATGTCAGAGTCATATGCGGACATAGTTCGACCGTAGGCGAACGATGATTCGGCCAGCATCGAAGCATGGAGAACCCCGGATCGATGGTGGCGACCGCCGTCGCGACCTGCCTCGACATCGCGGCGACGTGGCTCGCCTGGGACGGTCGCCCCATCGTGACCGACGGCGACGACCTCTGGACCCCGCACAAGGCACTGCGGCGCGTGAACGACCACCTCATCGACCATCTCGCCGAGGTCGAGGCCCTGCTGGCCGGCGTCCCGCCGATCCCCGACGGCTGGCACGGACGGCGCGTCACCGTGGACGCCGACTGGGCCCGCTTCACCGAGCTCGATCTCGCCGAGGCGCGCCAGCGGCTCTCCCGGCTCGCGCAACTGTACGAACTGCGCTACGCGGCCGCCGGACCCGGCTCCTGGGACGTCCCCCGCGCCCCAACTGGACGCTGCGCGAGATCGCCGCCCATGTATCCAACGTCACCTGGTATGCCGAACAGATCGGGCGTCTCGGCCACTTCACCCCCGCCTCATGACGCGCGATCGGCCAACTCGGTTTGGGGAAGCCGCGTGGATCCGCTAATGTTTTCTCGTTGCCCGGGAGGCACCCGGGCCGCGCGGACGTGGCTCAGCTGGTAGAGCATCACCTTGCCAAGGTGAGGGTCGCGGGTTCGAATCCCGTCGTCCGCTCGGAGGCGCCAAGAGACGTAGCGCCAGACCACCCTTGGTCATGGTGGCCGCGCTCCAGGCCCAACTGTAGGGCTTCGGGCTCCAACCTGGCGGAGTGGCCGAATGGCTTAGGCAAGGGCCTGCAAAGCCCTGTACGCGGGTTCGATTCCCGCCTCCGCCTCGGGCGATTAGCTCAGTGGGAGAGCGCTACCTTGACACGGTAGAGGCCACTGGTTCAATCCCAGTATCGCCCACCAGGAATAAACGCAGGTCAGGCCACTCGCCGGACCTGCGTTTTTCTTTCGCCGCGCTAACGACTTCCGCGAATCAGGAGCAAGTCAGGAGCACGCTGCTCCACAGGCCCTTCAGAACTACCTGATCACGGGTAGTTCCGACCAGGAGCAGTGCTCCTTGCTTCTCCTCGGTGACCTCTACCGTCGGTGAGGTTCCCCCGTAGCGGACACCTGCTGTGTGGTCACTCGATGTGTGTCTGAGGGCCGGTGGAGCCCTTCGTACGTGACGGGCCTCTGCGTTCCGATGCTGGAATGCAGCCTTTTCTCTGGGAGTCCACACCGCTCTCTTTGAATTATCCGCGTCGACGTGGCTTGTCGAGGGCGCGGACTCCTACCGGCGGAGGTTTCGCCAGACCTCGATGACCAGGCTGACCGCCATGGCGTCTCCTACACCATCGGCACCAGCGATTCGGGCCTCCTCACAACGCTGCGCGTGATCTTCGTTGAGGCTACGAGAAGTTCACACTTGGCAGGAGCGCCGGCGCAAGGCCTTGTCGGACTTGCGGCTGACTCGTTAGTCATACCACTCCTTGATCGCGTCAGACAGTGTGGGTTCGTCCTTCTATCATTCGTCCTGACGATCCATGCACCTTTACCGAGCAGGCGCTCAAAATTTGCTAGCCCACGCAGATACGCTAGTCGGCGCTATGAGAGACCCTCTGCTACCGGTCCACGCACGCTGATGCAGCGCGATTCGGTACGGATCTTGGTTGCTCGCTGCGGTCACCCCGCCGATCAGGTACGAGTTTTGGTCCGATACGTTGGGACAGCTGAGTCTGACCTTTATCGACGGTCGGCCATCGAGATTGGCAAACGCTACACGAACCCCTCGACGACAGTTCCGGCGCGGTTAAGCAGAATGTTGATTTTCCCGCCATGCACCCTTCCAGTGGATATAATCCCAGTGCATCCGGGTGGATGCCGTCGGTTCGGCCATCTGAAGGCAATTCTGACGATCTGCTTGCGATGGTGTGTGCGGTTTGGCAACGCGTCAGCCTGCATCGATGTGTCGGTGAATTACGATCTTGAGGCTCTGCCACAGCTAACGGAGGGGCCATGCGTCGGAAAAGGCGTTCTCTTATCGGGATCATGATGGCGTGCGGATTGTCGCTCAGCGCCTGTGGCAGCGACGTGGACCCCCTGGTCGGTACCTGGGAGGTGCAAGACGCGGACGACTCCGAGGTCCTCACCATCCGTGATGATGGGACCTTCGGCATGCAGACCGGAGACGCGGATTGTACCGGGACGGTGCAGCACAAGGGTGATGTTTACCGCGTTGATGCTGACTGCGGCATAGCGACTGCAACTGGCGATGGAACGCTCAGTGGCGATGGCCAGCGCTTCGCTGTTCGATGGACTGGACAGCAGGGCGTCGTGGTTTACACAAAGGTGCGGTGATTCACTTTCGGACCTCTTCGTTTCGTAGGAGTAGGGAAATGCCCAAGCGTTCCGCACTGGTACTTGGCCCCATCATCGCGATATTCTTGATCGGTGGATGTGGAGGTGACTCCGACGCTGAGGTCGAGGCGGTTGCTCGCCCAATTCTGACCGAGGCTATACGATCGGGCGTCAAAAATCTGACAGCCCCGTTGAACACGTGGGTCGATGTAACAATACGCAAGATCGAGTTGGCAGACGTCACCGTACAGCGTGCCGACGAGGGACAAGAGCGTGCCACTGTCCGAGCCGCAGCCAAGATCACAATGCGTATAGCACCCCACCCGCAGGCCGCGTCGCTGGTCCGGATACTGCCGGTCCAAGGGCTGGATATCGCGACTGGCCGCTCGGCTTTGGTTGACCTGATCCAAACAAATGAACGCTGGACCGCGGTGCAGGAAACCGTTGAAGTTTCTGAGACACCTACTCAGGCGCTTCCCCAGGCCGACAGTGCACAGGCCAGCGCGTTCGCGACCCGCGCCGTGACGGCGCTGCTGAGTTTTAGCGGTGATATCGACACGTATAACCGCGCACAGGAGCAGTATTACGCGACTCGCGCTGGGGAAGGACTAGTGGTCGGTGAAGCCTCGGATGAGGATTCTCAATCACGCCTGGACGCGCCGCCACATCTCGCTCGGCAGGCGGAGTCGACTCGAAGTGATGCCGATCCAGGTACGGTGTGGGCTAGACGGAAGATCGGCGAACCGAAATTGTTCCAGAACCACCCTGAACTCCCGCTTAAGCTGGTCCTAGACGAAAGTGATCTGCCGCACAGCGACTGTGAGAGCTTCAGTCTGAAGCACATGTCTGTCACAAAGGTGACACCCGAATTGTCCGGTGAGCGTCATGATCTACGGGACTCTGCTACCGCAGAGGGAGACACGGATGTCGAAACGGGCCAGTGGGAGAAGTGCAATGGCGGTTTCTTGAGTGAGGGAATTGACACTATCCGATCTGCTAAGACCAAGGTATTGTTCCGACTCCAGATGGCCCGACTTCGGACCCCAGGCGCTTCTTGGTTCATCACCCAGGCAGCACTTGGCAGCATGCAATCAACCGTCTTCCCCATCTTGCCCGACGACAGTTCGCCAAATCTCTACGAAACCGGCGCGTGACTGGTCGCCGGGTGTACCTAGCCTTTAGTCATTAACAACGGCTTATCCAAAGGAAGTCAGTCAGCCTACTCGATAGGCCAGAACACCTGGGAGCTCGAATTATTGGAGAACCTCCTACTAAGTGCAGATACTCCATCATAGTGGCGGATAAATGAGTGCGGGGACAGTCCAAATTGTTGGGATGGCCGGGGAGCCGGAGGAGCCGGGCCGCGCGGACCGCTCCATATGACTACGGCAGTACTCGACATGTCGTGATATCCCTTCGTGGCGGCTACTGGTGAGGGGTGCCGGTCAGCAGTGAGGAGCCGCCATCAGGCGGGCGATCCGAGCTGCGGCTTGGTCCGGTTCACCAACAGGAGCGATGAACGCGCCATGGTGGAATCGGAACCAAGGGCCCTGCGCCTGGTCCTCGATGAGGACGAGCCGCTTGCCGGCGAGATTCGCGGGGTTGATCACGTGCAAGGCCAAGGTGCCGCCGGGCAGGGTAGTGACCCGCGCGTACCAGCCATTGCGGCCCAGGCGGGCGGCCACGGCATCCAAGTGGGCCCGGACCCGCTCCGGCTCGGGCACGGCCACGGCCACGGTCGTATTCGCCGTCATCGCATACTCCAGATCAAGCAGATGGTGATCGCTGTCCAGGGCTGCGCATCACCCGCGTAATCCGTGAGCGACGCACCCGCGGACCATTGCTCGACTCTGCGTCACCATCAAGCCGAGCATGTACGCACCCACCGGCGGGCCCTCATGCGGTGTTCTGGCCCGACTTCACGACTCTCACCTGCACGGATGAAGTTTTCGGCACGTGCAGGCGTGAAACGATTATTAAGGAGGGGTGACAATTACCTTCTATTCGACTTGTTGTCAAGCTGACATGATTAGAGGACCGATTGTGCGCCGGGTCAGTGGAGGCGACCGTGAGCATGCAGGACTTCTCAGCCACCGACGCGGACGACCCGTTCGAAATCGACACCACGGTGGCGCACCCGGCCCGGCTCTACGACTATCTCCTCGGCGGTTCGGTCAACTTCGAGGCCGACCGGGGGTTCGCCGCAGCCTTGGCCAACGCTTTTCCCACCGCCAAGACCGCGGCCATAGAAAACCGCCGCTTTCTGAACCGCGTGGTGACCTACCTGGTCAAAGAGGCCGGCATCCGCCAGTTCCTCGACATCGGGACCGGGATTCCCGCCACCGGCAACATCCACGACGTGGCCCAGGCCATCGATCCAGGCGCCCGGATCGTCTATGTCGACAACGACCCCATCGTCTTGGCCCACGCCAGGCAGCTGCTGAAGAGCACGGCCGACGGCGCCACCGCCTACCTCCACGCCGATCTGCGCGATCCCGAAGCGATCCTCGCCCACCCCGAGCTGCGCGTCACCCTGGACCTCACCCAGCCCGTCGCCCTCCTGCTCATCGCCGTCCTGCATTTCGTGGCGGACGCCGACGATCCCCTCGACCGGGTCGCCACCTTGTCCGGCGCACTCCCGGCCGGGAGCTACCTGGCCATCTCCCACTCAAGCGTGGACTTGATGTCCCCCGATACGAAAGTCAAGGTCACCGCCGTCAGCACCCAGGAACGCGACCGGCTCAGAGACGCCCTGCATCCCCGTGACAAGGCGACCATCGCCCGGTTCTTCGACGGCATGGAGCTCATCGACCCGGGAATCGTGCCGATCGCCGACTGGCGCAATGACATCCCGCCGAATGAACGCCCACCGGCGACCGATGCCGCCATCTACGGCGCCGTCGCCCGGATTTCCCAGCGGGACAGTTAGAGCCGGCCGGCGCTCGCTGCGCCGTAGGCGCAAATGGCGCCGTCGCTGCTGGTATTGTCGGCGGGCTCGAGCGTGCCGATGGCCCATGCCGACCTCGTGCCCGCAGCAAGGCGACATCCTGGACGCGGCGACGCGGCCGCACGTTCTCGCGATCTTCGAGGCGGACCACATCCCGGTCGCGGAACGGTGCATCAGCACCCGGGTGTCAGGCAGGTCGGCGGAGAAGACAGAGCCGGGTCACGGACCATCCCTGTTGGGGCTATAGACCTCGGCGAATCCGTTCGTCAGGCTGCCGTTCGCTAGACAACGGAAGAACCTGGTATCGAGTGCGAGATCACAGGCCTCGTCGGTATTTACTTCGACCCAAGGCACGTGATCGATTACGCGAGCAAGCCGTTTGCCGATCTCGTCGACCGGCGGTAGCGCATGAGGAGTGGCTCAGCCTCGGTATCGCGGCAGGACCAGCAGCGTGATGGAGTTCGCCGGGTACGTCGCGCTAACGCCGCCGCCGGTCACCGGGAGGTCCGCACCCCGAGCGATCGAGGCGAGGTCGGCCGGGCTGTAGGTGAAACGCTGCGCCTTGCCCTTGCCGTGGAAGCCGGCGACCGACAGCCGTGACGTCAGATCGTTGCCCGTCTTGTTGATCACCATGACGGTCAGCGCCCTGTCGGAGGAGCGTTGCGCGCCGTAGACCGCCAACTGCCCCTGGTCGCCGCTGACCGCCGATACGCTCACGTCGCCGAACCGGCTCCCGGCTCCGTCGTAGTTGCGGTACATCCGGAACGCGTACGCGCCGGGGTCTGTTGGTCCTGGTTCGCCCCAGATGGTGGCGAGGTCGAGACCCTCGCGCCCGAAGATTCCGAGGACGTCGGCCTGCGCGAGCGCGCCGTTGATGTCGTCCAGCGCGCCCCAGTTGTACTCGGTGATCGCGACCTTCGTACCGGGGTAGTACTGCGCGACCCACGCCTTCATCGTACGAATCTGCTGAAGCGGCGGCGCGTTCACACCGCCGGGACCGATCCACGACTCCTCGACGTACGTCGGGTCCCACAGCGAGCGCGTGGACCGCAGCCGCAGCGCGTTGGCCTCAGCGTCCTCACCGCTGCTGATCTGCGGGTAGTAGTGCTGGTCGAAGTAGTCGAGGAAACGCTTCCCGCCGTGGGCGTCGCTGAAGTCCTTCATGTTCTTCAGGTACCACTGGGACAGGTTGAGCCCGCCGTGCGCGGCCGCGTCGGCGCCGGGCGCACAACCGTCCAATCCGGACGCCACCCATTCGCAGTAACCCCAACCCGACGGGCCGAGCACCGCCGCGCTCGGATCGGCGGCCTTGATGGCCGCGGCGGTCGCCGTACCCTTGCCGCCCAGTTCGTCGTACGTGACGAGTTCGGGGTGCACATCGCGGTGCGTGGAACTCCACAGCACCGGCTCGTTGTCCAGTTCGTAGATCGGCACGCCGCCGCGGGCCGCCGGGCCGAACTGGCTCACCAGGTGCGACACCATCTCGCCCGCGAACGACGCGTCCGCCTGGATCGAGGTGTCCGTCGGGACCGCCCCGGTGAGGTTCGCGTCGTTGAGCCGGCCATTGCCGCAGTTGGGGTCCCACTGGTCGAACGAGTCCTGCGCCGGGAAGCGTGTTGCCGGGAAACCGCAGGCGAACGGGTGTGACGCGGGCGAGTCCTTCGCCACCCACCCGATCAGCGGCACGGTGACCACCTGCTTGGTCCCGCGATCCCGGTTGGTTTTGACGAACGCCTCGACCGTATTGTCGGGTCCGGCCACGATGTTCTCGAAGTACCAGTCGCTGCCCGTGTTGTAGGTGTGGTTCTTGAAGTTGTAACGGCTGCTCGAGTTGCCGCCCCAGCGCGCCACCGGCATGCCGAGCTCGGCGAGCAGGGCGGGATCACCGCCGTTCATGCCGTAGACGTCCGGACTGATCGCATGCCGGCCGGCGGTGACGTCCACGGACAGGGTGAGCCCGGCGTCGGCCGCCGCCGGGCCGGCGGCCTGGGCGGTCAACAGCCCCGCTACGAGAGATCCGGCCACACCGATGGCCGCGGCGGATGCCGGCTTGCGCCGTCGTTGAGCACCCATGAGAGACTCCCTGCACCAGATCGGCCCAAGAACGCCGAACCGGTTCCGAAGTATCAGCATCCGTCAATTCCGGGTCAATCGGTGCTGGCCTGCTCAAGCGCCTTTCATCGACGTCCGGGATACGGATTCAGCCCGATACCGCCCGGTGGCAGTGCCGCGACCCACGTCCGGTCGCCCGGAGGCCGACTGCCTGGCGTGCGGAAATGCCCGTTCTGTTCCGGCTCGGTGCCGCATCGTCGCGGCGGCCGTGACCACAGGCGGCCGATATGGCGTCGCATACGAAATTCGCTGTCATTTTCGCAACTCCTCGCCGCGGCCAGGGGCCGGAAGGGGGCGAGAACGGAATTAAGGGCTCCTGGTAGATCGAGCGAGTCTGGTCGGCGCGACCCTGAAGGGCCGGATGAAAGGCGTAGCCGCGGGCGCCGCGGGCCGCCGGGCAGCCCGCCGGTCCGTCGCGGTTCCGAACCGGCCGGCGATCCTATCCTGATGGTCGAGCTTGAGGGGGCCGCCGTCGCGTGATGCGACCTCGCCGTCTCCGGCAGGGCTGCCCGTTGAACCGGCGGGATAGTAGGCAGGCGGGTGATCTCCAGTGCTCAGGATGGTGACGATCGGCGTCTATGGCTTCGACGGCGAGTCCTTCCTGCGACGACTGCGGCACGCGGACGTACGCCTGCTAATCGACGTGCGCCAGCGCCGAGGTGTCCGCGGACCCGAGTACGCCTGGGCCAACTCACTCCGGCTACAGGCGGCCCTCGCCCATGCCCGGATCGCCTACGAGCACCACCCCGAACTCGCCCCGACCACCGAGCTACGCCAACTCCAGTACGCCGAGGATGACCGTCAAGGGGTGGGCAAGCGCTCGCGCCGCGAACTCTCCGCCGAGTACACCCGCCGCTACACCACCGAGATCCTCGACCGCGCCGACCTCACGCCGATCGTGTCGGCGCTGCCGAGCAGCGGGACCGCGGCGCTGCTTTGTGTCGAGCGCGACCCCGAGGCCTGCCACCGCTCCCTGATCGCCCGGCGGCTGACCGAACGGCACCACGTCACGTTCGAGCACCTGCGCCCGGCGTGACACGCGTGGATCCCTCAAGACGCACCCGCCACAGACCGCGGGCGATCAGTCGGCGTCGCTGAGAAGGCCCGCGGGCCATCAGGCTTCATGGTCGGCTTCCTCCGAGTCATCGCCGCACCCGATAGATCACGCGGGTGGCCGGGCCGGCTACGCGCGACTCGACCTGCTCGAGCTTCAATCCCGGAACGCCGTCGAACAGTCGCGTGCCGGCGCCGAGGGTGAGCGGCGCGATGTACAACCGCAGCTCGTCGACCATGCCGGCGGCGAGGTACTGGTTGATGGTGGTCGCGCCGCCGTAGATCGCGACATCGCCGTCGCCGGCCGCCTCGCGCGCCCGCCTCAGCGCGGACTCAATGCCGTCGGTGACGAAATGGAATGTGGTGCCGCCGTCCATCGGTTGCGGGTCGCGCGGGTAGTGAGTGAGCACGAATACCGGGGCATGGTACGGCGGATTGTCGCCCCACCAGCCGTTCCACGGCCGGTCCCACTCACCTCGCACCGGGCCGAACATGTTGCGTCCGATGATGAACGCCTTGGGGACCGTCTTGTCGCGCTCGGCACGCTCCTCCTCGGTGAACCAGGAGTGCAGCTCGCTGCCCCAGCCGTCGCCGCCGTCGTCGCCGAACGGGCGCTGTTCGGTCTGGTGGAGCCCGGCCGAGTACCCGTCGACCGACATCGTGATGTCGCAGAACACCTTGCCCATTGCTCTCTCCACTTCTTCCTCTGTTTCTTCCTCTGTGCCGCCTGCTTGGTATCAGCATCACCGTCGACTGGGGCGAGGACCGGCGCCACACATTCGAACTGAATAGAATCCAAGCTCTGGCGGACGTAGGGAGTCCCCATACGTGGCCATCCACATCGAGATCGACGCGACCACCCTCGCCCGGTCACGCTTCGCCACCTCGCCCGGGGTCGAGGTGATCGCGACGTTGAGCGGCCGACGTGGCGGAGCTCCGCGGCATGCCGGCCGGTGGTACTCGCGGTCACTCGCGCGACTCGATGCCTGGACCCTCGACCTGTTGCACGCGCTCGTCCCCCTCGACCACCGCTACGTCCCCGACTTCCTCACCCCGCATCCACGGCGGCCCCGCGAGACTCGGGACGGGATGATCGAGGCCATCGCGTCGACCTCGGAGGAGGAGATCGCCTACCAGCTCGACTTTGCTTTCGACGGCCGCCCCGTACACCCGGAGTTCGCCGCGATGTTCGACAGCACGGATCAGTATCTGGCGTGGCGACGTCGGCCCCCGCGGCTACTCAAGGACCTGCTGGCGGCGGGCGAACGCGCCCTGGCCGACGAGGCCGCCGCCGCGATGGGTCGCTTCTTCGACGCCGCGATCGCTGAGGAATGGCCGCGAGCCTCCGCCGTCCTCGCCGCCGATATCGCCTACCGCGCCGAGCTGATGGCCACACACGGCCTCTCCTCCATGCTCCAGAGCCTCGGCGCGGACCTCGAATGGGACGGCCACCGGCTGAGCATCCCCCGGCCTTTCGACGCGGTGGTCGACTGGGCCGACGACGGTGTCCTGTTCATCCCCTGCACCGCGCACGCCGGCCCCCTGCTCTACGCGGCCGAGCGGCCCCGTACCCCCGCCCTCACCTACGCCGCCCGGGGCACCGTCGCCCTGTGGTCAAGCGCGCAACCGGCCCCGAACACCGAGGTTGTCGGCGAACTCATCGGCGCCACGCGCGCGACGATCCTGCGGCACCTGGACAACCCTCGCACCACCAAGGACCTCAGCCAACTGCTCAACCACTCCCCCGGAACGATCTCCTACCACCTGAGCGTCCTGAAGCGCGGCGGACTGGTCACCTGCCGACGCAGTGGACGCGGCGTCGTCTACCGCCCCACCGCCCTCGGCGACGCTCTCCTCAACGGAGAACTCCCCGCGCTCGAACGCCACCCCCCGCGCACCTGACCACCCACAACCGTTCCGCCAACGCGGGCAACGGGTTGGGTGGGAAGGGTCCGGTCCGGCCCCGCATCCGGCCCGCATCCGGCCCGTATCCGGCCCGTATCCGGCTCGTATTCGGCGTCGTCACCGCCCTATGAGCTGTCGTCCCTGACGAGTTCCAGGGCGAGGGCGGGGCAGTCGGCCACGGCGCGGCGGGCCAGGCGGATCAGGTGATCGGGCACCGGGCCGACGATGGGGTAGCCCCATTCGTCGAGGCTGATCGCTTCGGGCAGCAGTTCGGCGCAGAGCCCGTGTCCGGTGCACGTGATCGGATTGACGCGCAGGCGCCGTCCCATGTCTGTCACCACCCGCTCGGCACCGTGACAACGCCGGGCCGCCGGGCGGAAAGGCAGCGGTCCGACCGTTGATGCACGCCCACGTGGGCCGCGAAGACGCGCAGGGCGCCGGCCGCCAGGCGGACGGCTCCGTCTGGATGCCGGCAGGCACCACGACCCGGTATCACGGTCAGCCTGTCCCGCAGCCGCCGGTAGACCTGCGGGTCGGCGGCGCAGGCGGCGATCCGGGCGAAGTCGTCCGCGATCGCAGGCAGCCCGAATACGCAGGGTCCGCACTGGCCCGCCGTCTGGTCCGCGAGCCAGGTCAGGACCCGCGCCGTCTCGGCGAGTCCGCACGCCCGGCCGGGCAAGGCGACGACGATTCCGGGGCCGAGCGCCGATCCGGCCGCCCGTAGCGCCGCCGGGGTCGCCGGCGTGCCGAGGTGGTCCGCCGACAGCCAGGCGCCGCCGTAGCCGCCGACCAGCACGGCCTGCAGCGGCTCGGTCGCCTCTCCGGCGAGGCGGAGCAGGTCCAGCAAGGTCGTTCCGAGCGGCGCCTCGACCACGCCGGGACGGCGTACGGCCCCCGACACCGTGAACAGCGCAGTGCCGGGCGCGTCCGGGGTGCCGCAGGCGCGGAACCACTGCGGGCCATGGCGCGCGATGAGCGCGATGTGGGCGTAGGTTTCCGCGTTGCTGATCAGGGTCGGCCGGCCCCCGACACCGCGCTCGAAGGGGCGCGGCGGAGTGTACGCGGGCAGCGCCCTGCCGTCGTTGAGCCAGCCGACCAGAGCGGTCTCCTCGCTGGCCACGTAGCGGTCGGGGATCGCCGAAACCCGGGTCGGCACCGTGGTCAGCCGGGCCTCGTCGCGGTCGGCGATGGCCCGTGCGACTTCGGCGCGCACTCTGCCGCCGGAGTGCACGCAGACGATGATCTCCCCTGCGCCGACCGCCTCGGCGGCCAGTGCGGCTCCGTCGAGGACGAGGTGCGGGGCGACGGCGAGCAACAGCCGGTCCTTGCCGCTGAGCGGCTCGCCCTCGCCGCCGTTGACCACGACGACGCCCGGCCGGCGGGCGGAGGCCACCGCGCGCAGCTTGCGCGCGGTCGGGAACGCGCCGCCGCCCCGGCCTGTCAGTCCGGCCTGCTCGATGATCCGGATGAGCCGCTCCCCCGCGGCCGGTCCCGCGCGCCGTCCGGACAGCGGCGGCGGGCCGTGGCGCCGCAGGTGATCATGCAGGCCGGCGGTCCCGCCGGTCTCGTGATAGCCGGTCAGCAGGCGCGTGATCCGGGGTGAGATCGTCGGCGCCGTCATCAGTCGTCGCCCTTTTCCTCGTCTTCTTCGGCGTCGTCCGAGCCGCCGGCTCGGGCTCCCGGAACGACGCGCAGGATGCCGCCGCCGGTGTCCGGGGAGAGCGTGATCCGCGCCGTGATCGCGTCGCCGGCCGCGCTGTACAGGACCCCGACGACGCGGCCGTCATCCGCGTGGACCCGGCCGGCGTAAAACCACGGCTCGGCGGCGGTGCCCAGCCACATCGTGCGGCCATCCAGGGTGAGCCGGCCGGCCTCCCCGTCCGGGCCGGTGAAGCGCGCCCGTGCGAGCCCGGTGAAGGACGCGGTGAACGGTGCGCGCAGGACCGGCCCGGCCGCGGGAGATGGGCCGGAGGAACGGACGGGGCCGGAGGAACGGACGGGGCCGGCGGCCGGATCGGGCGGGTCGGTGGCGGCGTTCGCCCCGGCCACCAGCCCCGGCGGCGTGCCCGACCGGAGTGCCCAGCCCGCGGCCAGCGGGCCCCACGCCGTCCACAGGCCGAGCACGGCGACCGCGAAGACGGCCCCCATGGCGGCGCCGGCGCGGAACACCCCATGGCCGGGACCGCCGGCCGCCAGCCGCCAGGCCAGCGCGGCGAGCGCCACGGCGACGCAGCCGCCGGTGAGGAGCAGGAAGACCGACGTACGGGTGTCGGTGCCGGTGCCGAGCGCGTGGATCACGGCGAGCAGCCAGCAGCCGTACGCCGACCAGTGCAGCACCCGCCACCACCGCGGGTTGATGCGCGTTCGCAGCAGGCTCGTCACGGTCAGCACGAGGAGCGCGTCGAAGGCGAGTGCGCCGAGACCGAGCCAGATCGGCCGGTAGGCCGACACGAACGGCACGAACGTGTCGATGAGCCTGACGGGCGCGTAGGAGTCCAGGAGCGTCGTCACGATGTGGACGGCGAGGAACCCGAGCCCGGCCAGCGTGAGGTTGCGGTGCATCCCGGCGATCACGAAGCGGGGAACCCGGCGCCCGCCCACGCGGACCGCCGACAGCGCGCCGAGCGCGAGGACGATCGTCAGGAACAGCAGCGCCACCTCGCCGGTGGCGCGGGTCGCGTACCACAGCACGCTTATCTCCGTTCCCTCGCCGGTGTGGCGACGGTGGGATCGCCGGCGGGCCAGCCGGCGACGGTGATCGCCGTGCCGTCTACCTCGATGAGGCGGGCGGGCAGCCGGTGACGGGCCAGCCAGCCGTCGGCTCCGTGTCCCTTGACCAGCGCCGCCGTCGCGGCCGCGTTGGCGTCGACGCACGTCGCGGCCGCGACGCTGACCGTGCGCCAGCACGACGCCGCCGGGCCGCCGGTCGCCGGGTCGACGATGTGGTGGAGGTCGCGGTCCCCGCGCCGCCAGCGCCGTACGGTGACCGACGAGGTGGCAAGGCCGCCCGTCATGATCGTCACGTCCTGCCCCGGATCGGCGGGATCGGCCTGGTGGTTGTCGGCCACACGGATGCGCCAGCCGCCGGCCGGCGGCGGCCCGCTGACGGCGATGTCGCCGCCGAGGCTGACCAGCACCCCGCAGCCGGTGGCGCGCGCGGCCCGTTTCGCGGCACGGTCGGCGGCGTGTGCCTTGGCGATGGCGCCGAGGTCGAGCCTGGTGCCGGGGCTCGTCCGTACGACCCCGTCGTCGAGCCGGACCGTACGCCAGCCGCTCACCGGCCGGATCGTGATGCCGGCCGTCGTGCGTCGGCGGCGCACCTCCGCCAGGTCGCGGTCGTAACCGGCCGCGATCAGTGCGCCGCCGACGGTCGGATCGACCGTCCCGTCCGTCGCCTTGGCCACCCGCAGCGCGTGACCGAGTGTCTCGGCGAGCAGCGGGGAGACGGCGAACGGCCGGCCGGGCATGGCGTTGAGCCGGGACAGCTCGGAGTCGGGGCGGAACCGGTCGCACGCGTCGCCCATCGCGGTGATCTCCGCGTCGAGTTCCCGGCCCGCCAGATCAAGGCCGCGCGGATCGGTCACGAGCAACCTGGCGGTGGTGCCCCACACCGGAAAGCTGATCGCGGCCTCCATCAGGAGCCGCCCGAGGTCGCGTGCGAGCGCTGCCGCGACGAGGCCGGCGGCCGGGCCTGAGGGGCCGGCGGGGCCGCGGGCGGGGCGAGGCCGCCGTCGTCGGATATCTCGGGCGCCGGAGTCCCGCTGGCGGTGGGCTGGGCCGGCGCGGTCTGCGTGGAGGTGGACGACGTGGCCGCGCCGGGTAGCGCCGTGTATGCGACCCAGCCCGCCAGGCCGACGGCCAGCACGACGCCGGAGGCGATCGAGCGGCGGGTCCACGCGCCTATCCGGGCGAGACCGGAATCCCGGTGCCGGGACCGCCGGCGCCGCTGGTGGTCGTGCAGCCGCTGGTGGTCATGCATCGGTCGCACTCCTTGCCTGTCCGGTGGCCTGTCCGGTTGCCCGTCCGGTCAATGGTTCGGCCCGCCCCCGCGCGTGGAACTCGTGGCGACCCCGTGCCAGGCGGCCTCCGACCCGCTGTGCCCGATTCGTACGACTTGGACCGCGCTGCCCACACTCGCCGCGATGGTGACCGCTGCCGCCCCGACACCGATGTAGGAGGTCCACCGGGCCCGCGCGGCGGCGCCGTACCAGCGGACGCCGACCAGCACGGCAAGCGAGAGCCAGAGCACGGCCATGAACGGGAGCAGCCCCTCGGCCATGTGCGCGTGCCGTTCGACCAGCGTCGACGGCCGTACGTTCTCCTCGAGCTGCTCGCCCGTCTGCGTGGCCAGCGGAATCGTGATCATCGCCAGCGTCGCGATGCCCAGCGCGAGCGGCGCGTACCTGGCCCGGGCGGCCGGCCACATCGCCACCAGCAGACCGCCGGCCGCCGCGAGTGGAACCAGCACCACGGCCGCGTGGACGACAAGTGGATGGGCGGGCAGCCCAAAGACCGTGGAAAACATGATCCCCCTTAGTGAGTCTGTTTCGCCCCACTGTGTCGGCTCGCCTGCCAAGTTCGATCGGGGAAAGTGTTCAGAAGTCGTTCAGATTCGCGGGGTTCGGCGTGGCCCGGCGCAGAATGGGGGTGTCATAACGCCGCCGCCGTACCACCGTTTGGCGCGGCCATGTCCGGTGAGGTCTAGCGTGAAATCGTGACGGAGGGTGCTGTCCGGATCCTGATCGTCGAGGACGATCCCGGGATCGCCGGATCCTTGAAGCGCGGCTTGAACCGCGCCGGCTACGCCGCCGACTTCGTGGGAACGGCCGCCGAGGCGCTTGCCGCAAAGCCGTACGACGTCGTCCTGCTCGACCTCGGGCTGCCCGACGGCGACGGCACCGAGCTGTGCGCCACGCTGCGCGACCGCTCCGACGCCGCGATCCTCGTGATCACCGCGCGCGGCGAGGAACCCGATCGGGTGGCGGCGCTCGACGCGGGCGCCGACGACTACATCGTCAAGCCGTTCGGGTTCGCCGAGCTGATGGCCCGCATCCGTGCGGTGCTGCGGCGCAGCCGGCGCGCCGACGACCACCTGCTCAGGCACGGCACGCTCGTGATCGACACGCGGGAGCGGCGGGTGACCCTCGGGGGACGGGAGCTCGGGCTCACGCCCACCGAGTTCGACATCCTCGAGTGCCTGGCGACCGATCCGGGGCGCGTCGTCAGCCGCCGAGAGATCCTCGAACGGGTCTGGAACACCCACTGGTACGGGCCGACACGCGTGCTGGACGTCCACATCGCGGCGCTGCGACGCAAGATCGGCGACCCGTCGGCGATTCTCACGGTCTACGCGCGCGGGTTCCGGCTCGGCGAACCGCCACCGTGACCAGCCGGATCCTCGCGGCGCTGCTGGCCCTCACCGGGGGCCTGCTGGTCGGCGCCCTCCTGCCACTCGGCTACGCCATCGCGAACCAGCACGACCGCGACTATCGCAACGGGACGCTGGTGCTCGCGCAGACCCTCGCCGCCGCGGCCGAGGAGGGGCTCGGTGAGGATGAGAAGTCGTCGGTGTTCCCGCGCACCCTCGCGTCGCTGCGCGAAGAGACCGAGGGCGGCTATGACTTGGCGGTGGCGGTTGTCGACGACGACGGTCGCGTGGCGGTGGGACGGGAAACCGGCCTCTACACTCCGGGACGCGCGGCCCCGGCGCTGGCCGGCGGGACCAGGGTGACGCGCGACGGCGACCGAATGCTGGCCGTCGTACCGGTCGGCGGGTCTGAGCGGCCCGAGGGCGCGGTGCTGCTGTCGCGGCCGCTGGACCCGCTCAACGACCGGATCACGCGCCTATGGGTGCGGCTCGCCATGGTGGCCGTCGCCGCGATCGCGGCAGCCGTCCTCCTCGCCGTGGCGCTGGCCCGGTGGGTCGGCCGCCCGCTGCGCCGACTGGAGCTGGCGGCCGAGTCGCTCGGCGCCGGTGAGCTCGGCGCCCGCGCCGCCCCGCCGAAACGGCCCCGGGAGGTGCGCCGGCTCACCGAGCGGTTCAATGTCATGGCCGCCCGCCTGGAGACATTGATCTACGACAGCCGGACGGTCCTGGCCGACGTCACCCACCAGCTGCGGACCCCGCTCGCCGCGCTCCGGCTGCGGCTCGAACTGCTGGCCCAGGACGCGGGCCCGACCGGCAACGCCGCCGAGTACGACGGCGCGCTCGGCGAGCTCGACCGGCTGTCCCGCCTCGTCGACGGACTGCTTGCGGTGGCTCGGGCCGAGAACACCACCGCCACACCAGAGCGCGTCGCCGTCGCCGATCTGCTGCGCGAACGCGCCGAGGCGTGGCGACCGGTCGCCGCCGAACGCGACGTGGACCTGTCGGTGACCGCTCACGACCAGCTGACCGCGCTGCTCGGACCCGGCCACCTGGACCACGTGATCGACAATCTCATCGACAACGCGCTGACGGCCACGCCGCCCGGCGGACACGTGCGGCTCGCGGTCCGCTCCGTCGACCGGCGGGTCCGCGTCACCGTCGCCGACGACGGACCCGGCATGTCGCCCGAAGCGATGCGGGAGGCGTTCCGCCGCTTCCGCAGCGGCCGGCCGCGCGGCACCGGGCTCGGCCTCGCCATCGTCCATCGACTTGTCACGGCGAACGGCGGATCGGTCTCCCTCACCGACACGCCCGGCGGAGGGCTCACCGTCGTTGTCGATCTCCCGCCGGAACGGAACAGATGAAGGATAAGGATGAGGATGAGGACGGAATCGTTCACTTCGTCTTGACCGCGCGGCGTTCATCATGACGTGCGAGCGGTAGCTCCCAACGTGATCGGGCTGAACCGGCAGTTGTCGTGCCGCGTACCTGGGCCGGGACTCGGGATCGCCGGCCGTCTTTGGTCTCCGGTCTCCCGCGTGGAGGACAATGGCATGGAGGTGGAAGGGGGCGTCGTGGCTGATGTGGGCGGTGCCCTTGAACGGGCCGTCATGGAGTCGTTGTGGGCGGCTTCGGGTCCGCTCCGGGTGCGGGAGCTGATGATCGAGCTGAACGACGGCGCCGGACGTTCGCTGGCCTATAACACCGTTCAGACGGTGGCGGAGCGGTTGACCCGCAAGGGTCTGCTGCGCCGGGTCCGTGACGGCCAGGCTTTTCGCTACTGCCCCACCCGGTCTCGCGAGGAGTACACGGCGAGTCTCGTGCTGGACGCGCTGAGCGACGTCGCCGACCGGAGCGCGGTCTTCGCCCGCCTCGCCGAGACCATGGACCAGGCGGACGCCCGGCAGCTCCTCCAAGCACTGCGCGAGCGAGCCGGCGAAGGCGAGCGAGCCGGCGACGAAGGGGAGGGCTGATCGCGTGGCCCCTGTCAGCCTGTGGCTCATCGCTTCCGGCCTCGTCCTGGGCTGCTTCGCCGGTCCCCTTATGGCGAGGACGCGCTGGCCGGTCGTCCATCCCGGGACCGCCATCGTCTGCTGGGCGGGAATAGTCGCCGGCGTGGTGATCTCGGTGCTCGGGCTGTTCGTGGTGCTGCTGTTGTCGCCGCCGGCCCCCGCGCACGGCCTGTTGGAGTGGTTGGACAGCTGCCTGCCCCTCCACGCGCACACCTGGCTCGCCGTCGGACCGGTGGCCGCCTCGGCGGGCAGCATCGCCCTCGTCGCGGGGTGCGGGGTGAGTCTGGCGCGCGGGCTGCCGCGGCTGTGGCGGACGGTGGTCCACGTCCGGCAACACCGCGAAGTGCTTCGCATCGTGGCCCGCAGGGACGACCGGCATCCCGACCTGATGGTCATCGACCATCCGGTGCCCGTGGCGTACTGCCTGCCGGCCCGATCCCGGCCGATCGTGGTGAGCACCGGCGCCCAGGCGCGCCTCACCGGCGCCGAACTGGCCGCCGTCCTGGCACACGAACGGGCCCATCTGCGCCAGCGGCATCACCTGCTGTTGTTGCTGCTGGACCTTGTGTGCACGCTGCTGCCGGGGCTGCCGACGCTTCGCATGGCCAGGGCGAGCCTGCCGACGCTGCTGGAGATGGCCGCCGACGATGCGGCCGCACGCCGATGCGGCCCGCACAGCCTGTCAGCGGCGCTGCGCCGCCTGACGGTCCTGCCCAGCCCGACCGGCGCGCTTGCCGCGGCCGGGACTCCTGAGACAGGTCCCCGTGGGGAGGCCCTGGCACGGCGGCTCGCTCGCCTCGAGGCGGACGCCACCGACGCTCCCACGCGTGGGCGAGCGCTGGCGTTTGTCACCGCCGCCGCGGCCCTGGCCGGGTCGCTGGGGACCGCCGCCTTGGCGCTGATGGCCGTTCCGCTTCCTTGCTGATTCGCCGTTCCGACGGGCTGGCGTGAGGATGCCGACGGCCTATGCCCTTGAGGGTGTGCCGCTCGGCAGCGTCATGGTGAATTTCGCGCCGGTGCCGGGGCCGTCGCTGGCGGCGGTGAGGGTTCCGCCGTGCGCGGCGACGACGGCGCGGGCGATGGTGAGCCCGATTCCGGATCCGCCGTGCGCACGGTCGCGGGCGGTGTCGGCGCGGTAGAAGCGTTCGAAGACGTGGGGCAGGTGCTGTGGGGCGATGCCTTCTCCGGTGTCGGTGACGACGATCCGCACGGCCGCGTCGGCGCCGCCGCCCCCGCCGCCCCCGCCGACCGTGTCGGCCGCGTCGGCCGGTTCGGTGGCGACGGTGACGTGGCCGCCGGCCGGGGTGTGCCGCAGCGCGTTGGTCAGCAGCCCGGCGAGCACTTGTGCGATCCGTTCCGGATCGGCCATCAGCGACGGCGGGTTGCCGGCGAGACGGGTGGTGAGGCGCACGCCCGCGGCGTCGTATTCGGGGCGGGCGGCGTTGACGACCGAGGTGACGATGTCGTTCGGCGCGATCGGGACCGGGCGCAGCGGCAGTCGGTGTTCTTCGGCGTGCGAGACAAGGGCGATGTCGTCGATGAGCCTGCGGAGCCGGGCGGTCTGGTCCGACATGATGTCCCAGGTCTCCTGGGTGGGGGCGCGTACCTCGTCGGCGAGTCCCTCCAGATAGGCCTCCAGGGTGGCCAACGGGGTGCGCAACTCGTGCGCGGCGTCGGCGAGCAGGCGGCGCCGCGTGGTTTCGGTGTGCTGGAGGGCGGTGGCCATGGTGTTGAAGGCTTCGGCGAGTGTGTCGAGTTCTGGGCCGAGGCCGGTCGGCGGCATCCGGGTGGTGTAGTCGCCGGTGGCAAGGCGCGTCGCGGCGGCGTCGATCGACTGGATGGGGCGCGACAGCCGTCGGGTGATGAGCAGGCTGACCGTGAGCGCGGTGAGCAGGGCCGCGGCGGTGCCGACCCCCACCGCGATGGCCGTGGCTGCGGCGAACGCGTCCTGCAGGTGCCGGTCGGTCGCGGCCGGAACGGTGCCGAGCGCCCGGCCAAGGTGGGTGCGAAAGAGCGGCGGTCCGGCCGCGAGGGCGACGATCGCGAACGTGACCGTTCCGGCGGTGATGACGAGGAGTTGCGCGGCGAGCAGCCGCGCGGCCAGTCCCGGGCGGCGGGTCATCCGCCGTCACCCGTGTCGTGCCGCGCATCGAGGTGTGTCCCCTGATGCGTGCCCTGATGCGTGCCCTGTCGCGTGCCGGGCCCCATGCGGTAGCCGACGCCGCGGACGGTCAGCAGGTAGCGCGGGTGGGCGGCGTCATCGCCGAGTTTGCGGCGCAGCCGGGCGATGTGTACGTCAACGATGTGGTCGTCGCCGACCCAGGACTCGCCCCATACGAGGTCGACGAGCCTGCGGCGGGTGAAGGCGACGCGGGGCCGGGCCGACAGGGTGTCGAGGAGGTCGAATTCCAGCCTGGTGAGCTCGACCGGCGCGTCGGCCACGGTCGCCTCGCGGGCGGCGGGGTCGACGATCAGGTCGCCGAAGCGGCGCGGCGACGCCTCCGCGTCCGCCGGTTGGGCGCTCCGGGGACGGCGCAGCATGGCCTTGACGCGGGCGACGAGCTCGCGTGGGCTGAACGGCTTGGTCAGGTAGTCGTCCGCGCCCACCGCCAGCCCGATCAGCTTGTCCACCTCTTCGGCCCGCGCCGTGAGCATGATGACGTACGCGTCGCTGAAGGTGCGGAGCCGTCGGCACACCTCCACGCCGTCGATCCCGGGGAGCATCACGTCGAGAACAACGACGTCGGGCATTGCCGTGCGGGCCAGCGCGAGCGCCCGTTCCCCGTCGAGGGCCACCTCGCAGGTGAACCCTTCCCGGGCGAGGTAGTCGGCGACGAGCCGGGCCAGGTGTTCTTCGTCGTCGACCACCAGGGCATGAAGCCGCTTCGCACCATCCGCTCTGTTCATCACCCACCTGCCCGGTTGGCCTACTCTGCCATGTTGCCTCCGCGGCGGGCCGGCCAGGGCGTGTGACGACACGCCGCCGCACGATCGCGGGCGACGTGTTATCGCCGCGTTATCGCGTGCGCGCCCGAGCAGTCTTGTCGCGTCGAGACGATCGACGCCTCTCCCGTGACCTCTGCGGTCTTCGCGGTGGTCCTCGGTGCGGCCGATCTTCATCGAAACGTCATGGTCTCGCCGGTGATAGCGCAGTGATGCGGCTCGAGGCTGGTGAGGAACCAATGGGCGCCCACCGACTGGAGGCTGGCGTGAGGGGTACGGAACCGGCACAGGTCATCGTGGTGACCACTCCTGGGTGCCACTTCTGCGAGGACGCGCAGACGGCGCTGGCCGAGTTGGCGGAGACCTATCCACTGTCGGTGCGGCTGGTGGCGGCACAGTCCCCGCCCGGCAGGGCGTTGCTGGACCGGCACGGCACCGGGATGTTCCCCTTGGTGCTGGTCGACGGGATGTTCTTCTCCGCCGGCCGGCTGCCCCGCCGCAAGCTCGCCCGGCTGCTCGCCGCCCGCGACGCCGTGTCCGTGGGGACGCGGTGACATGGGCGGCGGTCTGCTGACGTCGGGATCGGTGCTGGCGGCGTTCTTCGCCGGCGGGGTGGCCCTGTTCGCTCCGTGCTGCATCGTGTTCCTGGCGCCCGGTTATCTCGCCCTGGCGGCCAAGAATCATCGCTGGCGGCTGCTGCCGCTCACGTTCGTGTTCACAATGGGACTGTCGTTGGTGCTGGTGCCGATCACGCTGGGGATCAGCCTGGTGGCGGCGACGATCGCGCGCTTTCACGCCCCGCTGTATTACGGCGGCGGGGTGTTGATGTTCGCGCTCGCGGGCCTGGCCTTGTCCGGGCGGATGTGGAGCATGCCCGCCGTCTTGCGCGCGCCGGATACGAGGCGCGGAGATTCGGCGAGCTTCTTCGCCTTCGGGGTGTTCTCCGGGATCGCCTCCTCATGTTGCGCGCCGGTGCTGGCCGGGGTGATGACGCTGTCGGCGCTGTCCGGCTCGCCGGTGGGCGGTCTGCTGCTCGGCCTGGCGTATGTGTTCGGCATGGTCTTCCCGCTGCTGGTCATGGCACTGGCTTGGGACAGGTTCCGCCTCGGCGACCGTCGTCCGGCGGCGCGCACGGTCCGGTTGCGCATCGGCGGGTACACGCTGGTCACCAACACCGTCAATCTCGCGGTCGCGGCGGCGTTCGCCGCCATGGGCGGCTTCGTCATCTACCTGGCCGGCGCCGAGCGGATGACCGGCGGCCCCGGCTTCCAGGTCGCCGCCGGCCGCCTGCTCGACCGCGTGTTCCGCCGGATCGAGACATGGACCGCGCCCGTCCCCGAGCCGATCCTCGGCCTGGCGCTGCTGGCCCTTGTGGCCGTCTTCGCCGTCGCCGTGCTGCGCGACCACAGATCGGACCGATCGCCGGAATCCGGGACGGCCTCTGGGCGAGGCGAACCGGCCGCTGAGACGTTCGACACCGACCAGGCCTCCGGTCCGGACGGCGCCGGCGACATCGCCACGTCCGGTTGTCACACCTCACGCCATCCATCGGACCGACCATCCGTCAGGAGCCGGCCATGACCACCACCGGCGACCGCCGCTCAGGGCGCGCCAGTAAGCGACACCCGCATTCCGCCGCGCGCCGCGCCACGCATAGCCGACCCGGCCAGTCCGGCGGATCCGGCCAGCCCGGCGGCAACCGGCCCAACATCGCGCGGCTCAAGGCGGACCGGCGCCGACAGGCCCGCCGCCGCGCCCGCCGCCACGGGATCGCGTTGTGGTCGGCCGTCGTGGTCGCGCTCGCGGGGATCGTCACCGCGGCGATGCTCACCACCCGCGCGGGCTCGACCCAAACCGGGGCCGCGCGTCGTGCGCCGGCCTTCACGCTGCAGGACACCAGCGGGAAGGCGGTCAGTCTGGCCGGCTACCACGGCCGCAATGTGGTGCTGTACTTCAACGAGGGCGTGGGCTGCGACGCCTGCTTCTACCAGATGGCCGAGTTCGAAAAGCACGCGGGCGACCTCGCCAAAGCCGGCGTCACCATCGTGCCGATCGTCATGAACCCCGCGTCCGAGGTCCGCCGGCAGCTGGCCGGGTTCAACCTGCGCACGCCCTATCTCATCGACGCCACCGGCTCGGTGTCGCGCGACTACAACGCGCTCGGCAAGGGTATGCACGCCGGGATGCCGGGGCACGGATTCGTCCTGATCGACGGGACCGGCACCCAACGCTGGTACGGCGAATATCCCTCCATGTACCTGAGCACCGCCGACCTGCTCAGGCACGTCAAGGAGCACCTGCCCACCTGATCGGATCGCGCGGGCACGCCGCCCCTAGAGGAGGCGGACGGCACCCTGGAAGTTGGACCAGTAGTACGGCGCCAGGCTGACGACCTCGACGTTCTTGCCGGTGCGCGGGGCGTGCACCATCTTGCCGCCGCCCAGGTACATGCCGTTGTGACCGAGGTCGGAGTAGAAGAACACGATGTCGCCCGGCCGCAGCTGGTCACGGGAGACATGAGTGCCCAGGTTGTACTGAGCCCCGGTGTAGTGCGGCAGGCTGACGCCGACCTTCGCATAGGCCCATAGCATCAGCCCGGAACAATCGAACGAACTCGGTCCTGCCGCGCCATAGACGTACGGCAGGCCCACGCGGGACAGCGCGGCGTTCACCACAGCCGAAGCCTTGCCCGAGTTGGGCAGCGAGACGGTCGGCGCGGCGCCGCCCGGCACCGCCCTCGGGATCGTGCTGATCAGCTTTTCGATGGCCTTTTTCTTCTTGGCCAGATCGGCCGTGAGCCGGGAGATCTCCGCCGCCCGGTCGCGTGCCGCCGCCGCGGTCCGGTTGGCGGCCATCCGGGCGACGACCAGCTGACGCAGCTGGTTCGCGCGCTGGGTGGCCAAGTAGTGCCCCGCGGAGCTTCTGTCCAGGGCGACCTGCGGGTCGTCGTCGGCGAACAGGGCGACCTCGGAGCCCGAGCCTGGCTGCATATAGTTTTGGGCGGCCAGGGCGCCCACCGACTGGCGCAGCTGCTCGTATTCGGCACTGGCACGCCGCACCTGCCCCTTGGCCGCGCGTTCGGCCCGCTCGGCACGAGCCAGCGCGAGCCGCTTGGCGTTGTACTGCTCGGTGATGACCTCGGCCTTCCGGCCCAGCTCCGCCGGGCTTGGCCGACGTTCGGCCATTGCCGGCCCCGCTGATACGGCCATCAGCACGCCGGACGCCACCGTCAGCGTCGCGACCGTCGTCCGCAGGTCAATGCGCCGCACAGGCGTCTCCCTCGCATCTGCCTCATCACCAGATCGCACGACAAACTACTACAGCTCCTAGTACATGCGGGCTAAGTTGGTCGTAGATGGTCACGTCGGTTAACGATGTCTGGCGGCTCGTTTGGGCTCGGGCTGTGGGCGGGTTCGGGTGCGGCTCCTACGATGGTTTCTAGTAGCGCGCTGATCGCCACCGCCGCGCGACCCGGTGAGCCGATCATGATCGCGGATAGGGGGGCCGGCATGCCATTGCGAGGGTTCGGAGAGCTCGAGGCTGCGATCATGGAGCGGCTGTGGTCGTACCGCCGCCCGACCAATGTCCGCGAGGTCCTTGAGGATCTGCGGCGGGACCGCGAGATCGCCTACACGACCGTCATGACGGTCATGGACAACCTGCACAGGAAGGGTTGGCTGCGCCGCACCCGGGTCGGCCGGGCATATGTGTACGAGCCGGTTGCCTCGCGGGAGACCTACACCGCTCGGCTGATGCGTGAGGCGTTGGGCACCAGCGACAACCCGGCGGCGGCCTTCGTGCATTTCCTGGCTGAGTTGTCCGCGGAGGAGGCCGAGGCGTTGCGTGCGGCGTTGAAGATCGTGCCGCGGGAGAGCCGGTGAGCCGCTGCGCCGACGCGAGACCGGCCTCGCCGAGAAAGTCCGCGCCCCCGCGGCGCGGCCGAGTCAGTGGTGGCTGTTGTGGTCGACGCTCGTGCTGGGCGCGGGGGTGGCCGGTGAACGGCCGCCGCCGTCGTCGCCGTTAATGGCGGGGCCGATGACGAAAGCCGAGATCGAGAACATGACGGCGAAGAGGCCGAGGCCGATCGCCGGGGCCCACCAACTGTGAAAGCGGCGCCGCAGCCGCACCAGCAACGGAACGGACGCGGCCAGGCCGATGACGGCGAACAGGGCGGTGCCGCCGGCGCCGGCGATCAGCGCGGTGCCGGCCACCAGCCCGATGTGGTGCAGGACGTGCGGAGCGAGGCCCACCAGCATCGCGATCACTCCGACGATGGTGTTCCACAACGCCCTGAGCGGCCTGGTCCGGCCGGCGAAAGACGGGCCGGGCGATGTGGTGGGCGTGTCCGGACGTAGGCGGGTTCTGCCCGCCAGGTTGAGGGCCTTCATCGGATCGCTCTCTTAGGGTCTCCGGGCGATGGACTCACGGCCACAAGCACCGCGAGATCGGCGACGCCCATCATGACCTCCACCTCATCGTGCCTTCCACCCTTCTGTACTCCCACCCGGTGCGGGTAGGGACCTCCGACAGGGCGTAGGAGGACCTTCGGTCTCCCGCCACGGGGACGTTGGCGGGTGGTGACGGGTCAAGTGCGCCGAGCAGCGTAGGAAGCGGAGTCTTAACCGGCGCCACCCCTGCCCGCCGCGGCCACGTGCCGCGTGCTCCGCGGAGCTATGAATGACCACCGCTGACTTCGCTCCCGTATCGGGATAACTACGCGAAACCACCCGGCTTAGGAAGGAGATCACCATGATGTACGGCTACGCCGACCACATGAGCGGCTGGGGCTATGCGTTCATGACCATCACTATGGTGGCGTTGTGGGCGCTGGTCATCATCGGCCTCGTCGCCCTCGTCCGCTTCCTCACCCATACCGGCCGGTCCCAAGCGACCGAGCAGGCGGCCAAGCCGCCCGCAACTCCGGAGCAACTGCTCGCCGAACGGTTCGCCCGCGGTGAGATCGATCCCGACGAATACCGCAAGCGCCTGGAGATTCTGCGCGGCGACGCCCGCACCGCCCCCGGCGGCCGGTGACACACCGGCCGGTCGAAACGAGACGACCGGACGGAGCGGCCGCCTGGTCGGCTGACGAGGCTCGCGGCTTGGATCGCCTCGTCGGGGGCGGCTCGCGGTCCGGATGGGGCGTCGGGGAGAATGGCCTCGGTCCAGCCGGGTTGCCCTCCGACGTGGGCGCCGTGAGAGTCGATCGCTCCCGTTGCGGTCGGTTTTGACGTTAAGGCCCGGGCCCCGCCGGGCACACACCCTGGGCGACGGTCGGTGAGGTCAGAACCGCGGAAGGAGTTCCCGTGCCGGGAGACACCCATAAACTCGAGGCGACTTTTGGCCAGCCACGGCAACGGTGCTGGGAGGTTCTCACCAACGTCGACACGCTGGCCGCCTGGGTGGGGATCGTGCACTCGGTGGAGGAGATCGAGCATCTGGTGTCCTACCGGGCGGTGCTCGAGGACCGAGTCGGCCCGGCTCGGCTGAAGGCCCGGCTCAACGTCTCCGTCGACGTCACCGAACCCGCCGCGAAGGCGAAGATTCACGCCTCCGGGAAGGACCCGCAGGTGAACTCGTCGATCACCCTTGACGCGGACATATCGCTCGCCGATCTACCCGATGGGGGCACCCGGATGGATCTGATCGCGTCGTACTCCGTGGCCGGCAAGATCGCGGCCATGGGCGGCGGGATCATTAAGAAGAAGGCCGATAAGATCATCACGGAGTTTTTGGCCAATTCGCAGAAGGAACTCGCCTGAACTCCGGCGCATTGCGTCGGTCCTGACCAGCGGTCCGGCCGCGACCGGCCGCGGGTAGAAGCGGAACCGACGCAGAACGTGCGCCACCCCGGCCAGTTCCACCTCACCGCCGCCCGGGCAAATCCAGGGCGAACCAGACACTCTTGCCACAAATGGGAGGTCGGCTTGTGCGGAGCATGACGGGCAAGGCTCCGCACCGGCCGCCGGAAAGACGGCTGACGATTTCGAGTCCGCGGCCGCCGGCGAGCAGGTCGGCATCATTGGCGGCGTCGATGCCGGCGAGCGTCAGGTGCGGGCCGCCGTCGGCGCCGGGGATCGGCGGTAGTACCGGCGAGGCGTCGACGACTTCGCAGGTGAGGGTGTCCTCGTCGCACGACAACCGCAGCTCGTAGGGCGGGCGGGCGTGGCGGATCGCATTGGTCACGAGTTCGGAGACCATGACGACGCCGTCGCCGACGGTCTCGGCGTCGAAGCCGAGGGCGACGAGGGCGCCGCGCATGAGTTCCCGGGTGCGCCTGACGCTCGCCGGGCGCTCGGGAAGCAGCCATAGGCCGAGCTCCCTTCGCCGCGGTCCGCCATCGCCGGGGACGCATCGGGGAGAACCGCGCTGCGCGGGCGGTTCCCGCGTGAAGTACCGCACGTTCGCTCCTTCCCGCCCTTCGGCAGTTGGATCACGCCTCGATGGGCAGTCCCGCGTAGTTTTCGGCGAGCTCCCGCGCGGCGGCCTCGGATGTGACGACGCGGTGCAGTTGGGCGAGCTGGAGCTGGGCGTCGAAGCCGTCGCCGTGCCGGTGCAGCATCGTGGTCATCCACCAGGAGAAGTGCGTGCAGCGCCAGACCCGCCGCAGCGCGGTGTCGGAGTAGCCGAGCGCGAGTTCCTCGGAGCCGTCGCGGAGCCAGGCCACGAGGGCGCGGGATAGAAGGGCGACGTCGGCGACGGCGAGGTTGAGGCCCTTGGCTCCGGCCGGCGGGACGATGTGCCCGGCGTCGCCGGCCAAGAACAGCCGCCCGTGGCGCATCGGCGTAGTGACGAAGCTGCGCATCGGCAGCACGCTCTTTTCGGTGATGGGGCCGGTGCGCAGGCGCCAGCCCAGGTGGCCGGCGCCGAGCCGGGTGGCGAGCGCCTCCCAGATGCGGTCGTCGCTCCAGTCGTTGATGTCCTCGTCCGGGCCGACCTGGAGGTAGAACCGGCTGACGTGCGGTGAACGCATGCTGTGCAGGGCGAACCCGTCAGGGTGCCAGGCATAGATCAACTCGTCGGTGGAGGGCGCGACGGTGGCGAG
Organism: Streptosporangiaceae bacterium; assembly: GCA_035765195.1. Taxonomy (GTDB): domain Bacteria; phylum Actinomycetota; class Actinomycetes; order Streptosporangiales; family Streptosporangiaceae; genus CALAED01. The sequence continues at coordinate 86,668 of DASTYC010000002.1, forward strand.
CGCGCCCAGCCAGGCGAACGGGTAGGTGCGTTCCCAGCTCTGTCGACCGGCGGCCGGCATGGTCTGCCGGGCCGGGCCGTGGAAGCCGTCACAGCCGGCGATCACGTCGGCGTCGATGCGATGGCGTTCGCCCCGGACGTCGCGGAAGGTGACGTACGGTCGGCCGCCTTCGATGTCGTGCGGCGTCACGTCGTCGGCCTCGTAGAAGGCGGGCCGCCCGGCGCGTTCGCGGGCGGCCATCAGGTCCGCGGTCAGCTCGGTCTGTCCGTAGACCCACACCGGTCTCCCGACATGCCGCACGAAGTCGATGTGATGCCGCTCACCGGGCCACTGCAGATAGATCCCCCGGTGTTCGAGCGCCTCCTCGCTCAGCCGCTCGCCCAGACCCGCCTCCTTGAGCAAGTCGACCGTGGCGGATTCGAGGATCCCGGCGCGAATCCGGGCCTTGACATGGTCGGCGCTACGGCGTTCGACGATGACCGACTCGACTCCGCCGAGGCCCAGGAGATGGGACAGCAGCAGTCCGGCCGGCCCGGCGCCGATGATCGCTACCTGTGTGCGCATGTTCGGTCGCCGTTCAGGTGGCGTGTTGCGGTGGTGGTCCGGTGGGCGCTCACGCCGCGGGCGAGCACGGTCAACGCGCTGAGCCACGCCGGCCAACGCTGTCGGACGCGTCGTCGTAGCCGCCACCTGCTCATCGCCGGTCCCCTCCCGCCATGTGGCGCGATGCTAGGAACGGCGTGTTCCACTAGTCAATATCGTGTTCTATTATTCGGAACTATCGTTCAACGTTCTAATATCCGGGACATGCGACAGGCAGCCGACGGCGCCGGGCTCTCCCAATCGCTCGAGCGCGGACTCGCGATCCTCTGCGCGTTCACCCCGGGCCGCACGACGCTGGGGATCAGCGAGCTGGCACACGAGCTTTCCCTCACCCGCAGCACGACACACCGCTACGTCGCCACCCTCACCTCGCTCGGCTTCCTCGAGCAGGACGACGCGACCCGCAAGTACCGGCTCGGCCCGCGCGTCCTCGACCTGGGGTTCTCGACGCTCGCCTCGCTGGAGCTACGTGAGCTCGCGGCCCCTCACCTGCGCCGGCTCACCGACACGACCGGTCACACGTCCAACCTCGCGATCCGCGACGACACCGACGTGATCCTCATCGACCGCGTACGCGGCCGGCCCGGCCGCTACCACCACCTCGAGTTCACCTTGCAAGTCGGCTCGCGCATACCGGCCTATTGCAGCGCGACCGGCAAGGCCCTGCTCGCCCACCTCCCCCGCCCCGACCTCGACCGGCTCCTGGACCGCATCGAACTCGTCCAACGGGGCCCGCACACCAAGACCGACAAGAACGCGCTGCTCGCCGAGCTCGCACAGGTGCGGCGCACCGGACTCGCCGTCAACGACGAAGAGCTCGAAACCGCGCTCCGGGCGATCGCCGCACCCGTACGCGCACGGTCCGGCGAGGTCGTCGCGGCCGTCAACGTGGCCATCCCATGGTCACCGGTGGCGATGAGCGAGCTCGTCAACCGGCTCGGGCCCACCCTCCAGGCGACGGCGAACGATATCGCCGCCCGGGTGATCTGAGATCGGAAGGACCTACAGGCCGCCCCCGAAGGCCGTAGCCGATGACGGCGAACGGGCGATCGCACCCAGCGGCACCAAGCTCGACTCGCTGATGAAAGGTGACCCATGCACGAGGTGGAAGCGCTTCTGCGCGAATACGACCGCGCCCTGGCCTACACCGATCAGCTGTGGAAGGACCTCAGCCCCGACGAGGTGACCTGGCGGCCACACGAGAACTCCAGCGCGATCGGCTGGCACCTCGGCCACCAAGCCCACGTCGCCCACTTCATGATCCGCAATCTCACCGCCGCCGAGCCCAGCCCCGACCCCGAACTGGACGCCCTCATGGACTCCGCGCAGCCAGAGCGCTTCCGAGGAGCACTGCCCACCGTCGAACGGCTCACCGCCTTCCGCGAGACAGTGGCCGAACGCGTACACGCGCGAATGAACAACATCGCCGACGGCCAGGTCGCGGCCCCGGCCCAACTGACCATCGTCGCCACCCACCTGCTGACAGCATTGATCAACCACGAATACCAACACGACCAATGGATCAGCGAAGTCCGCACCGGCCCCCTCGGCCACGCACTCCCTCCCGACCCCGACACCGCCCAGGTATCCCGCCTGGACGGCTACCTGGTACTCAATCCTCTTATGTAAGCCGTCCGCAGTGCCGGCGCCACTCCGCGACGCCGGCCGCCCCGACGAGCCGCACCGGAACGCCGGCACGATCGAGCAGGCTCGCGGCGATAGCGGCGCGGTGGCCGTTGGAGCAGATGACCCAGGTCGGGCGGTCGCGGGGCAGGGTGCCGAGTCGGTGCGGCAGGTCGGCGACGAAGATCGTCGTGCTGCCGGGGATGACGCCCCACCCCCATTCGAGGTCTTGTCGGACGTCGAGCACGACAAGGTCGTCGCCGCGCTCCATCGCGGCGCAGAGTTCGTCGATCCCCGCCGTGGGGTAGGAGCGCGGCTCGCCGTCCCATGCGTCGATCCCGCCCGCGAGGCGACCCGCCATGTTCGTCCAGCCGATCCGCAGCAGCTGGGTGACCGCCTCGGTCAGCGACTCCTCGTGCGGCTCGGGCAGCACGAGCGCCAGGGGCGCGTCGAACGGCAGCATCCAGCCGACGTAGCTGCCGAATCCGGAGTTGAGCTCGATGTTGACGGAGCCCGGGATGTGCGCCTTGGCGAAGGCGTCCCGGTCTCTCGCGTCGATCACCCAGGCGCCGCTGTCGCGCCGCTCGGCGAGGGCGCGCGCGCTCAGCGCGGGTACTCGCGGGACGCCGCCGAGCACGGGGACGCCGGCGCGGTTGAGCGCGGCCATGTGCGCGTAGTAGGCCGGGTAGGCCATCAGCTCGCCACACAGCTCGGCGTGGAAGTCGTCGTAGCCGACCGCCGTGAGCAGCGGGTTCTCCGCCCGTTCGGCGGCGATGGTGCTGGTCCGGCGCGTGGTGGGCATCGCGGCGACGCAGAAGCTGCCCGCTCCATGGGTGGGCAGCACCAACGCCGTGTCCGGCAGCGCGGCCAGCCTGGCGAGGGTCGCGTACTGCGCGCGGGCGAGGGCGTCGGTGTACGCGTCGCCGAGCAGGTCGGGCCGGCCCGCGCTGCCGACGAGGAGGCTGCCGCCGCTGAACACGGCGGCCGGAGCGCCGGCCTCGTACGCCAGCCACGAGATGTGCTCGAAGGTATGGCCCGGCGTGGCCATGGCCACCAGCCGCAGGTCGCCGAGCGACACCTCGTCGCCCTCGTCGACCGGCCGGTGCGGGAACTCATAGCGGCCCTTGGCGGGCGCGACGATCTCGGCCCCGGTGGCAGCCCGCAACTCGTGCGCGCCGGACACGTAGTCGTTGTGCGCATGGGTTTCGAGCACGGCCTTGATGACGGCGCCGCGCGCCCTGGCGGCGCGCTCGAACCGCCACGCGTCGCGCTGCGGGTCGACGACCAGCGCCTCGTCGCCCGCGACGACCAGATAGCTGTTGTCACCCAGTCCGGGGGTGACGAAGACCTCGAAGTCCATAGTGCGCTCCCGCAAGTCGGCTGGAGTCTACGGCTTTTAATTAATCTATTGACTATTTGAAAATGCAAGCTCTATGGTCGCATCCATGGCGGTGGTCCCGGACTCGTTCCTCAACGACGTCGCCCGGCGGTTCGCCCTGCTCGGCGACCCGACCCGGCTGAAGATCGTCAGCGTGCTGCACGAGTGCGGCGAGTGCGCGGTGGGTCAGATCGCCGAGGCCGCGGGCACGTCGACGGCCAACACCTCACAGCACCTCCAGCGGCTGGCCGCCGGTGGCATCGTGGGGCGGCGTCGCGACGGCCAGGTGGTTCGCTACCGCATCATCGACGACACGATCGCGGAGCTTTGCGCGATCGTCTGCGGCAGCGTCGGCGGCGAGTCCGGCCGGGCCGCCGGGGCATCCGAGGCCGGGGCGGCTCCCGCACGAGACGACGCGACCGTCCGATGATCTGGAGTGGAGCCGTGCCACCCGATGACATCCGCGCGCACGACAACGCGGTCAACCCCGCCGACGCCGTGAACGACGACGGCGGCGAGCCGCGCCAGTGGCTGAAGATCGTCGATCAGAGCCGGTGCATCGGCTGCCACGCCTGCACGACGGCGTGCAAGTCCGAGAACGAGGTGCCGCTGTCGGTCACCAGGACCTATGTCAAGAGCGTCGACGTCGGCACCTTCCCGCAGGCACGGCGCGCCTTCCAGGTGACCCGCTGCAACCAGTGCGCCGACGCGCCGTGCGTGGCGGCCTGCCCGACCAGTGCGATGTTCACCAGGCCGGACGGCATCGTCGACTTCGACAAGGACGCCTGCATCGGATGCAAGGCGTGCATGGCCGCGTGCCCGTACGACGCGATCTTCATCAATCCGGAAGACCACTCCGCCGAGAAGTGCAACCTGTGCTCCCACCGCGTCGACGCGGGGCTCGAGCCGGCCTGCGTCGTGGTCTGCCCCACGCAGGCGATCCTCGTCGGCCAGTTCGACGACGCCGAATCGGATGCCGCCCGTATCGCCGCCCGCGAGCCGGTCGCCGTCCGCCGCCCGGAGAAGGGCACCCGGCCCAAGCTGTTCTACCGGGGCGCGACCCAGGCGACGCTCGACCCGCTCGCCGCGCTGAGCCCGGGCGGCGACACCTTCGCCTGGAGCGAGATCCAGCGGGGACCCGGGCAGGTCGTCTCGGGGCATCCGGGTTCCGGCAACAGCAGCGCCGCCGCCCTGCTGTCCTACGACATCGGGCACCGGGTGCCGTGGGACTGGCGGGTCAGCCTGTACACCTGGACGAAGGGCGTGGCCGCCGGCGCCTACCTCGTGGCGACCCTGCTGGCGGTGGGCGGCGTCGTGTCGTGGACCGGCGCGCTCACGGTGTGGGCCGCGCCGCTGCTGGCGGCGGTGTTCCTCGCCGCCACCGCCGGGCTGCTGATCTGGGACCTGGAGCATCCGGCGCGGTTCGGCTACATCCTGACCCGGCCGCAGTGGCGCAGCTGGCTGGTGCGCGGCGGAGTGATCCTCGCCGGGTACGCGGGCGTGCTGGGCCTGCAGGTGCTCTTCGGCCTGCTGTCCGGCCCGCTGTCCTGGAGCCTCGACGGCCCCGGCACGCGGCAGGCGCTCGCGGTGCCGGGAGTTCCGCTGGCCGCGGCGACCGCGGTCTACACGGCCTACCTCTTCGCCCAGGCCAAGGGCCGTGACCTGTGGCAGAGCCCGCTGTTGCCGGTCCATCTGCTGGTGCAGGCCGGCCTGGCGGGGGCGGCGGCGCTGCTGCCGTTCGCCGTCTGGGCGGACGCCGACGCGGTCACGCCGCTGGGGTGGGTGCTGGCCGCGGCCGCCGCGGCGCACGTGCTGCTGGTCTTCGGCGAGGTGACGCTCCCGCATCCCACCGAGCACGCCCACCTCGCCGTGCGGGCCATGACGCACGGCCGATACGCGCGGCTGTTCTGGGCCGGGCTCGCGCTGACGACGGCCGGGCTGGCGGCCCCGTTCGCCGGCGCCTGGGTGGCGCCCTTGGCTCTCGCCGGGCTCGTCGCCTACGAGCACGCCTACGTCCAGGCCGGCCAGTCCGTACCGCTGGCCTGAACACGATGAGCGCTGGGAGGATCATGTCGGAGCTGGAGCGGATCGGCGACCGGGTCAGCGCGGCCGAGCGGGACACCAAGGCACGCGGTGAGACCTTCTACCCAGGTGCCAGCCGGATCCACCTGGCCGCCTTCCCGCCCAAGGAACGCTGGGACGACTGGGTCGAGCTCGACTCCCGCCGCGCCGAGCGCCGGACCATGCTGGTTCCCACGACCTGCTTCAACTGCGAGTCCGCCTGCGGGCTGCTGGCGTACGTCGACCGCGAAACACTCCAGATCCGCAAGTTCGAGGGCAATCCCGAGCACCCGGGATCACGTGGCCGCAACTGCGCCAAGGGCCCGGCGACGCTGAACCAGGTCACCGACCCCGACCGCATCCTGGCCCCGCTCAAACGCGTGGGCGCCCGCGGCGAGGGCCGCTGGCGGCAGGCGAGCTGGGAGGAGGCGCTGGACGACATCGCCGCCCGGATCCGCGCCGCGATCACCGAGGACCGTCGCAACGAGATCATGTACCACGTCGGCCGCCCCGGCGAGGACGGCTTCACCGAGCGCGTGCTGGCCAGCTGGGGGGTGGACGGCCACAATTCGCACACCAACGTCTGCTCGTCCGGCGCCCGCGCGGGCTACCACTTCTGGATGGGCATCGACCGGCCCAGCCCCGACCACGCGGGCGCCGACGTGATCTTGCTGATCAGCTCCCACCTGGAGGCCGGCCACTACTTCAACCCGCACGCCCAGCGCGTCATGGACGCCAAGGCACGCGGCGCGACCTTGATCGTCTTCGACACCCGCCTGTCCAATACCGCCACCCACGCCGACCACTGGCTGGCCCCGCAGCCGGGCTCGGAGGCCGCGATCTTGCTGGCGATCGCCCGCCACCTCATCCAGACCGGCCGGTACGACCGCGCGTTCGTGCGGCGCTGGTGGAACTGGCGCGAGTATCTGGCCGCCGAGCATCCGCACGACCCCCCGACGTTCGAGCGGTTCGAGCAGATCCTGCACGACCTGTACGCCGAGTTCACCTTCGCCTTCGCCGCGGCGGAGTCCGGGGTGGAGGAGCCGGTCATCGCCCGGGTCGCCGAGGCCGTCGCCGGGGCCGGCACCCGGCTGTCCACACACAACTGGCGGTCGGCGGCGGCCGGCAACCTCGGCGGCTGGCAGGTCGCCCGCTGCCTGTTCCTGCTCAACGCGCTGCTCGGCGCGGTCGCGACCGAGGGCGGGACGTTCCCCAACGCCTGGAACAAGTTCGTGCCGAAGCCGATGCACGTCCCCGGCCATCCGGATACGTGGAACGCGCTGACCTGGCCGCAGGAGTACCCGCTGGCGATGAACGAGCTGTCGTTCCTGCTGCCGCACTTCCTCAAGGAGGGCCGCGGCACGCTCGACGTCTACTTCACGCGCGTCTACAACCCCGTCTGGACCAACCCGGACGGCTTCTCCTGGCTCGAGGCGCTGACCGACGAGTCGCTCGTCGGCCTGCACGTGGCGCTCACGCCGACCTGGAGCGAAACCGCGTTCTTCGCCGACTACGTGCTGCCGATGGGCCACTCGTCGGAGCGTCATGACGTCCACTCCTACGAGCAGTACGACGGCCAGTGGGTCGGCTTCCGCCAGCCGGTCCTGCGCGCCGCGCGCGAGCGCCTCGGCGAGCCCGTCGCCGACACGCGCGAGGTCAACCCGGGCGAGGTCTGGGAGGAGAACGAGTTCTGGATCGACCTCTCGTGGCGGATCGACCCCGACGGCGAGCTCGGCATCCGCCGGCACCACGAGTCGCTCGAGCGCCCGGGCGAGAAGCTCACGGTCGACGAGTACTACGCCTGGATGTTCGCGCACTCGGTGCCGGGCCTGCCCGAGCGCGCCGCCGCCGAGGGCCTGACGCCGCTCGCCTACATGCGCCGCTACGGCGCCTTCGAGATCGCGCGCGGGGTCGGGCAGCTGCACGAGCAGCCGGTGGACGACGCCGAGCTCGAGGACGTCGCGGTAGGCGCGCACGGCCGCGTGTTCACGCGGGCGCCGAAGCCGGCCGTGCCCAACGTCGTGCCGCTGCCGACGCCCGACCCCGACGCGGAAGGCCGCCGGCCGGTCGGCGTGCTCGTGGACGGCGAGGTGCGCCGCGGCTTCCCGACGCCGAGCGGGCGGCTGGAGTTCTACTCGTCGACGCTCGCCGACTGGGGCTGGCCGGAGTACGCGATCCCCACCTACATCCGCAGCCACGTGCACCCCGACGCGCTGGCCGGCGACCAGCTGGTGCTGCTGTCCACGTTCCGGCTGCCGGTCCAGATCCACACGCGCAGCGCGAACGCCAAGTGGCTCGACGAGATCGCGCACACCAACCCGCTGTGGTTGCACCCGCGCGACGCCGAGCGCCTGGGCGGCGTGCGCACGGGCGACCCGCTGCGGGTCGAGACGGAGATCGGGCACTTCGTGCTGCGCGCCTGGGTGACCGAGGGGATCCGGCCGGGCGTCGTCGCCTGCAGCCACCATATGGGTCGCTGGAAGCCGCACGCGGGCGGCCAGCGGCAGGCGATGGCGACGGTGGACCTCTCGCGCGGCGATGGGCGCTGGGACATGCGGCGGCGCCACGGCGTGCGGCCGTTCGACTCCGCCGACGCGGACACGCGGCGCATCTGGTGGAGCGACGTCGGCGTGCACCAGAACCTGGCGTTCCCCGTCCATCCCGACCCCGTCTCGGGCATGCACTGCTGGCACCAGGCGGTGCGCGTGCGCCGCGCCGAGCCGGGCGACGCGGTCGGGGACATCGCGGTCGACACGCGCGCCGCGCACGACGCCTACCGGCGCTGGCTGGAGGCGACGCGGCCGGCCTGCGCGGTCTCCCCCGACGGCACGCGGCGGCCGTACTGGCTGCTGCGGCCGCTCAAGCCCTCGCGCGACGCCTACCGGCTGGCCGGCGACGAGGTCGAGGCGCGGTGAGCGAGCTCCTGCGCGCACTGGCCGTGCTCTGCGAGCCGCCCGCCGCCGGCCACGAGCGGCTGGTCGCCGCGCTCGAGCTGCCCGCGAGCCCGACCGCGTCCGAGCACACCGACCTGTTCGAGCTCCAGCTGCCGCCCTACGCCTCGGTCCATCTCGGGCCCGAGGGGATGCTCGGCGGCGAGGCGCGCGACCGCGCCGCCGGCGTCTGGCGCGCGCTCGGCCTCGTCCCGCCCGCCGAACCCGACCACCTCGCCACCCTCCTCGGCCTCTACGCCACCCTCAGCGACACAATGGGGTCAGACCCCTCTGTCTCGTACGCCGCCCGCAGCGAGACAACGGGGTCAGACCCCTTTGTCTCGCGGTTCGCTCGGGCGCTGGTGTTGCACGAGCACCTGCTCTCGTGGCTGGACCCGTGGCTGGCGAAGGTCGCGGAGATCGGTGCGCCGGCGTATCGGGCGTGGGGGGAACTGCTCGGGGCGGTGCTGCGCAGCGAGTCCGAGCGGTTGCTCGCGGGCGACGAGCCGCTCCCCGCCCAGCTCGCGCTCGCGGCGCCGCTCGAGCCGCCTGAGCGCACGGGCGGCGGCGCGTTCCTCGACGCGCTGCTGGCGCCGGCGCGCAGCGGCCTGATCCTGACCCGCGACGACCTCGCGCGCGCCGCGCGCGAGACGGGTCTGGCGCTGCGGGTCGCGGAGCGACGCTACGTGCTTCGCAACCTCATGGCGCAGGACGCTCCCGCCACGCTCGGGTGGCTCGAGGAGGAGGCGCGCCGTGCCGCGGACCGGCCGGCGCGCGTGGCACCGGGCGCGATCGCGCGCCACTGGCAGCAACGGGCCGACGGGACGGCGCGGGTGCTCGCGCACGCGCGCCACCAGGCCGAGGAGAGAGAGGTCACACATGCTCGATGAGGCACACGCCGCCCCGGCGGCGACCCCCGACGTCGCCGGCGAGGAGCTGCGGCGGATGGTGCGCGAGGAGGTCGAGCGCGCGCTCGCGCGCGACGCGGCGGCGCGCCGCACGGCGATCATCGCGTCCAAGGGGACGCTCGACTGGGCCTACCCGCCGCTGATCCTGGCGACCACCGCCGCGGCGAGCGGGATGGAGACCGCGGTCTTCTTCACGTTCTACGGGCTCAACATCATCCACCGCGACTTCGAGCGCAAGCTCAAGATCGGGCCCGTCGGCAACCCGGCGATGCCGATGCCGGTGCCGATGCCCGACCTGCTCACCGCGATGCCGGGGATGATCCCGGCGGCGACCGCGATGATGAAGAAGCGCTTCGCGAAGCGGAACGTCGCGACGATCCGCGAGCTGCTCGACGCCGCGCGGGAGGCCGAGGTGCGGCTGATCGCCTGCCAGATGACGGTCGACGTCTTCGGCTACGAGCCTTCCGAGTTCATCGAGGGCGTCGAGTTCGGCGGCGCCGCCGCCTTCCTGTCCGAGGCCCGCCGCGGCCACGTCACGCTGTTCATCTAGGAGGAGAGCATGTCCGACGGAACCCTGCAGGCCGACTGCGTGCTCGACGCGCGCGGCCTCCTCTGCCCGATGCCGATCGTCAAGGCGGCGAAGGCGATGCGGGACCTGCTGCCGGGGCAGGTGCTGAAGCTCCTGGCCACCGACCGCGGCTCGCTCGCCGACGTCCCGGCGTGGGCCGAGGACACCGGCAACGAGCTGCTCGCGACCGGCGAGGAGGACGGCGCCTTCTCGTTCCACCTGCGCAAGGGCGGGGAGTGAGCGCGCGATGATCTTCAAGCAGTTCCGCCACGAGCCGCTGGGCCAGGCCTCGTACGTGCTCGGCTGCGCGCGGGCGCGCCAGGGCGTGGTCGTGGACCCGATCGACGACCTCGGCGCCGAGTTCTACGTGCTCGAGGCGGCCGACCTGGCGCTCGACATCGTCGCCGTGCTCGAGACCCACCTGCACGCCGACTTCCTCTCCTGCGCGCGCGAGCTCGCAGAGATGACGGGCGCCTCCCACCGGCTGCACGAGTCCGCGCGGGGGCTCGTCAACTACCCGTTCGAGCCGCTGCGCGACGGCGAGTCGCTGCGGATCGGCCAGGTCGAGGTGCAGGCGCTCCACACCCCCGGCCACACGCCCGAGCACACGGCCTACCTCGTCACCGACCACGCGCGCGCGGACGAGCCGTGGTGCGTGCTGACCGGCGACTCGCTGTTCGTGGGCGACGTCGGCCGTCCCGACCTGCTGATCGGCGACCAGGCGATGGACGTGATGGGCGAGGCCGAGCGCGCGGAGACGCAGTTCCGCTCGATCCGCGAGCGTCTGTTCACGCTGCCCGACCACGTCGAGGTGTTCCCCAACCACTACGGCGGCTCCACCTGCGGCGGCGTGAACATGAGCGGCAAGGCGAGCTCGACGGTCGGGTTCGAGCGCCGTCACAACCTCGCGCTCTCGCAGCCCGACGCCGCGGCGTTCGCCGCCTTCGTGCGCGACACGGTGCGGCCGTTCCCCGACGACTACCGCCGCATCAAGTCGTACAACCTCGGGCTGCTGTCCAAGGAGGAGGTCCGGGGGGCCGTGCGATGACGCCGGAGGAGGTCGCCGCCGCGGTCGACGCCGGCGCCGTCGTGCTCGACCTGCGGGCGCCGCGCCCGTACGCTGCGGACCACGTCCCCGGGGCGATCACGATGCAGTTCAACCGCGCCGACCTCGCCGACCGCGCCGAGCTCGTGCTTCCGCGCACGCAGCGGCTGGTCGTGCACGCCGAGCCGGAGCCGATCGCCCGCGTCGCGGTGGAGCTGCTGCGCGAGGCCGGGTTCGACGTCGCGGGCCACCTCGAGGGCGGGCTGGCGGCCTGGACGGCGGCGGGGAAGCCCACCGCGCAGCTGCCGCTGCTCGACGTCGACGAGCTCCACGAGGCGCTCGACGACCACGTGATCGTCGACGTGCGCGAGGGATTCGAGTTCCGCCACGGGCACATCCCGTCTGCGCGGCTGCTGCCGTCCGGCGAGGCCTGGCAGCGTGCGGAGGAGCTGCCCGCCGGCGAGCCGCTGGCGATCGTCTGCGGCGACCAGACGCGCAGCGCCGCGGTGGCGTCGATGCTGCTGCGCGCGGGCCGCGACGCGCGCCTCGTGATGGGCGGCATGGTCGATTGGCAGGAGCGCGGGTACCCGGTGGAGCGTGAGGGTGTCGCCCATGGCTGAGCGGGTCCGCTGAGCGCCCGCGACCACCGACCCGCCCGGCGCTCCGCGCTCGGCCGCGGCGACGTCGTCGCAGGGCTCAGCGTCGCCCTGATCCTGATCCCGCAGGCGCTCGCCTACGCCCAGCTCGCGGGCATGCCCGCGCACCGCGGGCTGTACGCCGCCGCGCTGCCGCCGATCGCGGCGGCGTTCCTGGCCTCCTCGCCGCACCTGCAGACGGGGCCGACGGCGCTGACCTCGCTGCTGGCGTTCGCGACGCTGTCGGCGCTCGCGCCGCCGGGCAGCCCGGAATACGTCGAGCTGGGGCTGCTGCTGGCCGTGGTGGTCGGCGTCGCGCGCCTGGCGATCGGCCTGCTGCGCGCGGGCGTCATCGCCTACCTGATGTCGCACGCGGTGCTGGTGGGGTTCGTGCCGGCCGCGACGGCCCTGATCGTCGCGTCGCAGCTGCCGGCGGCGCTCGGGGTGGCCGCCGGCGACGGCGGCATCCTCGAGGAGGCATTCGACGCGCTCGGCGACCCGGGGGCGTGGCTCGCCGGCGCGGTCGCGCTCACCGTCGCCACGATCCTGGTCGTTCGCCTCTCGCCGCGGCTGCACCCGATGTTCCCCGGCGTGCTGGTGGCGATCGTGCTCGGGATGCTCGCGGTCGAGGTCCTCGGCTTCGACGGCAAGACCGTGGGCGACGTCCCCGCCGGGTTGCCGCCGATCAGCTTCGACCTGCCGTGGGGCGACGTCCCGTCGCTCCTGCTCGGCGGGTCGATCATCGCGCTCGTCGGCTTCGCCGAGCCGGCGTCAGTGGCGCGCACGCTTGCCGCCAAGGAGCGGCAGCCGTGGGATCCCGACCGCGAGTTCGTCAGCCAGGGCGCAGCGAACGTCGTCGCCGGCTTCAGCGGCGGCTTCCCAGTCGGCGGCTCGTTCTCGCGCAGCGCCCTCAACCGCATGGCAGGCGGCCAGACGCGCTGGA
>DASTYC010000003.1:0-38781 GCA_035765195.1 Streptosporangiaceae bacterium
GTCGCCCGGTCCGCGCTCGATGAAGGCGTCCACGATGTCGCGGGCCAGCACCGCGACGTCGTCTTCGGTGCGCTTGATCATGCGCGGCGTGAACCGGCGCGCCACGATGCGGCGCAGCCGGGCGTGCCGCGGGTCGTCGAGGCTGAGCATCGAACCCAGGAACGGCCGGGCGGCCTGCGGCGGGTCGTCCAGGCTGTTGGCGGTCGGCTCGGAACTGAACACCTTGGGATTGCGGCTTGCCTCGACCACCTGACCGTATTTGGTCAGGGCGTAAAAGCCGGGTCCGTCGCGGCGAGGGCAATACACCTTCTCATCGGTGGCGCGCATCGAGGCGAACGCCTTGTCGCGCCGCTCGGCCGGCTGCGCCCAAAAGTCCAGGTCGGCCAGGTCCACGGCGGGAGCCATGGTGTCCGGTAAATTTTCCACTTCCCCATCATCTCGGTCCGGTTGGGGGAAGTCCAGGATGCTTTTTTAACCAGATTTGTCAAGTTCAGAAAGAATGGATTGGAGGCCGTGGCGAGCATGCGTCACCGCCTGAGGACGACGAATCCGGCGTCCTGGCGTACGACGTGGTACCCGCTGCGCAGCAGCAGAGCGAGCCGGTCACGCTGAGCCGCCACCGAAAGCAACGGGAACGTCGGCCGCCCGACGTCGGCGATCACCCAGGGCGCCCACCGCGGGCGTTCGTCCCACAGCAGCACGCGGGCCCGGCTGGACAACTGGGGGCCAAGCGCGTTCGGGGCCTCCACCTCGGCGCCGCTCGGGACGGTGGCCACGGCCGCCGCGGCGGCCCGCATCCTCGCGTCCCGCTGGTAGTTGGCCGGATTGAGCACGCTCACCAGCGGATAGAACCCGGCCACCGCGACCGTGACGGCGAGCGCCGCGGCCGCCCACGCGACGCCCACGTCCACCCGCCACCGGCGAACGTCCGCGCGGAACCGGCGGGCGCCGTCGACGCCGGCCGCGAGGAGCACCACCACAATGAAGGCGTTGTAGTGGAACCGCGGCTCCCACCAGTTCCCGAACCGGCTGGCGAGCATTCGTTCGGCGAGCAGTGGCAGCGCGGCGAGGACAAGCGGCGACCGCAGCGGCGCGAACAGCACCGGCAGCATGAGCAGCGCCAGCGTGCCCGCCTTGATCGGCGGCGTCACGAGGAGCCGGAGCGCGTCCCACGGCCGGGTGACCATGTGCGCGATGACCTCCGGCGGGTCGTCCCCGAGCGCGCCGTAGGCCCAGTAGTAGTCCGGGTCCCCGCCGAAGGCCGGGATGAGGACCCGAGCCGCCAGCCACGTCACCGCGAGCCCGGCCACCACGAAGGCGGCACCGAGCGTCCGCTCGCGCCGCGTCACCAGCAGATAGAGCCCGTACCCGGCGACGAGCAGCCCCATGTCCTCCTTCACCAGCAGCAGCGCGAGCGCGGCCAGCACGCCGTGCAGACGCGGGTCGTGCCGCCCCCACGCGCGCGCCAGCGACCTCCCGGCGCCTTCGGACGCCCGCCACCCGGCCTGGAAGCGCTCGAGCATGACGGCCGTCAGCACCGGCGCGAACGCCGCCTCGTGGAAGTCGAACGCGATCGCGGAGGCGATCGGCCAGGACAGGGCGTACGCCGCCGCGACGCAGTAGGCGGCGGCGCGGCCGAGTTCGCGGCGGGTGAAGACCCACAGCGGCGGGATCGCCGCGGCGAACAACACCGCCTGCGCCAGCAGCAGCGTCCGCGGGTCGTCCCAGAGCCAGTACAACGGCGCCAGCAGCACAAGGATCGGCGAGAAGTGGTCGCCGAGCACGGCGAAGTCGGGCCCGAAGCCGTTGTGCACGCCCTTGACGATCGAGACCGGCAAGTGGAAGCGGCTGTACGAGCGGATCGCCTGGTCGAAGATCACCAGATCGTACGAGCCGGTGAGGAACGTGTGGAAGCGCAGCAGCGCGTACGTCGCGTAGACGACGGCGGCGGCTCCGGACAGGGCGACCACCAGCCTGCCGTCGTGCGTCCGCCGGATGGGCTCCCCCGCCCGCGTGGCACGCGCCGCCACCCGCATCGTCGCCGCTCCCCTTCTCTCGCCTTCGGGTCCGTCGGTCCCCCGGGCCCCGTCGGCGCGGTGTCTCACCGCGGGCACTCTAGTGGTGCCCGGGGGATCACCGCCGGGCCACCCGCCATGTCGCCCACCCGTCACGGCGCGACCCACTAACGTTACTCAGTGCAGTCATCACGGGGGTCAGGGGGGAAGATGACGGCACTCCAACCTGGTGATATCACCGCGAATCAGGGCGATAACCACCTGGGTCCGGGCGAGGCATCGGCCGATCCGGCGGCGTACGTGCGTCAGGCGCTCGACGACTACGACGAACGATTCCTGGCCTGTGACGATGAGCTGCGCCGGCAGCTGGTGGCCGGCACCCGCCGGCTGCTGGCCGAGTCGCTGACCGACGAGATCCGGGCCCGGCTGCCCGTCGACCACCGGATACGGGCCTTCTGCATCCGGCACGACCTGATCGACGAGCTGGCACGGCTGATCGCCGACGAGGCCGCGGGGCGGCACGCGGGCGCGGTCGTGGTGGGCGGCCGGGTCTACGCGCTCTACCCGTATCTGCGCGGCGTGCCCAGAAGGGACGCCGACATCACCGCCGAGGTGGGAGTCGATCATCACCTCGCCGGCGTGTCGTGGACCGCCGACGCGCTGCGGATCCGCGGCCGTGCGGCCATCGAACGGGTCGCCGCCCGTGACCAGCACGTCGAGATCGTGCTGCGCGAGCGGGCGACCCGCGCAGAGCTGCGCATCGACGCGGAGCCGTGCGGCGACTCCCGCCCGGGTGCGGGCGGCGGCGAGTTCACGGCGATGGTGGCGCCCGCCGGGCTGCCGCCCGGTCAGTGGGACGTCCACGTGTCCGTCCAGGCCCTCGGCCTGGTCAGGCAGGCTCCGTTCGGGTCGGTCAAAGACCCCGGCCTGGACGGCTCGCTGCCCGACCGGCCCGAGGCGACCGTCTACGTCACCGGCGACGGCCATCTCGCCATCGCCGTCCCCGGCCGGGCCCACCGCCTGGCCCGCGCCTGGTGGCGCCGCCTCACCCACCGGGGCGCCACCAGGCCGGCGACCCCGGACGTCAGTCGTTGAGCCAGCTCATCATCGGGCGCAGCTTGGCGCCGGTCTGCTCGATCGGCGAGTTCTGCTCCTCTTCGCGGCGCTTGAGGAAGTTGGGGCGACCGGCGTCGAACTCCGCGACGAGTTCCTTGGCGAACGAGCCGTCCTGGATCTCGCTGAGGATCTTGCGCATCTCCTCGCGGGTCTGGTCGGTGATGATGCGGCGGCCGCGCGTGTAGTCGCCGAACTCGGCGGTGTCCGACACCGACCAGCGCATCTTGGTCAGGCCGCCCTCGTACATGAGGTCCACGATGAGCTTCATCTCGTGCAGGCACTCGAAGTACGCGGCCTCGGGCTGGTAGCCCGCGGCGACGAGCGTGTCGAAACCGGCCTTGATCAGCTCGGAGACGCCGCCGCAGAGCACGGCCTGCTCGCCGAACAGGTCGGTCTCGGTCTCCTCGGTGAACGTCGTCTTCAGCGCGCCGGGGCGGGTGCCGCCGATGCCCTTGGCGTAGGAGAGGGTGAGCGGCCAGGCGTTCCCCGTGGCGTCGCGCTCCACGGCCACGAGCACGGGCACGCCGCGCCCCGCGGTGAACTGGCGGCGGACGAGGTGTCCCGGGCCCTTCGGCGCCACCATGGCGACGTCGACGCCCTCCGGGGGCTTGATCAGGTCGAACCGGATGTTCAGCCCGTGCCCGAAGAACAGCGCGTCGCCCTCGACCAGCGCCGGCTCGATCGCCTCGGCGTACAGCGCCCGCTGCAGGTGGTCGGGGATCAGCACCATGATCACGTCGGCCTCTTCGCACGCCTCCTCCGGCGTGACGACCCGGACGCCCTCGCTTTCGGCCTTCTCGCGGCTCTTGGACGTCTTGGGCAGCCCGACCCGCACGTCGACCCCGGAGTCGCGCAGCGACAGCGCGTGCGCGTGCCCCTGACTGCCGTATCCGAGCACCGCCACGTGCCGGTTTTGGATGACGCTCAGGTCGGCGTCATCGTCGTAGAAGATCTCAGCCACTTACCTTGCCTTCCTGTTTTCGGTGGCTCCTCCCCTCGCCCCGACCGGGAGGAGGAGCCGATCACGCGCTGCGGTCGAGGGCGCGCAGGGAACGGTCGGTGATGGACCGGGCGCCGCGGCCGATGGCCACCATGCCCGACTGGACGAGCTCCTTGATGCCGAACGGCTCGAGCACCCGGATCAGGGCCTCCAGCTTGTCGCGCCGACCCGTCGCCTCCACGGTGACCGCGTCGGAGGCAACGTCGACGACCTTGGCACGGAACAGCTGCACGGTCTCGAGGACCTGCGAGCGGGTCTCGGCATCGGCGCGCACCTTGATCAAGATGAGCTCGCGCTGAACGGAGGTCGTCGGGTCGAGTTCGACGATCTTCAGCACGTTGACCAGCTTGTTGAGCTGCTTGGTGACCTGTTCCAGCGGCAGGTCCTCGACGTTGACCACGATCGTCATCCGGGAGATCTCGGGGTGCTCCGTCGTGCCCACCGCGAGCGAGTCGATGTTGAACCCGCGCCGGGAGAACAGCGAGGCCACTCTGGCCAAGATGCCGGGCTTGTTCTCGACGAGCACCGAGAGCGTATGCCTACTCATCGGTCGCGCTCCCCTTCTCGCTCGGCTCCGCGGCCGGCCTCGTCCCTCGGCCGGCCACTCCGCTCGCTCGTCGGCTCCCAGCTCCGCTCATCGGTCGCGCTCCCCTTCTCGCCCCTCAGCTCCGCTCATAGCGGTCAGTCTCCGTTCTCCCAGTCGGGCGCCATGTCCCGCGCGATCTTGATGTCGTCGTTGCCGGTGCCGGCCGCGACCATGGGCCAGACCATCGCGTCCTTGTGCACGACGAAGTCGACGACCACCGGGGCGTCGTTGATCTCCATCGCCTTCTTGATCGTGTCATCGACGTCGTCGGCCTGGTCGCAGCGCAACCCGACGCACCCATAGGCCTCCGCCAGCTTGACGAAGTCGGGAACGCGCTTGGACTGCAGGTCGGTGTGGGAGTAGCGCTCGTTGTAGAAGAGCGTCTGCCACTGCCGCACCATGCCGAGGCTGTCGTTGTTGATCACCGCGACCTTGACCGGGATGCCCTCGATGGCACAGGTGGCGAGCTCCTGGTTGGTCATCTGGAAGCAGCCGTCGCCGTCGATCGCCCACACCATCGTGTCCGGCCGCCCGGCCTTGGCGCCCATCGCGGCGGGCACCGCGAACCCCATCGTGCCGAGGCCGCCCGAGTTGATGAACGCACCCGGCCGCTCGTAGCCGATGAACTGCGCGGCCCACATCTGGTGCTGCCCGACGCCGGCGACGTACAGCGCGTCGGGGCCGGCCAGCGCGCCGATCCGCTCGATCACGTACTGCGGCGACAGCGATCCGTCGGACGGCTGTTCGTAGCCGAGCGGGTAGGTCGCGCGCATCCCGTCGAGCAGCCGCCACCAGGCCGCGTAGTCGCCGGTGCGGCCCGCCTCGTGCTCGTTTTGGACCGCGACGATGAGATCGGCGATGACGTCGCGGCAGTCCCCCACGATGGGCACGTCCGCGTGCCGGTTCTTGGAGATCTCCGCCGGGTCGATGTCCGCGTGCACGACCTTGGCGTACGGCGCGAAGCTGTCGAGCTTGCCGGTGACCCGGTCGTCGAAGCGGGCGCCGAGCGCGACGATCAGGTCGGCCTTCTGCAGCGCGCCGACGGCCGCGACGGTGCCGTGCATGCCGGGCATGCCCAGGTGCTGGGCGTGGCTGTCGGGGAACGCCCCCCTGGCCATCAACGTGGTGACCACCGGCACGCCGGTGAGCTCGGCGAGCACCCGCAGCTCGGCGGCGGCCTTGGCCTTGATGATGCCGCCTCCGACGTACAGGACGGGCCGCTCGGCCTCCACGATGAGGCGTGCCGCCTCGCGCACCTGCTTGGAGTGCGGCCGGGTCACCGGGCGGTAGCCGGGCAGCTGCATCGGCTGCGGCCAGACGAAGTCGAACGTCCGCTGCAGCGCGTCCTTGGAGATGTCGACCAGGACGGGGCCGGGCCGGCCGGTGCCCGCGATGTGGAACGCCTCGGCGATGGTCCGGCCGATCTCATTCGGGTCGGTGACGAGGAAGTTGTGCTTGGTGATCGGCATCGTGATGCCGCGGATGTCGGCCTCTTGGAAGGCGTCGGTGCCGATCGCGCTGCTCGGCACCTGTCCGGTGACCGCGACGATGGGCACCGAGTCCATGTACGCGTCGGCGATCGGCGTTACGAGGTTGGTCGCGCCCGGCCCGCTGGTCGCCATGCACACGCCGACCCGTCCGGTGGCCTGGGCGTAGCCCTGGGCGGCGTGCCCGGCGCCCTGCTCGTGCCGCACCAGGATGTGGCGCAGCTTACGGGAGTCGAACAGCGGATCGTAGGCCGGGAGGATGGCGCCCCCGGGGATCCCGAACACGGTGTCGACACCAACGTTCTCCAGCGCTCTGACCAGCGCTTGGGCTCCCGTGATCCGTTCGGTCATCTGTTTGTTTCCTTGTCGGGAGGGGTGGGCGGCCAACAAAAAACCCCTCGAGCCGTCAGGCTGTCGAGGGGAGCGCGCAGGCGATACCTGGTCAGCCTGCGCGCTGACCAAGTACGAGGAGGAGAAGACTGTGACGCACGGATAAAACCTTGCAGTACTCAACGGCGGCGGTCAAATCCTTGGACCGAAAGTCTCACATAATGAGATGTCGAGACGAGGATGCGAGACGCGGGCTCGGCGAGGACGCGGCGGACCGCTAGCCGGCGGAGAGCATCGGACCGTGCAAGGGGATGCTCGGCGTGCCCTGGCGGTCGGTGTGCACCAGCGATTCGACCCGCCGCGCGGCCATCGGCCGGGCCACCAGGAAGCCTTGGCCGTGCGGGCAGCCCATGTCGCGCAGCGCCTCGAGCTGGTCGGGCCGCTCGATGCCCTCGGCGACCACGGTCACGCCGAGGTCGTGCCCGAGCCGGACGATCGTGCGGGTCAGCAGAGTGAGGGTCTCATCGCACCCCAGCCCGGCGACGAACGACGGATCGATCTTGATCACGTCGACCGGCAACTGCCGGAGGTAGGCCAGCGAGGCGTAGCCCGTGCCGAAGTCGTCGATTGCCAGCCGTACGCCCAGCTCACGCAGCGCCGACAGCCGCGGGGCGGGCTGGCCGGCGTCCTCGACCAGCACCTCCTCCTTGACCTCGACGGTGAGCGCCTGCGGCGGCAGCCCGGTCTCCGCCAGCACCGCGGCGACCGTTTCGACGAAACGCGGCGCCGCGATCTGCCGCGCGGTGAAGTTGACCGAAAGCCCGATGTCCCAAGACGACTCGCGCCAGCGGGCGACCTCGGCGCACGCCTGGCGCAAGATCCAGTCGCCGAGCGGGATCATGAGGCCCGACTCCTCGGCGTGGCCGATGAACTCGCGGGGCGGTACGACGTCGCCGTCGCGCCACCACCGGACCAGGGCCTCGACGCCGGTGACGCGCGACGTGCGCAGCTCCACCACGGGCTGGAACTCGAGGCTGAACTGCTGCTCGGCCAGCGCGCGCTGCAGGTCGCTGGCGAGCTCGAGGCGGCGCACGACGTCGGCGTGCATGTGCGCGGCGAAGACCTCCACCCGGCCGCCGCCCAGCTCCTTGGCCCGGGCCATCGCCAGGTCGCCGTTGCGCATCAGCTCGGCCGCGTCCATGTCCATGCCGTCTTCCAGCAGCGCCACGCCGACGCTGGCGGTCAGCAGGATGCCGCGGGAGCCGAGGCGGTACGGCTCGGCCGACACGACCCGCAACAGCCGCTCGGCCAGATCGACGAGGCCCTGGCAATCAGGCGGGTTCTCCACGAGGACGGCGAACTCGTCGCCGCCCCAGCGCGCCACCGTGTCGTCCACCTGCACCGCCGCGCGCATCCTGCGCCCCACCTGCGCGAGGATTTGGTCTCCCGCGGCGTGCCCGGCCGAGTCGTTCACGGCGGTGAAGCCGTCGACGTCGGCGAAGATGACCGCGACGCGACCCTCCCGGCGCTTGTGCGCCAGCACCTCGCGGACCCGCTCTTCGAAGTAGGCGCGGTTGGGCAGCCCGGTGAGGCCGTCGTTGAACGTCAGGTGGGTGACCTGGCGTTGCAGGGCCGCCTGCTCGCTGAGGTCGCGGGTGGTGACCAGCAGTTGACGCGGCCGGTCGTCGTAGGCCCTCCGATACCGGGAGACCGTCGACTCGGTCGGCTGCCAGGTGCCGTCGGCGGCGCGCACCCGGCAGGTGACCCGCAGCACCTCATCGCGCCGCCCGAGGAACTCGGTCACCGCCTCCTCGACCACTGGCAGGTCCTCCGGATGGATGACCTCCTGGAGCGGCCGCGACACCAACTCGTCGGGCCCGTAGTCGAAGGCGCGCTCCGCCCCGGCGCTGACGTACCGGACGGTGCCGTCGAGATCGCAGATCAGCACGACGTCGTCGATGCTCTCGGCGAGCGCGCGGAAGTGCTCCCCGCCGATGTCGACGGCGCGGCGCAGCCGCTCGTTCTCCCACAGCAACTCGCCGAGCCGCACCAGCAGCACGAGCACGGCGAGGCCGGCGACCACCGACACCACGGGCTGCAACTGCTTGGAGGAGGTCAGCGAGTGACCGGCGAGGAACACCGCGGCCACCCCGGCCGCGGTCGCCGGCACGAGACCCGGCCCGATCATCCGGCCGTCGGTCCGGTGACCGGCCCCTGAGGCGACGCCCGCCCCGATCGCGGCCGCGAGCCGGTCGCGGCCCGCGACCGGCCCGTCCTGGCCGGCCGCCCCCGGCAGGTCGGCGTCCGCGACCGCTCCGTCGTGGCCGGACCGCGTCACCCAAGGGGCCGTGCCGAGCAGCAGCAGGCCGATGAAGCGGGCGAGGTCGCCGGGCTCGTCGGGCGCGGCGCCGCCCTTGAGCCTGGCGACGGTGGTGAGGACGTCGGCGACCGCGACGGCCACCAGCGCGGCGTAGGCGACCACGGCGGAGCGCCGGACGACGCGCCCCGTGCCGAGCACGAACGGCAGCACGGCGCAGACCAAGACGGCGTCGATGATCGGGTACATCAGCTCGAGCACGAAGTCGGCGGCGCTCTCGCCGGACAGGTCGTACAGCCCGCCGAACAAGATGACCCAGCCCGACACGAACAGCGCGGCGGCGCAGACGAAGGTGTCGGCCGCGTACCGCAGCCAGGTGCGCGCCGAGCGGGTCAGCCGGACCGGCACGACGAACCCGGTGGCCAGCGCGACGACGGCGGCCAGCAGGAACAGATCGGCCAGGGACAGCGAGACGCCGGTGCGGCTGAGCACGTTGGGCACCGCGTCCGCGGCGGTCCCGGCCGACCAGCACGCGGCGGCCAAGGCGAACCAGCGCCACATCGCGCTCGCGGCGGAGACCGGCCACCGGCGGGCGGCCGGCCAGGACGCGGCGATATCGGGCAGCCGCCACGCGGCGTAGAACAACGAGGCGGCGGCTCCGGCGGCCGTCAACGGGGTGATCCAGGAGGCCACGCCCGTGCCCCAGCCGAAGATCACGATGGCGGCGTACGCCAGGGCGAACAGGAAGACCACGACGAGCGGCAATGCTCGCGTTGGAACGCTCCGGCGCGGCAGCCGTCTCGCGTCCTTGCCGCTCATCGCACGCTCGCTTCCTTTTGGTCCCGGTCCGCTATCGCGGGCCCACCCGCGCCACGCACACGGTCAACGAACCAGTACCGCCGTTCGCCTGCCGGCGATCTCGGCTCCTTTGCCGGCGGTCTCGACCGGCCCGCGCCGACCACCCTCGCGCAGGTCGCCCCGACACCGGTTCACGGCGCGCATACAGCGGCTTCGACGTTTGGTTAGCACTGATGTCATGGAGGCGGGGTGATGATCCTCAGCTTCGAATCAAAAGGTGGATGTAGTTCGACTCCGCGCACGTCAGGCGGTGGTATCCGCGGCTCACGCAGCACCGACAGGCTGTTCTGCCATGACGTTCAATGTAGGTTCCCTAGGTCACGGCGTGATTGAGGCTGAGCCTCCACCCGGCGACAACGGCCGACGGTGCGTAGTCGCGGCGGCGGGGCGTGTCGCCGGGATTCGCCGCGAAAGACCTGCGTACGCGGCACGTGGCGGCATGGCGCCGCAACGCCGCACACGAGGCGTGGTCCACAAATCTCGCCCGCAACGACCCGCTAGTAGGAACCGGTGATGACGTTGCGCAGCGACTCCCCCCGCACGTACCGCACGCACTGCTCGCGGACCAGCGCGGCGACGCGCCGCGTCGAGGCCGGCGTGGACCCGCCGACGTGCGGCGTGATGAACACGCCGGGGGCGTGCCACAGCGGGTGGCCGGGCGGCAGCGGCTCCGGATCGGTGACGTCGACGGCCGCCCGCAGCCGCCCGGCCCGGGTCTCGGCCAGCAGCGCGGACGTCTGCACGACCGGGCCCCGCGCGGCGTTGACGAGCAGCGCCCCGTCCTTCATCTGGGCCAGGAACTCCGCGTCGACCATGCCCTTGGTATCCGGCGTCGACGGCACCAGCAGCACGACGACATCGGCGTCGGGCAGCAGCGCCGGCAGTTCGTCGACCGCGTGCACGCCGGGACGCGCGGCCCGCGCCACCCGGACGATCTCCACCTCGAACGGCTCCAGGCGCCGCTCCAGCGCCGCCCCGATCGACCCGTACCCCACGATCACGATCCGCGCGTCGGTGAGCGTTCCGGTCTGGTGGTAGGCCCAGCGGCCCTCCCGCTGGGCCAGCGCGAACTCGGGGAAGTCGCGCCTGGCGGCGATGATGGCGCCCACGATCCACTCCGCGGTGCCGGCGTCGTGCGCGCCGCGGGCGTTGCACATGGTCACGCCCGCCGGGAGGTAGGGACGTACGTGATCTACTCCCGCGGTCTGTAGCTGGACGACGGTCAGCTTCGGCATCCGCGCCATGATCTCCAGGCTGGGCGGGTTCGGCAGCAACACCGGGACGTAGAACTCGACCTCGTCGAGCGAGTCCGGTACGTTGCCGCTGCCGTCGTACAGATCCACCGTCACATCCGGCAGATCAGCGAGCATCTCGGCGATCTCGGGCTTCGCGGCCCATACGGTCGTCACGTTGGAGATCGTACGGCCTGCGATATGGATCTCAATGTCGTCAAGACGGGAACCTGGGCCCCGCGCCGGTCCGTAAGACTTGACGACAGCCGTGGAGAGGTGTGATGCCGTCGTGAGACCGCGTACCTGTGCCTCGTTCGGCGCCGCGCTCTTGCTGGCCGGAGGCTGCGCGCTCGCCGGCTGCTCCTCCGACGCCGAGTCGAGCGGCGGTCCTGGCGGCGGCGCCGGGGCGGGCGCCGCGAGCACGCCGGCACCGCTGCCCAGCGCGTCGGCGCAGACGGGGCGCGCCCGCCCGGGCACTCCGCAGGAGGTGGCCACCGGCCTGTCCGTGCCGTGGGCGATCGCCTTCCTGCCGGGCGGGGACGCGCTCGTCACCGAGCGCGACAGCGCCCGGCTGCTGCGGGTGACGCCGTTCGGCCAGGTCACGGTCATCGGCAAGGTGCCGGGCGTCGAGGCGTCCGGGGAGGGCGGGCTGCTCGGCGTCGCGGTGGGCCCGTCCTTCCTGCGGGACCGGTACGTGTACGTGTACTTCAGCACCGGCTCCGACAACAGGATCGTCAGGTTCGTCTATCCCTCCGGCGGCGGCATCGAGCGGCCGCGCAACCTGGTGACCGGCATCCCGCACGGCGCGATCCACAACGGCGGGCGGCTGGCGTTCGGCCCCGACGGCATGCTGTACGCGTCCACCGGCGAGACCGGGGACACCGGGCTGGCCCAAGATCGCGACTCGCTCGGCGGCAAGATCCTGCGACTGGATCCCGACGGCGCGCCCGCCCCGGGCAACCCGTTCGGCACCCGCGTCTACACCTACGGGCATCGCAACGTGCAGGGCATGGCGTGGGACGGCGCCGGGCGCATGTTCGCGACCGAGTTCGGCCAGAACCGCTTCGACGAGCTCAACCGGATCATCAAGGGCCGCAACTACGGCTGGCCCGAGGTCGAGGGGCTCGGCGGCGACGACGATCGGTTCACCGATCCGCTGCTGACATGGACGACGGACGAGGCGTCGCCGTCGGGACTGGCCTTCTCGGGCGGCTCGCTGTGGGTGGCCGCGCTGCGCGGCGAGCGGCTCTGGCAGGTGCCGCTCAGCCGCGGCGGCGCCGCGGGCCGTCCGATCGCGCGCCTCGACGGCAGGTACGGCCGGCTGCGCGCGGTCGCCACCGCACCCGACGGCTCGCTGTGGGTGTCGACGAGCAACCGGGACGGCCGCGGCTCACCGCGGTCCGGCGACGACAAGATCATCGCCGTCCCCCTGAGGTAGCCGGCCGCCGCGGCTCAGCTCGAGAGCTTGTCCAAGATGAGCTGGCGGGCGCGGGCGGCGTCGGCCTGGCCGCGGGTGGCCTTCATCACGGCGCCGACCAGCGCGCCGGCCGCGGCCACCTTGCCGCCGCGCACCTTGTCGGCCGCGTCGGCGTTGTCGGCGATCACCTGGTCGACGATCGCCTCCAGCTCGCCGGCGTCGCTGACGATCTTGAGGCCGCGGGCGGCCACCACCTCGTCCGGGCCGCCCTCGCCGGCGAGCACGCCTTCGAAGACCTGGCGGGCCAGCTTGTCGTTGAGCTCACCGGCGGCGACCATCTCCTGGACGCGAGCCACCGCGGCCGGGGTGATCGGCAGCGACGCGAGCTCCACGCCCAGCTCGGTGGCCCGCCGCGACAGCTCGTTCATCCACCACTTGCGCGCGGCGGCGGCGTCGGCGCCGGCGGCGACGGTCTGCTCGATGAGGTCGAGCGCATCGGCGTTGACGACGTCTCGCAGCTCCTTGTCCGACAGCCCCCATTCGGCCTGCACGCGGGCCCGGCGGGCGGCGGGCAGCTCGGGCAGCGTGGCGCGCAGCCGCTCGACCCACTCGCGTTCGGGCGCCAGCGGCACCAGGTCGGGTTCGGGGAAGTAGCGGTAGTCCTGAGCCTCTTCCTTGCTGCGGCCGCTGGTCGTGACGCCGGTGTCCTCGTGGAAGTGCCGGGTCTCCTGGACCACCCGGCCGCCGCCCGCCAGCACCGCGGCCTGCCGCTCGATCTCGTGCCGTACCGCTCGTTCGACCGAGCGCAGCGAGTTGACGTTCTTGGTCTCGGTGCGTGTCCCCCACTCGGCCGACCCGAGCGGCATGAGCGAGACGTTGACGTCGCAGCGCAGCGACCCCTCCTCCATGCGGACGTCGGAGACGCCGAGCGCGCGGACCAGCTCGCGCAGCTCGGTGACGTACGCGCGGGCGACCTGCGGGGCCTGGTCGCCGGTGGCGACGATCGGCTTGGTGACGATCTCCACCAGCGGGATGCCGGCCCGGTTGTAGTCGACGAGCGAGTGCGACGCGCCGTGGATCCGGCCGGTGCCGCCGACGTGCATCGACTTGCCGGTGTCCTCCTCCATGTGCACGCGCTCGATCTCGACCCGGTACGTCCGGCCGTCGACCGCGATGTCGAGGTGGCCGTCCACGCACAGCGGCTCGTCGTACTGCGAAATCTGGAAATTCTTCGGCATGTCCGGATAGAAGTAGTTCTTCCGGGCGAACCGGCACCACTCGACGATCGTGCAGTTCAGCGCCAGCCCGATCTTGATGATCCCCTCGATGGCCGCCTTGTTGGTCACCGGCAGCGACCCGGGCAGCCCGAGGCACACCGGGCACACCTGGGTGTTGGGCGGCGCACCGAACGCGGTCGGGCAGCCGCAGAACATCTTCGTCCGCGTGCCGAGCTCGACGTGGGCCTCGATGCCCAGCACCGGCTCGTACTTCGCCATCGCGGCCTCGTACGCCATCAGCGTCTCGACACTCACAGGTACCCCAGCTCTCCTAATACCTTCTCGGCCGCGCCCGCCCACGCGGAGTCCCAGGCAGCCAAGCAACCATGATCACGTCATCCCCGCAGCTCTGGGGCGCTCGCCAGCAGCGGGCCGCCCCAGCGGTCGTGCAGGGCCGTCTCGACCGCGGCGCCGACCCGGTAGACGCGATCGTCGGCCAGCACCGGTGCCATGATCTGCAGGCCGACCGGCAGGTTGTCCTCGTCGGCGAGGCCGCACGGCACCGAGATGGCGGCGTTGCCCGCCAGGTCGGAGGGAATCGTGCACAGGTCGGCGAGGTACATGGCCATCGGGTCGTCGATCCGCTCGCCGATCGGGAAGGCCGTGGTCGGCGTGGTCGGCGAGACCAGCACGTCGACCTGCTCGAAGGCGGCGTCGAAGTCGCGGTTGATGAGGGTGCGGACCTGCTGCGCCTTGCCGTAGTAGGCGTCGTAGTAGCCGCTCGACAGGGCGTACGTGCCGAGGATGATGCGGCGCTTGACCTCGGGGCCGAAGCCCGCCGCCCGCGTCAGCGACATGACCTCGGCGGCGCTGCGGGTGCCGTCGTCGCCGACGCGCAGCCCGTAACGCATCGCGTCGAAGCGCGCCAGGTTCGACGAGCACTCCGACGGGGCGATCAGGTAGTAGGCGGGCAGCGCGTAGGCGAAGTGCGGGCAGGAGATCTCGACGACCTTGGCGCCGAGAGACTCCAGCAGGTCGACCGCCTCGCGGTAGCGGCCGAGCACGCCCGGCTGGTAGCCCTCGCCCGACAGCTCTTTGACCACCCCGACCCGCAGCCCGGCGACGTCGGCGCGGCGGGCGGCCTCGACCACCGGCGGCACGGGCGCGTCGATGGAGGTCGAGTCGCACGGGTCGTGCCCGCTGAAGGCCTCGTGCAGCAACGCGGCGTCGAGCACCGTCCGGGCCAGCGGTCCGGGGGTGTCGAGGGAGGAGGCGAAGGCGATGACGCCGTACCGCGACGATCCGCCGTAGGTCGGCTTGGTGCCGACGATGCCGGTCACCGCGGCCGGCTGCCGGATGGACCCGCCGGTGTCGGTGCCGGTGGACAGCGGCGCCTCGTAGGCGGCCACCGCCGCCGACGATCCGCCCGACGATCCGCCGGGCACGCGCTCGAGGTCCCATGGGTTGTGGCTCGGGCCGTACGCGCTGTTCTCCGTGGACGAGCCCATCGCGAACTCGTCCATGTTGGTCTTGCCGAGGATGACCATGCCGGCGGCGCGCAGCCGCGCCGTCACCGTCGCGTCGTACGGCGGCCGCCAGCCTTCGAGGATCTTCGAGCCGCACGTCGTGGGCATGTCCGCGGTGGTGAAGACGTCCTTGTGCGCCACCGGCACCCCGGCGAGCGGGCCGAGCCGCTCCCCCGCGGCGCGGCGGGCGTCCACCCCGCGGGCCTGCTCCAGCACCAGCTCGCGATCGACGTGCAGAAACGCCCGCACCGATCCGTCGACCGCGGCGATCCGGTCGAGGTGCGCCTCGGCGACCTCGACCGCCGACACCTCACCGGCCTGCATCAGCTCCGCGAGCTCCGCCGCCGTCCGCCCGGCCAGCCCCGCCGGCCCGCTCATGATTCCTCCTCGAGGATGCGGGGGACGCGGAAGCGCTGGTCCTCGGCGGCGGGGGCGGCCGCGAGAGCCTGTCGCGGCGTCAGGCAGGGCCGCACCTCGTCGGGCCGGAAGACGTTGGTCAGCGGCAGCGCGTGCGAGGTCGGCGGGATGTCCTCGGCCGCGACCTCCTGCACCCGCGCGACCGCGGAAATGATCACATCGAGCTGGGCGGCGAGGTGGTCGAGCTCGGCGTCGTCGAGCGCCAGCCGGGCGAGCCGGGCGAGGTGGGCCACCTCGTCACGGGTGATGGACATGGTGATGAGCCGTTTCGGGATCCGTTGAGTCTGAGTTCGCCTGCCATCCTATGGGCGGCGGTGGTCCGGACCGGACGAATATCGCGACGGGTCAGCTGATCATGGGCTCGGGTTCGAGCTGGCTGCGCAGCCACGCCGTCGCGGTGGCGGCGTCCATCGGCCGGCCGAAGAAGAAGCCCTGCGCGGTCTCACAACGCATCTCGCGCAGCAGCTGGGCGGTGTGGGCGTCCTCGACGCCTTCGGCCACCGACCGCAGACCGAGGGTGCGCACCAGGTCGATGATCGACCGTACGATCACCGCGTCGTCGGAGGAGTCGGCGACACGCTGCACGAACGAAGCGTCGATCTTGATCTCCTCCACGGGCAGCCTCTTCAGCCGGACCAGCGAGGAGTAGCCGGTGCCGAAGTCGTCGAGGCTCAACGGGACGCCCAGCTTGGCGATGGCCTCGATGGTGTCGGCGGCGTACGCGGGCTCGGCGGTCAAGATCCGCTCGGTGATCTCGAGCTGCAGCAGGCGGGCGGGCACGTCGTGCTTGTCCAGGCCCGCGGCGATGGTCTCCGTCAGCGTCGTGTCGAACAGGTCACGGCCGGACACGTTGATCGCGAGCTGGACGGGGAGTCCGGACCGCCACCAGGTGGCGGCCTGGGCGAGCGCCGCGTCGACCACATAGTGGGTGATCGCGCGCATCAGGTAGGTCTGTTCGGCCATGCACAGGAAGTCGGCGGGCCCGATCAGCCCGCGCTCGGGGTGCCGCCAGCGCAGCAGGCCCTCCATCCCGACCAGGCCGCCGTCGGCGAGAGCGATCTTGGGCTGGAAGTGCAGCTCGAGCTCTTCCCGGTCGAGGGCGCGGCGCAGGTCGCCGAGCATGGTCAGCCGCTCGGGCGAGTTGCGGTCCTTGTCGGGCGAGTACACCTCGACGCCGGATTCCCGGGACTCCTTGGCGACGTACATCGCGACGTCGGCCCGCTGCAGCAGCAGCTCGAAGTCGGGCGCGTGGTCGGGAAACAGCGCGATGCCGACGCTGGCCTCGAGATCGAAGGAGGTGCCCTCGAGACGGACCGGCTCGCTCAGCGCGGCCCGGAGCCGGGCCGCGACCTCCCGGGCGGCCTGCGTGTCCCGTACGTTCGGCAGCAGGACGGCGAACTCGTCGCCGCCGAGCCTGGCCACCAGGTCGCCGGGGCGGACGGAATGCACGAGCCGGTACGCCACGATCTGCAGCAGCCGGTCGCCGGTCGCGTGCCCCAGCGTGTCGTTGACCTCTTTGAACCGGTCCAGGTCGAGCAGGAACAGGCCGACCCGCCGATCCGGCGCGGTCGCCGCGGCGACGCCCCGCCCGTCCGCGGCCCGATGGTTGCGGTGCCGCAGCTCGTCGAGGGCCTCTTCGGTGCGGGCGGTGAGCAGCTTGCGGTTGGGCAGACCGGTCAGCGAGTCGTGCAGCGCCTGATGCTCGCGGCGCAGCGAGGCCGACGCGCTGAGATACACGGCGATGAACGGCAGCGTGATGAGCGGAACGAACGCGGCCGACTGGTGCATCGCGACGACCACGATCGGCGCCAGCCCCAGCAGCGCGAGGTTGACCAGCAGCTGCCGGCCCAGATCCAGGCGCAGCGCC
Organism: Streptosporangiaceae bacterium; assembly: GCA_035765195.1. Classification (GTDB taxonomy): domain Bacteria; phylum Actinomycetota; class Actinomycetes; order Streptosporangiales; family Streptosporangiaceae; genus CALAED01. The sequence goes on from DASTYC010000003.1 coordinate 17,386, forward strand.
TTGCCCAGCGGGATTCGCTCGTGCAACGACACCGCGCCGTTCACGAGCACATGGTTGACGACGAAGTAGGCGACGGCGGCGAGCGCGATCGGCACCAGCTGGCGGCCCTCGGGCACCCACGGCCGCCACGGGCTCGCGGTGATGCCGAAGGCCATCAGCACCAGGGTCGCCGCGCCGAGGCTGATCGCGAGCTGCGCCACGTTGAACACGGTGCGATGGGCCGCCCGGCGGTGCAGGATGCCGCACGCCACCGCCGCGATCGCCTGCAGGATCGCCGCGAGCGGCAGCCCCGCGTACAGCAGGGTCGCGAACGTGAAAAGGGTCGAGACGCTCGCGGCATTCGTCTCGCTGGCGCCGGGGGTGATGATCGGCCGCAGCTCGCCCAGCACGATGAACGCCGTCAGGATCCAGAACACGGGCTGCTTGAAGACGGTGTGGACATCGTTGCTGTTCAGCTTGCTCAGCGCCAGCGCGAAGGCGACGACGCCCAAACCGATGACGCTGACGAGGTAGATCCACAGCGGGGAACCTCGGCGCGGCACGGTATTGCGCGTGTTGTTCGGGTCCGTCATCACATCCTCGGGGGATTGCACCTGAGGTCCGGATTTGTGGCGCTGAAGGGAGGGTACGACGATCCATCACCCTTGCGAAACCAAACGCGTACGTTCCGTTACGCCACACTGTGACCCCGTTAGGCGGTAAGTGTAGCTGAGCAATACCCCTAGGTAACTTTTACCTGGTCATGTCAGTGACATCTATCCGAGGCCTACCCAGCGGTCGTGGAGGCAACCCGGGTGGCCGCTTCCGGCCCTTGGCCCAACAGCACCTTGAACCCGGCCTCGTCGAGAACGGGAACCCCCAGCTTGAGGGCCTTTTCGTGCTTGGACCCCGGGTTGTCGCCGACGACGACGAAGCTGGTCTTCTTCGACACCGAGCCGGTCACCTTGCCGCCGAGGCCCTGGATCGCCTCGGTCGCCGAATCGCGGCTGAAGTCCGTCAGCGACCCGGTGACGACGACCGTCACGCCCTCCAGCGGCCGGGGGCCGGCGGCGCCGCCCTCCTCGGCCATGCGGACGCCCGCGGCCCGCCACTTGTCGATGATCTCGCGGTGCCAGTCGACGGCGAACCAGTCTTTGATCGCCGCGGCGATGGTCGGCCCCACCCCGTCGACCGAGGCGAGCTCATCTTCGGTCGCGCCCATGATCGCGTCGATCGAGCGGAGCTCTCTGGCCAGGTCTTGGGCCGCGCTCGGCCCCACGTGCCGGATCGACAGCGCGACCAGCACCCTCCACAGCGGCTGGCGTTTCGCCTTCTCCAGCTCCGCGAACAGCACCTCCACGATCTTCTTCGGCTCGCCGTCCTTGTTGGCGAAGAACGTCACGACCTTCTGCTCGCCGGTCTTCGGGTCGATCTTGGGCAGACCGGTGTCGAGATCGCGCACCACCGTCTTGATCGGCAGCAGCTGCTCTTTGGTGAGATGGAACAGGTCGCCCTCGTTGCGAATGGGCGGCTCTTTCGGCTCGACCGGCTGGGTCAGCGCGGTGGCGGCGACGTAACCGAGCGCCTCGATGTCGAGGGCGTTGCGGCTGGCCACGAAGAACAGCCGCTCGCGCAGCTGCGCCGGGCAGTCGCGCGCGTTGGGGCAGCGGATGTCGGCGTCGCCCTCTTTCTCGTAGGCCAGCTCGGTGCCGCACTCGGGGCAGTGGGTGGGCATCTCGAACTCGCGCTCGGAGCCGTCGCGCAGGGCGGGCACCGGACCGACGATCTCGGGGATCACGTCGCCCGCCTTGCGCAGCACGATGGTGTCGCCGATCAGCACGCCCTTGCGCTTGACCTCGCCGGCGTTGTGCAAGGTGGCCCGCTCGACGGTGGACCCGGCGACCTTGATCGGCTCCATGACGCCGAACGGGGTGATCCGCCCGGTGCGGCCGACCGCGACCTGGATGTCGCGCAGCTTGGTGTTGACCTCTTCCGGCGGATACTTGAAGGCGATCGCCCAGCGCGGCGCCCGGCTGGTCGAGCCCAGCTGCCGCTGCAGCGCGATCTGGTCGATCTTGACGACGACACCGTCGATCTCGTACTCGGTGTCGTGCCGGTGCTCGCCGTAGTGCTCGATGTAGGCCACGACGTCGTCGAGGCCGTCGACGACCCGGTAACGGTCGCTGACCGGCAGCCCCCAGCCGCGCATCAACTCGTACGCGTGCGCCTGGCTCTCGGGCAGCCGGCCGCCCCGCCAGGCGCCGAACCCGTGCACGATCAGCCGCAGCCGGCGCCGTGCGGTCACCCGCGGGTCCTTTTGCCGCAGCGAGCCGGCCGCCGCGTTGCGCGGGTTGGCGAACGGCGCCCGGCCTCCGTCGACGAGCGACTCGTTGAGCCGATCGAACGCCTCGACCGGAAAGTAGACCTCGCCGCGCACCTCGAGCAGCTCGGGCACGTCGTCGCCGGTGAGCCGGGTCGGCACATCGTCGATCGTGCGCAGGTTGTTGGTGACGTCCTCGCCGGTGCGCCCGTCGCCGCGCGTCGCCCCGCGCACCAGCCGGCCGCGCTCGTAGAGCAGGGCCACCGCGAGCCCGTCGATCTTCAGCTCGCACAGGTAGGCGGCGACCGTGCCGACCTCTCTTTCGGCGCGTGCGGTCCAGGCCTCGAGCTCGGCCGTGTTGAAGGCGTTGTCGAGGCTCTGCATGCGCTCGACGTGCTCGACCGTGGCGAAGTCGGTCGTGATGGGCGCCCCGACGCGCTGGGTCGGCGAATCGGGCGTGACGAGCTCGGGGTGGCTCTCCTCGAGCTCGCGCAGCTCGCGCATCATGAGGTCGTACTCGGCGTCGCTGATCGTCGGCGCGTCGAGCACGTAGTAGCGGTAGTTGGCGTCGTCGATGTCCTGCGACAGCTCCGCGTGCCGCTGCGCCGCCCGCGCCTGCTCAGCTTCGGTCGAGGTCATGGTCTTATTTTCCACATCGGCACCGACACTCCACCTCAGCCGCGCGGCGGATGACCCATCCGGTGACCGGCCGTCAGCCCGCGGTTTCGTAGAGCATGCGCGCGGCGTCGCGACAGCGGGACAGGGCCGCCCGGACATACCCGGGCGACGCTCCGGCCAGTCCGCACGCGGGGGTGAGCACGACCTGCTCGGACAGCCGCTCGGCCGCGAACCCCAGCCGCCGCCACAGCTCGCGGACGGGCTCCGCGGTCTCCTTCACCCCGGGCAACCCGGGGCCCGGAGCGGTGCCCCCCGCTCCGGCCGCGGGGACGACGCCGAGGAACAGGCCGACGCCCGCTTCGACGATCTCCCCCACGGCGTCGTCGGCGCGCGCCGACAGCAGGCTCATGTCGGCCGAGACGGCGGCGGCACCGGCCCGGCGGAGCACGGCGTAGGGGACGTCCGGCGCGCAGCAGTGCACGATCGTGGGGAGCGTCGCGCCGTCGCCGGCCACGCCTTGGATCACCTCGCGCAGCCCCTCCTCGGCGATCTGCTCCTCGACGGCGGCCAGCTTGCCGAAGCCGCTCGCCGTCGGCACGGTGCCGGACAGCACCGCCGGGAGGCCGGGCTCGTCGAGCTGAAGCAGCACGGCGGCGCCCGGCACCCGCCGGCGCACCTCGGCGACGTGCGCGGCGATGCCTTCGGCGAGCGAGGCGGTCAGGTCGCGGACGGCCCCGGGGTCTTTGAGCGTACGGTCTCCGTACGCCAGCTCGATCGACGCGGCCAGCGTCCATGGCCCACAGACCTGGATCTTGAACGGGCCTTCGTACGCACCCGCCAGCTCCTCCAGCGCGTCGAGGTCTCTGGCCAGGTGGTCGTGCGCCCGCCGCAGGTCGCGTCCCGGACGGTCGGCGAACCGCCAGCCCGAGGGGCGCAGCTCGACCGGAAGGTCGATGAGCAAGGCCGCGGCCCGCCCGGCCAGATCGGCGCCCGGGCCGCGGTCGGGCAGCTCGGGAAGATGCGGCAGGTCGGGCAGCTCGTCGAACACCGTCCGCACCGCCGCGGCCGCGTCACCCCCGGGGTAGGACCCCACGCCGGTCGCGCTCGCGCGTGGCCAAGGGAAGCTCACAGCAGCGCGGCGAGCTTGTCGAGGCGGGCGAGCGTCTCGGCCTCCGGCTCGGTCGGCAGGCCGAACAGGACGCGGTCCACGCCCGCGTCGGCCAGGCTCGCGACGACGTCGCGATCGGGCTTGACCGCGAACACCGACACCGGCACGCGGCGGCCCGCCCGGTCGCGTAGCTCCGCGATCTGCGCGGCGAGGTCGTCGGTGCCGCGACCGTAGATCGGGACCCAGCCGTCGCCGAACTCCACGACGCGGTCGAACGTCGTCGGCCCGGACCCGCCGACGAGGACGGGCGGATGCGGGTCCTGCACCGGCTTGGGCCAGGAGAAGATCGGATCGAAGTCGACGAACCTGCCGTGGAACTCGGCCTCGTCCTTCGTCCAGATCTCCTTCATCGCGAGCACCCGTTCCCGCAGCAGCGCCATGCGCGTCTTGGGGTCCGTGCCGTGGTTGCGCATCTCCTCGCGGTTCCAGCCGGCGCCGATCCCGACCATCACGCGCCCGCCCGACAGCAGGTCGAGCGAGGCGACCTCCTTGGCCAGCACGATCGGGTCGCGCTGGATGACGAGCGCGATGCCGGTGCCGAGCCTGAGCCGGGTGGTGACGGCGGCCGCGGCGGCGAGCGCGACGAACGGGTCGTACGTGCGGTAATACCACCGCGGCAGGTCGGCGCCGCCCGGCCACGGCGACTCCCGGCTCACCGGGATGTGCGTGTGCTCGGCGAGGAACAGCGACTCGAAGCCGCGCTCCTCCAGCGCCTGACCAAGTCGCGCCGGGCCGATGCCCTCGTCAGTGATGAACGTCGATACGCCGAACTCCATGAGCCTTCCCGTCCTCCTGCCGCCTCGGAACTCAGACCAGGGCCACGCGGCCGGTCGCGGCGATCGTCGCCGAGCCGAGCACCGTGTCGCCGTCGTACAGGACGGCCGTCTGTCCCTTCGCGACACCGCGCGCGGGGGAACGCAGCCGGATCCGCACCATAGCGCCATCGTCGCCGTCGCCGCCGTCGTCGCCGTAGTCGCCCGCTCCCGCCCCGCCGGGGACCACGGTGCAGGGGTGGACCTCGCCGTGCGCCCGCAGCTGCACGTGGCACTCCAACGGCCGCGCCGGCGCGGGTGCCAGCCAGACGGGACGCTCCCCCACGATCTCGTCGACGTCGAGCGCGGCGCGCGGCCCGACCGTCACGGTGTTGGTCACCGGGGAGATGTCAAGGACGTAGCGCGGCTTGCCGTCGGGCGCGGGGCGGCCCAGCCGCAGCCCCTTGCGCTGTCCGATGGTGTAGCCGTAGGCCCCCTCGTGCTCGCCCAGCACCTCGCCGGCGACATCGACGATCTCTCCCGGCGCGGCGCCGAGCCGGTCGGCGAGGAAGGTCCGGGTGTCGCCGTCGGCGATGAAACAGATGTCGTGGCTGTCGGGCTTGTCGGCGACCTGCAGCCCGCGGGCGGCCGCCTCGCGGCGCACGTCGGCCTTGGGGGTGTCGCCCAGCGGGAACATGGCGTGGGCCAGCTGCTCGCGGGTGCACACGGCCAGGACGTACGACTGGTCCTTGCCCGGGTCGACGGCGCGGCGCAGCACGCCGTCGGCCAGCCGGGCGTAGTGACCGGTGCAGACCGCGTCGAACCCCAGCGCGCGGGCCCGGTCGAGCAGCGCGGTGAACTTGATCTTCTCGTTGCACCGAAGGCACGGGTTGGGGGTGCGGCCGGCGGCGTACTCGGCGACGAAGTCGCGCACGACGTCGCGATCGAACCGCTCGGCCATGTCCCAGACATAGAACGGGATGCCGATCACGTCGGCCGCCCGCCGGGCGTCGCGCGCGTCTTCGAGCGTGCAGCAGCCGCGGGCGCCGGTGCGGTAGGACTGGGGGTTGCCGGACAAAGCCATGTGGACGCCGGTGACGTCGTGGCCGGCCGCGACGGCGCGGGCGGCGGCCACAGCGGAGTCGACGCCGCCCGACATGGCGGCGAGTACGCGAAGAGTCATGACCTCTCAAGGCTACGTGGCCCGCGCCCAAGGCCGCTCGCCGGACGCCGGCACCGCATACGATTTGGTCGCTATGAGTTTCTTCCGCCGCGCAGGCGGCAACCCGCCCTCGCCCGCCTCGGCCATCACCGAGTTCTGGGACTGGTGGGCCAAGGCCCACCCCCGGATCGAGGCCGCCGCCTTCGCCGTCCGGCCGCCGGGCGACGCCGCCGCCGGCCCGCCCGAGGTCGCCGACGCGGCCGCCTCCCCCGAGGCCGCCCACGCTCCCGACGCCGCCGACACCGATGGCGGCGATGGCGGCGATGGCGGCGAGCTGCCCCCCGAACTGATCGAGGAGATCTCCAAGCGGGTCGAGGCGATCCATCCGAAGCTGCAATGGGAGATCAGCGGCACCCCGGGCGCCGGCGTGTTCACGCTGAGCGGCGGCGGCGCCGGCGAGCTGCGCGGCCTCACCGAGCGCTGGAGCCGTGCGGCGCCGGCGGGTGCGGGCTGGACGTTCTGCCCGGCCCGCCGGGCGGAGCCGGAGCTGCTGCACCGGCGCTTGTCGATCGGCGACCACGAGTTCGACCTCGGATACGTACGGCTGGGCATGCGCGCCGACCCCGACCGGGCCCGCGTCCACCTCGGCGTTTACCACCCCGACTTCCTGTTCGTGCCCGATGAGGCGCGGCGGCAGGTGGCCTCCAACGTGCTCGTCTGGGCCTTGGGCGAAGACGACGTGGCCCGCTGGATCGGCGATGTCGCGATCGCGACCGACCAGCCGGTGGACGCGCTGCCAGCCGACACCTTGGCCGCCGTCGTCGCCCAGATCGCCGAGCCGTTCGGCGAGCCGGCCTGGCTGCGCGGCGAGGGCCGGACACCGCGCGGCCATCCGGCCCAGATCGCGGTGCTCTTCCCGCTGCACCGGCAAGACCATCCGCTGTGCGACCTGCATGTCGCCGTCTCGCTGCCGTACGCCGCCGGCAATCCGGACCGGCTGCCGGTCCCCCCGTCGTCGACCGCGCTGAAGGCGTTCCAGGAGAAGCTGAGCGGGCTGGGCGAGCGCGCGGTGCTGGCGCTCACCGAGACCGGCGACGGGCTGCGCGTCTTCCACCTGTACGCCGATCCCGACTCCGGGGTGGTCGCCGAGCTCGATCAGCTCGCCGCCGACTGGCCGGAGGGGCGGGCCAGGGTCGCCGCCACGCCTGACCCGGCGTGGCGGGCGCTGACGCCCTACCAGCCCTAGTGGTGTCCCGGTGGTGTCCTAGTGGTCTAGGAGCGTACGGCCTCGACCTTGCGCCAGCGGGCTTCGCAGAACGAATAGACGCCGAAGGTCACGAGACCGGCGGCGACGGCGACGAGCGCCCAGGGGCCGGCCGGCGTCTCGGCGAACGACCGTAGCGTCCCGTCCAGCCCCTTGGCCTTGTCGGGGTCGAAGGTGAGGGCCGCGTATGCCAGGAAGACCCCGACAGCGCCGAAGACCAGGCCGCGTGCGCTGCGCCCGATGAAACCGACAACCTCCACGGCCTTGCGCACGCGCGGGCTCATCCGGCCGGTCTGGAGCTTCTCGGTGAACTTCCTGCGCACGGCGTTGACGATGTTGCCGACGCCCCAGGCGACGAACCCCGCGCCGATGGCCAGCACGAGCCACCGTCCGCCCGGCTCCCCCATCGCCTTCGCCGTGAAGGTCTTGGACTGCTCGTTGCTGGACTGCGCGCCGCCGCCGAGCGCGAAGTTCAAGATGGCGGCGCAGGCGACGCCGTAGAAGACGCCGCGGCCCAGCGAGGCCAGCCGCTTGGTGGCGGCCTTGCCGTCGGGTGCCGGCTGCCCGTACACCGCCTCGGCGAACCGCCACAGCGCGAGACCCGCGAACCCCACCACGAGCAGCCACAGCAGCACCTCGCCGCCCGGGGTGTCCGCGACGGTCTGCAGCGCGCCCTTCCGGTCTGCCTCCTTGCCCCCGTCGCCCAGCCCGATCCGCACGGCCAGCGAGCCGATCAGCAGATAGATCACGCCTCGCGCCACCAGGCCCGCCCTGGACAACCTGTGGAACCAGGGGCTGCCCGCGGCCTCGCGTCCGGCGCGGCGTACCTCGCCCCCCGCGACATTCGCCGTCATGTCATGTCCTCCCGCACCCAAATAGGCCAGCCACCTGCCCGCGGGCGGGGAGATCAAACGCGCGGGACCCGGCGAACCCGCCGACGTGCAGGTCAGCGACGCCCAGATCAGTGGACGTGACCCCTCCGGCCGGCTCGGGGCGCGGTCAGCTCAGGCCGGCGCGGCGGGCCCGGTCGACCGCGGGACCGATCGCGGCGGCCAGCGCCTCGACGTCGGCCTGCGTGGAGCTGTGCCCGAGGCTGAACCGCAGCGAACCGCGCGCCCGGGCGGTGTCGGCGCCCATCGCCAACAGCACGTGGCTGGGCTGGGCGACCCCGGCCGAGCAGGCCGACCCGGTCGAGCATTCGATGCCGCGCGCGTCGAGCAGCATGAGCAGCGCGTCGCCCTCGCAGCCGGGGAAGGAAAAGTGCGCGTTGCCCGGCAGCCGGTCGTCGGGCGAGCCGTTCAGCACGGCGTCGGGGACGGCCGCGCGGACCCTGGCGACCAACTCGTCGCGGAGCCCGGCCAGCCTGCGGGCCTCGGCGTCGCGCCGCCCGACGGCGATCTGCACGGCGGTCGCGAAGCCGACGATCGCCGGAGTGTCCAGCGTGCCGGAGCGCACGTCGCGCTCCTGGCCGCCCCCGTGCTGCACCGGGACCGGGTCGAGTCCCTTGGCGAGCAGCAGCGCGCCCACGCCGAGCGGCCCGCCGAGCTTGTGCCCGGTGATCGTTATCGCGTCGACGGGGGCGAGCCGGACCTCGAGCTGGGCGGCGGCCTGCACGGCGTCGGTGTGGAAGGGGACGCCGTGCGCGCGGGCCACGGCCGCCAGCTCCGCCACCGGCTGGACGGTGCCGACCTCGTTGTTCGCCCACATGACCGTGATGACGGCGACGTCGTCGCCGATCATCCGCGCGAGGGTCTCCGGGTGCACCCGGCCCTGGGAGTCGACCGGGATCCAGTCGACCTGGGCTCCCTCGTGGTCGGCCAGCCACTGGACCGCGTCGAGGATCGCGTGGTGCTCGATCGCGCTGGCCAGCACGCGGGTGCGGCGCGGGTCGGCCGCGCGGCGCGCCCAGTAAAGGCCCTTGACCGCGAGGTTGTCGGCCTCGGTGCCGCCGCCGGTGAAGACCACCTCGCTGGGACGCGCGCCGAACGCGTCGGCGATGATCTCACGCGACTCCTCGACCACGCGCCGGGCGCGGCGGCCCACCGCATGCAGCGACGACGGATTGCCGACCCGGCCGAGCTCGGCCGTCATGGCGTCGATCGCCTCCGGCAGCATCGGAGTGGTCGCCGCGTGGTCCAGGTACGTCACCATGCCGCCCTCAGCCTAGCCCGCGACCGCCGACTTCTCACCGGTGGTGTTCCCCCGTCGCGACCCAACACGACGGCCGGGAGTCACTTGCGCTTCTTGATCTCCTCGGTGAGCTGGGGCGCCACCTGGAAGAGGTCGCCGACCACGCCATAGTCGACCAGCTCGAAGATGGGCGCCTCGGGGTCCTTGTTGACGGCCATGATCGTCTTCGATGTCTGCATGCCGGCCCGGTGCTGGATGGCGCCGGAGATGCCGACCGCGACGTACAGCTGCGGCGACACCGTCTTGCCGGTCTGGCCGACCTGGAACTGGTGCGGATACCAGCCGGCGTCGGTCGCGGCGCGGGAGGCGCCCACGGCCGCGCCGAGCGAGTCCGCGAGTTCCTCGATGATCTTGAAATTCTCCGCGCCGCCGACGCCCCGGCCGCCCGAAACGACGATGGCGGCCTCGGTGAGCTCGGGCCGGTCGCCCTTCTCCTGGACGACCCGTTCAACGATCTTGGCCGCCTTGGCCGCGTCCGACAGCGTCACCGACACCTGTTCCTCGACCGCCGCGCCCGGCGCGGCCTCCGGCGAGACGGCGTTGGGGCGCACCGCGACGATCGGCGTGCCCCGCGTGACCCGGGCGTGGGCGATGACCGCCCCGCCGAAGATCGAGTGCTCGCCGACGAAGTCGTCGGAGACGTCGACCACGTCGGTGAGGACGCCGGAGTCGATCTTGACCGCGAGCCGGCCCGCGACCTCCTTGCCCTCTGCCGTCGCCGGCACGAGCACGGCCGCCGGGGACTTGTCGGCGACGAGCTGGGCGAGCAGCTCGGCCTTTGGCGCCACGACGTAGGAGGTCAGCTCCTCGTCGGCGGCCAGGTACACCTTGGCCGCGCCGTATTCGGCCAGCTTGTCCTTCGCGTCGGCGTAACCGGCGCCGACCCAGACGGCGACCGGCTCGCCGTGCCTGCGGGCGAGCGTCAGCAGCTCGAGCGTTACCTTCTTGACCTCACCGTCGAGATGATCGACGAGAACGAGAATCTCCGCCATGTCGCGTGCCTCCGACGCTCAGATGAACTTCTTCGACGCGAGGAACTCGGCGGCGGCCACGCCGCCCTCGCCCTCGTCCTTGACGATCTGCCCGCGCTCGCGCGGCGGCGCCTCGGCGAAGTCGACCACCTCGGTCGCGGCGCTCGCCAGCCCGACCTGCGCCGCGTCGATCCCGGCGTCGGCGATGCCGAGGGTCTCGAACGGCTTCTTCTTCGCCGCCATGATTCCCTTGAACGACGGGTAGCGCGGCTCGTTGATCTTCTCGACGACGCTGACGACCGCCGGCAGCGTGGCCTCGACCTTGTCGTAGCCGTAGTCGGTCTGCCGCTGGACCTTGATGCCGGAGCCGTCGATCTCGACCTTGTTGGCCAGCGACAACTGCGGTACGCCGAGGCGCTCGGCGAGCATCGCGGCGAGCACGCCGGTGCGCGCGTCGGTGGACTCCGAGCCGAGGATGACCAGGTCGAATCCGGTGCGGCCGAGCACCTGCTGCAGCGCGTACGAGGTCTGCAGCGCGTCGGAGCCGGCCAGCGCGTCGTCGGTGAGGTGGACGGCCTTGTCGGCGCCCATGGACAACGCCTTGCGGATCGTGTCGGTGGCCTTGCCGGGGCCCATGGTGAGCACGGTCACCTCACCGCCGTGGGCCTCCTTGATGCGCAATGCCTCCTCGACGGCGTATTCGTCCAGCTCGTTCAGGACGCCGTCCGCGGCGGCCCGGTCGAGCGTTTTGTCGTCGGACTTGAGTGTGCGCGTGGTCTCCGTGTCGGGGACCTGCTTGACGCAGACGACGATATTCATGGCCGGTGGCCGACCTCCCTGCAGTCAACGGGCCTGATGCGTTCGCACCTTAATGCCTGCCCGCCCCACCGGCGGCGGCGCCCCCGGTCTGCCGTGCGGACAACTCGATGTTACTTTTCGGTAGCAGGGTGCCCCAACCCGGGTGTCAGCCGAAGAAACCGTTGAGCACGTCACTGAGCCGGCGCAGCCCGTCGACCGACCAGTCGACGTCGAACGGGCGCAGATCGGGCACTTGGGTCGGCGCCAGCGTGAGCAGGAAGGCGGCGATGAGGGCCAGGCACACCGCGATGACGATGGCGGGTTCGCGCCGCGGCGCGATGACCCCCCACGTCCTGGCGAGCTGGCGGCGGATCGGATCGCTGCCGGGCCCCAGGCAGTGCACCACGATGAAAACGGCCACGCTGATCGCGAGGTCTCGGCGCACCGAAAAGTCGGGCCGGGCGACCATCACGATGAACAACACGACGGCGGCGGCCAGGGCGCCGACCGGCGCCACGAACACCGTGGTGAGCACCGCGCGCGGCAGCTTGAGCGGCGACTTGAGCGTCGCCGCGACCGCGTCGCCGCCGCGCGGCCCCCGGCGGGTCCGCTTGGACTCCATGTCACGGGCCGCCCGATCGCCCGCGCGCAGCACGAGCACCACGGCCAAGACGACGAGGAGCGTCATCATCGGCGCGACGAGGGCCAGCCCCAGCGTCCCGGCGAGCGCGAGCAGCCCGAGCACGCGGTACCAGCCGTACGGCTTGGCCGGTTTAACCGGTTTGGCCGGTTCGGCACCGGGCGCCGGATAGCCGCTCGGCTGGTAGGGGCGGTGCGCCGCGACCGGGGCGTAGGGACCCTGCGGCGCGTACGGGTCGCGCGGTCGCGGGCCCGCCACCCGGGCCTGCGGCACCGTGGAGGGCGCCGGCTGCGGCGCGGGCGGGGGCGCCGCCGGCGGCAAGAGGCCCTTGAAGTCCTTGGGCTGGGCCGGCGGCGGCGTCGGCCCGGCCGGCCGGGCGTCGTGCCGGGCATCGCGCCGGGCATCGCGCTCGGTATGCGGGCCGGTCTCGGGCGCCGCGGCGGGCGACAGGTCCGGCCGGGGGAAGTCGGGGGCCGTCACGTCGAGATCGATCCGCCGTGCCAGCTCGGCGAGCGCGGGCGCCGACGGCCGCTCGGCCGGATGTCGCGACATCGCCGAGCGGATCAGCGGCAGCAGCGCGTCGGGCACGCCATCGAGGTCGGGCCTGCCCTCCATGATCTTGTAGAACACCGACTCGAACGACCCGGTGCCGAACGGCGGCCGTCCGGTCGCGGCGAAGGCGACGGTGCTGGCCCAGGAGTGCACGTCGGCGGGCGCGCCGGCCTCCTCACCCTCGATGATCTCGGGGGCCAGATATCCGGGCGTGCCGATGACCAGGCCGGTCGCGGTCAGCCTGGTCGAGTCGACGGCCTGCGCGATGCCGAAGTCGATCACGATCGGCTCGCCGTCGAGGAACATGACGTTGCCCGGCTTGAGGTCGCGGTGGATCACCCCGGCGGAGTGGATCGCGGCCAGCGCGCGGGCCAGCCCGGCGGCCAGCCGCTGCAGCGCGGACCCGAACAGCGGGCCCTGCTCGAAGACCATCTCCTCCAGCGTGCTGCCCGGCACGTACTGCGTCACGACGTAGGGGGGCTCGGCCGTGACGTCGGCGTCGAGGATCTCCGCGACGTACGGGCTGTGCACCCGGCGCATCGTGTCGACCTCGCGGGCCAGCCGGCGCAGCGCGGTGACGTCCCCGGCGACCGCGGGGCGCAGCACCTTGATCGCCACCTTGCGTCCGTGCTGATCCTCGGCGAGGTGAACGACCCCCATGCCGCCCTCGCCGAGTCGCTCCAGCAAGCGGTAGCGGCCGATGCGATCGCCGGACGTTTGAACCCCCTTCATCGGACGCCACACTACCCGCGCCGCCCCGGCACGGCCTGATCTCAGTGCCATCTCATCCCGTTATGGTCGTCTTCGGCGGTCCCCGAACCCGTCCATTTGGACGATGCGCCCGGCCCGTCCGTTCCCGCCGGTTCGTCCCCCCTGCCCGCCCCCGGCGCCCTCGGTCAGGCGGTCGCGGCCCGCGCCATCCCCGGGATGACGACGGCCGCGGGAAGCTGGGCGAGCGCGGTGCCGGGCACGAGCAGCTTGGAGCGGCGCAGCCCGCTGCCGACCACGATCTGCGGCTCGGCGACCACGGCCGCGTCGATCAGGACGGGCCAATCGGCGGGCAGCCCGAACGGCGTGATGCCGCCGTATTCCATCGCGGTCTGGGCCACCGCGTCGTCCTGCCCGGCGAAGGAGGCCTTGCGCGCGTCGAGATGCTTGCGCACCACCCCGTTCACGTCGGCCCGGGTCGTGGCCAGCACGACGCAGGCCGCCATCCGCACCGTGCCGCCGCGCTTGCCCGCGACGATGACGCAGTTGGCGGACACCTCGAGCGGCACGCCGTAGCGCTCGCAGAACGCGGCCGTGTCGGCCAGCGCCGGATCGATCGCGGCGACGCCGAGCGGCCCGTCGCCCGTCCAGGCGAGCACCGCCGCCGCCACCGGAGCGGCGAGCAGGTCGGTGCGGGCCTCGGCCGGCTCGACGGTCAGCCCCCACAGCTCAGCCATACTGCCCTCCGGTGCAGCCGACCTCGCCGGCGATGGTGGAGCACACGCCCAGCAGCCCCATGATCTCGGCGTAGTCGCCGGTGGTGAACTCGGTGGTGCGCGGCCCGGCGAGCCGTACGCCGGGGATGACCGCGCACGACCGCGCGATCGCCGTCGACGCCCACTCGATGCCGAGCGTGTACGGGGCGGGCACGACATAGGGCTCGAATCGGTCGAGGTTCTTGACGGCCCGGGAGGCCGCGTCTGCGATCTGCTCCCGAGCACGGGCCGGCGGCACCAGCCGGGCGGCATACCGGTCCGATCCGGTCTTGACCGCCACCGTCTCGACATCGCCGAGCAGCTCGCGCGCCTCCGCGCAGGCGGCGGCGTCGCCGGTGACGAGCGCGACCGGGACGCCGTAGGAGCCGGCGAACCCGGCGATCAGCCGGATCTCTCCGGCGACCTCGCCGTTGAGACGGACGTCGAGGATCTCCCGGCCCATCCAGGTGTGGTTGAGCACGCCGTCGGCCGTGCCCGCCCGCGCGTGGTAGCCGACGAACAGCGCCGCGGCGAAGGACGGGTCGAGCCCCTCCCCCATGCGCATCGGCTTGTAGGGACCGCGGGCCAGCGTGCACCGCTCGTCGATCAGGTCGACGCGGAGGTTGCGGCCGGTGCCGTGCGCGTCGGTGACCGCGACCTCGGCGGCGCCGGCGGCGTAAGCCCCCGCGATCGCGGCGTTCGCGTCGGCGGTCATCAGCTCGCAGCCGCGTTCGTACCCGCGCCCGCCCGCGCGCATCTCCCCCGGGTCGGTCAGGCCGGAGACGCCCTCCATGTCGACCGAGACGAAGACCTTCACCCCCGTCTCCCCTCAGCGTCCGACGAACGCGGCCTTGCCGGGGCCCTGCTCGATGAAGGCGCGCATGCCTATCTTTTGGTCCTCGGTGGCGAACAGCGCGGCGAACTGCAGCCGCTCGATCTCCAGGCCGGTGTCGAGGTCGGTCTCGAGGCCGTCGTCGATGGCCTGCTTGGCGGCCCGCAGCGCCAGCGCCGGGGCCTGCCGGTACCGCCCGGCCCACGCCAGTGCCGCCTGGTAGACCTCGGCGTCGGGCACCACCTGGTCGACCAACCCGATGCGCAGCGCCTCGTCGGCCGCCACGTGCCGCCCGGAGAAGATCAGGTCTTTGGCCCGCGCCGGCCCGATGAGCCGGGCCAGCCGCTGGGTGCCGCCAGCGCCGGGGATGACTCCCAACTGGATCTCCGGCTGCCCCACCTTGGCCCCTTCCCCGGCAACCCGGAAGTCGGCGCACAGCGCCACCTCCAGCCCGCCGCCGAGCGCGTACCCGGTGATCGCGGCGATGACCGGCTTGGGGATCGCCGCGAGCGCGCGGGTGAACTCCTGCAGCAGCGCCGCGTGCCCGGTCGCCTCGGCGTACGACATGCCGGCCATCTCCTTGATGTCCGCACCGGCAGCGAAGACCCGCTCACCCCCATAGATCACCGCGGCCCGTACGTCGTCGTCGGCGCCGACCAGGCGGGCGGCCTCGATGAACTCCCGCTGCACCTGCGCGTTGAGCGCGTTCATCTTCGGCCGGTCCAGCCGGATGGTGGCGATCCCGTCCTCGGCTTCGACGCGTACGAACTCGCCCACGGCGCCTCCTTGATCGTTTCTGCCGCTCAGCCCGAGCCTAACCGCTCCGACTTTCGCGCGGGCGGCCCGCGGCGCCGGTACGCGGGCCCGCGAAAAACGGCGCGCATACGTGCGAGAACGCCGCGGGATCACCTCATCCCGCGGCGTTCTCGGAGGGTGTCAGCGCAGCGGCCCGCTCGCCATGCCGACGGGGACCGGAGGCAACGCGACCAGGCCCAGCTCGGTTCGCGTGACGAGCCTCCGGTGCCGGGGCACGACGCGCACGCCGTAGCCGAAGGCGCCCGTACGGTCGAGCGGAACCTCGCCGACGTAGCGCAGCCTGCCGTCCTCGGCCACCTCGTGGCGGGTGAGCTCGAGGTAGCGCGGCTCGATCAGGTCGTCGTGCTCGTCGACGCGGCCGTAGGCCAGCTCGACGGCGACGTCGCCGGGCTCCAGGTGGCCGAGCTCGACGGTGGCCCGGACGTTCAGCCGGGTGCCCAGATGCGGGCTCTCCCCGGCGCCGCTGGATTCGACGTGCTCGATCGAGACGTGCTGCCAGGCCTTGGCCACCCGGGCCTTCCACGCCGCCAGCTCGCGGGCGCCGGCGTAGACGTCGGCCGTCATGTCGCGGGCCGACCGGGCGGCCGGCATGTACAGATCGTGGACGTAGTCGTACAGCATCCGCGTGGCCAGCACCTTCGGGCCGAGCGAGACCAAGGTGTGCTTGACCATCTCCAGCCACCGGCGGGGCAGCCCGGTGCCGTCGCGGTCGTAGAACATCACCGAGACGTGGTCTTCGATCAGCTCATACAGCGCGCCCGCCTCGAGGTCGTCGCGGCGGTCGGCGTCCTCGACGCCGTCGGCCGACGGGATCGCCCAGCCGTTCTGCCCGTCGTACCACTCGTCCCACCACCCGTCGCGGATCGACAGGTTGAGCCCGCCGTTGAGCGCGGCCTTCATCCCCGAGGTGCCGCACGCCTCCAGCGGCCGCAGCGGGTTGTTCATCCACACGTCGCAGCCCTGGACGAGCAACTGGCCGAGCGCCATGTCGTAGTCGGGCAGGAAGACGATGCGATGACGCACCTGCGGGTCGTCGGCGAACCGCACGATGTCCTGGATCAGCCGCTTGCCCGCCTCGTCGGCCGGGTGCGCCTTGCCGGCGATGAGGATCTGCACCGGGCGCTCGGGGTGCAGCAGCATCTCCTTGAGCCGGTCGGGGTGGCGGAGCATGAGCGTGAGCCGCTTGTACGACGGGACCCGCCGGGCGAAGCCGATCGAGAGCACGTCGGGGTCGAGCGCGTCGTCCACCCATGACAGCTCGGCCTCGCTGGCGCCGCGCTGGTGCCACGACTCGCGCAGCCGCCGCCTGGCGTCGAGCACGAGCCGCTCGCGCAGCGTGCGGCGCACCCGCCAGATGTCCTCTTCGGGCACCCGCTCGACGGCGTCCCAGCCGGTGGCCGATTCGATGATCGAGGGCACCTCGCGTTCGGCGAGCTCGAGCACCTCGGGGCTGACCCAGGTCGCGGCGTGCACGCCGTTGGTGATGGACCCGATCGGCACCTCATCGACGTCGAACCCGCCCCACAGCCCGCCGAACATCTCCCGGCTGACCGCGCCGTGCAGCACGCTCACCCCGTTGGCCCGCTGCGCCAGCCGCATGCCCATCACGGCCATGTTGAACACGGCGGGGTCGCCGTCCTCGTAGGTTTCGGCCCCCAGCGCCAAGATCCGCTCCAGCGGCACGCTCGCGGTCTCGTTGGTGCCGCCGAAGTACTTTTGGATGAGCTCGCGCGGGAACCGGTCGATGCCCGCCGGGACCGGCGTGTGCGTCGTGAAGATCGTGCCGGACCTGGTGGCCTCCAGCGCCTCGTCGAACGACAGGCCCGCCTCGGTGACCAGCTCGCGGATCCGCTCCAGGCCGAGGAAGCCGGCGTGGCCCTCGTTGGTGTGGAACACCTCGGGCGCCGGATGTCCGGTGCTGCGGCAGTAGGCCCTGATCGCGCGCACGCCCCCGATGCCCAGCAGCATCTCCTGCAGCAGCCGATGGTCGGTGGCACCGCCGTACAACCGGTCGGTCACGTCGCGCGCGACCGGGTCGTTCTCCTCGACGTCGGAGTCGAGCAACAGCAGCGGCACCCGGCCCACCCTGGCCAGCCACACCTGCGCCAGCAGATTCCGGCCCTCGGGCAGCCCGATCGTGATGTGCACGGGCGTCCCGTCCGGCTCGCGCAGCAGCGTCACGGGCAGGCCGTTGGGATCGATCGGCGGATAGCGCTCCAGCTGCCAGCCATCGGGCGACAGCGACTGGGAGAAGTAACCGTGCCGGTACAGCAACCCAACGCCGATGATGGGGACGCCGAGGTCGCTCGCGGTCTTGAGGTGGTCGCCGGCCAGGATGCCGAGGCCTCCGGAGTACTGCGGCAACGCGGCGGCGATGCCGTACTCCGGCGAAAAGTACGCGATCGCCGTCGGCGGCGAGTCGCTCAAGGACTGTTGGTACCACCGGGGGGCCGTCAGGTAGTCGCGCAGGTCCTCGGCCGCGACGTCGAGCCGGCGCAGGAAGCGCCGATCGGCGGCCAGCGCCGCGAGCCGATCGCTCGCCACCTCGCCGAGCAGCCGTACGGGGTCGTGCCCGACGGCCTCCCACAGCTCGGGGTCGACTGAGCGGAACAGGTCAAGCGTCTCGTGATGCCACGACCAGCGCAGGTTGAGGACAAGCTCCTCGAGCTGCTGCAGCTCCGCGGGCAGGACGGTACGTACGGTGAATCGTCGGATCGCCTTCACGCACGGTAACGCTACACCCCTGCTCACGCCGAGCCGCGTGCGTTAATGATCGCATGTTACCCAACCGTGCCACTTCGGGCCACGGTATGTGCCGTCGGCACGTAGTCTGCCATCCCTCGTCACGAAGCAGCACCCCCATCCGCCAAACCTCCGTTTTGATCTGGCAAGACCGGTAATGGGATGGAACATGCGGGTGGAGCCGGGCCAATCACAGGGCAACAGCGATCATGACTTGACCGAAGTGGGCGTCGCGGCGGATGGCTCGTCGGTACGGTGGCCAGCGATGCTTGGACGTATACCGATTCTCGACGTCGAACCGGTTGTCAACTGCGGTCGATGGCCGGCCAAAGCGGTGGTCGGCGAGACCTTCGACGTCGCCGCCACGGTGTTCCGCGAGGGCCACGAGATGCTCGGGGCCGGCGTGCTGCTGCGCGATCCGCACGGCCGGGTCGCGCCGCTCGCGCACATGCGAGAGCTCGTGCCCGGCACTGACCGCTACGGGGCCGCGGTGACCGTCACCGAGACCGGCGAGTGGCACTTCAAGGTCGAGGCGTGGGGCGACCCGATCGCGCACTGGTGGCACGACGCCGAGATCAAGGTCCCGCGCGGCCAGGACGTCGGCCTGATGATGGCCGAGGGCACCCGGCTGTTCGCCCGCGCCGCCGAGGCCGTCCCCGCGGAGACCGCCGGTCCCGCCGCCGCCCGCGCCGCCGCCGGCTCGGCCCGCCGGGCGCTGGCCGAGCTGGCCGAGCTGCTCCAGGACGAGACGATCACCGTCCAGTCCCGGCTCGAGGCGGCGCACCGGCCGGAGATCGTCGAGATGCTGCGCACGTATCCGCTGCGCGAGCTGGTCACCGGCACCGAGTGGTTCCCGGTGCGGGTGCAGCGCGAGCGGGCGCTGTACGGGTCGTGGTATGAGTTCTTCCCGCGGTCGGAGGGGGCCTCCTACGACCCGCTGGGGCGCCGCGGCCCGGCGTCCGGCACGTTCCGGACGGCGATGAAGCGGCTGCCCGCCATCGCCGACATGGGCTTCGACGTGGTCTACCTGCCGCCCATCCACCCGATCGGCGCCCAGTTCCGCAAGGGGCCCAACAACACGCTGCACGCCGGGCCGTACGACCCGGGGTCGCCGTGGGCCATCGGCTCGTCCGACGGCGGGCACGACGCGATCCATCCCGAGCTCGGCACCATCGAGGACTTCGACGCGTTCGTGGCGTACGCCAAGGACCTCGGCATGGAGATCGCGCTCGATTTCGCCCTGCAGTGCTCCCCCGACCACCCATGGGCGCGCGAGCACCCGGAGTGGTTCACCACCCGCGCCGACGGCACGATCGCCTACGCCGAGAACCCGCCGAAGAAGTATCAGGACATCTACCCGCTCAACTTCGACAACGACCCCGAAGGCATCTACCGCGCGGTCGAGCGGGTGCTGCGGCACTGGATGGACCACGGCGTGCGGATCTTCCGCGTCGACAACCCGCACACCAAGCCGGTCCGGTTCTGGGAACGGCTGCTGGGCGAGGTGCACGAGACCGACCCCGACGTGATCTTCCTGGCCGAGGCGTTCACCCGGCCGGCGATGATGCATACCCTCGCCAAGATCGGGTTCCACCAGTCCTACACGTACTTCACCTGGCGCAACACCAAGGACGAGCTCCAGGAGTACCTGAGCGAGCTGTCGGGAGAGGCCGCCAAATACATGCGGCCCAACTTCTTCGTCAACACGCCCGACATATTGCACGAGTACCTGCAACACGGCGGTCGCCCGGCCTTCGAGATCAGGGCGGTGCTCGCGGCTATGCTGTCGCCCACCTGGGGGGTGTACTCCGGCTATGAGCTGCTGGAGAACATCCCTGTCCGGCCCGGCAGCGAGGAGTACCGCGACTCGGAGAAATACCAGTACCGGCCGCGCGACTGGGAGCGGGCCGAGCGCGAGGGCCGCAGCATCGCACCGCTGATCACCCGGCTCAACGCGGTGCGCAGGTCGCATCCGGCGCTGCGGTGGCTGCGCAACCTGCGGTTCCACCACGTCGACCAGCCGGACATCCTTTGTTTCTCCAAGCACCTTCCCGCCGAGGCGACCGGCGCGGAGGCGGCGGGGGCGACCGGGCGGGAGCCCGACACCGTGCTGACCGTCGTGAACCTCGACCCGCATCAGGTCCGCGAGGCGACGGTGTATCTCGACCTGCCGGCGCTGGGCCTCGACTGGTCCGATGAGTTCGTCGTCGCCGACGAGCTGTCCGGTCAGTCCTACCTGTGGCGGCAGGCCAACTACGTTCGCCTGGACCCGCACGATCAGCCCGCCCACATCTTCACGCTCCGGAGAAGCGACAGTTGACCCGACCCGATTCCGAGGGTGCTCGCGCCGCCCGGCCGCACTCCTCCGCGCCGCATGGACATGGACAGGCCGCGAGCGTCCCGCCCGTCCAGAGCCCGCCCGGGCCCCACTCCTATGGGGCCATGCCCGAGGTGCCCACCGTCACGATGCCCGACGCCGTCGAGTCGGTGCCGGACACCTTCACCCACGAAAAGCCGCGCGATCCGCACTGGTACAAGCGCGCGGTCTTCTATGAGGTGCTGATCAGGGGTTTTCACGACGCCAACGGCGACGGCACCGGCGACATCCGGGGCCTGATCGGGCGGCTCGACTACCTGCAGTGGCTCGGCATCGACTGCCTGTGGCTGCTGCCGATCTACCAGTCGCCGTTGCGCGACGGCGGGTACGACATCAGCGACTTCACCAAGATCCTCCCGGAGTTCGGGGACCTCGGCGACTTCGTGGACCTGGTCGACGAGGCGCACAGCCGCGGCATCCGGGTCATCGCCGACCTGGTCATGAACCACACCAGCGACCAGCACCCCTGGTTCCAGGCCTCGCGCAACGACCCGACCGGCCCGTACGGCGACTTCTACGTCTGGTCCGACACCGACGACAAGTACAGGGACGCACGGATCATCTTCGTCGACACCGAGTCGTCGAACTGGACCTTCGACCCGGTGCGCGGCCAGTACTACTGGCACCGCTTCTTCCACCACCAGCCGGACCTCAACTACGACAACCCGGCGGTGCAGGACGCGATGCTCGAGGTGCTGCGCTTCTGGCTCGATCTGGGCATCGACGGATTCCGCCTCGACGCCGTCCCCTAC
>DASTYC010000004.1:0-119846 GCA_035765195.1 Streptosporangiaceae bacterium
CCCCGTCCTGCCCGCGGACATCGCGTCCCGGTTCCGCGGCTCGTTCCTGTTCGTCCCGGCGCTGCTGCACCGCCTCGGCGAGGCGGTCATCGAGGGCGTCGGCGGCTGCAACCTCGGCAGCCGCAACCTCGACTTCCACTACAACGGCTTCAAACGGCTCGGCGCCACCGTCACCGAGCAGATGACCGAGGCCGGCGACGGCGTCATCCACATCAAGGCCGGCGACCTGCGCGGGGGCACGCTCTACCTCGACACGCCCTCCCACACCGGCACCGAGAACCTCCTCATCGCCGGCTCGCTCGCCAGGGGCACCACGCTCATCAAGAACTGCGCGCTGGAACCCGAGGTGCTCGACGTCATCGAGTTCCTTCAGCGGATGGGCGCGCGCATCAGCGGCGGCGGCACCGGCTTCATCACGGTCGAGGGCGTCGGCGAGCTGTCCGCCGTGGAGCACGCCGTCATGCCGGACCGCATCGACACCGGGGTCTTCGTGATGGCGGCGGCGATCACCGGCGGCGAGATCAACCTCGTCGGCGCCTCGCTCGAGCACCTGGGCGTGGCCGCCGACAAGCTCGAGCAGATGGGGGTGGAGTTCGCCGCGCAGGGCGCGGTGCTCCAGGTCCGCCGCGAGCGCCCGCTGCGCCCGATCAACGTGATCACCGACGAGTACCCCGGCTTCGCCACCGACCTGCAATCCCCGATCATGGCGCTGTCCTGCCTGGCCGAGGGTCCGTCGTACATCTACGAGCGGATCTTCGACGGCCGGTTCAAGCTGGCCGAGGAACTGGTCAAGATGGGCGCCGACATCGAGGTCGACGGCAACCGGGCCAAGGTCAACGGCCCGACCCCGCTGACCGGCGCCGAGGTCGTCGCCCACGACCTGCGTACCGGCAGCGCCCTCGTCATCGCCGGTCTCGGCGCCTCCGGCGAGACGACGATCACTTCGGGCTACTACCTGGACCGGGGCCACGCCCACACCGCGGAACGGCTCACGAGTCTCGGCGCGGAAATCTACCGTGAGGTCGTGTAAGTAGCGCATAGTGGCGCATAAATGACCACATCTGACGTAGGTTAGTCACGAAGCTGTCGTGTGGGTGAGATATTGCTCACCTACCCTCGGCTCCGGTGAGTTTTTCGCCGCACCATTAAACCGATTCCCGGCTGGGCGTCACATGTGCGGGCCTCCATGCGATCTGCCCAATGAGGAACCAGTCGCACCGAAACTGCGATGTTGGCAACAGGCAGGGGCATGAGGCATGAGAGATCCGTTGATCGGATTGGCCGCGCACGTGGGAGTTCGCGGTCCGGGGAGCCGTTGGGCGAAGGGTCGCGCCGGAGCCGCGAACCGGCACGAGAGCGGCCGGGCGAGCCGCGAGTTCGGCCGCCCGAAAAGCCAGGGGAACGGCCGCGGACGGTTGCCCGGGGACATCCTGTGAGCACCCCACGGCCCGGAGCGGTAACACCCGACTTGACGATCGGTGTGGTCGGCCCGCATGACCTCGTTGAGCGGGTCATGCTCATGGGTCATGGCCCAACTCCCATACCGAGCCGTCTGGTCGCCGCCGCCTACCGGGACGAACAGGAGGCCGCGGACAAGGTCGTACGGCTCGGCTCGGGGGTGGACGTCTGCCTGTTCGCCAGTCCGGTGCCGTACGACTTCGCGCGGAAGGCCGGCGTGCTCAGCATGCCCGCGACGTTTGTGCCGCTCAACGGCGCGGCGCTGCAGGGCGCGCTGCTGCGCACCGCGCTGGACGCGCGCTACGAGCCGAGCAAGGTCAGCATCGACGTGCTCGGCCGCGCCGAGGTCGAGGAGGCCTACAACGAGATCAACCTCGGCACCGAGCACGTCCACCTGCGCGAGGAGGCCGCCGGGCCCGGCACGCTTGCCGCCTTCCACGAGCGGCTGTGGCGGCGCGGCACCACCACCGTGGCGCTGACCTGCGTGCACGCGACCGCCGAGCGGCTCGAGATGGCCGGCGTGCCGACCATCAGGGTGCGCCCGACCGGCGCCGCGATCCGGTCCGCGCTGCAGACCGCCGCCCTGCTGGGCGCGCACCACCGGCTGGAGGAGTCGCAGCTCGTCGTTGTGCTGGTCGACGTGCCGACGCTGCGCGAAACCCCGCGCCGGGTCACCCCGCGCTACTGGCGCGACGAGCTCAAGCTCGCCCTGCACCGCGTGCTGCTGCAGGAGGCGCACCGGATGAACGCCTCGGTGTGGCCGCTCGACGACCACAGCTACCTCGTCACCGCGACCCGCGGGTCCGTGGCCTCGGTGACCGACGGGTTCCGCACCCCGCCCTTCGTGGAACGGGTCCGCGACGAGCTCGGGCTGGCGATCGAGGTCGGCATCGGGATGGGGCGCACCGCGCAGGAGGCCGAGACGCACGCCCGCGCCGCGCTCGCCCGGTCGCAGTCGTCGCAGCGCGCGACCGGCTTCGCGCTCGACCGCGAGGGCCGCGCGCTGGTGCCGGCGCCGCGCACGCCGCCGCGCTCCGGACCGCAGGCCAAGCCCAAGGGCCTGGAGATATTGGCGCGGCTCGCCGACAAGCTGGGCGACCAGCACGACACCGACGCCGGGGCCGGGGCCGGGGCGGGCGTGGGATCCGGCGGCAACGCCTCGGCCACCGCGGGTGGCCGGGGCGGCGCGCCGCGCGGGGCCGGCGAGAGCGGGCAGCCGCTCATCGTCGACGCCGAGAACGCCGGCAAGATGCTCGGCGTGACCCCGCGCACCGCCCGCCGGCTGCTGCGCACACTCGTCGAGGAGGGTCTCGCCTGGCCGCTGCCGCCCAACCGGACCCCGCAGCCCGGCCGGCCGCGCCAGCTCTACCGGCTCATCGTCGAGAAGCTGGGGCCCAAGACGCCGAGCTGAGCCAACAAGACAGCGCGACAGCGCGACGGCGCGTCGGCGCCGGCCTGACGGCGCCGAGCTGACGAGAAGATCGGTCGCCCCCGCCACAGGGGTCTCCCGAGGAACGGCCGCATAACCGGCGATCTCTGCCAACCCGGGCGCCTCATCAGGCGTCTTGACGGTACTACGTGGCCTCGTTTCTCGAGGCTGCCCGCACTTTCGGGAGGCCCCGTGGCAGGGGACTGGCAGGTGCCCGGATATCGATGGATCCGGGATCTGGGGGAGGGATCCGCCGGTCGGGTGGTGTTGGCCGTACACGTCGCGACGGACACGCCCGTGGCGATCAAGTATCTGTCGCAGCGAATGCTGGCGGATGAAGAGTTCGTGACGCGGTTCCGGGCGGAGGCCAGGCTGCTGGCCGGGATCCGTGACCCCAACTTGGTGCGATTTCACGAGTACGTCGAGTCGGTCAACAAGAACGCGATTCCCGGGGAGCCGCCGCGGGGCGCCGCGATCGTCATGGAGCTGGTCGACGGCGTCAGCCTGGCCCGGCTGATCAAGGCCGAGGGCGCCACCGGGCCGGAGGCGGCGCTGGCCATCTTGAAGGGCTCGCTGCTCGGGCTGGCCGCCGCGCATGCGGCCGGGGTCGTGCACCGCGACTACAAGCCGGGCAACATCCTGGTCAGGGGGGACGGGGCCAGCAAGCTGTCCGACTTCGGCATCGCGGTGCGCGCGGGGGACAACGTGCCGGCCGCCGGCACGCCCGCGTACATGCCGCCGGAGCAGTGGGCGGGCCGTCCCGTCACGCCCGCCAGCGACGTGTACGCGGCCACGGCCGTGTTCTTCGAGTGCCTGACCGGTGCGCGCCCGTTCCAAGGGCGGACGCTGCCGCAGCTGGCGCTCGCGCACCGTACGGCCCCGGTGCCGGTGGAGCAGGTGCCGGAGGCGCTGCGCGGTCTTGTGGGCCGCGGCATGGCCAAGGCGGCGCACGACCGGCCGCAGTCGGCGATGGCCTTCGTGGAGGAGCTCGAGACGACCGCGCTGGCGGCGTACGGGCCGAACTGGGAGGAGCGCGGCCGCAACCGGCTGGCGGAGCTCGCCGCGCTGCTCGCGCTGTTGTTCCCGCTGGCGGAGGGCACCGTGACCGACGGCTCCGCGGTGGCCGAGACGGTGCTGGGCGCCACGGCCGCGGCCGGAGCTGGCGCGGAGGCGGGGGCGGTGGGCGGCCGCACCGCGCGCCGGCTGGTCTACATGGTCACCGCGGCCACGGTGGTGCTGCTGCTCAGCGGCGGCGGCATCCTGGCCTACACCATCAACAGCAGCGGTAACAGCGCGAAGCCCGGCGCGGCCGGGCCCGGCTCCACGGCGCCGGGCGGGCCGTTGGCGGGGTCAAGCGCCGACCCGTCGGGGGGACCGAGCGCGGAGCCTTCGTCGCCGGGCGCCTCCCCGACCACGACGACGCCGGCGCCCACGCCCGCGGGCGGGCCGGGCGCGGCCGGAGCGGGCGGCGGCGCCGCACCCGGCGGCGGGACCGTCACGTTGCCGCCGCTGGTCAGCATCCCGGGCGGCTCGACGAGCGCCGTCGAGCAGCCCCCGCCGCCCCCGCCGTTCAGAGTCACTGACGTGTCAGTCTCGCGAGGGGTCCGGGATGGACAGACCGGCTCATGGGCTGTGTCGGTCACAACGAATAGGCCAAGCGGGGAGGTGCGGCTCTCGATCACCTTCTTGGCGGGCGGCGAGACGCTGGCTGGTGAGACGCAACAAAAGTCAGCTGCCCCGTACGCGTTCACGGCCCAATACGGCAAGTTCCCATCGTCGTGTCAGGACTGGACGGTGACCGTCACGGCGGAGCCTGGCGGCGTGCAGGGAAGCAACACCATCCCGGCCGAGCCATGTGAAATCGGGTGAGCACATGAGCGACATAGGGGGTAAGCGGCCGCCGCCTCCGGCGGCCGCAGAGCCGGAGATCGCGCTGCGGTTCGGTCCCGGCGTACAACCCGAGGACACCAATCCGCTGATCGAAAAGTGGCGGGCGGGGCAGGTGCGGCGGGCGCCGCGCCGGCGCCGCGGCTGGGCGCGGAACCTGCTCAGCAGCATCGTCACGATCGTGATCGTGGGGGGCGTGGCACTGTGGCTGCTGCTGCGCGGACAGGGCGCCGAGTTGGAGATCACCGCGATCAAGGTGCGTGCCCCGCAGGCGACGCAGCCCTGCGACGCGACCGTCGACGTCGTCGGCGTGCTCACCACCAACGGAAAGCGCGGCGAGATCTCCTACCGCTGGCATCGCAGCGACGGGAACGAGTCGGGGGTGCTGTCGGCCAGCGCGGAAAAGGGCCGGCACGAGGTGGCGGTGCCGTTGCATTGGACGGTGACCGGCCAGGGCAAGCTGCACGCCGTGGCCACCTTGGAACTGCTGTCGCCCGGGGACTCCCGCCGCGTGTCCGCGTCGTTCGACTATCTCTGCAGGTAGCGACGTCTGCAGGTGTGACCAGAACTGGCCAACGGGGCACAAGGGAGCAATTCCCTACGGTATCGGCATGATGCCGCGAGCGCCGTGCGACTTACCATCGCATTGCCTGCGATAGTTCGCAGTCCTTGCACGGGGAAAGGAAAGCGGCGTGGACGACGAATGGGCAGTTCCCGGATACACGCCGATGCGGGAACTCGGGGTCGGAAACGGGGGGCGCGTCGTGCTCGCCGTCCACGACACATCGGGGGTGCCGGTTGCGATCAAGTACCTCGCCGAAAGGCTGTTCGCCGACAAGAGATTCTTGACCAGATTCAGGGTCGAGGCCCGGATCTTGGCCGGGATCCGCGACCCGCATCTGGTGAGGTTCTACGAGTACGTCGAAACGAGCGGCGCGGCGGCCATCATCATGGAGCTGGTCGACGGCGTCACCCTGCGTGAGCTGTTGCGCCGGGAGGGGCCGACCGGACCCGAGGCCGCGCTCGCGGTGCTCAAGGGCTCGCTCCTCGGGCTCGCCGCGGCGCACGCCGGCGGCGTCGTCCACCGCGACTTCAAGCCCGCCAACGTCCTCATCGACCGCAAGGGGGACAGCAAGCTCGCCGACTTCGGCATCGCCCTGCCGGTCGGGCACGCTGCCGGGGCCGCCGGTACGCCCGCGTACATGGCGCCGGAGCAGTGGGCGGGCGAGCCGGCGACGCCGGCCGGCGACGTGTACGCGGCCACGGCGGTGTTCTACGAGTGCGTCACCGGCCGGCCGCCGTACGAGCGCAAGACCGCCGCGCTGCTGGCCCAGGCGCACGAGAACGCGCCGATTCCGATCAAGGAGGTCCCGGAGCCACTGTGGGTGATGTTCGCCCACGGCCTGGCCAAGGACCCGCTGGACCGTCCGCGAACGGCGGCCGAGTTCCTCGAGGAGGTCGAGGAGGCGGCCCGCGCCGCGTACGGGCCGAAGTGGGAGAGCCGCGGCCGCGGCCGTCTCGTCGAGATGGCGGCACTGCTGGCGGCACTGTTCCCGCTCGCCGAGCCGCCCGGCCGGATCGCCTCGGCGCTCGGCCTCACCCGGCTCGGCAAGGACAAGGCCAAGACGCTCGCGGCGGCGGGCGCGGGCATGGCCATCATCATGGCCGGCGCGGGCATCGCCGCGCTCGCGGCGGGCGACAAGATCCACCTGCCCAACCCGATCGCGGCGCCGCTGTCGACGCCCCGGCCCCTGGCGCAGGACAAGGCCGTGGGCCCCGTGGTACGGCCGTCGCCGCGCCCCTCGTGGACCATGCCGGGTGGTCTGCCGTCCGGCGGCTGGACGCCCGGGCCGCCGGGCGCGCTCCCCACGACACCGGTGGGCAACTCCACCCCGATCGGCGGCGACCCGGCCACCGGGGGCGGCGCTCCGGGCGGCGGGTCCGGCGTCACGACGCCGCCCAGCGGCGGCGACACGGGCGGAAACTCCGGCGGCGGGAACACCGGGGGTGGCGGTACGGTCGGCGGGAACACCGGCGGCGGCACCACCTCGCCCCCGCCCGACGGCGGCGGCACCACCTCGCCGCCTCCCGATGGCGGCGGAGTGACCCCGCCGGTCGACCCGACCCCAAGCCCCGACCCCACCGAGACGCCGGCGCCCGAACCGTCGGCCCCGGCCGCGGAGTCGACCGGCGGAGTGGAGGTCTCCCTGCCGGGGGCGGACCTGTCGGTGGGATAAGGGCCTGCCCGCGGATGAGCTAACGGAGCACCGGTAATCAGTACCGGATTGTCGGACCCGTGTCCTAGTGTCAGGAGTCATGAGCCCCTCGACTCCTGACACTGCTGACACCCGGTCGCCGATGCCGTTCGTATGGGCCGCCCTCGGCGTGGTCTACGTCGTGTGGGGGTCCACCTACCTGGGCATCCGCATCGTCATCGAGACGATGCCGCCGCTGCTCGGCGGCGCGATGCGCTTCACCACCGCGGGGGTCCTGCTCGGCGCGGTGCTGCTGATCCGCTCCGGCCCGTCGGCGCTGCGGCTCTCGCGGCGCGCGCTCGGGTCGGCGGCGCTCGTGGGGGTGCTGCTGCTCACGTTCGGCAACGGCATGGTCAGCGTCGCCGAGCAGCACATCTCGTCCGGACTGGCCGCCCTGCTCGTCGCGTCCGTCCCGCTGTGGCTCGTGGTGTTCCGGCGGCTGGCCGGCGACCGGCCGCGGTGGACCACGATCGCGGGCGTCGCCATCGGCTTCGGCGGCCTGGCGTTGCTGTGCCTCACCCGCGGCGGGTCGGCGACGGGGAGCGTGTTCGGCATCGTCGTCATCTTGGTCGCGGCCTGCTCGTGGGCGACCGGCTCGTTCGTGTCGGGCCGGCTGTCGATGCCCGCGAACCCCTATGTCGCCTCGGTGTACGAGATGGTCGCCGGCGGGCTGGCGCTGACCGTCCTCGGCCTGGCGAAGGGCGAGAGGGTGCACGTCGATGCGTACTCCACGCGCTCGTGGGTCGCGCTCTGCTACCTGATCGTCTTTGGCTCGCTGCTGGCCTTCACGTCATATGTGTGGCTGCTCGACAACGCGGCGATCTCGCTCGTCGGCACGTACGCCTACGTGAACCCGACCGTCGCCGTGCTCCTCGGCGCCGCGATCCTCGACGAGCGGGTGACCTGGGCGACCCTGGTCGGCGGGGCGATCATCCTCGTCGGCGTGGGTCTGGTCGTCTCCACCGAGCGCCACGGCCGCCGGCCCGCCCGGCGCCCGGCGGACGAGCCCGCCGCGGTCGTCGCGGCGGGGCCGGTGGACGGCGTCAGTTACGGGAGCGATAGGCCGCGGTGACGGCCAGCAGGTCGTCGTTCTCCTCCGGCGACCCGATCGAGATGCGGGCGCCCTCGCCGGCGAACGGCCGTACGCTCACGCCCGCGGCGCCGCACGCGTCGGCGAAGTCCATGGTCTCCTCGCCCAGCCGCAGCCAGACGAAGTTCGCCTCGGTCGGCGGCACCGCCCAGCCCTGGGCGAGCAGCGCGCCCCGCACGCGGTCGCGCTCTTTGACCGTGCGCTCGACGCGGTCGAACAGCTCGTCCTCCGCGCGCAGCGAGGCGATCGCCGCCGCCTGGGCGACGGCGTTCACGCTGAAGGGCAGGTAGGTCTTGCGCACCGCCTCGGCCACCACCGGATGCGCCACCATGAACCCGGTGCGCAGCCCGGCCAGGCCGTAGGCCTTGGAGAACGTGCGCAGGACCGCGACGTTGGGGCGGTCGCCGAGCAGCGTGAGCCCATCGGGGACGGCGTCGTCGCGGATGTACTCGCGGTAGGCCTCGTCGAGCACGACGAGGCAGTCGGCCGGCACCCGGTCGAGGAACCTCTCCAGCTCCGGTCCGCGCACGACCGTGCCCGTGGGGTTGTTGGGGTTGCAGACGAAGATCAGCCGCGTGTGCTCGGTGATCGCGTCGGCCATCGCGGTCAGGTCGTGGCGCTCGTCGGCGAGCGGCACCCGCACCGACGTGACGCCGGCCAGATCGGCCAGCAGGGGGTAGGCCTCGAACGAACGCCACGCGTAGATGACCTCGGCGCCCGGTTCGCCGATCGCCTCGAGCAGCATCTGGGTGACCCCGACCGAGCCGCAGCCGACCGCGATGTGCTCGGGCGACACCCCGTGCCTGGCCGCGATCGCATCGACCAGCGCCGAGCAGGCGTTGTCGGGGTAGCGGTTGACCCGCCGTGCGGCCTCGGCGATCGCCGCGACCACGGACGGCAGCGGCTCGAACGGCGACTCGTTCGACGACAGCTTGCACGACCTGCCTTCGGGCGAGACCACGGACTTGCCCGGCCGATAGGCGACGAACCGGTCGAGCACCGAGCGGAAGCGTGGGGTGGTTGCTTCGGACACTGTCGTCCTCCCGGCCTGAAACCTACTGATCTACTGGTCTTCCTGGTCTTCCTGGTCTTTCCCAACCTTACGAGCAACCCGGCCGAAACGGTGCCCCGCGACAACGGGCCCGCGGGCCGGCGCGACAAGGGGTTGTGGGCCGGCGCGACAAGGGGCCTATGGGCGGGGGCGGAGCATCGGCGGGTGCAGGGTCTCGGCGTCGCCGGGGCGGTAGAGCCGGGCCGGCCGGCCCCCGTCGCGCGTGGTCGTCCGGTCGGTCGGCACCAGGAAGCGGTCGGCGCCGGTGACCTTGCGGTGGAAGTTGCGCGGGTCGAGCGGCGTGCCCCAGACGATCTCATACACCCGCCGCAGCTCGGCGACGGTGAACTCGGGCGGGCAGAACGCGGCCGCGAGGGGGCTGTATTCGAGCTTGGCGCGGGCGCGCTCGATGCCGTCGAGCAGGATGCGGCGATGGTCGAAGGCCGCGCGGTCGGCTCCGGTGAGGTCCTCCACGGCCTGCCAGAGCACCTGCGCGCGGCTGGAGGCGGGCAGGTCGGGCGCCAGACCGAGATAGGCGACGCTCACCGCCCGCAGGCGGGGGTCGCGGTCGGGGTAACCGTACGTCGCGAGTTGCTCGAGATGGATCCGCACGTCCGCGAGCCCCGCCCGTTCGGCCATCAACCGGGCCGCGGCGACCGGAAGGTCCTCGTCGAGCTGGATGAACCCGCCGGGCAGCGACCAGCAGCCCTCGTACGGTGGCCGGTCGCGCCGCCACACCAGCGCGCAGAGCCGCTGCTCGCGGACGGTGAGCACGACGAGGTCGACGGTGACGGCGAGCCGCGGCACGGGCATACCTCGAACGTTAGTGGGCCGCGCCGCGCCGTACGGCCAGCAACGCCCAGGCCGGCGCCCGAACACGCGCGGACCGCGAGGACGCCGCGCGAGCCCGCCCCCCACCTCGCCGATCTTGATGTGAGGGTTCCGTCGCGTGTGGCGACAGACCGCTCACATCAAGATCGGCGGTTGTGCTTAGGAGCCGGTGCCGGTCGCGGCCGGCGGGTCGGTCTTGGCATCTACCACGGCCTCGACCACCTCCACGGCCTGTGCCGTGGGGGCCGCGCCGTTGCCTTTCGCGGCCGGCGGCCGGTCGTTCATGCTGGACAGCAGCGTCCGGGCCAGGCCGAGCCCGGTGCCGCCGAGCGTGAGCGCCTTGGCCAGCATGTCCTCAAGGCCGTCGGCGCCGTTGAGCACGACCATGTTGTCGACGTTGCCGAAGACCTTGGCCCCGGCGTCGACGATCTCCGGCCACTTCTCGGCGAGCTGCTGTGCGATGACCGCCTCTTGGTTCTCGGCGAGCGCGCTGGCCCTGGCCTTGATCGCCTCCCCCTCGGCCAGACCCTTCATGCGGGTCGCGTCGGCCTCGGCCTCACCGATCACCCTGGTGGCCTCGGCCTGCTGTTCGGCCTTGAGCCTGATCTCGGCGGCGGCGGCCTCGGCGTGCGCGATGCGCTCCTGCCGCTCGGCCTGGGCGAGGGTGACCTGCTCGTAGGCGCGCGCGTCGGCGGGCTTGCGGATCTCGGACTCCAGGCGTCGCTGGGTCTTGTCGGCCTCGAGCTCGGCGTTCTTGGTCTCCTTGAGGATGACCTGCTGGCGGGCCTGCGCGGCCGCCTGGTCGACCAGTCCCTGGTATTCGGCCTTCTTGATCTGGGTGTCCCGGATCTGTGCGGCGTTCTCCCGTTCCGCCGCCTGCTCGGCCTGGGTGGCCTCCTGGTTGCGCCCCGCCTCCGCGATGCGCGCGGCCGAGGCGACGGCGGCCGCGTGCGGCCGCCCCAGGTTCTGGATGTAACCGCTGTCGTCCTCGATCTCTTGGATCTGCAGCGAGTCGACGACGAGGCCCAGCTTGCCCATCTCGGTCGCCGATGAGGTCCGGACCTCGTTGGTGAGGCCCTCGCGGTTGTGGATCAGGTCTTCGACGGTCAGGTGGCCGATGATCGAGCGCAGGTGACCGGCGAACAGCTGGTGGGTCTTGTCGTCCATCAGCTTCTGCTGGTCGAGGAAGCGGCGAGCGGCGTTCGCGATCGAGGTGAAGTCGTCGCCCACCTTGTAGATAACCACGCCACGAACGTGCACCTTGATGCCCTGCCTGGTGACGCAGTTGACGTCGAGGTCGGAGGCCCGGGTGTCGAGGGACAGCCGGCGACAGGTCTGGAACCCCGGCAGGACCGACACGCCCTTGCCGGTGACGATCTTGAATCCGAGGCTCTCCGCGGTGTCGCGGTTGTGGGCCTTGGCCCCCAACCCGGAGATGATCAGTGCCTCGTTGGGCTCGGCGACCCGCCAGATCATTTTGAAGACGATCATGAGCACAATCGCCGCGGCGACCACGATGATCGCCAATGCGGCAATACCCGGCATCGCCCCTCCTTGCCTGTTATGTACTTGTTGGCGTCATATAGACGTTGAGGCGACGTAAACGGTTCGCGGCGGGTGATAGTCGATCACCACGACGATGGCGCCGACCGGAATCTCGTCCTTCGGGTCGGCCGGATGCGCGTAGAAGGCCTCGGCCCCGCCCCGGATCGAGATCATGACCTCGCCGACCAGGCCCGGGCCGATCTTGCCGGTCACCCGGCCCTGCCTGCCGATCACAGCGTCCCCCCGTCGGCGCACAGTGCTTCCGGCTCGGCGCTCGCCGCGCGGCGCGCCTCCCACTCGCTCATGATCGTCGTTGTCTCCCGCTCAGCCCTCGACGCGCCCTCGGCGAAGGCCCCCTTCGCCGCCTTGGACGCGGAACGCGCCCGCGGCACCCTCATTGTCCCCCGCTCCCTCAGCGCAACGTACCGCCGCGGCGAGACTGTGGCGACAAGCGGTCATGACAGCCTCCGCCCCGCCCACTCGTGCGCCCGGCGGGCGATCTGCTCGGCCTCGACGCGGGTGGCGTTCGGCCCGTACAGCGTGACGGTGGCGAGGAATCCGGGCGAGCGCACCACGACGTACCAGGTCTTGACCCGCGACGATCCCGTGGCGGTGCCGACGCCGACGGTGCGCGAGCCCTCGCCGAGCCGGCCGCGCGTCGCCTCGACCACCTGATGAGTCGACACCCGGCCGCCGACCGTGGAGTGGAACGAACGGCAGCCCGTGGGGACGCGCAGCCGCACCAGGTGCTCGGCGACATCGTCGGGCACGGCCAGCAGCGCTTCGGTGGCGTACTGGCCGAAGCCCTTCTCGAAGGTGGCGATCGCGGCCGGTGCGTTCTGCACGTCGGGGGACGCGTCGAACGTACGGGTGGCTGCGGCGCACTGCGGCTTGTCGAGCTTGACCTGCCGCTGCAGCTGGGCGAGGTTCTGGATGGCGCGGAGCGCGCCGTACTCCCCCGACTCCGGCTCGGCCGTCTGCCGGTAGCCGGTGAGGTCGGTGAGCAGCGCCTGTTCCAGCTGGTCGGAGGTGTAACCGGTGCCCGCGGGCACCCGGCCGCCCGGCGGTCCGTCGGGCCGGGCCGACGATGAGCCGCTCGCGCACCCCGTCAGCGCCATCGTCACGGCGGTGACGGTCGCCACGGCCGCCAGGGCCGCCAGGGCCGGCGCCGCGCCGCGCGCCGTCACGGCCGTCCTGCCTGCCATGCCGCGAACCATATCGCCTGCGACGCCCCACTCGCCCTGCCGTGACCAGCCGAGCGGCAATCGTTCCCATTCCGCCGCGGCGAACTTGGGCGATATATGTGGTCAGCGCTTAGATGGCGTCGGCACGCTCGTTGTAGACGCCGGCGTACTCCTGACCGGACAGCTCACAGATCGCCGAGACGACGTCGTCGGTGACGGCGCGGCGGGCGCGGGCGGACGGCAGGTCTCGGTATTGGGCGAAGTCCAGCGGCTTGCCGATGCGTACGGTCGCCCGCGGCCGGATGCGGGGCAGCCGGGCGCCGATCGGCTGCATGCGGTCGGTGCCGATGATGCCGAGCGGCAGCACCTGCGCACCCGACGCCAGCACCAGCCAGCCGATGCCGGTGCGCCCGCGATAAAGACGGCCGTCCGTGGATCGGGTGCCCTCGGGATAGATGCCGAAGGCGCCGCCGCGCCGCAGCACCTCGAGGGCCTGCTCGAGCGCCCCCATGGCCCCGCGCTGGGCGCCGCGCTGGACCGGCACGTGACCGAGCGAGGTCAAGAACCAGCGCACGAAACGGCCCTTGACACCGGAACCCTCGAAGTACTGCGCCTTGGCGATGAAGGTGACGTGACGAGGCAGCACCAGCGGGATGATGAAGCTGTCGATGAACGACAGATGGTTGCTGGCCACGATGAGCGGACCATCGCCGGGGACGTTGTCGCGTCCCTCGATCCGAGGACGCAGCAGCAGCCGCAACAACGGTGCGACCACCCTGTCGAGAAAAGTACTGAGCACTCCGCCCTCCCTCGGAATATGGACTTCACTTTACGGGCGACCCACCAGTAAGTCCGCTAGCGAGAACGCGCTCGTCGCGACGGCACGTTGGGTGCCGGACACGCGGCGGAGGGTGGTGACGGGGTCCGGGAGGGGGTGCGCCCGCACCCATGATCGTGGGAGGGTGGAGCGGTGAAGTTCTTGATCAAAGTGGTCGTCACGGCGATCGCGCTGTGGGTGGCCACCCTGCTCGTCAGCGGCATCGTGGTGACCACCGACACCACGGCGAAGCGGGTCGGCACCCTGCTGGCCGTGGCCGCCATCGTCGGGGTCATCAACGCGTTCCTGAAACCGGTCATCAAGACGCTCGGGTGCGCGTTCTACATCATCACCCTCGGCCTGTTCGCGCTCGTGGTGAACGCGCTGCTGCTCATGCTGGCCGCGTGGGTCGCGGGCAAGGCCGATCTGCCCTTCGACGTCGACGGCTTCTGGTCGGCGTTCTGGGGCGCGATCATCATCGGTGTGGTCAGCTGGCTGCTCGACCTCGTCATCCCGGAACCCGGGAACGACGACTAGCCCTGCCAAAGGACCTATCCGGGGACCCATCGTTGGAGCACGCGGTAAGGGTGACGGTGGCGGGTTCCGGCGACGCGTTCGGCACCGGCGGCCGGCTCCAGACCTGCCTGCACCTGCGGCCGCTGCCGTCGCCACCGGATGCGGGCGCGGCGGGCGCGGCGGACGCGCGTGCGGGGGCGGGGGCAGGGGCGGACGCGGTGCTGGTCGACTGCGGCGCGACGGCGCTCACCGGGCTCAAACGCCTCGGGCTGGAGCCCGGCGAGGTGACCGTGGTGGCCGTCTCCCACCTGCACGGCGATCACTTCGGCGGCCTGCCCTTTCTCATCCTCGACGGGCAGTTCCGGCGCCGGGTGCGGCCGCTGCACCTGATCGGGCCGCCCGGGCTCGCCGACCGGCTCACGCGGGCGATGGAGACCTTCTTCCCCGGGTCGGCGGACGTCCGCAGGCGCTTCGAGGTGCACGTCCACGAGCTGAGCGTGGGCGGCGACCCGGTCGACGTGGCCGGTGTATCGGTACGCGGGTTCCCCGTCGACCACCAGGCCGGGGCGCCCGCGCTCGGGCTGCGGGTGACGGTCGCCGGCCGTACCGTCGCCTACAGCGGCGACACCTCCTGGACCGATGTCCTCCTCGACGTGGCCGACGGCGCCGACCTGTTCGTCTGCGAGGCTTATACGTTCGACCGCGCGGTCCGGTATCACCTGCACGTCCCCGACCTGCTCGCCGCGCTCGACCGGATCCGCTGCCCCCGGATCCTGCTCACCCACGCGGGCCCCCAGGTGCTCGCCCGCCGCGGCGACCTCGGCCCCGGCATGCCGCTCGCCGACGACGGCACGGTCGTCGACCTGTGATCGGTCCGTCGGATAATCGGTCGTACGGGTACGGATCGGTCGGAGCCGGATGGAGGGCGGCCGGATGGACGTGGACGCATACTTGGCGCGGATCGGCGCCGCTCGTCCAAAGCGGACCGACGCGGCGGCGCTGCGCGAGCTGCAGCGGCGCCATCTGCTGTCCGTCCCGTTCGAGAACCTGAGCATCCATCTGAGCGAACCCATCGTGCTCGACGAGGCGGCACTGGTCGACAAGGTGGTGCGGCGCCGGCGCGGCGGGTTCTGTTACGAGCTCAACGGGGCGTTCGGCGCGCTGCTGTCCCGTCTCGGCTTCTCGGTGAGCATGCTGGCGGCTCGCGTGTTCGGCCCCGGCGGACTGGGACCGCCGTACGACCACCTCACGCTCCGCGTCGAGATACCTGGGAAGGCGACCGGCAACGGGGGCAGGGACGGGGACGAGGACGGGGACGGGGACGGGAGTGACGGTGCCGCGGAGGTCTGGCTCGCCGACGTGGGGTTCGGCAGGTTCAGCCATCTGCCGTTTCGGCTGGACGCGGGCGAGGCCGAGCAGACCGATCCCGCAGGCGTCTTCCGCGTCGTCGAACAGCCGGACGGCGACCTCGACATCGTGATGAACGGCGAGCCGCAGTTCCGGCTGGACCCGCGCCCGCGCGCACTCGGCGACTTCGAGGCGACGTGCTGGTGGCATCAGACCTCACCGAAGTCGCATTTCACCCGTTCGCTCGTGTGCTCGCTGGCGACCGAGTCCGGTCGGGTGACGCTGAGCGACCGTAGGTTCGTGCGAACCACTGACGCCGGCCGGGAGGAGCGCGTGCTGGCCGACGACGCGGACGTCATCGCCGCCTACCGCAGGTACTTCGGCATCACGCTGGATCGGGTCCCGTCCGTGAGAACGGGACCCGACCTCGGGTGATGCGTGCGCTCGCGCGGTGCGGCCACGACCCGCCGGGTCACGCGGGCCGCGGCACGCCCGGGCGGCAGGACCGGCAGGGCCGGTAGCCGGCCCGCTCGGCCTCGGTGAGGGTGCGAAAGCCATGCCGGTGGCCAGGCGTGATCCGCCGCGCGTTGTGACATGTCGGGAAGCACACGACGCCGGTCGTGTCGCTGCCGATGTAGAAGACGTGCCGTCCGGCGAGCGAGCGGATCTCGTCGAGGTCGACGTTCTCGGCGCGCAGCAGCCGCTCCTTGGCGGACGATCCGAACACGTACTCGCCGACCGCGCCGTCGGAACGCGTGACGCGGTGGCACGGGATGAGCACCGGCACCGGGTTGTGCGCCAGCGCCGAGCCGACCGCCCGCACCGCCTTGGGCCGTCCGATCTGCTCCGCGATCCAGGCGTACGGCCGGATCTGACCCTTGGGGATGGTCCGGGCCGCCCGCAGCACGTCGGTCTGGAAGGCGGTCAGGCCGCGCAGGTCGAACTTCAGGTCGTTCGTCTTGCCCGAGCGCAGCGCCGGCACCAGCCCGGCCGGCGGCCGGTCGGCGGGCAGCAGCGGCCGGGCGAACCGGCGCCGGAAGTCGTCGGCGAAGCCGGTGGGGGCACTGGGGTCGGCGAAGCCGGTGGGGGCACCGGAGTCGGCGGAGTCGGCGGAGTCGGCGTCGTCCAGCCGTACGTACGCGATGCCCTGATCGGTGAAGGCGACGGACAGGTCGCCGATGGGGCCGGGCACCCGCACCCAGCGGGCGACAACCCGGTCCAGCAGGCCGGCGGGCGGCGCGGCCGTCAGGCCCGCGAGCTCGGTGAGCAGGGGATCGTGGTTGGAGTTCGTCGAGTTCGTCGTCATCATCATCGGGCACCTCCGGTCGAGGCGTGCGTGGCGTTCGAGGTCGAGGTGGGGGCCGTGTCCGTGGCGGTCGCGGCGGGGGCGGCGGTCGCGGCGGGGGCAGAGAGCGTGCGGAGGCGCCGCAGTCCGCGCGAGATGTTCGACTTGACGGTCCCCTGCGGCATGTCGAGGACCGCGGCGATGTCGGCGATGGGCAGATCGACGACGTGCCGCAGCACCACCGCCGTCCGCTGGTCGTCGGGCAGCCGGCTGAGCAGCTCGGCCAGCTCGCCGCCGGTCTCGCGCCGGACGGCCGTGGCCTCGACCCCCTCCCTGGGGTCGACGGGGTCCGGCGCGTCGTCGAGCGGCGCGGGCGGCGGCTTGCGGGCATCGGTACGCCTGCTGTTCCGCCACACGTTCATCAGGATCTTGATGAGCCACGCGCGTGGCCGCAGCTCGGCGATGCGGTCCGGCTCGTACCCGCACAGTGCGCGGTAGGCCCGCAGGAACGCCTCGGCGGTCAGGTCTTCGGCGTCCGCCCACCGCCCGCACAGCCTCAAGGCGGCCGTGAACATCAGGCCCTGGTAGGCGGAGAACAGCTCGGCGAACCCCGTGTCGAGGTCGTCGCGCAAGGCCCGTACGACGGAGTCGGTCGCGGGGGTCGAGGCGGCCGAGGCGGCGGAATCGCCGGCCGCGTCGTCCATGGCGGCGTCCTCGCCGGCCGCGTCGTCCATGGCGGCGTCGTCCATGGGGGCGTCGTCCATGGGGGCGGGCAGCGCCGCGCTGCCGGCTTGGCCCTTGTTTTGCCTCATGGTCATATCAACCCCGGCCGGCCGGCGCCGGTTGCGTAGCGCATTCCGGACAACGGGGTCACCTGCGCGCCGGAGCCGTTATCTTCTGAGTACCCGGCTGAGTACACGGCTGTTTCTGGCTCTGTTCCGGCCCGGCGAGAGGGGGCGTGCGTGGAGGCGCTGCGGCCAGGCGATCCGGAACGTATAGGAGGCTACCTCCTGCAGGCCAGGCTGGGCGCGGGCGGCATGGGTCAGGTCTTTCTCGCCCGTTCGCCCGGAGGCATGCCGGTCGCCCTCAAGGTCGTCCACCCCAACCTGGCGGGCGACCGCGGCTTCCGGGCCAGGTTCCGCCGCGAGGTCGAGGCGGCCAGGTCGGTCAGCGGGGCCTTCACCGCCCCGGTGGTGGACGCGGACCCGGACGTACGGCTGCCGTGGCTGGCCACCGCGTTCCTGCCCGGGCTGTCGCTGCAGGACGCCGTGCTCGCCCATGGACCGTTCCCGGCGCCGGCCGCCTTCGCGCTGGGGGCGGGTCTGGCCGAGGCTCTCGACTCCATCCATCGCGCCGGCGTCGTGCACCGCGACCTGAAGCCGTCCAACGTCATGCTGGGCCCGGACGGCCCGCGCGTGATCGACTTCGGCATCGCGTACGCGGCGGAGGCGACCGTCGTCACCCAGACCGGGCACGCCATCGGCTCCCCCGGGTTCCTCTCGCCGGAACAGGCGCGCGGCGGCGAGACCGGACCGGCCAGCGACGTGTTCTCCCTCGGCGCCGTGTTGTGCTACGCGGCGACGGCCGACGGCCCGTTCGGGCGGGCGACGGTGGCCGTGCTGCTCTACCGGGTCGTCCACGAGTCGCCGCGACTGGACGCCGTCGGCGACCCCGAACTACGGGCCCTCATCGCCGCCTGTCTCGACAAGGACCCCGAGCGCCGACCGGCCGCCGGCGACCTGCTGCGGCGCCTCGCCGACCGTGTGCCGCGGACCGACGTGCTGCAGGGCACCGCCTGGCTCCCACCGCCCGTCGCGGCCGACATCGCCCAGCGCGGCCGGCAGGCCCCGCCGCCCCGCCCCGTACCGCCGCCGCACGCCGGGCCGGTCCCCGGCATGGCGCCATCGGACGCGACGCCGCCCGGCCCGGGCACGCCGCCCGGCCCGTACGAAGGCGCACGGTCGCCACGGGCGTCGCGGGCGTCGCTGGCGCCGGTGGCGTCGCGGTGGCCCGGGGTGGCAAGCCTCGGCCGCCGCCGCTTTCTCGTCCTCGGCGGATCCGGGGCTCTCCTGGCGGCCGGGGGCGGCGTCGCCGCGGCGATGGCCGCGACCGGCGACGGCGGAGGCGGCGACCGGCAAGGGCAGGGGCAGGCCACGGCGGCGGCGAGCACCCGGCCCGCCACCGCGCCCGCGCCGCCACCGCCCACCCACGACGGGAAGCTCCGCTGGAAGCACGCGACCGGCGCCTACCTGGTCTCGAACCCCACCGTGGCCGACGGCATCGTCTACGTCGGCGGCGCCAAGGGCACCTTGCTGGCGCTCGACGCGGACACCGGAAAGCGGCGCTGGCGCCAGCGGGTCGGGCCGACGGGAGCCGACGTGCGCGCCGCGCCCACGGTGGCCGGCGGCGTGGTCTACATGACCAGTCTCGGCGGCGACCTGTACGCGCTGGCGGCGCGGACCGGCCGGGTCAAATGGCACTATCTCGCGGGCGAACTGGTGGGCGCCGCCGCGATCGTGGGCGGTGACACCGTCTATGTCGTCAGCCAGGTCGGCAACATCGCCAGCGGGTTCAAGGGCGGATATCTGACCGCCCTGGACGCGGCGGGCGGCGCGGTGCGCTGGCGCCGGCGCACCAAGGAGTCGATCAACAGCGAGCCGGCGCTGGCCGGCGGCGTCCTCTATGTCCCGGACGACTCGCTGTACGCGCTCGACGCGGCCACCGGACGAGTCAAGTGGGTCTACAAGAACAAGGACGTGCACCGGCCAGTGGTGGCCGACGGGGTGGTCTACTTCGGCAACTTCCAGGGCGAGGAGGTGCACGCGGTCGACGCCGCCACCGGTAAGCGCAAGTGGAAGTACGCGACCGGCGGTCCCGTCACCGCCCGGCCGCTCGTGGCCGGCGGCACCGTCTACGTCGGCAACTGGGACGGCGACATGTACGCGCTCGACGCGGCCACCGGCGCGATGCGGTGGCAGCTGCAGACGAGCGGCCAGATCCAGTCGAACGCCGCGCCGGCCAGGTCGGCCGGCGGCAACCTGATCTGCTTTGGCAGCGGTGTCTTCACCACCGGCAACCTGTACGCGGTCGACGCCGCCACGGGCCGGCCGGTCTGGCGACACGAAACGAGCAAGGGGATCGAGTCGAGCCCGGCGGTCGGCCGCGGCACCGTCTACATCACCAGCACGAACGGCTTCGTCTACGCCCTCGACGTCCGGGGCGGGACCAAGACCGTACCGCCCACCGCCGACTGAGACCCACCCACAGACCCACGTCGCATCACCCAGGGGGAGCACCGATGGAGCCGCTGCGGCCAGAGGACCCGCGCCAGATCGGAAGCTATCTCGTGCAGGCCAGGATCGGTTCCGGCGGCATGGGCGAGGTCTTCTTGGGCCGCTCGCCCGGCGGCCGGGCCGTGGCCATCAAGGTCATCCACGCCGCGCTGGCGAACGATCCGGAATTCCGGGCGCGGTTCCGGCGCGAGGTGGGCGCGGCGCGGGCCGTCACCGGCGCCTTCACCGCCCCGCTCGTCGACGCCGACCCGGAGGCGGAACAGCCCTGGCTGGCGACGACGTTCCTGCCGGGCATCTCGCTCGACGACGCCGTCGCCGGCTTCGGGCCCTGGCCGCCGCCGCCCGTCTATCTGCTCGGGGCCGGCCTCGCCGAGGCGCTCGTGTCCATCCACCGCGCGGGGGTGGTGCACCGCGACCTGAAGCCGTCGAACATCCTGCTCACGCGGGACGGCCCGCGGGTCATCGACTTCGGCATCGCCCGGGCCGCCGAGGCCGCCACCATCACCCAGACCGGCATGGCCGTGGGGTCGCCCAGCTACATGGCCCCGGAGCAGGCCACCGGCGGCGAGACCGGGCCGCCCGGCGACGTGTTCGCGCTGGGGGCGGTGCTCACGTACGCGGCGACCGGCAAGGCCCCGTTCGGCGGCGGCTCGATCCCGCAACTGATCTACCGGATCGTGCACGAGCAGCCGGACCTCGACGGCATCGCCGATCCGGGCCTGCGCGCCCTGGTCGCCGCGTGCCTGGACAAGGACCCGAGCCGCCGGCCCACCGCCGTACAGCTACTCGAAGGGCTGGCCCGGCCACCGGCCGTACCGCACCCGTCGCATGCCGCACCCGGATCCCCGACCACGGGCTGGCCCGGGCAGGCGCCGACGCCGGGCCCGCAGGGCATCGGCTGGCTGCCCCCGCCCATCGCCGCCGCCGTCGCCCAGCGCGCCGGCGCCCCGCTGCCCACGCCGCCGCCCACCACCCCGCTCTCGCGCGGCCGGCCCAGCCGCCGCGCCCTCCTGGTCGGCGGGGCGATCGGGGGCGCCACGCTTGCCGTAGCGGGCACGGGGGCATTTCTCTGGCATAACAGGCCGAGGTCGCCGATCCTGTGGAGCTTCGACGTGCCCGACTCCCTGAGCGTCGGCCCGATCGTGGCGGGCAACACGGTGTTCGTCACCGGCAGCGAGACGTTCGCGCTCGACCCGCGCGACGGCCGGATCCGGTGGCGCGCCCCCGACAAGATCGCGCGCAACTCGCCGCCCATCGCCCAGGACGGCAGGGTCTTCATCTACGACGGCGGCTCGCTGAACGCCTTCACCATCACGACCGGCGATCGGCTGTGGTCGGAGCCGGTCAAGACGTTCGGCCTGGCGCCGATCCCCACGGCGATGAACGGCCTCGTCTGCATGAACACCTCGCAGGACGTCGGCGACTACGCGCTGCACGCCTTCGACGCCGCCACGGGCCAGACGCGCTGGCGCTACCAGCTCGAAGACATTCCCCACAACAACGCAGAGGGCCAGAACGGCACCTTCTACGTGGGCAGCGGCGGCGAACTGCTGTACGCGGTGGACGCGACGGGCCGCCTGCGCTGGCAGCAACAGACCGGCGCCAAGGTCGCGTCGACTCCGGCCGTCGCGGGCGGCCTCGTCTTCGTCGTCACCGAGGGCTACCAGGTGCTCGCCTTCGACGCCGCCACGGGGAGGCGACGCTGGAGGAACACCTCCGGCGCCACATCGGGCGGCGCCCTGGCCGAGGACCCGGTGCACGCCGTCATCGCGGGCACCGTGTACATCCGTGGCGCCGGCGGCCGGCTCCGCGCCATCGACGCCGCCACCGGCCGCGACCGCTGGGCGTTCGCCGCCGGCGACAAGGCAAGCTCGCCCACCATCTCCGGCGGCTTCGTGTTCGTCCACGACGGCGAGAACACGCTCCATGCCCTCGACGCCGCCGCCGGCAAGACCCGCTGGACCCACCGCGTCAAGACCGCCCCCGGCGAGCGGCCATCGGTCATGAACAACACGCTCTACCTGGGCACGAC
This sequence comes from Streptosporangiaceae bacterium, assembly GCA_035765195.1. GTDB lineage: Bacteria > Actinomycetota > Actinomycetes > Streptosporangiales > Streptosporangiaceae > CALAED01. Next base: position 22,021 of record DASTYC010000004.1, read on the forward strand.
CGACGGCGTCCTCGGCTTCGACCCGCCGACGGGCCGCGTCACCTTCAACCTCGACGAGTCCGACTTCCCGGAGGACTTCTGGGTCTACGTCGACAACCTCACCCCGTGGGCCGGCGCCCTCTACTGCTCCCTCGACACCAACAAACTCGTCGCCCTCCGCACCACCTGACCACGCGACCCGCAGGGAGGCTCGAGCTCGCAGGTCGGCAGCCTTACAGCGGGGTGCGGTCCAGCCAGTTCGTCCAGACTTCCTGATCGCCGAATATTTGTACGCCGGCGTCGGCGGCCGAGCGCCTGCGCAGCAACGCCAGCAGCAGATCCACCGCTCGCCCTCGGACCGCCGTCGTGCCCTTGCCGTGCCCGTGTTCCCACGACAAGCCGTCGTCGGCCCCTCGGATCATCCATTCACCGGCCGGGCCCATGTCATCGGTGGCATGCAGGTGAAGGGTGACGCCACTGCCCAGCGGGGCGGGGTGCGCGTTCCGCTGCTGCACGGCAAGCCGGTCGAGCCACTCGCTGATACCGTCCGCGGCCAGCGGAGCCGCCAGGTCGTACGGGACGCCCAGCGCCAGCGCCGCGTCCGCCCGGTGCACCGTCGCCTCATGCAGCCTGCGCCGCACCCACCAAGAAGCCGGTCGCGGACCCAGGAAGGTCCATACCGGAATGTCTTCGCCGACATGGGCCACCGCGTCGACAACGGCGCGAGCGCCACCGTGCAGCCACTTGATGGCGTCGTCCCGGTCGCTCGGCGGCTTGCCGTCGCGCGCCATGCGCGGATCAAGGAAGTCCGTCATCTGGTCACGCACGATCTGGGCCGCCCACCGGTCGCCCCGGCCAACGTGCCGGAACAACTGCTTGATCGTCCACTCCGGACAGGTCGGCACCGGCGTCGAGGGGTCGGCATCGCGGACGACTTCACCGAACAACTCGTTCTGTTCCAGTAGAGCTGCGACGTAATCCATAAGCGCGAGCATCTCCTTCGTCATCGAACCGCTCAAGTCACCCCGGCCAAGCCACCTCGTCGCGGCGCTCAGACGACGACGGCGGTGGCAGCGGAGGCAGCCACGTGTCGTTACGTCCGGAGCGCACGATGGGAACGGCGGTGACGCGCGATTGTCGAATCCCGTTCTATCGCGTCGTTCCTTCCCGCTGTAACGCGGCATCGCCTCTCGGCCCTTTACGCATGAAGCGGGAATCAGGGGGCCGTGTGGCACGGCCGGTCCGCTCGTCAGGTCGCGGAACCGCCCCTGCGGTCACTGGCCCGAGTCTCGGTCCCGGCGGCGCGGCACGGTCGCGCTGCCGGTGCGGCTCTGCTCCGTCGCGGCCGAGCCGTACAGATGGTGGAGCCAGTTGAACTGGTCGAGCCCCCCATCGACCACCAGGTCCGCGCCGGTGATGTAACCACTGCGGTCCGGGTCGGCGAGGAACTCCACCGCCTTGGCCACGTCGTCGGGCTCGCCGAGCCTGCCCAGCGGCACAGTGGCCTCGACGCGGGCGACGAGTTCCTCGGCGTCGGGCACCCGATCCGACCACGTGTCCACACTGCCGGGCGTTACGGCGTTCGCCCTGATCCCGTGGGGTCCCAGCTCCGACGCCAGTTCGCTGACCAACATCCGCAGCGCGGCCTTGCACACCGAGTAGTCCGGGCACATCCGCACCCGGGTGGTGTGCAGGGAGAGGATGAATACGACCGAGCCCCTGACACGGCGCTCCACCATCGCGACGGTCACCGCCCGGGTCAGCGCCCACGTGCCCAACAGCGTCGTACGGACGCTCTGCTCGACGGCCGCCATCGGCAGTTCCAGGAACGACCGGCCGTCCGTCACCGCCACGTTGTTGACCAGGACCGAAGGCACGCCGTGTTCGTCGATGACCTGCCGCACCCAGGGCACAGGGTCATCGCTCAGGTCTTGAACCAGGCGAACAGCCCCGTCCGGCAGCGGCGCCTCCCGCAGGGTCGCCGCATCGACGTCCACCGCCACCACGGTCAGCCCTGAAGATCCCAGGCGGCGGGCCACGGCCAGCCCGATACCGTGCGCCGCCCCGGTCACGATCGCCACACCGTCCATACACGCCGAACCCTACTTCGCGCACGGCCGGTCCATATCGAAGAGCAGCGTGGTGCTTCACCGCCTGAAGAGGCCGCCGGCGACATGCCCGCCGCTGCCTCTACCAGCGCACCCTCAGCTCTCGATAGCCGCCGCGGCGCGCAACGCTCCTGTCAATCGTGTGCGAGCATCGGCTGCTTCCGCATGGCGGCCAACATGCGTGCGAAGGCGTCCTCTGTGACGATGGGGATCTTGTAGTCCCGGGCCTTACGTGCTTTGCCGGACAGAGAGTCGGGGTCACCGGCGACGACGAGGACCGTCTTCTTGGTGACGCTCTTGCCGACGACGAGGCCGGCGGCACGAGCACGTTCCTCCCAGATTCCGCGAGCCTCGTTCATCTCGCCGGTGAACACCACGTGATCCAGGGGCCGCAACTCGAACCGTCCGAGCCGGTTCTCCTCGGGCGAAGGCCCCGCCTGCCACCCGCCACGGCGCAATGCCTGCTCCACATCGTCAGCGCCGAGTCCCAGCATGTCGGCGACCTGCCACAGGTCGGTCTCCTCGGCTTGGGTCACGACGCCGTCCTCCCACGCCACCACGGCCAAGGACTCCAGGTAAGAGCGATGTGCAGTCAGCGCGGCGCACCGATCGAGCCCCAGCCGCTCGGCGATGTCCACGAGCGCGTCGGCCTCGCTCGCACTGATGTGCCGATCCAGCAGCGCGCCGTCGAGGACGGCAAGGTAGGAGTCCACGGCCGGCTCCATGGAGTGAGGCAGGCGATCCACCAGCCGGGCCAGAAAATGCCGCTGCGAGGCGACGGTTGAATGACCACGACGCACGGGGGTCACGGTGGTCGCGGGCAGCGGTGGCCATGGCAATCCGGCGGCCCGGACCGCCGACCGTTCCCACGGTGCGGGTGTTCCCACCGCGGCCAGGAAATGTACGAGTAATCCGGCGGCGGCCCGTGCGTCGTGCAGCGCGTCATGCTGCCCGACCAGCGATACCCCGACGGCGCGACAACACGCCGCCAGCGACCTTCCGGCCAACGGAAGATAATCGGAGGCCAGCCGCATCGTGCACAGTCCGTTGGCCGCCGACACCGGGACGTCGACGCCCAGCCGGGCGTACTCGGCGACCAGGAACATCGCGTCGAACGCCAGGTTGTGCGCGACCACCATGCGGCCCGCGAGCAGGCCTGACAAGGTGCCCGCAATCCGCTCGAACGGGGGCGCCTGGCGTACGTCGGCGGCACAAATGCCATGAATGCCGACCGGGCCGAGATCCCGTACCGGGTTGACCAACGTGGCCCACTCCCCGCTGACCCGTCCCCCCCGATCGAGCTGGACGACGCCGATCTCGATCACCCGATCATGACGTCGCACGTCCAAGCCGGTCGTTTCGACATCGACGACGGCGTATCCCTTCCACATGTCCCGCCTCCCCGTCGTTTGGTGAATACGATCCGTAAGACGTCAACGACAACGGGTTAGATGCGTCACGCTCGATATCGAATCGGTCACGTATGACCGCGCTCCTCGGTCCGAGGCCTCAAGATCGAATCGCGGACTCTCGGGGCCACATCAGGCCGTCTGTGTGACATGGCGTGGTAACCGCCGGTATGCGTCATTAGCCTGACCTCACGTTTCTCGCGTGGGCAGTCCTGGGGCGGGTTTGGGGGCGGGGCGATATGGCTGCTGATCCGCATGCGTCCGAGCCGGCGAATCGCCTGGCGCATTGGGCACGGAACTTCGCCGACGAACACCGGCTCGACTCCGCCGAGTTGAGCATCGCCCCACCACTGCACCCGGATGAGGTCGCCGGGCTCGGGCTGGCCCTGGGAATGAACCTGGTCACGATCGAAACGACGGGACAGTTCCGTCTCGCGGGTGCCGACGCAGGCAAGGGGCCGTACAACCTGTTCTCGCGCGGGCGAGCCCCGGCGCTGAATCGGGAGTACTTGATCCAGATCGCCGCGTTCGCCGAGCTGGTCGCGCACCACGGCTGGCCGGCGTCGCAGGTCGCGTTCGAGTACGACGCGTTTGACCTGGCGGTGCTGGACGCTTCGGGCCGGCTGGTTGTCGCTGCCGAAGCCAAGAGGGACCAACGGAGTCTGGAGACCACGCTGGCCAAGTTGTCCACCGCCACACCGGATGAGCTGGCCACGCCGGCGACCGCCGACCAACGGAAGGCGGCCGCCCTGGTGCGGCTGCGGCCGCAGGTGTTCTGCGCGATCGCGCCGGGTGTCCGCCGCTGGTTCACGCTCTGTGTGGATGACGGCTCGCTACGGCTGGTCCCGTGCGAGGAGCCGCCGCGGGGACCGCGCGGCGACGTGGACTGCCCGATATGCGGCGCCGAGGAGGACGTACGCGGAACGCCCGCACCCGGCGGGCGGATCAGGCTGTCGTGCGCCGGCTGCGGACATCGCTGGTCGCGTACGCCGCGCCACCCGTGTCCGCGTTGCGGCTCGGGTGAGGTCGAAGAGAGCGGCTACACCGGCTGGTCGTACGAGGACGTGGAGGAGGCCCGCGAGGACCCGAACGCGGAGTGGTACTACGTCGACTGGCAGGTCTTCCGGTGCCGGAACTGCCGCAACGTGTGGCAGGTGGGATCCCGTGCCCAGTGACCGATCCCGCGCCGACTACAGCCGCCTGACCGAATGGCTCACCCGGCACGGCGGTCAGATCGTGACCGTGAGCTGGGACGAGCTCGACGCCGTCGTCGGCCGCCCGCCGTCCGCGACGAACCACTATCCCCAGTGGTGGCACGGAGACCGTCCAAACACGCGCGCCTGGCGGGCCGCTGGGTTCGAGCTGGAACGGGTCGACGTCGGCCGATCGGTGACCTTCCGCCGTATGACACCCCCAGCCGGACCTGCCCTCCGCCCGCGATCCGGCGTCAGCAGCCGCATCGCCTCGCCCGTACCCCGACCGGGCGCCGCCAATGTGGCCGAACTCCTCGCGGTCGACCCGCGCCGCGCCATGCTGGTCATTCCGTGCTCGGGGGACAAAGCGCGCGGCGGGCAACCAAACACGCGGCCGACACCGGCGACGTCGTGGCCGGAATCGTTGTCCATCGCCCGAGACCGCGTGTGGGGCCATGCACCCGTGGACGAGAGCAACGTCTTGCCCGCGTGGCGCCGTTACCAAGGCCACTTCTACCGGCAGGCCCGAAGAGAGCTCGACGCGGCCGTGGCCGCAGGCGTTCCGGTCATCATCTTGAGCGGCGGATACGGGCTGCTCCGCGCCGATGAGCCCATCGGTATCTACAACAAGGTGTTGAAACGGAGCGACTGGCCGCAGGGCTTATTGGAGTCGTTGCTTGTCGATGAGGCCGCCCGGGTCGGCGCGGAGGCAGTGGTCGCCTTCGCCGCGGCCACCACCGACTACGCGAAGGTGATCCGCAGGGCGCCCTGGCGGCGGCGCGGCATAAGCCCGGTCTTCCACGTCACCATCAGTGGTGTCGGTGGCGGCGCGATGGTCGAGGTGCCACGCCGGCTCGGGCAGGCGTTCAGCGCGCTGTGGGAACGCGATCCGGGTGGGCTCCCGGCCGGATTGAGCGTTGAGCGCCTCGCATGACCGGCACCAAACGTGCGGCGGACACCGACCGGTTCTACACCCTGCTCACCGCACTCACCGAGAAGTTGGGGCGGCCCCGGCTGCGAGACTGCTCCGCCGACGGCTGCCCCCGCCACGGCGTGTACTTCTTCTTCGAAGACGGCGAAACCCGCGCCGATGGCCGCACCCTCCGCGTCGTCCGCATCGGCACGCACGCCCTCACCGAACGGTCACAGACCAGCCTGTGGGGTCGGCTCCGCCAACACCGCGGAACGCTCGCCGGCCGACATGCGGGCGGCGGCAACCATCGCGGCTCCATCTTCCGCCTGCACGTGGGCACCGCCCTGCTGAATAACCAGATCTGGCCGCCCGAAATCCGCGAGTCGTGGCTGCGGCGGCAGATAGACGCGCAGGCGCGCGCGGCCGAGCAACCGCTCGAACGAGCGGTCAGCGCTCACATCGGCGCCATGCCGGTTGCGTGCCTGGCCGTCCCAGACCGCGAACACCGCCGCGTGATCGAAGCCAACGCCATCGCACTGCTCTCCCGCCGGGCGGGCGGCCTCGATCAGGCATCGGCAGGATGGCTCGGTCTGCACGCGGCCAGCGAACGGGTGCGCACCTCCGCCCTCTGGAACGTCAACCACGTCGACGACGCCTACGACCCGGCCTTCCTCGACCTGCTCGAGCAAGCGATCCGCGAAGCCACCCGCTGACCGCCGCCGGGGAAGGCGTCGCGAGAATCCACCAGCGCCTCATCCATCACACATCGCGGCCAGGTCCACACGCATGGGACCGAGCCGGAGCCCGTCTTCCAGCGCCGCCATGATGAGCTGCGCCTCGGCCGGATACTTCTCGATGAGCTCGGTCATGATCTGCAACTCCTCGGCGGCGGCCAGCAGCTGTTCCCGGTTACCGTGTGCAGGCTCAATCGTTGTCATCTCCTTCATCCCTTTCTTTCGCGTTCGGCCCGGACATATTGCGTGCGGGGAAACTCACGTGAAGATCGCGGTAACGGTGCGGCCGGTGGGGTCGCCGCGCCAGCCCCACCAAGTGGCGGTGGCGGCGACCATGCGCAGCCCGAGTCCGTGCCCGGCGTACGCATCGAGGTCGGTCACGTGTGGTTCGGCCGGGCCGCCCTGGTCGGTGACGGACACCGCGGCTCGGCCGTCGTCCCAGCGGCACACCTCTACCACCAGCGATCCTCCGGGCGCGGCGGACCGGGTGTGGCATATCGCGTTCGCCGCCAGTTCGGCGGCGGCCTGGATGACGTCGTCCGCGTATGGCGAGCCGGTGACGAGGGCGGATACGAAGCGCCGGATGGGAGCCGCCTCCTCAGCTCGGCCACGAAAGGTGCGCCGGCGGCGTAGCGCACCGACGGGGATCGGTGGATCGTCATTCAGAGCTGGCATCGTCATGGCTGACCGTCCTCGTCGGTCGTGGCGTTCGCAGATGATCCGTACAAGTAATGCGACGGCTGGGGTGCCGATCGCCGGAGTCTCATCAGCGCGGGCGGTGGGAGATGTGCTGATCGGCCGCGCGAATCTGGCGCACACGATCCGCGAGTTCGTCCGGCGTGGCCGCCTCGATCAGCCACGGGTACCAGTAGCCCGACGGCGGCATGCCCCACCAAACGCGGGTGGCGCGGCCGTACCAGCACAGCCAGCCGGGACAATCCCGCATGAGCGACCGCGCCACCCGGCCGGCTGACATCGGCCGCGGCCTGGTCTCGATTCGAGAGGCCGACAGATGGTCATTCGTCGTTCCGTTGCGGCGCGAAGCGATCCGATGAGCCTCACCCGTTGCCATCGGTCGACTCCTTTCGGTGATGGTTGGTGACAGCCTGGAATGGCTGGCCGACCAGCACAACCACCTCGCCTGACAAGGGGAAACGCACCCAGCGGGATCGATCGACATCGGGATATCCCCAAGTTGAGCAATCTCCCCGAGGTCGTAGTCAGGCGATCACAATGAGTGCATGACGAAGAACCCTCCGACCGTACGGATGCGTCGACTCGGCGCCCAGCTACGCAAGATCCGTGAGGACCGCGGCCTGACCCTCGACGAGGCCGCCAACCTGCTCAACCTGTCCAAGTCGGCGCTCAACCGCATGGAGAACGCTCAGGTCGTCGTCCGCCGACATGAGACCGAATACCTGCTGATCAAATACGGGGTCGCCGACAGAGACCTGCGCGACTCCCTGCTCGGCCTGGCCAGCGCCGGGCGTTCCAGAGACTGGGTCAAGCGTCACGGCGCGCTGTCACCGGAATCACCGGTCAAAGACCTCGTCCAGTTGGAACAGGACTCCTCGGCGATCCGCATCTTTCAGCCATTCGGCATCCCGGGAATCCTGCAGACGCCGGACTACGCTCGCGCGGTGATCGGCTCACGTCCGCCAAAACCTAACCGGGATTTGGACCGTGCCGTGGCCTTCCGGATGGCAAGAAAGGAAGTGCTCTCCGGACCCGAGCCGGTGCGACTGGATGTAGTGATAGGCGAGGCTGCACTGCGTCAGCACATGGGCGGCGCGGGCGTCCTACGTGATCAACTCCAATACCTGCTGGAGGCGTCCAGCCCGGCCAACGTCGGCATCCGAGTCCTGCCGTACGAGGCCACGAGGCATCCCGGGTTCGACGGCGCCTTCACCATGCTGGATGTCGAGACCGGAGCCTTCACGGTGGTAGTGATCGACAGCATGATGCGGAGCGTCTATTCGGAGGATGACGCCGACGTCGAACGTTATAGCTTGGTCTTCATGGAGTTGTGCGCGACCGCTCTCTCCGAGGCGGATTCACGCACAATGATCGAGCAGGTCATGTTCGAACTCGAAGCCGCGCCGAGAGAAGGCACCAAATGATCGTCTGGCGTAAGAGCAGCCACAGCGGGACCGACGAGGGCACCGAATGTGTCGAGGTCGCCGGGCTGCCAGGCCGCACCGAGCGAGTAATCGGAGTACGTGACTCCAAGAATCCGGACGGTCCTGTACTGATCGTTAACAACGACGACTTCCGCACCCTGCTCGACCGAGTGAGGACCGACGCCATTAGTTCCTAGCGCCTCGGCGAAGTCGTCTAGCTGCGGCCGCGACTCCCATACCGACCGCAGCCAGCCCTATAACTTGACGAGTTCGCCGAATGGATCTTCGTGGCCGGGGTGAAGGGCTTTCCGGGGTCGGAGCGACGACGGGTGAAGTAAGCGCGTGCTGATACTCCTCATCCAAGATCTCATGGAAGCGTCGCTCACGGCGAGTTGAAGCCGTGCCGGCACGCAGTTCACGAACGTCGGACCAGAACCGTTCTCCCACCTCACCCGAGAACAGGATGTGCGCGGCAGAGCGTAGGTGCGGCTCGCTGAATACTCGAAGCTCGTACTGCATCTGCCAGTTAGAAATGATCAGATTGACGTACATGTGCTCACGCTGGCCGGTGGGGTCATCCGAAGCGAAGAACGGGCCCCAGCAGCGGCGGTAGACCTCATCGTCCATCGCCATTTGCAGAAGCTCGGTGTGAATAGCGCGGAGGGCTTGTTCCCGAGATGCCTTCGCCTCGCGGGCCTGCATGAACAGGGAAACGGCAACCCCGATCAGCGCGAGTACGGCCAGCAGCGCCGATGCCGCGCCATAGGTCTGACCGATCCAGCTCAGCCGCTCCCAGTCGCGTGATTGCCGATCAAGCAGGCCCAACGCGAGAGGGGAGGCGGCGATAAGGCCGGACGCGAGAACGATCACCAGGAGCAACAGCGTAGCGACCGCGACATGACGACGTGTGGGTCCCATCAGGACACGCCTGAGCGAGCGCCGTCGCGGCACCGTCATACACCCTTACTCAGTTGGAGATGTTGGGGCGTGGTAGGGGTTCGATCTCACGCTCGAAGTAGGCCAGCAGATCTTCGCCCTCGTCGAACAGCTCGGCCAGCTCCTGACGGCAGGCGTCGATCACCTTGAGATCATCGATTCGTCGCGCTCCGCTGAGCACACCTGTCTCGTCGTAGAGCACCTCGTACAACGCAGAGGTCCCAAGCACGAGAAGCTCGGGCAACGGCTGCTGCGCTTCCAGTTGCCGTACGGCGTGGGCGTCGAGCACCTTGATTTCCTGCTCGCCCGTCTCGACGCGGATTTTCAGAATGTGCATCTCCCATTGCAGATATGGGGTTACCGGCTGCTCGACGATGCGGAGCCGGCGATTGGCGAACCCTTCTGAACTTTTCGCTTGTTGCTGCGACTCACCGCGCTTCTTCTCGATTAGAGCAAGAGCCCGCTCCCAGTCACCTTCCGTCATCGCGAGCCAGCTCGGCTCATCTGGCTCCCGGAAGTCCTGAATGCGTTCCAGCTTCCAGAGCACGTCTTTGACCTCGCGAAAGTGCGGCCAGAAGTCTTCAAGGTAGCTCTCTGGACTCAGCTCAAGTCCCGCAAGGCTCCGTACGAGGTCAAGCATCTGGGATGTCCGGTTTGGCGGCGACGAACATGTTCCGCGGAAGAACGACGAGCCGCTCGTCATCAGCTATAGCCACATCAGGCGGGAGTCTTCGAAGGTAGTCGGACGTGTGATCACGCCCGATGACCGCGATGTCGCCGTTGTCCAGCTCCCAGATGTCCGGGCAGCTAGGCGTTTGATTCGTGTCACCAAGCTCTAAAGCAGACTTTCCAAGCCGACGCTTGAAGTTGGCCGACGGGTCCGCTTCCCATGGCCGATCAACCATGACAATTCCTCCATGCGATGAGGCGGCGACAACGTCGAGCATTACATGCTGCTACCTGGTAGACAACGATCGTGAGCGCCCCCGGTTTGCGCCACTCGTCGACGATCTCATCGCCGAGGCCGAGGAGACCTTCGCGACTGGAGTCAAGTCCTCGCCGACAGCCGAGCCGCCGCGGACCCACAGCCTCAGTGGCCATGGCGTAAACCGACGCTCGTCACTGAGCGTCGAACGTCCGGAGCGAAGGGTATGTCGGTCTCCAACGAGAGATGGCATCATCACGTCACATATAGACGTATGGGTCAGATGTGGCGCAGAAGCGGGGCTTACGGGTGTCGAACCGGTGGTGGGGTCCAAGGTCTGACTTCCCCTGGGAAGAGGATGCGCTGAGGCACATCCAAGACCGCATGCCACTGACCGAGCCGTACCGCGCCTGGCAGACCTTCACCTTCACGGCCCAGTCCGGTCACGTCCGTGAGGTGGATCTGTTAATCGCCACCCCGGGCGGCGTGTTCCTCGTGGAGATCAAGAGTCATCCGGGTCGAGCGACCAACGAGGGCGGTACGTGGCTGTTCCGTGGCGAGCGGATCCGTACGATCGAGAACCCGCTGCACCTGACGGACCTGAAGACCAAGGAGCTTCGGCAGCAGCTTCAGTGGGGCGCGGACAGGCTTGGCCTGAAGCTCCGCGTACCACGCATCGAGCCGGCGGTGTTCCTGTCCGCGCCGGACCTGCGCTGCGAGTTCGACGACGTTCAGCGCATCAAGGTGTTCGGACGCGACGGCCTGGAAGAACAAACGGGGCTGCCCGGCATCTGGTCGGGCCTGCTGGGCAGGGCGCCGTCCAGCGCGGCCAACCGGGTGGACGCCACGTTCTCGCGGCAACTGGACAAGCTCCGCCGGCAAATCGGTGTCCAGGGCCTGCGCAAGCACCGCAGAGTCGGACCGTTCGAGCTCGATCCCAAGGCGTTCGACACCGGCCCCACCTGGGTGGACTTTCTCGCGAAGAACGCCGCGCTGCGCGATGACCAGCCGCGCCGAATCCGCATCTATCTGTCCGAGCTCGGGGCGACCAAGCACGATCGCGAGTCCACCCGCCGGGCGGCGCGCCGCGAGTACCTCGCGCTGCAGGGCATCTCCCACGAAGGCATCGTCCAGGCCGAGCAGTACAGCGAGGAACACGAGGGCGGCCCGTCCATCGTCTTCCGGCACGGCAAGGACTGGCAGCGGCTCGACTACTTCATGGCCGAGCACGGCGCCGAGCTGGCGGTGGAGACGCGGGTGGAGATGATCCGTCAGCTCGCCGAGGCGGTCGACCACGCGCACCGCCGCCACCTTTACCACCGTGCGCTGGCCGCCCGCAGCGTGTACGTCGAGATGGACGGCCGCTACCCACGCCTGCGGATCTGCGACTGGCAGGTCTCGGCCCGCCCGACTTCGGGATCGTCGGGGCGGCCCACCGCGCTGGACTCCAGCGGCTCGACCTCGCTGTCCGCGCACATCGAGGGAGCCGCGGGCGCTTACCTGGCCCCGGAGTTCGGCAACGCGGACGCGCAGGCAACCCAACTCGACGTCTTCGGGCTCGGCGCGCTGAGCCATCTCGTCCTCACCGGCACACCACCGGCGGCGAACCGCAAGGCGCTGTTCAACAGGTTGAGCGCCGAGTCGGCGCTGGTGCCCTCGGCCATCTCCGACGACGTCAGCCCGAACATGGACGACCTGATCCGGAGCGCCACCGCGGTGCAGCCGGTCGACCGGTACGAGTCCGTACGAGACTTCCTCACCTGCCTGGAGGTAGTCGAGGACGAGATCACCGCGCCGGACGACAGGGACCTGCCCGATCTGCTGGAGGCGACACGCGGCTCGGTCGTCGGCGAGTGGCAGATCGTACGGATCCTGGGCAAGGGCTCGACCGCTAAGGCACTGCTGGCCACCAAGAACGGGTACGAACAGGTCCTCAAGGTCGCCTTGAACGACGGCGGACGGCGCCGTCTCTTCCATGAGGCGGATCAGCTACGCGACATCAAGTACGCGCACATCGTGCGCTATATCGACGGCCCGATCCAGATCGGCGAACGCTGGGTGCTGGTGCTGGAGCAGGCGGGGCAGCAGACCCTGACGCAGTACTTGCGTCATGAGGGCCGACTGACCATCGACGACCTGGAAAGCCTCGGCGACCAGCTGTTCCAGGCGGCGCGCTACCTGGAGGATCAGGAGGTCTGGCACCGCGACATCAAGCCCGACAACCTGGCGATCCGCGAGATGCCCAAGAAGAGCCGGCGGCTGGTGCTGTTCGACTTTTCGCTGGCCGGCGCGGCCGACCGCGACACCCAGGTTGGCACCGCGCCGTACCTCGACCCGTTCCTCGGCACCGACCGCCGCCCGGTCTACGACGCGGCCGCCGAGCGATACGCCATCGCGGTGACGCTGCACGAGATGGCCAGCGCCGAGCTGCCGTCGTGGGGCGACAGCGTGGTCGAGCCCAGGCTGTTGCCGAAGAGCGTGCAGTTGCCGCAGCTCGCCGAGGACGCCTTCGATCCGTTGCTGCGTGCGCGGCTCGCCACGTTTTTCCGTACGGCGCTGCACCGCGACCCGGCCCAGCGGCACTCCTCGCTCAAGGAGATGCAACGCGCCTGGTCCGACGTGTTCCGCGCGCTGGACGAGACGCCACCGGCGACCACCTCGCACACGGTCAACGAACGGCCGGCCGACGCGGCGGAAGCCCGGGAGGTGTCGGCGGCCAAGGTCGCCGCGGGCACGCTGCTCGTCGCCGCCGGCCTGTCGGCGCGGGCGCTGTCGGCCGCACTGCAGCAGCTCGACGTGTCCACGGTGGGGGAGCTGGTCGCGATCCCGGCCGCCCGCATCCAGCGGCTGCGCGGCGTGGGCCTGGGTCCGCGCAACGAGTTGGTCAAGCGGGCCGGCGAATGGCGCCGGCAGCTCGAAGTCTCCGAGCGCACCGAGAAGACCGCCAAGGCCGTCGCGGCCGAGCCCGCGACGACCACCGAGGACCTGACCAGGCTCAGCCTGGACGAGGTGGCGGAAACGCTTGCGCCGAAGGGTCGCGAAACCAACAACGTACGGGTGGTCCGTGCGGTTCTCGCGCTGCCGGACGCCGATGGTCGTCCGGCTCGGGTACCGCCGTGGGCTCCGCTGGCGGCGGTCGCCGAGGACCTCGGCCTCGGCGTACGAGAGGTTGGCGAGTTGCTCGCCGATGCGCGCAAGCGCTGGGCGCGCGGCGTCAAGGCGGTCACCGCGCTGCGCGTCACCGTACGGCGGATTCTCGTCGAGCACGGCCGGGTGATGGAGGCCGGGCAGCTCGCCGCCGCTCTACTCGCGGTACGCGGCTCCGCCCTGGACGATCCGGCCACTCGGCTGGCGCTGGCCGGAGCGTGCGTACGGGCGGCCGTCGAGGCCGAGGAATATCTGGAGGACCCGCGGCTGGCCTGGCGGCGCAACGGCACGCGGATCCTCATCGCCTCGGTCGCCGACGACGATCCCAGCGCGCCGAGCGAAGAGGAACTGCTCGACTTCGCGGTCGAGTTGGGCGCACGCGCCGACGAGCTGGTACGGCTGCCCGACGCGGCCCCGCTGCCGGGCGTCGATGCCGTACGGCGCGGTCTGGAGGCGGTGCGGCGGCCGGAGGGCATGTCGTCGCTGTCCGACATCGACCTGATATCGCTGGCCGCAGGCGCATCGCGGAACGCCGGTGTGACCGCTCGCCTCGAGCTTTACCCGCGCGATCTCGACGCCAAGAAGGCGCTGAGCCAGTCCGGCGTACTGAGCCACCTCGGCCAGCCGGGCATCGAGCCCGGCAAGTTGCGCGACCGCGTGCTCGCGCGCTTCCCCGAGCTGGCCCGGCTGCCCGCGCCCGGGCAGCTTCGCACGCTGCTGCGCGAGATGGGCCACCAGGTCGAGGTCGACACCGACGATCGCGGCGTCACCCGCTATGTGCTGCGGGGAAGCTCCGGACTCAGCGCGCTGGGGACGACCTCTAGTGGATGGCGGAGCTTCGCCACCGCTCCCTCGGGCGTGTCGCCGCGCGCCGAGGCGCTGCGGCGGCTCACCATGTCGATCGACCACGGCGGGTTCCTCGCGGTCAAGGCGAGAGTGCCGCAGGCCGCGACCATACGGGACGAGCTGCGCACCCTGCCGGGAGTCACGCCGCTACACGTGACCGAGGTCTTCGTGGCGGCGCTGCGCGAGATCGTCGCCGCGCGTGGCAAGCCGCGGTGGGAGACGGTGCTGGCCGCGGACACCCCGGACGCCTCGCCCGCCGCCCGCACCGGCTTCGGGCGGCTACTCGACGACGTGTGGGCCCGGCTCGACGCGCGCATCCGGACGCTCGACGGCGTCGTCTTGCTGCACGACGCCACCCCGCTGGCCCGCTACTCCGGCGGCATGGAACTGCTGACCCGGCTGGCCGCCGCCGCGCGGCAGGCGGACGAACCGCCGCACGGCCTGTGGCTGCTCTGCCCGATGGACGACCCGAGCCGGCCGGCGCTGCTGGACGAGCAGACGGTTTCCGCGCTCGGCGAGAACGAGCAGCTCACCGTGCCCAGCGGCGTCCTCGACAAGGACACAAGGAGAGCCTCATGATCGACAAGGACGCACTCCTCACCGACTTGAAGGCCCAAGTCCGCACCCTCGAAGACGACCTTCGCGAACGCAGCGAAGAGGTCGCCGAGTTCGACAGCTCACTGCGCAAGGAATGGCAGTCCGCCCGGGACGCGAAACGTATGGCCGCCACCTATGAGTCGTGGCTGGACGGGCAGGTCACCCAGTCAGCCGTGGCCTGGGTCCTCGGCACGGTCTTCTTGCGGTTCTGCGAGGACAACGGGTTAATCGACCTGCCGTATCTCGCCGGGCCGGGCGAACGGCTCGCCATCGCCAAGGAACGCCAGCAGGCCTTCTTCGAGCTCCCGGAGAACCGCGAGAAGACCGACCGAGAGTGGATCACCGAGGGCTTCACCGCGATGTCCTCGGCATCCCCGGTGGTGGCCGGCCTGTACGACCGCGCGCACAACCCAATGTGGCGGATCACCCCATCGCTCGATGCGGCCAAGGGGTTAATCGCCTTCTGGCGGCAGCGCGGCGACGACGGCGAAATCGTCCACGACTTCACCGACGACACCTGGAACACCCGCTTCCTCGGCGACCTCTACCAGGATCTCTCCGACCACGCCAAGAAGACCTACGCGCTGCTGCAAACGCCGGAGTTCGTCGAAGAGTTCATCCTCGATCTGACGCTCGAACCCGCCGTCGACGAGTTCGGTCTCGACCCCGACCCGCCGAACAGCCCAGCCAACCTGCCCAATGGCCTCCGCCTGATCGACCCGACCTGCGGCTCCGGCCACTTCCTGCTCGGCGCCTTCCATCGGCTGCTCGCCAAGTGGCAGCAACGCGCCCCCGGCGCCGATCGCTGGGACCTCATCAACCGAGCCCTCTACAGCATCCACGGCGTCGACAAGAACCCTTTCGCCGTCGCCATCGCCCGCTTCCGCCTCCTCCTCGCCGCCATGCAAGCGGGCGAAGTCAAACGCCTCGCCGACACCCCTGGGTTCGCCCTCAACATCGCCGTCGGAGACTCCCTCCTCCACGGTCGCGGCGCCCCCGGCGTCCAAACAGATCTGCTCAGCGACACAGAGGTTTTCACCTACGCCACCGAAGACATCGGCGACTACAAATCCGTCGACCTTCTCGCCGCAAATACTTACCACGTCGTAGTCGGCAACCCGCCCTACATCACCGTCAAGGACAGCCAAGAGAACGAGAACTACCGCAAGGCATACAAAGAAGTGTGTGCCGGGAAGTACGCCCTTTCGGCCCCCTTCGCCGATCGATTCTTCTTCCTTGCAGTCAGGGCGGGCGGCGACCGTCGAGGCGCTGGCCATGTTGGCGCGATAACGGCAAACTCCTTTATGAAACGAGAATTTGGAAAGAAACTCATTGAGGACTTCTTCGCACAGAGAATAGACCTCACCCATGCCATCGATACGTCTGGGGCTTATATCCCTGGACATGGCACACCAACAGTAATCTTTGTGGGCCGGAACAGGATGCCAGGTCCTCAGCCAACCCGAGCGATAATGGGTAAGCGCGGTGAACCTCAGCAGCCCGAAGATCCGGGCAATGGACTGGTTTGGCGGGCCATTGTTGACCAGGTTCATCGGCCCGGTACCGAAAGTGAGTGGATCAGTGTCGCCGATCTACCTCATGAGGCACTACATAATCATCCATGGAGTCTCAGCGGCGGCGGTGCATCTGATCTGATTAAGCAGTTCGAAGTGGTCAGCAAGGTACAGATTCGCGCATTTATCAAACGCATCGGGTTCTACGGTGTCATGGGAACAGACGAAGCTATGATCGCACCCTTAACAACCTTCAAAAGAAACTCGGTTGAAGGCGACTTCCACGAGCGTCTCGTTATCGGGGACGAGGTCCGCGACTGGAGTATATCAGAAGGGGACCATGCCTTTCATCCGTATGATTCTGACAAGAACCTTATCTCACTATCCGCAGTTCCAGGTCATTGGAAGCGGATCTGGCCTTATCGTACTGAACTCGGCAGCCGGGCCACCTTCTCTAAGGGTACATACTTCTCCGATGGCCGACCTTGGCATGAGTGGCATCAGCTCCCCAAGGATCATGGCACACATGAATTCTCGCTCTCATTTGCGGAGGTGGCGACACACAACCACTTCGTACTAGACAGAGGAGGGAAGGTCTTTAACAGGACTGCCCCTGTAATCAAATTGCCGGACGGGGCAAGCGAGGCCACCCATTTGGCTCTTGTCGGTCTGCTCAATAGCTCGACTATTTGCTTCTGGCTCAAGCAAGTCTGTCACTGTAAAGGCAGCACGGTGGATAGCAAAGGAGCCCGGCAGACGACGGTCCCCTGGGAGGACTTTTATCAGTTCAACGGCACCAAAGTTGGCAAGCTGCCTCTTCCCCCAGAGCTCCCGCTGGAGTTTGGGCGAGAGCTGGACAAGCTAGCACAGGGGCTGGCTGCTGTGGAGCCATCTGTGATGGCCACGGAGGGTGTTCCGACGCGGGATTGGCTGGATGAGGCCAAGGCTGAACATGCGGGCACCCGCGGGCGGATGATCTCTCTGCAGGAGGAGCTGGATTGGGAGGTCTACCGGCTCTACGGGTTGCTCTCTGATCAGGAAGCGGCTGAGCTGCGGGCCGAGGCGAATGAAGTTCCTGTGTTGAAGCTAGGTGAGCGGGCGTTCGAGATCGTGCTGGCGCGGAAGGTGGCGCGAGGGGAGATCGAGACGCAGTGGTTCGCGCGGCATGGGTCGACGCCGATTACGGAGGTGCCGCGGCATTGGCCGGAGGCGTACCGGCGGGTCGTGGGGAAGCGGATCGAGACGATCGAGAAGCGGCGGGATATCGCGCTGATCGAGCGGCCGGAGTGCAAGCGACGGTGGCAGTCGGAGCCGTGGGAGAAGAAGGAGAAGGCGGCGCTCCGGAATTGGCTGCTCGATCGGTGTGAGGACCGCGATCTGTGGTTCGCGCCCGATGACATGGGCAATGCGCAGCCGCGGCCGATGACGGTGAACAGGCTGGCGGACCGGTTGCGCGGTGACGCCGACTTCGTTTCGGTGGCGCGGCTCTATGCGGGTGCGGACGCCGAACTGGCGAATGTGCTCACCGAGATCATTGACGCCGAGCACGTCCCGTGCCTGGCGGCGCTGCGCTACAAGGACACCGGAATGCGCAAGCGAGCGCAATGGGAGCACGTCTGGGACCTGCAGCGCGAGGAGGACGCCAGTGGCGAGCGGCTCGATATCCCGGTGCCGCCGAAGTACGCGTCCGCAGACTTCCGTAAGACCTCGTACTGGCGTAACCGCGGCAAGCTGGATGTGCCGAAGGAGCGGTTCATCTCCTACCCAGGCGCGAGCCCGGACGGCGACGGGTCGTTGCTGTTGGGCTGGGCGGGCTGGGATCACCGCGAGCAGGCGCATGCGCTGATGACGCTGATCGAGGAGCGAACCAGCCGCGACGGGTGGCACGCCGACCGGCTGACGCCGCTGATCGCGGGGCTGGCCGAGGTGCTCCCGTGGGTGCGGCAGTGGCATGGCGACGTCGATCCGGCGTTCGGGATGAGCCCGGCCGACGCCTTCGGCGCGTACCTGGAGGACCAGCAGCGCCGCCACGGGCTCACCGCCGACGACCTTCGCGCCTGGCGACCGGCCGGCAGCGGCCGCGGCCGAAAACCGCGCGCCAAGAAGACGACCACATAGCCGCGTCCGCAGCCGAGGAGACGAGAAAGACAACGACATGGCCCCCCAGCTACTCCTACGCGACCTCATCGAGATCCCCGATCGCGTGCACGCCGGTGACTACGTGCTCACCCTGTCGAAAGGTGTGGAGCAGGACTCCACGATCCGGGACTACGTGGTGACCAAGCAGCTCGAAGGCTGTTTCGACGAGGCGCTCGGGTTAATCCAGTCGGCGGTGGAAGGGCGAACGTCGCTGGGGGCCTATCTGGACGGGTCGTTCGGCTCCGGGAAGAGCCACTTCATGGCGATGCTGCACGCGATCTTGAGCGGCAACCCGGAGGCGCGCGGCAAGAAGGGCCTGGTCGAGGTCGTCGCCAAGCACGACGCGTGGCTGCGCGGGCGGCGGTTCCTGTTGGTGCCCTACCACATGCCCGACTCGACCTCGCTGGACTCCGCGATCCTCGGCGGCTACGTCGACCACGTGCGCAAGCTGCACCCCGACAAGCCGCTGCCGGCCGTCTACCGAGACGAAGGGCTGCTCGCGGACGCGCGCGAGCTGCGCGGCACCCTGGGCGACGAGGCGTTCATCGCCGGGCTGCTCACCGACAGCGAGTGGAGCGAGCGCAACTGGGACAGCGGTTCGCTGGACAAGGCACTGTCCGCGCCGCCCGGCGACCGGGATCGCATGCAACTGGTCGGCGAGCTGCTCACCACGCATTTCAAGCGGTACGCGCAGGCGGTCAGCGGCACCGCCGAGTCGTTCATCGAGCTCGACAAGGGGCTGGCCGAGATCAGCCGGCACGCGAAGAACGTGCTCGGCTACGACGCGGTCGTGCTGCTGCTCGACGAACTGGTGCTGTGGCTGTCCAGCTACATCGGCAACCCAGAACGGATCAAAGAGGAGGCGCAGAAGGTCTCCAAGCTGGTGGAATCGGCCGAGCACGAGCGGCCCGCGCCGATCATCAGCCTGATCCCCCGCCAGCGGGACCTACGCGACCTGGTCAGCCGGGACACCGCGGGCGCGACCACGGCCAGCCTGTTCGACACGTTGAAATACTGGGACGGCCGGTTCGACCACATCAAGCTGGAGGACCGCAACCTCCCCGTCATCGTGCAGGCCCGGCTGCTGCGGCCAAAGAGCCCCGAGGCCCAGGCGGAGCTGGACGCCGCCTTCGTACGCACCAACGCCATCCACCCAGAAGTGTGGGAGGCGCTCATCGACGCCCAGGGCGGCGCGGGCGACCGGGACGCCTTCCGCGCGACCTACCCGTTCAGTCCCGCGTTCCTGCACGCGATGGTCGACATCTCCGGGGCGCTGCAGCGACAGCGCACCGCGCTGAAGCTGATGCAAGAGCTGCTCGTCGCCTACCGCGATCTGCTTCCGGTGGGCCAGCTGATGCCGCTCGGCGCCATCTACGACGTGCTGGCCGGCGGCTCCGACAAGCCGTTCACCGACAAGCTGCGCGACGAGTTCGAGCAGGCCAAGACCTTCTACACCCGCCGGCTGCGCCCCTACCTGCTGGCCAAGCACAGGCTCACCGAGGAGCAGGCTCGCGAACTGCCGTCGCGGCACGCCTTCCGCGCCGACGACCTGGTGGTCAAGACGCTGCTGCTGGCCGCGCTGGTGCCGAACGTGCCAGCGCTGCGCAATCTCACCGCCAGCCACCTGGCCGCGCTGAACCACGGCTCCATCGCCACCATGATCCCCGGTCAGGACCGGGCGGTGGTCGCCAAGACGCTCCGCGAGCTCGCCGGGGAGTTCGGCGAGATCCGCGTGTCGGGCACCGACGACCCGAGCGTCGAGGTCGCGCTCATCGGCGTCGACACCGCCGCGATCCTGCAGCAGGTACGGCACGTCGACGACGACGCGGCCAAGCGGAGCCTGCTCAAGTCGCTGCTGTGGGAGGAGTTCGGCGTCACCGCCCGCCAGGGCGAGTTCGTCAGCACCCGGCTGATCTTCTGGAAGGGCACGGAACGTACGGTCGAGCTGGTGTTCGCCAACGTCCGCGACCGAGACGTGGCCGACGGGCAGTTCAAGCCGGAGTTGCCCGGTGCGCTGCGGGTCGTCGTCGACTATCCCTTCGACACGGCGACGCACTCCCCCAACGAGGACCGAAGCCGCGTCTGGAAGCTCCAGGAACAGCTGCCCCAGGAGCTCACCCTGGTGTGGTTGCCGTCGTTCCTGTCCCCGGAGCGGATGGGCGAGCTGGGTGACCTGGTCGTCATCTCGCACATCCTGGAGCTGCCGTCCCGCCTCGACGATCTCACCCCGCACCTGACCTCGGAGGACCGGTACCACGCGCGTACCCAGCTCGAAAGCCGGAAGGCCGCGCTCACCACCAAGCTGCGGGATGCGCTCAAGCGGGCGTACGGCCTGCTGGGCCCGGACGACGCGGATCTCGGCGCGCGGGCCGAAGAGCATGTGCTTGCGCTGGACTCCCGGTTGGACATCAGGCCGCCCGCGGGGCTGGCGCTCGGCGACGCCCTGCAGCGCATCTGCGGTCAGCTGCTCGACCACGCCTATCCCAAGCACCCCGATTTCGACCCGGAGGGCAGACGTCAGGTCTTCAAGAAGACCGAGCTGACCACCGTGTTCCGGGCGGTGGAGCAGGCGGCTCAGAACAAGGTCGGTCGGCTGGAAGTGCCCAGGACCGACCTGCCGGTGTTGCGCCGCATCGCCAACCCGCTCGGGATCGCCACGGTGGGCGAGGTGTTCGTGCTGCGCGATGAGTGGAAGCTGCTCATTGATCGAGCGGCGGCGCGCTCGGGCAGGGCGACAGGCGAGCTGCGCGTCGGCGACATCCGCTCGTGGATCAACGAGGAACAACCCGGCCTGCCCGAGCTGATCGTCGATCTGCTGGTGGTCTGCTACGCCGCCCAGACCGACCGCGCCTGGATGCGCGCCGGGCAGCCGATTCCGCCGCCCGAGATGGGCAGACTCGCCCCCGACATGACCCTCCGCATGGTCGACCTGCCGACCGAGGAGGAATTTCGCGAGGCCGGTCACCGCGCGGTGCACATCTTCGGTCTCGGCCGCCAGCCAGTGCGCACCGCCCGCGCGGTTCAGGCGCTGGCCGACGGAGTACGGGACCGAGCCCGGGTGCTGCTGTCGCTCGCGGAGCGGCTGCAACGGCAACTGGAGGCGCACGCCGGCACTCTGGACCTGGACGACCGCTCGCCCCGGCTGGCCACCGCCCGCACGGTCGCCGGACTGCTCAACGAGCTCACCGGGCTGAGCGGCGACGCGACCGCGCTGGTGGGCGCGCTCGCCGGCTACGAGCTTCCCCGCGAAGGCGAAATCTACAAGGCGAGCCTGGACCACGCGGACGAGCTCACCGCGACGCTGACCGAGATGCGGTGGCCCATCCTGGACCGGCTCCCCACACTCGCCGACAGCTCGGAGGCCAAGGCCGGCCAGGCCCGGGCGATCCTCGACCGGCTGCGTGCCGCCGCCCGTCATGACGAACACGACAAGGCGCTGGGCCCAGTCCTCCGCGAAGCCGAGCAGAACGCGATCAACTTGATCATCGAACGGCCGCCGCCTCCGCCTCCTCTGCCCCCTCCTCCGCCACCGCCGCCACCACCACCTGAGCTCGTGGTCAGACAGGCCGCGGCGGCTCAGGTGCCAAGAGTGATCGAAGAGCTACGCGCGCAGGCGCTGGCGGAGCCGGATGCCACGTTCGAGATCACCTGGCGGATCGTGGACGAGCCGTGACGGAACAGACCGTTCGGATGAACGCCCCCGAGGCGAACGAGAAGGTCGTCGAGGGCGAGCTGCGGCGCGCTCTGAAGTACGCGGAGCGACGTCGGGAAAGACACGGCCCGCGAGCCGGCACCGAGCGGGTCCTGCTGCTGCGGGCCGCACCGGAATGGCGCGGACCGGAAGCGCTCACCGTCGAGGGCGGCGACGGCCCCGTGCACGCGGTGGTCCGCGGCTGCGGCACGGTGCTTGCCGTGCTCGACGCGCTGAGCGAACCCCGCGAACCTGAGACATACCTCGTCGTACTGACCCCCTGCGAGGACGGCGAGCTCGGGACCTCGGTACTCGCGCAGGCCATTGGCAACGCGACCAGGCTGATCAACCGGTGGGACCTGGTCGCCGACGCCTTCGGGGCGCGGAAACTCGACCCGCGCCTGACGGGCCGCAGCTACCGATGGCTGGCCGAGGCGCTGATCGAGGTCGGCAGCGGGGGCCGCCGCCTCGCCGGGCCGGTCCTGCAGTTCGACACCGCCCTGGCCCGGCTGGCCGCCGTACGACTGGGAAAAGACGACACGGACGAGCGGCTCGACGCCGCGGCGCTGCTGGAGTGGAGCCTCGACCGCGCCCGGGTGGCCCGCTTCGTGAACTTGCGGGACGACGAACGCGCCGGGCTGACCGGTTGGCTCGAGACATCGATCGGTCCGGTCGCCCAGATCGTGTTCCGGCTGCTGGCGAACGGTGAGGTGACCGACGCCGTGGCGTTCGGGCTGGCCGCCGCGGAGCTGTACCCGGCGGCCACCGGACACGAGCCGCTGGCCGTACGGGACGCTCGCATTCGAGCCGAAGAGCGTTTCCTCGGCCAGCAGCCGGTGAGCCGGGAGAGCCTGGCGGTCTTCGCTGAGGCGGCCGAGTCGCTCGTCCTGCGATGGAGCGACACCGATCACGCCGCCGCGGCGCAGGCGACGTGCGACCGCGCCCAAGGCATTCTCGCCGAGCTGGGTGCCGCCGACCTGGCCGAGGCCAGCAGAGTGCTGGACGCCGGGATGGACGCCCGGCTGGGCGCGGTCGGCGAGGAGATCGGCCGAGTGCTCGGCGCCGGACTCCCGACCGAACCGCCCGACCGGGTCGACCCGGCCGCGTTGGCGTCCGTCGAGGACGCCCTCGACCGACTCCACGAACACCGCCGCATCGGTGACCGGGCCGACGAGGTGGCGGCGGCCACCATGGCGGTACGGCTGGTTCGCTGGCTGGCCGAACCGACACAGGTACCGGCGACGGTCGCCGAGGCGATGGCCGGGCAGGTCCGGTCGTGGGGCTGGGCCGATCGTGCGGTCGGCGTCGTCTGGAATCCGGACACCGCACGGGTCCGCAAGGCGCGCGGCCCGTACGCCGCGTTGTACGAGGCGGTGCGGGCGAAGAAGAACCGGCTCGACCGCGCGTTCGCCGAACGGCTGAGGTCGTGGAGCTCGGTGGCGGCCGAAACGGGCGAGCTGCTGCTGGCCGAGAACCTGATGGACCGGATCGCCAGGCCCGTCGCCGAACGCGCCGCACCACTGATCATCGTCTTGGACGGGATGAGCATGGCGGTCGCCTGCGAGCTGGCGCAGGAAATCGCCGCCAACCACGCCTGGCTGGAGGTCGGCCGGTACGACGAGGGGCGCGAAGGCGCCCTGGCCGCCATCCCCTCGATCACCCGGTACTCCCGTACGAGCCTGTTCTGCGGCGTGCTGCGGGACGGCGGTCAGTCACTCCAGTCCGTGGAGCGCGCCGGGTTCGCCGCCTTTTGGCGCGGCCGGCGGTCCGAGCTGTTCCACAAGGCAGGTCTGCGCACCGATGCCGGAGCGCGCCTGCACGACAACGTGGAAGCCGCCATCAACGAGCCCGGCACCGTGGTCGGGGTTGTCCTGAACACCATCGACGACGGTCTTCGCGACGACGAGCGGGTCAGCGATCAAACGTGGCATCTCCGGGACGTCGACTACCTGCCGGAGCTGCTGCGGGCCGCGGCCACCGCGAGCCGTCCGGTCATCCTCACCTCTGACCACGGGCACGTGCTCGACCGCGACACCGACATGCACCCCGCGAGTGGCGACTCCGCGCGACACCGTACCGGCGGCGAGCCCGGTGACGGCGAGGTGGCGATCAGCGGGCGACGCGTCCTCGCCCCCGGTGGACACGTGGTCGTGCCGTACGACGAAGGCATCCGTTACCGGCCGCGCCGGGCGGGATACCACGGCGGGGTGGCCCTGGCGGAGATGGTCATCCCGGTACTGGTGTTCGTACCGTCGCCACGGTTGTGCCCAAAGGGCTGGTCGACCTACGACAACCCGTCGTTGCACGAGCCGGCCTGGTGGGAGGGCACGGCACTGGCGATGGAGGCGGCGACGGAGGCGGCCACGCGGACGGCTGTGGAGGCGGCCACAGTCGAGGCGAGGAAGTCGGCGACGCCAAGGACGGCGGCGCCAAGGGCGGGGACGCGTGCCAGGACCGAACCTCAGGACACCGCGCTGTTCAGTCCACAGGAGATCGAGCCCGAGAGGCCGCCGAGGCCGCAGGCCCCGGCGGGCGCGGCGGGCGCAGAGGGTCTGGCGCCCGGTGGGCTCGGGGCCCGGGTCGTCGCGTCGGAGCTCTTCGCCGGCCAGCGGGCGTTCGTCCGGAAGGCGCCCGAGGACGCGGGCATCGCGGCCCTCATCGACGGTTTGGCCGCAGCCGGCGGCAAGCTGCCGGTAGCGGCCGCCGCGCGGGCGGTGGGACAGCCGCCGTTCCGGATGGCCGGATACCTCAGTCAGGTGGGCCGGCTGCTCAACGTCGACGGCTATCCGGTCATCGGGGAGACCGATGGGGGCCGTACCGTGGAGCTCAATGTGACGCTGCTCAAGGAACAGTTCCTGGGGGGCGGATGAACTCGACGGCCGTAAGCGCGGCGCGGCGGCGTGAGGTGATCGACGCACTGCGGCGCGGCACCGTGCCGCAGGCGGGGCTCGATCTGTTCGCGGTCGGACTCGACCGGTTCGAGAACGCGCTGGACGAGGAGTTGTCCGTGGTCGCCGGGGGCGGCGCGGTGTTCAAGGCGGTACGCGGAGAGTACGGCTCCGGCAAGACGTTCTTCGCGCGGTGGCTGGCCGAACGCGCCAAGCGGCGCGGCCTTGCCGTCACCGAGATTCAGGTTTCCGAGACCGAGACGCCGCTGCATCGGCTGGAGACGGTCTACCGGCGGCTCGTCGAGCGGCTGGCCACCGCCTCGCACCGGCCGAGCGCGCTGCGGGACGTCATCGACGGCTGGTTCTTCACGCTGGAGGAGGACGTGCTGGCCGCAGGGGAGGTGCCGGCGGGTGCCGATGGGACGCCGGACGCGGCGGCATTGAGCCTGGGCGTGGACGCGCTGCTGGAACAGCGACTGGCGTCGGTCGCTCGCACGACACCGGCGTTTGCGGCGGCGCTCCGGGCGTACCGCCGGGCGCACCTGGCCGGGGACGCGGCGACCGCCGAGGGACTCATCGCCTGGCTCGGCGGCCAGCCCAACGTGTCGGCCAGAGCCAAGCGCGCCGCCGGCATCAAGGGCGACCTCGACCATTTCGGCGCCCTCGGATTCTTGCAGGGTCTGCTGACAGTGCTCCGCGACTCCGGGCATCCGGGGCTGCTGGTCGTCCTGGATGAGACTGAGACGCTGCAGCGGGTGCGCAGTGACGTTCGCGAGAAGGGCCTCAACGCGCTGCGCCAACTGCTAGACGAGATCGACGCCGGCCGATTCCCGGGCCTGTATCTGCTGATCACAGGGACACCCGCGTTCTACGACGGGCAGCAGGGCGTACAGCGGCTGGCCCCGTTGGCGCA
Organism: Streptosporangiaceae bacterium; assembly: GCA_035765195.1. Taxonomy (GTDB): domain Bacteria; phylum Actinomycetota; class Actinomycetes; order Streptosporangiales; family Streptosporangiaceae; genus CALAED01. The sequence continues at coordinate 48,073 of DASTYC010000004.1, forward strand.
GCGGCTGGCCACCGACTTCGACGATCCGCGCTTCGACAACCCGCGGGCGGTCCAGATCCGGCTCACCGGCTTCGATCTGGACAAGCTGGTCCTGCTGGGCGGCGTGGTACGGGACCTGTACGCGGCGGGGGCCGCGAACGGCGACCGGGTGGCGGCCGTGGTCGATGACGCGTATCTGGTCGAGCTGGCGCGGGCGGTGACCGGAGGGCTGGGCGGACAGGTCGGCATCGCGCCCCGGCTCTTTCTGCGCAAGCTCGTCGACCAGGTCTTGGACCGGGTGGATCAGTTCGACGACTTCGATCCACGCAAGCACTACGCGCTCACGCTGTCGGCCGCCGAGCTCACCGCTGTCGAACGCAACGCCTGGGCGCAGCAGGCGGGCGACGCCGACGAGGTGGAGCTGGACCTGTGACGAGGCGGCTGCATCCGTCGCTGGCCCACCACATCGTCAACACGCTGGGCTGGGGGGAGCTGCGGCCGCTGCAAGCGGACGCCGTCGAACCGTTGCTGGCGGGCTCGGATGCGCTGCTCCTCGCGCCCACGGCGGGCGGCAAGACCGAGGCGGCCGTGTTCCCTCTGCTCACGCGGATGGTCCGGGACGGCTGGGACGCGCCGTCATTGCTGTACCTGGCACCGCTGAAGGCATTGCTCAACAACCTGCTGCCGCGGCTGGAGACGTACGCCGGCTGGCTCGGGCGCCGCGCCGCGTTGTGGCACGGCGATGTGACCACGGGCGTACGGGAGCGGCTGTTGCGCGAGCCCCCGGACCTGCTGCTGACCACGCCGGAGTCGCTGGAGGCGATGCTGGTCAGCGTCAAGGTCGACCATCGGCGGCTGTTCGCCGCACTCGAAGCAGTGGTGGTCGACGAGGTGCACGCCTTCGCCGCCGATGACCGCGGCTGGCACCTGCTCGCCGTCCTGGAACGGTTGTCACGTGTGGCCGGTCGCCCGTTGCAGCGAGTGGGCCTGTCGGCGACCGTCGGCAACCCCAACGAGCTGCTGCGCTGGCTGCAGGGCTCGACGATCGGGAGTCGTACGGGCCAGGTCGTGGCACCGGGCGTCGACCTCCCGGCGCAGCCCACCAGTCATCCATCGTTCACCGAGGGCCATCCGGCCGGACCGCCACCAGGAGACGTCCAGCTCGACTATGTCGGCTCGGTCGCCAACGCCGCCAAAGTGATCTCCGCCCTGCACCAGGGGGAGAAACGACTGGTCTTCTGCGACTCGCGACGGCTGGTCGAACAGCTGGGCGCCTCCCTGCGGACGCGAGGGGTCAACACATTTCTGTCGCACGCCTCCCTCTCGCTGGACGAGCGACGCCGCGCGGAACAGGCCTTCTCCGAATCCCGCGACTGCGTGATCGTCGCGACCAGCACTCTGGAGCTCGGAGTCGACGTCGGCGACCTTGATCGGGTCATTCAGGTCAACGCCCCATCGTCGGTGGCATCGTTCCTCCAGCGGCTCGGCCGTTCTGGCCGCCGCGACGGATTGGCGCGCAACTGCCTTTTCCTCGCGATCGACGAGGCGTCGCTATTGTCAGCGGCCGGCCTGTTGTCGCTGTGGGGACGCGGCTGGGTGGAACCTGTCGAACCGCCGCCCGACCCTCGGCACATCGCCGCGCAGCAGATCCTGGCCCTTTGTCTGCAAGAAGGCCGCGTTGGGCAGAACCTGTGGACAGAGTGGTGGGGCGGGCTCGGGCCGTTCGGTCCCTCCGCTCAGCCGATCGTCAGCCACCTTGTCGATGCCGGTTTCCTGAACTCCGATGGCGGCATGCTCTTCATCGGCCCGGAGGCGGAAAAACGCTTCGGTCACCGCCATTTCATGGGATTGCTGAGCGCGTTCACCGCTCCTCCCCAGTTCACTGTGCTCAACGGGCGGGAGGAGATCGGCCGAACCGACCCCGTATTGCTGAGCGCGAAGTCCGAAGGCCCACGCCTCATCCTGCTGGCCGGGGACAGCTGGCGGGTCACCTGGATTGATTGGAAACGGCACCGCTGCTTCGTCGAACCCGCCGAGGGCGGCGGTAGAGCACGCTGGCTCACACCCGGTATCAACGCTGCGTCGTTCGCGCTCAGCCGTGGTGTCCGCGACGTCCTTCTCGGCGCCGCGCCCCCCGTACGACTCACCCGTCGCGCCGAGACCGCCCTGGAACAGGCACGCGACCGCGCGCTCGACACGGTGCATCCGGGCGGGACGATCGTCGCCCGCATCGGCGAAGACGTCCGCTGGTGGACCTGGGCCGGCTACCGCGCCAACGCCACCCTCAAGGCCAGCCTCAGCGTCGCCGACCAAGCGCAACGCGTCGACGACTACTTCATCCGCCTCCGGAGCGACCTGACCTCGGACATCTGGAAGGCCGCTGTTGCGGAGGCCCGCACGCGGCTGTGTCTGCCCGACCCTGACGACAAGGCCCTGGATGGCCTGAAGTTCAGCGAGGCACTCCCCCGCCACCTCGCCGAAGCGACTCTCTCCGCCCGTATCGCCGACCTCGCCGGCGCCAAGCTCCTGTTGGAGGAGAGCCATCGTTTGCAGTGGCTGACGGCCCAGGGCTAGTGCTGGCTGGCCTCTCCGTTCAGCTCAACAGTCCGCCGACATCGGTCCGGCGGGTGATGTCATGACCTGGCGGCGAGCTTCCGTACTCCGCCGGCGCGCCTTGGTGTCGATCGCTCCCGTACCGTGACGTCCGTGCGATTGGCGACCTTCAACGTCATGCACGGGCGCTCGCCGTCCGACGGGCTGGTCGACCTTCGCCGGCTGCGTGAGACCGTCGCCGCGATGGGCGCCGACGTGCTGGGGCTACAGGAGGTCGACCGCGGACAGCCCCGTTCGGACGGCCATGACCTGACCGCGGAGGCGGCCGCGGCGATGGGCGGCGAGGGCCGGTTCGCGCCGGCGATGATGGGCACGCCGGACGAGGGCTGGCGGCCGGCGGGCGACGGCGACACAGCACCCTCCGACGAACCCGCGTACGGGATCGCGCTGATCAGCCGGTTGCCGGTACGCCGCTGGGCGATGGCTCGACTGCCATCCGTGCCGGTGCGAGCCCCGGTTCTCCTCACCGGCCCGACCCGACGCGTGATTTGGCTGCCGGATGAGCCGCGAGTGCTGCTCGCCGCAGTGCTCGATACCCCAGGTGGCCTATTGACCGTCGCGACCACGCACCTGTCTTTCGTGCCCGGCTGGAACGGCACGCAGCTGCGCCTAGCTGTACGGGCGCTGCGCTCGCTGCCCGCCCCGCGGATCCTGCTCGGCGACCTGAACCTGCCCGGTCCCCTGCCGCGATCGCTGACCGGCTGGCGTCGCCTGGGCGCGCTGCCCACCTATCCCGCAGACAGACCGCGGGTCCAACTCGACCATGTGCTCGCGCACGGCCGCCGCCCACCGCGCGTCGTGGCCGCCCGCGCCCCGGCTGCGCCCATCTCCGACCATCGGCCCCTCATAGTCGACCTCACAGAGGTGAACGGCCGGGCCTTTTGAAACCGCAGGACAGCCATGGCGTAGGAGATCGAATCGTCGGCGACCAATGGTGGGACGCCTTATTCCGCGGCGAATAGATCGTGTTCGTGAACATGATTCTGCAGGGATGGGAACGTTCCCGCAGAATGCGACTGCAGAACGGGGACCGGCCCTTGCCAGGGATGCCTGTCCTGACTCATGAGACGACAGCTCAAACGGGCTAGAGTCAACCATTGAAGGTACCCGCCCGGATGCCATAATCGGCGGTCAAAGGAGTGCTTCGGGTATCGCGGGGCGGGACTCGGTGGAGGGGCTCGTGGGCATGCAGAACCTGACTCCGGACGAAGACTGGGACAACCCCTTCGAAATCGACACCACGGTCGCCCACCCCGCTCGCCGGTACAACTACTGGCTGGGCGGCAAGGACAACTTCGAGGCCGACCGGGTATCCGGCGACGCCGTCGAGGCCATCTTCCCGACGATCAAGATCGCGGCCATGGAGAACCGCCGTTTTCTGCGCCGCGCCGTGACGTACCTGGTCAAGGAGGCAGGAATACGGCAGTTCCTCGACTTCGGCACCGGGATTCCGTCCGCGGACAATGTGCACGAGGTGGCTCAGTCGATCGCCCCGGAGGCGCGCGTCGTCTATGTCGACAACGACCCCATCGTGCTGGCCCACGCGCGGCGACTGCTGGCCAGCGCCCCCGGCGGTGCCACCGCCTACATCCAGGCCGATCTGCGCGACTCCGACGCGATCTTTGACCATCCGGATCTGCGCAAGACCCTCGACATGAGCCAGCCGATCGCGCTGATGCTGATCGCGGTGCTGCATTTCTTCCTCGACGCCGACGACCCGTACTCCTGCGTGTCGCGGCTTGTCCGCGGTCTCCCCTCCGGTAGCTATCTCGCCGCCTCCCACGGCACAGCCGACTTCATGAGCGACGCGGAACGCGAGGCCGTCTACGCCACCATGAAAGTAGAGAGCGCCCGCAGCAGAGACCCCAGTCAGCTTCGAGACAAAACGGCATTCGCCCGCTTCTTCGACGGGATGGACTGGGTGCCCCCCGGCGTCGTCTCGATCACGGACTGGCACAGCGACGCCCCGCCGGACGAACGTCCAGCCGCCGCCGACGCCATGTCGTACGGTGCCGTGGCGCGCATCCCCTGAGACGACCGGAATGCCATTCGAGGCTCACCCAGTACATGCGTCGGCCACGAGCTCGGGTCACTGCGAACGTAACCGCGGGTACAGCTGAGGTCTAGCCGATACCTTTCTTTCTCAACAGTGAACTGGTGACGTTCGAAACCCGTCCCCGGACCTGTCGCTCATCAACTATCTCCGTTCTGCCGAGATCGGGCTGACAGCGCCAAGAAGGGCTGCGGCCAAGGCGGGCGCCCTACGGACAAGGCGGGCCGCCAGCGATGTCGCCTCGAGGCGGTCGCGGAACACGTCGGAGACGGAGCGGCGTCTCTTCTCGGCCTTCGACGCAGTGTTTGTTCCACGTCTCGGCGGATACACGTACGCCCCCGCTGGGTGGCTCGCCCGTCGCGGGGCGGGCGGCCGCGCTCCGCTTTTCCTTCACATGAGGCGCCTCCATGAGCAGACGCCTCGGAACTGCCAGCGGCGGGTATCCGATATTTGAACTACTTACCCTGGCACCCAGAATGCCTAGTTTCGGAGATTTGACCATTGAAACTGCGCAAATCCGGAGCTTTGCTTTGTCGCGGCGCGGCATTGGCCGACACTTATCGCGCAGACGATGGATGACTCATTCGTCAATGCCTTATCGTCAGAGCCACGACGACGCGAACCGGTCGGTTCCCGCCGCCGCGAACACGACTATCATCTCATGAAGACGGGGGACCTCACGATGCTGAAGAGGATCGCTGCAGCCGGCGTGCTGACAGCCACAATCGGCGGAGTACTGCTCACGGCGGGTGCCGCGCAGGCCGATGACACCGACCGGGGCAAGGCGTCCAATGTGGAGATCCTGCCCATTCAGACGTGCCGCGGTATCGATGCAGTCGGAATCGGCGCTGCGCTCCGCACCGTCCTCGGCGCCTCCAACGAGAGCGGTGACTGCGTGAATGGTCCCGCTGTTTCCCGATCGATGGTTCACGCAACGCCGAAGTAGCATAAAGAAAGGCCGCTTTCGGCGGGGTGAAGGTCCTGGGCGCGCGCCCAGGACCTTCGTTTTCTGCATTCAGGAGATACCGCGCGATAGACCTTTTAGCTATGTTGCCGGTCCTCAGCCGTTTCCACACCCGGCACCGCCGGTGTGGTCAACGCCCACGGTCACTCTTCAGGGCGGCCGGAGAGCGGTGGTGCGCCGGGCGCGGGATTGCGCCGGGACGTCGCGATTGCGGCAAAGGCAGCGGCTCGTCGGCGGATGACTGCCGGTCAGCCGGCTCACCCAGGAGCGGATATAGGAGTACGTCGTCGAACCGGTCGCCCGCCGCGAGCCGCCGCTGGTGCTGGTGCTGTGCTGGTGCTGGTGCTGGTGCTGGTGCTGGTGCTGGTGCTGGCGACGAGCATGTTCCTCGCGGTTAAGTCGGCGTCCGCGCTTCTGGCTCAAGCGCGGTCTCGACGTGCTGTTCCGCCTCGACGCTCCCGCCACTGCACAAGAGACCCGGCCGCGCCTGCGAGGTACACCCGGCCTATTAAACGAGAGTCCGGGGGATGGGGCGAGGACCGTCCAAGGCGGCGTCCGGCCGGCCGCGCCCGCCGGGGTCCGCCCCGGGTCCGCCGGGACGAGCACCGGACTCGGCGAAAGCGGAGCTTCCCGTGAAACGGCTCAAAGATGCAGGCTGTCGGCTCGTACGCGGGCCTGGGCCAAGATGTCTTCCAGTGCAACGCGAATGTTCTGCTCCTCGCGGATGAGCACGGGAAGCAGAGCCATCGTGTTCCATGCCTCGAGCTTGCGGCCGCGGCGATGGGTCATCATCTCGGCGAACTCGCGGACACGAACGCGCAGGGCGGCCAGCTGTGGGCAGGCGGCGCACAACGTGTCCAGGGTGGCGTTGTTCGTCGGGTTCGAGGTTGGCGGGGTCGCGTAGGAACCAGCCGGCGGCTTGCCGGATGGTCGGTGGCCGTGGCGGAGCTGGCGTTGCAGGCAGACCGGCCCGCCAGGGCCGGACATATTGGCGGACAGTCGTGGTTGTTCCGCGGTAGCCGTGGCCGCGTAGTTCCTGGTAGAGCTGTTCGGCGTTGGTGCACCCTTCGTTCCAGCGTCTGCGCAGGTAGGAGTCGTAGGTTTCGAGGGTCTTGGCGCGTTGGCCGGTGTCTGCGTGGACCAGGAGCTCGTCTGGGCTGGTGGCGTGGGCGAACCGCCGGACGGTGTTGCGGCCCAGGTTCAGGTCGCGGGCGACCTGTTTGAGGCTGTGGCCTTGGGCGATCAGGACGTGGATGGCGGCATACCGTTCGCGGGTGCGGACGTGTTCGTGGTCAAGAATCCGGCTACCGGCCAGAACACGCGAACCGTGACCTAGCCGACCGACACGTTCACGGAAAGTGTGCCAGAGCCACGATTGAGGCGCCGTTGACACGTGGGGTCTGTCATGTGCAGCCACGTGCCGCCCCGGGCCACCCGTAGGCCAGTGTTCAGGACCAGCGCCACGGATCCGCCATGTGCCGACAAAGACCCGATTGTCGGCACATGCTGGTTACGCTTCCTCGCGTGGACGGCCTCTTGAAGGAGACTCTTGATCTCCAACCTCGCTGGGATGCTCAGAACACATCAGAGATGCAGCGCCGGGGCATAGTCATCCGCCAGCTGATACCCGCCGAGATCCGAGCACACAACGAGGCGCTAGCCGCCGCGCTAGATGTGCCACTGTCCGACCTTGGCATCGAGGGCAAGGACGGGACTGGGCTCAAGACAGAGATTCCGTGGGTGCGGGTCTTCTCCAAGGAACGCGCTCCCCGAGCGACGATGGGCTGGTATGTCGTCTACTTGTTCAGCGCGAGAGGCGATAACGTCTACTTGTCACTGAACCAGGGAACAACCCGATGGACAGGGACGGACTTCGCGCCCCGAGATCCTGCGGAACTGAAGGCGCGAGTCGACTGGGCGAGGCCGCTTCTCCAACCTCTGTTCGCTTCTCGCGACGACCTGACCCGCGAGATAGTTCTTCAGGCAGCCAAATCCAATCTAGGGCCGGGGTACGAGGCCGGGAACGTCGTGGCCATTGCTTACGCCCGAGACCAGGTTCCCGATGAAACCACTCTCGTAGACGACCTAATCTACATGAGCCAGCTCCTTCAGGTCGTCTACAAGGCCGAGGGGCAATCTCTTAACGTACCCGGCACCCCTGCCCCGGAGATCGTGGAAGCAGAGGAAGCGGCAGCACACACCGCGGGGAAACGGGTCAGGCGGGTAGGCGGGCAAGGTCTACAGCTGACTGCCGGCGAGCGGCGTGCCGTCGAGCTCCAGGCCATGCGAGTCGCGACTGGCCATTTTCAGTGGCTCGGGTGGTCGATAAAAGACGTCAGTGCCAAGGAATCCTACGACTTGCGGCTGCAGAAGGGTGACGAACGGCTCCACGTCGAGGTGAAGGGCACCACCTCGACAGGAACCCAGATCGTTCTCACCCGCTCAGAGGTCGAAAAGCAGCGGGTTTTCGCTCCGGCCAACGCGCTAGTCGTAGTGCATTCCATCGAGCTCGACCGCACAGCAACACCGCCGCGCGCTACCGGGGGTATTCTGCATTGTGTCTCTCCTTGGACGATCGAGGAGACCGACCTGACGGTGGTGTCGTACTTCTACCGAACGGGATTGTGACTCCGGGGGTCCCGACGCCGGTCACCCTTCAGACGTGTTGCCCAGCACGGCGTCAATCTTACTCCTTCGGTCAGTCGTTGCTGAGTCGATGCCGGTTATACTTCGCACGCCACCTTCCTTCGCAGGGCTGGACTCGCCCCTATGTGTGCAACAGCACTAAGGCGCTATGCGTTCCGTTCAACAATCCACTGTCGCGATCAAGTTACTAGAAGCAGTGGCCGGGGCGGGCTCCCTTAAATCACGAAGGCGCGAATTCCTCTGCCAGAGACTCGCATATATGAAGCGAAGAATCCTCCTTGATCAATGGCGGACGAGGTGATAACCGCGACGCGCGTCCTCCCCGCCCACGAGCCCGACGGCATGATTCGCGCCGAACTCCTCGACCTTCCCGTCACCGTCAGCATCTCGACGCCAACGCGGTCAGCATCGCCAACACACGTGTCCTGGGCAACGGCGAGGTCATCGTCAAGCCGCCCAAGTCGCGCAACTCCGTACGATCGCTACCGCTCGACGACGAGACAGTGACCGGCTTCCGGAACCGGGTACGAGGCCAGCGGCTACGTGGTCGCGGACGAACTAGGACGGCCGGTCCACCCTGACTGGTTCTCCGACGAGTTCGCCCGGCTGGCCAGGCAGGCGGGTGTGCCGAGCATCCGCCTCCACGACGATCGGCACTCCTGCCTCTCCCTCCTGGAGAAGCAGGGCGTACCCATCTCGATCATCAGCAAGTGGGCCGGACACTACGACCCGTCCTTCACCTACTCGGTCTACGTCCACGCCGAGCAAGAGGACCTGTCGTCCGCGGCCTCCACCCTCGGCAAGCTGTACAAGATCAACTAGAGTTGTGAGAAGTTGTGAGAGATCAGGGTCCCCAGACAGCATTCAGGGCCATCTCTCACGTGCGGGAGAGTGGCCCTGATCTGCGAAGATACGGTGCCCGCTCGGAGGGATTCGAACCCCCAGCCTTCTGATCCGTAGCAAGATCAACGACGTCCAGGACCGTCCATACTTGTCCTCTGACCTGCTTCCGAGCGGTTGAGTCGTCCGCATGCGTCCACGGCCGTCCGGGGTCGTCGTTAGCAACGGCGTTAGCAAGCTCCTCGGGCTCAGGATGTCTGTGCCTGGAGCGCTCGCCCGCTCAAAACGGCGTCTCAGGTCTGCTGGATCCATGTGATGACGATGGTGCGGCGGACACCGACGTCCAGCATTGCTTGGGCGCGGTGCTGGCCGTTGACATACGACCGGCGATTCTCGCTGAGCTGGATGGGGTCGCGAAGCAGGCTGTACAACGCTTGGCGTTCCCACTCCGACAGGTCTCTGGCCTCCGGCTGAGTCAGCACGTGGTGAGCGATATCGTCCCCCGGGATTCGGTCGCGCTGGGCTTGGCGCACGAGCCGGATCGCGGTCTCGCAGACATGGTGCCAATCGCCGCTGTGGTACCAGCAGCAGTCGCGGGCGGTGTGGCGGGGAATGAGCTGGCGACCCAGCCGGCGCCGCAGTGGGAGTCCGCCTTTCATGCAATCTTCTCGGAAGGGCTGAGGCCGCGGAAACCGGATCAGCCATCTGGCCGGGTAGCTGGGGTGCTCTTCGGGCTCTGCTGGCCGGGGTATATATCCGTCGCCGCGGCTGCAGTCTACGACCGTGCCCACCAATTGCGAGAGTTGCTCGTCGGTTAGCGGGGACCACGACGGATCGGTCAGCGTGTACCTGCCGGTGTGAGCGAAGGTGACCAACTGGAAGAAGTCGAAGTCGCCGCTCGGCAGAATTTGACGCTCGATCCAAATCGGCGGCTCGGTGTCGTCCGGGAAATACTGTTCCCAAACCGCCGCGGCGTACCGCTCGGAGCTGTTCATCAGCGAGGAGCCTTCACTCAAGGTCTGTGTGGCAACGGCGACCGGGCGCTGGCCTGCGGCGGTGAACACCTGCAGCCGGAACGTGCCCAGAGGGACGAACTCCTCCTCGACCGTAAACATGTGATCGTCGGCAACCAGGTCGCGAGCCGCCGCGTACTCCTGCAGAAAGGTTCGGACGTCATCTGCGGTCATGGGTCTGCGGCCTGCCTTGGTCTTCCTCGCCTAGTCAATGTAGCCACACCTACCATCCTGCGCGTCGGGCACTCGCCGAAGACTCACCTGGTCCCGACCTTCCGCTTTTCAGTTGTCGGACACTACCGCGCTGACCGCCTACGCCCCTCGGCCCCCTCGGTCGCGACCGTGTGGGCACGTGTGGTCGACTGTGCCCATGTGAGCGCCGGTTGATGTAGCCGTTGATGTACGCGTGGCGCCCGTCTCATTCGGCGGGCTGCTCCCCGATGGCGGCCCCGCCGTCAGTCCAACTATGGCGACGAGGCACGGTTGCCGAGGTGGGTCGGCATACGGGTGCGATGTTGACGACTCTTGGGAGACGCGAGTGCAATGTGGGCTTGGCGGCCACAGCGTCGCCCTGATCGACCTATCCTTGCCGGATCGCGCGTTTCGCGTATGTATTTCTCTACGAAAAGTGAGGTAATCATGCCCGGTCCACGCGTCTATACGCGAAGCACGCTTATGGCCTTAGCGCATAATAGCGGGGGTCTGTGCTACTACCCCGGCTGCCCAGAACCCGTCCTGCGGAAGGTAGAGAACCAATGGCGCTTCATCGTCGAGATCGCCCACATTAGGGCAGCCGAGGAGGGTGGACCGCGCTTTGACCATCGCATGACGGACGATCAGCGGCGGGATTTCTCCAATCTAATACTGTTTTGTGATCCGCACCATGATTTCGTTGACGACCACCCCAGCATCTACAATGTCGAGATGCTGCATCGCTGGAAGGACCAGCGCGAAGCGAAGCCCGAGGAGGCTCTGGCACGTCTCCGTGAAGTGACGCCCGCAGGTCTCCGCAAGATCGTGGTAGAGAGTCTTGAGGAGCACGACGAAAGGCTGCTCTCTGCGATTCAACGGCTGGAGACCAGCGACGCTCAAGCTGCTGCACTTATGCGCAACCTTTTAGATGAATTGACGGAGGCTTACAGCCTCCAGCGCAGAGCACTCAACCCCGACCTTGTCAGCGAGTTCAGCAGTGCTGTCTCCAGGTTCTCGCGGCTTGCTGGTTCCATAGAGTTGTTCGACAGCGCCGTCAGGCGATACTCAAGGATGCCGAAGCGCGACTGGTGACGTCAGTTAGATATCAAGCGCGGCTCTCTGACTCCATGCAACGCAGTGATCATCCAGGCCGGTGTTAACACCGGCGTTAGCTCCGATTTTCGGATTAGCAAGACCGCTCGCCGTGGCCCACGTACTTGTCCTGCCACGTGCCAATTGCTATCCGATTCTGAAATGTCACCCGGTCGTAGGAGGAAACGAAACGTCCCAACGCGCAGCCGTGACCTGGGGTGTTGGCGACCGGCCGCCCACTACGGAGATGGCTCCAGCTGACAGTCTGGACGTTGGCAAGGAGTGTGCACGAGCTCTCCGCCGAGGAACTTCTGCGCCGCACGCAAGACGGTCGGGCCTGCGTTCACAGTCCAGTTCTGCCCTGTGAGCAGATCCCAGCCAGTCAGCGTGTGCAGGTCGATCTGATCTTCGACGCCAGCGTGATTGTCGCGCACTCGGATGACGATGTTGCCGTCGTCGCAGGTGACTTGGTCCCGTGCGCCGATGACGTTGCTCGTCTCCTCAAGGTCTGGGCAGGGGATGGTGCCTGCAGACTTCTCGACGATGTTGCGCGGATCCGTGAAGTAGCCACCGTCCGCAGGAGGTCCTGCCGCCGGCGGCGAGCTGGCCGGACCTGCCCCCGCGTTGCCCACAGCACCGCAACCAGCTGCGAGCGCAGCAGCAAGGATTAAGGAAACAATCTTCATGAGTACTCCCCGTATGGCGATGGATGCGCTGCGAATGTGACGCGGGAGCCGCAATGCGGGTTCACCGGTCCGGCGCGGCTGATACTTCTGGGCTTTGCACTGCCCAAGACACCAGAGCGATTCCAACCATTGACACCTGGCTTGCAAAGCCAGTGCCCCACCTGCTCGCCGACCTGGCGACTCGCTGACCTCGGCCGTCTCGGAGGGTATCGCCGTGAGCGACCGTGGATCCCCATTGATCACCATGCCAACGGGCACGCAAAGGGCACACGCTCGCGTCGGCCCTCGCACCTCGCTCTCGCAGGCATCCCAGGATTTCCGTCATCGTTGCTGGCCCTGATCTTTTTCTTTGCAGGTCGCATGTGGTCCTTAACTAAAGTAACAGGTCAAAGTGGTCCACGCGGCTGGACGGCTGATCATCACTCAATTCGACCTAAATCATAATTTGCCTGGATAGGGTAACGGCACAATGACGACCTCCTCGGGATTGCTTGGCGTGCTTATCGGTCCCATGACTACATTTGCCATCAGTTTGCTTGGCCTCTGGCTGCAATATCACAGCCAGCTGCTTATTCAACATCGACGACTGCGACAGGCTCATGCGGGGATAGATTTTATTGAAAAATGGATAAGTGTCTATAGGCGGATAAATCCAGACGAGAGAGGTTCGGAAATACTCAATCGAGTTGGGGATGACCTCGCACGGCTCTACAAAGAGATATCCGAGTCCGAGGAAGGCGGCGCGTTCCGGACACACGCTTTCGCGAGGCTTATCAGAGAAGCCCTCCTTCTCCGCTCGATACATTCTCGACGCGCCCAAGCCATGCGAATCGTTTATTATCTAGCGCTCGCATGGACGTTCCTTGGCGTCGGATCCGTCTGGTCGATTACACTAGAAAAGGGAGTAACCATCGAGAATATCATAGTCTCCATGCTGACGCTCATACTTGCAGGATTCATTCCAGCTTGGGGTATATATATCCTTACAAGAAAGTTCGAGAGCGCTTCAGCAAAGCGGAGGAATACTCGGAAAGCGCCGCAGGACCCGTGAGCAGATGGCTCGCCGACATCAGGCTCGCTCAACTGGCTTGGCCGACTACGCCGCTTCGTCCCGAACTCTCGGCAATCATGGGCCTTTGCGGCTATGTCCAGCTCACAGCGTGTGCCGGCGTGCGGGCGCGTAAGCCGTTGTGTACCTGTGTTCCGAAGCCGTGGGCGGTGCCGCGGCGGGCGATCTTGGGCTTGATGCCTTTGGCCCAGACAAGCCGCCGGTATTTGTCGTGGTCGTAGCCGCGGTCGGCCAGCAGGCAGTCGGGACGGCGGCGTGGCCGCCCGACCCTGCCGCGCACGGGCGGGATGGCCTCGAGCAGCGGGATGAGCTGGGTAACGTCGTTGCGGTTGCCGCCGGTCAGGCTGACGGCGAGCGGGGTGCCGTGCGCGTCGGTCAGGACGTGGTGTTTCGAGCCCGTGTGTGCACGGTCGATCGGGCTCGGCCCGGTTTTGGGCCACCCTTGAGCGCCCGGACGTGTGAGCTGTCGATCACCGCCCGGGACCAGTCCAGCTTCCCCGCGGTGTGCAACTCGGCCAGCAGGGCCTGATGCAGCCGGTCCCACACACCGGCCTCATGCCAGTCCCGCAACCGGCGCCAACACGACATCCCCGACCCGAACCCCAACTCCTTGGGCAAGAACTCCCAGGCGATCCCGGTATGCAGCACGAACAAGATCCCGCACAACACCTTCCGGTCATCCAGCCGTCTACGACCCGGGTGACGCCGACGCCGCTCCACCTTCGGTAACAACGGCTCGACCCGCTCCCACAGACTGTCGGCCACGATCCACGGCGGCTGCTCACCCTTCCTCACGAAAGATCATCAAACAGCCGCACCACAACAGCCCGAGACCGAAGTGATCATTCTGTTAGGAGCTCTAAGCCGAAGGACGCCGACCGGGGGCAATGTGTACCTCGCCGGCAAGCCAGCGTACGAAACGGTCTGCGTGTGTCAGATAGGTGCTCTTGGTGCTCGGGGCGAGATCAGCAGCATTCACCAGGGCGCTGTATCGCTCGAAGTCGCGCCGTATGTCGTCAATCGTCCATGCGTCACGAGGCGGTGCGCTCATCGTCCCATGATGCCCTTAAGCACCTGACCCGTAGCAAGATCAAGAGTGTCTACAACCGTCCAGGCCTGTCCGCTGACCTGCAATCGGATCGTGGCGCCGTCCGGGTCCGTCCAAGGTGGTCCAGGACCGTTGTTAGCAAACGCATTAGTAGCTTGGATCTTGGAATGTGCGGCTGATCGACGAACGTCACTCGGAGGCCCAGCTTGGAAGATCTCGGTACGCCCGGCCTCGATCTGCCGCGACGCAGGTCACGACCCTGATCGCATTGACCGCAAGTGACCGTCAATGCCCTTGGTTGTCCCCTCGATCGGGCACGCAACGGGCACGCCTGGGGGCCGGTCGGAGTCATCGTCCGGGCCTCTTGACTTGGGGGGCAGTGTCTTCGACGTCTCTGTCCCCGTTGCTATCAGCTACGTTGTCGCTATGGGGCCTTTGGTTTCTTTCGCTGCCCGTTGGACGATCCTCGTCCGGCAATGTTATCCAAGGATCTGAATTAATGATTTGGTTGAACAATTTCTTGGATATAGATCTGACGTTAATCTGTAGTGTCGCACCATCGGGAAATTCGAGAAACAGATTATCGGGCTGGTTAAGGGTTTGGCCAACAGATTGAATAGGGCCGTGGCGGGCTATGAATTGGCGTATCTGATTTTCGCCTCGATGTCTCGGGCGAGAAGCCGGCGGAGCCGCTACCGCATGCGCGGCTGCATGACCTGCGGCACATTCACGCAACGACGCTCCTGCTGGCTGGAGTCCCCGTGCACGTGGTGGCGGCCCGGCTCGGGCACGCTGACCCCGCGATCACGCTCCGCGTCTACGCTCACGTGATCAACGAACAGCTTGTCGAGGCGGCGGACATCTTCGCGCAGCGGATCAAGGGCGCCGCCTAGAGCGGGCTGTTAGCAAAGCCGTTAGCAAAAGAGGCCTCTTCCATGATCGGAAGGGGCCTCTGACGTGGGCGCGCTCGGAGGGATTCGAACCCCCAGCCTTCTGATCCGTAGTCAGATGCTCTATCCGTTGAGCTACGAGCGCAGTGGCCAAGCCCCGCTGGCCTGCCAACCCGCGGGCCTCGGTGACCTTAGCACAGTCACCCACCGACCATAGGGCATCTGATCCGCTGGGCGACATGGACCAGTGTAGGCCACATCGGCCGCCGGCCGTGCCCGTGCTCGGCCGAGAGGACCGGACAACGTGATGCCCTTCACTCACTCAGATCGACAGCGCCGGCCACAGTGCGGCGACCGGACGCGGTCAGCTTCCGCGGGGACGTGAGAACAGCCCCTTTCTGGACTTCTGGCTCGTTGCAGGTGCTTAGCTCTGATGAGCGGTGATCCATGTCATATTGTTGATGATCTACGTCACCGTAACGATGGACCTGCCGCTCGACTGACCGAAGTCAGGTGCGTTGGTGATCAGGTTATGCAACGGGGCGCGGCTGGGCGGGCGACCGCGCAGAGCCGCAGGCCCTATCTCGACACTGCCGTTTAGTGGGTCCCGGAGTGCGGCCTCGGCGCGGGCAGCCTTCATGCCAAAGGCGCACGGAGACCGGTGCGAGGGCTCGGAATGCTGGTGACAGAGTTCAGCACGGGGGTCGTGGAAGCGCCGGAGCGGTTCGCGCTGTGGCAAGAGGCCACAGCGCGGTCGCACATGCCCAATCGGCTGCGCAGCGACGACCGGGACGACTTCCACGCCAGGATGCGCATTCTGGACTTTGGGGAGGTACAAGTGTCCGCGTTGGCCTACCCGCATCTGGGGGTCGCGCGGACCGCGAAGCTGATACGGCAGTCCGACCCAGAGTCGTACCAGGTCAACTACTTCCTCGGTAGCGAGGGGGTTATGTCACTGGACGGATGCGACACACCACTGCGTCTCGGTGACCTGGTGGTGATGGACAGCAGCCGTCCCTACAGCGGCGATGTCCGGGCCGATCCGGGCAGTTGGTCGCATATGACCGTGCAGTTCCCG
Source organism: Streptosporangiaceae bacterium (assembly GCA_035765195.1). Classification (GTDB taxonomy): domain Bacteria; phylum Actinomycetota; class Actinomycetes; order Streptosporangiales; family Streptosporangiaceae; genus CALAED01. The sequence continues at coordinate 64,236 of DASTYC010000004.1, forward strand.
CGCTCGCTGCTGCCCCTGCCGCACAAGAGGGTGCGGGGGCTGCTTGCCGTCCCGATCAGCGGACGCCACGGGATGGGCGGGGTGTTGACCCGCTGGCTGGCCGACCTCAACGCACGCGGCGATGAGTTCCTGCCGAGCGATATCCCCACCCTGGCTTCGGTCACTTTGGACCTCCTGGCGTCCGTGATCGCCCGCTGCCTGGAGGCCGAGGCGGCGCTGAGTCCCGAGGCCCGCAGGAACGCCCTAAGGGCGCAGATCAACGCATTCGTCGAACGGCACCTCGCCGACCCTGCCCTCGCTCCCCAGACGATCGCGGATGCCCACCACATCTCCCTTCGGTACCTCCAGCAGCTGTTCGCCGAGGAGGGCGCGTCGCCGGCCGCCTGGATACGGCACCGCCGTCTGGAACGCTGCCGCCGTGATCTGGCCGACCCTCGTCTCAATGGCAGTCCGGTCCAGGCCATCGCCGCTCGGTGGGGGTTCACCGACCCGACGCACTTCAGCCGCCTGTTCCGAGCCGCTTACGGACTGCCACCGCGAGATTACCGGAACCAGCGGCCCCGGGCTTGCGCGGATCGTCAACAACACTGCGCGGATTGACAGGGTATGGGTGCAGCGCTCTCGCCATCCTGAATGGAAACAATCCAACGCAAACCTCAGTCGACCTTCGTCAGAAATCACACGGACGAAAAGGTGACTATGCGAGCCGTTAAAGGAAGTGAAGGGCCGCCTGGCGGGAACGGCTCGATACGCGCACCGAACAGGCCAGGCGGAATCCGGATCCCCCAGCTTAGTCCAGCCTCTAGCTTGGTCGAACCGCGGCGTTTTTAGCGACTTTAACGATTCCCCGCAGCCGGGGGATCCAATAGAAATGTCCGACTGGCTTCAGAGCGCCTTTGAGGATATGCATAATCAGCGCTCGACAGACAACTCGACAACGGCGGAGTGTGATCGCATGACATCGAAATCGCGATGGGTCCTCGGCTTCGACGCATCCTGCGGCAGGTGCCGGGCGATTGGAGCGGCGGCCCAGAAGGCCGCCCGCGGGAAACTGGAAGTCCTGCCGCTCGCAGATCTGGACGTAAGACGGTGGCGGGAGGATTCTCTCGGCGCAGACGCCCCCTGGGCTCCCACCCTCATCCGACTCCGCGGCGACCAGATACAAGCGTGGACGGGCCCGGCCATGGGCCTGCACCTGCTCTTCCACCTCGGCCCCGTAGCAACCATCCGATTGTTCAAGGCTTTGGGTGAGCTGAGCGACGCCGTACATGCTGGAAAGTCCAGCGATCAGCTGCCCGAACGTCGCACCTTTATCAGAATAGGTACCGGGTTGGGAATTGCCGTCGGCATTGCGCTGACCGGCAAAGCTCCCGCGCTGGCAGACAATGGCGGAAAGGCTCGAGCCTGGGTCGCCGCGAACAAGGATCGCCTCCCCGCGACCTACACATCTTTCACCAGACACACCATGCCTTACCGACGAGCGATCTACGACGAGCTCGCGCCAAACATCAAGTCTCGCCTTTGGACTGACCACCTCGCTCAATTCCGCCGTTCCCATCCAAACATGTCCGCCAAACAGCGGGAGGTTCTGGCCGCTCTCGAAGCGCACGTCAGCAACGAAGACACATTCCGTGCACCCACTGGAAGCGCAGAGAAGGATGGGGGTCGTCTCGGGTCCGAGATCATGGACGCGTTCGGCCGTAACGAGGCGATCGCCCTGGTCGGAACGCTGGGGCCGACGGATCCCGCTACCTCGGCGACCGAAGAGGAAGTCGTCCGCGCCGCCTCCACACTCATGGTCGACTGCGAGTGCTCGACCATGAGCAGCTACTGCCCCATCTGGTGTTCGGGTGTCCCCAGCTGCACAGTTTCCTATTCTGGATGCGGATTCCTATGGCAGTACGCCTGTAATGGAATGTGCACGTGCGGCTGTGGGTAGTTCAACGGCGCGGCGCCTGACAGCGGCCACTTCGTGACCTTGAGCTGATCAACACCAGATGTGAGACGGCCACCGCTGTGATCATGGATTGTGCGGTTCCTGACGCTCGGCGGTGGCCGCGACCGTCAACCCGGAGACATCGATTCTGGGGCGTCGATGTCTCGGGCCGGGTGCGCCGTCAGACCCGGGCGCCTATCGGGGCGTCATGCCCCGGCCACTCATGTCGCGGTTCACCGCGGGGCGTTGAGGATGCGCATCTGATCGAGCAGCGCGCGGACGGTGAGGTCGTGGCGCTCCTTGATCGAAGTCGCGCTGAAGCCCCGCGGTCCCTCTTCGACAAGCATGATCAGATACAGATAGAGGCGATAGAGCGCCAGACGGACTCGTACGCTCGCGGTGCGCGGAAGGCGACCGCCGGCCTCCCGGTAGCCGCCCACCAGGTCCTCGTCCCGCTCGCTTGCGCCGAAGACGTCCAGCGAGACGAAGTCCGCCACGGGATCGCCCCAGAACGCCCGTTCATGGTCGATCAGTCCGGCGATCGTCGGGCGCTCGCCGGTGAGGTCGAGCAGCACGTTTCCGGGCCACAGGTCGAAGTGGACCAGCACCGGGACGCGGACGTCCTGCAGCACATGCGCGTGGGCGCGCACCGCGTTCGCGATCCGCGCGGCGGGCAGCGGCAGGTCGGCCCGGAAGCGGACCGCGTCGGCCAGAACGCCGTCGATCATGGCAAGGAATGCCGCTGTCCAGGAGGTCGCCGTCATCGCCGGCTGCTGCGGGTACCCGTACGTCGTGCCGGTGATCTGATGGAGGACGGCGACCTGCCGGCCCAGCTCGCGGCGGAGGCGCCGGCGATCGTCCGCCGCCAGCCTTTCGTCGGCCCCGAACCAGGGGACGCCGTCGATCGCGCTCATGATCAGATATTGGATCGGCCCGTCGAGGTCCGCGTGGAGCAGAGCCGGGACAGGCACGCCGGTCTGGGCGGCCAATTCGTAGAACAGCGCCTCGGTCCGGATGATCTCCCGCTCGTAGGACAGCAACTCCACCTTGCTCGGTGGGGCGAGCTTGAGCACCACGTCGCGTCCATCCGACAGCCGGGCCAGCCACAGTGTCGCGTACGAACCCTCTGTGAGCTCCCGCAGCGAGACGACGCGGCGCTCCAGCGCGCGCGAGATCAGGTCGGTCACCCGCTCAGGAGGAACGTTCAGCTTTGTCCGTATCGCCACTGATCTTCACTCCGGCATCGGCGCGCGGGAGGCAAGCGCACCACGTCATGGCCTCGGCACTGTGATGTTGATCGGGCTCCGGCCCTTCCCGCGCACCGTCACAGCGAGCGGTCCGGCGGAGGCGATCCCGTCGGGCACCTCGATGACCGAGGTCGTGGGGGCGAGATCCGCTGTGCAAGCCCCGCTGTAGTCGTCGCTGATCGTGACCTCCAGCGCGTGCGCTCCACGAGCCCGCAGCCCGGTCGGGACGCCGGGACACGACCCGCTGCCCCAGGTGGTGATCTCGAGACGACCGGCACGCCAAACGGCGTTGACACCGGTCGACAGTTGCGCCGGCGCCACACCCGGCGGAAGCCCACGATAGTGCGTCACGGCGATCGACTTCGGGCTCGTGGTGCCGGGGGAGCATCCGACCGCGAGCACGAGTCCGGCCGCCACAGCCAGGAAGATGCGCACAACGCAACGGTACGGCGGCGATCGAGGCTTCCGCATCAGGGCGGTTCACCGGGAGGTGTAGGAAGATCGTGCACCTGGAGTTTTGACTAGTGGATTGACTATGGCCAAAAACGGTCAGACAGCTTGACCCGAACAGAGCTATCCTCGGTTGCTATGACGCCATATGTCCGTACATCGTGGTGATTTCTTGGGTGACTCGGCGGCCGCACGTTAAGAACTTGCGGTTCACGATCGGTGCGGCCCAGCGGTAACGCGTAATTCCGGTGGCGCCGGCGACAGTTAGCCCTGCGAGACATGGCCGAGGAGCGGTAGGGGTGGGCATGACGACTGTAGGCGATCCGCTGGAAAGGCTGCTCACGCCCGCGGCCTTAGCCGATCCGTCGCCGGTGTATAGCGATCTGCGCGACAACGCCCCTGTGTTATGGCACGAAGGCATCGAGTCGTGGATCGTCTCTCGATATAGCGACTGTGCGCTCGTCATTAAGGACGTTGAGCGATATGCCTGCGATGAGCGACGGGTCAAGGGAGCGGCGAAGGATACCGTCGAGCTTCCGGTCGCGCTGCAGAGCCTGCAGAGTCTGGATCCGCCCGAGAATGGCCCGTTACGACATTTGCTGATCGAGGGACTCCGGGCCCAGGTTTCGCGGGACTTCGAGCAGGATTTGGCGCTGCGAGTGGAGAAGGCGGCCGCCCGCCTGGCCGGCAGGGAGTTCGACTTCGTATCGGAGTTCTCCGGGCCTGTCGTGCTCGACTCGATCGGACAGGTACTGGGCGTCGAGCCACCAGAGACCTCGTGGTTCTTGGCCAGAGCGAACGCCGTCACCGCGGCGATGGACGCTCCGATCCGGCCGGAACGGACTGCGCCTGGGATCGCGGCTCGGAAGGCTCTCTCGGAGCTTGTCAATGAATGGTTCGGCAAACCACCCGCCGATGGCTTGCTGAGATATCTGGCACGCCACTGGGATCCCCGGACAGTAGACCGGCAAGTACTGATCAACTCGATACGAGCCGTTCTCCACGCCGGTTTCGAGAGCATGATCTCACTGGTCAACCTCGCGACGGCGGCACTGCTGGACAGTCCCCAAGGTCTCGCGGCACTGCCGCCGGCGCGACTTGACCCTGCCGTCCACGAACTCGTGAGGTACACCAGCCCGGTGCGGATCGAGGGCAGGATCGCGGTCGCCGACACCGTCATCGGTGCGCAACAGATCGACGGCGGATCCTTCGTCACCATGATGCTCGGCGCGGCCAACCGTGACCCGGCGCGCTTCGAGCGACCCGAAACCCTCGACCTGTCTCGGACCGACAATCCCCATCTCGGCTTCGGCCGTGGGCTGCACTCCTGCGTCGGCATGCACCTCGCCGTAACGCAGGCTCGAGTCATCTTCGCGGCGCTCTCGCGGCTCCATCCGAAAGCGACCCTCGTCGGCCGGCCGAGTTATCGACCGACCGCGACGATACGCGGCATCGACCACATGGTGGTCAGGTTCAGCTGACCACCAGCCCGTTCCCGAGATGGCGGAGGAGGTGAACACCATGCGCCACCTGCACTGAATCTAATCTGCGTCACAACGAATCTGTCGGGTGTCTGCTCGGTGCTTGCTGACGAGACAGGCACCCGACTCGTTTGCGTTGAAGTACGAATATCAGGCTGTCACGTTTTCTGCACGCCCGGCTCCTCGGCGCTTTCCGCCGGGGCTGCCGGTGATTCCGCAAGCCGGTCCTGGGCCGAATGGCGGGTGAGCCAGACCGCGCAGCACGCGGTGACCGCGGCCATCGTCACGAGCATGAGCCGATAGTCCACGAGCAGGGACAGACCTGCGCCGAGCACGATCGAAACCGTCTGCGGTGTGCTCACGGCGGCGATCATCGCCGACACGGACCGGCCCTGCAGTTCGGCGGGCGTCCGGCGCTGCACGGCGGTGATCATGCCCACCGTCATCCAGCAGATCCCTGCGCCGAACAGCAACGCGGCAACCCCGACCGTGGCGACATACGGGGCGAGATAGAGCACGGCGGCCACACAACAGCCGGCGATTCCGATCACCGCGAGTCCGGTATCGCCCAGGCGGCGGGTCAGGCGGCCCGCCATGAGCCCGGCACCGACGGCCCCGGCTCCCTGCATGCTGACCAGCACTCCGACGAAGGCGGCCGAACGGTGCAGGCCGTCATCGACGATGGAAAAGACGAGGATCTGGGAAAAGCCGGTGACCAGGTTGGCGGCACCGAGCGCGAGGGCGACTCTGCGGAGGGTGGGCGTCCCGAACACGTGCCGCAGTCCGTCGAGCATCTCCGCTCGCAGCGCCAAGGCGCCCACCACGTGACGCTTGTCGTTCGGGGCCTGGATACGCCAAACGCACAGCGCGGCCACGAGAAACGACGCGGCGTCGAGCAGGGCGACGCCATGCCCGCCGAGCAGTGTGAACAGCGCCGCGCCGAGAAGCGGGGCCAGGAGCTTTACGCCGTCGCTGGAGGTCTGCAGCAGGCCATTCGCATCGGGCAGGTCGGAGCGGCCGACAATGGACGTGATGAGGGCCGACTGTGTCGCTGTGATTATCACCGCCGAGAAGCCATAGCAAAGAATTATCCCATAAAGCAGCCAGACCTGGCTCGCACTGTGCACCAGCAGGCTCAGCAGCAGAACACCGGCCATCAGCAGGTTTGTGATGATAAAGATCAGGCGCCTTCGAAAGCGATCGATGATCACCCCGGCGAACGGTGCGAAGAGGAACGGAAACGCCACGAATGCGAAAGCGCCGCCGGCGGCGGCGTCACTGTCCGTCAACTCCTTGACCCAGATACCGAACGCGAGAATGAGCGCTCGATCCCCGAAAGTGGAGAGCGTCTGCCCGAAGAGCAACAGCCGGAAGTCACGGTTTCTCAGCAGGACTTTCAAGGGACGCCCTTCGCCGACCAACCATCAGTCGTTGACACAAGACATTGACATTCAACCAAATAGTCAGTCGAAAGTTGCCGCTCAGCGCTGGCCAGAGTCGGACACGCCGTACCCGCCCCGTCGCCTTATTGTCGTGCCTATGCAAGTAATCAGCGTGGGATTCTTACGTACGGGCACGACGACAACGAAACTCGCGTTGGAACGGCTCGGCTTTGGTCCGGCTTACCACTTGCGTGTCGTCGAGGCCGAGCCATGGCGGGCCGCCCACTGGGTCGCCGCCGCCGAAGATCGGAAGTCGGTCGACTGGGAGCGCGTATTCGACGGATTCGAATCGACCGTGGGAGATCCGGCGGCGCCCTTCTGGCGTGAGATCGTCGACGCGTTTCCCTCCGCGAAGGTGATCCTCACGGTGCGGGATCCGCAGGCGTGGTACGAGAGCGTCTCCCGCACGATCATCCCTGTGCTCGCTCGACCGCCGCTCGCCGTTCGTCTGCTCACCTGGCGTAGTCGGCGCGGGGACGGCGAAGACATGCTGGACAAGGTCCACCGCATGACGTGGGATGTCGAACTCGAAGGGCGGTTCGGCGATCGCGACTACGCGATCGCGGCATTCGAGCAGCGCATAGCCGATGTGCGGGCGCATGTCCCGGCCGACCGGCTCCTCGTGTACGACGTACGCGAGGGATGGTCGCCGCTCTGCAAATTCCTCGGCGTGCCCGAGCCCGACGAGCCGCTTCCGCACGAGAACGACAGAGCCACGTTCAACCGCCGGCAGCGGAGGGCGCTCGTCCGCGAGCTCGTCCCTCGGGTGCTCGCCGCGACCGCGATGGCCGCCGGTGCCGTGCTCGTGACGCTGGCGGTACGGCGACGCCGTTGACAACTGGGCCAACAGGCGTACACGGCTTCCATGGCAATGTTCCCGCCCGCCCCGGCCCCGGCTCGCCCCGGCTCGCCCCGGCTCGCCCGGCCCCGGCTCGCCCGGGCGAGCCCGGCGTGAAGGCGGGGGTTCGGGTCAATCGGTCAAGGCGACGACGGCGTGGGCGGCGGAGGCCAGGGTGACATGGCGGTGCCAGCCTTCGTAGGAACGGCCGGCGAAGTCGCGAATCCCGACGCTGGTGGCGATCTCGAAGTCTTGGTCGACGCGTTCGAGAAGTGCGGCCAGCCGCAGCAGCGCCGACGCCGGCGCCTCGGTCATGTTGGTGAGCCAGAACTCGGCCGGCCAGATGTCGCTGCGACCGGCGCCGAGCAGGCGCATCGCGCCGCGCGCGGGACCGGTCCCGCGGGGGACCTGGACGCGCGCCGAAGAGACGAGCCTCATCCGCACCGCGTCGTGCGGGCCCGGCACGAGGACCCCGCGCCGGGTCGCTTTGGTGGCCTTGATGATCTCGCGCGCGGGCTGGGTTGTGGCACGGTGGCCGTGCAGAGCCGGGTCGGCGACGATCAGCTCTTCGGTGCCGGCGATACGGACGAGCATGGGAACTTTTGCCGCTCGCAGCTTGGCGACAATGCTCCGGATGTCGTTTCCTCGTGCGTCGAGCACCACGGGTCTCCTCGGCAGCCGACCACGGCCGGCCATCTCGAGGTAGACCTCGACGAGGCAGTCGCCGAGCGTCTCCTCCGTCGCTTCTTCGGGGACCGAGGCCCGGTTCCGCCGGGGGGTGTCGTCGAGCCAGCCCGGGGGGAGATGGAGTCGCCACTCGACCGGGATGCCGGCCTCTTCGGAGGTGGCCCAGACGCCGACCGCTCGTTGTGCCGTCTGGATGGTGCCCGTTGCCGGGACAAAGCACCGGTCCACGCCCACGGAGTGCTCACCCGACTTCGGTATGACCATGGGGCGGACCACCCAGGCCTGCGGCGGCGCGCTCTGCACAACGAACTCCGTAAGCGCCCTGCGTACCGAGCGCCAGCACCACGTGGAGTTGCTAATGAAATGGTGCAGGCTTTGCTCCGCCGCCGGGCCGCCGACGACGGCGGCGATATTGCGCATCGATTTGCGGCCGCGCGCCATGAGCAGGCCACTGAGGTATTCCCTGCCCTTCCTCCGCTGGTCGCTCCGCGGCAGCGGAGTAAAGAGCTTGGCGCACAGGTCGGCCATGACCCGTCTTTCCGGTGGTGGCGACGCAGAGCCGGGCCGTGCGTCTTGTGCCCGGACGGAGATGTCCGCGATATTCGCCATCGGCCTTAACCCCCTGAGCGATGGATTTACCGCTATCCAACGTGCGTGCTAACCCCGGTAGAACATAGGTCGGCAGGGCACAAAGGTCCGGGAGGCGGCGGTGACACCCGGCGATGATCCACACGCTGTGTAACGGCTTGTACGCCGTATCTCGCCGTAACTCGCCGGTGCCGGCGGCCGGAGTGTGCTCCGGCCACATCGCGCGCACAGGTAAATGAGCGGAGTGTGTGGTGGACGACGCAACCACCAGGTGAGTCGGCATTTCCCGCGCCGATGACACGGGGCGGGAAACGCGGAGGGCAACCTTCGACCTGCGACGTGGCGGGCGACCTGACAAACTCGCTCAACGACGCCTAACAGGCTTGCTCCCCCGAGCCACAGGATGGGAAAGGCACATCGACGGCTTGGCATCCGCCGCCGGTCTCTTGCCCGAGGGGGAGATGTGAGTCAACACCATCGATCGCCGCTCATGCCGGGTCCCGAACACAGAAGGACGGGCCTTTCACCGGCCCTGGCGTTTGGCGATGAGGTGACCGAGTCGGACGACCCCCGCTCCACGCTGGCATGGACCACCTCGGGGGTTGTCGAGGGTGAACGGACCGCCGGCCTGACCATATTTCGAGGCGTGCCCTATGCGCGGCCGCCGTGCGGTCCGTTGCGCTTTTCCTCGCCGCGACCGGCGTCGCCGTGGACTGGCATACGGGACGCGACGCGGTTCGCGCCGGTATTCGTCCAGGATGGTGCGGCGGACAGCGGCGAAGACGCCCTGTACGCCAATATCTGGACGCCGGATACAGGCGGCTCGCGTCCGGTGCTGGTGTACATCCACGGCGGCGGCTGGGCGGTCGGCGGAGGAAGCGTGCCGACATTCGACGGGGCCGAGCCGGCGCGCCGGGGCGACATGGTGGTCGTGACGTTCAACTATCGTCTCGGCCCTTTCGGCTGGGGCCTGCATGAGCAACTCGCCGATCCGGAGACCGGATTCTTCGCCAACTGGGGACATCAGGATCAGGCCGCGCTCCTGCGCTGGGTGCGGGCCAATGCCGCCGCCTTCGGCGGAGACCCCCGAAATATCACGTTGTGCGGAACGTCCGCCGGGGGCGCCGGCACATGGCTGCACGCGCTCGAGCCGGAATTCAGCGACATCATTCAACGCATCATCGTCATCAGCGCGATGCACCCCTGGCAGCCGGCCGCGTCGTTGACGCCCGACGACGCTCGTACGGTCGTGGAACTCATGGCCCGGCGCCTCGATACACCCGTACCCGCCCTTCGCCGGGTACCCGCCGCGGCCGTGCAGAGCGCGTGGCGAGAACTGTTCTCGGGCCGCCCGGAGGAGCGGCCGGTGGCAAGCGGCCGAGAATATCGAGGCCCGATCGTCGACGACATGCTGATCAGCGGTTTCAGTTACGAACGGCCAACGCCGAGCGTGCCGATCATGACTGTTTACATGCGCACCGAGGGCTCTTTTTTCACCTCACCCGGCTCACCGTCTTTTCCGCCTCCCCCGCCGCCGCCGGCCGACGGGCGTCAACTGCGGGCGGCGGTACGCGACGTTCTTTCCAAGGGAAAGCCGGAGGTGACCGATGACGAAGTGGACGGCTGCCTGGCCGCCTACCGCGAAGCGGCGCAGGGCGGAGATTTCGAACTCGACCCCATGCGGCTGTGGACCGAGGTATGGGGTGACCTGGTGTTCCGCCACCAAATCATGCGGCTGGCCGAGCGGCACGCCCGCTTCGGCGTTACACCGCAATATGTCATGGAGTTCGCGCATCCGGCCGGGACGCCGTTCTTCGGTACGCCGCACGACGCGTCGTCGAAGTTCCTCTTTGGCACACATCGGCTCCCCGCGAACGCCCCGATATTCGGTGCCGGGCCGGTGGAGCGCCTGATATCGGATACGTTCATCGACCTTGTGGCCACGTTCGCGCGGGACGGCACACCACGCAGCGCGAACACGCCGGACTGGCCGACCTTCGCGCCGGAACGGGCGAGGACGATGATGCTCGGCGGCGACCTTGTGGCCGCTGTCGCGACGCCCACGAAGCTGCGTCAACTCCGGTTTTGGGACCAATTGGACTGGATGCCCCAGCCGGTGAGGACCGATCGCCCGCTATGAGATCCGGAAGCTGATATTCATGACGTTCGACCCCAGCCGGCGGCGAGAAATGTTCTCTTCCTCGTCCGTTGGCATCATAGGAACCGGCAGCTATCTGCCCGCCCACGTGGTGACCAACGAGGAGGTCGGCGCGACTGCCGGCGTCTCCAGTGAGGCCATCGTCCGGAAGACGGCGATACACACCAGACGACGCGCCAGGGATGACGAGGCCACCTCCGATCTCGCCGCGCATGCCGCGCGGGCGGCACTGGCCCGAGCGGGCATCGGCGTCGACGACCTTTCCTGCATCATCGTGGCGACCTCGACGCCGGACTCTCCGCAACCCCCGACGGCCAGCCATGTGGCGGATCTGCTCAGCGCGCCGGACGGCATCACGTCGTTCGACATGAACGCCGTCTGCAGCGGGTTCGTCTTCGCCCTATCGGTGGCGCGGGACCTGCTGGTCCCCGCGGCCAGGGCGGACGGGGACGGGGCCGACAGAGCGGCCGGCTACGGCCTCGTCATCGGCGCCGACCTGTACTCGCGGATCCTCGACCCCGCCGACCGCCGCACCGCGATTCTCTTCGGGGACGGCGCGGGCGCGGTGGTCGTGGGTCCGATGCCGCCGGAACGAGGCGTGCGGGCGACGCGGCTGCTGAGCTTCCCCCGGGAAAAGGATCTGATCTGGGTGGAGGCCGGCGGCAGCCGAGTTCCGCCATCGCCTCAGACAGTGGAGAACGGGCTGCATTACTTCGCCATGAACGGCCGTGCTGTCACCGAGTTCGTCCGAGCGAAGCTGCCGAAGGCCATCCATGCGTTCCTCGACGATGCCGGTGTGGAGGACAAGGAGGTGGACCATCTCATCCTGCATCAGGCGAACGGAATGATGCTGGAACAGCTCAAGGACCTGGTGCACCTGCCGGCGGCGACATGGCATGCGACGGTGCGGGACTTCGGGAACACGGCGTCCGCGTCGACTCCCATCACGTTGGATCAGGCGGTACGCGCGAACGCGATCGCGCCTAATGACCTCGTGCTGCTCGCGGCGTTCGGCGGTGGAATGTCGGTCGGACTCGCGCTGATCCAATGGTGATCACGCCGTTTCTGTAGACCCTCTCTGCATATCCGCAACGAATGAGGAGGCGGCCATGGATAACGCCACCGTTGACGCATACCTGGAGCGAATTGGGACCAAGCGCCCGGCGAGGCTCGATCTCGCCGCGCTCCGCGAGCTGCAGGAACGACATATTCTGTCCATCCCCTTCGAAATGTTCGACTTCAACCTGAAGGTGCCGATCGCACTGGGCGAAGGGGCGGCGCACAAGTTTCTCGACCGGAACCGGGGCGGTGGCTGCTACGAGCTGAACTCGTCCTTCGCCACCCTGCTGCGCGCGCTCGGGTTCAAGGTCGCCATATTCGGCGGCCGAGTGCTGCACAATGGCCGGCAGGCCGTGCACGGCGCGCTGAACGGACATATGGCCCTTTGCGTCGAGATTGACGGCACCAAATGGCTCAGCGATGTCGGGTTCCGTTGGGCGAGCCGTTATCCGTTGCGTTTCGACCTTCGCGGCGAGCAGGACGACCCACATGGCACGTACCAGATCGTCTACACCCACGAGGGCGACGCCGAGCTGGTGCAGGACGGGGTTCCTCGCTACCGGCTCGAAACGCGAGAGCGCGAGATCGACGATTTCATGCCCACGCTGTGGTGGTTCATCCATGCGCCGGACTCGCCGACCGCGGACTCGCGGTGGGCTTCCTTGGTGCTGCCGAACGGCCGGATCTCGCTGCTCGACCGCACGCTCTCGCATAGAGAGAACGGCGTGAAGATCAAAGAGGAATACCTCGCCGACGACGACGATTTCTTGCGCGCCATGAAGACCTATCTCGGAATCGAGCTCGACCGCGTTCCGGAACTTCGCACCACGCATTGAGCCCGCGCATCACGGGACACGCAGGCACGCAATCACGCAGGCACGCAGGAACGGAGATTCGCCCGTGACCATAACCCAGCACCACATCACGCCCCGGTCGGCCGTAAAATGGCCGGCCGAGCCGGTGGACCTGGACGCCTACTTCGCGCGCATCGGCCACACCGGCGGCGCCGCCCCGACCGCGGAGACCCTGCGGCGGCTGCATCGCGCCCATATGAGCACCATTTGCTTCGAGAACATCGATGTCGCCCTCGGGCGCGGCGTTTCCCTGGACGTCTCCTCTCTACAGACCAAACTGGTGCACCAAGGCCGCGGCGGCTACTGCTTCGAGCACAACCTCCTTTTCGCCGCGGCCCTCACCTCCATCGGCTTCCCGGTGACCCGGCTGCTCGCCCGCGTGCGGCGGGGCGGCACGCGCATCAGATATCGCGCGCATGCCGCGCTGCTGGTGGAGGCGGACGAGACGATATGGCTCGCCGACGTCGGCTTCGGCGACGAGGGCCTGGTCGAACCCATCCCGTTCGTCGCCGGCGCGGAACTGACCGTCGGCGACTGGACCTGGCGCCTGGTCGAAGAAGCAGGCGAGTGGGTGCTGCAATGTCGCCACGCGGACGGCTGGTTCGACGTCTACTCGTTCCGCCTGGAGCGGCATTACCCGGCCGACTTCGACGTCGCGAACTACTACACGGCCACCAATCCGCGCTCGACGTTCGTGGGCAGGCTGGTGGCCCAGCGCGGCGGCGACCGCGAATGCCACAGCCTGCTCGACAACGTGCTGGTCACCCGCCATGCCGACGGCCGCTCGGAGCAACGCGAGCTGACCGCCGCGGAAACGCTCGAAACGCTGCGAACCACATTCAAAATCGCCATTCCCGCCGCCGACCGCGCGCTGCTGCGACAGTGGCTCTCCATAAAGGACGACATTCCGGCCTTCGACGAGCTGCTGCTACGGCAATGGCCGGTCATCGGCAACCCCTATCCCCCGAACTTGCCGGCCGACAAGGCCGGACCTGCGAATGAGGACCGTTAAGGAGGCCCCGTTCATGAATGTCATGATCGACAACGGCGGGCTCTACATCGGCCGGATCTTGGAGCAGGCCGCGAGCAAGCACCCGGAGACGACCATCACGATCGACCACGACTTCGACGTGGCACCGCACCTGGGCCGGACGGTCACCTTCGCGACGCTCGCCGACCTCGTGGACGAGATGGCAAGCCGGCTGGGCGAGGCGGGTGTCCGCCCCGGCGACCACGTCTCGATCTACAAGTCGTCCAACTTCGACATCTTCGTGCTGGCCTGCGCGGCGGCGCGCGCCGGAGCCGTTCCGGTGATGCTGTCGCCGGCGCTGGACGGCGCCACGGTCGGCGCCCTGCTCGACCGGTTGCCGCGCCCCCACCTCCTCACCGACCGGGGCAAGCTCGACGGACCGCTGGCCGGCATCCGGCTGGACGACCGCCTCCGCCAGGCGATCGCGGTCGGCCGCGACCGCCATCCCGACGCCGTCTCGCTGTCCGACTTCTCCGGATCGCCGCGCCGGCCCCCCGTGCGACCGGACCCCGACCAACCGGCGCTGCTGACGCACACCTCCGGGACGACGGGCCTGCCCAAGCTCGCGGTGCACAGCGCCCGGACCCTGCGCGGACGCTGGCAGCCGCAACGGCGGCTGGCCGCCCTGATCCGTACGCGGGAGACCTACGCGGCGCACCTGTCGTTCGTGCATTCCCGGATGTTCCTCGCGCTGGCGGTGGCGCTGCCGAAGGGCATGCCCGCGGTCATCATGAACGACCCCGAGCCCACTCACGTGGCGGACCTTTTCGCCCGTATCAAGCCCGGCTTCGTCGAGACCCATCCCAACTCCTTCATGGAATGGCTCGGGCTCGCCAACGACCCGCGCGAGCCGCTGCGCAACGTCAAATACTTCAGCAGCACTTTTGACGCGCTGCACCCCGGCGTCGTCCGCCGGATGCTCGATGCCACCAAACGACGGTCGCCGCTGTTCCTCCAGTTCTACGGCCAGAGCGAATGCGGCCCGCTGACCGCGCGATGGTACAGAAAGCGGACCGCGCGCCGCGCCGATGGCCGCTGCCTCGGCTATCCCCTCATCGGCACGACACACGTACGCCTGGTCGGCCGCGACGGCAAGCGGCCGACCAGGGAGAACCCCGGCAAGATCGAGGTGCGGACTCCCGGCCGGGTGGTCACCTACTTCGGCGAGGAGGAGCGGTTCGCCGCGGAGCGGTCCGGCCGCTGGTGGCGCACCGGCGACGTCGGCTACCGCACCAGACTGGGCTGCCTGCACGTCCTCGACCGCGAGGTCGATGTCATCCCGTCGATCCCCAGCACGCTCGAGGTCGAAGACGTGCTGCTCGGCAGGTTGGAAGAGCTGTCCGAACTCGTCCTCGTCCCCGGCCGGCGGCAAGAACCCCTGCCCGTCGTGTGCACCCGGGCGGACGAACCTCTCGACCTCGATCGCTGGTCCGAAGCCGTCGCCGACCTCCCGGAAATGGCCGCACCGATTCAGATTCCGCTGGCCGAACTACCGCGGACGGCCACCATGAAGGTGCGGCGCCTCGAGCTGACCCGCGACATTCAAGAGCACCGGACGCAGTAGGTAGCGAGTCGCGACACCGACGTACGAAACAACCGACGACCGCGGCGACCGAGGCGACCGAAAAGGAGTGCCCGATATGGCGGCAAGGGCAGCCGACCACGCGCCGGCGGAAAGCGCCGGCGCCGACTCGACACGGGAACTCGCACCTGGCGGTTCCCGCGGCGAAGACCTCGACGTGCTTGTGGTGGGCGCCGGCCCGACGGGCCTGCTCGCCGCCTGCGAATTGCTCAGACGTGACGTGCGCGTGCGCATCATCGACCAGGCGCCCGAGCCGTCGACGGCGTCCAAAGCGATCTCGATCTACCCGCGCGTTTTGGACATTTTCGAAGACCTAGGGGTGCTGGACGGGATTGTCCGGTCCTCGATCCGGCTCAGCCGGCTGAGCTATTTCGCCGACTTCCGCCCGCTGGCGTCGTTCGAGGTTCCCATCGACTCCGCGGCCCGCTCGCTGCCGCAGCACGAGACGGAGCGGATGCTGGCCGATCGGCTCCACGAGCTGGGCGGAAAGGTCGAGCGGGGCACCGGGCTACTTCGCCTGGAGGATGTCGAGTCCGCCGCGGGGACCCATGGGGCCACCGCGCTGCTGACGCATCACGACGGCGTCGTCGAACGCGTCCGGGCGCGCTACGTGGTCGGCGCCGACGGCGCGGGCAGCACGGTGCGCGCTCAGATCGGCGGGGACTTCGCCGGGACGACGTACGAGATGGCCTTCGCCCTGATCGACGCGTACGTCGAGGGCCCGCTGCGGCCGGATGAGATCCTCTACTACCAAAGCGCCGCCGGCACGCTGCTGATCGTCCCGATGCCGGGCGGGGTCTATCGGTTCGTGTCCGTGCTGCCGACAGCCGCCGGCGACGAGGTCACCGTGCCGATGATGCAGGCCATCGTGGACGAGCGCGGACCTGACGGCGTGACGATTCGGGAGCCGGTGTGGCAGGCGGTGTTCCGCGTGCACGCCCGTATCGCCGCGGCCTTCCGGCGCGGGCCGGTATTCCTCATCGGCGACGCGGCGCATGTCCACAGCCCGGCCGGCGGGCAGGGAATGAACAACGGCCTGCAGGACGCGCACAATCTCGCCTGGAAGCTGGCCGCCGTGATCCACGGTGAGTCGCCGGCCTCGTTGCTGTCCACGTACGCGTCCGAGCGCACCGCGGCGACTCGCCGGATCATCCGGGACACCGATCTCCAGACTCGCGCCTGGATGGTCAAAGGTCGCGGCAAGGTGCTGTTGCGCAACGCGCTGTTCCGGCTGCTGGCCCGGTCCGGCTGGGCGTCGCGCGTCTATGCGCCACGACTGGCGGGACGGCGCCTGACGTACGCTCCCACCCGGAAGACCCAGCAACCCGCCGGCTGGTCGTCCTGGTCGTCGCTCTGCCGCCTCCGCAACCGGCGTCCCGGGGGGCTCCGCGTCGGCACGCCGTTTCCGCGCCGGCTGGCGACGGGCTACGGAATCGCGGGGCCGGCCGCCGAGCCGGGCGAGTGGACCATCGTCACGGCCGACGCCGCCCGCGTGGCGCCCTGGATCGCCCAGGTCGAGGCCATGGCCGAGCACTGGCCGCGGCTGCGTGTGATCGGGATCCCGCGCGCGGACATGGCGCCGGTCGCCCGGTGCCGCCGCCCCGGTTTCTACCTGATCCGCCCCGATGGCCATATCGCGGCGCACGGCCATGTACGCGACCTGCCGCGCCTCGAGACCGAGCTGCGGGCCATGCTCAACCCGCGGTAGCCGCCGCCCCTTCAGCTCGGATCTTCTACGCCGCCGTCCAGGCCAGGTCGTCGGCGAGCCGCCTGCCGTCGTGGAAGGCGCTGCCGCTGAGGAGAAGGCAGTCTCGCAGCAGCCGCCAGCGCGCGTTCCACGAGTCGGGCGACCGTTCGTCGTCGGTGGCGATGCGGCGAAGCAGGTCCGCTCCCACAGCCGATACGTCGCCGGCCGTACGGCGGAGCCGGACCGCCAGTGTGCGCGCGGACGGGGTGGTCGTCGCGGACCCGGCCCCGGCCCCGGACCCGTGTCCGGACCCGCTCCCGGACGCCGCGGCGTCCGCCATCTTGTAGAGCGCCGAGGAGGCGACCGTCAGCGCCGCGGTGAGATCCGCGAACAGCCCGTGCGGCGGCTGCCACGGCGGCGTCGGTGCCGCCAGGCCCGACTCCGCGGCGAAGGCGGCCGCCAGCTCGTCGAGGCAGGCCCGGATATCGCGTTCGGGCGACTCAGGTGGCGGCAGATAGCCGCTGAACGTATGGGCCCCGCGCACGGGCGGCGGCGTCGGGTCGTCGCCGATCGGGAACTCCAGGAAGCCGGCCAACGTGTACGTGCCGAGCGCGGGCTCGCCGACGCCGCACGGCTCGGCCTCCACGCCGTTCATCATCACCTCGGCCAGGCCGCCGAGCGCGACGGGCAGGCCATCGGCGATGAACGTCCCGAGCCGCTGATCAGCTTCGGTCAACAGCCGCCGCCGGCGGACGCCGGTGACCTCGGCGACCCCCTCGTCGGCCTCGCGCCGGGCCAGCCGGTCGATGGCGCACTCCGCGCGCCGCAGCTCTTGCTGGAGGAAAGGCAGCGCGCGCTGGGTCACCAGAAGCGTTCCGCTGTCGAAAATGTCACGGACCGCGCCGCGATCCAGCCGATCGCCGCTCTGATGTACGGCGTGGGTGAGCGCGGCGGCGGGATTTCCCGCTTCCCGGGCCGCGGCGGACAGGGCGGGCAGATCAAGCCGTTCCAGATCACGTGCGTGGCCGATGGCATCGGCCACGAGGTCGGCGGCGGCGACCTTCGCGTGAGCTCGCGCGAAGGCCGCCCGCACCTCCGCGATGGCTCGGAGCAACGCGTCGTCGGATACCGCCGTGGTTACCGGGTTCGCGGATGTCGCTCCGGCCGGATCGCGGAAACGCGCGAAATCCACTTGCGAAGTCATGTGATCACGCCTGTCGGAACTCGAAAATGTTGGGCGAAGTCGGCAGCCGATAACTGGCGTCGGCCAGCACACGGCGAGGCCGCTTTCGAGGCTATAAAGAGCACTCGCGCCGCGGTCAAGATCGCCCACCGAAATATGTCACGTTCAGCACGCGGACCCTTCGGCCCGCGGACAACTTGACATACTCTGCCGCGGCCACGATGTCGCACAAAAGAAAGCCGGGCAGACTATGAAGGCGTGTATGCCGCTTATATCAATGAGCTTGGATCCGCCGACGATATCCGGTACGGAGAGTTTCCCGAGCCTCGTCCCGGGCCCACCGACGTGCTCGTCGACGTCATCGCCACCACGGTCAACCCGGTGGACACCTTCGTGCGTTCAGGCGTGTTCCGCACGCCCATTCCGTTCCCCTTCATCATCGGCCGTGACGTCGTCGGGACCGTCGCCGCCCACGGCCTGGGCGCCGCGGGATTCGCGGTCGGCGATCGGGTCTGGTGCAACAGTCTGGGACACGACGGCAGGCAGGGCGCCGCCGCCGAGCGGGTCGTGGTGCCCGTCGACCGGCTGTACCGACTGCCGGAGGAGGCCGACCCCGTCCAGGCCGTGGCGACCGTCCATCCGGCGGGGACGGCGTACCTGGCGTTGTTCACCCATGGAAACGTCCGGCCCGGCGAGACGATCGTGGTGCTCGGGGCCGCCGGCAACGTCGGCACCGCCGTCATCACCCTGGCCGCGTATGCCGGAGCGCGGGTCATCGCGGTCGCCCGGCGGCGAGACGCGGAGCATTGCCGTGCGCACGGCGCCGCGGAGGTCTTCGACTACACAGACGACGACCTGGCCGATCGCATCAAGCGGGCGAGCCCGCGGGGCGTCGACATCTTCATCGACACCTACGGCCACAACGACCTGCAGATGGCGGTGGAACTGCTGGCGTCACGCGGCCGGATCGTGCTGCTGGCGGGCGTTCAGGCGCGGCCCGCGCTCCCGGTCGGGCCCTTCTACATGAAGGATTGCGCGATTCACGGGTTCGTCATCTCGCACGCCACCACGGCCCAGCTGGCCGAGGCGGCGACCATGATCAACCGATTGCTGGCGGATCGCCGGCTGCGTCCGCGGCACGTCGAGACGCTGCCGCTCAGCGAGGCCGCGAAAGCGCATCGCCGGATGGAAGACGGCGAGTTGCACGGCCGGCGGCTCGTCTTGTGCCCGAGCTGACGCGGCGGCCGCGATCCGTCCTGCGCCGGAGGAGCTTCGAAGCGAGGAGGCCCGAGGAGGCCCACATGCCAAAGATCATCATCGCGGGCGGCGGAATCGCGGGGCTGGCCACGGCGTTGAGCGCCGCGCGGCACGGACACCGCGTCAGCGTATTGGAGCGCTGCGACACCTTTTCCGAGCTCGGCGCGGGCATTCAGCTGGCGCCGAACGCGTTTCACGCGCTCGATCAGTTGAACGTGGCCGACGGCGTGCGCCGGCGGGCCGTGTACATCGATGAGCTGCGTTTCATGGACGGCGCCACCGGCGAGCGCGTCGCCGCCATGCCCCTCGATGAGGAGTACCGGCGGCGCTTTCACAATCCGTACGCCGTCGTACATCGGACCGACCTGTACCAGCCGTTGCTCGACGCCTGCCGCGACGCGGACCTCATCGACCTGCGTTCGGGCAGTTCCGTGACCGGCTACGAGCAACACGGCCGGCAGGTGACCGCGGTGCTCGACGACGGTCGCCGGTACACCGCCGATGTGCTGGTCGGCGCCGACGGCATCAGGTCCGCGGTCCGCCGGCAGCTGCTCGGGGACGGCGAACCCAAGGTCTCCGGGCACACGATCTATCGGTCCGTGATCCCGATGGAGACGGTCCCGGACGAGTTGCGGTGGAACGCGGTGACGCTGTGGGCCGGCCCGCGGTGGCATTTCGTGCATTATCCGGTGAGTGGGGGCCGATGCCTGAACATGGCCGCCACCAGGGACGACGACGCCCGGACCGCGGTGGCGGGTGAGCCGGTGGAGCAGGCGCACGTGCTCCAGTCCTTCACTGAGCTCAGTCCGCCGGCCAGGAAGTTGCTCGAGCTCGGCCGCGACTGGCGGACCTGGGTGCTGTGCGACAGGGACCCGGTGGACAGGTGGGTGGACGGACGCGTCGCCCTGGTCGGCGACGCGGCGCATCCCATGCTCCAGTACGCGGCGCAGGGAGCGTGCATCGCCCTGGAGGACGCCGTCTCGCTCGGTGCGTTCCTGGGGGATCTCACGGGCGATGTGCCACGGCGTCTCGAATCCTTCAACGTGGTCCGGCGGGAGCGCGCCGGCAAGGCGCAGATCGTGGCCAGGGAAATGGGCCGGCGGCTCTACCACCCGGCCGGGCCGGCGGCGAAGGAACGCAACGCCATGCTCTCCTCGCTCTCGGTTTCCGACCTTTACGACAAGGTGGAATGGTTGCACGGGTTCGCCGTGCCGGCCGGCTGATTTAACCTGACATATTCCCCGCCGAGCCATTCGCCACGGCACCTGGCCTGCGCCAGAATTTAGGGTATGAACAACATCACCACCGACAAAAAGGCCGATGTGTTCCGCGTCCATGCCGAAATCCCTATCGCGGCATCTCCGGAAAAGGTGTACGACACCGTTACCGAGCTGTCCAACAGCGGCGCATGGAGCCCCGAATGCCGGGGCGGCACCTGGGTGACTGGAAAGCCACGTACGGTCGGCGCGAAATTCCGTGGAGACAACTACCGAGGTAACTCTGTGGTCGCCTGGGCCCCCGTGGTCCGCGGTCCCTGGACGACCGAGGCCGAAGTGGTCGAGGCCGTCCCCGGCCGCACCTTCAGCTGGGCCATCTGCGACAGCCTGGGAAATCGGCAAGACAGCGTCTGGTCCTTCGACGTCGAGCCCGCGAAGAACGGCTGCGTCCTGACGCATCGGTACCGGCTCGGCCGCCTCACGGAAGGTCTGGCCAAGATCCTGGAGCCCTTGGACGAGGCCGAACGGCAGCGGTTCGTCGTCGAATGGAACGCCAAATTGGCCCAAGACGTCACCGCCACGCTCGAGCGCATCAAGGCGGTCATAGAAAACGGCGACCGACCACGCGACTGACCATTTGAGTCCGGCCGGCCGAATCACGGCCGCCGCCAACCGCGCCCGGACACCGGGTGCCGTGGCACCCCTTTCGCCATCCGGAGGAAATCAGTGCACGATCTCCTAGCGGAGCTTCTACGCAGGCCGGCGCAGCAACAGCCGGAATGGGACGACACAACGCACGTCGAGAGCATCCGCCGGAAGCTGTCCGCGAGCCCCTCACTGGTCGACGCCGCAGACGTCCGGGCGCTGCGCTCGCTGCTGGCTCGAGTCGCCGAGGGAGAGGCTCAGATAGTGCAGGCGGGCGACTGCGCGGAGGACCCGGCCGAATGCGGTCGGCGGGATATCGTCCGCAAAACCGGGCTTGTGCACATGCTCGCCGGCATTATGCAGATGAACTCCCGCCGGCCCGTGGTTCGCGTCGGCCGCATCGCCGGGCAGTTCGGCAAACCGCGGAGCCGCCCCACGGAAATGGTCGCCGGGGTCGAGATGCCGACCTACCGGGGTCATCTGGTGAACTCCCCGGAGCCCGACCCGCGAGGCAGGCGTCCCGACCCGCGGCGGCTGCTCGCCTGTTACAAAGCCGCCCGGACGGCCATGACCCACCTGGGGTGGCACCGCGCGTCACGGGCGCCGAGGGCTACCGGCCTCGAGCCCAGGGTGTGGACCAGCCACGAGACGTTAGTACTCGACTACGAGGTTCCGCTCGTCCGCCGGGACGACGCCGGCCGGCTGCTGCTCACGTCCACCCACTGGCCGTGGATCGGCGAACGCACCCGCCAGGTCGACGGCGCCCACGTGGCGCTGCTCGCCCAGGTCGCCAACCCGGTTGCGTGCAAGGTAGGCCCGGCCGTCACCGCGGATGAGCTGGTCACGTTGTGCGAACGGCTCGATCCGCACCGCGAGAAGGGCAAGCTCACCTTGATCGCCCGCATGGGCGACGCCCTGGTCCCCGAGCGGCTGCCCGGCCTCGTCGCCGCGGTGCGCGCGTCGGGTCACCCGGTCATCTGGCTGAGCGATCCCATGCACGCCAACAGCGTCGTCCGGCCGGACAAGTCCAAGACGCGCTACCTGGAGACCATCAAACGCGAGGTGGACGCCTTCCAGTGCGCCGTACGGGCCGGCGGTGGGCTGGCCGCCGGACTCCATCTGGAGGCCACTCCCGACAACGTGACCGAATGCCTGGCGAACGACGCCGAGCTCGAGCGGTCCGAATACAAGTACACGAGCTTTTGCGACCCGCGGCTGAACCCGCGCCAAGCCGCCGAGGTGGTCTCGCTGTGGGCCACCTGACCGAGCCCGGCGGGCGGAGTTCCGCGCAGCGGAGGTGGGAGGGGAAATGGCGAGTCGCGTAGCGATCGTGACCGGCGCGGCGGGCGGCATCGGCGCCGCCGTGACGAACGGCCTCGGCATGGACGGCGTCACGGTCGCCGCCGTCGATTGTGACGCCGCCAGACTGCGGGCCAACGCGGACCGGTGGACCGGGCTCGGTCTTCGCGTGGAGGCCTTCCCCGGCGACGTGTCACACCGATCGGCCGTCGAGTCGCTCGTCGACGCCGTCGAGCGGCGGCTCGGCCCTGTGGAGTCCCTGGTCAACGCCGCCGGCGTGCTCCGCGTCGGCAAGGTGACCGATTTCGCGCCCGAGGACTGGGCGGAGATCTTTTCGGTGAACACGACCGGCGTCTTCAACATGTGCCAGGCGGTCAGCGCCAGAATGGTGCCCCGGTCGCGCGGCGCGATCGTCACAGTGGCGTCGAACGCCGCCAGGGTGCCGCGGGCCGAGATGGCCGCGTACGCGGCGTCCAAGGCGGCCGCCGCGATGTTCACCAAGTCGCTCGGCCTCGAGGTGGCGCGGCACGGGATCCGGTGCAATGTCGTGGCGCCGGGCTCCACGGACACGCCGATGCTCAGGTCGATGTGGCACGACGAGGCCGATGCCGGCTCCACCATAGACGGCCGGCCCGACGCCTTCCGGGTCGGCATCCCGCTCGGGCGGCTGGCCTCGCCGAACGACGTTTCGGATGCGGTCGCCTTCTTGCTTTCCGACCGGGCCGCGCACATCACCCTGCACGAACTGACCATCGACGGCGGCGCGGCGCTCGGCGCCTAGCGCGCCATCGGCGCCGCCGCGCGCAGCCATTTCCTTTTCCTTATGGCTGGGCTCCGTCACGGCACACCGGAAAGGACATCATGGCCGGGATACCCGATATCGCAGACTACGCCCTGCCGACATCGGCCGATCTGCCGGAGAACACCGCCGGCTGGACGCCGGACGCGCGGCGCGTCGTGTTGCTCGTCCATGACATGCAGCGCTACTTCCTCGCGCCGTTCTCACGCACCGGCCTGCGCGCCGCGCTCATCGAGAACGTCGCTCGGCTGCGCGAGCGCGCGCGAGAACTCGGCATACCCGTGGCCTACACCGCGCAACCCGGCCGGATGACCGAGACCGATCGTGGCCTCCTCAAGGACTTCTGGGGCCCGGGCATGCGGATGGACCCGGCCGATCGTCAGATCGTGGACCCGCTCGAGCCGGGGCCCGAAGACCGGATCTTCACGAAATGGCGCTACAGCGCCTTCTTCCGCTCCGACCTGTTGGCATGGACGCGCCGGCAAGGCCGCGACCAGATCGTGGTCTGCGGGGTCTACGCACATGTCGGCGTGTTGATGACGGCTGTGGAGGCGTTCACCAACGACATCGAGGTGTTCCTGCCCGCCGACGCGATCGCCGACTTCTCCCCCGCCTATCACCGGCTGGCCATTGACTACGCGGCCGAGCGCTGCGCCGTCGTCGGCACGGTCGATCGACTGCTCGCCCTCCTCGGAGCCGAGGCCGGGGCCGCCGCCGAGCCGGCCGGCCGGCCGTGACCCGGCGGCCGGCCGTGACCCGGCGGCCGGACCGTCAAGAACCGAATCGACCGCCGAGGAGGCACCCCATGACGACGGATCCGCTCCGGCGCATCCTGCGGCCGCGGCCACCCGCGTTCGCCATCCTGCACCGCCCCGACGCCGCCGGTCCCGATCAGGTCGACGTCCTGGTCGGCGAGGTCTCGACGCCGGCGACGCTCGCCGACGTTCCGCTGCCGGAGCCGGCCACGACGGGGACGGAGGAGCGATACGGGACGCTGGCCATCGTTCCGTATCGGCAGATCACCGAGCGCGGCTACGCCGCGGTCGAGGACGCCGCGCCGCTGGTCGCGATGACGGTGACGGAGCAGGCGCGGCTGCCGGTCGCCGAGCTGCTCGCCCGCGTCCCGGACGTTCCGCTGCGGTTGTCCGACGGGCACTTCGACGTCGCCGACGACACGTACGCCGACACCGTCCGAAAGGTCATCGACACCGAGATCGGCAACGGCGCCGGGTCCAACTTCGTGATCAAACGGTCGTACGTCGCCGACATCCTCGACTACACGCCGCACAGCGCGTTGGCGTTGTTCGGGCGGCTGCTGCGGCAGGAGTCCGGCGCGTACTGGACGTTCATCGTGCACATCGGCGACCGGACGTTCGTCGGCGCGTCCCCGGAACGCCACGTCAGCCTGCGCGACGGCGTCGCCGTCATGAACCCCATCAGCGGCACCTACCGCTATCCGCCGTCCGGCCCCACTCTGCGCGGCGTCCTTGACTTCCTCGAGGACCGCAAGGAAATCGACGAGCTCTACATGGTCGTCGACGAGGAGCTCAAGATGATGGCGAGGATCTGCGACTCGGGCGCACAGGTGGTAGGCCCGCATCTCAAGCAGATGGCGCACCTCGCGCACACCGAGTACTTCATCAGGGGACACAGCGACCATGACCCGCGAGAGATCATCCGCGAGACCATGTTCGCCCCCACGGTGACCGGCAGCCCGCTGGAGAACGCCTGCCGCGTCATCCGCCGGTACGAGCCGCACGGCCGCGGCTACTACAGCGGGGCGGTCGCCCTCATGGGACGCGACGCCGAGGGCGCCCCGACGCTGGACTCGTCCATCCTCATCCGGACCGCCGAGATGGAGGCGAGCGGGCGGCTGCGGATCGGCGTGGGCGCCACGTTGGTTCGCCACTCCGACCCGGCCGGGGAGGTGGCGGAGACTCGCGCCAAGGCCGGCGCGTTGCTGGCCGCCCTCGGCGCCGGCCGGGCTCGTCAGATGGAAGACGAACCCCAGGTCCGCGCGGCCCTGACGAACCGCAATGAGCACATCGCCGGCTTCTGGCTGACCGAGGAGTCGGCGCGCCGGCGCCCCAGCACGGCGCTGGCCGGCCGCCGGGCGCTGGTGGTCGACGCGGAGGACGCGTTCACCACCATGCTCGCCCACCAGCTGCGCTCGCTCGGCCTGTCCGTGACGGTGCGCCGCTTCGACGAGACGTACGACCTCCATGCCTATGACGTCGTGGTGATGGGCCCGGGCCCGGGCGACCCGCGCGATTTGGACGATCCCCGAATGGCCGCACTCCGGTCCGCCATCGAGCAGCTCCTGCGGACGCGGCGGCCGTTCCTGGCGGTGTGTCTCAGCCACCAGCTGCTGAGCCTGCGGCTGGGGCTCGAGCTGGTCCGCCGTGATGTCCCCAACCAGGGCGTCCAGCGCCGGATCGACCTGTTCGGGGCGGCCGAACGCGTCGGGTTCTACAACACCTTCGAGGCGCGCAGCCGGGACGGCGAGTTGACGCATCCGGAGGCTGGATCGGTCACGGTGAGCCGCGACCCGGTCACCGGAGGGGTCTACGCGCTCCGCGGTCCTCGGTTCGCCTCGCTGCAGTTCCACGCGGAGTCCGTCCTCACCCAGGACGGCGTGCGCATCCTCGGCTCGCTGGTCGGGGATGTGCTGAACGAGCCAGCCCCGCGGACGGCCGGCACCGAGGCCGCGTCCGCTATCGGTAGGCGATGACCGCGGCGACGGCGGGGCCGAAGGCGCCGCCCAGCAGGTAGCAGAGGTTGACCAGGCTGATGGCGGTCGCACGATGATGACGTGCCACGGCGCCCGCCGCGGAGACCGTCAGCGTGGCCTGGCCGGCCACCGCGCCGAACACGGCGATCGCGGGCACCGTCAACACCAGCGGCAGCCACGCGGTGAACCCCGCCAGTGCGGGTGCCAGCACTCCCGCGCAGACGAGAATCACGAAGATGGTCCGGGGGACAAGCCGTGCGGCGACGAACGCGAGCACCCAAGCCGCGATGGACCCGAGCAGCAGGGCCAGCATCTGGGCGACGCCGATCCGGTCGATCGTCCACCCGGCATCGTCGCCCAGCATCCGCGGGAAGACGTACAGCAGCGTGAAATACGAGGTCGACAGCGCGAGCGCGAGCACACCGGCGAGGACGAAGGCAGGCGTGCGCAGCAGTTCCAGCGGCAGGAAGCCATCGGGCGTCGACCTCACGTGCAGGGCGAGGACGGCGAGCAGGATGCCAAGGCCGATCGTCGCGAGCACGGGAAAGCGCGGGATGAACACCAGCGCGCTGACCGTCGCCAACACGAGCACCAGTCCCGGCAGGTCGGCCGGCACCGCCTGCCGCTCAGGTCGGTCGTCGCGCAGCGCCCGCGCGATGGCCGGCACCGCGGGCAGGCTCAACGCCGAGAGCGCGACGGCGCCGTGCCACGACCAGTGATCGGCGACCAGGGCGCCGGTGAGCGGCCCGACGGCGCCGAACACCCCGACGCCGGTCATGATCAACCCCGTTCGCCGGGTGGTGCCCGCGAGGTTCATCGCGATCGTGAAGGCGCCGGCCGAACCGATCGCCTGTGCCGCCCTGCCGACCAGGAGTTCCGGCAGCGCGGGGCCGACAAGCTCCAAACAGCTGCCGACCAGGATGAGGGCGGCGCTCGCCAGCAGCGCTGGGCGCATGCCGTAGCGGCGGAGAAGCCCGGCGGCCAGCGGAGTACCCACGACGACGCCCCAGCCGAACGTCGTGGCGATCCACGTGGCCGTGGCCACGCTCGTTCCCAGGCCGGCGGCGATCTTGTCCAGGACAAGGGTGGGACTGTTGGCGCTGAGTGCGATGGGCCCCGCCAGCAGAGCCAGCCACAGGCCGGCCGGGCGTTGGGCCGCCGTGGTGCCCGCGGGCTCGGGCGTTGGATGCGTTGGATGCGTTGGATGCATGGTGCGGATCTGCGCGGAGCCGCGTCTCGGCTCTGACATCACGCCTCCCTGTGCGGAGTACGTCTTCGCCTTCTTTACTATACGGTTTAGTGCAGAGTGTAGACCCATCAGTTGAACCAGTACACTGATAGGTGTACCCTGAGGATGTCAGCCGACACCACAAACCCCCAACAGCAGCGACAGGGAACAGCGTTTGGAGGAAGGCCATGTCCGACCCCACGGTCCTTGCCATCTCGGGCAGTCTGCGTGTCGACTCGTACAACACGCGGCTGTTGCGTACGGCGCAAAGCCTCAACCCCGGCGGTATGAGCATCGAGCTGTATGACCGGATGGGCGAACTTCCGCTCTACAACCAAGACCTCGATACCGACAAGCCACCCTCACTGGTGGCCGACCTGCGCCGGCGCATCGCCCGATCCGACGGCGTGCTCATCGCGACCCCCGAACACAACGCCAGCATTCCGGCGGCCCTCAAGAACGCCGTCGACTGGGCCAGCAGGCGCATCCAAGACTCCCGCCTCACCGACAAACCCATCGCCATCATCGGCGCGTCCCCCGGCCCGTTCGGCACGATCCGAGCCCAGGCCGCCCTCCGCCAAATGTTCGCCTCCATCGGCGCTCATGTCATACTCAAGCCCGAAGTCGCCGTCCCCAACAGCCACCAAAACTTCCACAACGAAACGCTCACCGACGAATACGGCCGCGCCCTACTCAAAGAACTCCTCGCCAACCTCGCTACCACAATCCACCGGCAAAGCCGCACCGGCGGCTGACCCGCACTCCGAGCGGTGCAATGCGGCGCGATAAGGAGCTCGATT
This sequence comes from Streptosporangiaceae bacterium, assembly GCA_035765195.1. Taxonomy (GTDB): domain Bacteria; phylum Actinomycetota; class Actinomycetes; order Streptosporangiales; family Streptosporangiaceae; genus CALAED01. Next base: position 92,434 of record DASTYC010000004.1, read on the forward strand.
GGACATTAACCGGCAGCAGGAGCAGGTCACCCACTATGTGATGCTCGACAAGCGGGCGGCCATCGTGCGGGCGGCACGCGCCGTGTTCGGCCGGGAAGGCTATACGCGGGCCAGCGTGGACGCGATAGCCGCCGAGGCAGGGGTGTCCAAGCGCACCATTTATAACCATTACACGGACAAGGAGCAGCTCTTCTTGTCCGTAGCGCTCGCCGGCGCCGCCGACGTCACCAAGGCGATCGGGGAGATCATGGAACGCCATCTCCGCAAGATCGTCGACATCGAGGAGGACCTGATCGCCTTCAGCCTCGACCGGGTGGCGGCGATCAGCGCGTTTCCCGACCACTTCGCGCTCGTTCGGTCCATCGAGGCCGAGGTCACCCGGCTTCCGCCGGACATGCTCGAGGCGTGGAAAGAGGCGGGGCCGCTGTCGGCGCATATCCGGCTGGCCCCGTATCTTCGCAAGATCGCCGACCGCGGGATCCTGGCGATCGATGACGCGGAAGAGGCGGCGAATCATCTCACCCTGCTCACGGTCACCGACGTGAACCAGCGGTCCTTCTACGGGGCGATTCCCCTGCCGCAAGAGCAAGTGGACAAGATCGTCACCAGAGGCGTCGGGGCCTTCCTGCGCCTCTATCTGCCTCCTTCTCATACTCGGTGACGTCGGTGGACGTCGGTGACGTCGATGGCGCACGAGTTTGTCACCCGGCGCCTCGCGATGGGCTTCGACAACGGCATATGCCGCTGACCTAACGGCATATGCCACGCTCCGGCGCCGCGGCACGGGTGTTGACCCTTCCTTTTGGGGCAGGTCGGTCAATGCTGTGACTGCCGAAGAAGCGATCGCGCCCCGCGCCTTGATGATGGCGATCTTCCTCATGGTGGAGCACGCACTGCACATGACGGAGCACTCGCTACACTGTTGAGGGCAATGTTGACACCTAACAGTTCAACAACTAAACTGACAGGTGTAATCAACAACCCCGCGGCGATCCCGGCATCACCATCCACCGCCACCGAGCGGTGCGCCATGCGGCACACGTAGGGGAATCTTTTCGCCGCTTTGTCGACCAATTCAGGTCCTGAGCTGGAACGGGGTTTTATTTCGCCAGCCGATGTTCGCACTACCACGTTGTCAGAACACTCCCGGAGGGGTAATGAGTAATGACAACTGCAGCGCAGCGGCCGCCATATTGGGGGTGCTCGAGCTGCTGGCCAGCGACGCATCGCAGGAGCAGATTAGCCTGCGGCTCAGTGCGGCGTCGCCGGTGGCAGCCGATGACGAGCATCCGGAGGAGGTTTATCGCGCTCGGCAACTCGGGCTGCGCATCTGCACCCAGCTGGATCAGGCCCGCCGACGCGAAGGCCGCCTGCACTTCCTCATCGACACCGCCGTGGAATTGGCGACTCATTGTGATCTTGACTCGATCCTTCAGGCCATTACCAGGCGCACCCGCCTTCTCATCGGGGTCGACATGGCCTTCGTGTGCCTACGCGACGAAGAATCCATTCGCATACGCGCCGCCGACGGACATGTCACGGCTACCACCATCGGCCTCCCGCTACCCGAAAGCGGCACCATCGGCGCGACCGTGCTGCGGGACAACGCGCCATTTTGGACCGCCGACTACCTCGGCGACGAGCGAATCAAGCACAACGAGGAGATCGACGAATCGGCCCGCGCCGAAGGGCTGCACGCCGTTCTCACGGTTCCGCTGATCCGGCCGCACGGCAGGCGTCCCGACGGGGTGCTCTACGCCGCCGACCGGAAGGTCCGCAACTTTACGGCGGACGAGGTGGGGTTCGTCCGTTCCCTCGCCTTACTGGCCGGCGCGGCGATCGAGCGGGCCCAACGGATCGATCAGGACGGGACGAAGATCGCCGCCTTGGAGGCCACGGTCGCCCGCCACGAGACGAAGCTCGCCCGCTTCCGCGAGCTCACCGCCGTTCGCGAACGTGTCGCCCGTGTACTGCTGCGCGGCTGCGACATGGAGACGCTGGGGCGTGAGGCGAGCCGCGAGCTGGGCACCACCGTACGCATTCGCACGTCCGGCGCCAACGTCGCGTTTGCCGTGGGCGACGTTCCGGAACTGGACGAGAAGAACATCGAGCTGACCAGCACACAAGTGAGCACCGCGGCCCGTTCCACCTGGCTCGACAACGGCTTGTACGTGGTCCCGTTCCTGACCGACTGCCCCGACGCAGGTCGCTTTCTCGCCTACAGCCACCGCGCCATCAGCGCCGATGAGGAGCAACGGCTCCGGCCCTTTGCCGAGGGCGCCGCACTGCTGCACGGACAGGCGCACGAAACCGTCATCGAGAGCGAAATCAGGGATGAACTGCTGGACGACCTGCTGGCCATACCGCAGCGACCTCGCGAGCAGATCCTCCGCCGCGCGCGTCGGCTGGGTGTCGATCTGAGCCGGCCGCACGTCGTCCTCATCGCCCATCCAGAAGACCAGACCCGGAGCCGGACCGCGACCTGCGCGACGTCGTACGCGCGCCGCGTGAACGGCCTGAAGACGATGCACGATGAAAAGGCGGTTCTCCTCGTGCCGGCAGCGGACGGAGCCGACGCGGCCCTCGCGGCGGGCCGGGAGCTGTCGCTCATGCTCGGCTGCAGGGTGACCGTCGGCGCCTCCGACCCCGTAACGGAGCCTCAGCTGGTCCCGGCGAAATACCAGGAGGCGCTGCGCTGCGTCGACGCATTGCTGGCGCTCGGCGCCATCGGACGCACGGCGTCGCCGCGCGAGCTCGGGTTCGCCGGCTTCCTGCTGTCGGACAACTACGACGCGGAGGAGTTCATCGATTCGGTTCTCGGCCCGATACTCGAACTCGACCGCGAACGTTCCAGCGACCTTATCGACACACTCGAAGCCTATTTCGATTCCGGAGGCAGTCCGACGCGGGCCGCGAACCAGCTTTACCTGCATCCCAACACGGTGGCCCGCCGGATCGACCGGATCAGTGAGTTGCTCGGCCCGGCCTGGCAGGACGGATGCGGTGCGCTGGAGATCCACCTCGCCGCCCGGCTGTACCGGATAAGGAATGCCCTGCCCGAATCTCGCACTCCGTCCACCGACGGCCAACCCGGACCCGCGCAATCCGCGGCAGGACGATGACGCTCAGGTCTCGTCGGTGACGCGCAGGCGGCCGTCAAGACCGGTGATGTACAGGATCCGGCGGACCTGACGGTGCGGGCGGTAGAGCTTGAGCTCCCGATCCCGGCGCGCCAGGTACCGATGCGCCCACACCAGCACGGACAGACCCGTGGAGTCGATGAACGTCAACTCGGCCAGGTCCAGGAGCAGCAGGTGCGGGTCGTGTTCGGCCAGCACCGCGCGGATGCAACCGCGCAGCGCCTCCTCGCCGGCGAGGTCGAGCTCGCCTCGAAGCCGCAGCACGGCGGTCGAGCCGTCGGCTTCGACGTCGATGGACAGGGGCGATGTCCGCGGAGGCGACGGCGAGGGCGGCGGCAACGGCGGCGCCGGTTTGCCGGCCGGGTTTCTCCGGCCCCTGCCCTTCCCGGCCGGCGTGGACGGCGGATTGTTCGTAGCGGTCACGGGGGTCTCCAAGTCAAGGTGGGAGAGTCTCCGCGGCCGGACGGGGTCAGGGGCCGGGCCGTGATGGGCGATGACTATAAACCAAGAAGTTGAATTCGCGAAAGTCTAGTCAGGTGATGAGACTGGCGTCGCGTCGGACGGCGGTTCGAACGGAGTGCGTGGCGGCGGCGGCACCGTGCCGCCGAGGATCTCGTTGGCCAGGTCGGCCACCCGGCGCCGACTGTCCCTGGCCTGTTTGCGCAGCCGGCTGAACGCCGTGACCGCGTCCACCCCATGAGTCGCCATCAGGTACCCGATCGCGCGCTCGATGACCACCCGGTAGTCGAGCGCGTACTGCAACTGCGCCACCGTGGCAGTGCGGTCTTTCGAAGACAGCGCGGCGTTCATGATCTCCCCGGCCAGCAGGGCGTAGGCGTCCAGGGCGGCGACATCGGAGTCGTCCCAATCCGATGGACTGGTGCGATACACGTTGAGCGTCCCCACCGGGCCGCCGCCCAGCAGGATCGGCACCCCGGTCACGGCCCGCAGGCGTTCGTCCAGCAGTTCGGCGAGCTTGGGCCAGCGCGCGTCCGAGCACACGTCCTTGCTGATGACCGGCCGGGCATGCACGAACGCGTCGACGCACGGGCCCTGCCCGGTGCGAATCTGTGCTTCTTCCAGCGTTCGGCCGACTTGGTCGGAGGACGCGACATACATCAGCCGCGATTCCTCGTCGATCAGCATGATCCCGGCGCCGTCATAGCCGAAGAGCTGATCGACCGAGGTGACCACCCGCTCCAGCGCGTGGATCAGGTCCGGTTCCTGCGGCGCCTCGCGCAGCCGCGCGAGGCTCGCCGCCAACGCCTCGGTATCGATATGCATTATCGGAAGCCCCACCCGGGAACCAGCCCATCCACCATGATCGTCCCTCAGCGGAATCAAAACTCACGAGAAGCAGATCCGCGGACACATGGCGGAAAGCTCGGACACTCGCGACCCTACCCGATGTGCTCTCCGAATCTGGCTTTTCCTACCGATCACATCGTCTGGACAGGTCAGGACAGATAAGGACAAGTCAGGCGAGGGCGACGGGGGCAAATCGCATCGACCACGGCGCTCGCACCCGGAACTCATTGTCCAAACAGAATCACATTCGGTAGCGTGATCGTGTGACGGACATCTTCGAAGACCTCGAGACAGAGTACGAGCAGCTGGACGGCGTGCTCAGCGCGCTCACCCCCGCCCAATGGACGCACCCGTCCGCGGCCGCGGGATGGAGCGTCGCCGACGTGGTCTTGCATCTGGCCCAGTCCGAGGAACTCGTCGCCTCCTCGATCGCCGGTGAAGAGGGCCTCTTCTCCGGCGAGTCGGCCGGCAAGGTCGACGACTGGGCCAACGACCTCGTCGCGGCGCAGCGCGACATCACCCCCGGCGACCTGCTGGCCCGCTGGCGCGCGGCCGCCTTCGCCACGCCCGCCGCGTTGCGCGCCCAGCCCAAGGGCACCCGCCTGCGGTGGATCACGAACCGCATCTCGCCCGCCGCCCTGGCCACGACCCGCCTGGCCGAGCACTGGACGCACGCGCACGACATCACCGACCCGCTCGGCATCGACTACCCCGACACCGCGCGCCTGCGCCACATCGCCTGGCTCGGCCACCGTACGCTGCCCTACGCCTTCGCCGTCGAGAACATCCAGGGCGGCCGCGTCTACTGCGAGCTGACCGCGCCCGACGGCCAGACCTGGCGGTTCGGCGAGCCTGACGCCCCCTCCGTCATCACCGGCCCCGCCGCCGAGTTCTGCCGAGTCGGCGCCCGCCGCCTGGCCCCCGCCGACTCGTCGCTGAAGGCCACCGGCCCGCACGGCCCCCAAGCGCTCGCCGTCCTCCGCAACTACGCCCTCTGACGCTCGCGCTATCGCGGGCTGACGATCATGTGGATGTCGTCGGCGGCCCACAAGACGAAGCGTTCGATGGGGGTGACGGTCTGGCCGGGCGCGAGCCGGAATCGGAAGCGCTTGAGCAGGACGGCCAGTACGAGCTCGGCCTCGACCATCGCGAGGGCGGCGCCCTCGCAGCCGCGCGGCCCGATCCCGAAGGGAATGTAGGCCAGCCGCGGTCGCTTGGCCGATGCCTCCGGGGTGAACCGGTCCGGGTCGAACGTCTGCGGGTCGGGCCAGTGGTCGGGGTTCATGTGCACGGCCCAGAACGGATAGAAGATGGTCGTGCCCGCGGGGATGAGATAGTCGCCGACCGCGAGGTCCTCGGTGGTCTCCCGGGCGCCGTACGGACCCGGCGGATACAGCCGCATCGCCTCCTTGAGCACCCGGTCCAGGTAGGTCAGCTTCTTCAGGTCGCCGTACTCGGGAACGGGGCGATCGCCCAGCACCAGGTCCAGCTCGCCGGCGACCCGCTCGGCCACGTCCGGGTGCCCGGCCAGCAGGTAGAGCGTCCAGGAGATCGCGACGCCGGTGGTGTGGTGGGCCGCCAGCATGGTCATCAGCACCGTGTCGCGGATCCGCGCCGGCGACTCGCCGGATCCGAGCAGGGCGGCGATCAGGTCGCTGCGCTCGGCCGGCTCGGCCGCCTCGGCACTCACCTCGGTACTCGCCCCAGCACTCGCCCCGGCACCCGCGGCGCGGTCGCGGTGCGCGGCGAGCACCTCGTCGACGGTCCCCCGCAGGTAGGCCAGGGCCGCGTCGACGCGGGCGCCGCGCTCCTCCTCGGTGCCCGGCACCTCCACCTGGTACAGCCGCCCGAGGTACTCGGTGAGGACGGTCTCGAACGCGGAGACGACGCGTCCCGCGGCGGCGTCGGAGTCCAGGCCGCTGCCGAGCGCGTACTCGCAGATCATGCGCAGCGACAGCTCGCTCAGGTCCTTTTGCAGGCCGACCGTTCCCGCGTCCGCCCACCGATCGGCCAGCTCCGTCGTTAACGCGGCGAACCGCGCGAAGTGCGCCTCGTGCGAGGGCCGTCCGGCCAGCACCGACAGCATCGCCCGGCGCCACGGGCCGTGCTCGTCGGCCGGCATGGTCTGCAGGTTGCCCGACTCCTGCAGCGGTGCCAGGAACTCGAACAGCTTCTCCGGGCGCTTGTCGATCTTCTCGGTGGCCTCCAGCAGCACCGGATCGGCGATCGACACCGCCACATCCGCGCCGGGCAGCGGAAAGCGCACCACCGGCCCGTACTCCGCATGCAGTTTCAGCTGGTAGTTGTGCAATCCGCCCGCCGCCGCGATGAGGTCGAGGCCGTCGCCGGCCGCGCGCGGCCCGGGGATCCGCGATGGGGTCACGCCGTTGCCTCCCATGTGCACACTCCCGTACTTGAGTCGTTTTGGTTAGTCCAGAGTGGCCGCAATGCTTACATGTCTTCGGATACTCCGCGATATGGGTTGATACCTAGTTGTGTTCCGCCGCAGGCGGACCGGGAGAGGGCTTTGGACACGATCGATGTGACGACGCCGAACGTCGCGCGGATGTACGACTACCTCTTGGGCGGCAAGGACAACTTCGAAGCCGACCGCGAGGCCGTGCGAGAGGTCATCCGCCACGCGCCCGACACGCCGTTCATGGCGCGCGAGAACCGCGCGTTCCTGCGCCGCGCCGTGAGGTTCCTGGCCGCGGCCGGCATCCGGCAGTTCGTCGACATCGGCTCCGGCCTGCCCACGCGGGGCAACGTCCATGAGATCGCGCACCAGGTCGCCCCCGACGCCCGCGTCGTGTACGTCGACGCCGAGCCGATCGTATTGACCCACGGGCGGGCGCTGCTGGCCGGCAAGCCGGAAGTGGCCGTCGTCCGGGGCGACGCCAGGTGCGCCGACGCCATCTTGAAGAACCCCGAGGTGAGCGAGCTCATCGACCTCGACCAGCCGATCGCGGTGCTGATGTTGGCGGTGCTGCACTTCATCAACGATGTCGACGACCCGCCCGGCATCGTGGCGCGGCTGCGCGCCACCATGGCGCCCGGCAGCTATCTGGCCGTGTCGCACGTGACCGCGGACTTCGACGCCGACCGCAGGGTACGAGACGCGGCCGCGGCGTACGAGAAGGCCTCGTACCAGATCACCCTGCGCGGCCGTGCCGAGGTCACGCGGCTGTTCGACGGCTTCGATCTGGTGGAACCGGGCCTGACCACCTTGTCGCTGTGGCGTCCGGACCCCGGCTCGGCCGTGCCGCCCGACGCCGACCGTCAATGGTGCTACGCGGCGGTCGGCCGCAAGCCCGGTTAGGCGGCGTTGCTGGTCCAGTTTCACCTGATTGGACCATGACGCCGATCCGCTCGGCGGCTAGCTTCGGTGCCCTGTCCGGCCACCTGAGTCATCGAAGGGAGCCTGACGTGGATCGACGCCTCGCCGACGACCTCGCGCAGCTGCCCGGCCTGCTGGATTCGACCCGCTCGCGCGCGACCGCGATCCTCGACGGTCTCACCGTACGGCCGGTCGTCCCGCCCTGGCGGGCGCCCGAGCCGGAGCCGCTGCCCGGCCAGGGCGCCGGCCTGCGGGGAGCGCTGGAGGAGTTCGCCGAGCGCTGGGAGCCGCTGCTGTCCGCCAGCGCCGGGCCGCGCTATCTCGGGTTCGTCACCGGCGGCGTCACGCCGGCCGCCCTGGCCGGCGACTGGCTCGCCGCGGCCGCCGACCAGAACCCGACATCGTCGCTGGACCCCGCCGGCCCGCACCTCGAGCGTCAAACGGTCGCGTGGCTGCGCGAGCTGTTCGGCCTGAGCCCGGCGCATGCCGGGGTGTTCGTCAGCGGCGCCACCATGTCCAACGCCGCCGGGCTGGCCATCGCCCGCGAGTGGCTGGGGGACCGCCTCGGCGTCAACGTGGCCGAGGACGGCGCGGCGGCGCTGGGCGACGCGGTGCGGGTGCTGTCCGGTAGTGCGCATTCGAGCGTCAACAAGGCCATGTCGATCCTCGGGCTGGGCCGGCGCACCCTGACCGAGGTGGAGCGGCTCCCCGGCCGGGAGGCGGTCGACCCCGCGGCCCTGGAGCGGGCGCTGCGGGCGGCGGGCGGCCGCCCGTGCGTGGTGATCGCCAACGCCGGTACGGTCAACACGGCCGATTTCGACGACCTGCGGGCGATCGTCGCGTTGCGCGATCGCCATGAGTTCTGGCTCCACGTCGACGGGGCCTTCGGCGGCTTCGCGGCCCTGTCGCCGGCGCACGCGCATCTCGTCGCCGGGCTCGACGCCGCCGACTCCATCTGCGTGGATCTGCACAAGTGGCTGAACGTGCCGTACGACAGCGCGCTGCAGTTCACCCGGCACCCCGAGCTGCGGATCCGGGTGTTCCAGAACACGGCCGCCTACCTCGGCACGCTCGGCGACGATCCCGACCTCATCCATCTCACCCCGGAGAACTCCCGCCGGCTGCGCGCGCTCGCGGCGTGGTTCACCCTGCGGGCCTATGGTCGTACGGGACACACGGCGATCGTCGAAGACTGCGTCGCCGCCGCACGGATGCTGGGCGAGGCGATCGCCGAGATCGGCGGCCTGCGGCTGCTCGCGCCGGTCCGCCTCAACGTCGTGTGCTTCACCCTCGCCGACGATCCGACCGCAGAACGGCTCGCCGATCTCGCCGCCGGACTGACCGGCGATGTCTTCTTCACCCCGACCGTGTACGCCGGGGTGCCCGCGCTCCGTGCCGCCTTCACCAACTGGCGTACGACCGCGGACGACTGCCGTCGCATCGCGGACGCACTGCGCCGCCGGCTCGCCGGGCACGCCCGCCGGCCTTAGTGAGCGGGTGCGGCCGGCCGTGCCGGTGTGCCGTCGCCGGCCACGAACGTGCTGCGGAACAGCAGCGCGAGGTGATCGGCGAGCCGCCGCCGCGACCAGCGGCGGTCGACGACCAGTGCCTCGATCATGTCCGAGGAGATCAGCGCGAAGAGCATGTCCGCGGCCGACTCGGCGGTCCAGCCGGCGGCGAGGCGGCCCTCGCCGTTCAGCCGGTCGGCTAGGCGCCGGCAGGTCGAGAGTTTCTCGGCGACGACGCGCTCGCGGTGCGCCGCGGCGTCGGGGTCGAGCCGCCAGACGCGCTGAACGGCGCGATCCACCGGGATCAGGCGCGTGTGGTAGCGCGCCAGGTGCGCCGCCCACGCGTCGAGAGCGGCGGCGGCGTCCGGCGCCGCCCACACCTCCGCCACCGACTCGGCCAGCCCCTCGACCGCTGACACGTGGTCGAACAGCGCGCCGACCAGCTCAGCGCGGGTGGGGAAGTGCATGTAGACCGCTCGCCTGGTCACCCCGGCGCGGGCGGCCACCGCCGTCATCGTCAACGCCTCGAAGCCCTCCTCCTTGAGGATCGCGTGCGCGGCGGCCAGCAGTGTGGCGCGGGTGCGGCGGCTGCGGGCGTTGACGGGCTCGCTGATCGATGTCGGCGCCATGAGGTGTCCTTGCCTGCCGAGGAGCGGGACGCGCTCCAGTCTACAAGTACACGCCGTGTATACTTCATAAAGTACACACATTGTGTACTTAAGTTCGGCTGATCAGGAGGGCAGAGGCATGGTCAACGTCGCGGTCATCTACTACTCCTCAACCGGCAACGTGCACGCGCTCGCCGAGGCGGTGGCCGAGGGCGCGGCCGCGACGGGCGCCGAGGTCCGGCTGCGCCGGGTCGCGGAGCTGGCTCCGGCCGAGGCGATCGACTCCAACCCCGCCTGGCGGGCGCACCTCGACGCGACCGCCCACATCCCCGAGGCGACCCACGACGACCTGCGGTGGGCCGACGCGTACGCGTTCGGCACGCCGACGCGCTACGGCAACGTCAGCTCCCAGCTCAAGCAGTTCCTGGACACCACGGCCTCCCTCTGGGCGGCCGGCGAGCTGTCCGACAAGCCCGCCACCGGCTTCACGAGCGCGGTGAACAGGCACGGCGGCAACGAGTCGACGCTGCTGGCGCTCTACAACACGCTGCACCACTGGGGCGCGATCGTCGTGGCGCCCGGCTACACGCACGAGGCGTTCTCCCGCGCGGGCGGCAATCCCTACGGCACCGCGCATCCCTCCAGTGCGGGCGCGCCCGGCGAGCACGTCCTGGCCGCGGCACGCCACCAGGGCGAACGGCTGGCGCGCATCGCGGAGCGGCTGCGCGGCCGGGTGCCGCAGCTCGGCGGAGCGGCGCGATGAGCAGGCGGGCCGGATGGCACGGGGTCCCGGGCGGCGCCGGGACCCTCGCCGTGCTCGCCGTGGCCGAGTTCATGCTCACCCTCGATCTTTCGATCGTGAACGTCGCGCTCCCCGCGATCAGGGTCGATCTCGGATTCAGCCAGGGCTCCCTCCCGTGGGTGGTGAACGGCTACGCGCTGACGTTCGCCGGCTTCCTGCTGTTCGGCGGCCGAGCCGCGGACCTGCTCGGCGGACGCCGGGTCTTCCTTGGCGCGCTGGGCGCCTTCAGCGGAGCGAGCCTGGCGTGCGGCCTGGCCGCCGACGCCGCCGTCCTGGTGGCGGCGCGCGTCGTGCAGGGGCTGAGCGCCGGGGTGCTGGCTCCGGTCATTTTGAGCATCCTGACGTCGGCCTACCGCGAGCCGGGCGCCCGCGATCGCGCGCTGGCGATCTGGGCAGGGGTCGGGATCGGGGGCGGCGCCATCGGCGGCCTGCTCGGCGGCGTGCTGACCGACGCCTTGTCGTGGCGCTGGATCTTCTTCGTCAATGCGCCGGTCGGCGCGCTGTTGCTGGCGCTCGGGCGGGTGCGCCTGCCGCGCGCCGCCGCGGACCGCGGTGATGGCCGCCGGCTCGACGTCACCGGCGCGATCCTCATGACGGGGGCGCTCACCTCGCTCGCGTGGGCGCTCATCCGCGCAGGCGAGGTGGGCTGGGCATCGGGCGAGGTGATGGGCGGCGGCGCGCTGGCCGCCGCGCTGCTGGCCGCCTTCGTCGTCATCGAGGCCCGGGCGCGGGCGCCGCTGGTGCCGTTGCCGGTGTTCCGCTCGCGGCCGCTGACCATCGGGAACCTGCTCAGTTTCATGAGCTTCGTGCCAGTGCCGGCGATCTGGTTCCTCCTCACCCTCTATCTCCAGAACGTACGCGGCCACCCGCCGGCGGAGACGGGGCTGTTGTTCCTGCCCCTGTCGCTCGCGGTGGTCGGCGGCGCGCAGCTGAGCTTCCGCGTCGTCGCGCGGGTCGACGCGCGGGCGCTGTGCGCGGCGGGCGGTCTGCTCGCCGCCTGCGGAGCCGGCTGGCTCGGCGGCCTGACGGCGGCGACGAGCCCGCTGTGGGTGATCGTGCCGGCGTCGGTGGCGATGGCCGGCGGCGGCCTGATGGTCGCGCCGATCACGATCGCGGCCACCTCGGTGCCGCCGGATCGAGGCGGCCTGGCGAGCGGTCTGCTCAACACCACGCGCCAGTTCGGCGGCGCCCTCGGCCTCGCCCTACTCGGCACGATCGCCGCCGCGCGGCCGCGGCAGGCCGTGGCGGCAGCCGGTGCGACGGCGCTGACAGCCGGTTATGGCGCGGCCTTCCGCGCCGGTGCGGTGATCTTCGCGGTGACGGCGATCATCGCGGCCGTGGGACTGCCGTCGCGGCTCGGCGCCGCGCTCGAGTCGGTCGTACGCCCGCACCCACGCGAGGGTGCGGCCGTGTCCAGCGAACGCGACGGCGACAGCGAGGAGGGTGCCACCCGATGAGCGGCATGTCACCCCCTGGCCCGACCTCGCCACCCGAAGGCACGACGCCAACGCCTGACACGACGCCACCGTCCAGCGGCATGCCCCCGCAGGACGGCGACGCCGCGAGCGCGCGGTCGCTGGGCGCGCTGCCGCGACGGAAACGCGCGGTGCTGATCCTGCTGGCGCTCGCGACGCTGGTCGGCGCGACCGGGCTCGCCGCGGGCGGCACCGCGGGTGCCCTTCTCGGCGCCCGGCTTGCCCATGGCAACGCGGGCGCCGGGCTCCCGCTCGGCGTTCTCGTCCTCGGTTCGGCGGCCGCGGCGGTGCTCATCTCCCGGCTGACGGTACGCATCGGCCGCGGCCGCAGCCTGGCGCTCGGATATCTGATCGGCGGCGGCGGGGCGGGTCTGGTCATCCTCGCCGCCGGCCGCTCCAGTCTGACCCTCCTGCTCATCGGCAGTGCGCTCGCCGGTGCCGCGAACGCCGCGGTCTTCCTGACCCGCTACGCGGCCGCCGCGGTGGGCGGACCCGGGTTGCGCGGCCGCGCCCTCGGCGTCGTCTTCCTCGGTACGGCCATCGGCGCCGTGCTGAGCTCGGCTCTGCTCGGCCCGAGTGAGCAGATCGCGGCTGTCCTTGGGCTGCCCGGCGACACCGGGCTCTATGTGGTCGCGGTCCTGGCCTTCGCGGTCGCCGCGGCCGTCCTCGCCGCGCTCTCCACCGCGCCGCCGCGGCGCCTCGGCCGCCACCCGGCCCTGCTCGGACCGACCGTGGACCCGCCGATCAGACGCGGCGAACTGCGCGCCGGGCTGCTGGCAGCCCCGGCCCGCTCCGCCCTGATCGCGCTCGCCTCCGTCAACTTCATCATGGTCGCGATCATGGCCGTCGCTCCCGTGCACCTGACCATGGAGGGCGCCACGCTGCGGCTGACCGGCATTGTGATCGCGATTCACGTCGCCGGCATGTTCATGCCCGCCCCGATCTCCGGCTGGCTCGCCGACCGTACCGGTCCCGCCACCGTCGCCGCGGCGAGCGGGGTCCTGCTGATCGCGGTCGCCATCGCCGGCGCGCTCACCGGCCACGAGGGCACCCTCGTCCAGACCCTCGTGCTGGCGTTGCTCGGCGTCGGCTGGAACCTCGGCGTCGTCGGCGCCAGCGCGCTGCTGTCCGCGTCCGTGTCCGGCGCGCTCCGGCCGCACGCCGAAGGCATCGGAGAGGTCGCCATGGGAGTCGCGGCCGCGGCCGCGGCCCCGCTCGCCGGACTCATCACCCACGTGGGAGGCCTTGCCGCGCTGTGGCTTGTCGGCGCGGCGGTCGCCGGGCTCAACCTCGCGGTCCTCGGCCGTTCGCGCTTACCGCCGGGGCGGAGCGGCGCCGCCGGAGGGACGTTGGGCCCGTGGGGACGGGCGGTTCGACTCCTGCCCGGGACCATGCCGGAATCGAAGGATGCCAGTGGTTGTTCCGCCTCGTCCGGCGGAGCCCGGTCCGGCAGGAGGACTGCACATGCGAAGATCGATCCACCTCGTCGCCATGACGGCGTCGGCGCTGCTCGCCGCGACGGCCACGGCGACCACGCCCGCGGCAGCGGCGTCGGCCGCTCCCGACGCCGCGCAGCGAGCCGCCGTCGCGTTCCGGCTGGCGCCGCCGAACACGGCCCTGTCCCCCGGCGGCGGGATGATGGCCGCGCCAGGTGATGAGATCGAGGTGAGCGGAGGGGGCCGCTTCGACCCCGCGACCGGATCGGTCCGCGCGGGCGGCGAGTTCACCCACTACGCGGCCGACGGCTCCGTGCACTGCGGCGGCACCTGGCAGGCGACGGAACTGACCGGCTGGACCGACTTCGGCGGCCGCCGGCGCGGCCGCCATGGCGGGGTGATCTCCCTTCGCGTCACGCACCACTGCTCGACGATGGGCGAGGTGCACACGGATATCCCGATGACGGTGACCTCGACGCTGAACGCGCCGTCCGGCTCGGGCTACGTCGCCGGCACCACGGTGGCCGATTTCACCCAGCCCACCGGCGGGAAGGTCACGATCACCACGAGGTAGCCCGGCCCCGAAAGTGACACCTTTCCCGAACGAAGCGTCCCGGCCGGGTCATGGGTTCCGCCGAAATGGCGAACCGCGGCGTGCGGACGCGATGTTACGGGAAAGCCCGACAAAGAAGCGACAAAACTGATGGCCCGGCCACGCGGCCGGGACCTGGAAGCGCTACCGCACGCCAATAGTCTCGCGTTATGGCAGCTACTACGGCGTCGCCCGACAACGGCACGCCGCCGGTCCGGTCGGTGTCGGGCCGGCGGCGCTGGCCGCGGCTGACGGCGATCGTCGTGGTGGCGGCCTTGCTCGGCACCGGCATGTGGCTGTTGCGCTGGTCGGGCGGCAACTCACGGACCACGCCCGACACGTTCTGGTACGCCCGCGACTCGTTCCGCTACGCCGGATACGCCGCGCCGAGCGCCGACGCGATGGCGGCGCAGGTCACCTGCCAGGGGTATCAGCGCGTACGCCCGAATTACAACTATGCCGGCTGTCTTCGCTATCGGAATAGGTTGCCGCAATCGGCGCCGATTCGTTTCCAGCGCATTTTTACCTCGCGACCCGGTTATGCGCTGCTGGCCACGCCATTCGTCTGGGTCTTCGGCGGGGCCGGATTCGTCATCGGGTCCGCGGCGATGGCGGTGGCCTGCGGGGTCGCGCTCGTGGTGCTCGCGCTGGCCGCCGGGATGCGGCTGATACAGGCGCTCCTGGCCGAGGCCCTGTTCTATCTCCTGCCGACCGGCCTGTGGGCCAGCCGGCTGCTCGCCGAGGCGCCCATGATGCTCTGCCTGATCACCTCGGTGATCGGCGCGGTGCTGCTGCTGACCCGGCGACGCCGCCCGGCGGTCGCCGCCGGCCTGCTGGCGGCGGGGCTGGCCGCGCTATGCGCGGTGAAGCCCGCCAACGGCGTCGCGCTGGCCGCCGCGCTGACCGTCGTGGCGGTGGTCCGGCTGCCGTTCGCCCGGGCGCGCGGCCGGTACGGGCTGGTCGCCGCCGTCGCCGCGGCCGTGCTGATCGGAAACTTCCTGGTGAGCGCCGCCCTCCGGCTCCCGGGCCTGTACGAGACGCTGCAGGACGCCAACACGCGTCACTTTCACCAGCCGGACGTGGGCGATCCGTGGGCGCGGCTCGGCGAGATGCACCACCACCTGCTGACCGGGCACATCGGGCCGCACCTGTTGAATCACCCGATCATCGCGGCCACCTACCTTGTCGGCGCGGTGGGGTTGTTCCTGCGGCTGCGGCCCGACGCCGCCTGGCCGCCGTTCGTCGCCGGGCTGACCGGGGTGATGGTGATCGCGATGCATCCGGTGACCACCGAGACCGCTCGGTTGACCGTGGCCACCTGGATTCCGGTCGCGCTCGGGCTGGCCGCGCTGGTCGGCACCCGTTCCCCGCGCGGGGCGGACCAACCGCGCGCCCTTCCGGCCGCCGCCCAAGTGCGGGGGCCGGTTCGCGTCACATAGGCTCCTGCCGTGCCGTACGGCGAGATCTCGATCGATGACCCGCGGGCCGCGGACGTCCGCGGCCTGTTGGAGCGTCACCTCGCGTTCGCCCACGAACACAGCCCGCCCGAGGACGTCCACGCCCTCGACGTCGACGCGCTGCTCGATCCGGCCGTCACGTTCTACAGCTTCCGCGGCGACGGCGAGCTGCTCGGCGTGGGGGCGCTGAAACACCTCGACGAGCGGCACGCGGAGGTGAAGTCCATGCACACCGCACAGGCCGCCCGCGGCCGCGGCATCGCCCGGGCGATCCTCCAGCACCTACTCGCCGTCGCGCGCGAGCGCGGCTACGTCCGGGTGAGCCTCGAGACGGGGTCGATGGAGGCGTTCGCACCGGCCCGGAGGCTGTACGCGACCGCCGGATTCACCACGTGCGAACCTTTCGGCGATTACCTGCCGAGCCCCAACAGCACGTTCATGACGCTGTCGCTGCACGACGCGGAGCCGATGGCCGCCCGGGCTCCCGCCGCGGAGGCGTAGGCCGGCCCGAGGTCACCACGGGATGCGCTCTCGTTCGTAGAAGAACCCGTCGGTCGGTCCGTCGTCGGGCAGCGTCGCCAGCCAGACCGCGGTGTCGGCGCCTTCGCGCGGCGACACGGGCGCGCCGGCGCCGCCCATCCGCGTGGCCACCCATCCCGGGGACATGCTGTTGACCTTGACCGCGGGCCCGGCCTCGGCGGCGATCATGCGGGTCAGCGCGTTCAGCCCGGCTTTCGTGAGCCCGTACGCGCCGGCCTGGGGAGCCTCGGACCCGACATGGGCGTAGCCGGTCGACACGTTCACGACGCGGCCCCACCGCCGTGCCCGCATACCGGGCACGAACGCGCGCGACGTACGCCAGGCGCCCAGCAGGTTGATCTGCACGGTTTCGACCAAGGCGTCCTCGTCGATGCGCAGCAGCGACGTCGTCGTGTAGATGGCGGCGTTGTTGACCAGCACGTCGACGTCGACCGAGGCCGCCGCGAGCCGGCGGGCGCAATCGGCCACGCTCGCCGGGTCGCTCACGTCGAGTTGCTCGGCCCGTACGTCGAGGCCCTCGTCGGCTAATGACGCCGCGGCGCGGACGCCCGCGCGGGCGTCGCGGGCGGTGAGCACGACGGAGTACCCGCCGGCCGCCAGTTGACGGCAGATCTCATATCCGATGCCGCGATTGCCGCCGGTGACCAGGGCGGTACGGGTCATGACGCGTTCTCCAAATGATCGTGGGGATCCATCCAGCCTAGATCGCCGCGAGCCACCGGGGCGGGACCGGGCACGGGCGTGCGGGCCTGAGAGGCCGGGATATATAAGGGCCGAGACCGAGAGATTTTTCTCCGCGACCTCACGCATTTATCCAGCTAAAGGCGCGTATAGGCCGTAGTGCATGCGATCACTAACGGTTGTGGCTGCCGTAGATTGACGCACGTCAGCACCCTTAGGCCGAATTGAGCGGGCGGCCGGGCAGCGATCGGGGGGGCCCGCTTCCTCCTGCCCACTCAAACGCCACCGGGGGCAAGCGGTGTACGCCGGGGCTACACCGCCAGGACCTCGCGCAGCGGATTTTTCTTCTGCGCGAGGTCTTCGCTTTTCGGACGGACTTCTCGCGCCGCGGCGACGTTCGCTCTCGCCGGCGGACAGCCGCGACGCGTGAGCGATAAGAGTTCTTTCAGGTGATACGCGCGGTTTGCCGAACGTGCCGATGAGTCGAATGTAATCTCCGATTCGGAGGCCGGGCGATGTCGCCGCCGGCCGCTCCATGGGCCAGGGGAGGACAGGTGGCGGACCGTCGAGACGTACTGCGCATGGGAGTGCTGGCCGCGGGAATCACGGCCCCGATCCTCGGGGCGGGACCCGCGCTGGCCGGAGCGCGGCCGGGGCGGCGCGACCGCGACCGCCCGCGTTCGCGGCCGCTCGTGATCGGCCATCGCGGCGCCTCTGGCTACCGCCCCGAACACACCTTGGCCTCCTATGAGCTGGCGGCGCGCATGGGCGCCGACTTCATCGAGCCCGACCTCGTCGCCACCAAGGACGGCGTGCTGGTCGCCCGGCACGAACCGGAGATCGGCGGCACCACCGACGTGGCCGCGCGCCCGGAGTTCGCCGATCGCAGGCGCACCGTCTCGCTCGACGGCGTGTCGGTCACCGGCTGGTTCACCCACGACTTCACCCTCGCCGAGCTCAAGACCCTGCGCGCGGTCGAGCGGTTGCCGCAGGTGCGTCAGCGCAACACCCTCTACAACGGGCTCTTCGAGATCCCCACGTTCCAGGAGGTCCTCGATCTGCGGGCCCGGCTGTCGACGGAGCTCGGCCGCCGGATCGGCGTCTATCCGGAGACCAAGCACCCCACGTACTTCCGCGACCTGGGCCTGGAGCTGGAGACTCCGCTGACCCGCGTGCTGCGGCGCAACCGTCTCGACCACCCGGACGCGCCCGTCTTCGTCCAGTCCTTCGAGGCCCGCAACCTTCAGGCGCTGCACGACGAGCACCGGCTGCGGGTGCCGTTGATCTTCCTTACCGCGGCGACGGGGAACCCGTTCGGCGACCCGCGCGGCTATGCCGACTACCTCACTCCGGCCGGGCTGCGCGGCCTCGCCGAGTTCGTCTCCGGCATCGGACCGGACAAGAACCAGATCATTCCGCGTAACCCCGACGGCACGCTCGGCACGCCGACCGGCCTGGTCGCCGACGCGCACCGCGCCGGCCTGGCGCTGCACCCGTACACGTTCCGGGCCGAGAACCAGTTCCTGCCCGTCGACTACCGCGTGACCGACGACCCCAACGCCTACGGACGGGCCATCGACGAGCAGATCACCTTCCTGCGGGCCGGCATCGACGGGCTGTTCACCGACCAGGCCGACATCGGCGTGCTGGCCCGCCGGCTCGCCTTCGCCGAGACCGACAACGCCTAGCGCGCCGCCGCACACCGCGGGCGTGGCACGCTCGCGCCATTTCAGGAGATCTCGTGGTGTGCGGCGTCGCATCTGGTGTATGCAGGTACGGCTGTTAAGTGTCGGGAGTTCGTATGGCGAAGTGGCCACGCTTCGACCCCGACGCCGACCGCAGGTTGGCCAAGGCGTTGAGCGAGGGGGGCGAGCAGTCGCTTGCCGCGCTCTACGACATCTACGCTGAGCGACTTCGCGACTACTGCGGGTCGCTTATCCGCGACCGGCGGGTCATCACCGACATCGTCCACGACACCCTGATCGACGCGCACCGCCGGACCCGCCGGATGCGCGATCGCACGCGGCTGCGCGCCTGGCTGTACGCGGCCGTACGGCGCCGGTGCCTGCAGCGGGTGCGCCACCCGTCGTTGCGCTGGGACGGCGGCGGCGGCGAGCCCGCTGACGGCGAGGGCAGGGCCCTGCTGGAGACCGCGTTCGAGCGGCTCGACTTCCTGGATCAAGAGTCGTTGCTGCTGGCGATGCGCCACGACCTGACGGGCGATGACCTCGGCGCGCTGCTCGGCATTCCGGCCCGCCGCGCGAACGCCCGCATCGCCCGGGCCCGCGTCCGTGCCGATGCGGCGCTCGACAAGGCCCGGCGGACAGTGGCCCAGCGGTGCGCGGCGGGCGAACGGCCGTGGAACCACGAAGCCGACGGCGAAGAGACGGGCTCGAACGACACCGGCACCGGCACCGGCACCGGCACGGGAAACAGCGACGACCACGAACCGGCCAAGCGGACGCCGTCGGCTCGTTCGGGCTCGGTCCGGTCCGCGTCGCGGGCCCGGCCGGCGTTCGACGACGCGAGGCTCGCCGACCACATGGCGGAGTGCCCCGACTGCCGGCGGCGCGCGGAGCTGTCGCTGGCCGCGCTGCTCGACGCGGCGCCCCCTGCGGCGCTGCCCTCATCGCTACGCCACCGCGTGATCCACACCGGCACCGATCCGGAGCTGGCCGGCTATCGCGCCGACATCGCCGCCCGCGGCGGCACGCTGAACGCCGACGGCTTCCCCCGCCAACCCGACATTCCGTCCTATCTCGCCAGGCGCTGGCTGTTCACCTCGGGCGGCACGGTCGGAGCGGCGGTCACCGCGGTCATCGCGGCGTTCCTGATCGGCCCCGGCGCGCCGGTCCCGGGGCTGATCTGGCCCTCGTATCGGCCAGAACCGTCGATCAGCCCAGCGCACCCGGCGCGGCGGCCGGCCGAGCGGCAACCATCGCCGCCGGCGCGGCAGCCCGGCGGGCCGGGTGACGCCGCCGCGCGCGGCGACCGGCCGGGACCAGGAAGCGCGCGGCCGGGCATGCCGGCCAGTGTCCTCATCGTCGCCCCGGACACGATCGACTTCGGCCGCCATGACACGAACGCCACCTTGACGCTGGCCGCCTCGCGCGGCCCGCTGACCTGGCACGCCGACACCTCGACCGGCAGGCTCACGCTCTCTGCCGACAGCGGCAAGATCGCCGCCGGCGACACGGCCGTCGTCAAGGTCACGTTCTCCCGGGGCCTGCTCGAACTTCCCGGCAGAGAAACGATCACTGTGACCGACTCCACCGGACGGGAGCACCTCATCGTCGTCGTCTGGGCAGGGCTCCTGCTGTGACGGCCCCCGCTGTCTGGGCGGCGGGTCGCCCGATAACGCCGCGCTGAGCGGCGTGTCGTGCGCTCCCTTCGACGTCGAGCGCATGCCGCCACGGGCTCGGGCCGACGGGAAGTGCATCCACGCGCACGTCTGCCCCGGTGCCTGCACCTGGCTCGCGGGAACCTTGAGCGGGTAGTACGCGTTCAGGTCGATCAGCCCGGGCTCTCGCTGGACCACTTCCCCGTAGACGTAGTCGGAGACCACCAGGCCCAGGTCGACGTCGGTCTCCTCGAACTCGCGGACGAACTCCGGTGTCCGCAGCAGCTCGGTCAGCCGGGTGACATGGCCCCCGCCCATCCCCTCGGGCGTGGCGGTGACCCGGCCCACGTGGATCGCCATCCGGAGCCGGACCCGCGCGATGTCGCTGGACAGCTTGTTGTGCCGCCGCAGCCCGGCGGACAGCTGCGCCACCTGCTGTTCGAGCAGAAGCTCGCCCGGCACGGCGGGGTGGACCGCGATGGCCACGGTGTCGCCGCGCCACTCCCGGTGGCACAGCGGCCCCACCTTGGTCGCCTCGAACGCGGTCGCCAAGATCGTCGACATCCCGTCGCGGACGGCTTCCAGCACGTCATCGCCGACGGGCTCGGCCGGGTACGTCAGCCCGATGACCACGATCGGGCAGATGATCGCCCTGGTGGGCGACAGCGCGGCGGTCTGCCGCAAAGTCTCCTCGAACCAGCACGCCCCCGGCTCACGAGACCACAAACTCGCCGACTCCCTGCTCCAGGCGTACGCCGCCGTCACGCCGTCGCAGGCGGGAATCGCCCCCGATGCCGTCATGACCAACCCTCCCTCGGATCGCCGGAACCTCGCGGACCCATACCGTGATTGAGAACCTGTCGGCCTATTCCAGCCGTTGGGGTGCGTCCAGACATCCAAGGGGCTAGTCTGTAACCGATGTGTCCAGCCATCCCAGTCATCCCAACCTCTAGTCTCATGGGGAGGTATATCCAACTCCATGAGACATAAACCAGCCATTCCAAGCATTCCCAACTCAGGGGCCGGTAGGATCATCTATAAGGGTGGACCTGGTGGGCCTAGCCCTGTCGTCCAGGTGATTGGTATCACTGGGAGGTCTCATGGCAGATCCCACGTACAAGCGGATCGCTGACCAGCTACAGGCGCAGATCGAGGCCGGCAAGTGGGCCCCCGGCGAACAGCTGCCGACCGAGCCCGAGCTGCGGGTGTTGTTCGATAACGCGTCTCGCAACACCGTGCGCGACGCGATCAAGCTGCTGATCTCCCGCAACCTCGTCGAGACCCGGCCCGGCCGCGGCACGTTCGTGCTGGACAAGATCGACCCGTTCGTCACCACCCTGTCGGGGACGCCGGGGAGCGGGTTCGGCGGCGGCGAGGGCGCCGCCTACCTGTCCGAGGTGACCGCCAAGCAGCGCGAGCCCTCAGTCACCGAGCCCAGGGTCGAGATCCAAAAGTCCGACGGCAAGGTGTCCGGTTACCTCCGCATCACCGAAGGCACCGAGGTCATCAGCCGGCATCAAGAGCGCCGCATCGATGGCAAGCCGTGGTCGCTGCAGACGACCTGGTATCCGATGTCCTTCGTCCAGCGCGGAGCCATCAGGCTGATCCAGGCCGAGAACATCAAAGAGGGGGCGGTGGCCTATCTCCACGCTCAGCTCGGCATCGAGCAGGTCGGCTACCAAGACCTGCTCATCGTGCGGCGACCCGACCCGAACGAGGCGACGTTCTTCCGGCTTCCCGACGATGGCACGGTCGCGGTCGTCGAGCACAGCAGAACCGCCTACGGCCAGGAGGGACTCCCCTTCCGCCTGACCATCACCGTGTTCCCGGCGGACCGCAACCGGTTCATCTTCAACGCCGGGAAGCTCCCGGACGACGTCGTCCAGAAGGCCGGGGCGCCTGACACATAGATCATCGACCGGGCCAACCGCCGGCCGGCCCGCCAGACCGGTCGGGGCGACCCAGACGCGGCACCGACATGCGACACGCGACGCACGTCGTCATGACCCACCCGGCGGCCGTGACGACCCGATCACATCGACGGAACAATGGGCAGACTTTGTCTCAGGCGCGCGACGATGCGCGACTTGCCGGCCATCATCGAGCTGATAGATGAGGCCGCGAAGTGGCTGCGTAAGAAGAACACCGACCAGTGGGCCCGGCCATGGCCGAACAGACCGGAGCGCGACGAGCGGGTCCGCGCGGGCATCGAGGCCGGACACACCTGGATCCTCTGGGACGAAGACCGCGGCATCCCCGCCGCCAGCGTCTCGATGGATCCCGAGGGCAACCCCAAGCTATGGGACGAACTCGAACTCGACGAGCGCGCCGTCTACGTTCAGCGCCTCGTCGTCAAGCGCGATCCGGAGTACATCGGGAAGGGCATCGGCGCACAGTTGATCGACTGGGCCGGCCGCAAGGCGAGGGACGATTACGGAGCCGAGTGGATCCGCATCGACGTGTGGACGACCAACAAGGCGCTGCACGAATACTACGAACGCCACGGGTTCACCTTCCTCCGCTCGCGTCGCGACCTCGACTACCCCGCGGGCGCTCTGCTGGCGAAGCCGACCCGAGACATCCGGGAGCCCGCCGAGCCACTTTTCACGGAAAGCCAACAATCCTCCTGGCTTGTCGTGACTCATCCGAAATTCCGGGTCTATTGGACCGGCAGCGCCTGCTCCAACCTGGGCATCTGGCTGCACAGCACCGCGCAGATCCTGCTCGCCTACCGCCTCACCGGGTCGGTGATCGCGGTCGGGCTCGTGGGGTTCGCGCAGTTCTCCGGGCCGTTCTTCCTCGGCCCGTGGGCGGAGACGCTGGCGGGGCGCGACCACCGTCGCCGGCTCCTCATCTCCTCTCAGGTGGCATCGCTCACCGTCGCCGCGGGCATGGCCGTGCTCCAGTTCGCCGGGCTGCTCAACCAGCCGCTCCTGGTCGTCGGCGCCCTCGCCCTCGGGACCGCGTTCACCCTCACGCTGCCGGCCATGCGGGCCATGGCCGCCGCGCTCGTGCCGCGGGCGGACGCCGAGGCGGCGCTGGCGGCTCACACCATGTCCGTCAACGTCGGCCGCGCGGCGGGCCCGGTCATCGGCGTCGGCGTGGTCGGCCTCATGGGCTTCGGCTGGGCGTTCACGCTCGGCGCGGTGTCGTTCGCCTGCCTGACCGCCGCGCTGGTGGCCGCCCGCCCGCCCCGTGCTCGGCGCGCCCAGAGCGCCGCACGCCCGCGGCCGCACGCGCGAGTGTCGACGGTCCTTTGGCCGGCGGCCGGCAACAGACGGGTCCAGTTGCTGCTCCTCATGGTCGCCTGCGTGACCATGGCCACCGACCCGGTGCTCGTACTCGGCCCGGCCATCGTCGAGCGCGTGGGCGGATCGGACCTGTGGGCCGGCTACATCATCGCCGCGCTGGGCACCGGGGTCGTGCTCGGCTCGCTCCTGCCCGCACGCGCACCGTCGTTGCGGCTTGCCGCTCGGCACATCGGCGCGCTCGGCGCGGCAGTGATCGTTTTCACGGTGGCGCCACGGTTGTGGGTCGCCCTCCTCGCCGCGCTGGGCGCGGGCGTCGCGGCGCTGCTGGCCGGAGCGACCACGCAGGCCCTGGTGCTCGCGGAGGCCGGCGACCAGCGGCACGCGTCCCGGGTGATGGCGCTGTGGGTCGTCGCCTGCGTCGCGAGCAGGCCGATCGCCTCGTTGCTCGACGGCTGGCTGGCGGGCGGGCGCGGGGCCGAGGTGGCAGGCGCCCTCCTGGCGCTGCCCGCGCTCGCCATGTGGGCGTTGGTCATTCCGCGCGTAACGAGGGTGGGCCGTGCCTATCTCGCGGCACATCAACCGACGACGAGCTTAGCGAGAAGGTGATCGCGCCTTTAGACAGGGATAACTAACCACGGGGTCAAGGCCCGCGGGCCGGCAGGACAGATCGCGTGATATTTCGCCTGGTCCTGATACGTTTGCCGCGCGGTGGGGCTGTTGTACGCCTATGTCATTTCTCTTCCGGATCACTGTCCGTAGCAACTCATTAACCAACGGGTGGCAACGGACAGTGCATAATCCAGTTGACGCTGCAGAAGGGGACATAGTCGTGAACCAGAGCCACCCTGACCCCCACTTCGATCCCTGGGTCAACCTTCTCCAGGGCTACATAACGGCGCTCTCCGCCGCGCTCGCCGGCCAGGGAGCACGGATCGAGCGCAGCTGGCTGGACCCGCGAGACCCGCGGGACGCGACCATCACCTATTCGTCGGCGGCCACGCCCGGTGAGCTGCGCGCGCTCGTGTGGGACGAGGTGACCGGCTGCCGTACCGGCCGCTTCGTGTCCGGCCGGCAGGGCGTCCGCACCGAACTCACCGACGCCGTCTACCTGGGCGGCGGCGTTCTCGTGGAGCCGCGGGAGGTCGCGGCCCGACTGGCGACCGGGGTGACGGCGCCGCGCCGTACATTCCGGTCGTACGACGACGTACGGGACGGCCTCGACGACGCCCTCCGCCGCTACGCCGGCTGAACGGGCAGCCCGAGCCACAAAGATCGCAAGACGGACGAGGACCCGTCGCCTACGGAGGAGGCGGCGGGTCCTCCGCGTTCCGGCGATTGACGGGGGTGGGCTATGAGTCGCCGAGGATGCGGGCGAGGAGGCGTTCGCTGTCCTCGTCGGGCGGGACGATGATCATCGTGTGCAGGAAGAGCCGGACGCCGTCCACCATGGCCTGGCCGTACAGGTAGGTCGCCTCGCCCGAGCGGGCCTCGGTCAGCGCGATACCGAGGGCCTGCGCCCAGGCGCGCGTCTCCGCGCGCTGCAGCGAGGGATCATCGCTCAGGCCGGTGCCGATCAGCTTGCGCCCCCGCGTGGTCACCGACCAGTGCAGGGCGGGCAGGTGCGGATGACGGGCCAGCAGCGTCGCCAGGACGTCGACGGCGTCGCGTTGCGTCGCGGAGGTCCGCGCAGCCGGGATTGACGAATCAGGCATGCTCGCCCCCTCTCCCTGCGGCGATGCGAACCGGATCGACCATGCCGGGCACGTATGGGCGGGTTCGGTGCCTCGACTGTTGGACGAACGACCCCGGCGGCCCGTTGTCGTCCACCGCGGCCTCAAATCGGACTTTTGCTAAGAATTCATGCGTCGCCCGCCCGCACCGGGTTGCCGACAGATTTCTTGTCGCCCGTACGATGATGTGATTTGCTTGCCGAGTGCGCCGAAGGTGGAGCGGCCCCGGAAGGTGGTGGGCATGGCGCAGCACGAAAGGTTGCTGGATCCGACCGGCGACACCGAACGGACCGTTGACGTCACCCTCGCACCGCGGCTGCGCAGCCTCCGCGGGCTCACCGTCGGGCTGGTGGACAACACCAAGACCAACGCGACGCTGCTGCTCACCGAGGTCGCCAAGGAACTGCAGCGGACGCACGATCTGCGTACCTGGGTGGTGTACACGAAGAGTTACTTCGGTACGCCGGTGGAGGAGAGCCTGATCCAGCAGATCATGCACAACTGCGACTTCGCGCTGGCGGGCATCGGCGATTGAGGCTCCTGTAGCGCGGCCAGTTTGGCCGACGGAATCGTGCTGGAGCGGGCCGGAGTGCCCACCGTCAGCATCTGTACGGACTCGTTCACCGTCACCGCGCAGGCCATGGCGGGGGTGTACGGCTTCCCCGGGTTCGAGTTCGTGACCACGCCGCACCCCGTGGCGAGCCTCAACGAGGAACAGATCCGCTCTCGGGTGGCGGACTTCATGCCCGAGGTGCTGCGGATCCTCGGCGTGGAGTCGTAGGCGTGCGTGCAGGGAGGGAGAGTTCGTGACCGCACACGCTCACGTGACGGCGGATCCGGCCGAGGTGGGCGAGTCGCCGCTGGTCGATCCCGGCGAGGTGCTGCGTGCCATGGAGTACTACGCCGAGCGCGGCTGGACCGACGGGTTGCCCGTCGTGCCGGTCACCGAGTCCTACGTGGCCGAGTTCCTGGCTCAGACCGATCGGGACCCGGACGACGTCGTCTTGTCGATGCCGCACCTGAACCGGCACTGCACGGTCCGGCTGGCCGCCATCAACGCGGGACTGGCCGGCTGCCGTCCTGAGTACTTCCCCGTCGTGCTCGCCGCGTGGGAGTCGCTACGCAAGGAGGGCATGGCCGAGCGCGGCATCTGGCAGAGCACCACGGGCACGGCGCCGCTGCTGATCGTGAACGGACCGGTCCGCGAGGCGATCGGCCTGAACAGCAAGGGAAACGTGTTCGGCTCGGGCTTTCGCGCCAACGCGACGATCGGGCGGGCGATCCGGCTCACCGCGATCAACGCCTTCGGCCTGCGCCCGCGCCAGCTCGACCAGGCCACCCAGGGGACGCCGGGCAAGTACACCTCGTGCATCGCGGAAAACGAGGAAGACAGCCCGTGGCGGCCGCTGCACACCGACGCCGGCCTCGCCGGCACCGACAGCGCGGTCACCGCGATGGTCTACCGGTCGTGCATCCATCTCGAGGCCCGGCACACCACCGTGCCGGAACAACTGGCCCGGGACTTCGCCAACACCATCTCCCGCACCGGCTCCCTCGTCCATCAGACGATCAGCGCCCTGCTGGTCCTCGCGCCCGAGCACGCGCACGTCTTCGATCGCGCGGGCTGGAGCAAGTCGGACCTGCGGCAGTTCATCTACGACACCGCCGCGGTCGGCCGCGACACCCTGACGGCGGTCGGCAAGGACGCGGTCTCGCGGCGCACCAAGTGGCGGCTGCCGGCCGACCATCCCGACGCGATCCCCGATGACGCCGAGGTCGACGCCGACACCGGCACCGTACGGGTGCTGAACTCCACCGGCGCCGTTCAGGTGATCGTCGCCGGCGCCAACAACGCGGGCGTGTCAGCGGTCATCGAGACGATGGGCCCGCGCGGCGGGCCGCCCGCGGTCACGCGAGTCGCCCCCGCTCCCACGCCGCCGGCCTGACCGCACCGACCGATCTGGCCGCACCGACCCGGGACTGACCCGACGCGCCGGCACCGGACGTCAGAACGCGCAGGGCAGCGACGTGATGGCGTTGACGAAGCTGGCGCGCTGGCGTACGGGCGGGGCGGTGGCGTGGATGGCGGGCAGCCGGGTGAACAGCTCGTGCAGCATGACGGTGATTTCGCGGCGGGCGAGGTGTGCGCCGAGGCAGAAGTGCGGGCCGGGTGCGCCGAAGCCGACGTGCGGGTTGGGTGAGCGGGTG
>DASTYC010000005.1:0-16332 GCA_035765195.1 Streptosporangiaceae bacterium
AGGAGTTGATGAACGTATTGGTCAAGATCCGATACAGCCACGCCTTGAGATTCGTCCCCTCCCGGAACTGATGAAAGGACGCGAACGCCTTCGCGAAGGTCTCCTGCACAAGATCCTCCGCATCGGCCGGATTCCGCGTCATCCGCAGCGCGGCCGAATAAAGCTGATCAAGGTACGGGAGCACATCGCGCTGGAACCGGTCCGTGCGCTGCTCCACCGTCTCCGCCGTATCGGGTACCTGACCCACCTCCTCGATCCGGACGGTGCCGTCAGCACGGTCGCCGTACGGACCCGACGATATCCGTCCACGCCGCTCAACCCGCCTGCGGGGGGTGGGTCCGCTGGGTCGCGCACGATCGGGCAGAACCGTTCCCCGGACCGCGAGGTCACCGGTCAGGGCGGTGGGCATGGGACTGTCACCTCTAGTTGTCGCACAAGGGCTTTGCCGTTGTCCAACGTCACGAACCGGCCATTGATTCCCGTGCTGGCGAACCCGCAGGCCCGCGGGCATATTCGCATGATCATTCGGGTTCCGGCCGGCGGCCGTGCCGCATGCCCTTGTACTGAGTGTGAGGCCGGCGCTTTATCGGGGAACGATGATTCGTACACGGCGAGAACAGGAGCCCTCCGTTGCTGCCGCTCCCGGCGAAAGCCCCCCTTCCCTCGGTCACCAGCCTGGGCATTGGCAATGGAGACGCCGAGCCGCTGTCGACGTACTGGAGGTTCTACTGGGCCGTGGCTGCCGCCCAGCTCTCTCGCTGGCTGCCGAGACGGCCGGCGCGGGTGCTCGACCTGTCCGGGCCGCGTGCTCGGTGCGCCGGCCAGGCGGCCGCGGCCGGCCATACCGTCATCGAGCTGCGCAGCCGAGGCGACGCTCCGGCCGGCGGCGCGACGCCCAGGGTGAGGCGGGGCGCGGCGCGGGTGCATCCGATCTTCGCCGAAGCCGGCCGGCTGGGCTTCTTGCCGGCCGGCTGCATGGACGCGGTGATCGCGGAGGATCGCGTCCTGTCCCGGCAGCTGGTGACCGAGGAGACGGTCGCCGAGATCGCCAGGGTGCTCCGGCCGGGCGGGCGGACGCTGCTGTGCGTCGACTCTTTGGTGCTCGGCATGGCCATCCTCGCCGAGCAGAAGTTCTGGGCCCATCTATCCGACGTGCCGCGGGCCGAGGTCGTGCTCATCCCGTGGCCCAACGGCATCATCACCCGGTGCTTTTGGGTCGATGAGCTGCGTCAACTGCTGATCGAGGCCGATCTCGAGGTCGAATGGATCCGGCCGCGCACGGTGCTGTCCCCCTCGACGGTCGAGCATGTGCTGTCGGCCGCGCCCACCGAACTGCCCCGCTTGGTGCGCACGGAGCTGGCCACGCCGATCGGGGCCGAGTCCGTCGGCATCCACCTGGTCGCCAGCGCGATCAAACGCGGATATTGACCGCTCTGTCCCGTCCCGTCCCAAGGAGGCCGGAACAGCGCCGGGTCAATGATCGGTCAGCGCGGGGTCAGCCCGGGTCGGCGCGGGTCAGCGACGGGCCCGGTCGTACTTCGACTGGCAGCCGACGCAGCGGGCGGCCTCGGGCCGCGCGTCGAGGCGCCCCTCGGGGACCGGCTTGCCGCAGCCAAGGCAGTCGCCGTACGTGCCGCCGGCGACCCGCTCGAGGGCCTCGGCCACGGCGTTGCGCTGACGTTCCATGGCCTCGAGCGCCGCCTCGATCCGGTCGGCGTCGGAGAGATTGGTGCCGGAGTCCGCGGGATGGTTGTCATAGCCAAAGGCGCCCGGGTCGGGGTGCTCGCCCTTCAAGATCGCGATAGAGCGGTCGAGGTCGGCGAGCATGCCTTCGAGGCGTTTTTGAGCGGTCGCGGTATCCACGGCGGTCCGCACCTCCCACGATCACGGTCAAAACAAGGTGGCGCCATATTCCCCAGAAATATCCCCATCTGGCAAAGGTTCTACTAGCGATGGTCCGTTGTTTCTTACGTTGTTGACCGCCGTTGATACGGGATAGGCCTCCATGCGGCCCTCCATCGCGGGCACGAGCAAGCGTCGTACCTCATCGGTATCGGTGAGGTCGGGGTCGAGCCACGCCGCCCACAGTTTCGGCTCGACGATCATGGGCATGCGGTCGTGAATCCGGCCGACCTCGTCGGTGGCCGCCGTGGTGATCACTGTGCACGTCCAGACCCACTCCCCCTCCGGGTCGCGCCACAGCTCGTACAGGCCCGCCATCGCCATCACCCCGCCGTCGCGCGGCCTGATGAAAAACGGCTGCTTACGGGGCTTTCCTTCGGGGACTTTGATCTCATACCACTCATAAAAACCGTCGGCGGGCAGCAAACAGCGCCGCCGCGCGAACGCCCGGCGATAGGCCGGTTTTTCGTGCACGGTCTCGACCCGGGCGTTGATCATGCGGGCACCGATCTTCGGGTCTTTGGCCCACGACGGCACCAGGCCCCACCGCAGCTTCCGCAGCATGCGCACCGGAGTCTCGTCTTCGCCCTCATCGCCCTTGGGCGCCCGCTTGATAACGGCGGGCACGGACTTTGTCGGGGCCACGTTGTAATCGGGCTCGAGCGCGTCCTCGCTGGCATCGAGCTCGACCTGGAACTCATCCAGCAGCTCTTGGCGCGCCCGGGTGGAGGCATATCGTCCGCACATAACCCATCGAGCCTACGCAGTGCCGCCGTCGGATCGCCAGGGCGGCCGGACGAGCACCGCGAGCAGTGCCGTCGCGAGGACCGCCGGCACCGTCGCCACCACGAGCGAGAGCCCCACGGTGATCACGACGAACGACACGTGGAACGCGGTCGGTCCGCCGCGGCGCCGCCGTGCGCGGGACGCCGCCGATAACCCGCTGCGCATGGCCGCCTCCCCCCAACCGACCAACCGACCCAACGGACGTCAACGGACGTCAACGGACGTCAACGGTTCCGACGAACGTACGACCTGGCGGCACGGTGCCACCGCGCGATCTTCCCGCCCATTCCGCGGCCATTGCCACGATCTTGCCGAAGACACCGGGCGATAGCCTTGCGCCATGTCCACGTCGCCGACACCGTCCACGCCGTCCGCGCCGTCAGCGCCCGCCGGGAGGCCGTCCGAGCCGGGCACGACGCCGCACTGGCCGGCGCCCACGGCGACCGGCCCGGTGGACGCCACCGTCGAGCTGCCCGGCTCGAAGTCGATGACCAACCGCGCGCTTGTGCTGGCCGCGCTGGCGTCCGCGCCCACGGTCATCCGCCGGCCGCTGCGCAGCAGAGACACGCTGCTCATGGCCGCGGCGCTGCGCTCGCTCGGCGTCGGCATCGCCGACGCCGACGCCGACAAGAGCGATTGGCGCGTGACGCCGGCCGAGCCGCGCGGACCCGCGACCGTCGACTGCGGGCTGGCCGGCACGGTCATGCGGTTCATCCCGCCGGTCGCGGCGCTGGCGCGCGGCGACGTGACCGTCGACGGCGACCCGCGGGCCAGGGAGCGTCCGATGCGCCCGCTCATCGCCGCGCTCCGCGCGCTCGGCGTCGAGATCGACGACGCAGGGCGCGCCGCGCTGCCGTTCGTCGTGCGCGGCCGCGGCGCGGTGCGGGGCGGACCCGTCGAGATCGACGCCTCCGGGTCGTCCCAGCTGGTGTCCGGGTTGCTGCTGGCGGCGCCGCGCTTCACCGAGGGCGTGGAGGTACGGCACGCCGGCCCGCCCGTCCCCTCGGCGCCACATCTGGCGATGACCGTGCGGATGCTGCGCGCCGTCGGCATCACGGTCGACGACGCGACGCCCGACGTGTGGCGGGTCGCCCCCGGCCTCCCGCGCGGCGGGACGAGCGAGATCGAGCCGGACCTGTCGAACGCCGCGCAGTTTCTCGCCGCCGCGCTCGTCACCGGCGGCCGCGTCACCGTACGGGACTGGCCGGACGCGACCACACAGCCCGGCGACGCCCTGCGCGACCTGCTCGCCGCGATGGGCGCCCACGTGTCCTTCGGCCCGGACGGTCTGACCGTGCGCGGCACCGGCGGCGCCGGCGCGTTCGGGGGGCTGCGCGCCGACCTGCACGACGTGGGCGAGCTCACCCCGGTGCTCGCCGCGCTGGCGGCGCTCGCCGACGGCCCGTCGCGGCTGACCGGCATCGCACATCTTCGCGGGCACGAGACCGACCGGCTCGCGGCGCTCGGCCGCGAGCTGCGCGGGCTCGGCGGCGACGTCCGCGAGCTGCCGGACGGCCTGGAGATACACCCGCGTCCGCTGCACGCGGGCGTCTTCCACACCTATGACGATCATCGGATGGTGATGGCGGCGGCGGTGCTGGGCCTCGCCGTGCCCGGCATCGAGGTGGAGAACGCCGCCACCGTGGGCAAGACCCTCCCCGAGTTCACCACGCTTTGGGAGGAGATGGTGCGGTAAGGATGGCGCGCGACTGGACGAAGATGGACGAAGATGACGTGCGGGTGCGGCCCGGGCGCGGGTCCCGGCCGCGCACGCGACGGCGCCCCGCCCACGCCGACGCCGCGTCCGGTCTCGTGACCTCGGTCGACCGCGGCCGTTACCGCTGTCTCGTCGACGACCGCGCGGTGACCGCGATGCGCGCCCGTGAACTGGGCCGCAAGAGCGTCGTGGTGGGCGACCGAGTGCGCCTCGTCGGCGACGTGTCCGGCCGGCCCGACTCGCTCGCCCGGGTGGTCAGGGTCGAACCCCGCTCGTCCGTCCTGCGCCGTACGGCCGATGACACCGACCCGGTGGAACGGGTCGTCGTGGCCAACGCCGAGCAACTGGTGATCGTGACGGCGCTGGCGGATCCGGAACCGCGGCCCCGGCTCGTCGACCGCTGCCTGGTGGCCGCGTACGACGCCGACCTCGATGCCCTGCTGTGCCTCACCAAGGCCGACCTGGCCTCCCCGGAGGCCCTGCTGGCCACCTACCGGCCGCTCGGCGTGCCCTACGTCGTCACCTACAAGGGCGGTCCGGTCGACGAGTTGCTCGCGGCCCTCACCGGACGCGTCAGCGTGCTCATCGGTCATTCGGGGGTCGGCAAGTCGACGCTGGTCAACGCCCTGCTCCCGGAGGCGGAGCGGGCGGTCAGGCAGGTCAACCCGGTGACCGGCCGCGGCCGCCACGTGTCCTCGTCGGCGATCGCGCTGAAGCTTCCCGCCGGCGGCTGGATCATCGACACGCCCGGGGTGCGCAGCTTCGGGCTGGCGCACGTACGGACCGACTCGCTGCTCGCCGCCTTCCCCGACCTGGAGGAGGGCGCGGCCGGCTGCCCGCGGGCCTGCACCCACCGCCAGCCCGACTGCGCGCTGGACGCGTGGGTCGAGGCGGGACACACCGACCCCGCCAGGCTCGACTCGCTGCGCCGCCTGCTCGCCGCCCGCGACACCGCGGACATCGACTGAGCCGAATCCCTGCCGGAACGGCGGAACGGCGAAACGGTGCTACGAGCCGGCGTCGAACCATCCTCCGGTCCGGATCGATGGGTCATGGGGGTCGCCGCTCGGCCGGTACGCGTTCGGGTTGCCGTTCCGGTTGCCGTGGCCGTTGCCGTTGCCGTGGGTGCCGGGCAGGTAGTACGAAAGATCGCCGTCCGCCGCCATGCGGCGCTGATGGATGCGCTCCACCAACGCCGCGTCCAACCGCATCTCCTCCTCATTCGGTGACATCGCGAGGATGGTGAGCAGGAGCATGGTGATCACGCTGATCGCGATGATGAGGGGGAGCAGGAAATCGGCCGGCGGCGCGCCGGAGGGCACCTGCATTCGGGTGTCCACTCGTACCCGCATCGCCGCCATCCCCGTGTAGTGCATACCGCTGACGGCCACGCCCATGATGAGCGCCGCCGCGATCGTGGCGACGGCTCCGCGCACCAGCGCGGTGAACCAGAGCGCGGCGGTCGCCGCCGCGATGGCGATCAGCACGGATAGCGCGACCATTCCGGCGTCGTAGCGGATCTGTGCGGTGGCGCGCATGGCCAGCATGCCCGTGTAGTGCATGCTCGCCACGCCGATCCCGGCGAGCGCGCCGCCGGCCAGCAACGTGTATTGCCGGGGCCCGCCGAACCCGACGGTGAACAATCCCACGCCCACGACGACCACGGCGATAAGCGCGCTGACCAAAGTGAGCGGCACGTCGTACCGGATCGTCGCGCGCGGGATGCTGAACCCCAGCATCGCGATGAAATGCATGACCCAGATGCCGGTGCCGCCGATCGCCAGCGCCCCCAGGACCAGCCACCATCCCCTGGAGGCCCCGGATGTCGCGCGGGCTCTCGCGGTGAAGAGCAGGCCGAGCAGGGAACCGATGCACGACATGACGTAAGCGAGCACCGGAGTAATCAGTCCATATGAAAAATGGTGTACCTGTGACATGCGCGGAGTCCCCCCAGGAAAGCGGCGCCCCACCCCCAAACCGACAATTTCGGCATCGCGGAGTGTAGCAACGCCGGTGCCGGGACAAAACGCCCATGATTTGCCGCTTTCCCGCCTCCGGTTTACCGGCTCCTCACTCCGAATGGCAGACAAAAAGTCAGGCGGTTCGTCGAATAGGCGCGCAGGCCCCTGAACGAGGGGCTTTCCGCCGACCGGCACGTGCGGTCGCGTTGTCAAGGAAATGCCCGCGGGCGCGCTGTCAAGGCGCCGGATCCGGCCGCGGCGCGCTCAGGCCAGCGCGTCGACCAGGGCCAGCCCGATGGCCTCCACGTCGTCCAGCACGTTGACGTGGGGAATGGCGATCTCCTCGACGCACCGCGTCAGCGCCGTCGCCACCTCGCTGAACGCGGTCTCCTCCACCGCGCGCAACGCCGACTTGACCGTGGCCGTGCGCGCGCCGAGCGCGGCCCACTCCAGCTCCAGCCGGGCGACGGCCTCGTCGTACTCGGCCGACAGCGCCGCCGCCTCATCGGACAGCTCGGCGGGGATCGGGCCGTATCCGCCGGTGGTGCGACGCGCCTGGGCGGACAGCGCCGAGATCCGGCTCGCCAGCGTGAGTCCCTCGTGGCCGAGCGGCAAGATCTCGTGGATCAACTCGGTGACCGAGACGGCGAGCTCCTCCACGCGGGACAGCATCGTCGCCTTGGCGGCGCTCGCGGCCGCCGCCGCACGCTCCTTGACCTGGTCGTCGACCGCCCGCTGCTGCCGGGCCAGCACAGGCACGACGTCGGCGTCGAGCCGCTTGCGGAACTCCTCGTCCGAGCCGGCGTCGCGCTCGTGCCACGCCGCCCACACCCGGTCGAGCCGCTGCTGCCCGGAGGCGGAGATCTCGCCCGACACCTCCTCGACGGCTTCGGTGGCGCGCACGTCCAGCCGCTCCACCCGCTCGTAGAGCGCGTCGTGCTGGAACGGCGCGTTGAGCTCGGCGAGCAGCGCCTGCAGGCGCTTGGAGACGTCGATCGCGTGCTCGGCGAGCCCCGAGAGCCGGTCGGCGAGTTCCTCCAGTGTGGTCGCCCGGCGTGGATCGGTCAGTTCGCCGACCCAGGCGGGGAATTCGTGCGGCATGCGCCCCATGGTCGCATCCTCCGCGAGCGGGTGTCAGACGGACCGTCGCCCCGGCCGCGACTCGCCGGGGGCCGCGCGGTCTGCGCCGCGCCGCGCCGTCGACCCGCGTGCTACGCATGCACTCTGTGTGTTGACGTCGTGATCGCGGTAGCGTGTCGCCTCGTGGCAGGGTATACGGACGATCTGCGTCTCGCGCATGTACTCGCGGACGCGGCCGACGACATTACGACGCGTCGGTTCCGCTCACTCGACCTGCGCATCGAGACGAAGCCGGATCTGTCCCCGGTCAGCGATGCCGATCGGAGCGTCGAGGAGTCCATCCGCGGCACGCTCAAACGCGCCCGGCCGCGCGATGCCGTGCTGGGCGAGGAGTACGGCAAGACCGGTCACGGCGCGCGCTGCTGGGTCATCGACCCGATCGACGCCACCAAGAACTTCGTTCGCGGCGTGCCGGTCTGGGCGACGTTGATCGCGTTGATGGAATACGACGAGGTGGTCGTCGGCGTGGTCTCGGCGCCGTCGCTGGGCCGGCGCTGGTGGGCCGCGCGGGAGGGCGGCGCCTGGACGGGCCGCAGTCTGGCCAAGGCCACCCGCTGCCAGGTCTCCAAGATCGCCAACCTGGCCGACGCCTCGCTGTCGTACTCCAGCCTCAGCGGCTGGGAGGAGCAGGGACGGCTCCCCCACCTGCTCGAACTGACCCGCGCCGTGTGGCGGACGCGGGCGTTCGGCGACTTTTGGTCGCACGTCCTGGTGGCCGAGGGCGCCGTCGACATCTCCACCGAGCCCGAGGTCTCGTTGTGGGACCTGGCCGCGCTGCAGGTCATCGTGGAAGAGGCCGGCGGGCTTTTCACCGATTTGAACGGCGTGCCGAGCCCGGACGGCGGCAGCGTCGTGTGCACCAACGGCGCGCTGCACAGCGAGGTGCTGCGCACGCTGGGCGGCGGCCAGCTGGCCCTGCGCGTCTAGCGCGGGTTGTAGGGCTGGCGCGGGTTGTAGGGCGCCGCGTCATCTCGGGTATCACACATATCGCGGGCGTCGCAGGTCAAACCGGGACTGCCGGTCCGCCCGCACCGGCCCTTCGCGATCGAGGATTCGCGATATATCGTGGAACCTCGGTGCGTTGACGCGCGTTCCCCTAATGTCGATTCCGCGGTTGGAGGCGGTTGCATTATGTCCAGAGGGACCATGTACGTCATTGGTGGCGTAGCCGTCGCCATTCTTCTCTATGTGATGCTTCCGGGATGGCTGTTCACCCTGGCGGTGCTCGGCCTCATCGCGGTGCCGGTGGTGGGGTATTTCATGCTCGATCCGTCCCAGCGCCGCCGACTAAGGAACTCCCGCAAGCGCCTGAACTGAGCCCGGCCGGGCGCCGGCCACACGGCCGGTGCCCGGCGGCTCAGTCGGACAGGCTGGTCTTGATCAGATCGAACGCCGCCTCGGGCAAGGTCGCGTAGGTCGGGATCAGCCTGTCCATCCCGGTCATCCGAAAGACCTTGTCGACTCTGGCGTTGAGCCCCACCACGGCCAGCGTGACCCGATGGCGGGCCGCGTGCTTGCGGGCGGCCGCCGCGATGTTCACTCCCGCCGAGTCGCAGAACGAGACGTCGGTCAGGTCGACAACGAGCGGCCGCGGCTCCTCCTCGATGAGCTGGAACATCTCGTCGCGCAGCCTGGGGGCGGTGTGCATGTCGATCTCGCCGGCCAGCACGAGGACGCGGTAGTCGAGGTGCCGCACCACGGTGGTCGTGAGGTCCTCCTCGACCATGCCTGCCTCCTCGCGCCGGTCATCCCCCGATCGATCTTGTCGGCCGATAACGCCATAGCGTGGCACGGCCACGTACAGTTGCCAACCCCCAAGTAACGATCAGATGCCCGTCCGCACCTCCGGCTCCCGGTCGGGCGCGGCGACGAGCCGAGGTGCGCGATCATCCGCGTCGACCGCGTTGACCAGGGCGCCCGCGACATGGGCGGCGTCGTGGCCTTCCACGGCTTCCACGGCTTTCACATCTTTCACGTTTTCTGCATCTTCTGCGTCTTCTGCGTCTTCCACGATTTCCAGATCTTCGGCGTTCCCCCCGCCCGCCGCGGGGAAGCGGCCCAGCGTCCACACCAGCGCCGCCGCCCAGAAGCCGAAGAAGGCGATCGGCACAGCGTCGTGCGGGCCGGCGAGCCGTCCGGCGACGGCCGCGCCGGCCGCCACCGCCATCGCGAGAAAGGCCGCATCCATATCCCCACTGTCCGGCGCGACGCCCCGCCGTGTCGATCGAATTTCCGCATCAGGCCGAATGTGGGCCCGCGCCGCGGCGTCAGTGGCCGCGGAAGGCCTCTTCCAGCCACCACGCCGGCCGCGCCGCGCTCACCTTGGCGTGGACCACCAGCGGCCGGTCGCGCGGGCCGGTCAGCCAGCCGGACACGGCAGCGACGTCCTCCCGCCGCCGTACCGTGATCGCGGCGCAGCCGAAACCACGGCCGATCTCGGCGATGTCGGCCGGCGGGAACGTGACGGTCTCCAGCGCATGCCCGTCGGGCCCGAAATGGTGTACCTCGGCGCCGTATGCCTCGTCGTCGTACACAACGATCAGCAGGCCGAGCCCGAGCCGTACCGCGGTCTCCAGCTCGCCGACCCCCATCAGCGCGCCGCCGTCGCCGAGCGCAGCGACCGTGAGCCGGTCGGGCCGGGCGAGCGCAGCGCCGATCGCGGTGGCCAGCCCGAGCCCGATCGACTGGAACGCCTGGGTGAAGACCAGCCCGTCGGCGTCGGGCACGCCCAGGTACATCGCGGGATAGCCCATGAAGTTGCCGGAGTCGACGGCGACGGTCCGTTCCGGCGGCAGCAGGTCGTCCAGGGCGATCGACAACGTGCGCGGGTCGACGCGCCCGGCGCCCGAGTCGTCCTCGTACGGCACATCCCGCCAGCGCAGCTCGCGGGCCAGCCGGCCGGCGAGCTCCGCGGAGCGATAGCCCGGCGCGGAGAAGTCCCGGCGGGCCAGCTCGACCGCCACCGCCCGGGCCGTCTCCGCGACGTCGCCGACCAACCCGATGTCGATGGTCCGGTGCGCGCCGAGCGCCTCCCTGTCCAGATCCACCTGAACGACCGTGGCGCCGGGGGCGACGAGCGTGCCGTGGCGCAGCGTCCACATGTTGAGCCCGCAGCCCCAGCCCACGAGCAGGTCGGCGCCGCGGATCAGCTCGGCGGCGAGCGGCGAGGCGAACCCGCCGCTCACGTCGAGGTCGAACGGGTCACCGCGGAACAGGCCGCGCGCCACCGCCGACGTGGCCAGCAACGCGCCGGTGCGATCGGCCAGCTCCCGCAGCGGCTCGCGCGCCGCCGCCAGCCGTGCGCCCCGACCGGCGAGGAAGACCGGCCGCCGGGCGGCGGCGAGCGCGTCCGCCAGCCGGGCGATGCCTTCGGGCGAGGGCACGGGCGCTTCGGGCGGCGCCGGCGGGCCCTCCGGCTTCTCGAGCGGCTCCGGGTCGCCCAGCTCGGCGGCCTGTACGTCCAGGGGCAGGCTGAGCAGCACCGTACGGCGTTCCGTCAGCGCCGTGCGGTAGGCGCGGTGCAGGTCGGCGAGCGCGCTGCCGGGCGAGTGCAGCCGTTCCGGGACCGCTCCGACTGCACGGGCGAGCGCGGCCTGGTCGAGGCGGAAGTTCGAGCGCACCGCGGCCGCGCCGACGTCCGCGGCCAGCACCAGCAGGGGCGTCCGGCTCTTGGCCGCCTCGGTGATGCCGGTGAGCGCGTTGGTCAGCCCAGGGCCCTGGTGCACCGAGAGCACGCCGGCCTTTCCGCTGACCCGCGCGTAGGCGTCGGCCATGGTCGCCGCGCCGCCCTCGTGCCTGGCGGCGACGAACCTGGCGCCGTGCGCGACGAGCGCGTTCGTGACGTGGAAGTTGCCGCTGCCCACCACGCCGAAGACCGTGTCGACCCCGAGCCCGGCGAGCCGCCTTCCGACGGCTTCGGCGACCTTCATCCGGCCTCCCGCCAGGCGCTCAGCGTTCGACCAGGGCGAGGACGCGCGTGGGACTGCCCGAGCCGCCCACGATCGGCAGCGGGGAGGCGATCAGCACCGCGCCCTGGGGCGGCAGCCGGTCCAGGTTGCGCAGCTGGGTCAGGCCGTACTTGCCCGCGCCGAGCAGGAACGAGTGACAGGGGAAGGGCGGGTCGAAGCCGTGCGCCGAGCCGGCGTCGGTGCCGACCGTCTCGACGCCGATCCCGATGATCGGCGTCTCCGTGGCCAGCCACCGCGCGCACTCGGCCGAGATGCCGGGCGTGTGCGGACCGGTCTCGTCGGTGTTGAGGAAGTCCTGCTCGTTGTCGGCGCGGACGTCCCAGCCGGTGCGGTAGAGCAGCCAGCCGCCCTCCGGCAGCGCGCCGTGGGTCTTCGTCCACTCCTGCACGTGCTCGACCCGCAGCAGGAAGTCGGGGTCGGCGGCGGCCATCGCGGTCGCGTCCAGCACCACGGCCGGCGCGACCAGCCGCTGCGGCGCCACCTGGGAGACGTCGTCGCCGTCCTTGCCGGTCACCCAGTGGATCGGCGCGTCGAAGTGGGTGCCGGTGTGCTCGCCGGTGACGATGTCGTTCCAATACCACGCCGGCCCGCGCTCGTCGTAGTGGCTGAGCTCGCGCAGCGAGAAGTGCACGGTGTTGGCGAACGGCTCCGGCAGGCGCAGCACGGGCGTCTGTTCCGACAGCGGAGCGGTCAGATCCACCACCTCGACCGAGCCGGTGGAGATCGCGGTGACCAGCTGAGCGAGTAGGGACATCGTTCCTCCGGGTCCGGCCCGATATCAAATCCCCAAAATCCCGAATATGCGGACTTGAACCTACCGTTCAGCGGGCCATCCCGGAAGACGGCACCCGGTCGCGCCGGGGCAGGCGGCTACGCGACCGGGTGCCGGCGCCTCCGCGGCGGGCGCACGCGCCGGCCCGCCGTGGAGGCATCAATGGACGTCGCTACGAGCAGGCGATGTTCGTCGCTCCCGGGCTGGACGCGCCGTTGGCCGTGAAGCCGATCGTCGCCGAGGCGTTCGGCGCGAGACTGGTCGCGTGGCTCGGCGCCTGCGCCGTGAACGTCGTCCCGCTCTGGGTCACCGTGGCGTTCCACCCGTTGCTCAGCGTCACCCCGGACGGCATCGTCCAGGTGACCCTCCAGTTGTTCCACGTCGAGCTGCCGCTGTTGGTGACGGTCAGACCGGCCTGGAAACCGCCCTGCCAGCTATTGGTGAGGGCGTAGGAGGTCGTGCAGGAGACGGTTCCGCCCGGCGGGTTGGAGGTGCTGGGCGGCGTCGTCGTCGGCGTGCCGCCGACCGGCGGGACCAGGGAGGGCCCGATGATGTTCATCTTGTTCTGGTTGACGGTCACCCAGTCGTCCTGCACGATCCCGCCGGTGTCGCCGGAGTTGGGGTTCCACGCCCAGTAGGTGAACGACATGCCGTTCGAGGTCAGGTAGCTCATCAACCTGGTCAGCCACTGGGTGTCGAGCGGGTTGGCCAGCGTGCTCCCGAACTCGCCGAGCATGATCGGGGCGGCGTTGTTCTTGGACAGGTAGCCCCAGAAGTGATCCCAGATGTCCGGCAGGTTGTTCGGGAAGTTCGGGTCGTTGAACCACGGCTGCCGGTCGAAGACGGAGATGCCGTAGTCGTGCGGCGCGTACACGAGCCGGTTCGCGACGTTCAGCTGCACGGGGAACTGTGCGGCCGCGGCCAGGTTGCCGCCCCACCAGTCGCACGTCAACGGGTCGTCGGGGATGTTGTCGAAGGAGTTCGGGGTGCCGCCGGACGGGCAGCTGACGCCCTCGACGAAGATCAGCCAGTTGGAGTTGGCGGACAGCACGGCGTTGCCGATGCGCTGCGCGGCGAGGCGCCAGTCGCGGGCGGTGACGCCGCAGCCCCAGCACGCGCCGGTGCCGTTGGGGTCGGTGCCTTCCGCGTGCGGCTCGTTGAACAGGTCGGCGCCGATGACGGTCGGGTTGCCCGCGTAGCGCTGGGCCAGCATCTGCCAGTCGGCGATCATGCTCGCCTCGGAGACGCTGGAGGTGTACCACAGCGGGGTTTGGCCGGCCGCCGACGGACGGTGCCGGTCGAGGATGATGCGCATCCCCCGCTGCCCGGCGCGCTCGACGACCTTGTCCAGGATCTGCAGCGGGCTCAGCCCGATGAGGTCCGGGTTGCTGTCGGTGTTGATGCTGGTGGCCTGCGCGCCGGGACGCAGGGAGTCGCCAGTGTAGGGCACCCGTATCGTGTTGAAGCCGAGCTGGGCCATGTGGTCGATCTGCATCTGCCAGGTGGCGTTGCGGCCGGCCCACAGCCCGTGGAACGTGTGGTTGTCCGTCTCCATGCCGAACCAGTTGATCCCGGTCAGCCGTACCGTCGCCCCTGTGCTGTCGACGATCTTGTTGCCGTTGGTGCGGAGGAAGCCGGTGCCGGTGCCGGCCGCGGCGGCCGGCGTCGCCGAGACGGTCAACGCGACCAGCACGGTGCCGGCGGCCATCACGATCGAGGAGAGCGCGGCCAGCAGGGCCGGCCGGCGTTCCCCGCCCCGCCGAAGGAGCCCTCTCCTCCGGGAATTGCGAACGACGTCCATGGGGATCCCTTCAGGGCAGGCCGGGTGGACCTGTACACCGAAATGGGGTGTGGGAGCGGACGTCATTGTTCGATTGTCGAATCAGGCCAGTCAACGACGACGCGAGTGCCGGGCCGTGACCTGCGGCGTCCGGTGAAAGTTTTTCAGCGCGCACGACATGGGATCACAGCCCCGCGGTTGGCCCCCCGGGGTTGACTGCCTACAAAACAGGTCATTATGAACGTTGTGGGCATCGCCGTGTGAGGGAGACCCCCCGTGCGCATCGAGGGCAACCATGAAATCGTCGAGCTCGTGCCCGGACGCCGGTCGGCCGATCCCGACCACGGTCCGGATCTGAGCCTGGAGCCCGGCTTCGACCACGATCGCGACGGCACGGCGGCCGGCCGCGCACCGTCGCGGCTCGGCGAGTGGGCGAGCGGCCGGGCGGCCGAGTGGCTGGCGCGCGGCCGCGAGCGGCTCCTCCGCAGCCGGGCGGTCCGGCCGATCGCCGAACGCGTCACCGCCGCCGTCACCCGCGTGCCGCAGCGCGCGAAGTTCGTGCTCGCGCTGCTGGCGATCGCGGCCGCCGGGTTCGCCGCACTCGGCGTCGCCGGCTCCCTCGCGCTGCGCGACTACGTGACCGACCGCGCCGACGCGCAGTTGCAGGAGACGTCGGCGGCGATCGGCTCCGGACCGACCTGGATGCTCTCGCCCGGCTTCCCGCGGTCGACCGACCCGGAGCGCCGGGCCTTCTTCTACTACTCGCGGCCGCTGCCGGAGGGCGTCGCCGCCCAGTTGCGCACCGGCGACGGCGAGTTCGTCAGGGAGTTCGGCGTGACGGCATGGACCGGTGCCTCGGGCCCGATGCTCCCGCCCGACCTGGCGCGGCGGAACGGACAGCCGTTCACCGTGCCGGCCCGCGCCACCGGCGACCAGTGGCGGGTGCTCGTCAGCACGCCGGTCGAGGGCACCACGCTCATCGTGGCCGCCAACGTGACCGCCGCGGACGCGGCGATCGGACGGATGACGCAGACGGCGTTGCTGGCCGGCGGGCTGGCCCTGGCCGTGATGGCGTTCGTCGGCCTGCGCGTCGTACGGTCCGGCACACCGCAGTTGACGGAGATCGAACAGACGGTGGAGGCGGCCGTCGCCGGAGACCTGTCGCGCCGGGTGCCGGTACGGGACGAACACAGCGAGCCGAGTCAGGTCGCGCAGGCCGTCAACACGCTGATCGAGCAGGTCGGCGACGCCCGCCGGGACAAGGAGCGCACGCTGCGCCGCGTCGACGAGGCCGGCCGCGAGCTGCGGCTGCCGCTCAGCGTCATCCAGGGCTTCGCCACGTACTACCGGGACATGTCCGGGCCGCGGTCCGGACAGGACTCGATCAGGCTGGAGCGGCTGGTCGACCGCGTCGGCGACGAGGCGGCCCGCATCAGCGTCGTGCTCCAGGACCTCGTGACG
This sequence comes from Streptosporangiaceae bacterium, assembly GCA_035765195.1. Classification (GTDB taxonomy): domain Bacteria; phylum Actinomycetota; class Actinomycetes; order Streptosporangiales; family Streptosporangiaceae; genus CALAED01. Next base: position 15,488 of record DASTYC010000005.1, read on the forward strand.
GACCTGTCCCGGGACGCGCACCCGACGCATGGGAACGGGAACGGGAACGCCATCGCGCACGCGAACGGGAACGCCGCCCCGAACGGGAACGGCGCCCCGAACGGGAACGGCGCCTCGAACGGGAACGGGACCGGCTCGGCGACCGGGTATCGCGCTTCGAACGGCGACCGCACGGCGGCCGGCCACGGGGCAGTTTCCGGCAACGGGGCCGTGTGGCACGAAGCCGAGGACGACCGGAACTGGACGGCGAGGTGGCCGCGCTGACCGGCCGATCCGACCCGGCGCCGCGCGCCGACCGAACCCCGCGCCGAGCGGCCGATCGGTCGCCGCCGCGCCGCGACGAGCCCGGACGACGCCCGGCGCAAGGTACGCCTGATGACCTGCCGGATGGAATGTGAGTAAAGACGAAATTTCACGGCGGTTGTTTGGACGAGCGCCGATCGACTCGATCAATATGCCGAGAGGACTTGAAACGGCGCACGGCGGAGAGTTGCCTGAGAGCCAGCCCCGCATATCGCCCTGAGTCCAACTAAGTCCTGTTAGATCACGCCCACATCCCGTCGGGTCCCACCGGATGTCACGCGCGAGCCCAGCGGCCAGGACATCCGCGATCGAGGAGTAAGGTCATGGCGACGAATTTCCATGCCGAGCACGTCGGCAGCCTGTTGCGTCCGCCGGAACTGCTCGCCGCGCGCGCCGCGTACGAGCGCGGCGAGATCGACGCCGAGCGGCTGCGCGCCGTCGAGGACGAGGCGGCGCTCGCCGCGATCGAGGTGCAGCGCGAGGCCGGCATCGAGGTCTTCACCGACGGCGAGGTACGCCGCGCCACCTGGATGGCCGGCCTC
>DASTYC010000006.1:0-339803 GCA_035765195.1 Streptosporangiaceae bacterium
TGGGTGATCATCGCGCGGGCGATCGCGGTCGCCTTCTCGATGTCGTTACCCGCACCCGTCGTCGGCTCGTGGAAGACAAGCTCCTCAGCCGCACGGCCACCGAGGGCGTAGGCCAGGGTGTCGATCATCTCGGCGCGGGTCTGGGTGTACTTGTCCTCGGTCGGGAGCACGAGCGTGTGCCCGAGCGACCGGCCACGCGACAGGATGGTCACCTTGTGCACCGGTGCCGCGTGCGGCAGGGCCCAGGCCACCAGGGCGTGACCGCCCTCGTGGTACGCGGTGATCTTCTTCTCGTGGTCGGACATCACCCTGGTCCGCCGCTGCGGTCCGGCGATGACCCGGTCGATCGACTCCTCGAGCGCGTCGTCGTCGATGGCCCGCTTGTCCTGCCGGGCCGTCAGCAGAGCGGCCTCGTTGATCACATTTGCCAGGTCGGCGCCGGTAAAGCCGGGCGTGCGGCGCGCGATCGTGTCTAGGTCGACGACCGGGGTGAAAGGCTTGCCCTTGGCGTGAACACGCAGGATCGCCTTGCGGCCCTCCATGTCCGGGGTGTCGACCGCGATCTGCCGGTCGAACCGGCCGGGGCGCAGCAGCGCGGGGTCGAGGATGTCGGGCCGGTTGGTGGCGGCGATCAGGATCACGCCTCCCTTGGCGTCGAAGCCGTCCATCTCGACCAGCAGCTGGTTGAGGGTCTGCTCGCGCTCGTCGTGCCCGCCGCCGAGGCCCGCGCCGCGGTGCCGGCCGACGGCGTCGATCTCGTCGATGAAGATGATCGCCGGGGCGTTGGCCTTGGCCTGTTCGAACAGGTCGCGGACGCGGGACGCGCCGACGCCGACGAACATCTCGACGAAGTCGGAACCGGAGATCGAGTAGAACGGCACCCCGGCCTCGCCGGCCACCGCGCGGGCCAGCAGCGTCTTACCGGTGCCGGGCGGGCCGTACAGCAACACGCCCTTGGGGATCTTGGCGCCGATGGCCTGGAACTTGGCGGGGTTCTGCAGGAAGTCCTTGATCTCCTGCAGCTCCTCGATCGCCTCGTCCGCCCCGGCCACGTCGTTGAAGGTGGTCTTGGGGGTGTCCTTGGTGATGAGCTTCGCCTTGGACTTGCCGAAGTTCATCACCCGCGAGCCGCCGCCCTGCATCTGGTTCATGATGAACAGGAAGATCAGCACGACCACGACGATGGGCAGGAAGCTGAACAGCAGGCTCACGAAGAGGTTCTGCTTGGGCACCTGCACGTTGTAGCCGCCGGGCAGCTGGCCCTGCTGGGCCTTTTGCTGCAGCAGGTTGGCCAGGTCCTTGCCCTGGCCGTCCACCCAGGAGGCCTGCTGTTTCTTGCCGCTGTCCTTGAGGGTGATCTCGATTCGCTGATCTTTGTCCACGACCAGCGCCGATCGGACCTGGTTGTTGTTGATCGCCGTGATGACCTTGGAGGTGTCGGTCTTCTCATACGACCCACCGGGGTTGACACCCCACATCACAAGGGCGACCAGCAACCCGAACAGCAGAATCCACAGCAGTGGTCCGCGAAAGTAGCGCTTGACGTCCATTTATCCGGCAACCCCTTCCGGGGCCCGTCCCTCCTGACCAGCGTCTGCGAAACCCCACCGACCCACGTGCTCGCCATCGGCTCGCACCTGGCCCGCGGGGCGGTCTCCCTAGTGGTTACCCGGTTTACAGCCGAGATACCGACGGTACACCGGCGCGACAAACGTCGCAGCCGACGATCACCGGCGTACCCATTCGCACGGTGCAACGTCCTGGCTAGTCCCTGTTGTTCCCGTGTTGTTCCCGCCCGCCACCGTACACGTGCGGAGCGAGCGTTCCCACAAAGGGCAGGTTGCGGTACTTCTCGGCATAGTCGAGCCCGTAGCCGATGACGAACTCGTTCGGGATATCGAACCCGACGTACTTGACGTCCACCGCGATCCGCGCCGCCTCGGGCTTCCGCAGCAGTGCGCAAACTTCGAGGGACGCGGGGTTGCGCGAGCGCAGGTTGCTGATCAGCCAGGCGAGCGTCAGCCCCGAGTCGACGATGTCCTCGACGAGGAGCACATGCCGGTCGGTGATGTCGGTCTTGAGGTCGAGGATGGTCCGCACGACGCCGGACGACTTGGTGCCCGAGCCGTACGACGAGACCGCCATCCAGTCCATCTCGACCTCGAGGTCGAGCGCCCTGGCCAGGTCGGCCATGACCATGACGGCGCCCTTGAGCACGCCGACCAGCAGGAGATCGCGGCCCGCGTAGTCGCCGCTGATCTGTGCGGCCAGCGACGTGATCTTTGCCTGCAGCTCGTCCGCGGGAATGAGCACCTTCTCGAGATCGGCACCCATGTCCTTCTCGTCCACAACCCTCCTAGGGGCGACCTGGCTCTACGTGGGTTCGCCGAAGCCGAACAGCAGCAGCTTCCCATACCGGCGGGCCGCACGTACGCCGCCCGGGAGGTCCACGTGCCGCTGCCCGTGCCAGGCGGTGATCAGCCGGTCGACCTCGTCGATGTGGACGGCGGCCAGCGTGCCCGGCGGGCTGCCCGCGGCGATCGCGGCCCGGCGCAGCACCCGGGTCCGTACGGCCCTGGGCAGCTCAGCCAGCATCGCGATGTCGAGCGCACCCCGGTCGAGCGCACCCCGGTCGGGTGCGCCCTGGTCGGCGCCCCGTGGACCGGACGGGGCCGCCGCATCGCCCGCGGCCCGGGCGGCGGCGTGCCAGGCGCGGTCGGCCCAGGCGTCGAGCGCGTCGGCGTCCGCGCGCAGCATCCGGGCGGTGCGGGCCAGCGCCGCGGCCACCCCGGGCCCCAGAGCCCCCTCGAGCGCGGGCAGCGCGTCGCGCCGCACCCGGACCCTGGTGAAGGCCGGATCGGCGTTGTGCGGATCGTCCCAGACCGGCAGCCCCAGGGCGGCACAGGCACGACGGGTGGTGGCGCGATCGAGATCGAGCAGCGGCCGGGCGAACCAGACCCCGCCCCGGTCGAACGCGGGCGGCATGCCGGCGAGCGATCGAGCGCCGGAGCCGCGGGCGAGCCCGAGCAGCACCGTCTCGGCCTGATCGTCGCGGGTGTGACCGAGCAGGACCGCCGCCGCCCCCAGCCGGACGGCCGCCTCCCGCAGGCCCGCGTAGCGCGCCTCGCGCGCCGCGGCCTCCAGCCCGCCCCGGTCGTCCACCTTGACCGGCACCGCCTCGGCCGGGTCGAGCCCGAGATCGCGCAGCAGCAGGACGACCTCGCCGGCGCGTTCGGCCGAGCCCTCCTGGAGCCCATGGTCGACCGTCACGGCCCCGGCGCGGTGCCCGGATCTGGGCGCCTCGAAGGCCAGGGCCGCGGCCAGCGCCACCGAGTCGGCGCCGCCGCTGCAGGCGACGATCACCCGCCCCGCGGCCGGGTCGTACTCGCCCAGCGCCCGGCGGACGGCGGTACGGACGGTGGCGACCGCCGGGTCAGGCCCCACGCCGCGCGCCTAGGTCACGACTCGTCAGCCGGGCCATGGCCGTCATGGCCGTCATGGCCGTCATGGCCGCCCGCAGCGCCGTTGGGCGAGCTGCCGTTGGCCGGCGGCTCGATCGCGGGCACGCCGACCACCCGTGCGATCCAGGCGGCCGGCTCCTTGATCTCCTCCCGCGTCGGGAGCGTCTCCGGGGAGGTCCAGACCCGGTTGAAGTCGGCCATGCCGACCTGGCCGACCACGGTGCGCACGAACCGGGAGCCCTCGGCGTACTGCTTCATCTTGATGTCGATGCCGAGCAGCCGGCGGATGGTCTTGTCGAGCCGGCCGCTTGCCTCGCGGCGGCCCTGGAACCGCGCCCGGATCTCGGCCACCGAAGGCACGACCTCGGGGCCGACGGCGTCCATGACGTAGTCGCCGTGCCCTTCGACCAGCGTCATCACCGCGGTGAGCCGGTCGAGGATCTTGCGCTGCTCGGGCGTCTGGATGGCGTCGATCAAGTTGGAGTCGCCGCCCCGGACCGCGTCGGCCACCGCGCCCGCCGCCTCGCGCAGCCGCTCCACCAGCGCGCCCGGGTCGAGATCGGAGGCGAGCAGGAACTCCGTCATCTGGTCCTGGACGTACGAGCGCAGCCACGGCACCGAGGCGAACTGGGCCCGGTGGGTCTCCTCGTGCAGGCACACCCAAAGGCGGAAGTCGTCGGGGTTCACGTCAAGCTCGCGCTCGACGTGCACGATGTTGGGCGCCACCAGCGTGAGCCGTCCGGTCGGGGCCCGGCCGTCGGGGTCGGGCGGCAAGAACAGCTCGTACTGGCCGAGCACGCGGCCCGCCATGTAGGCGAGGATGGAGCCGACCTGGATGCCGGTGACCCGCGAGCCGACGGCCTGGACGACCGCGCCCCCCGCGCCGCCGCCGAAGATGCCGGGGCCGCGCCGCGCCGACAGCTCGTCCATCAGCGGCTCCAGCACGACACGGAACCCGTCGACGTTGGCCCTGATCCAGCCCGGGCGGTCGACGATTTGGGCCGGCGACGGGTCGAGCGCGCCGTCCATCCCGGTGAAGTCGCGTACGTGCCCCTGCGCCACCTGGGACAGCTCGCGAAGCTGTCCAACGACCTGATGGGCGTCCTCCGGACTGACCTGCGGACCCGGTCGGACCAGACGAATTCCGGTTTGGACCGCGACATTCCAGTCGATCATCGATGTGGCCACTTACCCGCTCTCTCTCTTCGTCCGGTCCACTCGCCCCGGCCCGATCTACCCCGGGCCGTCGGCGGACCACGAGTTCCACCGTACGTTCCGTACCCCGGCACGCGGCCGTTTTCCTCGCCCGCTCTTGTCTGCCGGCTTCCTTGCCCGCTCTTCCTTGCCCGCTCGCCTCTCCCCATGCGGGCAGGCTCAACCGGCTGCTTTCGCTTTCAGGGGAACGAACGGACCGCTCGCGGCAACTCCCGGAAGCGTCCTGGCCGGTCAGCGGCAGCCGCAGCCGGCGAGGACGGAGGCGAGCCGGTCGAGGGCCACCCGGGCCAAACTCGTCGAGGTGACGTCGTTGACCATGAACGCGAACGCCAGCAGCCGGCCGTCGGCGTCATAGGCGAGCCCGGCGAGGGTGCTCACGTCGGACAGCGTGCCGGTCTTCGCCCGTACGACGCCGGCGCCCGCGAGCGTGGTGTCGCCGGCATAGCGGTCCTCCAGCGTGCCGGAGAAGCCCGCCACCGGCATCCCGGTGATCACCGCGCGCAGCCGGGGGTGCCGGCCGTCGGCGGCCAGCGCGACGATCTTCGCGAGGGCCGCCGGCGTGATGCGGTTGAGCACCGAGAGCCCGCTGCCGTCGCTGACCCGCACACCCTCGGCGACCCCCAGCTCGGCGAGCACATCGTGCACCGCCCGGCTCGCGCCGGCGAAGTCGGCCGGCCGGTGCCGCGCGAGCGCGACCTGGCGGGCCAGCGCCTCGGCCAGGTCGTTGTCGCTGCACTCCAGCGTGTGCTCCACGAGCGCGCGCATCGGCGGCGACTGGACGGCCGCCACCTGCCGCGCACGCTGAGGGGCGACGACCTCGGCGCCGAGGCGGGCCTGGACGCCGTGCCGCCGCAGCGCCTGCGCGAACCGCTGCGCCGCGGCCAGCGGCGGGTCGGCGGCGCGCGGCACCGTGGAGTCCTCCTCGCAGGCGTTGGGACTCGCGCGGCCCTCGTCGACGGCGAGCGCGGTCACCGGCGCGACGCTGCCCTCCGGCACGTAGTTGGGCTTCCAGCCCGGCGCGGTGCGCGGCCCGTCGTAGAGGGAGGTGTCGTAGTCGAGCCTGACCCGGCGCGTGCCGGCCGCCTTCAACGCGGTCGCGGTGCGCGCGGCCAGGTCGGGCAGCGAGGCGTAGCCGGGAAAGCCGTCCGTGCGCCGGCTGGCCAGGGTGGGGTCGCCGCCGCCGACGAGCACGATGCCCTTGGCGGACCGGACGACCTGGGTGGTCAGCCGATGATCGGGTCCGCGGGCCGCCAGCGCCGCCGCCGCCGTGACGATCTTGGTCGTCGACGCCGGCACCAGCGGCACCCGCGATCTTTGGTCGTAGAGCACGCGGCGGCCGGCCGGGTCGATCACCACCGCGTTGACCGGCGCTCCGGCCGCCCGCATGGGGCCATCCAGCTGGGCGGCGAGGGCGTTCGCGCCGGGGAGCGGTCCGGTGGCGCCGGCCGCGGCCGTGGTGCCTGAGCCGCCGGCGGCCCCCGCGCCGCCCGGCGCCACGATCGCGCGGCCCGCGACGGTCGGCGGCTGGAGCGCGAGTTCGCGCTTCGGGGTGAGCCGCACCACGGCGCTGCCCGCCGCGAGGACGAACACGTTGAGCAGGCACAGCGTGACCAAGGCCACGATCGGCTCGCGCCTGAGCACGCGACCACCCCTCTTCAGGCCCCTCGCGCCGTCCGGCGACCGGACGTACGACATCCTTGGGTACGGCTTGGGTACGGCAGATCCTTGGGCACGGCGGCGATGACGACAGCGGGAGCCGCGCCTCGGCGTCCCCGGGATGATTTTCACAGACATGGAGCGCGGGGGGAGCGGAGGACATCGTGGAATTCGATGTGGTGATCGAGATTCCCAAGGGGCAGCGCAACAAGTACGAGATGGACCACGAGAGCGGGCGCATCCGGCTGGACCGGATGTTGTTCACCTCCACCCAGTACCCCGCTGATTACGGCTTCATCGAGGGCACGCTGGGCGAGGACGGCGACCCGCTCGACGCCTTGGTGTTGCTGCAGGAGCCGACGTTCCCGGGCTGCCTGATCCGCTGCCGCGCCATCGGCATGTTCCGGATGCAGGACGAGGCGGGCGGCGACGACAAGGTGCTGTGCGTGCCGTCCACCGACCCGCGCAGCGAGCACTTGCGTGACATTCACCACGTCCCCGAGTTCGACCGGCTGGAGATCCAGCATTTCTTCGAGGTCTACAAGGACCTCGAACCCGGCAAGTCGGTCGAGGGGGCGACGTGGGTGGGCCGCACCGACGCCGAGGCCGAGATCGACCGCTCCCGCCGCCGCCTCGCCGGCTCCAGTTGATCGCCCCGCTCGGTCGGCGCAGCGCCTGGGGCGGGGAGGGCAGGCCGGGCGCGTCAGGCCGGGCGCGTCAGGCCGGGCGGGTGGCGCCGATGAGGTCGCCGCGCCAGGCGCTGGACACCCGCACCCGCGCGCCCGTGTAGGGGGCCTCGACCATGCGTCCGCCGCCCACGTAGATGCCGACGTGATGGATCGTGCCGGGGTCGTTGGTGTTGGTGGCGAAGAAGACCAGGTCGCCCGGCAGCAGCTGGTTTGTGGGGATGTGCGGGCCCGAGGTCCACTGCGAGCCCGCCCAGTGATCGAGCCTGACACCGGCGCGCGCCCACGCGTACAGCGCCAGCCCTGAGCAGTCGAAACCCTTGATGCCGGCGCCTTGGAGGATGCCGTAGCTCGGGCCGGCCGCCGTGCCGCCGCCCCAGGAGTACGGCGTGCCGAGCCATTTCAGCGCGGCCGCGGCGGCGACGACCCCGCGGCCGCTGCCGGCGAGCCGGACGCCGTGGCCACCGGCACCGGTGCCCTGAGCGGCGGCGCGGGCGGCCGCCGCGGCGCGGGCCTGGCGCAGCCGCGCGGTCTCGGCCCTGGCCCCGGCGAGCCGGGCCGCGAGCCGTTTCCTGGTGGCGCCGAGCGTGCTGACGGCGGCACGCTGGCGGGCCACCGCGGCCAGCGCGAGCCGTTTGGCCGCTGCCGCGCGGAGCGTGGCGGCCCGCTGGGCGGCCACCGCGTGCGCGGCGCGGCGCCGGTACATGTCGCAGATGATCTCGGTGGCCCGGACGCGTTCGACCAGGCCCGCCTGGCGCCTGGCCATGACCTGGACCAGGTCGGCGCGGTCCATGAAGCCCTGCGGTCCGCCGTCCGCGCCGACGAGCGACGTCCAGCCGCCGTACGCCACGTTGGCGCGGTAGGCGTTGGCCGCGAAGGTCGCCAGCTCGGCGCGGGCGGTCTCGTAGCGGTGCGTCGCGACGGCGAGCCGGGCGCGAGCGTACTGGAAGACGCGGCGCGCCCGCTGTAGCCGGACGATGCCGCCGTGGTAGCGCTCGACCGCGATCTCCGCCCGCGTGGCGGCCTTCCTCAACCCCGCGTCGGCGCGGGCCAGCCGCCCTTCGACGCGGCCGAGCGCCGCCGCTCGGTGCCGTACGTCTCGTTCGCTGCGGGCGAGCCGGTCGGCGCCGGGGTCGGGCGGGGCGGCGCCCGCCGCCCGCGGCGGCAGGCCGGTCGCCACGACGAGGCCGAGCAGCGTCGTCAAGGCGAGAGCCGCGGCCGCCGGCGCGTCGGCACGGCAGCCCGATCGGCGACGTGACGACAGCGGCATGACACCTCCCCCAGGCCGATGCCACTGAACGTGATCATGATCTCGCGCAGGGTAGTGGACCGCAAGCATCGAGTGTTCGCGGCGCGCCGCGGCTGTCAGGTGACGGTCGGCTTCCCGACCCACGCGAGGGGCTGCGATGGCGAGGTGGACATCGGGGCCGGGGACGTGGATGTGGGCGGGGGATGTTCGGCGCCCGGCGGTGTGGACGGAGGAGGCGCCGGGACCGGTGGATGCGCCGGCCCGGCGGGAGGACTCGGGGCCGGGCGGGGCGGGATGGACGGACGGGGCGGAGCCGGAGGGCTTCCGCTGGGGCGGAACGTGGGAGGGCCGGACGGGCCGGCGCCCGGCCCCGTCGGCTCGGCCGGGTTTTCCGGGCCGCGCGGGGCGCGCGGGACGCCGGGATCCGGCGGGGCATCGGGCGGGCCGGGGACGCGCCTGGTGGGCGCGGGCGCCGGATTGGCCCCGCCCGGAGAGCCGAACGGCTCACGCACGCGGCCGAGCGGCGACGACCGGGCGAAGGAAGGCATGGAAGGGGACGGGTCGCAGCCGCCGAACGGAAACGCGGGGAAGGGCGGGAAGGGCGGTGCGAGTGAGGAGGCGTTGGCGCCGTTCCCCTCCGGTGCGGACACGGGGGCATGCGGGCCGGGCCGTACCGGTGTGGGTTGCACGCGGACGGACGGCGTCGCGCGAAAGGCGATGGTCCGGCCGGCGTCCCGGTCCTGCGCGGCCCCGGCCCAGCGGACGAGCGCCACCACCGTGCCGGCGATCGCCGCGGTGGCCGCGACTCCGCCGGCGATGTGCAGCAACCGCCGCCACGGGCCGATGACGCGGCCGACCGGGTCGTACGGGGTGCGCCGGTCCCAGCCGCGGCGCCGCCGGATGGGGAAGCCGCTCTTGGTGAAACCGTCGAACCGCCCGGCGACGAAGTCGCGGTAGTGCGCCAGCTCGGGATCGACCAGGCAGCTCAGCACGCGCTGGCGCAGGCCGCGCGCCGGCGTGGCGTACGGCAGCAGCGCGTAGACCTTGGCCGGCGACACGGCCTCGATCAAGAAAACGCCGCAGGCCTCGCAATCTTCGGCGTGCCGCCGCAGCCGCGTCCGCAGCGCGGAGGTCAGCTCGCCCTGCCGCGCGCGCAAGAGCACCGCCCGGCCCGGGCAGCCGTACGGGCCATCGTGGGCCAGCAGCTCGGCGGTCAGCGCCGTCTCCAGCTCGGCGCGACAGCGGACCAGGGCCGCTTCGACCTCCTTGGGGACGACGGCGAGCACGGCGGCGATGTCGGGCACCGGCAGCTGGTGCCGGAGCAGCATCTCCAGCACCTCGCGCGTGAGCCACGGCAGGCCCATGACGGCGCCCCAGGCCATGATCCGCTGGTCGACGTCGTCTTGGTCGTGGCTGGCGATCGGGATGTCCGGGCTTCGTTCCGGCGGGGCCGCGCGGCGATCGCACTCGATCCTGGCGATCGCATAGAGCCAGGCGCGGAATCGGCCGGGATCGCGCAATTTATCGATATGTGCGGCCGCGACGATGAGCGTGTCGCGCAGCGCCACCTCGGCGGCCTCGCGGCTGCGGAGTAGGAACCAGCAGAACGCGAAGATGCGTTCGGCATAGGCGGTATAGACCGCGCCGATCGCGGCAGGGTCACGTGAACGCATTGCCTCGACCAGGCGCCGGTCATCCATAACGCCGAAGGTAAATCGAGGCACGGACTCCGCTCTAGCGTTTTCTCAGATCGCTTGCGAACTGACCGGTATTCCCCGTCGCTGCCGCGACGAATTCGTCGCCGAACCTACCGCCATTTACCTATTTTATAGAATTATCTACCATTTTTCACTGCATACCTGTAAATGCGGGCGGACACCACTTTTAGGCTGTCCTCCGCCGCAGTTGACACTGTAATCATGACAGTGTCATCATAGTGCCATGGGGGATGATGCCTGGACGATCGGCGAGCTGGCTGAGCTGGCCGGCGCGGCGCTGGCCGGCGATCCCGTCCAGGTGAGCGGCCGGGTGCGAGAGCTGCCCAACGAGCGCCTCATCCGGTGGTACACCACGATCGGCCTGCTCGATCCGCCGGTCGCCCGGCGCGGCCGCACCGCGCTGTACGGGCCGCGGCATCTGCTCCAGCTCGTCGCCGTCAAGAGACGGCAGGCGGCCGGGCTGGCCATCGCGGAGATCCAGGCCGAGCTGGCCGGCGCCACCGACGGCATGCTGCGCGAGCTGGCCCGCCTGCCCGAGACGGTCACAAGCGGCGCCATCGGCGCGCTCGGTGCGCTCCCTATCTCCGAGGCCGCCGCCGAGGCCGATGCGGGCGAAGGCGCGCGGGACGCCGAGGCCACGGAAGCCCGGGAAGGCGCCGAGACGCCCGGCGCCGAACGCCGCGAACGGCGGCGGCGCTCTCGCGGCCGGTTCTGGGCCGGCGCGCCGGCGGCCGAAGGCGCCGTGACCCACCCCCTCCCCGAGCCCGCCGTGAGCGGCATCGCGGGCGCCGCCGCCTCGGCCCCGACCGTCGTACCGGGCATCCGCCTGGCCGACGGAGTGACGTTGCTGCTCGACGGCGGTCCGCGGCCCATCGCCGCCGCCGATCTCGTCGCGATCGACGCCGCCGCGCGCCCGCTCCTCGACGAGTTGCGCCGCCGCGGCCTCCTCCCGGAACACCCAGAGCCCGGCCCCGGGCCTGCCATCCCGTCCGGCCCGGAGTCCGCCGAGCCGATCCTGCCGACCTCGCCAGGGAGGCGATCCACATGACCGTGCGCATCGCACCGCTGCCCGACCGGCCGCAGCCGCGGCCGGACGCGGGCCTGGGCGCGCTCACCACCGGCAAGGGCAACCTGCCGCTCGACGTCGTCGACGTGCGCGCCACCATTACCGGCCTGGCGGCCGGGGTCGAGGTCACGCAGGGCTACCGCAACCCGTTCGACGAACCGCTCGAGGCGACGTACGTCTTCCCGCTCCCCGACCGCGCCGCCGTCACCGGCCTGCGCATGGAGGCGGCCGACCGGGTGATCGAGGGAGTGCTCAAGGAGCGCGGCGAGGCCAGGCGCGACTACGACGACGCGATCGCGGCGGGCAAGCGGGCCGGGATCGCCGAGGAGGATCGCCCTGACGTGTTCACCATGCGGGTCGGCAACATCCTGCCCGGTGAGCGCGTCACCGTCCGGCTCACGCTCGATCAGCCGCTGCCGTACGAAGACGGCGGGGCGACATTCCGGTTCCCTCTGGTCGTGGCCCCCCGCTACATCCCGGGCACGCCGCTCGACGACGTTGCGGCGGGCACCGGCACCGCCCCGGACACCGACGCGGTGCCCGACGCGTCGCGGATCAGCCCGCCGGTCCTGCTACCCGGCTTCCCCAACCCGGTGCGGCTGTCGCTGTCGGCGCGGATCGATCCCGCCGGGCTGCCGCTGACCGAGATCCGGTCGGCCCTGCACGTCGTCGCGACGGACGAGCCGGACGAGCCGGGCGACGCGGCGGCCAACGGCCCCACGACCGTACGGCTGGAGCCCGGCGAGCGACTCGACCGCGATTTCGTCCTGCGGCTGGGCTTCGCCGCCACCGAGGCATCGACGCTGTCCGTCACGCCGGACGCGAGCCGCGATGAGGCCGGCGCCGGTAGCGAGGGCGGCGACGTGGGCGGCGACGTAGGCGGCGACGGCACGTTCACCGTCACCGTCGTCCATCCGCCGGCCGAGGCCGCATCCCGGCCGCGCGACGTGGTGCTGGTGATGGACCGCTCGGGCAGCATGGCCGGCTGGAAGATCGTGGCGGCCCGGCGCGCCGCTGCCCGCATCGTCGACACCCTGTCCGGCGCCGACCGGTTCGCCGTGCTGTCGTTCGACCACGAGATCTGCACGCCGCCCGAGCTGCCGTCGGGCCTGGTGGCGGCCACCGACCGGCATCGGTTCCGCGCCGTCGAGCATCTGGCCGGCCTGGCCGCGCGGGGCGGCACCGAGATGCTCGCGCCGCTGCGCATGGCCGCCCACCTCCTCGCCGACAGCGACCCGGCCGACCGCGACCGTGACCGTGATCGGGTGCTCGTGCTGATCACCGATGGGCAGATCGGGAACGAGGACCAGATCCTGAGGTCGCTGGTCCCGGCGCTGGCGGGCGTACGGGTGCACACCGTGGGCATCGACCGGGCGGTCAACGCGGGGTTCCTCCACCGGCTGGCCGCCGCCGGCGCGGGCCGGGCCGAGCTCGTGGAGTCCGAGGATCGCCTCGACGAGGCCATGGAGCACATCCATCACCGGATCGCGGCGCCGCTCGTCACCGGCCTGTCCGTATCGGCCGAAGGCCTCGACCTCGTGCCGGACACGCTGGCCCCCGGCCGCCTCGGCGCGATCTTCCCCGGGGTGCCGCTGGTCGTACGCGGCCGCTACCGAGGCACCGCGGGCGGCGGCTCGATCACCCTCAGCGGCGTCCGGGCGGACGGCACCGCGTGGCGGCGACGGCTGCCGGCGACCGTGACCGGCGACGACCGGGCCGCGACCGCCATCTGGGCCCGGGCGCACCTGCGCGAGCTCGAAGACCGGTACGTCGCGGACGGCTCGTCCGATCCCGGCGGGCTCGAAGAGCTCGAACGGCGGATCGTCGACAGCTCACTGCGCTTCGGCGTGCTCTGCCGCTTCACCGCGTTCGTGGCCGTGGACACCCGGGCCGCCACGTCGGGCGGGGTGCCGCATCAGGTCATCCAACCGGTCGAGGTGCCCGCCGGCTGGGCGGCCGCCCCGACGCCGACGTTCCTGGCCGCCTCGGCCGCCGAGCGCCCGGTCGCCGAAGCCGCATACCGCCGCCCGCTCCGTCCGCACGCCGCCGGCCGGGTGCACCGCGGCTCGGGCGTCCCGCCCGCCGCGCCCGCTGCCCTGCCGCCGACGGTTTCGCCCGCCCCGGCTTCGGGGCCCGCGGCCGCCGTGGCGGCGGCGCGGCGGCGGCTCGCGGCCGAGCTGACGACCCTGCAGGCCGCGGCCGGCAGCGGGGCGGCCGAGCCGGAACGGCGCCGGCTTCTCGTCGAGCTCCGCGACCGCCTCGCCGCGCTGCTCGGCGAGCTGCGCGCCGCGGGCGCGGACGACCGCCTGCCGGCCGGCCTGCCCGGCCTGCCCGGTCTGCTGACCGACCTCACCGCCTGGCTGGCCGCCGACGACCCCGCCGACGCGATATGGGACCGAGTGATCCGCGATCTCACCGCCGCCACGACGGCCGGCCGGGCATTCTGGCGCAGCAGGCCGTAACCGGACTGTGGCAATGCGTGGAAGCCGGCATCCGCGGAGGTTTGCGACAAAGCGGCGGTGCCCGCTAAATCCGCAGGTCACACCGAATCTCGTTCGACACTGACAAGAAACCTAAATTTTGGTATTGCCCTTCTCCCCAGGTCAGGTCACGCTTTTGGGCGACGACCCCCCTTTGTGAGATGGGAGACCCCCGCCATGGCCTCAGCGCACAGAGCCCGACGTGTGCTGCTTGCCGCGACCGCGGCAGTGATGCTCACCCTTGCCCTTTCGCCCAACGCATCCGCCGCTCCGGCGATGGGGATGATCCTCAGCGCGGGCGGCCCCGGTGCGTTGGACGGCCAGTACCTCGTCGTGCTCAAGGACAACGCCGGCCTCCGGTCGAAAGGCGTGACCAGCGTGGCCCGCGGACTCGCCGAGCGCCACGACGGCACGGTCGGCTATACCTACCAGCGGGCGCTGCGCGGCTTCTCGGTACGGATGAGCGAGCGAGAGGCGAAGGAGCTGGCGGCGAACCCCGCGGTGTCCTTTGTCGAGCAAGACCACGAAGTCCACATCTTCGATGTCCAGCAAAATCCGCCGTCGTGGGGGCTCGACCGGATCGACCAGCGGAATCTCCCGCTGAACAACGCCTATAACTTCGACGCGACGGCGTCGAACGTCCACGCCTACGTCATCGACACCGGCGTACGGATCACCCACCAGACCTTCGGCGGACGCGCCTCGAACGGCCGTGACACCGTCAGCAACGACAACGTGGCGCAGGACGGCAACGGCCACGGCACGCACGTCGCCGGCACGATCGCGGGCAGCCAGTACGGCGTGGCCAAGGGCGCGCAGATCGTCGCGGTGCGCGTGCTGAACAACTCCGGCAGCGGCACCACGGCCGGCGTCGTCGCCGGCATCGACTGGGTCACGGCGAACGCCATCAAGCCGGCGGTCGCCAACATGAGCCTGGGTGGCGGCGCCGACGCCACCTTGGACAACGCCGTCAGCAACTCGATCAACTCGGGCATCACCTACGCGATCGCGGCCGGCAACGGCGACCTGCTCGGCCGTCCGCTGAACGCCTGCACGCAGTCGCCCGCCCGCGTACCCGCCGCCATCACGGTCGGCGCCACCCAGCAGAACGACGCGAAGGCGTCCTTCTCCAACATCGGCACCTGCCTGGACATCTTCGCCCCCGGCGTAGGCATCACCTCGTCCTGGAACACCAGCGACACCGCCACCAACACGATCAGCGGCACCTCGATGGCCACCCCGCACGTCGCCGGAGCGGCCGCGCTGATCCTGGCGGGCAACCCGTCGGCGAGCCCGCAACAGGTGCGCGACACGATGGTGAACAACGCCACCACGGGCGTCGTCGGCAGCCCCGGCACCGGCTCGCCGAACCGGCTCCTGTTCACCGGCACCGGCGCCAACAACCCACCGGCGCCCACCGGCTGCTCGGCCACCAACGGCACCGACACGGCCATCCCGGACGCCGGCGCCGCCGTCACCAGCTCCGTGACGATCGCCGACTGCACCCGCACCCTCGCCAGCTCGACCTCCACGGCCGAGGTGCACATCAACCACAGCTACCGCGGTGACCTCGTCATCGACCTCGTCGCGCCCGACGGCACCTCCTACCGCCTGAAGAACTCAAGCGGCTCGGACGGCGCCGACGACGTACACGACGTGTACACGGCGAACGTGTCCGCGGAGGGCGCCAACGGTACGTGGCAACTGCGTGTCCAGGACGTCTTCGCCCAGGACACCGGCACCATCGACACCTGGACCCTCACCGTCTAAAGAAGACCGCTGAAGGCCCCGGCCGGGTCCCGCGGCCGGGGCCTTCGCCTGTGCGCGACAGGCGGGTGCGAGAACGGTCATTCGTCGTCGCCGTCGCCGTCGAGGCCCGTGAGGTCGAGGTCGGCGAGGCGGGCGGGGTCGAGCAGGATGTGCATGGCCGAGATCCGCCCGTTCCGCACCGTGAGGCCGCCGATAGCGAAGGTCTTCCCGTCGAGCAGCGAGATCCAGCCGGCCGTGCCGTTGACGAGCGCGTGCCGCACGGCGAGGTCGAGCCGCGAGACGGACGCCGCCCTGCGGGCGACGTTCGCGGCGCCCCGAATCTCGACGATCGTGCCGCCGCCCCGGTCTTCGCGGAGCACGATGTCGGGATCGAGCACCGAGACAAGGGCCTCGAAGTTCCCATCGCGGGCGGCCACGAGGAAGGCGTCGATGACCTGCCGCTGCGCGGCCACTCCGGTGTCGGGGGCGGTGTCGGCGCTGCGGATGCGGCGGCGTCCGCGGCTGGCGAGCTGGCGTGCCGCGTCGGGCGAGCGGCCGAGGATGGCGCCGATCTCGTCGAAGGGAACCGAGAACATGTCGTGGAGGACGTAGGCGAGCCGCTCCGCCGGCGTCAGCGTCTCCAGCACCACGATCAGCGCGAGGCCGACGGAGTCGGCGAGCAGCGCCTCGTGCTCGGGGTCGATGCCGTCCGCGCGGTCGACGATCGGGTCCGGCAGGCGCGCGTCCAACGGCTCCTCGCGCCGCGTCCGGCGGGAGCGGAGCATGTTGAGCGCCACGCGCCCGACCGTGGTGACGAGCCATGCCCCGAGGTTGTCGATCTCGCCGGCGTTCGAGCGGCTGAGCCGGATCCACGCCTCCTGGACGGCGTCGTCCGCCTCGCTCAGGGAACCCAGCATCCGATAGGCCACGGCGCGCATCCGGGGTCGGTGCTCCTGGAATCGCGTCGCCAGCCAGTCGCTCTCGTTCATCGATCTATAGACCCATCGCGGACGCCGAATGTGACGTCACGCCGCGTGTCGCCGGGTGTGGCCGATCTCAACGACCCGGCCGTAGGGGCACCCCCAAAGATGGCGTAGCCTGGATTTATCCCTCCATAGATATATATCGGCCGCTGGTCGGGTCCGGCAGAGCATCGCGCGCCAGACATCAAACCTGGAGGGAGAGACATGGTTGACCAGCCGTCCCAGGAAGCACAGGAGACGACCACACGCGACGACCCGTACGCGACTACGGTCCAGCGCATCGGCGGATCGTGGCAGACGGGCCTCACCGTGGGACTCGTCACGCTGGTGCTGGGCATCATCCTGGTCGCCTGGCCCGCGGTCACCGTCGGCGTCATCGCCGTGCTGTTCGGGATCCAGCTGCTGCTGTTCGGCGTCTTCAACATCATCCGCTCGGTCGCCGCGAGCGAGGCGAGCGGCGGTGCACGAGTGCTGTTCGCCCTGCTCGGCGTGCTTGCGATCGCCGTCGGGGTGCTGGCCTTGCGCGACCTCTTCCAGACGATCGAGGTGATCGCCATCCTGTTCGGCCTGACCTGGCTGATCGGCGGGATCATCGAGTTCGTCAGCCTGGTGTCCGGACCCGCACGGCCGGGCCGCGGCTGGTCGATCGCGATGGCCGTCCTCGCCGTCATCGCCGGCATCATCGTCCTGTCGTATCCGGCTCCCTCCCTGGTGACGCTCGCCATTCTCCTCGGCATCTGGCTCATCATCTGGGGGGTCTTGACGGCATCCCTCGC
This sequence comes from Streptosporangiaceae bacterium, assembly GCA_035765195.1. Taxonomy (GTDB): domain Bacteria; phylum Actinomycetota; class Actinomycetes; order Streptosporangiales; family Streptosporangiaceae; genus CALAED01. The sequence continues at coordinate 17,040 of DASTYC010000006.1, forward strand.
ACTCGCGTCCCGAGCCGCCGAACACCGCGCGCCCCGGCGGGTCGCCGCCCACCCATAACGCGCCCCGTCCACCGGCGCGGGCCCGCGGCCCCGGCGACAGGGGGCGTCGCCGGGGCCGGGGGCGCGCTCAGCCGGGCCGCTGGATCAACACCGCACCACTGCGCAGCGCGGTGGGCGCCGCCTCGTCGACGTCGTATCCGACGCCGCGCCGGTTGTCGTACGCCGTCGTGGTCGTCGGGTAGGAGCCCGCGGACAGCGGCCAGACCACCAGCCGGACCCGATCACTTCCCGGCTGGCAGGCCTGCGACGTGCCGCCCGCCGCGCATCCGTCGTAGGCGTAGTACACGAACCCGTACCCGCCGTCGTGGCCCGCCAGCGTGCCGCTGCCCTTGGCAGCGACCTTGCCGTCGGGAGTCACGACGAGCCAGTCGAGGGCGGCGGAGTCGAAGCGGTAGTCGCTGCCCGGCAGCCATGACCTCGCCGTGCCGAGCGGCCGCGTCAGATCATTCTGCGGGTAATACTTGCCGGCCAGATGGAACCAGCCCTCGCCTTCGGCGTCCGGTGCACCGGCCACCGCGCCAGCCGGCGAGTCGAAGGAGCCGTCGGCGTTGGCCCACCCGCCGTACGGGTCGTATGCCACCACCATGACGCTGGTGGGCTCGGCGACACCGCCGTCGTCGTCGGTGATGGTCGGCTCGATGGTGTACATGCCGGGGTTCGCGTAGGTGTGGACTCCGCCGCAGACCCCGTCCGAGGCGGCATCGCTGGTGGTGACCCCGTCGTCCCACGCGATGTCGCAGGTCTGCGTGTCGTTGCTGCCGGGGTCGGTGAAGTTCGTCGTGAGCGTGACCGGCTCACCCGCCCGGAACACCTGCCACGGCCGCGGCGCGACGATCCCGAGAGAGGACTCCTGGAAGGTGTCCGTACGGATGAGCGGCGCGACGTTCGCGACGTGCACCGTCGCGGTGTCGGTGCTTGAGTGGGTTCCGTCGGTCGCGCTGAGGGTCACCGTGTAGGTGCCGTCATCGGTGCAGCGCAGCGTGGTACCGGCCGCGGAGCCGTCGCCGAACGAGCACTGCGCTCCCTCGTCCACATCCCCTCCGGCCGTGTAACTCCACTGAACGGCCGGCAGCCCGTTGTCGTCGGTCGCGGTTCCGCCCAGCTCGATGGGCCCGCCCTCGTCGCCGCTCACATCCGGGCCGGCGTCGACGATCGGCGGATCGTTCGGCGGTGGCCCCTCATCGAGGTGGACGACGGTCGCGTAACCGTCGCTGACGTCGGGGTCCGCCTCGGTGTCCATGGCGTTGTCGAGCCAGATCTTGTCCTTTTCCACCCACTTGCCATGTTGCTCGAAGACGCCGGCGATGTACGCCTCCGCGGACTCGCTCCGGCCGGACCAATGCTCGCCCGACTCGCACCCCTCACGGTAGTCAATGTGCGATGTACCGACCACGAAGGAGCCATAGTCGGGGTGATGCAGGCTCCCATTTCCGTGCGGCCCATAGAGCCGGAAATGGTAGTTGTATGGCTTTCCCTCTTCTCCATCCACGCAGGTCTGCTTGAACTGCTTACGACCGTTGTCGCTGTCCCACTCGATGTGCCACTCCCCGTCCTCCTGATACCAGAGCAGCTCGTGCATGGTGCTGCCCTCGACCGGGAAGTCCCCGTCCACCTCCTGCTTGACATCGGGGGTCGAGATCCCCGTCTTGCTCACAAAGATGAGGTTCACCGGCCAGTCCACCTTGTTACTGGTTTCCGGCTTCCCAGGGTCGTTCCAGTTCGCGTCCCAGTTGAAGAAGTCGTCCCCTCGGCTCATCGGGGGCCCGTCCAAGGAGACCAACTTCTCGATGTCATAGGGCACCGCCGGCTGGTCCGCGTTGAGCGCCAACGCCGGACCGGCCAGCACCACCCCGCCGGCCACCGCGAGCACAACGGCAAACGTTGTCCTGGCGGCGACCCGTCTGATTGACATGGTCAATTGCCCTTCTCCCACCGCACCAAGGCGGCCTTGCCCGATCCCCGTGCACGTCGCGCCCCACACGGCACGGATCAGCGGTGCCCATCGGACACCCGGTTCCGCGTTGTATCGAAGGGCAAAATCGGCCGCCCAGGGCCAAAGGTCCCCCCACCTTGTTCCGCGCCCCACACTCCCCAGCACCCCCGACTACTGATCGAGATAGGCGTGCACGTTCGCACCGGTTTAGCTCCGTCGCGTTGGTCTGGGCTGACGCCGTATGTGCCAACCCAAATCGGCAACGGACTGCGACCTGGGCAAACACGGCCGGAACCCTGCTGATCGAGATGGGTGTCCACGTCCGTACGGTCCAGGAGATCCTCGGCCACTCAGCATCCGTGTCACGCAGCGTTACATGCATGTGGCCTCCCCGATGGCGCGAGACGCCGCGCAGCAGATGAGTCGGGTGCTGTGGGGCGACGAGCGACGAAAGGGGACGCAGTAAGTGTCAAGTCTCCGCTATCTGAACAGTTGCCGGGCGGCCTTGCCGATGGCGCAGTTTTGCGGCGGAGCGAGCGCAGCCAAGCGTGGCGCGGGCCGAGCCGGATGCCAGCCAACCGCGTCGTGGCCGGTCAGTACGGCGCTCTAGAACGCTCCTCCTTAAACAGCTCAAAAGCCCTATTTGTTAGTAGGAAGGCACATGCTGCTATGCAGACCAGAAGCTGCACAGACGTTGATACCCGCATTAGGTTGATACCCGGCTGGACCTTCTCGACTATCTCGCCGCGGAGCAGCCCAATCGTGGCATTGGCATCGCCGTGAGCTAGTCCGCTGCACATCCGCCACGCAGCCTCAGCCCCGACCGCCCCAACCGCCGGAGTCAGTTCGCCAGCGCGCTGGACCATCCGCTCATAGCCCACAGCATGCAGGGTCTTCCGCGCAGCGCGTTCGGCCGCCAGGCAGTGATGCTGACACAAGGCTTCGACAACCAGGCCACACGAGGCGCAGCGAGTGTCAAGGGAAAGCTGCAACTGGGACGACTCAGGGCGTCCACCGGATCTGGGTGGACGCCCTGGTCATGCTGGGAGCCGCCTGTCGGAATCGAACCGACGACCTGTTCATTACGAGTGAACCGCTCTGCCGACTGAGCTAAGGCGGCGGGCCGCCCTGGTGAGACGGCGCGGCAAGCAGTTTACCGGGTCCGGCGAGTGCTACCGGCACATCGTGCCGTTCTTGGGCGGGATCCCTTCGATCAGGTAGCGGTCGACGTACTGGCCGATGCAGCGGTTGCCCGCGAGGTAGGCGGTGTGGCCGTCGCCGTCGAGGCTGAGCAGGACGCCGGACTGGAGCTGGGACGCCAGGCCCTTCGCCCAGCTGTAGGGGGTGGCCGGGTCGCGGGTGGTGCCGATGACGAGGATCGGCTTGGCGCCCGCGGCGGTGAGGGCGCGCGGCTTCTCACTGGTCTTGGCCGGCCAGTACGCGCACGGGAGGCTGCCCCACACGATGAACGGGCCGAAGCGCGGCGCGGCCTTCTTGGCGTCGGCAGCGGCGCTCTCGTAGGCCTGCGGGTCGGCAGGGAACGGCTTGTCGACGCAGTTGACGGCCATGTTGGACTCCATGAGGTTGGAGTAGGAGCCGTCTTCCTTTCGCTCGGTAAGCAGGTCGGCGAGCTTGAGCAGGAGCGTGCCGTCGTTGGCGTCGCCGGCCCGGCCGAGCGCGACGCGCAGCGTGGGCCACGCCTCCTTCTGGTAGAGGGCGGCGGCGATGCCGGTCGCGACCATCGGCTCGTTCACGACGCGGCCGTCGGCGAGGCCGTTGTTGAGCGGGGACTTGTCGGCGCGGTCGAGCAGCCCGGAGATCTTGTTGAGGACGCTGCTCGTGTCGTTGCCGAGCGGGCAGCCGGACGAGCGGGCGCAGTCGGCCGCGAAGGCGCGCAGCGCCCGTTCGAAGCCCTTGGCCTGCTCGAGGTTGATCTGCGCGGCGGACAGCTTCGGGTCGATCGCGCCGTCGAGGACCAGCGCCCGCACGTTCTTGGGGAACTGCTCGGCGTAGAAGGCGCCCAGGTAGGTGCCGTACGAGGCGCCGAAGTAGGTGAGCTGCTTGTCGCCGAGCGCGGCGCGCAGCACGTCCATGTCGCGGGCCGCGTTGATCGTGCCGACGTAAGGCAGGAGGCGGGCCGACCTGGTGCGGCAACCCCCGGCGAACGTCCTGCCCTGCTGGAGCAGCTTGTCGATCTCGGCCTTGTCATCGGGCGAGGAGTCGGTGGCGAAGTAGCTGTCGAGTTGCTTGCCGGTCAGGCAGCGTACGGGAGCGCTGCCGCCGACGCCGCGAGGGTCAAAGCCGATGAGGTCGAAGCGGTCGCGCAGCGCCTGCGAGAACGACATGGCGTTGCCGCGGACGAACTCGACGCCGGAGCCCCCCGGGCCCCCGGGATTAGTGACCAGCGAGCCGATTCGCTGTGATTTGTTCTTGGCGGGCAGCCGGATTACGGAGAGTTTTACATCTCCGCCTGCCCCCGGCCTGGCGTAGTCGAGCGGCACCTTGACCGTCGCGCACTGGAAGCCGCCCTGGCAGTTGGTCCACCGCGGTTTTTGCTTGTAGTAAGACGCCAGCCCCGATGGCGCTCCGGGCGGCGGGCTCGTCTCCTTCGCCTTGCCCGTGCCCGCGCAGGCGGACGTCGAACCGATGCCGACAGTAACCGCGGCGGCCACTGCTGCCACCGTGTGAAGTGCCTTCACGAGTCCTCGTCTCGTCAGCGGCCCCGGGCCGCCTCAATGGGCGGCCGTCCCCTGCGGGGCCTTCCCCCCAGTGATCTCCTTACTCGTACCCGCGACACGGTACATCCAGGCGCGGCAGCGGGCGGCAATGTCGAACACGCCGATGAACAGTCAGTAATGGTTGGTAAGAAGGCGGCTATGGCATTCTGAGCAGGGCTTATGGCGACAAAAGCCGTGTATTGGTGCGAACGAGAACAAACGCAGTGGCGCCCCCGACGGCTTCCGGACGGCGGGGGCGGGCGGCGCGGCGGCGTCCGGCGTGGGGAAGACTGGGGAGTCCGCTTTGGCCGGAGGAAGGATGCCGACGTGACCAGCCGCCCGCCGTTGCCCCCGTTCACCCGAGAGACCGCCGCGCAGAAGGTGCAGGCGGCCGAGGACGCGTGGAACACGCGTGACCCGCACAAGGTCTCCCTCGCCTACACCGAGGACTCGGTCTGGCGCAATCGCGACCGCTTCGTCACCGGTCGCGAGGAGATCGTGGAGTTCCTGACCGACAAATGGCGGCGCGAGCTGGACTACGCCCTGCGCAAGGAACTGTGGGCCTTCGAGGACAACCGCATCGCCGTGCGGTTCCAGTACGAATGCCACGACGCCGACGGGCAATGGTGGCGCAGCTACGGCAACGAGCTGTGGGAGTTCGACGAGAACGGCCTCATGGCTCGGCGCGAGGCCAGCATCAATGACGTCCCCATCGCCGAAGGCGACCGGCGGATCTTCGGCCCGCGCCCGGAGGCCGAACACGGGGTCCCGTTTCCGTTGCGGTGACTCAGGCTCGGAACGATCACGCGCCGCTCCGGCCGGCGGCGCGTGATCGGTTAGCGGGAAGCGTCAGCCGCACACGTTCATGCGGCTGTTGTTCAGCGTGATGTTGCGGAACGTGGTGTTCTCGCCGCAGGGGTTCTCCGTGACGGCGGTGTTGGTCACCGTCAGATTCTGGATCGTGATATCGCGACTATTGGGAAACTCCGAGCGTGCGGCCAGCCGGATCTCGCCGCCGCGGGTCACCGTTCCGCTCACCGCCGCGATGTTCACGTTGTAACAGTTCTCGACCAGGATCGAGTTGTTGCCGGCGTCGGCGATGTCCACGCGGTCGATAACGAGTCCCCCGCTCTCGGAAACGCAGAACACGCCGCGTCCGCCGCCGCGCGCGATGACGTTCCCGACGCGGATGTTCGTGGGATAGCCGCTGCCCACGCGGCCGTTGCGGTTCGCGGTACGGAACGCCGCGTAACCGGTGCCCGTGCCGGCGCCCTGGGCGTCGACCGTCCCGACGGTGGCGTTGATGGTGTCGTTCAGCAACAGCCCCGCGTCGTGCGTGTTGCGTGCCGTGACGGTGCCGATCGTGAGCCCGTCGAGTCCGTAGGTCTCCACGCCGTGCGTGCCGGTGCCGGAGACGAAGACGTTGTCGATCCGGATGTTGCGGGAGCGGACGCTGCGGTCTCCGTGGTTGTCGATGCGGACGCCGAGACCGCCGGAGACCTGGAGTTGGATGTCGCCGAGCACGACGTTCTCGACGTTCCGCATGAAGATCCCGTACAGCGGGGTGCCGGTGATCCGCACGTGCGGCACCTCGATGTCGCGTACCCCGCGGGCGTAGATCGGGGCCTGGTCGCCGGAGCCCGAGCCGGTGACGTTGATGGTGCCGCAGACGTCCAGCACCGTGAAGCTGCGCAGCGAAATCCGGGAGCCCGCGCTGACCGACCCGTCCCCGCGGACGACGACGCGCTCCTTCGAGGTGCGCCCCGACCTGAGGCTGTCGATGCCGGCCTGGATGGCCGCGCGCGTGTCACCGCCGGTGTACACGGTCGTGCCGCCGTTGCGAGCGGTCCATGTGCTCCCGCTCTTGGTCACCTCCGCGTTGAAGGTGCCCTCGCCGCACGCCGCCGCGACACGAAAGTCGGTGCCGGCCGCGGCCGGCGCCGACCCGGCCATTCCGCCGGCACCGGCTATCGCGGCGGTCGCGATGACGACGGCCTGGGTACGCCACCATGGATATCGGGCTGATGCGTTGGGCGGGGACATGGAAACCTCCTGCGGGCTTCGCTACCTCAAATCGCTCACGATGGTTCGATATCGCACGGCGGTTGAGGGAGAAGTTAACGTCGTTATATCGAAGCGCTTCGACATGGTCGATACCGCTTTCACGAATTTCATCCCGAGTTCGGTATATCGAACATCGCCGCCAAATACGCCCGGCCCGCGGTCGGTCGCGTTCAGACCGTGACCACGACCTTCCCCGGCGCGTGGCCCTGTTCCTGGTAGGCGAGGGCCGCCGGGATGTCCTCGAAAGGGTAGGTGCGGTCGATAACCGGGGCGATCTTGCCGGCCTCGACCAACTCCGTCAGCGTGGTCAGGCTCTCTTTGCGGTCGGCGCGTCCGTACACGTCCGCGAAGACCATCCGCTGGGAGACGAACGGCGACGAGGCGAGCGCCGCGAAGATGTGACCGGCGGGTTGCAGCCATCGCCCGGGCCGGCCGCCGACCGCGACGAAGGTGCCCTTGCGGGTCAGCACCCGCCGGCACACCCATCCCGAACGGCTCCCCGCGACGTCCAGCAGCAGGTCGTAGCGCTCTTCCCGCCGGGTGAAGTCACGCGCCGTGTAGTCGATGACCTCGTCCGCGCCGATCGATCGGACCAGGTCAACGTTGCGAGAGCCGCACACGGCGGTGACGTGTGCGCCGGACGCCTTGGCGATCTGCACGGCGAACGTGCCGACGCCGCCGGACGCCCCGTTGATGAGCACCTTCTGCCCGGACTGGAGCCGCCCGGTGCCGCGCAGGCCGTACAGCGCGGTGATGCCCGCCAGCGGCATCGCCGCCGCCTGCTCGAACGACAGGTTCTTCGGCTTGGGCGCCAGCAGGTCTGCCCCGACGCACACGTACTCGGCGAATCCCCCGCCGCCGAGCAGCCCGAACACCTCGTCGCCCGGGCGGAACCCGGTCACGTTCGCGCCGACCGCCTCGACCCGCCCCGCCACGTCGGCGCCCAAGATGCTGATCTTGGGCCGGCGCAGGCCGAGGGGGCCGGGCAGCAGCCGCGCGAAGTACGGCTCGCCCCGCATGAGGTGCCAGTCGGCGGGCTGGACCGACGTCGCGCGCACCCGGACCAGCACCTCGCCGGCACCGGGCTCGGGCCGGTCGACGTCGGTGAGCGCAAAGACATCGGGTGAGCCGTAAGAGCGGAAGACGAACGCCTTCATGAGTTACCTTCCCCCCGTTTCGTACGTTGTAAGTCGTACGCAGTAAGGTAAGTCGTACGGCGTAAGATAGTCAAGCGAATTTGGATGATCAGCCGCAGGTCAGGCGGTCTCGCGCATACGGTCGAGGCCGTCGAGGATCACGTCGAGCCCGAACTCGAACTCCGTCTGGTCGTCGCACCAGCCCAACGTGTTATCGGGGTCGTCGTGCGCGACCTCCGCCACCATGCCCACGAGATGCGGCAGCTGGGCCGCCATCTCCTCGAACGTCGCCGCGGCATCCTCTCCCGCCGCTCCGTTTCCCGGATCGAACAGCTCCTGGGTGAAGCCCAGCGCGCGACTTCCCAGGGCGTGCAGGGCGTGGTGGCACAGATCGTTCGAAAAGCCGCCGGCGCGCATGAGTCCGAGCAGGCCGTCGAGGTAACGCAGGACGGCCGGGCTCGCGCCGGCGCGCGTCTCGAAGACGCCGGGCGCCCATGGGTGACGCAGGAGGATCTCGCGCGCCGACAAGATCCGCCGCCGCACGGTCTTCTTCCAATCGGCTCCCGTGGCGGGCAGATCGATCCGGCCGACCACGTCGTTGATCTCGTCGACTATCGCGTCGGCGATGCCATCGAGGACCTCTTCCTTGTTCGCCACGTGGTAGTAGAGCGACATCGCCTCGGCCCCGACCTCTTCGGCGAGCCGACGCATCGTGAGCGCCTGGATGCCGCCCTCGTCAGCGATCTTGATCGCGGCCCGCAGCACCCGCTCCCTGCTCAGCGGCACCCTGGGCGCGCTCCGCGCGCTCTGCGCGCTCTGCGTGGTCTGCGCGGTCTTCGGCTTGTTTCGGGCCACCACCTGCACAACCCCCCTCTGCACCCCGATCGTACAAAGTAAGTCCGAACCAAAGACGGCATCTGGCCCGCGAACAGCGGCGACCGATTCGTTTCCGGCCTGCCGGGGGTCTATCCGTCATGACCACAACGACGAGGGACCCCAACCGCGCACTGTGGGAGGCACGTGCCCGGGGTGAGCAGAGCCCGGCCTGGGAGACACTGGCCACCGAGCCTGACGGCGTCGCGGTCGAGGCGGTGGACGCGCCCGCCGGACTGTGGTTGCGTCCGCCGGATGCCCCGAGTGGGCCGGTGATCCTGGCGATCCATGGGGGCGGCTTCGTGAGCGGATCGGCGGCCACTCATCGCCGGATGTTCGGCCACCTGGCGCGGGCCGCCGGGGTGAGCACGTTCGCGGTCGAGTACGGCCTGGTGCCCGAGCACGTGTTCCCCAGCCAGCTCGAGACCGTGACGGCGGCCTACCGGTGGCTGCTCGGCGGCGGAGCCGGTCCGATCGGCGTGGCCGGGGACTCGTGCGGCGCGATGCTGGCGGTCGGCCTCGCGGTGCGCGCCCGGGAGACGGATCTGCCGATGCCGGCGTCGTTGCTGCTGCTGTCGGCATGGACCGACCTGGACGCCGAGGGCGCCTCCTACGACGCGGGCGGTGACCCGTTCTTCACCCGGGATCTGGTCCGCGGCCTGGCGGCCGGCTACCTGGCCGGGGCGGACCCGCATGACCCGCTGGCGTCGCCGCTGCACGCCGATCTGCGTGGGCTGCCGCCGACGTATCTTCAGGTCGGTGCGGAGGAGGCGCTGCTGGACGACAGCAGACGGCTGGCCCGGCGGATGCGGGCTGCCGACGTCGAGGTTCGTCTGGACGAGTTCCCGGACCAGGTCCACACGTTCCAGATGGCCGCCGGTCGCACCGGCGTGGCCGACGAGGCGATTGGCGAGGCGGGGTCGTGGCTGCGGTCGACACTGGTCAGGTGAGGGATTTCGAGCGGGCGGCGGCCCCGCTGCGCGGTGAGTTGCTGGCGCACTGCTATCGCATGCTCGGGTCGTGGCACGAGGCCGAGGACGCGGTCCAGGAGACCTACCTGCGCGGCTGGCGCGCCTGGGAGGGGTTCGAGGATCGGTCCTCGGTGCGGACGTGGCTGCACCGAATCGCGACCAACGTGTGTCTCAACGCCGCCCGGGATCGCGGCCGGCGGGCCCTGCCCTCGGGCCTCGGCGCGCCCAGCGGCGACGCGGACGCGCAACCGGACGCGCAACCGCACGGGCAACCGGACGCGGCGGCGGCGAAGACGTGGATCGAGCCGTTCCCGGGCGACCGCGCCGACCTGCGGCTGGCGCTGGTCGCCGCGATGCAGACGCTGCCGCCCGTCCAGCGGGCCGTGCTGCTGCTCCGCGACGTGCTGGCGTTCCCCGCCGCCGAGGTCGCCGAGATGATGGACATGTCCGTCGCCGCGGTGAAGAGCAGCCTGCAACGCGCCCGTGCCCGGCTGACCGAAAGCGACGCCTGTCCCGACGACGTCGTCGAGCCCACCTCGCCGCGGGCGCGGCGGTTGCTCGACGCGTACGTCACCGCGTTCGAGACCGCGGACGTCAACGCCTTGACGGCAGTGCTCCGTGCGGACGCCACGCTGGAGCTGCTGCCCAACCGGGCATGGTTCGCCGGAAAGACCGACTGTTCCCGGATATTCGCCGCAGCGGTGGGTCGCCCTGGCGACTGGCGGATGGACCGCGTCATCGTCAACGGCCAGCCCGGGGTCGCCGCCCACCTGCACGGGCAGCCGTTCGGCGTCGCGGTGCTCGACGTTCGCCGGGACGGCATCGCCGCCGTGACCGTCTTCGGCGACCCCGCGCTCGTCGGACGCATCACGGTCACGGCCGGCGCTTCGGGCTAACGCCAGGAGGATGCTCACCTCGACTCCGAAGTCATTGGACCAGAGGCGGTGGCACCGTCGGGCCACGCGCAGACGCACACGCGGTTGCCGGCGCGGTCGGCGAGTGTCCAGTGCGCAGGGGCATTGGAGTCGTCGACGATGCGGCCCCCCGCGGCGAGCGCGGCCGCCAGGCGGGCATCGACGTGCTCGCGGGCAACGGACACGTCGACGTGCATCGCGTGCCGCAGCGGCTTGGCCTCATCGAGGTCCTGCATCCAGACCGTGGAGCCATGGCCGAGCGGGTCGACGGCGTTGTCGTCGGCCAGCCCGGCGTACCCGAGGACGGCCCGCCAAAAGCCGACATCGATGGACTCGGGGTGTGCCGCGATGGCGAGCTGGACCTCCTGTGCGCGGGCGCGATCCGCGGTCGCTCCATGCTGTCGCGCGACGGTCGACACTGCGCGCGCGATGTCGACGTGTCGCGGCTCCAGCCGCCAGATGCCTCGCGTCAACCGCACGGTGAGCCGGTCATCGGCGATCGTGATCAGCACACCGGCGCCTTCGATGCCCGGCACCCGCGCGACCGCGTCGGCAAGCCGTGCCGCGTCGCCGAGGGACGGCACCGGGAACACCGCCGTCGCACCGCCGTGCAACACCACCCAGTCGCCGACGCCCTCTGCGGCGAGAAATTCCCGCCAGCCCTGTTCGCTCATCTCCGCCTCCGACAGTGAAGGTAGCGACCTTAACCCCTATGACCGCGTGGCAGCTGACGCATGATGAGGTGTGGACGCCGAGCGTGTGTTGGGTGTGGATGCGTGTCGGACGGGGTGGGTCGGCATTGCGCTCGGTGGCGGGCATGGTCCCGTCCCGTACTTCGCCGCCCACATCGATGGACTCCTCGCCGCCGCCGACGGCGACGGTCCGATCCAGGTGGTGGGTATCGACATGCCGATCGGGCTGCCCGACGTCGGCGTCCGGCAGGCCGACCTGCTCGCGCGGCTGGAGATCGGTGTACGCCGGTCGTCGGTGTTCATGACACCCGTCCGTGCCGCCCTGCGGGCCGACACCCATGCCCGTGCCGTTGAGATCAACCGCCGCGTCACCGGTCATGGCATCTCCGTCCAGGCCTTTGCCCTCAAATCCCGGCTGTTGGAAGTCGACGCGTGGGTCCGGGAGACTCCGCGCCGGGTGGTCGAAGTTCACCCCGAGGTCTGTTTCGCCCGTCTCGCCGGCCGGCACCTGAAGTCGGCCAAGTCCACGTGGGCCGGAGCCGAAACCCGGCGGCAGCTCCTCGCCGCAGCCGGCATCGACCTGATCGGGGATCTCGGGGCCGCGGGCGCCGCCGCGAAGGTCGACGACATCCTCGACGCCGCCGCCGCGGCGTGGACCGCCCGGCGTGTCGCCCGCGGCCAAGCCCAGTCCCTGCCCGACCCACCGCAAACCTTCAGCGACGGACTGCCCAGCGCGATCTGGGCATAGGGGCGTGGGAGCGGGGAGCGGATCGGCGCAGATCGCCCACGCCGTCGCCGTCCAGACATCGGTGCGGCGCCGCCTTCGGTCTCCTCGCCGATGACGCTGGTGGGCGGCCGGCCGACGAGGACACGCCGGTCAGGCGCGGCGGCGCGCGACGAGAACGGCGTCCCGGATGGTGATGTCGCGCCCGTCGGGGTCGGTGGCGGTGCGCGGCCGGGCGTCGACGATGATCGCGTCCCACTCGGCGGGGTCGAGAGCGGCCGCTATCTGCTCCCCGGTGAACATCATGTCCGTGAAGTGCGCCCGATGGGCGGTCGCACGAAGGTCGTGAGGGTGGTGGCCGACGATCAGCAAGGTGCCGCCCGGTGCGACCGCCGCGGCGAGCCGCGCGAACAGGTCGCGGCGTGCCGGGTCGGGCAGGTGCACGTAGTGCGACGACACCAGGTCGTAGCCGCGCTCGTCGGGGAGCCTCTCGCGTACGTCGGCGCGTTTCCATTCGATGCGGTCGGCGATGTGCGCGCCGGCGGCTGCGGCGCGGGCGGCCGCCCGGTCGAGCGCGGCGGTGGCGAAGTCGACCGCCGTGACACGCCAGCCCTGTTCGGCCAGCCAGATGGCGTCGGCGCCTTCCCCGCAGCCCACGTCGAGTGCCCGGCCCGGGGACAGCTTGGCGACCTCGGCGACCAGCTGCGGGTTCGGGTTCCCGCTCCACACCGCCGGGCCGGCGCCATAGCGCTCCTCCCAGCCCTCCGCCTCCAGCACACCGCGTGCCTCGTGCCGGTAGGCGTCGACGGCCTCGCGGGTCTCGGCCGCGATCAGGTCGCCGTTGATGGCGGCGGCGGCCTTGACGCCCGCCGCGGCTGCCGCGATCACATGGGCCTGAACGTCGGCCGCGTTGCCCGCCACCCACACGCCGGGTACGGGGGCGGCCCCGGTCGGGTCGGCGGGGAGCCGGCTGCCGATGACGTGACCGCCCTGTTCGACCATGACGGGCTCGACGCCGAGCGGCTCGAGCAGACGGGCGCGCGCGGTGAGGCGCGGCGCGACGACGAGCGCGTCGAGCTCGATCACCTCGCCCGAGGCCAGCCGTACGCCGGTGAGGGTGTCGCCGGTCACCTCGAGTCCGGTGACCTCGCCGTCCACGACGATGATCCCGCGCGCGGCGAGGCGCTCGGCCTCCTCGGCGTCCGGTGCCGGGCCGTGATGGGCCAGCAGCGTCACCTGCGCGCTCCACTGCCGCCACATGTTCGCCTGCTCGACGGCCAGTGGCCCGGTGGCCAGGACGCCGATCCGCCGGTCCGCGACCTCCCGGCCATGGCAGTACGGGCAGTGCAGCACGTCGCGCCCCCACCGCTCGGCGAGCCCGGGCACGTCGGGCAGCTCGTCGACGAGCCCGGTCGCCACCAGCAGCCGCCGGGCCCGCAGCACGCTGCGCCCTTCGCCGCCGCCGTTATCGCCGAGCGTGACCACGAAGCCGTCTCCCTGTCGGGCCACGGCCTCGACCTGCCCGGTCACGATCTCGCCGCCGTACCGGGTCACTTCGTCGCGTCCGGCGGCCACCAGCTCACCGGGAGGGACCCCCTCCCGGCCGAGGTAGTTGTGCACGTGCCCGGCCGGTGCGTTGCGCGGCCGCCCGGCATCGATCACGAGCACCGAGCGCCTGGCCCGCGCCAGCGCCACGGCGCCGGCCAGCCCGGCGGCGCCGCCGCCCACCACCACAACGTCGTATGACTCGTCCACCTTCTCGTCGGCTGTCATGTGCATCGCGCGCTTCCTTCCCGATCTGTCGTCACGCCACGATGCGGTTGCCTCGGCCGATTCGACAAACTAATTTGCCGATATGGCAAACGATGAGGCCGCGGCACTGTCGTCGGTCGGCCCGCGGCTACGCGCGCTGCGCAAGCAGCGCGGCACGACGCTGACCGAGCTCGCCGAGGCCACCGGCATCTCCACGAGCACGCTGTCGCGGCTGGAGTCCGGTCGCCGCCGGCCCACGCTGGAGCTGCTGATGCCGCTCGCCCGGGCCTACCAGGTGACGCTGGACGAGCTCGTCGACGCGCCCGCCACCGGAGACCCGCGGGTGCACGCCCGGCCGATCGTCCGCCACGGCGTCACCTATCTGCCGCTGACCCGCCGGCCGGGCGGCCTCCGGGCGTTCAAGATGATCCATCCGCCGAACACGCCCACCGGGTCGGAGGAACAACAGACCCACGAGGGCTACGAGTGGCTCTACGTGCTGTCCGGCCGGCTGCGCCTGCGCCTCGGCGAACACGACGTGATCCTCACGCCTGGGGAGGTCGCCGAGTTCGACACCCGCCTTCCGCACCGCATCACGAATCCCGGCCCGGAGACCGCGGAAAGCCTCACGCTCTTCGGGCCGCAAGGCGAGCGGATCCACGTCCGCGCTCGTCCCGCGCGCTGATCTCCCAGATCGCTCAGGAAGAACGCCGTTGTACGGCCCGCGCGACAACGCTGACGAGGCCGAGACCGAGGGCGGTGCCCATCATCAGGAGCGCCGCTCCGATCGGCCAGAGGCCGTCGTTCTCGGCGCTCGTCGCCGCGTCGACCGAGAAGTACGCGGTTGTGGCGGCCGTCGTCATGACCGGCGCTATCCAGATGGTCTCGCTCCACCAGGTGGCGGCGACCGCGATCGCCACGAGGGTCACGACGAACCCGAGCACCTGCCAGGTCGTGTACGGGCCGGTCGCCCCGCCGTCCGGCCCCTCCCGCTTTTCCTCATGCCAGCCGAGCCAGCCAAAGTAGCCGACGGCGGTGGCGATGGGAGTAAGGAGCGCGCCGGCCACTCGTCGGGTCAGGCTGTGCGCCATCGTGTGCTTGCACCTCCCTCCGCCCGTCTCCATCCCTCTCTACTCGATCCTCCCGGATCCCGGCGTTCGTCCGCGGGGTGTTGCGGTCGGGTGAACGGACCGGTGATAGTCGAGGCATGGGATCGGCCGGCGGTGACCACCTGCGAGAGCTGCTCGACGAACAGGTCGCCTTCTACCGCGCGGTCGCCACGGAATACGAGGAACACGCGCTGCCCTTCTCCGGGGGCGCCGAGCTGGCCGACGCGCTCGACGCGTTCCGGCCGGCCGGCAACGTGCTCGAACTCGCCTGCGGCCCCGGGACCTGGACTCCCCGGCTGCTCCGGCACGCCGCGAACGTCACCGCCGTCGACGGGTCCCCCGAGATGCTCGCCATCGCCTCCGAACGGGTGGGCGGCGACGAGCGGGTGCGTTTCGTCTCGGCCGACCTGTTTCGCTGGCGGCCGGATCGTCGCTACGACGTCGTCTTCTTCGGGTTCTGGTTGTCTCATGTGCCGACCGAGCGCTTCGCGTCCTTCTGGTCGCTGGTGGCCGACTGCCTCACCCCCGAGGGGCGGGTGTTCTTCGTCGACGACGGCTACCGCACCGCCGACGAGCTCATCGAGGGCGAGCGGTCGTCGACCATCCGGCGCCGCCTCCTGAACGGCACCCCCTACCGGATCGTCAAGGTCGCGCTCCGGCCCGCCGACCTCGAACGCCGGCTCGCGACCCTCGGCTGGCGCATCGAGGTGCACCCCACATCGGGACCGTTCTTTTGGGGAGCGGGCACGCGGGCCCGCGACTGACGCCGCCCTTCGGCCGCCGGCGCCTTCCCCTACTGTGTGCCGGTCGTACGTCCATGACCGGGTCCGAGATAGATCATGACTCGGACGGCGTGAACGCCGAAGGCCGACATCGCCGCGAGCTTGGCCGTACGCGCCAGGGCCGGTCGCCGCCCACCGGCGCCTGTCCGGGCCTGCCCTGGCGATGGCCGGACCCATGCGCCGAGTCCCGTCAGCGTTGCCGTCGCGAACGCGCACGTCTCGACGTGCAGCAACAAGCCGGGCAGTGGTCGCAATCGTGCCGGAACTCCGGTGAACGTGAGGTAGAGATCCCTGACCAGCAGAGCTCCGCAGGCGGCCTCAACGACCAGGCCGCCCTTCCGCCCGGCGCGGAGGGTCAACGCGATGACCACCGGGCCGAGCCCGCCCGACACGAGCATCATCTTGCCGAGGGGATCACCGGCGCTGATCGCTTCGGCACGTCGGTCGCCGTCCCTTGATGCCGAGGCCCGCAATACGGCCGCGAGCCCCGACCGGGACACGCGTTCGGCCGACCCATAGCTGATCTCACGCATGCTCCCACGATCGACCGCGAAGGGCCTGCCCGGCAGCGACGAAGGTCCTTCCTCCGTAGCGGCGCGACCGGCGCGGCCGTCCGGGGGCTCCTGATGCCGCGGTGACGTCCGGAAACCCGGACCCTGGTCCTCGGCAAGGTGCCGCTGCGGAGATTTCGTGGGAGATATGTCACGGATTGTCGCTCTATAGGTGCCGTCAACCGCGTCCTCTGACTCGGCGTCAGCAGAAGAGGGGGTCTCACTCGAGACCGAAGTGCGGAGGTGCTCGATGCGGCACTATCCAAGAAGGTTTGTGAAGATCGCAGCCGTACTCACGCTGGCGTTTCCCACGGTGCTGGTCACGCAGGCCGCCACGATGGCGGCGAACGCCGTCCCGGCTCCCGGATGCCCGGTGCCATTGCCCGTCAGCCAAGTGACGGAGGGAATGAACGGCTGGGGGCTGACCGTCAGCAAAGGGACCACCCCCCAGCGGTTCACGGTCAAGGTGCAGGGCGTGCTCGCGGACTGGATCGCCCCCGGCATCGACCTGATCATCGTCGACGCCAGCTCACCCGCCCTCGACGCCGCCGGCGCCATCTGGTCGGGGATGTCCGGTTCGCCGGTATACGCCAAGAACGGCCGCCTCATCGGCGCCGTCAGTTATGCCTTCAGCGGCACGTCCAAGCTGGCCGGGCTCACTCCGGCGCAGGCCATGCTCGATATCTGGAACCGGCCCGCACAGGCGCGGACGCTGGCGCTCAAGACGCGGGTCCAGTTGCCCAAGGAACTGCAGCAAAAGATCGTCTCGCGCGACCTCGTGTCGGCGCAGGTCGCCGCGCAGGGAATGGAGATGCTGCCGCTGGTCCACGGCGTCTCAGGAGTGAGCCAGACCCGGATCGACCAGCTCAACGCCCGCGCCGAGCAAAGCGGCAGTGACGTCCGGCTGATCAAGATGGCGGCGACGTCCGGGACGCCCGCTCCGGCCGGTGATGCCGTGCCGGGCGGCAACTTCGGCGCGCTGCTGTCGTACGGCACGGTGACCGAGGGCGCGGTAGGCACGACGACCGCGGTCTGCGAAGGACGCGCGCTGGCCTTCGGCCATCCGTACTACGACCAGGGCGAGGATATGCGGTTCGCCGCGGTGTCCGGCAACGTGATCGCGGTGGTGCCGGATCCGAACTTCGGCCCGTACAAGATGGCGAGCCCGGGCGGCGTCCTCGGCACGGTCACGCAGGACCGGCACGCCGGCATCTCGGCCGACCTCGGCGCCGGGCCGCCGACCATTCCGGTCACGGCCCGATCGTCCGCGGCCGGGGCCACCCGTACCGACACCACCTACGTGGTGACGCCGAGGTACCTGCCCGAACTGGCCGCCACCCATGTGTGGGCCGGCCTCGACCGGGCCCGGGACAGGAGCGGCGCGGGCACCGCGACCGCGTCCTGGACGATCCGCGGCACCGCGGGCGGGGAGCCGTGGCAGGTCACCCTCGGCGATCGTTACGTCGACTCCTGGGACGCGACGTACATGGCGGCCGACGGCGTCTACGCGTCGCTGGACATTCTGCTGAACAACAAGTACACGCCGGTCGAGTTCACCGATGTGCAGGTCACCGACGAGGTCAACGACGTCTACCGGCCCTACACCGTGAGCCAGATACTGATCCGCTCGGGCGACGAATGGGTGGTGTACGACCCCGCCAACCCCTTGAACATCACGCCGGGCGAGGACCTGGTGTTCAAGGTTCGCGCCACGGGCTACCAGGCTCCGCCCACGGATGTGGAGATGCGGGTGCGCGTGCCTGAGGAGGCGGCCGGCGGCTACGGCGAGATCCACCTTGTCGGCGGGCGCGACTGGTGGTTCGACCCCAACGAGCGCGCCGGCAGTTTCTCCGAACTGCTCGCCCGGATGGAGCAGGCACCGCGCAATGACGTGCTGTACGGAACGATGTCGTACTACCACCTGGGCGGCATGAACACCACCTTCGAGGCGTCGGTCGACGGGGTGATCGGCGGCGACATTTCCATCCAGTTCACCGTCGACTGACGGTAAAGCGATAGCCGAGGACGTGCGGAAGGCCCGTGCTCGGCACAACCTGCCGCACGTCCTCACCCCGCTACTCGTCTTCGCGGCGTTACATCTGGAACGAAGAGCTATTACAGCACAAAAATGTCTAGTCGGCGGCGAGTGGAACGCGAGTTTCTGCCCCGATCCCCATGACCTGCCGAAGCATAAGCTCCGCCTCTCGAAGCGATGCTGCCGGCAGTGGTCGAGCGAGAGTAAAGGAGCCGTCTGAGTCAAGTGCCATGTATTGTGGAAGAATAACGACTCTAGCCTCATCGGGACTGGACCCAAAAGTAACAGCAAATTGCAGCAGACTTAGCGCGCGAGATGGTCGCATATTGGCAAACAATTCTATTTGCGATTCCGGAGTGAGCAATGCATTGACAACTGCGTTTTCCTCGCCAGCCGCCGTAACCACAGGCACCTTCGCCAATCGAGCCCACTGTGCAAGCAATTGGGTAAGGTCAGCGGCCCGTTTAGCATATCGAGTATAGCCGATTTCCTCGAAACCTTTGCGCGCCTCATCGGCGAAACCGACGGCACGGACGTAGTCTCGAATAAACCATGCCGCGTGCGAGTTCGCGAGTGTCACAAGGGAACGGCCGAACATCGCCTGTCCCGCCGGCCACTCCTGGCTGCTGTTCACTGTGGCAAGTCCTTGCATGCTCTCGCATACTGAGGTGGCATAGCGGCAATGGACGAGCTCGATTCGATGTGACGGTACGTTCGGATCGAGCATCTCTACGGCTGTATCTATATAGTCCTGCGCCACCGCGTAACGGCCACCGCGCCGTAGCACATTGGCAACCACGAAATGAGCCGTGCCCAAAGCATACGCTTCCTCCGGTGTTGCAGGGGAAGCACAGCTTTGCAGCAAACGAGTCAACTTCGTCGCCTGCTCGCAAGTCTCCAACAGCTCACCGCGGAGTCTGGAGAACTCCATGCGTTCGGCCATAAACAGGGGACCGAGTTCAGTCGCGCCAGCCAGCTGGCACCATTTTGTGTCAAACCATTCCTTGTGAGGATCGTCCAGTCGAAGTGCGCTGTCCAGCGCCAACAGGAATCGAGCCCATAGATGGGCCCGTGTATGCGCCGGGAAGGTGAGCATCGCCTGCCGAATGGGATCGACAGCTCTGATGGGATCCGTGGTTTCGATCCATGCCCGCCCATGCGTGGCCAGGATTGCTGCAGCCACGGGTTCGTCTTCCGCGGTGATGGCCTCCCGCAGCCAACCTACGGGGGCGGCATCAACAACTTGTTGCCCCTGTCCGATCGATATGGCCGCTTGGGTGGCCACCTGCCAAGCCGTCACCTGCCCCCTGTACACATTCAATGGAAGAATCGTCGGATTCCCTTGCTGGAGGGCGAG
The DNA here is from genome assembly GCA_035765195.1 of Streptosporangiaceae bacterium. Lineage (GTDB taxonomy): Bacteria > Actinomycetota > Actinomycetes > Streptosporangiales > Streptosporangiaceae > CALAED01. Next base: position 36,710 of record DASTYC010000006.1, read on the forward strand.
CACCCGGACCCGTGAGGCAGTAAGGAAATCCTCGATATCGCGGGCTACAGCCGCATCACGGCTGATGTGACCAGCTCCCGACTGGGTGGCAGGCTCCAACGCCAGTGCGATCGCGGCGCTGTATGGCGGCAAAGCCCCGACTACATCATCACCCGCAACGGCATCCGTTCCCGAGGTCACGGTCATCAAGAAGCTAAGCGCATCCTCGGCGCTCAATAGCATTGATCGCGCCGACACCGACCGATGTATGGCGGGAACAGGAAGCCCAGCGGCCTTCAACAACCTAAAAGCGTCATCCAACGGTATTGGCAGTTCGATGATCACTTCGGATGGCCAAGCGCTGGGGTCTAACGGTTCGTTGTAGCTCAGCCATGTGGTCCGGGTCCGGTCTGCGAACAGGATCCCGAACAGCCGCGATAGATCCAGATCGCGATCACCCGCCCAACTGCCGGACACTGGAGTGTTTAGCAAAACGGCGACGAAGTCGCCAGGAGCTTCATCTGCCCATCGCATGGCCGCCGCCAACTGCATCCACAAGTCTCCGTCAGCATGAACCACGCCCGGTCGCGGCTCAGCGGCGCCCATCTGTACGGCAAAGCCCACCGCTGCCCCGAGTTGCCGGTCAGCAACCGCCGAAGCCACCATTGAAGTGGACGTCGGACCAATGCCAATAACGATCGGAATCCGTCCGTTGAGTGGGCCGCCCGCTGTGCTGGTTGCGGTGATGAGGGCGGTGACGGCCGGAGCGCGACGCTGAAGTACCAGTATACGATCTACTGTCTCCGGCGATAGGTCCCCTCCCGCTGCGGCCAGGATCGCTGCAGGCGTAGCTCCCGTGATGGCCGCACGTCGCGCCGCCTTTCGACGCTGCCTCTCATCGCGGCGGCTGGTGATCCCCTTCGCCCCCAACGACCCGAGTTCCCTGGCGAACCCTGACCAGTACTCCTTCGCGAATACGCCGATTACGATCATCAGCGCGACAGCGATCGTAACTAGAATCGCCATCAAGTCTTGAGACACAGTCGAAAAGTCCAAGCTCGTTGCGGTGGTCTGATGTACCGTAGTCGTGTCCGCTCTCTGGCAGACTACAGCAACTCGGTCAAAGGAGCAGACAATCGACGTATACGGTCGGTGGGAAGTGCGCTCCTTGCGGTGCTATGAACAAGGGCTCGCACTACGTGGTGTCAAGCTGCGACCAGAGGTCCATCCACTCGCCAACGATCCTGCAGTAGCTATACTATTCGAATTCCTCGCTGCGGCCGTTTGTCATTCTACCAATTGGGACCGATTGCGGGCTAGATTGCTCGTCGCGGCTCAGCAGGAAGGCGCCTTTTCGCCAGCTAGACTTGCAGGATTGACCAAGCCAGAGTTCTGTGATGAATTTGGTGGAGCTTTTCCAGAAGCAGAGGATACCTCTCGTCGTTGGGAGATGTTCGTAACAGTTGCCGCCGCATTTACTTCTGGCGCTCCACTATTTGACAATAAGGCTTTGGCCTCCCGGACTTGGACATTGGCCGGCCCGGGCGGGCTGCAATCTGTGATCGATTCACTGGGTCCTTTCGGCGCCGATCCTCAACGCAAGAAAACACGGATCTTGCTGCAGCAGCTATATCGTTACGATCTACTTCGTTTTTCCGATCCCGAGCAGCTTCGGCCTGCAATAGAGCATCACATTATTCGACTGTACTTGCGTACTGGACGGGTGGCACGAATAGGTACTTCCATGCTAAGGGCCACCGGCAACCGCGCCAGCGATATTCGCAACCTTACAGCCTTGCGAGCCGCCGTTGAACAGGCCATGTCCTACACCGCCGCGGCAGCGGAATTGACTGTTAACGAAATAAATGAAATCGAATGGCAGGTTGGTCGTTCGTACTGCATTCGCAGCGAGCCGCGCTGCGAAGGTCCATGCCGGTCGGATAAGCCGGTCGACTCAACAATCGCACAACTGGCCTCTGGCGCGTGTCCGTTCGTGGCAATCTGCGATGCGCCAAGATACGAAGGCTTCGCAAGGCTAACCGAGCCGAGGCTGGCCAAACACCATGGTTTCTATTGATCGATTCGCACATTCTGCTCCAGTGATGCGTCGAAGTGCCATTCCCCTGAGATCGCATCGCCCTGGAACATATCAGGAAACAACCTTGCGAAGTCTGAGTGTATGGCGAGCCCTGGGACATGCCGGTATATTGCGTCCTGGGGCTTGGCGACAAACCACTTACGCGCAAGCACCCTACCCTGATCAGTTGCCGGATCAATAAAGCGAGTCCTTCCATGCACGACGTGTTTATTGTTGATCAGCACTAGCTCCCCGGCCCGCATGAGATGGACGAACTGGCTTGAGGGTCCATATGGAGCACACAATTCATGCAAGATCACCCTCGCCCGGTTTAATGCAGGGTGATTTCGCCAAGACATTACGTATTCGCCAGAGTCAATGCGGAAGAAGCATTGCGCTTCTCCGTCTCGTCCGAGGAAGAGCACCGGCCCGATAACCTTGATTGCCCCTTTGCCGCGCGGGCGTAGGGCGGTAATGGCATCGGGAAGGAACAGTGCTTCGAACGCTTCGGGATCGTCCTTGGCCAAAACCGGTGCAATCTGTACGAGATTTTGAAAATAGGTGAATCCACCCCAAAGCGGAGCACTATCTAGTGCAATGATGCTATTACTAATCAGTCCGGCGTAACCGAGTCCGTCGTTGTGTGCCGCGAACATCTCGGACGTCTCGGCCTGCTCTTTATATTTATCCACTTCCGGGAGGATAGGGAGATTGTACAGTTTCAAAGTGCCATCAGGCGCACCAAAACGTCTGAGCGCCTCTGGGTGCCCTTCCATTGGATGGTCAACCGGATACCCCAATGGAATCAGCTTCGAGAGCTGGTCGGCAAGGGCAAGTAGTGGATGTCGCCGTACGTCGTTCATGTGATTTGGAAAGCATCGGGGCAACACATGCACGACGCCGGAACCATGCGTGTACTCGGTTGCGATCTCCTGCAGCTCAGGACTTGAAAGTGACTCCAGAGCGTCTATGAGTATTGGAGCAACCTGCCGTGTAGTACGTTTCATGACATCTTCGAGTGAATCGGCCACTTGGCCGTACCTGGAAAGGGCGCGCTCTAAGAATGGATGCCGCTGTGCGGTGAACGCTGACTCTCGTGCACTGAGATCCTTTAGTGACATATGAGATCACCTCCAGGCGTTTTGCCCATTATGCATCAATTTTGCGAAGAATCGGAGTAGCGAATGTTGATCGTGTGGGCATGTGCAGCCGCCGGCTGACTCCTGCTCGCGGACCGGTGGCCCCGGTACGGCGCCGTCGTGCTCGGCGGCTGGCAGCATGGCGGGCGTGGACAGAGACGCCGTGAGGAGATGGATCGCCGGATATGAGCGGGCGTGGCGCACGCCCGGCATCGAGCCGCTCGCCGAGCTGTTCGCGCCGGACGTGTCGTACGTGCCGTCGCCGTGGGCGCAACCGATCGCGGGTCTGTCCCGGCTCGGCTCGTGGTGGGACGCCGAGCGCGACGGCCCTGACGAGCCGTTCACGATGACGAGCCAGATCGTGGCCGTCGACGGCGACACGGCGGTGGTCCGGATCGAGGTCGCCTACCTGCGCGACAACCCCACGCGCTGGCGCGACATGTGGATCTTGCGCTTCGACGCCGATGGCCGCTGCGCCACATTCGAGGAGTGGCCCTTCGCCCCGGACCAGCCCAACGGGCATTGAGCCGGCTTCTGGTGCGTAACGGACTGTGCGGAGATTGTTGCGGACTGTTCCATAGGCAGGCGCCGACACCGCGCCATAGCCTGAAGCCGTCAAGGTTTCGGGAGGCGCACGACCATGGACGAAGGCAGCACTCTGGGCGACAACCTTCGACGCGTCCGCAAAGAGCATCGCTACACCCAAGAAGGCCTTGCCGACAAGGCGGGACTTTCCACGGACGTCATCCGCAAGCTCGAGCAGGGCATTCGCAGGTCGGCGCGCCTCACGACATTGATGAAACTGGCGAATGCACTGGACGTGGACCTGACGGAAATCACCGGTAAACGAGAACGCCTCGGTACTGATCGCGACGGTGGATCGGTACTGGCGATCCGGAATGCGATCCTCTCACCGTCTCTGCTGCCCGGCATGCCTGGCCTCGAAGCCGACGATTCCGGGGATCCGACCCCACTGGCTGATCTTGAGGCGACTGTGTCCACCGCGTGGCGTCAATACTGGATGGGCGACTTTGGGGCGCTTACAGCCACAGTGCCCAGATTAATCAATGAAGTACGGATGACACAGCGTTCGATCGGCGCGACGGCTGCCGGCGCGCTCGCTCAGTCTTTCCAGCTCGCATCTTGCTTGCTGCTGCATCTCGGGAAAACCGACCTCGCGGCAGTTGCGGCTGAGCGCGCCATCACGGCGGCCTCCGACGGTGAGGACGAGTGGCAGTGGGCGGCAGTTGTCTCGACGCTTGCATGGGTGCTGATGTACCAGGGGCGGTTGCACGAGTCCGAGAACCTTGCCGTACGGGTGGCGGAACGGATCGAACCATCGTTTTCAGCACCGGTTCCGCATCTCGCCGCATGGGGAAACCTACTCGTCGCCGCGATCGACACAGCGGCAATCGCTGGTCGAAACGTCACCGACTACGTCAGCATGGCGTCCGCTGGAGCCGAACGGATCGGCGGGCTGGCGTCCGCCTACCAGACCACCTTCGGGTCATCGAAGGTCGCGGTCAACGCGACACACGCCTACGCGATGGCAGGCAAGACCGGCGACGCCTTGAGGGAGGCACGGAAGGTACGTGTCGATGATCTGCCCCGAATCGCCTACGGCCATCATCTCCTCGACTTGGCGCAAGTCCACATTGATGCGCGACAGTTTCGTGCCGCCGAGACCCGACTTGCGGAGGCACATCATCTGTCGTCCGTGTGGTTCCGCCATCAGCATCTGGCAGTGACGCTCGTCGGTGAGACGCGCGCCGCACAGACCCGACAGTCCCCAACAATCCGAACTCTTGCGCACGCGGTTGGGCTCGACTAGGACACAGCGCCCCTCATTCGTGTTTGACCGATCACACAAAGTATGACGGGCCGTCCGACCAGCCACGAAGTTGATCTCTGCGCTATGACGGAACGCCACTGGTCCCGCGCTTGCGTATGCGATTGATTGCTGTCCGTCACACTAGGACAGACCAGGGATGCGCCGTGGCCTTCATCGTCGATCACCACAAGACCCCTCAGGATCTCCGCCGGCTCGTAAGGATCGAGGGCGACTCGAAGCGTCGCGGAACATCCGCGCCATCGAACGGACTCACCCCCGCCGGCGGGCTTGGCGCGATGGCGGCGACCATCGCCGCCTGCTCCGACGCCTCGAGTTGATGGGGTTGGGGGCGCTGATGGCTGGCGGTGGGGTGTCGGGATCGGGCACATCGGCGGGGAGCCGTGAGGTCAAGCTGGATCCGGAGCCGCTGTCGGCGCGAGCGGCTCGGGATTTCGTCCGTGCCAGTCTGTGCGAGCTCGGGTTCCACAGCAGCGTGGAGGACGGGGCACTTGTCGTGAGTGAGCTGGCGACGAACGCCATTCTCGCGGCGCCGCATACGCCATTTGTGGTGGTCGTCAGGATCGGCGCGGGCCACCCCGTCATCGAGGTCCACGATTGCTCGTCCGAGCTTCCGAAAAGGAGCGCAGCCGATTTCAACGCGGAGCACGGCCGCGGCCTGCACGTGGTCGAAGAGCTGTGCGCGGACTGGGACTGCGTGCCTTCGGACGGCGGCAAGGCGGTCGTCGCCGTCTTGCGCCGTTGACGTACCAGCCTTATCGAAAGGAACGCGACATGGCCATTTCGGCCGAGTGCGGCGACCGCGGACAGTTGTCGGCCACCGCCGCGGAACTGCAGACCATGGCGGATCTGATCAGGAAATATCCGGCGGAGGCGCAGCTCATCATGGGTGCGCTGGAAGACGGGCTCACGCTCGGCCCGATGCGGATCGCCGCCGACGCCATGCCCGAGTCTGGCGCGAGTGAGTGATGTCGCCCGGTCCCGACGAGGTGGCACGGCAGATCCAACGCCGGCGACCGGGGTGGTCGGTATGGTTCGGGCGATGGACCGGCCACTACTGGGCGCTGGCGTGCTGGGTGCATACCGCCGACGGATTACTGAGCGCCGCCGGACCGGACGCGCTGGAGGCGGCCATCGCCGCTTTCGAATTGCTCCACCCGAAGCCGAAGCAGCGGTATGCCTATGTGGGGCATTGAAGAATCCGACGACTGTGGCGTGCACTGGCGGCGGGCGGATCTGACCCATTGCTACTTTCACCCGCGCATCGCTCTGCTCGACGCCTTGGCCATCGTCAAGGACGAATGGCGCCCGCCGGAGCATTCGTTGCGCGAGCTCACCTGCGCTCTCAAGGACGAGTCGGTGGCCTTCTACTGGCGCCTGGGAATCCGAGTCGTACGCGTGGACCGCGTGAGCAGCAAACCGGCGCTGCCATGAGGGAGCGCCGCGGACGGATGACGCGGCCGGCGTTCATGTGGTCGCCTTACGGTAGGCGCGGGTCGCCCAGGCGAGGGTGATCCAGGTGAGGGCCGCGGTGACGAGGATGCCCTCCACGACGGTCCGGCCGCCGACCGTGCCGGTGGAGAGCAGACGCGCGGCCTGGACGGTGTAGTAGAGCGGGTCGACGTGCGCCAGTCCGCGCAGCCAAGCGGGGGCGAGGGAGAGAGGAAGGAGGATGCCCGACAGGAGGGTGAGCGGGAGTTGCAGGCCGGTGACGACGGCGGCCAGGCTGCCGATGTCGCGCAGTACGATGCCGAGCGCGGCCGACCACGCGGAGGTGGCGGCGGTGAGCAGGCAGAGCAGGCCGACGAGGATCGCGGTCCCACCGGCGTCCGGGTGGTAGTCGAAGGGGAGGGCGGCGGCGATCACGACCAGTGCCGGGATGAGGAACATGACGGTGTCGCGCAGGACGCCGCCCATGAGGAGGGCGAAGCGACTGACCGGGGTCACCCGGAGGCGTTCGATCACGCCGGTCTGAAGCTCGGCGATGACGATCCAGCCTGCGCCCATGCCCGCGCCGAAGGCCATCAAGCAGAGGATGCCCGGGATGAAGACGTCGAGGACGCTGCCGTTCTCGAAGCCGGGGCCGCCGACGAACTCGCGCAGCACGGGAGCGAACAGGCCGAGGTAGAGCAGCGGTGTGGCGAGCCCCATGAAGATCCAGACCGGCGCGCGCACCGTCTCCAGGATCTTTCGCCACCAGAGCAGTCTGAGATCGCGGACGAGTTTCATGCCGGCTGCTCCTGGATCGATTCGACGGTCGCGCCGGCGTCGCGGAGGGCGCGGCCGGTCTTGGCGAGGAACACGTCATCGAGTGAGGGCTCCGACAGAGAAAGCGTCTCGAGCGCGACGCCGCGCGAGCGGAGCACGTCGAGCAGCTCGGGGAGCATTCGGGTGCCGTCGCCGATCGTGAGCTTGATCGTCTCGCCGTCGACATGCGCTTCACGTACGAAGGACAGCCGCGCGAGTGCCGCCTCGATCTGGTCGAGTGGCGGTTGCCCAGGCTTGGTGGTGAGCGTCACGGTCTGGCCGGCGACCTGCCGTTTGAGCTCGGCCGGACTGCCCGCGGCGACGATCCGCCCGTGGTCGATGATCGAGAGCCGGTCGGCGAGCGCATCGGCCTCTTCCAGGTAGTGCGTGGTGAGGAAGATCGTCGTGCCGGCGTCGCGCAGGGCGCGCAGCCGGTCCCAGAGATTCGCGCGGTTTTGCGGGTCGAGCCCGGTCGTCGGTTCGTCGAGAAAGAGCAGCCGGGGACGGTGCATCAGGCCGAGCGCGACCTCCAGCCGCCGGCGCTGCCCGCCGGAGTAGGTGAGCGCGCGGCGATCGACGAAGTCGGCGAGAGCCAGCGTCTCGATCAGCTCATCGGCGCGGCTCGACGCCTCTGCACGGCTCGCGCCGTACAGCTGAGCCTGCAGGAGCAGGTTCTCGCGGCCCGTGGCCGGCAGGTCGGCGCCCCCGCCCTGGGCGACGTAGCCGATCCGCCGCCGCACCTCTTCCGGATCGCGGGTGACGTCGACGCCCGCGACAACCGCTGTGCCGCCGTCGATCGGGAGCAGGCTCGTCAGCATCCGGAGCGTGGTGGTCTTGCCGGCGCCGTTGGGACCGAGAAAGCCGAACACCTCGCCCGCCTGCACCCGCAGGTCGATGCCGCGCACCGCCTCGACCGTCTCGGCTTTGACGGGGAACGACTTGCGCAGATTTTCGGCGAGCAGGACCTCGGTCATGGTCCCAGTGTCACTCGTCCGCTTATGTCTGTCAATCAACTAAATGATTGACAGTACCGTCGAAGCGTATGATTGCGGCATGGCGCGATCGGACTCACAGGCGAAAGGTCACAGTCAGGCGGAGCGGGCGCGGCGCGCGCCCTCCCCCGAGGAACGTCAGCGCGACGCGGCGCGCTCACGCGAGCGACTGCTGGCCGCCGCACTGGATGAGTTCTCGGCCCGCGGCTTCGCCGGCGCGCGCGTCAGCGCTATCGCCGACCGCGCCGGGTTGAACCCGCAGCTGATCACCTACTACTTCGGCGGGAAGGAGGGCCTGTACCGGGCGATCGGGCAGCGCTGGCTCGAACAGGAGGCCACGTTCGCCGCCCCCGAAAGTCCACTGGGGGAATTGATCGCGGCCTACATGCGTGCGTCGTTCGCGGACGCCCGCATGTCCCGCCTGCTCCTGTGGGACGGGCTCACCGACAAGACGGACGAGGAGGGGGCGGCGGCCCCCGGCGACGAGCGAGAGGATCTCAGCGACCTGGAGCGCCGCCAGACGGAAGGCGAGATCGCCGCCGACCTCGACCCCGGTCTCCTCCAGCTTGCCCTGATGGGAGCGACACTCGCCCCCATCGCCCTGCCCCAGGTCGTCCGGAGGATCACCGGTCGCGATCCCGGCGATCCGCGGTTCCAAGCCGACTACATCGACCAGATTCGGCGGATCATCCGTCATCTGTCCGGGCCGAAGCCGGCGTGACTGACCTCGGTGCCGGCCGCGGCAGCCGCGGCAGGCTGTCCGGACCAGCGGATCCCCGAGACCCCTGGGCTCGAGTCACCACTCGTAGGGCAGGAACTTCCCGTTCAGCGTCACCACGACGCGATCGCCCGCCGGATCGGGGACCCGCTCGACGTCGAGGCGGAAGTTGATGGCGCTCATGATGCCATCGCCGAACTCCTCGTGGATGAGCTCCTTGAGCGTCGGCCCGTACACCTGGACGATCTCGTAGAACCGGTAGATCGTCGGGTCCGTCGGCACCGCCGCGTCCAGTGCCCCGCGCGTGGGCTGAAGCAGCAACGCCCGCATGACGTCCTTGTCGAGCTCCAGCAACGAGACCGCCGCCTCGGCCTCGGCGGCGCTCATCGGCTGCTGTCCCAGCAGCGCCGAGGTCGTCCACGCCACGGGGCGCCCGACCGCCTCGGCGAGCTGAGCCCACGTCACCCCCAGCCGCTCCTTCGCCGCGCGGACGGCCTGCGCCGCCTCCTGCTTCGTCATCGCGTTCTCGGTCATCGTCACGTCCCTTCCGGCAGCCGGCGCCGGCCCGGTCGCGCACGCCGCGCCGACCGGGCCCGCTGGCACGGTACGCCGCCAATATGCCGCTCGTGTTACGTTCCGGGCAGGGGCGTACGGCTAGGCTGGCGGCATGGTGGACGCGCAGGACGAGGCGCGGGTCGACCGCTGGGTGTGGTCGGTGCGGCTGGCCAAGACCCGTTCGAGCGCCGCGGCGGCGTGCCGGGCCGGCCACGTCAAGGTCAACGGCAGGTCGGTCAAGCCCGCGCAGCAGGTCCGGGTCGGTGACAAGGTCCGGGTGCTCCAGGGCGAACGCGAACGCGTCGTTGTGGTCTCGCAGATCATCAACAAGCGCGTCGGCGCAGCGGCGGCGGTCGAGTGCTACATCGACCAGAGCCCGCCGCCGCCTCCCCGTGAAGAGGTCCTTCCGGTGGCGGTCCGCCCGCGCGGTGCCGGCCGTCCGACCAAGCGCGAGCGCCGCAGCATCGAGAAGCTCTTCGGACGATCCACTCGCTGAGCACGCCGGCGGACTTCAGCGCCTACGGCGCGCCGAGCGCGGGATGTGTGGTCACGACGTCGGCCTTGGCGTGGGGAGAGGGTTGGGCACGGTCCCCTCCGTACACGACCAGCGCCCAGGCGAGGCAGCCGAAGGCGGCGAGGTGCACGAGCGTGCGGGCGATGTTCCAGGCGACCCACGTGCCCTCGAAGTGCCGCCGGACGGCCGCGATGTCGCCGATGTGGTCGGGGTGCCCGGCGCGGTCGAGCGCGTTGTTGAGCGGGACGTTGAAGCGCATGGTGATGAAGAACGCCACCAGATAGAGCACGAGCGCGGCGACGAGCCACGGCAGCGCGGGCCGGCCATGGCCGCGCCAGGCCAGCGCCACCGCCAGCGCGATGAGCGGGATCGACCCGACGAACGGCAGCATGAACCACGGGTTGATGATCGCTCTGTTGATGTTCTGCATCGTTTCGACGAGGGTGCGGTCGGCCGAACGTCCCAGGCCCGGCATCACCGAGCAGGCGTAGGCGAACATCAGCCCCGCGATGAGCCCCGCCGTGATCGTGGCGGCCGGCAACGTGACGGACTGCAGGGATCTCATGGTCATACCTCGTTCCAGATGCCGGTCGCGGCGGCGGCGCGGGCGTAGTCGGCGAAGTCGCGGGGCGGCCGGCCAAGCACCTGCTGGACGCCGTCGCACAGGGAGGCGTTGCGGCCGTCGAGCACGGTGGTGAACAGATAGGTCAGCAGCTCGACCTCGTCGCCGGGCACGCCCTCGGCGGTCAGGGAGGCGGCGAACTCGGCGCCCGAGACCTGCGTGTAGTCGATGGCCCGGCCGGTGGCGGCGGCGATCGTGGCGACGGCCTCGGCGAACGTGAGCAGCCGCGGACCGGTCAGCTCGTACAGCCGGCCGATATGCCCGTCTTGGGTCAGCACCGCGGTCGCGACGTCGGCGATGTCGTCGGCGTCGACGAACGGCTCGCCGACCGGCCCGGCGGGCAGCACGAGGTGTCCGGCCGCGATCGGGTCCAGCAGGTGGCTCTCGCTGAAGTTCTGGTTGAACCAACTGCAGCGCAGCACCGTCCAGTCGGCGCCCGAGGCGGCCAGGACCTGCTCGCTCGCCTGGGCCTCCTCCTCGCCGCGGCCCGACAGCAGCACCAGCCGCCGGGTGCCGGCTTTCAGCGCCGCCTCCGTGAACGAGCCGATCGCCTCGGGTGCGCCGGGCGCGGCGAGGTCCGGATAGTACGACACGTAGGCCGCGGCCACGTTGTCGAGCGCGGGTTCCCAGGTGGCCGGGTCGGCCCAGTCGAAGGGCACCCCGCCGGATCGGGACCCGATCCGCACCGGACGGTCGAGGGCGGTGAGCCGCTGGACAACGCGGCGGCCGGTCTTGCCGGTGCCGCCGATCACGAGGGTCAGTGCCTCGGTCATGATTCATACCCCCTGGCGAAGCGCCGGCTCGGCCGATCCGGGCCGACGCTTCAACGATCAGTCCCGGCCGGGTTGGCGACAACGGCCAGGTGTGCAACGGTCGTTAACCGAGAGGTTCACGATTGGGGGTCGTGGTGGAGAGGCGCGACATCGAGATCTTCCTGACGCTCGCCGATGAGCTGCATTTCGGCCGGACCGCCGAGCGCCTGCACGTGTCCACGGCCCGGGTCAGTCAGACGATCAAGAAGCTGGAACGCCGCGTCGGGGCGCCGCTGTTCGAGCGGACCAGCCGCCGGGTCGCGCTCACCCCGATCGGGCGCCGCCTCGACGAGGACCTGCGGCCCGCGTACCAGCAGGTCCTGGCCGCCATCGACCGGGCGATCGCCGCCGGCCGCGGCATCGACGGCGTGTTGCGGGCCGGCTTCGTCGGCACCGCCGTCGGCCAGTTCCTGCACCAGGTGGCCGCGGCGTTCCGCGCCCGGCACGCCGCCTGCCAGGTCGAGGTCGTGGAGGCCAGGTACAGCGACTTCCTGGACCTCCTCCGAGCCGACGAGGTCGATCTCGTGCTCGTTCCGGTCCGGGTCGCCGAGCCCGACATCACCGCGGGGCCGGTCCTGTTTCGCGAGCCTTCCGTCCTCGCCGTATCGGCCCGCCACCCGTTCGCCCGGCGCGCCTCGGTCTCGCTCGAGGACCTGGCCCGCGACAAGGTGCTGCGCCCGCGCGCCATGCCCGGCTACATGGACGAGAGCCTGATCCCGCGCCGGACGCCCGGCGGCAGGCCCATCGAACGCGGCCCGGAGTTCGGCACCGTCCAGGAGATGCTGTCGCTCATCGGCGCGGGCAGGGGCATCTTCCCCGTGCCGGCCCATGCCGTCAGGTACGACACACGGCCGGATATCGCCTACATCCCCATCCGCGACGGGCTGCCGCGGGAACGCAGGTTCATCTGGCTGACCACCGCGGAGACGGACCGGATCCGGGCCTTCACCCAGGCCGCCCGCGATGTCGTTGAGGCATCCCCGGACCCGTTCCTGTCGGGCGCGGGCTGAAAGGCGCGGACGTCACCCCGGGTGCGGGCGGCTAGGTTCGGGGGGCGAGCAGCGCGATCGAAGCCTGGACCGCCACCTCGGTGATGTCGCCGAACCTGCCGCCGTCCTCGACCGTGGCCGCCGTCAGCTCGCGCAGCCCGCCGACCAGCATGACCACGACCTGCCGGGATACGGGCCCGGCCCCGGCGGCGCGCCACTCGTCGGTCTCACAGAACGCCTGGATCGTGTCGATGAAGGCGTCGAGCACGTCGCGCTGCAACCGGCGCGCCCTGTCGCCCAGCGACGGCACATCGCGGATCCAGCTCAGCATGAGGGCGGGCGTGGATTCGGAGCAGGCGATCCAGGCCTCGACCGCCTGCCGGACCTGGCTTTCCCAGGGAGCGCTCTGGTCGACGGCGTCGGAGATCTGGCGGATCATCTCCGCGTTGGCGTCGGTGATGAGCGCGACGAAGCAGGCTTCCTTGCCGGCGAAGTGTTCGTAGAAGGTGCGCCGCGATGTGCGCGCGTGCCGCACGATGTCGGCGACCGTGGTGTTGTGGTATCCCTTCTGCTCGATCGACGCGGCGAGGCCGTCGAGCAGCCGCCGACGGAATCCGCTCGGGTCGTCATCGCGGGCGGCCGGCCCGCTGTCCGGATCGGGTTGACGCAGCGGAAACGTCACGTGGGCCACGGTATACCTCTGAATCCTCTCGCCGCTTGTCGCTGAGAACGCCCTTGAACCCCCATGGTACGTTGACGTACCGTACAATTGGTACGTACGCGTACCAGGAAACGGGCAACGAGGACAAGCCAGAGGGTGGTCCCGTGCCGCCGCCGCGGGCCGGAGGGTGATTGCCGCGATGACGACCGTACGGCTGCCACCGGGCCCCTCGACGCCTCGGCTGCTGCAGGGCGCGTCCGCGCTCACCGCGCCACGGCGCAGGATGCGGCGCCTGCGCGCTCGGTACGGTGACGCGTTCACGATCAACGTGCCGATCTTCGGCCGGGCGATGGTGATCAGCAATCCCGTCGAGATCAAGCAGTTGTTCACGGCCGGCCCCGACGTCGTGGAGAACCTCCAGCCCAACCTCGGGCGCGTGCTCGGCCCCGGCTCGCTGTTCGCGCTCACCGGCGAGGATCACCGCAAGCAGCGCAAGCTGCTCACCCCGCCCTTCCACGGCCGGCGGCTCGCGGCGTACGAGCGGATCATCGAAGAGGAGACCGCACGGGAGTTCGCGTCGTGGCCGGAGGACCGGCCGTTCGCGACGCTGCCCTCGATGATGCGGATCACGATCAACGCCATCGTGCGGGCGGTGTTCGGCGTCGGCGAGGCGACGGGCTCCAACGACACCGCGCTGGGCGGGGATCACGCTCGGCTTCGTGAGCTGCTCCCCCGGGCCGTGACGCTCGGCTCGCGGCTGCTCATGCTGCCGGTTCCCCAGGTCGATCTCGGCCGGTGGAGCCCATGGGGCCGGTTCTGGGCGCTGCGCCGCGAGTACGACGCGATCGTCGAACGACTGCTCGCCGGCGCGGCACGCGACGAGCACCTCGACGAACGCGACGACGTACTCGCGCTGCTGCTGCGGAGCCGCTACGACGACGGGTCCGCAATGAGTCACAGCGACATCGCCGATCAGCTGGCCACCTTGCTGGCGGCCGGGCACGAGACCACGGCGACGACGCTCGCCTGGGCGGTCGAACGCCTCCGCCGGCATCCGGCGGTGCTGCGCGACCTGGTCGACGAGGCCGACGCGGGCGGCGGCGCCCTACGTGCGGCGACGATCCTCGAGGTGCAGCGCACCCGTCCGGTCATCGCTCTCGTGGGACGGCACGTGAAGGTCGACGGCCATCGGCTCGGGCGATGGACGCTCCCGCGGGGCACCACGGTGCTGGCCGGCATCGCGCTGATGCACGAAGACGAATCGATCTTCCCGAACGCGCATACCTTCGACCCGTACCGGTTCCTCGACGCGCAGCCGGACCTCTACCAGTGGATCCCGTACGGGGGCGGCGTGCGTCGCTGCCTGGGCGCGGCGTTCGCCAACATGGAGCTGGACATCGTCCTGCGCACCATGCTGCGCGACTTCACGCTGATCCCGACCTCGGACCACGACGAGCGCTGGCACTTCCGCGGCGTCGCCTACTCGCCGGCGAAAGGCGGACGCGCGATCGTACGGCGCCGCCCGTCCCGGCCCCGGCCGGTGGCGCCGCGGCGATCCGAGCGATCCGAGCGATCCGAGCGTGCGGCGCCCGAACGGGCCGCGACCGCCGACACGACGACCGATGCGACCACGACAACGCCGTGACGTCGCGCCCGCGCTCCACGACGACGCGCGCGCTCGACAGAGGGAGGATCTGTGACGACCACGACCGGGCACGTCGATGTGCTGATCATCGGAGCCGGGCTGTCCGGCATCGGCGCGGCATATCACCTCCAGTCCGCCTTTCCCGGCCGGACCTACACGATCCTCGAGGCCAGGGACTCGATCGGCGGGACATGGGACCTGTTCCGCTATCCCGGCATCCGGTCGGACTCCGACATGTACACGCTGGGGTACCGGTTCCGGCCGTGGACGGAGCCGAAGGCCATCGCGGACGGGCCGTCGATCCTTCGCTACATCAGCGACACCGCCGTCGAGGCCGGCATCGACCGGCACATCCGCTTCCGGCACCGGGTCGAACGCGCGGAATGGTCGAGCGAGGACGCCCGCTGGACCGTGGAGGCGGTGCACGACGGCGAGCCCGTCCGGTTGACCGCCGCCTTCCTCTACGCCTGCACCGGCTACTACCGCTATGACAGCGGCCACTCGCCGGACTTTCCCGGCATAGAGCGATTTGGCGGCACGGTCATCCACCCTCAGCACTGGCCGGAGGACCTCGACTACACGGACAAGCGAGTCGTGGTGATCGGCAGTGGCGCGACCGCCGTGACGCTGGTGCCGTCCATGGCTCTGTCACCCGAGCCGACCGAGCCCGGCCGGCCTGGCGGCCCCGCCGCGCACGTGACGATGCTGCAGCGCTCGCCGACGTACATCTTGTCGCTGCCCGCCGAGGACGTGATCGCCAACCGCCTGCGCCGGCTGCTCGGCGACCGCGGCGGCTACATGCTCACCCGGTGGAAGAACGTCGCGCTGCAGGCGCTAACCTACCGGCTCAGCCGCCGTCGCCCGAACCTCGTACGGTCGCTGATCCGCAAGGCGGTGGTGCGGCAACTGCCGCCGGGCTACGACGTCGACACCCACTTCAAGCCCACGTACCAGCCATGGGACCAGCGGCTGTGCCTCGTGCCCGACGGCGACCTGTTCGCGGCCATCCGGAAGGGACGCGCGTCGGTGGTCACCGACCACATCGAGGAGTTCACCGAGACGGGGCTGCGGCTGCGGTCCGGCGCCGAGCTCCAGGCCGACATCGTCGTCACCGCCACCGGGCTGCGGCTCCTCGCCATCGGCGGCGTCTCGCTCGTCGTCGACGGCCAAGAGGTCAAGCTGCCCGAGACGATGGCGTACAAGGGCGTGATGCTCAGCGGCATCCCGAACTTCGCCTTCACGATCGGCTACACGAACGCGTCCTGGACCCTCAAGGCCGACCTGGCCAGCGAGTACGTCGTCCGGCTGCTGCGGCACATGGACGCCCACGGATACGACCAGTGCGTGCCCGTGCGCGACGACCCGGGTGTCGCCGAGCGCCCGCTCCTGGACTTCCAGGCCGGCTACGTGCTGCGGTCCATTGACGAATTCCCCCGGGCCGGCTCCCGCGGCCCGTGGCAGGTCCAGATGAACTACGTCCACGACCTCCGCATGCTGCGCCGCGCCCCCATCGCCGACGGCGTCCTGCGCTTCTCCCGCCGGCCCGTCACCGCCGCCCCCGAACCGGTCGTCCGCCCCACCTGACGCCCCCTTCGCCGCCTGCGCCCGGCCGTCCCCCGCCGGTAATGCGGGACGGCCGACCCTGCCCACCACGTGAGCCGGTAAGTAGGTTGGAGGCATGCGCTTCCTGGTGATGCCGCCGACGCTCCTTGTCATCGCGCTGATCATCTACCTGATGATCATCGCGTTGCGCCGGCCGCGTCCCGTGGAGCGCACGAAGGCCATCCGGCAGGCGGAGTGGACCACGGCGACCGAGATGAAGGACGGCCACACGATCGTGCTCGTACGGCAGGTGGCCGAGCTTCGCGGCGAGACCACGGAGCTCGCCAGGCAGGTCATCGCCGAGATCCCCGACGCCGCGCCCGACTGGGAGCAGCGCTACCACGAGGCGATGGCAGAGGCCAGGGCGCGGGCCAGCGCCCTGCGGATCGAGTCCGACTGATCACCGGAGCCGGCACTGCCAGGAGCGCGCAGTGAGTTGCTCGGCGCGGCGGCGCGGCGGCGCGGCGGCGCAGTGGCGCGGCGCGGCGGCGCGGCAGGCTCATCGGCCGCCGGCCGAGTCGTTCGCACCATGCGGCACGGCCATGTCGCCTCCGGTGGCGCAGATAAAGCCCCGGCGGCGGCGCCCGCCGACCCGGACGTGGACGGATGAGGGGAAAAGCCGTCCGCAGACGCCGTCGTACTCGTGCTGAACCACCGACCAGTAAATCGTCTCCGAGACGATCAGGCCGAGCGGCACCACGGTTTCGCGGAGCAGTCTTTTGAACCGGGGCGCGTCGAGCAGCCGGAAGGCCAGATCGAGGTCTTCGCCGAAGTAGCCCTTGCCGTCAGAGTGCACCTCACCGGCATGGATCACGACACGCAGCCTCAGCTCGCGACGGATGACGTCGCCCACCGCGAGATTCGCGTTGTAATCGCACACCTTTCGGGCGAGCTCCGAAACAACGTGTTTCAGGAGCATGATCTTAGGGACGTCGTCGGCCGGATGGATCAGTGCCAGGATGCCGTCGCCACGGTCCTCGAGCGGGTCGCAGTGCCGCCTGTCGATGGCGGCGACTTCCATCGCCTCCTCGAGGAAACGGTATATGAGAGCGCGCAGCTCTCCCCTGATCGGGTTGGTGCGTTGCGGTCCCGTTGATTTGTGGATGTCGAGCGCGAGGATGCTCCGATAGACTGAACTTGTTTTCATTACGGCCTCGATGCCTAGCTCGGCAGGCACATCCCAAACGTTTGGGAAGGATGCGATTGGTGAGTCAATATGGTTGATGATCCATCGCGGGTCAATCGGTTAAGGGAGTCAAGTGGGGCTCTTTTAACGGGCCAGGGTGGTCGGCTCCCCAATGGTCGGGCATGATGATTCTCAGCTGGACCCCGCTCACACAGGAACGAGTCGACAATGCCTCGTCGTCGAGCCACCCGCCAGGATGCCACCGCAGGCCGGTTCCTCGATGCCGGCGCCAATCTGATCGAGAGCTCGCTGGACGAATCGGCCGACCCGAAGCAGGCGATCCGGCTGCGGCAGATCCGCGACTTCCCCGCGGCGCTCGACTGGCTGCACGTGGAAGACGTCGTCCAAAAGGCCGGGCTCAGCAAGAAGGCCTTCACCAATCGATGGCCGATCCGCGACGACTTCCTGGCGGACGTGGTCGTCTATGCGCTCATTCGCGAGTACGACACGGACCCGCGCAAGTACGTCGATCAAATACCCAGACTCGTCGCAGCCGACTCGATTTCGGCCGAGGTAGTCCGTATCGCGGATGCCCTCTTCGATGGCGTCCGCAATGATCCGCACAGTTATCTACTCTTTCACATCGGCCCTTTTTTGACCGCCCACCCGAAGCTGCTGGAGGCAGTGCTCCCCGAGCTGCACTCCAGGGGCGAGGCGTGGGCGAAGAATTATGCGTTGCTGCTGGGCGAACTCGGCGTTTCACTGCGGCCCGGGTGGACCGACTGGTCTGTCGCCATGAGTCTGCAGGCGATGCTGGACGGCTTCTTGCATCGCTACCGAGTCCAGGCGGAAGATTATGAAAGTTGCCGATGGGCCGGGGCGAGTCTTTTCGCGAACACCGTTATCGCTTTTATCTTGGGTGTCCTGGATTGGCAGCAGGACGGTTTTTCGGCGCCCGAGACGCTCGACAATTTGACGGATCAGGCGAAGCGCCACGGGACATGACCGGGCCGCGCGGCCGATCCGTCACTCCTCATCGCCGACAGCGCCGCCGGCGCTCGCGCCGCCGTTGGCGTCGGCCGCGCCGTAATGGGCGTCGTGCTGCTGACGAGGTGAGCACACCGAGGCGGAGGGACAGGCACAGCGGCGACCGCCGTCGAGCTTGACGCTCACCGTGTCGGCGGGGACATTGCGGCCGACGACCTGCCCCTCGCCCTCCGGGGTCTCCACCCGCTCGCCCAGCTTGGGCATCCGCCGATGCGACTCGACGTACAGCGGGTGCTCGTACTTCAGGCAGCACATGAGCCGGCCGCAGGCGCCGGCGATGCGCAGCGGGTTGACCGGCAGATCCTGGTCTTTGGCCATCCGGACCGACACCGGCTCGAAATCCTTGAGGAACGTCGCGCAGCACAGATCGCGTCCGCACGGGCCGATGCCGCCCTGCAGCCTGGCCTCGTCGCGTGGACCGACCTGGCGCAACTCGACCCGGGCCCGCATGTTGCGGGCGAGGTCGCGGACCAGCGCACGGAAGTCGACGCGGTGCGGCGCGGAGAAGTAGATCTTGAAGACGTTGTCGGCGTCGAGGTAGTCGACCCCGATGACCTTCATCGGCAGCTCGTGCTTGCGGATCAGCCGTTTGGCGATGCCGCGGCCCTCGGCGCGGCGGCGCCGGTTGGCCTCGTCGCGGGCGAGGTGCTCATCTTCGGCCGGACCCGCGCAGGTCGGCAGCCCGTCGATGTCGTCAGAGACGTACTGCGGGGCCCACACGCATTCGGCCACCTCGGGGCCGGAGTCGGTCGGCACGAGCACCTTGTCGCCGACCTTGGGGCTGTGCTCCCCCGGGTCGAGGTAGTAGAGCCGGCCGTACCGCGTGAAGCTCACCGCCATGACCATGCTCATCGCTCATGTGCCTCCGGGCGCGGACTCTTAACCGTCACCTTACGTTCACCACGCCACATCGGCGATATCGGCGGCGGCGAAAGCGGTGCCGCCATGGGCGGGCGCGACGAGCACCCGGCCGTCGGCGGCCACCGCTATCAGATCGCCGCTTCCAGCGTCGGCGACGAGTTGGACGACGCGTGGCGGCCGCCGCCCGCCGGGACCGCGCCACAACACGCCGGTGCGCCGGCCATCGGCTGTCGAGTAGGCCGCCAGTTCGAGCCCGGAACGAGCGGCGATGCCGGTGACGACCGTCGAGCCGTCTCGGCTCATGACCGCGGTGTCGGCTCGGTCCGGGAGGGTGAGCCCTGGCCGGCTGACTTTCAGATCCCCCGGAGGCAGTGCGGTGTCGACCGTACGGACCTGGTGCCGCAGCACCTTCGTACCGCGCATCGGCGCCCAGACGAATGACAGTGTCCGGCCCGCCCACGACAGCCCGCCGATCCGGCCGTTGAGCGATGTCGTCCAGGTGCGCCGCGTCCCGCCGGTCGTCGGCACGACGTCGATCGTGATGCGGGGCCGCGACGCGCCGCCGTTCGAGCCGCCGTTCGCACCGGCCGAGCGGGAGGAGCCGGAGGCACGGGAGGAGCGGTACGAGACGTACGCCATCGTGTCGCCGCGCTCGTTGACCGCCATGTCGGACCACGCCGTGGACGCGCCGGGGAGCCAGATCCGCGACAGCGGGCGGAGCGGGTCGGGCCGGCCGTCGCCGCCGATCCGCAGCCGATAGAACGCGGTGCCGCCGCCTGCCGACGCCGAGACGATGTAGGACGACGGGTCGAGGCCGGCCGCCGCCACCTGCCGGAACCGCCGCTTGGCCGGTGCCTCGACCCGCGCGACGGCCGCGAGCGTACGGACGTCCCGCACGACAACGGCGGAGCCGGACCGGCTGACGCTCACCAGATGGCGCGGCAGCGGCCGTCCCTTGGCCATCAGCGTGGGAGCCGGCCTGTCCCACGCGGGGCCGACCGGCTGGGCGGCGCCGGCGCGACCGGGCTCCCTGCCCGCCTCGTCGGATGTCGGGGCGTGCCGGTTAATGAAGTCGACGCCGGCCGCGATGGCCAGCGCGATGACGGCGGGCGCGGCGACCGGTACGACCCACCGTCGCGCCGCGGCCAGCACGGCCCGCGAGGACGGCACACCTGGACGACCGAGGCCGGGGCCAGGGCCGGGGGGGTGGCCGGGGCGGGGGCGGTCGGGCGTCGGGTCGTGGGAAACAGGGTCGGCGGACACGGGGCTGTCGGGGCGGGGTTTGTCATCCATGGGGGACTACGCCTGCACACCTCTTTCACGTCGCTCTCTGGTTTACCGCATGCGACGCCCAGATGGCGACCTTGTGGCGAGCCGGACCTCGCCGCGGCCGGGCGGGCGGTCGGCGCCGGCACACCAGGCGATCGACGCCGATGACGGCGCTGACCAGGCCGATGGTCAGGCCGATGGTCAGCCGGCGGCGGCCAGCGCCGCCCGCGCGGCCTCGATGGTGCCCGCTCGGTAGGACGCGCCGTACAGCACCACGTGAACGAGGAGCGGATGCAGCTGATGCAGCGGCACCCGTGACCGCCAGCCGTCGGCGAGCGGGGCCACCTCCTGGTAGGCCGCGATGATCCGATCCAGATGCGGGGTGCCGAAGAGCGCGAGCATCGCGAGGTCGGTCTCCCGGTGCCCGCCGTGCGCGGCCGGGTCGATCAGCCAGCCGCGGCCGCCCGACCACAGCACGTTGCCCGACCACAGGTCGCCGTGGATCCGGGCGGGCGGCTCGGCGGGCCCGGCCAGCGCCTCGATGTCGTCGATGACGCGTTCGACGAGCCGTACGTCCTCTGGCTCCAGGGCGCCGCCGGCCGATCGGAGGAACGGCAGCAACCGGCGCGTCGCGTACCACTCCGGCCACGCGTCCGCGGGCGTGTTGTCCAGCGGGAGCTCGGCGATGAAGCCCGGCCAGGGCGCACCGAACGCGTCGGCCCCGGTGCCGTGAATGGCGGCCAGCTCCCTGCCGAACCGCTCCGCGGCCTGCGGCGTCGCGGACTCGGCCGGCAGCCAGTCGAGCACCAGCGTCGCCTCGTCGACCGCGAGCACCTCGGGCACCGGCGCGCCGGTCGCCTCGCCCAGCCAGCGCAGGCCGGCCGCCTCGGCCGCGAAGACCCCGCCGGAACGCGCCGATGCCTTCACGAAGGCGGTCCGGCCGTCGGCGAGCATCGCCTTGTGCAGCGTCCACTCGTGGCTGGCGCCGAGGTCGTCCAGCCGAGTCACCCCGCCGCCGAGCAACCCCGTCAGCCGAGCCGGCAACCCGGACGTCACGTTGGGTCCTTGAGCCCGCCGCGCACCTCGTCGAGCAGGCCGGGCATGGCGGCCTCGATCAGCTCGAGGACCTCGGCGAAGCCCGCACGGCCGCCGTAGTAGGGATCGGGCACGTCCAAGTCGTCCGTGATCCGGCCAGCCGGGCCGTCCGCCGTCGACGCCGTTGACGACGCTGACGACGCTGACGACGCTGACGACGCGGGGTCGAACTCGCGGAGCAGCCGGACCTTGGCGGCCGCCGCGCCGTCCGGCGCCAGCCGCCGCAGGTCCGCCAGGTGCCCGGCGTCCAGCGCGACGATCAGGTCGTACCGATCGAACCACTCGGGCTCGAACTGCCGGGCGATGTGCGCCGACCGGTACCCCGCCTGCCGGAGCGCCGCCACCGTGCGCTCGTCGGCGGGCTCGCCGACGTGCCACGGGCCCAGGCCGGAGCTGTCGACCTCGACGTCGAGATCCTGCTCGGCGGCGTGCGCGCGGAAGATCGCCTCGGCCATCGGTGAACGGCAGATGTTTCCCGTGCAGACGAACGTCACCCGGTACGGCATGCGATCCATCTTGCCCGAACCGCCACATCGACGGCCCCGCCCCCCGGGCCGGCGAATTCGCGCCGAGGATGGGGGCGGGATCGACGAGCGAGACGAGCGAGACGAGCGAGACGAGCGAGACGGGCGACATGCGGCGGCCCCCATCCGGCCGGGGATGGGGGCCGCCGCGTTGTTGACCGGGCTTACCTCGCGACCGCGCGCAGCGCGTCGACGATCCCGGCACCGTAGAACCCGTTCCTGCTCTTCGGGCCCTCACAGGTGTGGGTGTCCGTCACCGTCTGGAAGGAGCCGTCCGACTGCTGGACGAGCCTGGTGTAGGTGAAGGCGCGCGGGGTCGGGCAGGCGTGTTCGGTCGCCGTCCCCTGCAAGATCGCCTCGGTGGTGTCCGGGTTGAGCGTCAGCCCGCCGTGCGCCCGGTCGCGGTGTCCGAACCGGCTGACGATCAGCGCCGCGACGCCGACCGCGTGCGGCGAGGCCATCGAGGTGCCCTGCAGGTACTGGTAGTACGCGCAGACCGAGCCCTTGCAGCTGCGCACGACGTTCGGCACGTTCGGGGTGCCGTCCGGGTTGATCTCACCACGCGCCCGGGCGAGCGACTCCGGGTAGGCGGCCAGCACGGCCCGCGTCACGTCGCGCTTGTTGTCGGCGGTGTCGAAGGTGTCGCCGCCGGGCGCGGACACGTCGATGTAGCGGTTCCCGAAGCTGGAGAAGAACGACTTGCGCGTGCTGATGCCGAGCGACGAGACGGCGACGACGTTCCTGCCCTCGGCCGGCTCGGAGACGCAGCTCGGCGGGACGGTGCGCTCGTACGGCGCCTCGCCCGGCGTGTCCGCGAAGTCCGGGCTGGTGGTGTCGACGAAGGTCTTCGTGTAGTCGGCTGCCTCGTTGCCGGCGGCGGCGACCAGCGTCACGCCGTGCCGGTGCGCGTACGCCAGCGCCCGCTCGTGCGCGGCGATGATCGTCCGCTGCTCCGCCTGGTCGGCGGCCGAGTCCGCGGGGTTGTCCGGGCAGTTGAACAGCCACGGGTCGGTGTAGAAGCTCATGTTGACGACGTCGATGCCGGCGTCGCCCGCGTACGTGAGAGCGTCCACGACCGGCTGCAGGAAGAAGAAGCCGGAGTCCTGGCCGCCGCGGATGTTCACGAGCGTCACCTTGGGCGCCACACCGGCCATGCCGAGCCCGTTGAGCGGCGAGGCGACGGTGGAGGCGACGTGCGTGCCGTGCTCGTTGTCGTCCACATCGGCCGGGTCGACGCACGACGGGGTCTCACACGGCCCGTCGATCTCGTTGCCGTTGGCGTCCACCGGGATGTCGGTGGTGAAGTTGCGGCTGAGCGAGCGGCTGAAGTTCGGCGCGATGTCGGGATGCGAGCCGTCGATGCCGGTGTCGAGCACGCCGACGAGCACGCCGCGCTCGCCCCGCTCCACCCGGTAGGAGCCGGCGGTCGTCGCGTGGATCTGCTTCATGTCCCACTGCAGGTTGGCGAGCGGCTCGGCCGCGGACCCGCCACCGCCGCCCCTGGAGAGCGCGTCGGCGCCGCGTGCGCCGGTTCCTTCCTTTTCGACAGCCCGGCCCTTGGCCACGCGAACCTTGGCGGGCACCGCCTTGGGCGCATGACCGATGGACCTGTTGCGCGCGACCCCCTCGAGCGCCGACTGCTGATTGGCATCGGCCATGAACCCGCCGTTCGTGGTGCGAACGGTGGCCACGCCTACGTCGGTGTTCTCCTTGACGATGGTGCCCCCGGCCGACTTGACCGCGGCGCGGGCCCGATCAAGGGATACGCCTTCCTTGTAGAGGACGACGTACTCCTTCTGCTGCCCGGCATCCGGCCGGGCCTTGCTGGGTCCCGCGTACGCGGGGATCGCGAGCGCCGTCGAGACGACGGCGCAGGCGGCGAGTAGCGCGGTACGCCGCACTGCGCACCTCCTGGTGAGAGGGGTTGGTGGCCCAAGATTCTCGGGCTCGGCGAGCCGACGCTAGACCAGCGCCCGCCGAGAGTCACGCGTTGACATGTAACAAAGTGGGGGACTTCTTGTTAACTAGGTGGCCGAAACAGGCCTTTGTCATCTCAAATGCCGCCTGGGGCGCCGCAACCGGCCGACCTTCCGGCTACCGGCCCGTTCACCCGTCAACCCGCGCCGGGGACCGTCCGCCCGTCCCCTTCGCGCGTCGGGTCCGCCCGAGTGTCAGCCGGGCTGCGCGTCAGCGGGGGCGGCGCAGGGTCAGCGGGGGCGGCGCGGGGTGGCGACCGGGGCCGACCACAGGCCGAGGGCCATCGCCTCGACGGCCAGCAGCGGGTTCACGTTGGCTTCGAGCCGCTCCCGGCACAGCATGATCGCCTCGAGCCTGCGCAGCGTCTCTTCTGGGGCGGCGGCGCCCGCCTTGGCCCGCAGCTCGGGCCCGCGTTCGGCGTTGACGAGGTCGACGTCCGCGCCGAACTGCACGGCGAGCATGTCACGGTAGTACGAGGCCAGATCGAGCAGCGCCCGGTCGAGCGCGTCGCGCTTGATCCGGGTGGCCCGTGACTTCTGCCGGTCCTCCAAGTCCTTGAGCGCCCCGGCCGTGCCGCGCGGCATCCGCCCCTTGGCGTTCTCGCCGAGGGCCTGCCGCAGCTCGGCGGTCTCCGACTCGTCGAGCTCCTCTGTGGTGGCCTTCGCCTCGGCCTCGGCCGCGGCGACGAGGGCGGCCGCGGCCTCGATGCTCGGCCCGAGACCGTCGAGCCGGCCCGGCACGCCGAGCACGTCGCCACGCCGCCGCCTGGCGTCGGGGTCGGTGGCGAGGCGCCTCGCCCGGCCGATGTGGCCCTGCGCGGCGCGCGCGGCGGCCGCCGCGACGCCGGAGTCGATGCCGTCACGTCGGGTCAGAACGTCCGCGATCGCGTCGGCAGGGGGCGTCCGCAACGTCACCAGCCGGCACCGGGACCGGATCGTCACCGGCAGATCGTCGGGTGACGGCGCGCACAGCAGCCAGACGGTACGGGTCGCCGGCTCCTCGATCGCCTTGAGCAGCGCGTTGGCGGCCTGCTCCGTGGCCCGGTCGGCGTCCTCGAACAGCACGACCCGCCAGCGCCCGCCGCTCGGCGACGTCGCGGCCCGCAGCACCAGCTCCCTCGTCTCGCGGACGCTGTACGACAGTCCGGCGGGCCGGACCACCTCGATGTCGGCATGGGTGCCCTGCAGCGCGGTGTGGCAGTCGGCGCAATGCCCGCACCCCGGCTCGGACTCGCGGCACTCCAGCGCCGCGGCGAAGGCGCGGGCGGCGACCGACCGGCCCGACCCGGGCGGCCCGGTGAACAGCCACGCGTGCGTCATGCCGCCGCCGCTCGCGCCGGCGAGCGCCCCACGGGCGTCGCCCGCGGCGGTCCGCAGCTGCGCGACGACCGGCTGCTGCCCCACGAGGTCGTCGAACACCGTCATGCCGTGAATGCTAGGCGAGGCCGCGCCCTCAGGCGTCGGTGATCGCCGGGAACGTGCTGGTGATGTCTTCGGAGGCGGCCGGGATGGGGTCGGGCAAGATCTCTCGCACCCTGTCTTGGAGCTGGCGGGTGACCACGTCCTGCGGCTGGCTGCCGTCCACGACCAGGTAGCGATGCGGTTCGGCCTCGGCGAGCGCGCGGAAGCCGCGGCGCACCCGCTCGTGGAACTCCGGGGGCTCGGACTCCAAGCGGTCGGCCGGAGAGGCGAACCGGCCCAGTCCGACGGTGGCCGGCACGTCGAGAAGGATCGTCAGGTCGGGCATCAGCCCGCCGGTGGCCCAGGCGTTGACCTTGGCGATCTCGTCGGTCGGCAGCGTACGGCCGAAGCCCTGGTAGGCCAGCGAGGAGTCGACGAAGCGGTCGGTGATGACGATGGCGCCGCGCCGCAGCGCCGGCTGGATCACCGCGGCCACGTGCTCGGCCCGGTCCGCCGCGTACAGCAGCGTCTCGGCCCGCGCCGACAGGCCGGTGCTCTCCTTGTCGAGCAGGATCGCGCGCAGCCGCATGCCGACCTTGGTGGAGCCGGGCTCGTGCGTCGTCACCACGTCGTAGCCCTGGTCACGCAGCCAGATCGCCAGCAACCGCGCCTGCGTGGTCTTGCCCGATCCTTCGCCGCCCTCGACGGCGATGAGCATGCCGCGGCCGGTCACCGGCTCCGGCGGCACGTACGGCACGCCGGTGAGCGCGCCCAGCAGGTCGCGGCCCAGCGGGATGCCGCGCCGGTCGTCCATCTGCCGGTAGGCGATCACACCGACGAGCATCGCGATCGCCGCGGCGATCAGCAGCACCGCGTTGGTGCCGTCGAAGGCGTAGACGGTGTCGCCCGGCAGGTCGATCTCGTGCGCGCCGATCACGCCCGACACCAGCGGCGCCGCGACCAGCACGAGCAGCAGCACGACCCGTACGAGCGACTGCAGGAACGCGAACGTACGGCCGCGCAGGTCGTCGTCGACCTCGAGGCCGACGAGCGTGTAACCGGTGACCCACGCGATGCCGGCGCCGCCGCCCAGCAGCGCCGTGAGGAAGACGACGATCACCAGGTTGTGGATCGCGGAGATCAGCACGAGGGCGATGGCGGCGCCGACGATCGACAGCCCGAACAGCCGGCGGCGGCTGAAGTCGCGCAGCATCCGCGGCCCGAGGAACATGCCGAACGCCATGCCGAGGAACACCGCGCCGAACACGACGCCGTACGCCGCGTCGCCACCCTGCAGCGCCCCGACGTACACCCGGGCCACGCCGATGACCACGCCCCCGGCGGCGAACGCCCCGATGATGCCGATGACGAGGCCGCGCACCACCGGGGTCGAGCCTACGAACCGCCAGCCCTCGATGATCTGCTTCGGGATCGACGGCACCGAGATGCGCTGGCCGCGGTCGCGCACCGGGATCTCCCGGAGCGTGAAGATCGTGATGGCGGAGATCAAGAACGTCGCGGCGTTGAAGTAGAGGGCGACGTTCGCCTGCTCCTGCGCGCCGGAGATGACCGCGCCGGCGACCAGAGAGACCGCGGAGAAGAGCCCGGCCGCGACGGGCGCCGAGCCGTACGTCGTGAGCAGGCTCAGCTGGTTGGCCTGTTCGAGCCGGTCCTTGGGCACCAGGTTCGGGACCGTGGCCTCCTTGGCCGGGATCCAGAACAGCGTGACGCATTCGACCAGGAACGTCGCGACCAGCAACCAGTCGAGCCGGCCCACCAGCGGGATCGACAAGAACAGCCCGAAGCGCAGCACGTCGGCGACGACCATCGTGCGCCGCCGGTCGAACCGGTCGGCCACCGCGCCGGCCAGCGGCCCGAGGACGACCGCGGGGAGCAGCTTGACGACGAGCACGCCACCGATGGCATAGCTTTCGGCCTGGTAGTTCGATCCGTCGGCGAGCGCCCTGGCCAGCGCGGTCAACGCGAGAATGCTCAGCCAGTCGCCCAGGCTGGACAGCGACAGGGCGACCCAAAGCCGACGGAACGGCTTAATCGACAACACGCCGCGCGAATCCGCGGCGGTGCCCGTTCTGGTCATTCTGTCAGCGTATCGGCGCGACACCGCCCACGAGGGTCAGGCGCGGGAGTTGAGCCACGAACGAGACTCGAGTCGGTCACGAGACCGCTGCGACGAACGCGACCCAACCGGCAAACAAGACCATCCACTCCGCGACACGCGGCCCGGACACGCACACCGCGGGTGGTGCGGGAGGCCCAGGTGGCGCGGGTGGCGCGGGCGGCGATGGGCGGCGATGGGCACCGACGGTGCTGTCGGTGCCCGTGGGTGAGCGGGGCGTCGGACGCCGGCTTAGGAGCGGGACTTGGCCGTGCGCCGCCGGGTCGAGGACGACTTGGTCGTCTTCTTCCGGCCGCCGCCAGTGGCCATCTTCTCGCGCCGTTCGGCCAGCAGCTCAGCCGCCCGTTGGATGGTGATCGACTCGACGTCGTCGCCCTTGCGCAGGCTGGCGTTGGTCTCGCCGTCGGTGACGTACGGGCCGAACCGGCCCTCCTTGACGACGACCGGCTGGCCGCTCACCGGGTCGGCGCCCAGCTCGCGCAGCGGCGGCGCCGCCGCGGCCCGGCCGCGGCCGCGCTGCTTGGGCTGGGCGAACAACTCCTTGGCCTGCTCGAGTGTGATCGTGAAGAGCTCTTCCTCCGCCTGCAGCGACCGGCTGTCCGTGCCCTTCTTGACGTACGGGCCGTACCGTCCGTTCTGCGCGGTGACCTGCTCGCCGTCGAGCTCGCCGAGCGTGCGCGGCAGCGACAGCAGCCGCAGCGCGTCGTCGAGGGTGATGGTGTCGAGGCTCATCGATTTGAACAGCGAGCTGGTGCGCGGCTTGGCGCTCTTGGGCGCGTCCTCGGGCAGCAGTTCGGTGACGTACGGGCCGAACCGCCCGGACTTCGCCACGATCTCGTGCCCGCTCTCGGGGTCGCGGCCGAGCTCGCGGTCGCCGCTGGGCTGGGCGAACAGCTCTTCGGCCTTGTCGGCGGTCAGCTCGTCGGGGGCGAGGTCCTCGGGGATGTTCACGCGCTCGCCGTCACGGTCGAGGTACGGGCCATAGCGCCCGACCCTGATCATGATGTCGCTGCTGGGAATCGGGAACGAGCTGACGCCCTTGGCATCGATCTCGCCGAGGTCGCTGACCAGTTCCTTGAGCCCCTCGTCGCCGTTCTCGCCGAAGTAGAACCGGCGCAGCCACGGCACCCGCTCGGCGTCGCCACGGGCGATGTCGTCGAGGCAGTCCTCCATCCGGGCGGTGAAGTCGTAGTCGACCAGGTTGCCGAAGTGCTTCTCCAGCAGCTGGACCACGGCGAACGCCAGGAAGGACGGCACGAGCGCGGTGCCCTTCTTGAAGACATAGCCGCGGTCGAGGATCGTGCCGATGATCGTCGCGTACGTCGACGGCCGCCCGATCTCGCGATCTTCCAGCTCCTTGACGAGGCTGGCCTCGGTGTAGCGGGCCGGCGGGCGGGTCGAGTGGCCGGCCGCCTCCATGCGCAGCGCGGACAGCGGGTCGTCCTCTTCCAGCGCGGGCAGCCGCCGCTCCTGGTCGTCGCGGTCGGTCGAGGGGTCGTCGGCGCTCTCGACGTACGCCTTGAGGAAGCCGTAGAACGTGATGATCTTGCCGGAGGCGCCGAACTCGACCCGTTCGCCCGCGGTCGACGTGCCGGCCACGCGGACGGACACGGACTGGCCCGTGGCGTCCTTCATCTGGCTCGCGATCGTGCGCTTCCAGATCAGCTCATACAGCCGGAACTGGTCGCCGGTAAGGCCTGTCTCACCCGGGGTGCGGAAGGTGTCACCGGCCGGACGGATCGCCTCGTGGGCCTCCTGCGCGTTTTTGACCTTGCTCTGGTAGACGCGCGGCCGGTCCGGTACGTACTCCGCTCCGTACAGCCCCCGTGCCTGAGTGCGAGCGGCGGTGATCGCGGTCTCCGACAGGGTGATGCTGTCGGTACGCATGTAGGTGATGAAGCCGTTCTCGTACAGCCGCTGGGCGATCTGCATCGTGTACTTGGCGGAGTAGCCCAGCTTGCGGCTGGCCTCCTGCTGCAGCGTCGTGGTGCGGAACGGCGGGTACGGCTTGCGGGTATATGGCTTGCGCTCGACCGACTTGACCGCGTACGGGCGGTCGGTCAGTCGCTCCGCGAGGCCACGGGCGGCCTCCTCGTCGAGGTGCAGCACGGCGGCGCCCGCGGCGCCGGTGGCGCCGGCCGCGGCGGACGACTTGAGCTCGCCGGTGGAGGCGAAGTCGCGGCCCTGTGCAACCCGCCTGCCGTCCACGGAGACGAGATTCGCGGTGAAGGCCGAGGGCCCGTCGTCGCCGCTCCCGGTTGTCTCGAAGTCGGCCTCGATGTCCCAGTAGTGCGCGGGCACGAAGGCGATGCGCTCGCGCTCGCGCTCCACGACGAGGCGGGTGGCCACGGACTGCACCCGGCCCGCCGACAGCTTCGGCATGACCTTCTTCCACAGGACCGGGCTGACCTCGTAGCCGTAGAGCCGGTCGAGGATGCGCCGGGTCTCCTGGGCGTCGACGAGGCGCAGGTTCAGCTCACGCGGGTGCTGCGCGGCCGTACGGATCGCGTCCTTGGTGATCTCGTTGAAGACCATCCGGCGCACCGGGACCTTGGGCTTGAGCACCTCGCGCAGATGCCAGGCGATCGCCTCGCCCTCACGGTCTTCGTCAGTGGCGAGGTAGAGCTCGTCGGCCTCGGCCAGCAGCTTCTTGAGCTTGGCGACTTGCTGCTTTTTGTCCGAGTTGACGATGTAGAGCGGTTCGAAATCGCGATCGACGTTCACGCCGAGCTTGGCCCACGCCTCGCCCTTGTACTTGGCGGGCACCTCCGCCGCGCTCCCAGGGAGGTCGCGGATGTGACCGATACTGGACTCCACGACGTAGCCGCGGCCGAGGTAGCCGGCGATCGTCTTCGCCTTCGCCGGCGACTCGACGATCACCAGCCGGGTGCCTCCGCCACCGCCGGTGGTCCCGGCGGCGCCATCGCCCCCCGATGCTCCTTGGCTGCGCTTTGCTTCGCCGTTCTTGGCTGGCACGTTGCTCCAACCTCGCTGTCTGTACTTCTCGTAAGTCGTGCTTTGTCATGCTGTGTCGTGCTTGCCCTGCTCAGTACTGCCTCGGGCCGCTCTCGGATCTTCCTCGAGTTCTCGGTCCTCGGTCGTCCTCTGTCCTGCTCAGGTACTGCAGTCTCATGTGTCGTGGCCCCGCGCGGGCTTTGTGCTGCCGCGGCGGGAGACACTACGCTTTACCCCCGACCTCTCTCAACGCCGAAGGACGCTCGTCTCGTTCCGGTCGTTCCGAGAGGATCACTCCACCCGATCCTTCCGGATCCGGTGGAGAGGATGACACGTCGAGCCATAATGGCGGTAATGGCCGAGTACACCTACCTCGTCCTCCGATTGCCGCGCGGCACCTCGAGGGATGCCACCCGGCAACTGCTGACCGAGCACGCCGAGCTCGGTGGTTGGGAGCTCGACAGGTTGCGTCTGTACCCCGACGGTCGCCGCCATATCAGGCTCCGCCGCATGATCATCCGGCAGAGGCGAACCTTCTGAGGGATTATGCCCGTGACCTGCCCCCGGGCATTCCTCTCAGTGACATTGCGCACATCTGCCGGGGCGTCGAGTCATCATAGGTGACTTCTGAGGCTTGTGGTGCGGGTTGGGTTGGGAGATGCGGACCGAAACATGTCCTGACATGGTTTTGCCCGCCTCGGGCCTCCCTCCGAGACGGGCAAAACACACCGCATGCGGACTTATTACGACTCGCACATTATTTGTACTTTCGTACGTCCGAGGCGGTTCCTGATCAATTGTGGGACCGAATGCGCGATCAAGCCGAGGGGTGGGAGAGGAGCAGGGGCGACTCTCCCGCGCTGATCGCCGCGGCGATTCCCCCGATCAGGCGAGGTCAGCGCCGGCCGAACCGGACACGGCGCGTGACCGTGATGGCCACCGAGGCGCCGGCCAGCAGCGCACCCAGGGCCAACACGTACAGCGAGGTCTCGCTCACGCCGCTGGACAGCGGCTGGGCGACGGAGACGGGATGCATCGCGTGCGGTGCGTCCGGCGCGAGCGGCTCGACCGGCAGGTGCTTGGGCGCCGCGCCGATCGGGGTGTTCTTCAGGCCCTGCCGCACCTGACCCGTCAGCCCGTCCACCGGGCCCGCCACGCCGGACGACGCGGGGGCGCCGGCCGTGGCCGTACGGTAGGACGACCCGGCCGCCGGGTGAACCGGGAGCTTCGGCACGACCGGGAGCGCCCCCGCCGGGTCCAACTGGCGGACCTCGGTGATCCCGGGCATGGTGGGCAGGCCCGGCGCCGCGACGTCGCCCACGCCGCCGATCCCGCCGAGGTCGCCGGCGCCGCCGAGGTTGCCGACGTTGCCGAGGTCTCCGGCGCCGCCGACGCCGCTCAGCGGGGTCTGCGAGCCGTAGCCGCCGTGACCATCGCCGCCGCCGTGGTGGCCACCGTTGTAGCCGCCGTCGTGATCGTCGTGGCCGCCGCTGCCGCCCTTGCAGCCCGCGGCGGCCTCACCGAGGACGCCCGCCGCGTTGCCGCAGACGTCCACCGGGGCCTTGATCGGGGCGGTCACCTGGTTGCCGCCGCCCACGCTCCCCTCCCCGGAGGTCCGCCCCGCGCCGCGCGACCCGCCGCCGGCGACGGCGCCGCCCTTGCAGCCCGCGACCGCGTTGCCGACGGCGTTCCCGCAGACGTTGACCGGCGCGGTGATCGGGGCGGTGACCTGGTTGCCGCCGAGCACCGAGTGCCGGCCCGAGGTACGCCCGGCGCCGGCGCCCGAACCGCCGCCCGTGGTCTTGGCGCCGCCCTTGCAGCCCGCGACCGCCTCACCGAAGACGGCGGCGGTGTTGCCGCAGACGTTGACCGGCGCGTTGATCGGGGCGGTCACCTGGTTGCCGCCGAGCACCGAGTGCCGGCCCGAGGTACGCCCGGCACGGGAGCCGGAACCGCCCCTCTTGGACTTGGCGCCGCCCTCGCAGCCGGCCGCGGCGGAGCCGAAGACGGCGACGGCGTTGCCGCACGCGTTGATCGGCGCGGTGATCGGCGCGGTCACCTGGTTGCCGCCGCCGATGCTGCCCTCACCTGAGGTCCGGCCGCCGCCGACGCCGCCGGTGCCCGTCGCCGTCGCGCCGCCCTCGCAGGAACCGCCCGCCGTTCCGAACAGCGCGAGCGCGTTGCCGCAGGCGTCGACCGGGATGTTGATGGGCGCGGTGATCTGGTTGCCGCCCAGCACGCTGTGATCGCCGCTGGTGTCGGCGTAGGCGCCCGCGGGGAACGTCGCGCTCACGCCGAGGGCGACGAAGCCCGCGGTGAGCACGGCGGCCCGTGCGGTGCCGATGATCTTTGTTGGCATGGAGAGACTCCTCGTTTCGACAGAGTGATTTCTTGATCGGGTGGGAGAAAGCCGAAGCCGGGGTCGGGTGAGGGGGTGCACGGGAACGTCGCGCCGCCGAGGGGATATGCCGGCACGGCCGGCCCAGAACCTGACCTCGAGCCCGATCCCGACTCCGTCCCGGCGCCATGGCGCGGTCACGGAGCTGGGACACCTGCTGAGGGCGTGCTGAACGCCCGCCGTCCTGTCGCGTGCCGTTTCCCGCGGGGCTGTGCGCCGCCGCGTTGACCGGACGGAGCCGTTCAGCCGGGCCCTAGTCGGGCGAGACGGCCGGCTCGTCCGTCGCCGTGCGGACGGCGGGGGGAACGGCGCCCAACACGGATATGAGCGCGACTGATCGCCGCGGCGCGGCAGCGGGCCGGGCGGTGTGTCCCGCCGTCGCCGGCCCGCCGGCCGACGCGGAACCCGGCGATGGCAGCGCACCCCTCTCGCCTGTCGCTCCACACGGGAACGCGACGGGAGGCGCCGGAGTCGCCGGCGCGGTGCGGGCGTTGGCATGCCCGCCCCGGCCGGTGTCCGTTGCCGCCACCACCGTGGCGGGCGGCGCGGCACCGCGCCGTGCCCCATGCGCGTGGACATGCCGGTGCCGAGGCCCCATCCGGTCGCCGGACACCTCGACGCCGCGGTGCCGGGGAGCCGAGGCCACATCGGCGCCCCGGTGACCCGTGGGCGAGGTCGCCACCCGTTCGAGCGCGCGCGCCCGGCGAACCAACTCGCCTGCGCTCACGGCCGATGGGACGACACGACGCACGATGCCGTGCGACGGGCGCACGGCGGCCGTCACCAGGCGTACGGCTCCGCCCCCCGCCAGCGTCTTGGCCGGGGCGTCCGAGTGCCGCAGCGAGCCGATCGCGGCGGCGCCCGGGCCGGGGCCGGGCCCTTCGCCGGGCGCGGCGTGCGCCTGCCCGGTGCCGCCGAGCAGCCACGCCGCGAACGCCAGCGCGCCGACGAGAAGCAGGCGGCGGAGGACCCATGGCGTCATGGAACGCAACTGACCGAGCACCCTCCGTGCTCGCGTGCGCCCATGTGCTGCCACGGGTCCTCCAGATCGGATTCCTACCCCAAGGAACGCCAACAGCGTTCCATACGGTTCGTTACCGTAGCACCACGCTGAGTATTCGCAACTTCAATTCGGCGTAAACTCAGACCTGATCAAGAAAACGATCGAGCACGCGCACGCCAAAGCGAAGCCCGTCCAGCGGAACCCGCTCGTTGATGCCGTGGAACATTCCGGAAAAATCCAAATCTGGGGGGAGGAGCAATGGCGCGAACCCGAAGCAACGGATGCCGAGCCGGGCGAACGACTTGCCGTCCGTACCACCCGACAGGCAGTACGGCACCGCGATCGCGCTTGGATCCTCCGAGGTCAGCGCCGCCTCCATCGCCTCGATCAGCGCGCCGTCGAACTCGGTCTCGAGCGCGATGTCGTGGTGGACGAACTCCCGCCTGACGTCCGGGCCAAGCAATTCGTCCACAGTCGCGAAGAATTCCGCCTCGTACCCGGGCAAAAACCTTCCGTCGACCTGCGCCACCGCTTCCTGCGGAATGACATTCGTCTTATAACCGGCATCCAGCACGGTGGGATTGACGGTATTCCGGAGTGTCGCCCCAATCATCCGAGCCGCCGACCCGAGCCCTTTGATCGACTCTTCGGGGTTGTCCGGATCGAAAGCGACCCCGTACGCCTCACACACCCGCTCCAGAAAGGCCCGTACGGTCTTGGTCAGCCGGATGGGGAACTGATGCTCGCCCAGCCGCGCCACCGCGGCCGCCAGCGCCGTCACCGCGTTGTCGGGGTTGACCATCGACCCGTGCCCCGCGGTTCCCGTCGCGGTCAGCCGCAGCCAGGCCATCCCCTTCTCCGCGGTCTCGATCAAGTAGAACCGCCGGTCGCCGGGCACCGTAAGGCTGAACCCGCCGACCTCCCCGACCGCCTCCGTACACCCCTCGAACAAACCGGGATGCTCATCGACCAGCCACCGCGCCCCCCAGGAGCCGCCCGCCTCCTCGTCGGCCAGGAACGCGACCACGACATCGCGCGGCGGCCGGCGCCCCTCGGCGAGCCGCTGCCGCACCACCGCGAGGATCATGGCGTCCATGTCCTTCATGTCCACCGCGCCGCGGCCCCACAGGAAACCGTCGCGCACCTCACCGCTGAACGGCGGCACCTCCCAGTCGGCCGCCTGCGCCGGCACCACATCGAGATGACCATGCAACAACAGCGCATCGCGCGAGGAGTCCGTCCCCTCGATCCGGGCCACCACGCTCGTCCGCTTGGGGTGCGACTCCAAGACCTTGGGCTCGAGGCCGGCCTCCGCCAGCTTCTCGGCCACGTACTCGGCCGCGACCCGCTCGCCCGGCCCCGAGTGATCACCCGGGTTGCTGGTGTCGATCCGAATCAGGTCTCGGCACAGCTCGACGACCTCGTCCTCCGCGGTGCGCCGCTCGGTCACAGTGTCCTCCCTCGTCGCCGCCCTAGACTCCCCATCGTGCCCCGCGATCGACTTCGCCGCGAGTCGAGACGTTTGGTATGGTTGGCCAGCCGCGGCGCGCTGAAACGCGCGCGCACGACCGGGTGGCGGAATAGGCAGACGCGCTAGCTTGAGGTGCTAGTGCCCGTTAAGGGCATGGGGGTTCAAGTCCCCCCTCGGTCACACCATTTGCACATGTCCGACTACTTTTGGGCGTAATGACACGCCCGTCGGCCGTCAGGCTCCGTTGAGGTGACGGCTCGTGGACTACATTTCTCCTTTCACCGGCTTGGGGAGCCGTACGTCGTTTAGCGATGGCGTGGGTTCAACGTCCGGGATCGATAGTGATGTTTATGCGGCCGTCCGGGGCTGGGCCTGCGTAGGGGCCGGTGCGGGGTGGACGGTGAGGACTCGGTCCAGCCCGGTGATGCGCAGTAGCCGGGTCATCTGCGGGTTGGGAGCGGCCAGGTGCAGGGTGATGCCGAGTCCGGTGGCGCGGCGTTGCGTGCCGATCAGCACGGCCAGTCCGGTGGCGTCGCAGAACGACACTTCGCTTAGATCGAGGATCAGCAGTCTGGGGCTGTGGCTGAGCACACCGGTCAGGTGCTCGCGGAGGGCCGGGGCGGCGGCGATGTCGAGGTCTCCGTGCAGCGCGACGATGGTGTGGCCGGGGCGGCGGCGGGTGGGCATGGTGACTTCGGCGGGGGTCTGGGGCGCCGGGTGGTCACGGGTGCGCCGGTGGCTGCGGCCGCGGCGGCCTTCGTGGTAGTCAAGATGATCTCCGATCGCGGGTGAGTGTGGGAGTGCGGGTGTGCGGGGCGGCCCGTTAGCGTTCGCCGCCTGTCACGGCGCAGGTTCTCGCAGCCGCCCACCCTCGGTTTCCCAGCTGCTGTGTGATGCGGCCTCGCTTGTGGTCGGGCCCGCGTCTGGGTCCGCGTCTGCGTCTGGGGCTGGGTCTTGGTCTGCGGGGGCGGTCGGTGTGGTGAGCGCGGCCAGCAGGTCGGGGGTATGGAGGTGATTGGCGGGGTGGGCGGCCAGGGCCAGCGCCGCGGCGGCGGCGTCCGGGCTGGTGTCGGGTGGGATGGTGAGCAGATCGATGCGCTGGCCGTCGGCCCAGATCGCGGTGAGCAGTCCGGTGGGCAGGGTGTCGAACCAGCTGAGGCGTACCACTCGGGTCTCTGCCGGGCCGTCGACGCGCAGTCGGCGTGGGCGGCTGGTCCAGTCGGTCACGCGCAACAAGATGTGGGCGATGGGGCC
The DNA here is from genome assembly GCA_035765195.1 of Streptosporangiaceae bacterium. Lineage (GTDB taxonomy): Bacteria > Actinomycetota > Actinomycetes > Streptosporangiales > Streptosporangiaceae > CALAED01. Next base: position 73,628 of record DASTYC010000006.1, read on the forward strand.
GTGCTCGGCGCGGTGAGTGTCGGCGTGCCCTGTGATGGGGGTGTGGGCCTGGAGGGCCAGGATCAGGCCGGGTAGTTCGGCGACCGGGTCGGTCGAGCGCGGCCACCAGGCGCCGTCCAGGGGTGTTTGCGGTGAGCCGGGCGAGGGGTGAGGCCGCAGCCTCAGCCGGGGAGTCGAGGGCGGTGACAGGCTGATCGTTGTCGCGCGTTCGGCGGTGGTCCACATGGCCACTGGCCTCTTTTCTCCCCAGGCCACCGGTTCGGGTGGTCCGGGGGATGTTGCCGGGATCGGTATGGGCGGCCGGGATCAGTGGCGTCGACGCAGGCCTGCGGGCAGTTCGCGGAGCCGGCCGAACCAGGCGGTCCCTGACACCAAGGTGAGCAGGACCGCGCCGGCCAGCACGGTCGCCATCGCCGTGGCCGCGGCGAGTGTGATCACGGCGGGCCAGGTCTGATTCCTCCGGGAAGACCGTGCGGCTGAGGCGGCCTCGGGCCGGGCGGGCCGCTGGTCGCGATGAAGGATCGGCATGACATCCCCCTGTGGGGGGTGAGCCGGAGCGGCGGGTCAGCCTCAGGATGGGGGTGCCGTCGTTGCCGGATACCTTTGACTCTACCCGAAATAACTTCCGATATCTTAGAATATCTGAACTAAACTGGGGATGTGGCTCCCGATACTCACCCCCCGGACGGCTCCGAGCCGGCGCGCACCGCTCCCGATACATCGCGCCGTCCCACCGCAGACGCGACACCACCGGGCCGCCGGCATAGGCAGCCGGGTCGGCCGGGCGCCCGGCCGACCCCGCTCCCGCCGGAGCTGCAGGCGGTGTTCGCCGACTACGAACGCGGCATCACCTCGCCGGGCGGGCCGCTTGATATCGGCACCGTCCGTGTCTATGTCTCCCGGGTCCGCCAGTACCTGGCCTGGCTCGCCGCCGCCCTGGCAGCCGGGACGGTCGAGGGCGATCCGCTGACCGACCCCCACGCTCGCGATCGGGCCGCCCGCGACTACCGCACCCATCTGCAGACCGTCGCCCAACGCAAACCCGCCACCATCAACGCACACCTGACCGCGATCGACGACCTCTACCGCCGTCGCGGGCTCGGCCCCGCCGCCGCCGAACGCGCCGAGATCCCCCCGACCACCCCCCGCGCGCTGGACCAACGCGACCAGGTCCGCCTGCTGCGCGAGGCCGACCGCGCCCCGCTGCGCGACAAGGCGATCGCCTTCACCGCCTTCTACGCCGGCACCCGCATCAGCGAGACCACCAACCTGAACATCGGCGACATCCGCATGTCAGCCACCAAGGGCCACCTCATCGTCTGGCACGGCAAGAACGGCAAATACCGCCAAATCCCCCTGCACCCCAAGCTCCGCACCGTGCTGAAGGAATGGCTAGGCGAACGCTCCGGTTGGAAGGGCGCCGACACCAACCCCGCGCTGTTCCTCAACCGTCGCGGCGGCCGCCTGTCGGCCCGCTGGGCCTACACTGCGCTCCGCACCATCGCCGACGCCGCGGGCCTGCCCCTGGGCCGCGACGGCATCTTCACCCCGCGCGTCCTGCGCCACACCGCCGCGACCACCATGGCCCGCCAGGGCACCGACATCGTCGTCGTCGCCGAACTCCTCGGCCACTCCGTGGAAACCGCCAGCCGCTACAGCCTGCCCACCCCCCAAGACCGGCAGAAGGCCATCGAAGGACTCACCACCGACCAGCAACCTCATGAGATGTGACCCAAATAGGGGTATGGCCGCCGATGACCAGGAAAGATGACCAGACACAGCCGCCCGACCCCACGCCTGAGCCGACTCCTCCGGCCGGGATGTCCGGTGGCATACCTGGCCGCCTGACCGGACGGGCGCGGCAAGGATGGCGGCTGGCCCGCCGAACCGTCGCGCAGGCATGGAAGGACCGGGTGCTGGGCCTGTCGGCCGAGGCCGGCTTCTGGGCGTTGCTGTCGCTGACGCCGTTGCTGCTGGTGCTGGTGGCCGGCATCGGCTACCTCACCCCGCTGTTCGGCACCGACGTGGTCGCCGACGTGGAGACCCGGATCCTGGCAGCCGCCGAGCGGGTGCTGGCACCATCAGCGGTGCAGCAGGTCGTCAAACCAGTACTGGCCGACGTGCTGCGGCACGGCAGCGGCGGCGTCGTCTCGGCCGGGTTCGTGCTGGCGCTGTGGACCGGATCGGCGGCGATGAGCACCTACGTCAACGCCATCACCATCGCCTACGGGATGCGAGACGCGCGGTCGGCGGTAAAGGCCCGGACGCTGGCATTCGGGCTCTACCTGGGAGCGCTGGCCACCGGCATCATCACGCTACCCCTACTGGTCACCGCCCCAGGCTGGATCATCTCCGCCACCCCGACAGCGGCCCACCCCGCCCTCACCCCGCTGGTGCGGTACGGATACTGGCCCTTCCTGATCATGATCTGCACCGCCCTGCTGGTCACCCTCTACCACCTGGCCACCCCCGTACACGGCCGGTGGCGCCGCGACCTACCCGGCGCAATCGTGGCCATGCTGCTATGGCTGGGCGGAAGCCTGACACTGCGATGGCTCCTCACCACAGCGATCACCCACAACGCCGCCTACGGCGTCCTAGCGGCACCCGCCGCGGCACTGCTATTCCTCTACGTGACCGCGCTGGCCGTACTACTCGGCGCCGAACTCAACTCCCAACTCAGCCGCCCCACACCATGACAACCCCAACCCCAGCGGCCGTGTCGTGCCGGCCGAAGACACGCCGCGACACCTCACCACCGACCCGTCGTGCAACCACCCAACTCCCATCAGCACCCGAGCGTGCTCGCCCATCGCCTCCGGTCGCCGGCCGCCGAGTTTGAGGACCAGGGATTACGACTGATCCCAGCGTGTCTCAAATTCGCCGGGTTGAAGATCAGTTGCCGGGAGGGCGTCGGGCCTGGGTTGAGACTCCCAACTCAGGGTCCCAGTCGACAAGGACGGTTGCCTTACGACAGAACCCATCATTTTGTGGCCGACAATTCGGTACTTAAAGCGGTTGAGCGCGTAGTACCAAACTGAGGCCGAACCTCAGCGTCATTCAAGACAGGCCAATGGGATTTGGGTGAACGGTCTCGATCCGGCCTCGGTCACGAACCGTTTGCCCGGGGCGCATGGACGCGGATGAACACGCTACCCCTGCTGGAAGCCGATTTGGGCCGTGGCGGATGCGGTCCAGTCGCTGTCGGTGACGGTGGCGGTGAGCGGTACGGGGGCGAAGGGATCGCCGTCGTCGGCGGTGATCTGGAATTCGACCGTGGTCGCAGAGTTCGCCGCGATGGGACGCAGATCTGCCCGGCCGGGTTCGACGGTCCACCCGTCCGGGACGGTCAGGGTCACCGACGCCGGCGTGAGCGGCTTCTCGATCGCTCGTACGGTGACGCGTACCGGCGCCGACCGGCCTGGCGTCAGCTCCGCTGGCGGGTCGAGCTCGACCTTCTGCAAGGCCGTCGCCTGGTAGGTGTGCCCGGCTTGGGCGTCCAGTTCGATCAGGTCGTCGTCGGCCTTTCTCGTTGTCGCCGTCCCGCCGCGTGACAGGTCCCGCACGTGGTACCGCCCGGCGAAGATGCGGCCGCGTACGCGCACCAGGCCGTCGCGGTCTGGGGTGATGAGGATTTGGTCGGCCTGACCGTGGCTCCACATGGCGCCCACGGTGTGGCCTCCGCGCCCCCGCAACCCGCCGACCGTGCCGGCTTGCCAGGCGGCCGGGAGGGCCGGCAGCAGGTGCAGTTCGCCGTTGTGGCTGTGCAGGAGCATTTCGGCGATGCCGGCGGTGGCGCCGAAATTGCCGTCGATTTGGAACGGTGGGTGAAGGTCGAACATGTTCGGTGCGAGCCGGGCGGGGGTGATGAGGTCGCCGAGCAGCTTGTGCGCCCGTTCCGGCTCCTCCATCCGCGCCCAGAAGTTGATCTTCCAGGCCAGCGACCAGCCGGTTCCGTCGTCGCCGCGCAGCTCCAGGGTCTTGCGGGCCGCGTCGAACAGCTCAGGGGTGTCCCGCTTGGTGATCTGGTTGCCGGGATGCAGCCCGTACAGGTGGGAGATGTGCCGGTGGTTCTGCTCGGTCTCCACCCAGTCGAACAGCCACTCCTGGACGTTGCCCCGCGCGCCGATCTTCATGGGGGCCAGGCGGTCCTTGGCGGCCAGGATCTTGGCGCGGAAGTCGGCGTCCACCCCGAGGATCTCGCCGGCCTGGGCGCATGCGCCGAACAGGTCGCGCAGGATCTGCATGTCCATGGTGGGCCCGGCGGCGATGCTGACGTCGGGGTGGTGGGACAGCTCCGGCGAGACCGACGGGTTGGTCACCAGCCAGCCCAGGTGAGGCTCGACCATGAGCGTGTCGAGGTAGAACTGGGCGGCCGACTTCATCGCCGGGTACGCCCTCCGTAGGAAGGTCACGTCACCGGTGAAGCGGTAGTGGTCCCAGCACATGGTGGACAGCCAGGCGCTGCCGGTCTGCCACATGCCCCAGAAGGATCCGTCCACGACCGAGGCCGCACGCCACCCGTCGGTGTTGTGGTGGGCGACCCAGCCACCGGCGCCGTACTGGACCTTGGCCGTGCGTGCCCCGGTCACGGTCAGGTCCTCGATCATGCTGAAGACCGGTAGGAAGCACTCGGCCAGGTTGGTCGGACCCGCCGGCCAGTAGTTCATCTCCAAGTTGATGTTGAGGGTGAACTTCGAGTCGAACGCCGGCGCCATGTCCTGGTTCCAGATGCCCTGCAGGTTGGCCGGCTGGGTGCCCGGCCGGGAGCTGGAGATCAGCAGGTATCGGCCGTACTGGAACAGCAGCGCGGCGAGCTGGGGGTCGTCTGCGGTGGCGTACCGCTCGATCCGTGCGTCGGTCGGCTGGTCGGCGGCCGCGGTGCGGCCCAGGTCGAGCGAGGTGCGGGCGAACAGCTTCCGGTAGTCGGCGACGTGCCGCTTCGCGATCTTCGCGTATGACGGCGCGGCGCGCAGGTGACCCCACGCGATGGCCTCGTAGTCGCCGCTCACGTCGTGGTAGTTGACGTAGCTGGTGCCGATCGAGATCAACAGGGTCACGCTGTCCGCACCGGATATCCGCAGTGTCCCGCCGTCGCTGGAGACGCCGCCGCCGTCGGCGACGGCGCGGGCGAGCGCCAGGAATCGCACCGAGCCGAGGATGCCTTCGAAATCACCGGAGATGCCGTCCATCGCGATCGTCGCGCCGTCGGGGCTGGTCGTGGTGGTGCGCTGCGGGCCGTCGAAGGCCGCGGTGAACGTGATCGCCGCGGGCTTGTCGGCCGTCAGGCGTATGGCGATGACCTGGTCGGGAGCGCTCGCGATCACCTCGCGGTGCAGGCGAACGCCGTCGACGAGGTAGTCGACGCTGGTGGTGGCCGTGGTCAGGTCGAGCTGCCGGCGATACTCCGTTACCTGGCCCGTCGCGGGGAAGGCGAGTCGGAGGTCGCCCACCGGCTGGTAGGCCAGCTCCCCTGCGGGTTTGCCCAGCATGGTCTGGTTGACCAGGTCCTGAGCCTCCTGCCAACGCTCGTCGAACACCAGTTGCCGGATCCGCGGCAGGGCCTGGAGTCCTTTGGGGTTGTCGGGGTCATACGGGCCCCCGGACCACAGCGTGTCCTCGTTGAGCTGCAGGCGCTCGTTGTCGGTGTTGCCGAACACCATGGCCCCGAGCCGGCCGTTGCCGACGGGCAGCGCGTGCAGCCAGTCGGTGCCGGCCGGTCTGTCGTACCAGAGCCGCAGGTCGCCGGCGGCCGGCTCGGCGGTCGCCGCCGTCGGCCACAGGCCGTGAAGCATCCAGGCCCCCGCCGCCGCTCCCGCCCCCGCCTGGAGGGCCCGTCTTCGGGTCAGCTCGTTCATGTCGACTCCTCGGTGGTCTCTGTCGTCATGGCTTGGCACGGCACCCGTGGGCTCACCGGCCGGCGAGCGATCCGCCGATGCCGCCGACACTGAAGAAACGGTTGAGCAGGGCGAAGACGATGATTGGGGGCACCATCATCACTACCGCGACTGCCATCACCGGGCCCCAGTCGGTCTGGTTCTGCTGGAAGAAGGTTTCAAGACCGATGGGCAGGGTGTAGTTCTGCTCGGAACGGAGGAACACCACCGCCACGAGGTAGTCGTTCCAGGCGAGCAGGAATGAGAAGACCGCCGTCGACAGGATGCCCGGAAGTGAATTGCGGAGCACTATCCGGGTGAAGCTACCGAAGACGGAGCAGCCTTCTACCCACGCCGCTTCCTCGAGCGTTATCGGAATGGAGTCGAAGTACGCGGCCATCATCCAGATCGCGACCGACATCGTCGCGCCGACGTAGATGACGACGAGTCCCCCGAGCGTGTCGACCAGGCCGAGCCGCGCGAAGAAAACGAACAGCGGGATGACCGCGGTGATGACGGGCAGCGACTGGATCACGAAAAGAGTGAGCGAGAACCCGCCGATGAGACGGCCGCGACCTCGGGAGAGGACGTAGCCGGCCGGCGCGGCGATGACGACGGCCACCACGACCGTCGCCAGGGTGACGAGGAGGCTGTTGCCGATCCAAGCGGCGACGTTCGTCTGGGTGAAGACCGTAATGTAGTTCTTCAAGGTCGGCCCTGTCGCCGTGCTCCCGAGCGATGGCTGCACTGACAGGGCCACCACCGCCGCCAACGGCACCAGGACCGCGCCGGCGATCACCGCGAGAGCGGTGAACCGCCACCAGCGGCCGCTCTTCCGCGCCGGTTTCCTTGGCGAGACTGAGATCGATGTGAGAGTCGAAGTGTGCGCGCTCATTCGATTCTCGCCTTTCGGATTTGGCGATAGAGGGTGACGCTCACGGCCACGAGTACGATCGTCATCAGGAACGCGATCGCGACGCCCGGGCCGGTCTGGAAGTTCTGGAACACCGTCGTGTAGGAGAGGACGACGAGGGTCTGGGTGGAATTCACCGGTCCGCCCCCGGTCAGCAGGAAAATCGTCGGGAAGTCGTTGACGCAAAAGATGGTCATCAGGATCCAGCTGATGTAGGTGGGTCGCGCGATCAGCGGCAGGGTCACCAGCCGGAACGTCTGCCAACCGGAAGCGCCGTCGACGCGGGACGCCTCGTAGACGTTCGCGTCGACCGACGTGAGCGCCGATGCCATCATCATCATCATGAACGGGAAGCTGACCCACACCTTGAAGACGCAGACGGTCACCTGAGCGAGCCTGGGATCTGCCAGGAAGAGGACGTCGCCGAAGCCGAGGTGCTTCGCCAGCAGCGGCAGCGGACTTTGGGGCGTGGCGAGGAGCCAGTTCCAGGATGTGGACGAGACCACGATCGGCACGACCCACGGCAGGAGCAGCAGTACCTTGAGCGCACCGCCGGCCGGCACCCCGGGTCGTAGCAGCAGCGCGAGCCCGAGCCCGACCGCCCAGCTGCCGAACACGCCGACGAGGGTGAACACGACCGTGAATTCGGCGGCGTGCCAGAAACTCGGCGAGGTGAGGATAGTGGAGTAGTTCTGCGGCCCCACCAGCCTGCCGGCGTCCACCAGGTCTCCGTTGCGCAGGGATTGCTGACCGGCGTAAAGCAGCGGATACACGTTCAGCATGAGGAGGAGGAGGATCGACGGCGCCGCGAACAGGACGAACGTCATCCCGCGGGTCGTGAAGTGGCGGCGCGGCCGGCGCCGCGGCCGGCCCGGTCCCGCGATGGCGATGCCGCGGCGGGCTTTGCGCACCGATTCCATCAGCGAGCCGGCGGTCATCGCGGTCAGTTCCGCTGCGAGGTGAGTGTTTTCTGCAGCGTGGTGAGCGCGTCCTTCGGCGTCGCCCGCAAAGACAGGACGCTCTGCGCGAAGGCGGTCATGGCCGGCGTGCTGTCGACAAGGGAGACGTTCGCGAACAGCGCATCGCCACCTGGAGCGGCCCAAGTCTTGCAGATCGGCAGCCATTTCTCGACCGCGGCTATCGCGTTGCGATCGGCGCGGAACTCCGGGGTCGCCGCAATCGACTTGAGCACCGGAAGCCCGACGCCGGTCTTCTTGGTCCAGAGCGGTGTCATGTTCCGGTAGTAGTAGGACAGGAACGCCTCGGAGCCCTTCTGGCTCGGGGTGTTGCGGTACATCATGATGTTGTTCGGGAAGTAGAGGGCTCCCTTGCCGCCCTGTGCGCCCGTAAGCGGGTCGGTGACTGCCATGTCGGCTTCAACAGCGCCGCCGAGGAAATGGTCGAGTCCCGGGCCTTCGAATCCCATGCCGAACTTGCCGGCCTTCCACTGCGATTGTGCATTCGTGGTCGAGTAGCTCACGCTGCCGGGGTCCATGTATCCCTTGCGGACGAGCTCGACCACGAACTCGAGGGCCTCGATATTGGCCGGGGTCACGCAGTCCGGCTGTTGTTCTCCGTTGAACAGTCCGCCGCCATTGTTGATCAGCAGCCCGACGAGTGCATGGACGCCGTTGCTTTGAGCCCCCGCGGCGATGCCGAGGCCGAATACCCCGATCTTCTTGAGCGCTCCGCATGCGTCGAGATACGACTGCCAGTCTGTCGGCGGTTTCGCGCCGGCCTTTTCAAGAAGCGACTTTCGATACCACAGCACCCGCATGTCGAGGTTGTAGGGGATGGCGACGTAGCCTTTGTCCGTCTTCATGGAGCCGAGGACACCCGGCAGGAAGTCGTCGTAGAGCCCATTCTTCTTCCAGGACTCCAGAAGTCCGTCCGCGTAGGCGATGTAGTTCTTCACCGCGAACTGGAACGCCTGCGTGCCGCTTCCGCTGCTCACTGCCGGCCCTGTTTTCGACACGATCGCGGTGGCGAAGGTGGTGGTGAAGTTCGCCCACTGCACCGCCTGGTAGCTGGCGGCAGGCAGGCCGGCGGACGGCTTGTAGGCGAGCGTGATCTTCTGGTCGAGCGGCGAGAAGGCCGTCCCTCCCCACGGCATGTTCCAGAACTTGATCGTGTCAGAAGTTCCGCCGCCGCCCGGGGAGCAGCCGGGCAGCGCGGACAGCGCAGCCACGCCCCCCGCACCCGCGAGCAGGCCCCGTCGCGAGATGGCCCTGAAGGTGCTGCCTTCAGTCATTCGCTTTCTCCTCCTTGAGCCGGTTCTCCTCCTTGAGCCGGCATTCGTCGCCGAAAACCAGGAGTGATCCGAGATCGGCCGGAGCGTCTCGCGACTCGGCGGTTTTGCGCAAATCTTGATCGAGGCGCTTGGTTGGAGCGATGATAAAATCCTTGTGGAGCGAGGACAAGGGTGTAGACACCGAAAAATTTTGCGCAACTAACGACCCCCAGCTACGCTGTTCGTCATGGGTGGGGATGTGCGGGCGCGGGGCAAGCCGACGCTGTCCGATGTGGCTTCGGTGGCGGGAACGAGCATCCCGACGGTCTCGAAGGTCCTGCGCGGCGGCACCGATGTCTCACCCGCCACCCGTGGACGCGTCATGGATGCGATTCGAGCGGTCGGCTACGCGCGTGGACTCAAGGGCACGGCGGACAACGAGCCGGCCGCTCTGATCGATTTGGTCGTCAACCACGTCAACGGAACGTGGGCGAACGGTGTCTTGACGGGTGTCGAGAGCGCCGCTACCGCCGCCAATGTGGACGTCGTCATCTCGATTGCCCGCGAGACCGGTGACTGGGTGTCGCGGCTCCTCCGCCGGCCGTCGCGGGGCGCGATAGTCGTGCTGGTCGACCCCACGTCGAGCCAGTTCTCGGCACTCGAGGCAGCGGGGATCCCGGTAGTGCTCGTGACGCCTATGAGTGAGCCGCGGGCCGCGGTCCCCCGCGTGGGAGTGACCAACTGGGACGGCGGGCGTACTGCGGCCGAGCACCTCCTCAGCCTCGGTCATCGTCGATTCGGGATTGTGGCGGGCGAACGGCCCCACCTTTACAGCCGGGCTCGCGTCGACGGGTTCCGCTCCGCACTGGATGCCGCAGACGGCCGCCAATGCACGGTGGTGCACGGCGACTGGGATCGCGGCGTCGCCGCTCGGGCCGCGTCAACGTTGCTGGAGCGGGCGGATCGGCCGACCGCGATCTTCGCGTGCTCCGATGTGATGGCCGTCGGTGTTTACGACGCAGCGTCCAACCTCGGGCTCCGCGTTCCCCGAGACCTGAGCGTGGTCGGTTTCGATGACGTCCCCGAAGCGCAGTGGGCGGTTCCGGCGCTGACCACGATCCGCCAGCCGATCGCGGAGATGGGCGCCGTCGCCGTCCGGCTTCTCATGCAGGTGCCGGAACTCGGGGCGATGTCGGATGCGCGCGAAATCAACCGGGTCGATCTTTCCACCACCCTGATTGTCCGAGACTCGACGGGGCCGCCGCCACGCTCCTGACGGCCCGACGGCAGGTTGCGATGCCGTCCACATTGGAGCGGAATACACCGTCACGCTGAGCGACCTTTCGCTCAGCGAGGAAGAAGTCAAAGTGACAGCAGCACAGGCCCCTGTGCGTCGCCTGACCGGTACCGGCTTCATGGGCGCCGCCCACGGCCAGGGCCTGGCGGGACCCGACCCCCTCAAGGGCGGGCGGGCCCGAAGCGCGCTCGTCTTCGTGCGCGAGCACGCCATCGAAGCATCCGCCGCGGCCTTCGACGCTGCGTTCAGCGTGACCAAGGAGAACACGGATGACTAGCCGCAACGTCCTCATCGTCCGCGGAGGCTGGGACGGCCACCAGCCCGTGGAGACGACCGATTTCTTCATCCCATTCCTCAAGGAGCACGGCTTCGAGGTGCGGGTCGAGGAGGGCACGCCGGTCTACACCGAGGCGGACTATCTCGACACCGTCGACCTGATCGTGCAGGTCAACACGATGAACACCATCGAGGAGGAGGAATTCGCCGGCCTGCAGCGCGCCGTGCTGAACGGCACGGGCATGGCGGGGTGGCACGGTGGCATCGCCGACTCGTACCGCAACACGGCCGACTACTTGCACATGATCGGCGGCCAGTTCGCCCACCACGCCGGCATCGAGCCGTCGCTGCGGAAGGGCGAGCAGTCCGACAACTACATCCCCTACACCGTGCACATCACCGAGCTCGGGAAGACGCATCCGATCACCGCGGGCATCGAGGACTTCGACCTGGTCACCGAGCAGTACTGGGTGCTGTCAGACGAGTACAACGACGTGCTGGCGACCACGACGCAGGCGGTGCGGCCATGGGACGCGTGGAATCGTCCGGTCACGGCGCCGGCGATCTGGACGCGCCAGTGGGGCAAGGGCCGCATCTTCGTCTCGGCGCCGGGCCACAAGCTCGACATCGTGCAGGAGCCGCACGTGCGCACCATCATCGAGCGCGGCATGCTTTGGGCTGCGAGGGGTGTGGAATGAGCGCGTCGCTGCGCGTCGGCGTGATCGGCGTCGGAGTCATCAGCAGGCAGTACTTCGAGACCCTCGAGCGCCTTCCCAACCTGAAGCTGGTGGCGGTCGCCGACATCAATGAGGTGCGGGCCGCTGCCGTCGCGGCCGAGCAGGGCGTCGACGCCCGCTCGGTCGATGCGCTGCTCGCCTCGGACGACGTGGATGCCGTGATCAACCTGACGATCCCGGCCGCGCACGTCGAGGTCGGCCTGCGAGCGCTGGCCGCGGGCAAGCACGTCTTCGCCGAGAAGCCGCTCGGGCTCACGACCGCCGAAGCTCGGCCGCTGATCGAGGCCCAAGTCGGCGGCCTCAGGGTCGGGAGTGCGCCCGACACGGTGCTCGGCACGGGCATCCAGACGGCACGGCGCGTCATCGACGACGGGGTGATCGGCGAGCCGCTCGGCGCGTCGGTGCACTGGTCCGCGCCGGGGCATGAACGGTGGCATCCGGCTCCCGGCTTCTACTACCAGCCGGGCGGCGGGCCGCTCTACGACATGGGCCCGTACTACCTGACGAGCCTCGTGCACCTGCTCGGGCCCATCGCGCGGGTCTCGGGCGTTGCGCGGCGCTCGACGCGCGAGCGCGTCATCGAGACGGGCCCGAACGCGGGCACCGCGCTGCCGGTCGACATCGACACGCACATCACCGCGCTGCTCCAGCACGAATCGGGCGTCTCCTCCGCCGTCACCGTGAGCTTCGAGGTGTGGGCGACGCGTACGCCGATGTTCGAGGTCTACGGCTCGCAGGGCACGCTCGCCGTGCCCGACCCGAACCACTTTGCGGATTCGCCCGAGGTATTCACCGCGACGTCGGGGCAGTGGGCCGTGGTGCCGGAATCCGCCGGCTGCCGCAATGCGGGTCGCGGCTACGGCCTCGCCGACATGGCCGCGGCGATCGCGGCCGGTACGCCGCACCGCGCTTCGGGTGAGCTCGCCTTCCACGTGCTCGACATCATGGAGTCGATCCTCACCGCCTCGGCGTCCGGTCAGGTCGTAGAGGTGTCCAGCACGGTCGACCGGCCGGACCCCGTGGCGCTGTCCCCCACTCCGTAAGACGCCGATCTGCTCGGCGTCGCTCCCGATGTGGGGGACCGTCCGGCACCGCATCGGGCGTCGACGCACTGCTGATCGCCGCTTACGGGGCCGGCGAACGGCCAGGTGGTGCCTGTACCGCGCTCAGAGTTTGAACAGCTTGTCGTAGGGGGCCGTGATGCGTTGTGTCTGTGTTCCGAAATCGACGAGCACGGCGATCTCGTCTTCGACGCTGATCACCTTGCCGAGGCCGTAGGTGTCGTGGGTTACCCGGTCGTCCAGGGCGAACTGCTCGACGATAGGTACCACGATGGGCTTTGTGTTGAAGGGACTACCCGGCAGAGGTCGGCGCGCGCCGCGAGATCGTTTCATTGCTGCCAGTATGCCCTGTAGGAGAAATGGCACGTTTCGCTTGCGGCCACACCGGCGGGTGGTTTCGCCGACGGCCTAGAGCGGTTCGGTCGTCCAATGCCAGCCACGGTCGCTGCTGACGGGGCGTACGAGGTGAGCGCCACTGGTGTCCGCCAGTTGAGTGACCACGCGGATCAGCTGCCGATGGAAATCGACCGGCGGACTCGGCTTGGAGATGCCGTCGACCAAGGTCACGGTCACCTTGGCCTCGTCGTGGAGCTGCGCTGTGACTCGGTCCCCGTCCATACGTACGACCACGAGCGCGTCCGCCCGGATCATGTTCAGGCCGTCCGAGGTGGCGATCCAAATCTTAGGTTCGGTTCCGCTCATAGGTATCGTCTCCCACCAGCCGATGAGGTTGTTTAGCGGGTGTTACGCTTCCCAGCCTGACACGCTCGGCTAGATCGCGAACCTGTTGCCGCGCCAGTGCCGGCTCATCGTCTCTCTGGCTCACGACAGCGACGCGAGCTCTCGATAGGCCTGAGTCGCGTCGCCGCCCCCTGTCCGGGGGCGGCCGTCGAGGTGGCTGTCGCGGCCCACCGGGAACCCGCCGTTCATCGCCTCAACGAAACGGCAGCTATTGATCTTCGCCGCCACCTCCGCGGCCGTGATTCAAGTGGCGGAAGAAACGGCGAGGTGCCGGTTCGGTCGGCGCACAGGGCCGAGCGCCCGACGAGGTGGCGTGACGATATCCCAGTACGGGTTGTCGATGCCGTTCGGCGTGATGTGATCGTCCTCGCTTCCGGCGATGGGCCGGCCCCGCGAGGTGGGGTTCCCCATCAGACCCCGGTGCCGATGGGCGGCTCCGGACGCGAGCCGGGCTGACCGGCCACCGGCATCGAGGACCTCCCGTCTCAGTCGTCCTGACGATGCTCTCCGGGCGCCTCGACCGGTACGAGGCGAAGCGCGGGCCGGTCGCCTTCCGCCCAATGAGGTGAGGTCGCCGGAGGACGTGTCGTGTCGATGTCGCAGGCGGCAAGGATCGTCGTCGGTCGGTCGCTGCCTGTTGTTCCCGCGGCCGCCTGGTCCAGCGCGCGATGAGCCGCGTCCTCGGCCGCCGTCGGCGGGACCACCAGCAGCAGGAACTCGTCCTGCCGGCGGGTCACGATGATCATGTGGTCCAGGTTCGGGAACCACCCCACCTTGACCACACGGTCGCCGACCGTGATACGGCGTGGGATGCGCTCCCAATCCTTCGCGTCCACGGTTAGGCGCGTGATCTCGCCCAACGGCGCGGCCAAGCCGTCCAGCAGTACGGCAAGCTCGGTTGCCGCGTCATGCGAGCGGGGCCACCAGCCCCCGTCGAGTGCTCCGCGGCGGTTCAGCCCTGGGGCCAGGCGCAACCGCAAATCGTGCGACTCCGCCGTAAACGGGAGAGAAAGGGCGTGAACGCCCTGGATGTCATGGGCCATGCTTCGGGCCCCGTCCTCAGCTCCCCAAAGGGAACCGGCTCAGTGATCCGCCTCGGACGACGCCGGCACGACCGCCAACGTTCGAAATGCCCTTGGTGACCTCACCCTACGCCACACACGTGGGAATGGCTCATCTTGGCTCGGCAGGGCGACCATGCGTCTGTCGCAAATTCGATTGCCTTGACTTTGTCCCATCGTCAGACAATGGATCTGGGTGGAGACGGTCGAGTCAGGTGCGGGGGGTGCGTGGCGCGCACGCAGGCGGAAGAAGTCAGCCGTCAGCACCCGAGCCGGCTCGCGTAGACGCCGATGTCGTCGAACCACAGCGTATCCGTACCGCCCGCATAGCTCTCCCAGCCCAGGCGCAGATCGATCGGGCTTGGGTGCCAGTTCGACCGGCTCAGCCACTGGGAGTCGATGTTGCCGGTTGGCGTCTGGTCGAGATGCAGACCTTGCACCTCGGTCCCATCGAGCCACGTGGTCATGGTTCCCTGCGCGCCGTCGATGTTGAACTCTAGACAGGACCACTGGTCCACGGGCAGCGGCGCACTGAGCGCAACGCCGGCCGGGCTTTGCTCGGGCAGCGTGGCGTCATCGGACTCCCTGTTCCACTGCAGTGCACGATTTTGCCCGCCCAGCCGCAGGTGCCTGTTGCCGTCGGCGGCGTCGGTCAGCGCGGCGAAGGTCACGTGTCCGTCCGGCAACGCGGTGGTGTGCCGGACGAACATGCGGACATACAGCGACCTTCCGGTGGTCATGCCCGGCACCATGGTCGTATTGAGCGCGAAGGCGTGATTGCAGTAGCCCGGACCGCCGTCGATTCGCAGCGAGGTGCTGCCCGTGTGCGCGACCGCGTGGTCGACGGCCACCGCGCCGGTGCCCTGGCAGTCGGGGAACGACGGTTGCCAAGGACCGGTGGGCGTCGTTCCGGTCTGTCCCTCGAAGGAATCGTCGCATGGGTCGATGCTGCAGATCGGGTCGGTCGGCCGGATCGTCGGGCTGACGGACTGCGACACGGTGGGGCTGGCGGTCGCCGACCGCGTCGGGGTGATGTCCCCGCAGGGAGTGCCGTTGAGGGCGAAATCTGTGGGAATCGCGTTCTGCCCGGAGTAAGTGGCCTGGAAGCCGAAGTTCGTGCTCGCGCCGGTTCCCAGCGTGCCGTTGTAGCCCGCGTCGCGCGCGGTGACCGACCTCGCGTTCTGGGTGACCTGGGAGTTCCACGCCGAGGCGACCTGCTGATCGCCGGCGAAGGTCCACGTCAGCGTCCAGCTCGTCACGGCGGCGGCGTTGTTGGTGACGTTGACCTGGGCGGTGAAGCCGGTCGCCCACTGATTCACGGTGTAGTCGACTCGGCAGGCGGCCGCCGCGGGCGCGGCCCCGGACCAGCCCGCGATCAGCGCCGCGCCCAGCACCGCCGTGCCCGCGATCATCGTCGCCGCGGCAGCGGACAGCCGGCGGATGCCGGGCCGTAAGCGGGTCCGATGCCGGGCTTCGCCGGCGGCCTCTTCACAGGCCTTGTCGTCGGCCATGGCGGCAGGCTCCTGGAGGTGCGGGGGCAGTGGTCGGCCAGTTCAGGATGAAAGCGCGCCTGGGGGAAGGCAAACCGGTACCGCGCCCCGCCCTGGCGTCCGCCTTTCATCGCTGGTCGGGACGGGGGCGGCGGATGGAACCCTTTTCATCCCGACCTTCGAGGAGCCGTTGAGCGTTGGCGCTTGACTTCGAGCACGCTCTACTTCCTAGCGTCGTGATCATGAGTGCTTCGACCCGTTGACGAACACGCCGACGGGGCTCGCCGACGCCGTTGATCGTCGCGCGGCGTCGTGAACACTCCTGCCGTCACCCGATTATGTGGAGGGTTGAGCCATGACAGCTACGTTGATCACCGGAGCGAACAAGGGACTCGGTTACGAGACCGCCCGCCGGCTCGTCGCGGCGGGTCACACCGTCTACATCGGCAGCCGGGACGCCGAACGCGGGCGACGGGCGGCCGAACAACTGGGCGCGCGGATGGTCCTGCTCGACGTCATCGACGATGCGTCCGTCGCGGCGGCGGTCAAGACCATCGAGGCTGCGGGCGGACTTGATGTGCTGGTCAACAACGCGGGCATCGAGGTGTACGCGCCGGACGGGAGCGTGATCGGCGCAGCGGACGTCACGGCCCACGTGATGCGGCGGCTGTTCGAGACGAACGTCTTCGGCATGGTGCGCGTCACGCACGCGTTCCTTCCGCTGCTGCGCCGGTCCGCCGCCCCGGTCGTGGTCAACCTCAGCAGCAACCTGGCCTCGATCTCTCAGGTGGCCGATCCGGATCACCCGGCGTATGCGTACCCGGGGGTCGCCTACCCGGCGTCGAAGGCCGCGGTCAACATGATCACCGTGCAGTACGCCAAGGCGTTCCCGGAAATGCGGATCAACGCGGTAGAGCCCGGTTTCACCGCGACGGACCTGAACCGGCACGCCGGCAGGCAGACCGTCCAACAAGGCGCCGAGATCATCGTGCGCATGGCGCAGGTGCGCCCCGACGGACCGACCGGCGGCTACTTCGACGCCGAAGGCCCCCTGCCCTGGTAAAGGGAAGGAAGGCCGGCAAAGCGAACACGACGGGCCCCCGGCCCCCAGGGTCGCCCAGATCGCACGACTGGCACGGCCCCACAGCTCGTGGGCCGGTGTTGCCCGCCCGACCGCGCGTGGGGCTCAGCCAGGCCGAGATCGGCCAGGCTGCGTGCGTTCGCAGAAGCCGACACGGCACTGTCTGAATTCAGACAGTACCGCTCCGAATTTGTCACCATGCTGGACGCGTCCGACGCACAAGAAGGGTCATAGATGGAAGGTTTTCGCGTGCTTCTCGTCGTCGACGCCGAGAAGTTCAGCTCCCACCGCGATGCGGAACTGCGTGACGTTCACATGGAGATCCGTCGCGTCCTGGCGGCGGCCTGCGCGTCCAGCGGGCTGGGCGAGACGTGGCGGGCCATACGGTTCGTGGAGAGCACTGGCGACGGGTTACTGGCGGCGCTGCCATACGAGGCGGCACCGAAGCTCATCGATCCTTTCCCGCGGTGCTTGCAGGAGGCGCTGGCCGCCTCCGCGCCGCGGCTGCGCGGACGCGGGCTGCGGCTACGGTTGCGAGTCGCGCTGCATCTGGGGCTCGTGGACGACGAGCACCCGGACGCGCCGGGTATCTCCGCCGCGGTCATCGACGTCAATCGGCTCCTCAATTCCCAGCCGCTGCGTGACGCGCTGCGGGAGAGCGACCCCGCCGTAACATTCGCCGCGTTCATCTTGTCGGCTGACTTGTTCGCCGCCTACGTCAAGGGCGGGCGCACCGGACTTCGGGAGAGCCAATTCACCGAGGTCCAGGTCGCGGTGAAGGAGTACAAGCGGCTCGCCTATCTTCACGTCCCGACTCCATCCCGGGTCGAGACGCCGTCGCCACCAGCCGACGATGATCTAGTTCCCCAGCCCTCGTCGACGCCTCAGGGAGTCTCCATCAGCGGGATCACGATCAGCGGTACCGGCTCTCAGAACGCGTTCGGAAACACCATCGGGCGCGACCTTCGCCAGGAGCGGGCATGACCTCACCCGAGACTTCGTTCGAAGATGTCGTGATCGAAGGGGAGGGCACGCAAACCGCCTTCGGTAATACCGTCTCCGGCGATCTGGTGATGAAGCAGATCACCTTCGTTCGCGGACGCCCCAAGATGGTGTTGTCTGAAGGCGCGATCGGCGACCGCATCGCGGAGTACGTGCCGGCCGTCAATCACGACGAGATCGTCGCGGCGCTACGCCAAGACCGCGTTATCGCGCTCGCCGGGTCGCCCGGCTTTGGGGTCACGACGACGGGGATCGCGGCACTGCGGCAGCTGCACCCCAAGATGCCGATCCGCCTGTTCTCCACCGGTGAGGACGATGTGGAGGAGATCGGCGCCACGGAGGCAATGGGCTACCTGGTCCGGGCGGGCGATGAGGAAGAGTCCCGGCTGCGTGCCTGCCTCGAGGCGGTCCTGGCGTCTCAAGGTCTTCTGCTGGTCGTCGGAACCGCTGTGGAGCACCGGCGTTTCACTGGTTTCCTGAGTCCCATCCCGGTCCAGCCGCCGCCGGCGGAAGCCGTCTACCACCGGCGACTGCTGCACCACCAACTCGGCGACACACCCTGGCCGAGCTGGCCGCGAGCGGCGGAGCTGCTCAAGGACGCGACCCCGGGAGACGCCCGCAGGCTCGCCGACATCGTGATCGCCGTCTGCCGGGACGGCGGAGACGTGGAGGAGGTGGAGCGGGCCTACCGAGGGTGGACCAAAGAACTGCGTGAATGGTTCTCCGAGCATCCCGAGCTCCGCGACCGGACCCTGATGGTCGCCGCCTCCACGATCGCGCCGGCGGACGAGACGAGCGTGTACGGGGCGGCGCTGTCGCTGTCCCGGCAGCTCAAGATCGACCCAGCCGGGGGCGGCCTGGCGTGGCGGCCGTCGACCGGGCTGACGGAGCTTCTGGGGGCGGATTCCCGCGAGGGCCGGATCGAGTTTCCCAGGCATGGCTTCGCCCCCTCGGTCCTGCGGAACGTATGGACGGACTACCCCTTGGCTCGACAGGACCTGCTGTCGTGGCTGTCCACACTGCCCACCGACGAGGTGGTGTCCCTGGAGCCCGCCTTCCGTATCAAGATCGCCGAGACGTTCGCCGATCTCGCCGCCGAGCACGAGGCCGTAGAGAAGATCGTCCAGGTCGCGGAACAGTGGGCCGACGGCTCGCGCCGGGATGCGGATCTGGCCTACACGGCGCTGGCCCGTACCTGCCTGCATCCCTTGGTCGGCGGTCGGGTGCGCAGAAGACTCTATGAGTGGTCCCGGAGGGAACGACCCGCCAGCCAGACGCTGAGATTGACCATCGTGCGCGTCTGCGAAGTCTTGGGCCAGACTCACGTGTCGATCGCGCTGACCCGGCTCAAGCACCTCGCCACATTGGGCAACACGCAGATCCAGGACGAGGTGTTCGAGGTGCTCCGCGCGCTGGCCCAGATTCATCCCGAGGCGGTGGTCAATAGCGTGCTCGAGTGGTGCCGGGGCGCGGAAGATCTTCGTGATCAGAATGCCGCCAACCGGCTCTATGTGGGGCTGCGGTTTCTGCTCGCCGACGTCCTGGCCGACGCTTCAGGGGCCGTCGCTCCCGCCTCAGGCCCGACCGCATCTCTGCATCGCCTGATCAAGGTGATGGAGCAGGCGGCGACGCGAGACAACGAGTCGATCCGGATCCTCGTACTGGCGTCGGCGCGGGGGCTGGCCGAGCACTTCGCCCCTGCCGTGCTCCAGGCCGCGCTGACCTGGGCGAACGGGACCACGGTCGGACCACCCGCGTGGTCACCGATGCCGGATCGGATGGTGTCCTTGACCAAGCTGGGTACGGAACTGTTCCTGGGCTTGGCGATCGAGCAGGACCCGCAAGGATACGCCGAAATCCTGACCGGCGTGGCAGCGCTCGACCCGAGGACCAGCGTGCCCGCATGGCGGGTCGCGCTGAACGAGGTCTCCGCTCGGTGGAACGACTATGACGCCCAACGAAGAGACCCGCACGGAAGGTATGTGCCCCGACGCTACACAGGCGGACGCTATGAGGACTTCGAAGATGCGGTCTGGCACTGGCTGGACACCGCCGTGGCTCGTCCAGATCTGCGGCAGGGCATCGTCGCCGCCTTCGCCGCAGCGGCCGGTCGCGTCCCTGCGCGACGGCGGGAAATGATGGAGCTCGTACGGTTTTGGGCAGACCGTCACCCCGGACGACGGGCGGTCAAGGACGCCATCCTCGTCCGGCTGCTCCTGCCGGAATGGCAACGACTCCTGCTCATGTTCTGGGTCGGGCTCAAGACCACGATCATCGAGGGGCCCTAACATTCTGGGCGGAGGTCGCTGCCCGGGCGGATATGGCTGCTTCGTCGTCGGCACTGGTCGGGACCGCAGGTGACTCATGTTTTCGGTTGGCGCGGCCGCCGCGGGCGTGTCGCGGCCGCGCCGGGCCGGGTCCGGTGCGGCCTTCCAACGCCGGGGCTGAGCGGTTCGTCGTCAGGGGTCAGGGCATCAGCGTGACGCCGTTGGATTGGATGAAGGCGCCGCCTAGGAATGCGTTGACGAACGCCGTTGTGGGCTGGTCGACGTGGGCGGAGGTGGCTTGGAAGGTGGCGGATGTGGCGCCGGCGGGAATGGTCAACGTGCCGGGGACGTCCAGGATGCCCATGCTCGTCTGCAAGGAGACCACCGTGTCGACGTCAGATGGGCCCGCAAGGGTGACGGTGCCCTCGAAACTGGTGCCGCTCTGCGCGGATGTGGGCAGGGTGACCGCAGTGATCCGAGGCTGGATGGTGATGTCGAGAAATGCGGTGGCCTGGAGGGCGGTCACCTTGAACGTCACATGGGTCGTGCTGGTGACATCGGCGGTGTTGAAGAAGAAGCCGCCGACAACCTGGTCCTCGCTGATGAAGACACTGGGGGACTCCAGTTGTACAGCGGGATTGTCGTCGACGACGCTCACCTGCGCCTCGATGCCGCCCGCCGGGGCCGGGTTGTCGAGCAAGACGGTAAATCCCGCGAAGCTCTGCCCGTAGAGGACAACCGCGCCCCCGGATTGGATGCTTATCCGCTGGCTCCCGTCGAACGGGGGGATGAGGACTTTCGACGCGGTGAGGGTGCGGGTTCCGAGTGTGATCGAGATGTTTACCGTGGTGTCCTGGGTGACCGGGCTGTCCTCGAATCCCGTGCCAGTGGTCAAGCCCATGGCTCCAGGCGGAATGTTGATCGCTGTGGGCACCGTGACCGCGGGACTGTCAGAGGCGACCAGCACGGTAAGTCCGCTGGAGGGGGCGGGGCCGGTGAGCAGAATTCGCAGGACCACGTCATTGGGCGCCGTCGAGGGCGGAATTTCAACCGACTTCAATCCCGGACTGACGTTGACATCCTGGGTGAGGGACTGCCGCTTGTAGTCGGCGGTGATATGCGCTACGTACCAGGGCCCATCGACTAGCGAGGCGGTCATGGGAAAGGCGGCGACGGTCTGCCCGCGCCGCACGGTGACGGTGGCCGGGAGAGACAGCGACGACGGATCCGACCTCAGCGAGACCTCGACATCGGCGCGCGGCACGCAATCCAGGGTGACGCTGCCGGACGCCGTGTCGCCCGCATGCATCAACCCCGGCACCGTTAACGCGGCGAGTGCAGGACGGCACGGAGCGGCCGAAGCATACTGGACGGGCACCGCTAGGACCGTCAGCATCAGCAGGGCGCCCACGAGAGTTCTTTTCATCAAGTCCCCATCCGATCTGACGATGCGGTACCAAGGTGCGGAGGCGTCCACGGCCTATCGGGTTCGGCCGCCGCGAGACATAACACCGTAGCGACTCAAGAACCCTGACCTCGCGGCCGCAACCGGCCAGGCGAGGGGGCCCGGGCCGTCCCGGCGGCGTAACGGAGTGCCAGGCCGGCCAGCCCCGCGCCGATACCTGCCACCGCACCGCCGGTCACGACACTCTTCAACCGCATCACAGGCCCCCGAACACCGCTCACCAAGAGGCCGGCCGGATTCCCGCACAGGTGGCGGGGCGCCGGTCAGCCCCAGGCGCGGTCCGCGACCTCGCTGACGAGGTGCAGCTTCTTCGCCTGCGCGTCTTCGCTGATCGCGTTGCCCGGGCCCGCCGAAGCGAATCCGCATTGCGTCGACAGTGCGAGCTGGTCGCGTGGGTAAAAGCGGCTCGCCTCGTCGATGCGGGCGAGGAGTTCGTCGGCCGTCTCCAGCTTGTCGAACTTCGACGACACGAGGCCGAGCACAACGCTCTTGTTCTCGGGCAGGTCGCTGAGCGGTTCGAAGGAGCCGGAACGCTCGTCGTCGTACTCCAGGAGGAAAACGTCGAAGTTCGTCGCCCTCCGGAACAGCTGCTTCGAAAGGTGCTCGTAGCCGCCGGCGCTGATCCAGTCGCTCTCGTAATTGCCCTTGCAGAGGTGGAGGCCGAACGTTACGCCGGACACGTTCGCGACTTCGTTCAAGATGTCCACGCCCTCGCTGAACATGCGATCGACGGAGATACCCGCCTCTTCCCATGCGGTGCGCTGCGATTCGTCGACGAGCTGACCGAAATCCGGAGCGTCGATCTGGATGTACTCGCAGCCGAGCCGCGCCAGTTCTTCGGCCTCTTCCCGCATCAGCCGAAGGCCGTCGGCGAAAAGCTCGAACGGGTCGCTATACGCGCCGCGCGATCGTTCTGGCGACCAGACGAGGAAAAGCATCAGGGGACTCGGCAGCGTCACCTTGACCGGGCGCCGGGCCCTGGCGCGGGCGTAGGAGTACTCCTCCACGGTCATCATCCGACGCCGGCGCAGCTTTTCCGTGGCGGAAAGCGGCACCTTGAAGGCGGACTTCTCTTCTCCTGTCTGGTCGCGGAACGGGACATGGACGTGGTCGGTGGCGGGATCCGGCGTGAGCCCCTCCACCGCTTCGGTCAGCTGGTCGATGAACGAGTGCCGCCGCAGCTCTCCGTCGTTGATGACGTCCAGGCCGGCGCCCTCCTGAAGCGCGATCGCCTCGTCGACGGCGCGATCCTCGATCTCCTTGTATTTCGCCGCGGACAGCCGCCCGGCCTCGTACCGTTCCCGGGCGTTCAGCAGATACGCGGGGCGCAGGAGCGAACCAATGACGTCCGCGTGATACACCATGGTCATTTCCGGCCTTCCTTTCCTTCGTGGTCGACGAGCTCGGCGCGTCAGCCGTGTCCGAGACAGAGCAAGGACCGCAGTGCGTGCAGCACGACCTCCTCGGCGGCTCCGGCGGAGTCGTCCGGGGCCCGCCAGCCGACGAAACCGTCCGGTCGCACGATGACCGCGCCGGATGCCGAGATCCCGTACGCGTCGTGGAAACCGTCCTCCGGGTCGGCCAGCTCGGCGGAGCCCACCCGGTGGACGTCCAACGGCAGCCGCAACCGCTCCGCCGCGCGGAGCGCCGCGGGGCGCCAGAGGTCGCCCTCGGCGCCGGCCAGCAGGACGAAGTTCTTGCCGAAGAGGTCCAGGGCCGACACGCGATCGCCGCCGCGTTCGAGGAAGACGTGCGGCGCCCGGGATCCGGGGCGGCCCTTCGACTCACGCGGGTGCTCGTGGAGCCGATGATCGCCGTCCCCTTCCAGGCCGTCGCCCTCCAGAACGACCGCGGGGGAGTTGTAGCGGTAGCCGATCTCCATCGAGAAATCGTCCACCAGCGGCTGCATGCTGTCCGTCCCCAGGTACGGGGCGACGCGTGTGACGTACCTCGCGTATGCCTGCTCGACCGTGAGCTCGCCGATCGGATGCCGCTCGGCGTCGTAGGTCCGCAGCAACTCGGGGCCGGCGACGCCGCCGAGCACGAGCGCCAGCTTCCATGCGAGGTTGTGGGCGTCCTGGACTCCGGTGTTGCCCCCGAACCCGCCGTTCGGCGGCACCACGTGCGCGGCGTCACCGCTCAGGAAGACGCGCCCTTCCTGATAGCGCTCGGCGACGTCGGCGATGGCCTGCCACGTCGCGATGTCCTTGATGACAACCGGCATGTCGGGTATGCCGATCGCCGCGCGCAGCAGTTCGAGCGCGCGCTGCTCGGTGATCCCGTCGGCGACGTTCGCCCATGGAGCATCCGGGTAGGCCGTGACGATCTCCGGGCGAGACGTGTCGCCGACGAGGTTGACGACGAGGAACCCGGCGTTGCCGCTCCTGTCGAGCCGGAAGAACCCGCGCAGCACCGGGTTCGTCACGTAATGGACGCCCTGGTTGCGGCCGCGCAGCAACGGCTCGAGATCGGCTTCGGAATGGAAGTAGATCGTGATGCTGTTCGACAGCAGACCGTGGCCGCGCATGCCGATGCCCAGGCGTTCGCGGATCGGGCTGCGGTTGCCGTCGGCGGCGACGACGTATTGAGCGCGCACGGTGCGCTCCACCTCGTTGTCGAGGTCGCGGAGGGTCGCCGTGACGCCGCCGTCGTCCTGGGCGAGCGACGTGCATTCGGTGCGATAACGAAGCGTCGCGCCCAGTTCCTCGGCGCGGGCTCGCAGGATGGGCTCCAGCGCGTCCTGATCGATGAACGACCGCACCGTCGGGCTGAACTCCTCCACACCGGCGTTGAGGCTCGGGAAGTAGTTCGCGATCTCCCGGCCGGCGAGGGACTCGACGTTGTTGATGCCGCCGTCCGGGTGGTACTGCTTTTCCGACTTGCGGCGCACGACGTCTTCCAGGCCCACCGATCGAAGGATTTCAAGGGTGCGCAGATGGAAATGGCCGGCGCGCGGATGGATCGCGGTCCCGGTGTGGCGTTCGACGGTCAGCGAGTCGATTCCGTGCCAGCGCAGGAACAACGCCGTCGACAGGCCGACCAAGCTCCCGCCCACGACGAGCACGGGGACTTCTTCATCCACGCTGTGAGGTCTTGTCGTCGTCACGTCCCTCGCCCTTCCGGAACGGCGGTTTGTGAGTCCCTTTGTGCGCTGGGCACCGGCTTGGACACGATGAGTATTCGCCCACGCGGTCCGGCGAGGTCGAGCGAGATCTAGTGGGATCTAGTGAGAGATCGTCCTGCGCCTTCCGTCGTGGTGGGTCTGACGCTAAAGACGATTGGACCATTTCACAATCTGATTGTGTGAATGTAGTTCATTGCGTGCAGCAATAGTCCGTGGTAGAAGGCCAAGATGAACCTTGCGGGCGTGGACCTCAATCTCCTGGTGGCGTTCGATGCGCTGCTGGCCGAATGCAGCGTCACCCGCGCGGCGAGTCGGCTCGGGCTGAGTCAACCGGGGATGAGCAACACCCTGGCCCGGCTGCGCAAGCTGTTCGGCGACCCGCTCTTCGTGCGCGAGGGCCTGACGCTCGTGCCGACGCCGCGCGCCGAATCACTCGGCCGGCCGGTCCGTGAGGCTCTGGCCCTCATTCAGCACGCCATCGACGAGCGGCCCGGCTTCGACCCGGCCACCGACCGCGCCACGTTCGTCATCAGCTGCTCCGACTACAGCCTGCTCATGCTCATCGGCCCGCTGGTCCGGCGCCTGGCCGCCGAGGCGCCGGGCGTGACGATCCAGGTCCTGCCGCGATCGCCGGAGGCCGTGCGGCTGCTCCGCGACGGCGAAGTGGACCTCGTCATCGAACCTTTCAAGATCATGCAAGATGCGGCGCTGCCCACCCAGCGACTCTTCGCCGACCGCTGGCTGTGCTGCGTGTGGGAGGGCACCACTCAGGTCGGCGACCGCATGACAATGGACACCTACCTGCGGCTCGGGCACCTGGTCTACTCCATGGGGCGGGGCCAGCCGATCTCGCTCGCCGACCAGCACCTGGCCCAGGCCAAGGTGCCGCGCAGGGTCGAGTTCACCGTGGAGAGCTTCCTGCTGGCGCCGTTCCTCCTGCAGGGCACCGACCTTGTGACACTGGTCCTCGAACGCGCCGCTCCGCACCTTCGGCGCACCGCCGCGGTCCGCTTCCTCGAGCCGCCGCTCGACCTCCCCCCGATCACCGAAATGCTGTGGTGGCACCCACGACGCACCGCCGACCCGGCACACGCCTGGGTCCGAGCCCGCATCGGGGAGATCGCCGCGGAACTCGACCAAGCCGATCTTCAACCCGCACCCGATTCCTGACAGCCGGCGCACGACCTGCGGCATCGCATTTCGGCGCTCCTCACGCATCGGTAGGTGCTGAGGCGGTCAGCGGGTCGAACCGATAGGTCAGGACGGCGATGCCGGATTTCATCGCCGTGGCCTCGATGAGCTCGAATCTCGTCAACAGACGCGGCCGGAACAGCAGGTCCTCTGGGTCGCCGCGGCCGAGGAAGAACGGGTGCACCCACAGCCGGAGTTCGTCCAGCAGACCGTGTTCCATGAGGGCCGTGGAGACCTGGCCGAAGCCGTACTGCACGATGTCCCGGCCGGGTCCGTCCTTGAGTCGCCTGATCTCGTCGATCACGTTGCCGCTGATGACCGTGGTGTTGTTCCACTCGGGCCGGCGCAGTGTGGAGGAGACGACGTACTTGGCCATGCTGTTGATGCGGTCGCTGTAGGGGTCGCCGGACCGGCTCGGCCACGCCGCCGCGAAGCTGTCGTAGGTGCGCCTGCCCATCAGCACGGCGTCGCAGGCGGACAACAGCTCCGTTTGGACGGCGAACCCGGCGCCCTCGTCATCTTTGGTCGGCGGCCAGTCCTGCGGGTTCTCGATAACACCGTCGAGCGTGATGTACGTCGAGTTGATGATCTTACGCATGGTCGATGCTCCTTGGTGATCGGTCGCGCTATGCGTGCGTCGGCCGGATGTTGTGGTTGAGGTGGAAGACGTTGTACGGGTCGTAGGCGTCCTTGAGCGCGGTCAGCCGGGCGAGCTTCGCCGGCGGGTAGGCCCGGCGGACTCCGGCGGCGCCCTCGTCGTTGAGCGCGTTGACGTACACGCCGCTGGCGTAGGGCTCGAGCGCCGCCGCGGCGGACCGGGCGGCCGCCATCCGGGCCGTGTCCTCGGCCGGGTCGGTCCAGCGGGTACCCGCGCCGAACTCGAAGAGCGTGCCGCGGTGGCTGAACGCGGCGTCAGCGTCGGGCACATCGGCGATCGCGCCGCCGTACGCCTGCAGACCGACGCCGGGGAGGACGTCGCCGGCGCCGCCCGAGGGGGCGCCGCCGGCCGTGCCGCGCGACAGGAACGCCTCGATGGCCGCGTCGGGGAACCGCTGGAGGTAGTGGCCCTTGCCGTACCTGCGGTAATGGTGCCCGCCGACCGCATCGTCTCTGGTCTGCAACTCGACATACGACTGCTCGGACACCCGCTCGGCGAGTGGGCGGCCGAGGCCGCGCAGCGCCGCCAGCAGCCGCTGCGCCCGCCGCGCCCGCCGCGGCTCCCGCTCCGTGTGCCCGACCCAGACGAACCCGACGGTGGCCACGCCGATGCCGCCGCCGCCGACGGACGCGGTGAACGTGGCCTCGCGAGGCGCCTCCTCATTGAGATCACGCCATCCGCGCAGCACGGGCAGCGCCCGGTCGAGCGGGAAGTCGAACTCGGCCGACAGCGTCCGGGTCCCCACGGGGTGCAGCCGGAACTCGAACTCGGTGACCACGCCGAAGTTCCCGCCGCCGCCACGCAGCCCCCAGAACAGATCGGGGTGCTCGGTGCGGCTGGCCCGCACCACCTCCCCATCCGCGGTCACCATCTCGTAGGAGATCACGTTGTCGCAGGCCAGCCCGTACTGCCGGGCCAGCCAGCCCATGCCGCCGCCGAGGGTCAGCCCGCCGACGCCGGTGTGGGAGACGTTGCCGGCCGTCGTGGCCAGGCCGTGGCGCTGCGCCGCGCGGTCCAGCGCGCCGAGCAACGCACCGCCGCGCACCCAGGCGCGCCGGCGCACCGGGTCGACCCGGACCCCGTTCAGCGGGGAAAGGTCGATCATCAGGCCGTCCTCCGGGACGGCGAAGCCGACCGCGCTGTGCCCGCCGCAGCGGACGCCGATCTCCAAGCCGAGCTCACGCGCCGTACGGACCGCGGTTACCACGTCGCGGACGCTCGCACACCGGACGATCATCCGCGGCCGCCGCTCGACCATGGCATTCCAGACCGTGCGGGCGTCGTCGTAGCCCGCCTCGCCCGGCAGCAGCAACCGCCCGTCGAGTCGGTCGCGCATGTCGCCGGTCCTGTGGGCGGTGCCGTGGATCGTCAAAGTTGTCATGGCAGTGAGCCTGACAGCAATCGGTACACACGATAAGGTCCGATTTGATGCTTCAATCCAGTACCGATTTTCGGCTCGCGGGCGAGTTGCTGATCGAACTGCACCGCGACGCACCGATGGCGCTGCACCGGCAGATCGCGACGTCGATCCGCGACGCCATCCGTACGGGGCGGCTGCCGCTCGGCACATCCCTGCCGCCCACCCGCGCCGTCGCCGCCGACCTTGGGGTCTCCCGCGGCGTCGTCGTCGAGGCCTACCAGCAGCTTGTCGCCGAGGGGTACCTCACCAGCAAGTCCGGCGGCTACACCCGGGTCGCGATCGGCCCCGAGCCCGGACCCGAATCCAACCCCGGACCCGAATCCAACCCCGGACCCGGGTCCAACGCCGCACCCGCGCCCGCACCCGCGCCCGGAACCGCGCCGGCGGCAGTCCGGGCGGCGCAGCAAGCGCCGCACCCGCGGATCGACTTTGGCTACGGCCGGGCCGACCTGGCCAACTTTCCCCGCCAGACCTGGCTGCGCTCGATCCGTACGGTGCTGAACGAGACCCCGAACGATCGGTTCGGCTACCTCGGCGGTCACGGCATGCCGGAGTTGCGGGAGGCGCTGGCCGCCTACCTCAACCGAGTGCGCGGCACCGCGGCCCGGCCCGGCAACATGGTCATCTGCAACGGATACGCGCAAGGCATCGCGCTGCTCATCCAGGTGCTCGTGAAACGGGGGGCCAAGCGGCTCGCCGTCGAGGATCCCTCGATGGACGACGACGCCCACCCGCTCGCGCTCGCCGCCGGGCTCGACCTGGCCGGCGTCCCGGTCGGCCCCGACGGCATCGATGTCGACGCGCTCGATCACTCGGACGCGGACGCCGTCATCTTGACCCCGTCCCACCAGTGGCCGACCGGCGCCGTGCTCTCGGCCGAGTCCCGCGCCGCGGTGCTCGCCTGGGCCAAGCGCCGTCACGCGCTCGTCATCGAGGACGACTACGACGCCGAATACCGCTACGACCGTGCCCCGATCGGTGCGATGCAGGGCCTCGCGCCCGACCAGGTCGTGTACGCGGGCACGGCGAGCAAGACCCTTTCGCCGGGGCTCCGCCTCGGCTGGCTTGTCGCGCCCGCCCACCTGGCCGACGACATCGCCGATGCCAAGATGCTCGCGGACCGCGGCTCACCGGCGATCGACCAGCTCGCGTTCGCCGACTTCCTCGACCGCGGCGAGTTCGACCGGCACCTACGCCGAATGCGGCCGGTGTACCGGCGCCGCCGAGACGCCCTGCTCACCGCGCTGCGGAATCGGCTGCCGGACCTCGAGCCGGCCGGCGTCGCCGCGGGCCTGCATCTGGTCGCGTGGCTGCCGCCGGACCTCGACGAGACCGCCGTGGTCGCCGCGGCCGCCCGACGCGGCCTGGGCGTCTACGGCGTGACGCCCTATCGCATCGCACACCAAGGCCCCGGCGGACTGATCTTTGGCTACGCCACCCTCAACGAGCACACCATCGCCGAGGGCATCGACCTCCTCGCCTCCGTCATCAGCGAAATGCGCTCGGCCCCACGGACGCACCGATGAGTTCCGGCGCCCCGCCCGGTCTGTCATGTAGAGATGACCGAACGGGGCTCGTGCGAATGGAGGCAGCGAAATGAGCGGTGTGCGGCTAGGGGTAAGTCTTCCCACCAGCGGAGACGACGCGACGCCGGAGGCGATCGTGCGGGTGGCGGAGGACGCGGAACGCGCGGGGCTCGGCTCGGTCTGGACGTACGAGCGGCTGCTCAGGCCGACGGTGCCGATCGCGATGGGCGGCCCGGGCGGGCCGGTGATGGACCCGCCGGAGGGGTTCGCCAACGTCTATGACCCGTTGGAGGTGCTCGGGCACGTCGCCGCCCGCACCGAACGGATCATGCTGGGCACCAGTGTGGTGGACGCGTTGTTCCACAGCCCGGTGGTGCTGGCCCGGCGGTTCGCCACTCTCGACCGGCTCAGCGGCGGGCGGCTGCTCGCAGGAGTGGGGCAGGGCTGGATGTCCCAGGAGTTCGAGGCGGCCGGGGTCTCGATGAAGCGGCGCGGAGCCGGCTTCGAGGAGCATCTGCGGGCGATGCGGGCCGTCTGGGGGCCCAACCCGGTGAGTTTCGATGGCCGCTTCTACCGGATCCCCGAGTGTGAGATCGGCCCCAAGCCGGTGCGCGAGGGCGGCCCGGCCCTGCTGGTCGGCGGTTTCGCGCCCGCCGCGATCGAGCGCGCGGCCCGGCTCGGCGCCGGGATGACCCTGGTGATCTTCGACTGGGACGCGCTGACCGCTTCGATCGAGGCGTACCGGCAGGCGGCACAGGCCGCCGGGCAGCCCGCCGGCCCCATCGTGGTGCAGGTGAACGGTGCGGTGACCGCGAAACCGGTGGACGGGCGAGCGCCGCTGACCGGCTCGGCCGAGCAGGTCGCCGGCGATCTGGATCGGCTGGACGAGCTGAACGTCGACCATGTCTTCTGGGCGTTCCCCGGCGGGCCGGCCGAATCCGTCCCCTCCATCGCACCGCTCCTGACCCGCTGAACTGGTCGCCCTGCTCCTACAGGGCGTCCTCGGCGGCGGCGGCGAGGAGGCGGCGGGCCGTGGCTTCGTCGTAGGGGGCGACCAGCACGCTGATGCCTCGCGTCTGCAGTGCCGGATATAGCCCTCCGACATCGTCTCCCGCCACCGCCGCCGTCACGTTGTTGTTGCGCAGCATGCCGACGATCAGTTGCGCCTCCGTGCGGCTGGCGACGACCGCCACGGAGACCATGGCCGCGTCGCCGGCGGCCTTTCCTCTCGGGGCGTCCGAGCGCCTGCGTTTCCAGCGCACGACCTCAACTCCTATGTCCGGCGCCTCTTGGTCAACGTCCGCCGCGGCGGCGGGCGTTCCCCCCGTCGCGTCCCCCGTCGCGTCCCCTCGCCCGTCCGGGCGAGCGGCTTCCCCGAGGTCCGCCGAGGTCAGGTGGTGCCGAAGGCGTCGCTGATCGACTGGGAGTTGCGACCACTGACACGACGTTCCCCGCAGGCGGGCTTGCCGGGGCTCGCGCCGGATGCCCCAAGGTCACCAGAACGTGGGCGGGGTGGGGAACCGGTCGTCTTCGGTGTAGGTCAGGTGCTCATCCACCGCGACAACGCCGTCGACGTGGCGCAGGGCGTGGATGAGTCCGCGGATGACGAACCTGCGCTCGACGTGACCGTTCAACGTCACGACCCCGTCCAGGACCGTCACCTTCACGGCACGCCGATTCACCCCGCTGACGCGGGGCAGCAGCTCGGTCTGGATCTCGGCCTGAATCTCCTCATCGGCGCGCAGATACACCCGCAGCAGGTCGATCCGGCTGACGATGCCCAGCAACCGTCCGGTGAAAGTGTCGACGACCGGCAACCGGCGGATGCGGTGCTCACGCATGATCCGCGCCGCCTCCTCGACCGTGGTCGACGGGTGGACGGTCACGGCGGGCGCCGACATCAGCTCCGCCGCGGTCACCCCCACAGACTTGCGGTGCTCCCTGCGGCGCCGTGGACCTTCGAACAACGTCGTCGTCTCGGCCGCGTCCGGGTCGGCCTCCTTGAGCACCAGGTCGGCGTCGGAGACGATGCCCTTGACACGCCCCGTGATGTCGAGCACCGGGGCCGCACCGACGCCATGCTCCAGCAGTTTGGCGATGATCCGTTTGTACGGAGTCCCCTCGAATACGGTCGTGACCGGACGGGACATCACGTCCTCCACCCGCGCTCTCCGCATGACGCCTCCCCTCGCTACATCGAGCGTGAGCGAAATCGGCGGCGCCGACCAGCGGCGAAGGTCCCGGCAGTACGGGACGCAGGTGCCGCATCGTCCGTGGTCAGCACACCTGGTTCCTGGTGGGGAGGAACGGTTCAGCTCTTCGGCGAGGATGGGCGCGGCGACGGTGGCGGCGTGGATGCCGATGACGCTCACGATGTCGAGCACCTCCATGAGCTCGTCGGTCGTGGCGCCGTACCGGAGGGCGTTGCGCATGTGGACCTTGAGACCCGGGACGTACAGGTGCGTGGCCGACGCGTCGAAGGCGCAGTAGATCAGCTCCTTGACCTTTGGCGCCAAGACGCCCGACGTCCATGGCACCGAGGAGAACTCGCCGTAGGCCTCGAACAGGTCGGGGTCGAGCTCGAGCAGGCCGTCCCAGAACTCGTGCCAGTACCCGCGGTTGGCGGTGAAGGCGGCCTTGAGCCGCTCGCGTCGCTCGTCCAGCGGCGCCGGCTCCGTGCGCGGCCTCGTGCGCAGCCCCTCCTCTTCGAGGACCTCCATCAGGACCGGCACGCCGATGTTGCAGGCGTGGATGCCGAGCGTGCTGGTGAGCTCGAGCACCTCCATGATCTCCTCGCCGGTCGCCCCGTGCTCGAGCGCGGCGCGGATGTGCTGCCTGATTCCGGGCTCGTAAAGGTGCGTCGCGGCGGCGTCGACCGCGATGTAAATGAACTCCTTGACCTTCGGCTCCAGGTGGTCCTTGCGCCAGGGCACAGCGGAGAACTTGAGGTAGGCGGCCAGGAAGTCCGGGTCGAGCCGCAGGATGCTCTCCCAGGCCTCGCTCCAGGTGCCGCGCACCCGGATGAACTCGTCCTTCACTTCCCGCTGACGCCGGCTGAGGGTCACGCCTGTCCCTTCCAGTCGAGGGCTTGGATCCCGGTGGTGGCGGCATTGTTGAGGTGCTCGGTGCAGCACCGGGCGGCGGCGTCGAGGTCGCGGGCGGCGATCGCGGCGACCAGCTCGCGCATCTCGGCCACCACTCGCTTCGGCCGGCCCGGCTGCGACAGCGACGTGGCTCGCAGCACCCGGACCCGGGCCTGCACGCTGCCGAGGATCCGCTGGATCGTCGGGCTGGACGCCCCGGCGAGCAGGACGTCGTAGAAGTCGTCCTTCGAGCGCAGCATCTCCTTGATGTCGCCGCCTTCCACGCAGGCGCGTTCGATCTCCGACAGCGTCGCGCGCAGCGCCGCGACCTGCTCGTCCCCGGCCCGCTCGATGAACCGCCGTACGGCGAGCGCCTCCAGTGCGCCGCGCACCGCGTACAGGTCCTCCGCCTCCTGCGGGGACGGGCTGTAGACGACGGCGCCCTTCTGCGGGATCACCACGACGAGGCCCTCAGCGGTCAGCTCGCGCAGCACCTCGCGGATCGTCGTCCGGGACACCCCGATCTGCTCGATCAGCTCGCGCTCGACGAGCCGCTGGCCGGGCTTGAGGTCGAAGCCGAGGATCGCGTTGCGCAGGCCCTCCAGCACCTGCTCGCGCAGCGGCGCCGCCACCCGGCCGATATGAATGCCGCTGAACGCACCCTGTTTCTCAGTCATAGACCTATCGTCCTTCGAGCCAGCGCACGATCTCGGTGTGATCGGCGTCCGCGGGGAGCCGGTCGGCCGCCTCCGCCCACAGCGCGACGGCCGCCTCGCCGAGCCGGGACGGGCGGCCGGTCTGCCGGGCCAGCTCCACCGCGATGCGCATGTCCTTGAGCATCAGCCGCACCGGGAAGCCGGCGCCGAACTTGCGCTCCAGGATGTAGTTCGGCCACTTGTTCTCGGTGGAGCCGCTGCGTCCGCTGGACCCGTTGATCACTTCGAGCATCACCTTCGGGTCCAGGCCGAACTCCTGACCGGCCAGGATCGCCTCCGAGCTGACCAGCAGGTGCGTCGCGGAGAGCAGGTTGTTGAGCGCCTTCAACGCGTGCCCGGCCCCTGCCGGGCCGACGTGCATGACCTTCCGGCCCAAGGTCTCGAACATCGGGCGCAGCGCGGCGGCGTGCTCCGGCGCGCCGCCGACCATGATGGTCAGCGTCCCCTCCCGCGCGCCCCGTACGCCGCCGGACACCGGGGCGTCGACCATGGGCACGCCGCGCTCGGCCGCGGCGGCGCTCAGCTCGCGGGTACGGGCCGGCTCGGACGAACCCATGTCCACCAGGATCGTGCCCGGGGCGAGCCGGTCGAGCAGCCCGTCGCCGATCAGCACGGACTCGACCGCCGCCGAGTCCGGCAGCATCAGCACGAGCACGCCGGCACCCGCCGCCGCGTCCAGCACGGTGTCGACCACCGTGATGGATGTGGACCGCTCGCGGACCCGCGGGTCCGCGTCGTAGCCGCGCACCTGGTAGCCGGCCGCGGCGAGGCGGCCGGTCATCGGCGTGCCCATGTTGCCGAGCCCGACGAACCCCACCGTCTCAGCCGTCATCGGCGCGCATCTCCCGCAACACCTTCTCGGCCACCCGGAAGGACTCGAGCGCGGCCGGCACGCCGCAGTAGACGGCGGTCTGCAGCAGGGCCTCCTGGATCTCCTCCTCGGTGCATCCGTTGGTGACCGCGCCGCGCACGTGCACCGCGAGTTCGTGCATCCGGTTCAGCGCGGTCAGCATGGTGAGGTTGAGCAGGCTCCGGGTCTTGCGGTCGAGGCCGGGCCGGGTCCAGACCGCGCCCCAGCAGTACTCCGTGACCAGCTCCTGGACCGGCCGGGCGAACTCCGTCACCTGGGCCAGCGACCGGTCGACGTGGGCGGCGCCGAGCACCTCGCGGCGGGTCTGCAGGCCTTGCTCGAAGCGATCACTCACCGTCGGCCTCATCTTCGTCATATTCGTTATATTCGTCGTCGCTGACCGGCCGGTCCCAGTCGGTCTTTCCCAGCGAGACCGCCAGGTGCAGCAGGTAGCCGTCCTTGCCGGCCCCGTGCCAGTGCGTCTCGCCGGGCGGCACCCACACCGTGTCGCCCGCGCCGAGTCGCCGCGGCCGCTCGCCCTCGGTGCAGATGCGCCCGTCGCCCGCGGTGACGTGCAGGACCTGGCCGCGTTCGTGCCGGTGCCAGTTCGTACGGGCTCCCGGAGCGAAGAACACGTTGTTGATCATGACGCCGTCGGTCGCGGGCAGCACGGGATCGCGCCAGACCAGGCCGGTGAAGGTGTCCTGGCTGTGCTGGGTCACGGCGTCGGGCGCCCGCCCCCGAATTATCTTCACTTTTCCTCCTCGTAGAGACGGACGCCGCCGGCGACGTCGCCGATGGCGTCCACCACGCGATTGCTGATCTGGTCGGCATATCCGGTCGCGATGGCCAGCCCGAAGCTGGCGAGCGGTCCGGACGCGTTGAGCGAGGGCACGCCGAGTTCGCGGATGAGGTCCACGTAGAGCACGACGTCCTTCATCATCAGCGCCCCGGTGAGCCCGCCCTCCAGGTAGTCGCCGTCGACGATGTGCGGGAAGCGGTTGAGCGTCGCGAAGTTGACACCGCTGCTGGAGTTCAGCACGTCGAGCAGCGTCTTCAGATCGAGCCCGGCCCGGTGCCCGGCGACCATGACCTCGGCGGTCGCGGCCAGGCTCACCGCGTTGAGGAAGTTGTTGAGCAGTTTGGCCGTATGCCCGGCGCCGCTGTCCCCCATCGCGAACACCTTGCTGCTGAACAGGTCGAACAGCCAGGCGTGCTGCTCGATCGCGGTGGCCGAGCCGCCGACCATGAGCGTCAGCGTGCCCTTTTCCGCCGCGGCCGCGCCGCCGGAGATCCCCGCGTCCAGGTACTCTGCCCCGCGTTCGGCCAGCGCGGCGTGCAGCGCGACCGTGGAACTCGGCGCCGCCGTGCTCAGGTCGATGACGACCTGGCCGGACCGCACCGACCCCAGCACGTCGTGGACCACCGACTCGACGGCCCGGCTGTCGGGCAGCGACAGCAGGATCACGTCGCTGCCGTCGACCACCTCGGCCGGGGATGAAGCGCCGGTGACGCCGGCGGCCGCGACCCGGGCCGGATCCAGGTCGTGGCCGAGCACCGGATGGCCGCCGGCGACGATGCGCCGGGTGATCCGGCCGCCCATGTTGCCGAGCCCGACGAACCCGACCCGTTGCCCTGTCATATGTCCTCCGGAACCCAGGCCCCGGCACCGCCGGAGGGTCGTACGGTGTTGACCGCCGCGGCGCCGCCGTCCACCGACACGATCTCGCCGGTCACGTACGCGGCCTCGTCGGACAGCAGGAACGCGACGACTCTGGCCACCTCGTCCGGGGTGCCGACGCGCCGCATCGGGGTCGTGGTGCCGCGCCGTTCCATGTCGCCGCCGCCGCCGGGCGCCGTGCCGCCGGACGCGAAGAGCTTGGTGGGGATCAGCCCGGGCGCGACGCCGTTGACCCGTACGCCGCGCGGCCCGCCGTACAGCGCGGCCCCGTGCACGAGACCCACGACCCCGTGCTTCGAGGTCTGGTACGGAAGCAGGTCGGCGCTGCCGCGCAGCGAGGCGATCGAGGCGGTGAGGACGATGGCGCCGCCGCTGTCCTGCTCGGCGTAGCGCCGGAAGGCCGCCCGCAGGCCGAGGAACGGACCGCGCAGATTGACCGCGATCACGCGGTCGAAGTCGGCCATGGCGATGTCGGGCAGGGCGTCGAAGGTCCCGAAGACGCCCGCGTTGAGGTGGTGCAGATCGACCCGGCCGAAGCGGTCGACCGCGGCCTGGAGGTAGCGGTCGACGTCGTCCTCCCGGGAGATGTCGGCCGGCACGGCCAGCGCCGGGCCCGGCAACTCGGCCGCCACCGACTCCGCCGCCGCGCCGTCGATGTCCACGGCGACGACGCCGGCGCCCGCGGCCGACAGGCGGCGTGCGGTGGCGGCGCCGATCCCGCTGCCCGCACCGGTGACGACGGCGATCTTTCCGTCCAATCCTTCCAACCCGTCCCGTCCTTCCGACAATGACTACCTATCCGACGCGGACCGCGAGTTCCGCGTCGACTTCTCCGTAGGCGGGGAAACGCCGCATGACCGCCGGGTCGTGGCCGGGTACCAGGACGCTGCGCGGATCCGCGGTGATTTCGAGCAGCAGGTCGAACGCGCGGTACATCGCCTCCAGGTCGGCGACGTACGCGAACGGCCGGTCGCGGTCGAGTTCCTCGTAGTAGTGGACGGCGTCCGAGGCGAGCACCGTCTGACCGGCGGCGGTGTCGACCAGCACGATGACCTGCCCCGGGGTGTGACCGCCGACCGGCACGACCTCGATCCCGGGCGCCACGTCGTACGGCGCGTCGAGCAGCGTCATCCGGCCTTCGCGCCCCACCTGGCTCAAGTAGGAGATCTCGGACTCCTCGGACGACCAGGCGAACTGCGCGCGCCGGCCGTACGGCCCGGTCCAGAACTCGAACTCGCGGCGCGCCATCACCACCTCGGCCGCGGGAAACCTGGCGAGATTGCCGATGTGGTCGTAGTGCGCGTGGGTGACGATCACCTGCGGCGTCGTCGCCGCGTCGACGCCGGCCCGAGCCAGCGCCTCGCCCGGTGTGACCAGCGTCGTCCGCCGGCGCCGGGCGCCGCCCTCCGGGCCGAAACCGGTGTCGATGACGACCGTCCGCTCGGCGTTTCTGGCGACCCAGAAGAAGTAGTCCATCTGGAGCGGCTCGTCCGGCTCGCCGTAGATCTCGTAGTTGAGATAGATCTCCGACTTCGCCCCGGTGCGGGTGCCGTACCGGACGGCGAAGACCTCGTAGATGCCGGCGGGCATCAGATGTGCGCCTCTGACGCCCTTACCCTCATCACCTCGGGCGCGTCCGCCGCGGCGAGGTCGCGGCCGCGCGTCTCCGGCAGCCGGAGCAGCACGACGAGGAATCCGATCGCGGCGACGCCGACCATGTAGACGGCGGGCATCGCGAGGTTCGACGACGCACCGGCGATCGCGGTCGCAATGAACGGTCCGGGTCCGCCGATCAGGGCGAGAGCCAGGTTGAAGCCGATAGCGCTGCCGCTGCCCCGGGTCTGGGCGGGGAACATCTCGGTGAGCATCACCACCGTGGTGACGCTGACCATCGACTGGAACACCGCGAAGACGAAGATCCCGAGGACCACCGCGCCCGACCCGCCGCCGCCCATGAGCACGAAGGCCGGGTAGGCGACGACCGCCAGGCCGGCACTGCCGATGATGTTGAGCGGACGGCGCCCGAACCGGTCCGACATCCGGCCCGAGATCGGGCACAACAGCGCGTACAAGATGAGGCCGATGGCGCTGAGCCGCAGCGCCGTGGTGCGCTCCAGGCCGACCGTCTCGGACAGGTGATTGACCACGTAGGTGGCCAGGTAGTAGAAGCCGAGGCCCTGCACGCTGGCGAAGAAGAAGGTGAGCGTGATCGCCTGGACGTTGTCCCGGCCGCCGGTGCGCAGCGGCTTGTCCACGACGGCGTCCCGCGCCTTCAACTCGTTGAACACCGGCGTCTCGGCGATCTTGAGCCTGATGTAAAGGCCGATCAGGCCGAGCGGGGCGGCGGCGATGAAGGGGAGCCGCCATCCCCACGAGTTGAGCGCGGCGTCGCTGAGCAGCGAGTTCAGCAGGAGCGCCGCCAGGCTGCCGACGATGACGGCCAGCGCCGCGGTCGCGGAGATGATGCTGCCGAACAGGCCGCGCCGATTCGACGGGACGTGCTCGAGCAGGAAGGCCGACGAGCCGGTCCACTCACCGCCAGCGGAAAAGCCCTGCAGGCAGCGCATCAACACGAGCAGGATCGGCGCCAGGATGCCCACCTGCGCGTAGGTCGGGAGCAGGCCGAGCAGCGTCGTCGCGGTACCCATGATCGTGACCGTCACGGCCAGCGTCCACCGGCGTCCCTTGCGGTCGGCGAGCGACCCGAGCACGAAGCCGCCGATGGGCCGCATGAAGAAAGCGACGCCGAAGACGGCGAGCGACGACAGCAGGGAGACGGCCGGATCGCTGTTCGGGAAGAAGAGGTCCCCGATGGTCGTCGCGAAGAACCCGTAGACCGCGAAGTCGAACCACTCCATGAAGTTGCCGATCCCGACCGCGAGAGCGGTCTTCCCCCGCACCTTGCTCGCCCCGTCCGCGCGTGCGTTCGCCACATCGGCTCCTCGGTAGACGGTGATATGCCGATCATGCGGGCATGCCGTCGGATTGTATGACCGTCATTCAAACAGGTCAACGGAGGGGCCGGGGCCCTCGCCGGCGCGCTCGACGGCAACGCCCGCCCGTGATGCCGGGACCTTGCGGGGCCGAGACTACAAGTCACCCACTAGTCACAAGTGTTGATAAACTAGTATAGTGACTACTCGTAGTTATCATTTCCACTTATATAGTTAAAAAGTCTCGGGGGAGTAAACAGTGACGATGTCGTCCTGTCGCGTGTACCGCACGCCGCGAAATGACTACAAGAAGGACATACCAGCTGACATAAGGGCGCAGATCAAGTCGCTACATCGATCTCGCGACAACTGGCACGGTCTGTTCTATCTGTCGATCGACTGGCTGGTCATCGCCGCGGCGGTCTGGCTGACCCTGTGGTCTCGATTTAACTTGGCGGTCTACCTATTCTCGATCGTCGTCATCGCATCTCGGCAGCGAGCATTACGCAGCTTGCTGCACGAGGCCAGTCACTACAAGCTCCTCCGCAACAAAAAGTGGAACATATGGATCGGCCGGCTCTTTGTGGCTTTCCCGTTGCTGGAGGGGGTCTCCGGGTATTTATGCGCGCACTGCGAACATCATCGGCATCTTTGGGATGCCGAGCTCGACCCGAAGCGCAGACAGTATGAGAAGTTGGGCATAATACGACCGCGCGATCCACGGCAGTTCACCTGGCGGCACCTCCTCCGTCCGCTGTTACTCCTCCACGCCCCTTACAACGTCCTCTCTGGACTGCTCGGCAGAAACGAAGACCGCCGGGAGACCTGGATACGGATCTGCTACATGACCGGCGCCGCCGCGCTCATCGTCGCGATGGGATATACGCGCGAGGTCTTTCTGTTATGGCTGGTGCCCTGCTGGACCATCTATCAGGTCCTCCGGTACTGGAGCGACATCGCGGATCACGCCGGACTCGAGAGCGATGATCCGTGGCAGGCCACCCGCAACTGGACGGCCCCTTGGTGGGTACGACAGCTACTCGCATCGCATAACGCAAATCTCCATCTTCCGCATCATCTGTACCCAGTTATGCCACAGCATCGAATACCAGAATTGGACCGGATCCTCGGTGATGTGGCCGAGTATCGGCAGGGACATCATTGCGAAGGATTTCTCTTTCCCAAACGCCCGGACCGGCCGTCGGTCATTCAGGACGTGCTGCGACCCGAGGCCCGGCAGCGGTATCAATACGGCACCCTGCGCAACCAGGGCCGGCTGGCAGTGCTGCGCGCCCTGTTCGGCCGGCGCCGCTCGGCTCAAGGGAACAGCGTTGAGTCATGCGCGGAGACCTGTCCGCTGGCCACCGTGTCGCACAATGACTGATACCGCGCGGGCCGGCGCCTCGTGGCCGGTCGGCGGCTTCGCGGCAATACTCTCGAGCATCGCCGTAGGATCGGCGGTCGCCGCGAACAGCCAGCTGACCGACTATCCGGTCTCCTATAGTCAGGCACTGCGGTACGGCCTGGCGGCCATTTTGCTCTGGCTGGTGTCTCGCGCCAAGATTCCGCGAGTGCGGCCACGGCAACTCGTGCGATTGACCGCGCTGTCGGTCACCGGGCTGGCCGGTTTCAACGTCTTTCTCATTGCCGCACTTCGTAGTGGTGACCCGGGCACGGTCGGTGCCATCATCGGCGCGGTGCCCGTGGTCTTGGCCATTGCCGGGCCCCTTCTCGGGGGCCGCCGCCCGACGTGGCAGCCGCTCTTCGGCGCGGTCGTGGTCGCGCTCGGCGCGATGGTGGTGCACGGCGTCGACGGGTCGACCGGGACGGCGGACGTCGTATGGGCGGTGCTGGCCATGCTGTGTGAGGCCGCGTTCTCCCTCCTGGCGCTGCCGCTGCTCAAGGAGTTCAAACCCCTCACGTTGTCCATGCTGGTGTGTGCGATCGCGGCACCGCTGCTGGCCGCAGCGGGCCTCGTCCAGAACGGACTCTCAGTCCCTCCGCCGACCGGTGTCGAGGTGGCGGCGGTGGTTCATCTGGCCGTCTTCGCGACTGCCGGCGCGTTTCTCCTGTGGTACTACTCGCTGTCGATCATCCCGGTCGAGACCGTGGGCGTGTTCGCCGGTATCGTGCCGGTGGCGGCATTGATCACGTCCGCCGCCATCGGGAGCACGGTCATCTCACTTCCGCGCTTCGGCGGGGCGATGTTGGTCGCGACCGGCATCGTTATCGGAGTGTACGGATCGCGGTCCAGAATCAATTCGAAGCCGAAGCGGGACCACAAGGTTTCGCCGGTGCAGGCGGACGGCGTCAGCGAGCCGCCTCCTGGGCGTCGACGAGGCTGCGCAGCAGGTTGATCCGATCCTCCCCGATCCGGTCTCGCAACTGCCGATCAGTGACGCCCAGGCCCTGGTCCGGCGCCAGGCACAGCACCCCGACCTTGCCGATATGCGAATTCGTCTGCACCCGGCGAGTGGCGTCGGCGACCTCGGCGAGCGGGTAAACGGCGGACAACGTCGGCATCAGCCTGCCCAGCTGAAAAAGGCGGACGCACTCCCACTGCTCGGACAGATTCGCGATATGACTCCCGATGATCCGTTTCAGGTTCATCCAGAGATAGCGGTTGTCGAACTGGTGCTGATATCCGGTGCTCGAGCCGCAGGTGACCACCACGCCGCCCCGGCGAACGACGAACGACGAGATACCGAACGTCGTCTGCCCGACATAGTCGAAGGCGATATGCGGATCCTCGCCCACCCGGTACCTGATGATCTTGCCAAGCTCCTTGCCGAGTTG
This sequence comes from Streptosporangiaceae bacterium, assembly GCA_035765195.1. Classification (GTDB taxonomy): domain Bacteria; phylum Actinomycetota; class Actinomycetes; order Streptosporangiales; family Streptosporangiaceae; genus CALAED01. Next base: position 115,103 of record DASTYC010000006.1, read on the forward strand.
AATCGCCTGCGCCGGGTCGCCATTCGAATCGTCGCCGATCCCGATCTCCTCCCGGTTGATGACGACATCACAGCCGAACCGCTCCATGACCTTCGCCTTGTGCGCAGATCCCACGACGCCGATCGGTATCCCGCCGCCGTTCTTCACCAATTGCACCGCGTAGGCGCCGAGCCCGCCGGTCGCACCCCAGATCAGCACGATGTCCCCCTGCTTCATGCAGGCGCCGTGCCGGCCGATCAACATGCGATACGCGGTGCCGGCGCACAAGGTGACGCAGGCCGCCTCCTCCCACGTCAGGTGGGTCGGCTTGGGTATCAGCTGGCTGGCCCGCACTAACGTGTAATGCGCCAACCCGCCGAAGTTCGTCTCGTAGCCCCAGGCCCGCTGCTCGACGCCGAGCATTCCGTCGGCGTGCGTGCCTGGCTCCTGATCGTCCACGTACGCCGGGCTGATCACGACGTGATCGCCGACCTGCCACCGGCGCACCGCGGACCCCACCCGGACGACCACTCCGGCCCCGTCCGAGCCGATGACGTGATGAGCCTGGTCATGCCGGGCCGCGAAACCTCCGGTCTTGGCGAACCGCCTCAAGAAGTTGAAGGTCGGTATCGGCTCGAACATCGCCGACCACACGGTGTTGTAGTTGATCGAACTGGCCATCACGGCGACCATGACCTCGTCCGGGGCCAACTCCGGCATCGGCACCATGCCCACCCGCAGCGACTCGCGGACATCCTTGTCGTCGCGGTCTCCGAACGTCGCGGTGTCCTCCTCGCGCAGATAGGCGGCGACGTACTCGCGAGGTACCGGCAGGCGCTCCAACTGGTCGGGCTCCGCGCCGGCGAGCACGGCTTCCGTCATCGGGTCCATTTCATTCCTTTATCGTCGGCGACCTGGGTGTTCGTGATCGGCTAGATTCGCCTGCCGGACGGCAGCACGAATCGACGGAATATCAGTTCTCGCAGCACGTCATCGCCGGCTTCGACGATCGACACGGCCCGGACATCTCGGAGCAGCTTGGACATGGTGAGCTCTCTCGTATAACCAAGGCCGCCGAACATCTCCGAGCCGACGGTGGCGATCTGCCAGCCCGCCTGGCCGCAGAACATCTTGGCGGACAACGCGGACCGCAGTGCGCCGCGCCGCAGGAACTCGCCGGCGGCATCGGGCCCCGTCATGATGCCGTCGAACTCACGCGCGGCCGCCAGGCATTGGTTGCGCATGACCTCGATCTGCATCTCCATCTGGCCGATCTTGGCGGCGAATACGGCGTTTTCGATGAGCGTCCGCCCGCCCAGGGGCTTCTTGATGGCGTAGTCCAGACACAGATCGCGGATCCGCCGGGCCACCCCGACCGCGATGGCCGCGATCAGAATGCGGCTGGGGTTGAGCGCGATTTCGATCAGCTTGAGGCCCGGACCGTGCAGCACGTTCCCGTGGGGCACCGCGCAGTCGGAGAACGATACTTGGTAGGTTCCGGCCGACCGCAGGCCGATCATGTCCCATCGTTTGTCTATACGGAGGCCGGGCATGTGGCGCGGCACCAGCACGGCATGGTAGGAGACTTCTTGCCCCGCCTCCTTGGCGAGCACGACGAGAAAGTCGGCGAAGCCGGAATTGGTGGAGAACATCTTCTCGCCGTTGAGCACCACACTGTCGCCCCGGCGGGTCACGGTGGTCGTGATGTTGATCAGTTCGCTGCCCGCGACCCGTTCGCTGCCCAGCGCCGCCGAGTATCCGCCATCGCGGACCATGGGTGTGAGGAACTCGTCTTTCAGCTCTGGTGACCCGTACAGCTCGAGCATTGTGGTGCCGAGGACGGAGATGAACAGGGTAAAGGCCGATCCGGCATCGAAGTAGGCGAGTTCGGAGACGATATCGACGCTTGCCGTGAGCCCGAGTTCGGCGGCCCCGTGCTTGGCGGGCAGCCACCAGTTCATCAGGCCCTGTTCGTGCAGCGACCGGTAGAGCTCGAGGGGAGGCTCGGCGCCTGAGTCGAACTCCTCGTCGCGGCCGGCAAGGTGATCTCGCGCGAACTCACGGAATGCCCGGACGGCCGCCTCTGCTGACGTTTTCCGCAGGTCATCGCCGGAAAGCATGAATGCGGCCTCTCAGGTCGTGGGCGGCGGAAAGGAACGACGGAAGGTGAAGGCGTCGGGCGTCGGCCCTCTGGCGCGAAGAGTCGCGAGCCGAGCCATGCCCTCGTCGTTGTCAGGCAACTCGCCGGCCGGCATCCACCACAGCACCGAGGGTGCGCTTTTCGGCGGTTTGAACCACTTCTTGCGCAGCTTGAGCGAGTCGGCGTGGGCACCGCTGTAGACGAATTTCCGAAGCGACTCGAGATCTTCCCAAACGGAGATGTTGAGCACGTAGGGGTTCTCAGGCAGATCGAACAACGACTCGAGCCGCCAGACGAATCCAGCGGTCTTGCGGGCGAGCGCATCCACGACAACGGCCATCTCATGAAAGTCGGCCAGCGTTTCGGACTTCAACGAGTCGACCGCATAGATGATGTTGGCCTGGGCCAGGTGGTATCGATCGCTCATCGCGATATCTCCCCGAGGCCGGGCAGGTAGCCGATGTCAACGAAATATTGGATGTTCGCGGCGAACATGTCCGGGCCGATCGGCGGGCAGCTCACACCGGTGGGCGCCAGCGCGTCGCGCGTCGCGTCGCTCCCGAACGTCAGGCTGTTCCAGCCTTCGGGGTTCAAGATGATCTCGGAGAAGATGTCGAGCACCGGATGCGCGGCGTTGCCCGGGTCGGAGCGGATCATGTCGGCCCACAGCATCGGCGGAAGCTCGGCGACGGGGTACCCATAGGCGACGAGTCCGGCGACGGCCGCGGCGAAGGGCATCCGCTCCGGGTTGCACAGGTGGAACGTCTCGCCCACCGAGTCCGGCCGGCGGGAAAGCGCGGCGATCGCACCGGCCGCGTAGTCCACCGGGACGACATCGTGGGTCAGCGCCATGTCCGCCGGAGCGGCGCCCACCTGGACGCAGCCCTTCAGGATGCGCCACAGCAGATCATCCGTCTGGCAGGCGCCGGTCTCGCGGTCGCCGAACGCCCGTGAAAGCCGGTACGTCGCGACCGGCAACCCGCGTTCGCGGGCGATGTGGACCAGCCCCTCGGCGACCCACTTGCTCTGCTCGTAGCCATGCGGAAGTGCCGAGAAGGGCCCCGTGGGAGAGCCTTCGGTCAGCGCCCGCCCCTGCGCGTCCGGCCGGGCGAAGACGGCCAGGGTGGAGACGTAGTGGACGGGCACCGTCCGGTGCAGTGCGGCCAGCCGGAGCGTCTCCTCCAAGCCGTTCACGTTCGCGGGCTTCAGATCCTCATAGCGGTACAGCAGATCCACGGTGGCGCCACAGTGGTAGACGCCGTCGACCGTACGGGCCAAGGCGTCGAAGTCCTCTTCGGACAGGCCGAAGCGGGGCCGGGCGAGGTCACCCACCACCGGGACGAGCCGGCCGGACAGTTCCTCGTCCCACAGCCGGTACCGTTGCAGCGTCTCCCGCAGCCGCCGGGTTCCGTCGCCGGGATCGGCCGCCCTGACCAGGCAGTGGACCGTCGCGGCGGTCCCGTCCAGCAGTTCCCGCACCAGGAACGCGCCGACGAACCCCGTCGCCCCGGTGACGAACAGGTGCCGGGCTCCTTCGAGCGTGAGCGGCGCGGTGTCCGCGGCGGGGACGATGTCGTCGGCCAACTGGATCAGCGGCGCATCGAGGTCGTCACCGGCCACCGCCGCCTCGCCGGCGCTGTCGGTCATGGCCGCGGCGATACGCCGGGCCAGCGCCTCGGGCGTCGGCGTCTGGTAGACCGCGTTGGCGGGTAGGCGTTTGGTGAGCCCGAGCAGGTGGACGAGCCGGTTGCGCAGCTCGAGGGCGACGAGCGAGTCGAAGCCCAACAGCAGCAGCGACTCGCCGCGGGGGATGTCGTCCGCGGCGGGCAGGTTCGCCACCTCGGCGGCGAGCCGCCGCACCAGCCGGACCAGCTCCTCGTGCCGTTGGGCGTCGGACAGGCCGGCCAGGAAGTCGCGGAGCCGCTCACGCTCGTCGGCGGCCGCCTCCTCGGTCCGGTCGCCCGCGGTCCGGTCGCCCGCGGCGGGCCGCCGCGCATCCCGGGGAATGTCACGCAGCATTCCGGGCATCATGTGCCGCGCCTCATGTGCCCGGGTGAGGTGGATACGGCACGGAACGGCGACCGGAACACCGGCCGCACGGGCCAGATCGAACAACTCGCAGCCTTCGTCGGGTCCCAGGGGCAACAGGCCCCACCGCTCCAGCCGGGCCCGGTCGGTCTCGGTCAGCCCGCCGGTCATGAAGGTTTCCGTGTCCCAGGGTCCCCAGGCCATCGAGATGGCCGGAAGCCCCCGCGCGCGCCGGTGGTGTGCCAGCGCGTCGAGGAAGACGTTGCCCGCCGCGTAGGCGGCCTGGCCGGGGGTCCCGACCACCCCCGCCACCGACGAGAACATGATGAAGGCCGACAGCCCGAGATCCGCGGTCAGTATGTGCAGGTTGACGGCCCCGTCCACCTTGCTCCGGAGGACGCGCGTGACCTGCTCGGCGCTGATGCCGTCCAGCGTGGCGTCGTCGAGGACGCCCGCGGCGTGGATCACCGCCGCCAGTGGCCGGTCCGGGGGAACGGCGTCCACCAGCGCGGCCACGGCCTGGTAATCCGTGACGTCGCACGCCACCACCTGGGCCGTCGCCCCCATGTCGGCAAGTTCGGCCTGGAGGCCGGCGGCGCCGGGGGAGCTTTCTCCGCGTCTGCTGGCGAGCAGCAGGTGCCGGATTCCGTGCTCGGACACCAGATGCCGCGCGAGCAGGCTGCCGAGCCCGCCGGGGCCGCCGGTGATGAGTACCGTCTGGTCGGGGCCGGCCGGCGGGGCCGGCTCCGCCTCCGCGTGGAGCGGACCGATGCGCGGTGTGCGCGCCCGGCCGTCGCGAATCGCGATCTGGGCCTCTCCGGTCGCCAGCGCCGACGGCAGCGCCCGGACCGAGGAGGGCTCGCCGTCCACGTCCACCAGCACGAACCGGCCGGGATGCTCGGCCTGGGCCGAGCGGATCAGGCCCCACACCGCGGCGGCGGCCAGATCGGGTACGTCCTCGTCCGGGGCCGCCGCCACCGCACCTTGCGTGATCACCGCCAGCCGGGCCGCGGACCCCTCGGTACCGGCCAGCCACTCCCGCGCCTGTCCCAGGACCTGGACCACGTTCGCCCGAACCGCCTGGGCGAGCCCGTCGGCCGACGCCCGATCGGGAGTCGAAGGCCGCACGCCGGGTGCCTCGCCGCCAGGGCCCGGTGTGATGTCCAGCAGCACCTGGTCCGCCAGGTGAGCCGCGGCCGCGATGTCGCGGTGCGCGGTGACCGCCACGCCCTCGGCGCGGAGCCGGCCGGCCAGGGCGCCGTGGTCCCGGGCGACCACTGACAGGCCGCCACCGGACGTGCCGCCGGCCGGGGCGGTCAACGACGTCCAGCGGACACCGAACAGCGTCCGCCCGGCCGCGCTCCCCAAGACGCCGGCGCCGGCCGGCCGGAAGGCCAGCGCGGCGACCCGCCCGACCGCGTTTCCCGCGTCGTCGGCGAGGTCGAGGCCGAACTCCGCCTCCCCGGTCTTGACGATGCGCGCACGCAGATCGCTTGTCCCGAGTGCGTGCAGACCGACCCCGGTCCAGGAGAACGGCAGGAGCGCCTTCCTCTCGTTCGCCGCGGCCAGGCAGCCGTGCAGCGCCGCGTCGAGCAGAGCCGGATGCAGGCCGTACCTCTTGGCGTCCGGGGCGATCTCCGTCGGCAGGCGGCATTCGGCGAAGAACTCCGTTCCCCGCCGCCATAGCCGCCGCAACCCCCGGAACGCGGGGCCGTAGGTCAGCCCGGCCCGCGTGGCCAGGTCATAGACGGCGTCCACATCCAACGGCTCGGCGCCGTCCGGCGGCCACGTCACGAGATCGTCGGCGGGCGGTTCCCAGGACGGGGACAGGACGCCGATCGCGTGGCGGGTCCAGTCCCCGATCCCGCCGGGCCGGGAGTGCACGGTGATGCGGCGTCTGCCCTCTTCGTCCACGGCGCCGATGGTCAGCTGGAGCTGGACCGTGTCGTCGGTGAGCATCAAGGGGGCTTCGATGACGAGTTCGTCCACCCATTCGGCGCCCACCTGCTCGCCCGCCCGCAGGGCGAGTTCGAGGAAGGCCGTGCCGGGCAGCACCGCACGCTCTCCGATGACGTGATCGCCCAGCCATGGATGCGTAGCGAGCGACAGGGAGGCCGTGAACAGATGCCCGTCTGTGTCGGCGAGCTCCACTCCGCCGCCGAGCAGCGGATGGCCCGCGTATTCGAGCCCGGCTCCCGTGAGGTCGATGGTGGCTGTGGTTGTGCTCCTGGTGGTCTCGATCGAGTCGGCGAGCCAGTATCGCTGGCGTTGGAATTGGTAGGTGGGCAGGGGGATGCGGTGTGGGTGGGCGGGGGTGAAGTGGGTGGCCCAGTTGATGGGGGCGCCGTGGGTGTGTGCTTGGGCGAGGGAGGTGGTCAGGCGGGTGGGGCCGCCGTCGTCGCGGCGTAGGGTGCCGATGACGGCGGCGTCGGCGCCGGCGGCTTCGATGGTTTCTTGTAATCCCATCGCCAGCACCGGGTGGGCGCTGATCTCGATGAACAGGTGATGCCCTGCGCCGAGCAGCCCACGGACGGCACGTTCGAAATCCACCGGCCGGCGCAGGTTCTGCCACCAATAATCGCTATCGAGCGTCGCGTGATCGATGGGTTCCCCGGTCACGGTGGAGACCATCGCCACCGTCCCCGCCCGCGGCCGCACCCCGGCCAACGCCTCGGCCAGCGGCCCACGAAGCGGATCGACATAACGGCTGTGCGAGGCATAATCCGCATCGATCATCCGGGCCCGCAGTCCATCGGCCTCACACTCGGCCTGCAACACCCCCAACACCTGCGGATCCCCGCAGACCACCACCGAACCCGGCCCGTTCACGGCCGCCACCGCCAACTCCGGCCCCCACCGCGCGATCCGCTCCCGCGCCCGCTCCACCCCCAACCCCAACGACATCATCGCGCCACTGCCCGCCAACGACAGCGCCGCCCTACTCCGCCGCGCCACCACCATCGCGGCATCCTCCAACGACAACGCCCCCGCAACACAAGCCGCCGCGATCTCCCCCTGGCTATGCCCCACCACCGCCGCGGGCTCCACCCCATAACCACGCCACACCTGCGCCAACGACACCATCACCGCCCACAACGCCGGCTGAATCACATCCGCCCGATCCAACCCCGGCGCCCCCACCGCCCCCCGCAACACATCCCACAACGACCACGACACATGCCGCCCCAACGCCTCCGCACACTCCCCCAACCGATCAGCGAACACCCCCGAAGACTCCATCAACTCCACCGCCATCCCCGGCCACTGCCACCCCTGACCAGGAAAAACAAACACCGGCCTCGCCTCAGGCCACGCCACCCCACGCACCACATTCGACGCCGCCTCACCCCGCGACACCGCCCCCAACCCCGCAACCAACTCCTCCCGCCCCGCACCCACCACCACAGCACGATGCTCAAACCGCGACCGGCTCACCGCCAACGAAAACCCCACATCCACCGGCCGCCGTCCCCCCACCACCTCAAGCAACGCCCCAGCCTGCGCCCGCAACGCCTCCTCACCACGACCCGACACCACCCACGGCACCACCCCAACACCCTCATCCACCCCATCCACCGCAACGGCCCCCACCCCGCCACCCAACCCCGCCCCCGGACCCTCCTCCAAAATCACATGCGCATTCGTCCCACTAATCCCAAACGAAGACACCCCACACCGCCGCGGCTCACCCAACCGCGGCCACGCCACCGCCTCAGCCAACGGAACAACCCCACCCCCCGACCAATCCACCTGCGACGACGGCCCCACAAAATGCACCAACCCCGGCAACACCCCATGCCGCAACGCCATCACCATCTTGATCACCCCAGCCACCCCAGCCGCCGCCTGAGCATGACCAAGATTCGACTTCACACTCCCCACCCACAACGGCCGCCCCACCCCACGACCAACCCCAAACACCCCCATCAACGCCTGCGCCTCGGCTCGGTCACCGGCCCTCGTCCCCGATCCGTGGCCCTCCACGGCATCGATGTCCGCCGCCGACAGGCCCGCATTGGACAAAGCCTTGATGATCAGCCGTTGCTGTGCGGAGGCACTGGGAACCGCCAGGCTCTCGGTGGCACCGTCGGAGTTGACGGCCGAGCCGCGGATCACCGCCCACACCGGATGACCCTTCTCAACGGCGTCCGACAACCGCTCGAGAAGCAACAACCCGGCCCCCTCCGACCAAACGGCGCCGTCCGCGTCGGCGGAGAAGGGCTTCGACCGCCCATCCGGCGCCAGTCCCCGCTGCCGGGAGAACTCCGTGAACAACCCGGGGGTGGGCGCGAGGGAGACACCGCCGGCGAGCGCGAGGTCGCATTCGGACGCCCGCAGCGACTGGACGGCCAGGTGGACCGCGACCAAGGAACCGGACGATGCCGTGTCAACGGTGACGACGGGCCCGGTAACGCCGAGTGTGTAGGCGATCCGGCCGCTGACCGCTCCGGGAGTGGTCCCCGTCAGCATCAGCCCCGCGTATTCCCTGGGCGCCGCGTGCAGCGGCGGCCCGTATTCCGTCGACAGTCGCGCGACGAAAACGCCGGCGTCCGCGCCGCGCAGCGACAGGGGATCGATCCAGGCCCGCTCGCACGCCTCCCATGCCACTTCGAGCAAGATGCGCTGTTCCGGGTGCATGGCGATGGCCTCACGCGGCGAGATCCCGAAGAACCCCGCGTCGAAATAGGCGGCGTCATGCAGGAACCCGCCCTGCTGGACATAGGTCGTTCCCGCATGATCCGGGTCCGGATGAAAAAGACCCTCCGTATCCCAACCCCGATCGACAGGGAACGGTGTGATGGCGTCGCCGCCCGACGCCACCAGCTCCCACAAGCCCTCCGGAGACGACACTTCCCCGGGGAACCGGCACGCCATACCGACGATCGCGATGGGATCGCGATCCGGGGTCCCGGCTAAGCCGTCAACGTCAACCATGCTCGGCGGGCGTTGCTAATCGCAGGCTCCGATGTGCCTGATCCGCGTACTCAGAAATGGGTCGTCCTCCAAGTACCAGGGTTGAATCACGTCAGGTGGCCACGGCCGGGGCCGAGAAGAGTTGATCATTAACGAGTCAATGACCGGCGCGTCAAGAGAGTCGAAGACCTTGTCAAGGTCACGGCAAATGTACCCCACGGGCGAGGAGGAATAAAATGTGACGAAAGCCACAAAGCTGACACCCATGGGGGCCAGTGGACGCAGGAGCGGGATGAGCGGCCGCGACGCGGCCTGTGGGCCCTGTGAGCCACGGGACCCCGTGGGCCTGGGGATGCCCGATCAGGATGCCGGCCGCCCGCTTACGGACCTGATGCTCCGGAGGCGAAGATGCCGACATGAGCTACCTCCGTACACCCGATGAGAACGACGCCGATGATCGCGTCGCCCGTCTCTACGCAGCCGATCTCAGCATGCTGGGATATGTCGCCAACTACACCAAGGTGTTCGCGTTGCGCCCGGACGTCTACTCGGCCTGGGCGCAGCTCAATACCGCGATCATCGCGGGCATGGACCGCCGTCGGTACGAGCTGGTCACCCTGGCCGCCGCTCGGCAACTGCGCTCCAGCTACTGCGCTCTCGCGCACGGAAAGGTCCTGCGGGACCGATACCACGATGCGGACACCGTGCACGCGATCGCCACGGATCAGCCGACCGCCGACCTCGAACCTGTCGACATGGCGATCATCGCCTTCGCGGAAAAGGTGGTCACCGACGCTCCGGGCATCACCCCCGCCGACATCCACGAGCTTCGCCACCGCGGGTTGTCGGACACCGACATCTTCCAGATCGTGGTGTGCGCCGCCGCCCGATGCTTCTTCAGCACCGTGCTCGACGCCGTCGGGGCCGAGCCCGACGCCCACTACCGCACGTCGCTGGAGCCCGAGCTCCAAGACGCCCTCACCTTCGGGCGGCCCATCGCCGACGGCCGATAGCGGGCGCGGCTTCTCGTGGTCGGCGGGCTCGCGCGGCCCACGCCGAGCCCCATGCCGAGCCTCGCGACCGAACGCCTCATTCGGCACCCGCGGCGAGTCGTGAGAACAGATCGACGCAGTCGTCGGCGAGCCGTTCTCGATAGGGACCCAGCCAATCGGCGAGCTCCGCGAGCATTGCTTCGATCCGGTCCTCCGGTGCCGCGGTCGCGGCGTCGTCCACCTGCGTGCAGGCATCGCGCAGAGCCAGCCTGGCGGCGTGCGCGTGCGGATGGGCGACCTGGATGTCGCGGTACACCTCGGGGGTGCCGGTGACGATACGGGCGAGCAACGCCAGCAAGGTGCGATGCGGAGGCGGGCCGGCGGCCACCAACGTGGCTATATCGGCGTCCAGGATCTGCAGCGCTCGGCCAAAGGCCAGAATGCCGGCGTGCGTGGCGACCTGGAGCGCCGCCGTGAGCCGGTCGTGGTCGGCCGCCGAGACCGGTACGAGGCGGCCGCCGCCGGCGCGGATCAACGTCTGCAGGCGGCGGCTTCGCTCACCGCCGCGCACCTCGACGATGACCACGGGGCGGCCCTGGAAGCCCAGGTCGGGAGCGAACATGGGGTTCACGCCGAGAGCCTCGAGGCCATGCCGGTCGGCGGCCCGCTCCATCGCATCGGCGATGGGCGCCTTGACCGACAGCGTCTCCGCCAGCAGCGCCCCCCGCCGCAGGTGCGGAGCGACCGCCGCCGTCGCCGCGGCGCCGATGTCCGCGGGCACCGCGAGGACAACGACGTCCGCCCGGGCCAACTCGGCGGTCAACCGCGGGTCCGGCGAACGGACGTCCGCCACCATCGAGGACACGCCGGGCATCGGCGTTCCCTGGCGCAGGTCGACCAGCGTCACCGCACCCTCCGAGCGCAGCAACCACGCGAACAGCCGCCCGACCGCGCCTTGTCCGCCGATGATCACCGATCGAGCGGATCCGCTCTGCACAGCGTCCATAACCCCCATACTCCGCGTCCGGGCGGTCCCATGGACGTCTCGCGCCGCCGTGCCGAGAACGGCGATGACGAAACACCATTGGTCAATGGGTCATGACCTCGGAAAAGAAGGCACACCGTCCGGCGCCGAATCGTATCGATGATCCATTACCGGATCGAACGACGGATATCAGGGCGCGAGCGCGGGGGGCGCATCCGCCTTATGCCAGACTCTGGACAAGACCGGCCGGTGATTCGATGGATCTGTTGTGCGGCTGCACGTAGAGATTCAGGCATTTCCCGAGAGCCGTTCTGCTCGACGGGGTCCACGAAGCATCCTGAGCGCGTACAGCGGATGCCGCAATTATGGTCGGCCGAAACGCCGTTATCATCACAATGCCGAAGGGACGACGATGGCTGACGCTGAAACCCCTGAACTGACGCGCCTGCGTAGTGAGATCGATCGCGTCAACGACTCGTTACTCGCCTTGTTGTCGGAGCGGACAGAGCTCTGTAAGAAGATCGCCGAGCACAAGCGCGATCAGGGCATTCCCATGATGCAGCAGGACCGGCTCGATGCGCTGCGAACGAAGGTCCGGGGGTTCGCGGCGGAGCGCGAGATCGACTCGGCGTTCCTCGAAGAGGTCTTCGACCTCATCACCGCCGAGGCATGTCGCCTGGAGAACGACATCATCGGCACCCCTGACGGCGGGCCTTCCGCGATGCAGAGCCGCGCACGCCGGATCGACCACGTCGCCATCGCCGTCCGGGACATGGACGAGGCGGTGGCCATGTTCGAGCAGCGTTACGGTTTCTCGGTGGCCGAGCGGCAACAGGTCGACGGCGACTTCACCGGCATGACCATGGTGACGATGCGGGCCGGAGGGGTCACCGTCGTGCTCTGCGAGGGAGACTCGCCCCGATCCAACGTGTGCCAGTACATCGACCATTACGGGCCGGGTGTGCAGCATGTCGCCATCGAGGTGCGCGACCAGCCCGGGGTGGTGGACGACCTGCGCGAGCGAGAGGCCAACCTGCTCACCGGGATCATCAGTTCCCCCGGCCTCGACCAGGCTTTCACCAGGCGCGACGCGAATACCGGGATGCAGTTCGAATTCATCACCCGCACTCAGAGCACCGGGTTCACCAATGTCAAGGAACTGTTCACCGCGATGGAGCGCGACAACGTCTATTGATCTGCGCTGATCGCTACGGCCGGAGCACCCGGCCGCCGGCCCGGCCGGGACCGGCCGCCGAGCCGATTCCGGCGGGGTCGACGTCGAAGCAGAGTTCCACGGCCGCCGCCTCGGCGCGCCTGACCGCCTCGCCGCCGGTCTCACCGACCGCGATCACATACCCGGTGAGATCTCCGATGCTCTCGGGCGTACGCACCGGCTCACCCGGGGCCACGTAAAGCGCGATCTCGGTGACGCCCGGCATCGTCTTCGCGAGCGGGACGCCCCGGACATCGGCGAGGACGCCCTCGGCCGGACTCGACAAGTACCGAACCGCCGCCGCCCGATCGCCGCGCTTGCCGAGGTCGGGCGGCAACCCCGCGTGTACGCGGATCGCCTCGCGCGCCAGATGCAGCCCATGCGCCTCGTAGATCAACCGGGTGATCTGCGCTCCCGCCAGGCGGCCGTTCACCTCGATGAGTACCGGCCCGCCGGAGGTCATCCTCACCTCCACATGCGCCACACCGAAGTCATGGCCGATCGCCCGGAGCGCCCGGACGGCCACCTCGCCGCAGTCCCGCTGCGCGTCTTCCGGCAGCGTAGAGGGAAAGTTCTCGCCCAACTCCACGAAATGAGGGTGCGGGCCGAACAGTTCGTCGGTGACCCCGACGATGTGATGCCTGCCGCCCGAGTAGACCACCTCGACGCTCACCTGGTAGCCGGGTAGGTATTCCTCCACCAGAACGCCGGGCGGCCGAGGATTCCCCCTACGGTCGGTGGCGGCCACCGCGATGCGCTCGTATTGCCGCTCGGCATCGGCGGGAGTGGTGCACAGCTTCACGCCGATGCCGCCCGCCTCACTGGGCGGCTTGACCACGCACGCGCCCGCGAGTCGCGCCGCCGCGTCCCTGGCCTCGGTCGCGGACCGCACCCAGAAGAATTCGGGCACCGGCACCTGGGCGGCGGCGCAGAGTTGTCGCGTTCGCTGCTTGTGGCGCGCGTTCAACGCGGCGGCCGGCGACAGGCCGGGCAGCCCGAGCGCCTCCGCCACTTCGGCCACCACCACAACGCTGTATTCGGTGACGGAGAAGACTCCGCCAAGGCGGCTGGTGGCGCCCGCTTCGGCGAGCGCGGCCAGGACGCCGGCCGAATCCGAGATGTCTGCTTCGATGACTTCGTCGACGTACGTCGCGACGCTCTGCTTCGAGACCGCTGTCTTGAGGTATTCGGACAGATTGCTCGTGACGAGAATCGTGTCGAGCCCTTGTTCCTTGCATATTTGGAAGGGATCGAATCCAAAGGGCTGCAGGCGGCCGTTTTCGATCAGTGCGATGGTGTTGTTGGAATTATTCGCCGACGTCATAGTCGACCCGACGTTATGTAGGTCACCCTGGATGCGCACATGCTTCGCATCTGGCCTGCCTCCCGTCCCCCGAACAAGAAAGCCCAGTCGCCTTCACGATGCACATTGACTTCTCTTCCGATGAATCTTAACCGCCATGCGAGGGGCACGATCCGGGTTTCCAGAACCTGGCCGCCCTGGGGGCCGGACGGCAGGCCCGCCGTAGCGCTGCGGCCAGAGGGGCCGAAGCCGAAACCCTTGGGGCGGATGAGCTAATCGATGCTCATGGTGTCCAATCCGGTAATGCTTTTTTCCTACCAGAATAGTCGACTTGCCCTGACTCCATGGGGTTGCAACTCCGCCGCGGTCACGTGATATCGGTCATGACTTGATCAAGTTATGACCGCCCGGTTAAATGCCCATTTGACTAGCGTAGCCACGCCGACGGATACTGCGGAGATCGTCTCTTGTGTCGATGGAGTTGGCGTGTGAAGCCGCGCCGGGCGCTCCCCGGTGAGTCGTGCTCATGCTCAACGCCACGGGATCGGCTCGATGCCCGCCGAGGGATCGGGGTGGGCATGGGGTCCGAGGTGTTCATCCTATGCGGTCGCTCGGGGGAGGGTTCGCCATGGCGCGCAGTGTCGTGCCGCTTTGCCGACCGCCATTGAATCAGCCTGCCATACCGTACGTGATATACGCGTCGGCTGTGCCTTCGCCGGCACCCCGCACCACGGACGATCCATCGTGCATGTGGTGTTTTGATTCATGTCGCCAACACATTACCGGCGACCTTTGACTTGACTTTCAGGGATCCGGCCATGATTCGCTCACTCCTCATCGATAACTACGATTCCTACACCTACAATCTCTTCCAGCTAATGGCTCAGGTGTACGAAGTGGATCCGGTGGTCGTCCGCAACGACGATCCGCGCTGCGTAGAACTGGCCGAGGAATTAGGCTGCGTTGTCATATCGCCTGGGCCGGGTGATCCCTGTGACCCGCATGACTTCGGCATGTGCGCCGAAGTGCTTCGACGGGTCAACGTGCCGCTGTTAGGCGTGTGCCTGGGTCATCAGGGGATTGGCGCGATCAGCGGCGCCAGCGTGGTCCGCGCCCCGCAGGCGCGGCATGGTTACATCAGCAAGATCAGGCATACGAGCGACGAGATCTTCCACGGAATTCCACAGGACTTCTCCGCCGTCCGCTATCACTCACTTTGTGTGGCCGAACCGTTGCCGCCCGAGTTGGCGCCGATCGCGTATTCGGAAGACGGACTCCTCATGGGCGTCCGACACCAAAGCCGGCCATTTTGGGGCGTACAGTTCCATCCGGAATCCGTCCTCACCGAATATGGCTCCCTGCTGTTGTGGAACTTCGGCCAGATCGTGTCTTCACACCATAAGAGGACCGGCGATCTGGGCAGCGGAAAGCGGCGATATACAGCTCACACGCGAAGGATCACGGATTTCCGGGCCAACGGCTCGGCGGTCTATTCGGCGTTGTTCGGCCAATCCGAGCACACCGTATGGCTGGACAGCGTGCGCGCCGAACACGGCTTGGCGCGGTTCTCGTACCTGGCCGAGGCGTCCCCCCACCTCGGTGAGGTGCTGACCTACAAAGTGGCCGAGGCCAAGGTGTTCATCGAGGAGGTCGACCGCTCCGTCGTCCGGTGCGTTCCCGGCTCGGTCTTCGATGTGCTGAACGACGAGATAGGCCATCGGACCATCTGCTCGCCCGAGTTACCGTTCGACTTCACCGGCGGATACATGGGCTACTTCGGATATGAGCTCAAGGCCGAGTGCGGTTCCGCGACACCGCACGCCTCCGCTCTACCGGACGCGGTCTGGATATTCGCGGACCGGCTCGCGGTCATCGACCACGCGAATGACATCGTTCACCTCATCGCGCTCAGCGGCACCACGTCGCGGTCGGAGGCGACCGCCCTGGAGTGGCTGGACTGGGCAGAGTCCGTCCTGCTGAAGGATGCCGATCACGAGTCGCCGGCGGAGCCCGGCCAGGCGAACGCTCCCGACCCGGCGGCATTGCGCGCGTCCGCGGAGGCCGGCCTCGTCCGCGATCGCGACCAATACATCGTGGACATCTTGCGGTGCAAGGAGAAGCTGCTCGCGGGCGAGACGTACGAAGTCTGCCTGACCGATACGGTGCTCCTCCCCCGCACGGTCGAGCCGTTGCCGTTCTATGGCCGGCTGCGCCAGCGGAATCCGGCGCCGTACTCGGCCTTCGTGTCCGCCGGCGGCGTACAGATAGCCTGCTCGTCGCCGGAGCGGTTCCTCAAGATCGACCGAAGCCGGGTGGTCGAGAGCAAGCCGATCAAGGGCACGCTGCCCCGCGGCCGCACTCCCGAAGAAGATGTCGAGCTGCGCAGGGAACTCGCCTCGGATCCCAAGAGCCGAGCCGAGAACCTCATGATCGTGGATCTGCTTCGCAACGACCTCGGCCGGGTCTGCGAACCCGGCAGCGTGCACGTTCCCAGCTTGATGCAGGTGGAGTCCTATACGACCGTGCACCAACTCGTGTCGACCGTGCGCGGCCGGCTGCGGCACGACGTCACGGCGGTGGACTGCGTACGCGCCTGTTTTCCCGGCGGATCGATGACCGGGGCGCCCAAGCTGCGCACGATGGAGATCATTGATGAGCTCGAGACGCGGGCGCGCGGACCCTACTCGGGCACGATCGGGTTCTTGAGCTGCGACGGGACCGCGGACCTGAACATCACCATCAGAACGGCGGTGTTCACCGAGGAGCAAATGATCATCGGCGCCGGCGGCGCGATCGTGCTCGACTCCGATCCGAGCGCCGAGTACGAAGAAATGGTGCTCAAGGCGATGGCACCCATGCGCGGCTTGCCCGCCGCGGATGTCACGGCGCGGTCGGAGTTGTATGAAGTGAGGAACTCAGGTCGCACGAAGGGATGTGCCCATCGATGAATGTCGCGGCACAACTCGAGGGCTTAATGCGGCGTCGCGGCTGGCAGGACCGGGCCGCGTTCATCGAGGGCGATCGGCGCTACACGCACGGCGAGATCCATCGGCTCGCCGCTTTGGCGGCCGCGAACCTGCGCGCCCGCGGTGTCGAACGAGGCCACAGGGTGCTCCTCGCCCTGTCCGACAGCGTGGGATTGATCGCCTCCTTCCTCGGGCTGGCCCGGATCGGCGCCGTGGCCGTCACGGTCAACCCCGCGCTGACCGCCGCCGATCACGGACGGATCGTCGCGGACAGTTCGCCCGTGCTGATCGTCGCCGACACCGAACTCCTGGACAGGTCCAGGTTCGACGAGTCGGCCTCCGTGACGCCGACGCGGCTGCTGTCCGGCGACGCGGGACCGCCCGCGCCGGCCCCCGTCGACGTCGACGTCGACGTCGACGATGATGCGCCTCTCTACGTGCAGTACACCTCGGGCACCACGGGACAGCCGAAAGGAGCCGTGCACACGCACGGCCATCTGGCCGTTTACCATCGGTGCGTTGGGCAGCCGATCCTCGAGACCCGTCCGGACGACGTGATCCTTTCGGTGTCGAAGATCTATTTCGCCTACGGTCTGGGGAACACGCTCGCTTTTCCGCTGTTCAGCGGGGCGTCCGCCGTGCTGTTCGCCGCCCGCCCCGGCCCTGCCCAGGTCGCCGACGCGGTCAAACGCCATGGTGTAACCCTGCTGTTCGCGGTCCCGAGCTTCTACGCCAGGCTCGTCAAGGAATGCGATTCGGCCGACTTTGCCACGGTAAGGGCGACGGTCAGCGCGGGCGAGGGCCTCCCTGTGGCGCTGGGCGAACGGCTCAACGACTTCTTGGGGGCGCCGGTGCTGGAGCAGATCGGGTCCACCGAAGCCGGCCACGCCTTCTGCGCGAATTCCATCCGAGCCAACGTGCCGGGGACGATGGGCCGCCCGGTGCCGGAGTTCGAGTTGCGACTTTTCGACTCCGCGGGCCGGGCGGTGCCCGACGGCACAGTCGGCGAACTGTGGGTCCGCGGGCCCAGCGTCATGACCGGTTACCTTTCCGGGCCCGCGGACAGCCGCCGAGTTCTCGCCGACGGCTGGCTCAACACCCGCGACCGCGCGGTCCGGAACGCGGACGGCACCTACACTCACTGCGGCCGGACCGACGACATCGAGGTCGTCGGCGGCATCAACGTCTCCCCCACGGAGATCGAGTCGGTGCTCTCGCAGCACCCCGCCGTGCGCGAGGTGGCGGTGGCGTCGGTGCTCACCTCTGGCGGTGCGACCGAATTGCGCGCCTTCGTGGTGCCGGAGACCGCCGATATCGACGTTCAGGCGCTGACGACGGAACTGATCACACTCACGCGGGCGAGCCTGACGCCGTTCAAGGTGCCCAAGTCCGTTCACCTCGTGGCCGAACTCCCGCGCACCGACACCGGGAAGCTGCGCAGATTCATGCTCCGCCGCGACGCGCCGCCCTCGGCGGCGGACACCTCCCCGAAGGATTGACGCCATGCCCCCCGGAACCGGCGGAACGGTCTGACCAGGATGACGACCCGAGCGACGAACGAGACGGCGGACGGGGTCGTCATCGTCGGCGCCGGCCCGGCCGGGCTCGCCGCGGCCCTCTGCCTGCGCGCCCGCGGCATCGCCGTGACGGTGCTGGAAGCAGAGGGCAAGGGCAGGGTGCGACCGGGAAGCCGCGCGCTCTTCGTCCATCGAGACTCGCTGCGCATCCTCGAGGCGGCCGACCCGGGCCTCGGCCGGGCGATCGCCGAGTACGGCCTGGTCTGGCAGGTGCGACGGACCCTCTATCGAGGACGACAGATCTTCGTCCGCACCCACCCGGCGCCGCCGGCCGGCACCATGCCGCCGTTCACCAGCCTGCGCCAGGTGGACACGGAACGGTTCTTACTCGACGCGTGCGAGGCGGCGGGCGTACGCATCGTGTGGGATGCCCGCGCCGACGATGTGATCCTGTCCCCGGACTGCGCCACGGTCTGCGGCTCAGGCGGCCGGCGCTGGTCGGGCGCTTACGTCATCGGTGCCGACGGTGCGCGGTCCGCGGTGCGGCGAGCGGCCGGCATCCCCGCACTCGGAAGCCGCACCAAGGCCTTTCATGTGGTGCTCGATGTGGAGGCGGACGAGGGAGACCCCATGCTGCGGGACCGGGTCTTTCATTACCGCCATCCGCGCGTGGGCGGGCGCAACGTCCTTCGGGTGCCGTTCACCGGTGGATTCCAGATCGATCTACAGTGCGCCGCCGCGGACTCGGCGGCCGAATGGGGAACCGAGGAGCGGGCGCGCGAGTGGATCACCAAGGTCGTGGACGCCTCTTATGTCGCGCGGATTCGATGGGTGTCGACCTATCGGTTCCTGCGTGTGGTGGCCGAGAACTTCACCGATGCCCACCGCCGGATACTGCTGATCGGCGAAGCCGCCCACCTGTTTCCGCCGTTCGGAGCCCGCGGCATGAACAGCGCGTTCGCGGACGCCGCCGAGGCCGCGGCCGCGATCGAACGCGGATTCCGCGCGGACGCGGACGGCGAACGAGCCGCCGCGATCGAAGAGTTCGCATTGGCGCGGAGGTCGGCGGCACTGCGAAACGCGGCGGCCACGGCGCGGGCCTCGGCCCATCTCGACCCAGGGCCGGGCCGAAGGTTCGCGCAGGCGGCGGCCGCTGCCCTGGCGCCGCTGATACCGGCTTGCGGCCGGTGGATGGAATCAGCGCCCTACGCGGCGAACGCTCCGGCCGGAAGGGCCGGGACCGCGAATAGGAGATACTAAATGCTCATACCCGACTGCGACCGGGCAACCCTCGACGAGTCGCTGGAATTCCTGCGGACTCACGAATTCGGACAGCTCGTTGCCGGAGGCCATGGCCGCGATGTTCCGGTGGTGGTGCCAACACAATTCGTCGTCGTCGACGACGAGACCCTGTACTTCCACCTATCGTATAAGAACCCCATCTGGAGTGCGATAAAAGAGAACCCGGCGGTGGTATTGAGCGTCACCTCGGCTTATTCGTATATCCCCGGATACTGGCGGAAGATCGCCGGCGAGGATCCCGAGATGGGTATACCGACGATCTACTACGCCGCGGTCCAGGCTCGCTGCACCGCCGAAATATACGATTCGGAGGAAATGAAGCTCAAGGTGCTGCGCACCCAACTTAACCAGAAGGAACCGAATCGCAAGGTCGACGCGAGCGAACATGCGCAACTCCTGCCGGGCATCCGCGCCGCCCGCCTGACGGTCTTGGAGATAGCCGGCAAGTTCAAGTTCGGCGGCAACATGGACGTCCCGCACCGGCTGGCCGTCGCCAAGCGGCTGGCCGAACGGGCCGAACCTCCCGACCTCGAAGGATACGGCTACGCGGTTCGTGATCTGGATCCGGTCGACAACGCCTGAGTCCGGTGCGGCCCCCGGCGATGCTCAACTCGGCGGGATGTTCTGGTTCAGGCGAAAGACATTGGCCGGATCGTATTTCCGCTTCAACCCGCTGAGCCGATCGAAGGTCGTCCTGCCGTACGCGGCGCGGGTTTGCGCCCGCCCCTCGTCGCCGAGGAAGTTGAGATAGGGCTGACCGGCGGTGTGCGGACGCATCGCATCCCACATGCCGCGCACCCAGCTGATATGCGTGTCGGCCGCGTTCTTGTCGGCCCATTGCCCGATGAGGTTCAACACGAACCGAGGTGACCGGTGAGAAAAGGCGCCGTCCGCGCTGGTGCGGCGACGTACCGCGCCCTCCAGATGGTGGAGGTGGACCGCGCTGAGCGGATACAGCCTGGCGAGGGCGGCCACCTGTTCGACGAGTGTGTCGAGGGCCGCGTCGGTGATGTCCGGCAGATAGTGGGTCTTCCAATAGGCGTTGATGCCGCGCGGCGCGATCGCGTCGAACATGCCCTGCAGGGACTTGTACGGGAGAAGACCGATCACGTCGGTCACCGGTTCGCCGAAGTCACGCAGCGGCTTGATCGCCACGGCTCCGTCGGCCTCGGATCCCAAAAAGCAGCACGCGATGCCGATCATCTGCACGCCGTGCATCTCGGCGGGCACGAAAGGCTCCGGCGGCGCGGCCATGAACACCGCCATCGTGGTCAACTCGTCCGGCAGGTCGTTCGACCATTCTCGGTAGAAGCGAAGCAGTTCGGGCGCTCGCGCGACGGGGTGGAAGATGACGCCTCCGTACACGATGGGCCCGACCGGATGCAGCCGATATTCGAACGAAGTGACCACGCCGAAGTTTCCGCCGCCGCCGCGCAGCCCCCACAAGAGCTCGGGATTGTCCTGCTCGCTCGCCGTGATGAGCTCGCCGTCGGCGGTGACAAGATCTGCCGAGATGAGGTTGTCCGCGGTAATACCGTGTTTGCGCATCAGCCAGCCGATGCCACCGCCGAGAGTTAAGCCGCCGATTCCCGTGGTGCTGACGACCCCGCCGGTCGTCGCCAGCCCGAATGCCTGGGTCTCATGGTCCAGTTCCCCCCACAGGACGCCCCCCTGGGCTCGTGCGGTCCGGGCGGCGGGATCCACTCGAATTCCCTTCAACGCGGACAGGTCGATGACGATTCCGTCGTCGCAGGTGGCGAAGCCGGCCACGTTATGGCCGCCGCCTCGAACGGCCACGACAAGTCGTTCGTTCCGCGCAAATTGGAGGGCGGCGATGATGTCGGCGGAACCGGCGACCCGAGCGATGACGAATGGACGTCGATCGATGGCACCGTTCCACACCGCTCGCGCATCGTCGTAGCCGGCGTCGCCGGGCACGATCACGTCTCCGCGCAACTGGCCCCGGAGATCTGCTATGGCCGCTTCAGCGACGCCGGACGTGCTTGTCATGGCACTCCTCCTGCTGCTTCATCGCCGGGGAGCGGCACGAGCATTCCGCGGCGGCGACCGGCTATGCCCCAACGCAACGTGGGCGGAGTTAGTCGGGCATGGCCGACGCCTTGTTACTGAATGACTCCCCGAACGCGATCATGGCGCTGTTATGCAAAATGCTTGCAGACTTCGCGCCGAACAGCAACAACGAAACCTGGTCCGGCCAGATCTCATGACACCGGGTCAACAACTGATTGCGATCAGTCGACAGGTCGTCTGTTGATGAAGGTAAACCCCCTGGTAACGACTCTCCTCCGCGCTGATCGGGGAAATCCGACTGGCGAGCCCATCACCGGCGGAGTATCATCGCTCCCGAAGAATTTTGCGGTCGACCGTGCGGGGGCACAAATGTTCAAAGGTCGCTGCGACCAGATCCGTCAGGCCGTACGGTTAGATATCCCCCGTCCGAAATCCCGGTCGCAGGCATTGATTCCCGGACCGCGCCAAGTGACAAGCCTGCCAAGAATTTCAGGGGTGACCTAGATGACTACTGCCAAATATATCTTCGATACTTCGGGCGAGGCAGCGCGCCTGCAGATACAGGCGGAGGTATGGGGCAACGAAGTCGAGGCCATGCTGGACGCGGTCGGCCTCGAGCCCGGAGCGAGTTGCGTCGAAATAGCCTGCGGTTCCGCCGGCATCCTCGAGCCATTGTCCAAGCGTGTTGGGCCGCGCGGAAGAGTCGTTGCCGTCGACACGACTCCGCATATCCTCGAGGCGGCCAGGGCCTACTGCCTGGCGCGTGACCTCGGCAACGTCGAATTCGTGCACGCCGATGCGGGCCGGACGCCCCTGCCCCGCGGCTCGTTCGATTTCGTGCATTCTCGCTTCCTGCTGCTCCTCGGCCCCCGCTACAAGGAATTCCTGTCCGAGATGATCGAGCTGGCCCGGCCCGGCGGAGTCGTCTGTTGCGAAGAGTCGGACCAGGACTCCTGGAACTACTTTCCGACGCCGCCGTCGTGGCCGGACGCGAAGCTGCTCATCGAACGCGCTTTCAAGGCGCTCGACGGCGACCCCAACTTCGCTCGCCGACTGGTGCCGCTCCTGCGCGGCGCCGGCCTGGAGGACGTCCGGGTTCGCGCGGCCGTCAACGCGTTGCAGGACAGTCATCCGTACATGCAGATGCCGCTCATCGTGCTGCACGGCATGCGGGAGACGATCCTCAAGCACCAGTTGGCCACCGAGTCACAGCTGGCCGGCTATATCGCCGATATGGAGACGGCGGTTGCCGACCCTGACACGTGGGAGACGACATTTACCGTTGCCCAGGTGTGGGGCCGCCGGCCACAAGACCTTCGCATGGACGGTCCGGACGGCGTAAGTGCCCGATTGGCGAGCCTCAACGGATAGACCGCGACGAATGTGCGTGGACAACGTGGCGGCGTACCTTCGATCCGGCCGGTCGGGCCGGACCCGGCCGGACGGGGCCTGAGACGTGGACGCACCGCTGAGCCGTGACGAATTCCCCGTCTGTAAGCGCTGGGTATATCTCGATCATGCTGCGATCGGCCCGATCCCGCGGTCGGCCGTCGCGGCGATGCACCGGCAGGCCACGGATGTGGCGGCGAACGGTGGATTCACCTACTACGCGCACATGGCGAGCATCGAGCGGGCCCGCTCGACGGCCGCGAGGATGATGGGGGTGCCTGTCACCAATGTCGCGTTCGTCAAGAACACCACCGAGGGTCTCGGGTTCGTCGCGAACGGCCTGAACTGGTCGCCGGGAGATCGGGTGGTAGTGCCCGATCTTGACTTTCCCTCTACCGTCTACCCGTGGCTCGCGCTCGAAGATCTCGGCGTCCGGGTGGACTTTGTCCGTCCTCGCGGCCCTGGGCACGCGTTGCCGGCGTCGGCGTTCGCGGAGGCCATCAACGCCGGGCCGGCCCCGCGGCTCGTGGTGACGAGTTGGGTGCAGTTCGCCCGCGGATGGCGTTCCGACCTGGCCGAGCTGGGACGTCTGTGCAAAGAGGCGGGCTCCCTGCTGTGCGCCGACATCATCCAGGGCCTCGGAGTGATCCCCGCCAGCATCGAGGAATGGGGCGTGGACTTCGCCATGGCCGATGGGCACAAATGGCTCCTCGGTCCCGCGGGCAGCGGTCTGCTGTATGTGCGCGACCCGCATCTCCACATGCTCCGCCTGCTGGAGCCCGGCTGGCATTCGGTGCGCAACCTCGAGGATTGGGGCAGCCTGAAATTCGATGCCGACGATACGGCGCGCCGGCTGGAGGGCGGCATGCTCAACGCCGGCGGACTCCTCGGCCTGGCCGCGTCGCTGAGTCTGCTCCAGACCGCTTCGGTGGAGGCGATCTGGAGGCACGTCGACCGGCTCTGCGAGCACGCGAGCGAACGCCTCCGGGAGTGCGGGGCGAACGTGTTGTCCGACCGTTCACCCGAGGGCCGATCGGGGATCGTCACCTTCACCCTGGCGGGGATCTCCGCGGATGCGGCGGCCCTTGCCCTGCGGTCGGCGGGCGTGGCCTGTTCCGCCCGCGGCGGCGGGCTGCGCATTTCGCCGCACGGTTACAACACCGAGGAAGACATCGAACATCTCGTTCGCGCGGTCGCCGCGCTGACACGGTGAGGCCGGCGCGATACCGGGCGATCCGCCCCGGGTGTGAACCACGCGTTCGCCCGGGGCGCGCCGGCGGCTTCACATGTCCTCGCCGGCTTCACAGGTCCTTGCCGGGGAGGACGAGAAACCTTCGCACGAACGCCTCCGCCGCCTGGTCGTCGAACCGCTGGAGCAGGCGTTCCTTCAGCATGTCGGGCGGTCCGAGGTAGAAGCGCTCGTAAAGGAGATGGCGACCGCCGAACTCCCCCACCGTGATCTCCGCCGCCAACCGCAGCAGCGCCGCGTACTCCTCGGCGCTCATGTCGGTGCCGGCGAAGTAGTCACGCAGCGGCGACACGGCCGATCCCGACAGGTCGCCTTCGGACGGACGCATGATCAGTCCACTGGAACCGATCAACTGCAGGAACTCGCTGAACCGAGGGAAGAACATGCTGCTCAGCACGCTGAAGGCGGCCAGTGGCGGGGTCGCGGGGACGTGATATCCCCCGGCGCCCGGCACCGCCGTCTTCTCGGCGGCGGTGACGAGGGCGCGAAAGGACTCAACCATGGCCGCCATCTCCCCCAGCATCACGCGGGTCGGGGTTTGCCGATCACGTCCGCTCTCCTTGGCGAGCAGGCTGGCGACACCGAAGAGCAACTCGGCCTTGACCGCCGCCCGGACGGCGCACTGGTGCCACTGGTAGGTCGTCATGTCGGTCTTCTGGCGCATGGTGTTGGCCATCTCGACGTCGCCGTCGATGAACACCCGATCCCAGGGCACGACGACGTCGTCGAAGACGCACAGCGCGTCCATTTCGTCGAAACGCTCGCTCAGCGGTGCGTCGAAGAGCGACGCCCCTCGCGCCAGCGGGTCCCGGCAGATCAGCCGCAGACCGGGAGTGCCGATGGGCACGGCGAAAGCCAGCGCCAGCGCGGACTCTTCCTTGGCCAGCGGCCGGAACGGATAGACGATCAACGCCTCCGCCAGCGGCGCGAGCGTGGCCAGCATCTTCATCCCGCTGACCACGATGCCGGCATTCGTTTCCCCCGTCTTGCGCAGCGTCAACGGCCGTCCGGAGTCGGGAAGATATCTATCGCGCGGCGGGTCGCTGATAGCGTGCGTGTGACAGATGTTATGTTGCCGCGCATACCTGTAGTAGTTGGTGACGTTCTCCGAAAATTGCGGGTTGCGCTGGCCGAAGGTTTTCGCCGCGGCATGCCACGACGCCAGCAAGGTCGCGAGGAAATCGGGGCTGCGCCCCATAAGTCCGCCGGTGGCCCGCGCGATGATCTCGAAGGACCTGCCACGATCAGCGACGCCGACCGCATCCTCGGCGAGCGCATAGGACCAGGGAATGATCTCGCCGGTCTCCGGGCAGGCCGTCATGAGCTCATCACTCGTGCTTTGTTCGTGGTGCAGATCCATTAACGCGGCTACGGAATTCGCGCTTCCCAGCAATGCGCTGTGCCGGGTGACGTCCGCCACCCGAGAACCGTTGACGACAACGTCTCTGTCGTCGCGTAGCTCAGCCAGATATTGTTCCCCTGTTCGGACCATTTCCTGATCACATCCCCTGCTCGACGGCTGCGAAAGGGTTCATTCCACGGGCTCCGCCGTGGAGACCAGTTGATACACTTTTGCGTAACATAGGGCGCCAAGCAATCCCAGACCGGCGGCGCCGAGCCACAGGACGTGGTCGCCATAGCGTTCACGGGCGTACAGTCCGGCGGCGGGAGCCACCGCATTACCGATCCACATGGTCGAGGTGACAGCACCTACATAGGCACCGGTGCGGCCCTTCGGCGCCGCCCGTATCACCAGATCTTCGCTGCCCGGCCCCCACAACATGTCGCCGAAGACGAAAATGACGATGAAGAGCAACAGGGTCGCCGTTCCCAGCCCGTCCCAGAAGATCAAGAAGGCGAACCCCATTAACGACACTCCGCCGAGAAGCCGGCCCAGCGGAGCGAACGAGCGAAACCACCGCTGTATGCGAAACTGGCCGACGAGAAACAGCAGTGGTCCGACGGAATACACAAAACCCCACTCGCTCGCCGACATGACCTGCGTGCCGACGACCAGGATCGGAATCACCGCCTCGTAGAGGTACATGATGATCCACGCTGAACTCGATCCCACCAGCAACAACAGCAACAACCGCCAATGTTCTCGCGACATCGGACTCGACGCGACGGGACGGGAGCGCGCGGCCGGCGCCGTCATCTCGTCCGGGAGCCTGGCGGAATACAGCTTGACGGCGGTCACCAGCGACAGCGCATAAAGCAGAAACACCCCGACACGTAGCGATTGCCAACCCCAATGCAACAGGCCCGCTCCCACGAGCGGACCACAGAACATACCCAGGTTCAATACCAGGCGCAGGTCGGCGAACGCCTTCTCGCCCGAGCCCTGTCTGCTCAACGCGCCGATGAGGGTACGTTGGGCCACGCCGCGCAATGGCTGGGTTCCGGTGACCATGACCACCGCGCCGATGCCGGTCCACGTGCCCACGGGAAAGACGAGCACGGCGGTGCCGATGGTGTGGAGCGCGGCTATGCCAATGATCATCCGCTGTGGGCCGAGGCGATCCACGGCCGACCCGGCCGTGCCCGCTCCCACCGCGCCCGCCAGTCCGGCCAGAAACAGGGCCGTCGACACTGTCTCCACGTCCGCGTGGCGCGCCTTGATCAGCCAGATGCCGAAATAGCCCACCAGAGCCCCGAAGCCGGCGAAATTCGTTCCGATGACCATCAGGACCGGCACCAGCGCCCGCTCGAAACGGCCGCCGAGTACCAGCGTCGCCACGCGCGTGCCCGCCGCGGTGAACCTTTGAGCGACGCTTCTGGCGTGGTCCGGCACGTTGACCCCGTCGGCTAGGTCCGCGGCGGCGACAGCCGCGCGAGGTCGAGGAGTCGCCGGTGGATCTCCGGCACCAGGCCCTTGACGTAGGCGATCTGCCCGACTCCCACGCATCCGCGGGACACCTTCGCCTCGTCCGCTCCGATCGAGTAGTGAATCGTCGACAGCCCTCGACGCTGCGCGAGCCGCACGAGCTCGTAATAGACGAGACCGAAATAGAGCGGCAGCCGCCCTTGGACGGCGTAGTCGAACCCCGCCTGTCGCGCGTAGAGATCACGTCTGTGCGTGAATATCAGCACGAAGCCGGCGAGCCGCCCGCCGACCTCGGCGGTCACCACCTCGGCATGGCCGGGGATGTTCCGCGCGATGCTCCGCAGGACGCCGCGGAGCGTGGCCTCGTCGCCGGCAGCGCCGTAGCGGGCATAAAGCTGCGCCTCCAACGGCGCCACACGCTCGGCCAGCTCATCGGACAACCGGTGCACGCCATAGCTCACCCCGGCGGCGTCGAGCGTTCGGACGTCCCGCCTGACGCGGCGCCGATTGTTTCGGAGGGAGGCCACGTAGTCGGCGAAGTCGCCGGACCGCGGAACGGCCAGGGTGTAGGTCGTCTCGCCGTGCATCGCCGCGTACCCGGCCGCTTCCAGCGCCGATCGCAACGCGTGGTCGGTGGCATCGACGTAGAGATACGCCACCGACCGGAGACCATGCTCGTGGGCCGCGCTCTCCGCCTTGTGGATGACGGCGTCGAGCACGGCCCGCCGGGTGCCGGTGTCCAGGCCTTCGGGCAACGCCACACCGGTGTGAGACGGGTTGCGCGGCCCGCAGGCCAGGCAAGGCATCAACCGGGCGCTCCAGTCCGCCGGGCCGCCGGTCGCGCGCCGGCTGATCTGGTCGATCACATAGTCGGCGCGGCAGAAGGTGAAGGGGCTGGACGCGACAAGGGGATAGGCGGGCATCGCCGCGCAGTGCCGGCCGTCGTCCGCGGTGAAGTAGAAGGGCGGAGGATCGGCCGTGCGCTCGGCATGTAAGAGCCAGGGACTCGATGAGTAGAAACCGCCTGCCGGCTGCAGGGCGTCCCAGCGGCGAAGATCGAGGCTTTCCAGCAGACGATGCTCCTGGACGGCTATCCTCATGCGTTCCCTCGCTGGAGCCGACGACCGCCTGTGCCGCGGCGCCGGTCGATCGCGATGCGGCCGGCTGCCCGTGCGCTCACCGTCAACCGCCTCCCCCGTGCTCCGCCCGTGACAAAAGATCTCGGTCGGAGAGGTCCACCCATCCGGCCCCGACCCGGCGGATCCGGCGGCACGAACCGTCACGCACCGTCATACCGCTTCAATCGGATGAATGGCCGCTCGCTAACAGCGCTTACAACAGAGACTATCACCCCCAGTGCGGATCAACGCTCAACCGTCGTGAGCCGCTCTAGCCGCTCCCAGGCGGCAACGTGTCCGAATGTCCGGGCCGGTATTCGCGATGATGGTCCGGCAGGCGCCCGGCACCGTCTAATGGGAGTGTCCGTCGCCGATAAGTTGCCGATGCCGTGAGCCGAGTGGGCATAATTGTCGCGGAATATATGAATACGAGACCGCGTGGCGTGTCTCGTGGTATTACGAAAGGCGCGGCGAACCGGCCTGCTAATCTGGCATGTTGTCGTGACCGGGCATGTGCCCGTGGGCGGCGGCGCGGGAGCGGCGGCTCCGATGTGCTCTCGCACCCTTGGTAAGGGCGAAAATCTGGGAGGCGCTGCTGTGCTGAAAGAGCCATCTTTCTCCGGAGAACCCTCCGTCCCCCGCATCATCGGAGTCGTCAACATCACGGAAGATTCATTTTCGGACGGTGGCCGATACCTGTCTCCCGATGACGCCTTGACGCATGCCCGGCAACTTCGAGATGACGGAGCGGCTATCGTGGAGCTCGGTCCGGCGGCCAGCCATCCCGATTCCAAGCCGGTTAGTCCCGATGAGGAAAGAAAACGGCTGACACCGGTCATGGCACGACTGGTCGCGGAAGGCGTCTCCGTATCCGTCGACTCTTTTCTTCCGGAGACACAGCGTTTCGCGCTGGCCCACGGCGTTACCTATTTGAATGACATCCAGGGCTTTCCCTATCCCGACATCTACCCGCTGCTCGCCGAAGCCGATTGCCGGCTCATCGTCATGCATTCGATACAGCGCCGGGGACCGGCCTCCATGGTGGTGACCGATCCCACGGAGGTCAGGGCGGGCGTCCTGCGATTCTTTGACGAACGGCTGGCCGCGCTCCAAGCCGCCGGCATCGCCGCCGAGCGGCTCATCATCGACCCCGGCCTCGGTTTCTTCCTCGGCAGCAATCCCGAGCCCTCTTTGCTGATCCTGGCCACAATCCGGCAGCTCAAGGAGCGATATGGGCTACCGGTCCTGGTCTCGCCATCCCGCAAGTCCTTCGTCCGGACGGTCACCGGACGCGGCATCGCGGACGCCGGGGCCGCCACCCTCGCCGCCGAGTTGTACGCGGCCTGGCAGGGGGTGGATTACATCCGGACGCACGATGTCGCGGCCTTGCACACGGCGCTCACCGTCATTCGCGCCATCGCCGCCGCGCGATCCTGACGATTCCGCGACCGTCGAACCGCCGACCGAACCGCCGACCGCCGAACCGCCGAACCGCTCAGTCTCCCTGGCCGACAGCCGGGGTGGGGCTCGGCCGGGCCGCGCGATTCTTGGCCTGCTGGATCTGGCCGTAGACGTGTGCACGCAACTCGGCGAAGAGCGGATCGGCCCGCGTGGTGAGCTGATCACGCTCGGCCGGCAGCCCGATCGCGAGGTCCTCCTGGACGACCGTGGGCGACGCGGACAGGATGACGACGCGTTGCCCGAGGTAGACCGCCTCGTCGATGTCATGGGTGACGAACAGCGTGGTCACTTCGTAGCGCCGCCAGACCGACAAGATCAGGTCTTCCAGGTCGGCACGTGTCTGCGCGTCCACCGCGGCGAACGGCTCGTCCATCAGCAGGACCTGCGGCTCGTAGGCGATCGCGCGGGCGATCGCGACCCGCTGCTGCATGCCGCCCGACAGCTGCCATGGATGCGCGGCCCCGGCGTCTTCCATCTGCACGGCGGCCAGCGCCTCGGTGACCAGTTCCCGGCGGCGGGAGCGCGCCAGGCCTTTGTAGCGGAGCGGGAGTTCGACGTTCTCCCACACGGTCTTCCAGGGAAGCAGGCTGCGGCCGTACTCCTGGAAGACGACCGCGGTGCCGGGTGATGGCCCGGTGATCGGTCGTCCGGCCATCGTGAGGTCGCCCTCGGTGGGCGCCAGCAGCCCCGCCAGACAGCGCAGCAACGTCGTCTTGCCACAGCCCGACGGCCCGACGACACAGACGAACTCGCCGGCCTCGAGATGCACCGACACGTCGGCTATCGCCTCGACCACGCGTCCGGCGTTCCGGTAGGTCTTCTTCAATCCGCTGACGTCAAGC
Organism: Streptosporangiaceae bacterium; assembly: GCA_035765195.1. Classification (GTDB taxonomy): domain Bacteria; phylum Actinomycetota; class Actinomycetes; order Streptosporangiales; family Streptosporangiaceae; genus CALAED01. The sequence continues at coordinate 145,359 of DASTYC010000006.1, forward strand.
ATCACGAACACCCTCGGCTCGCTCGCGTTTTCTGGGGCCCTGATGCCATGCCAGGACCCGCCGCTCGACCTGGCGGAAGATCACGGACAGGGTGACTCCGATCAGGCTCAGCACCACCATTCCGCTCCACATCTCGGGGATTTGGAAACCTCGCTGGAACTGCAAGATCGCGAACCCGAGCCCGCTGCTGGCGGCGAACATCTCGCTGATGACCATGAGAATGATCCCGATCGACAGCGCCTGCCGGATACCGGTCATGATCTGCGGGCTGGCCGCGCGCAGCACCAGATGACGGATCCTTGCCGCGCCCTGGATCCCGTAACAGCGGCAGGTATCGCCGAGGACCTCGTCCACCGAGCGGGCCCCTTCCACCGTGTTCAGCAGGATGGGCCACAGGCAGCCGGACAGGATGACGAGGATCTTCATCCGGTCGCCCACGCCCGCGACGAGCAGCATCACCGGGACGAGCACCGGGGGCGGAATGGCGCGCAGGAACTCCAGCGCCGGTTCGAAGACCGCGCGTACCCGGGGAGACAACCCGATCAGCAGGCCGAGGCCCACCCCGGCTGCCAGCGCCAGCGCCAGTCCGGCCAGCAGCCGTCCCACGCTGGGCAGCACGTCATCGAGCAGCCGCCCGGAGACCCAGACGTCGACGAAAGTGGTGGCGACCGTCGTGGGCGGCGGAAAGTAGAAATTGTCTTCGCCCGCGGTCACCGCCCACCATGCCAGCACCAAGGCCACCGGCAGACCGAGCACGCGCACCAGCCGCGCGGCCGCCCTCATGCCGGGATCTCCGCCCGCACCGCCGGATGCCATGCCAGGACCCGTCGCTCCAGACCGCGCACGCCGACGTTGACGAGCACGCCGATCATGCCGGTCGCGACGACGAGGCCGTACATCGCCGGGACCGCTCCGCTCGACTGTGCCACCGCGATCTCCCGGCCAAGTCCGGGGCTGCCGATGAGGAGTTCGCCCGTGATGGAGACGATCAGTGCGACCGTGGCGGCGAGCCGCAGCCCGGTGATGACGTACGGCAGCGCCGTCGGCCACGTGACGTGCCGGAGCCGCGCCCACGTGCCCAGACCGTACGAACGTGCGGTGTCGTGCGCGACGGGGTCGACGTCGACGGCTCCGTAGAGCACCTGGATCAGCACCTGCCAGAAGCAGGCGTACACGACCAGCACCACGGTCGATCGGATGTCGGTGCCGAACTGAAGGACCACCAGCGGGATGAGCGCCACCGACGGAATCGGACGCAGCACCTCGACCGTCGAGTTCGTCATCGCGCGCAGCAGCGGAACGCTGCCGATGATCATGCCGAGCGCCACGGCCGCGCAGAAGGCGATGGCGAGGCCGGTCGCCCCGGTGCGCACCGTGTCGGCCACCGCCCGCCAAAAGCCGGCGCCGGACGCCTCGGTCCACAACGCCCGCAGGATCCGGGATGCGGGCGGCAGGTACCGCTCGGGTACGAGGCCGAGCCGCGGGGCGGCCTCCAGCAGGAGGAACAGCACGAGCAACCCGGTGGCCCCGTAGACCGTCCTGGTCACCGGGTCGCCCGCCTGGCGTTCCCTCACTCAAGCAATCCGGTGACGTCGGGTGCCTTCTTCAGCAACCCGTCGCCGCGTGCGTCATCGCCGAGCGTCTGGATGGACGCCTGGTTGATCTGCGCCGGCCAGAGCGGCAAGACGATCTTGGCGAGGGTGGACGGTGGGATCTTGGTGTACGTGGCGACGGCCGCACGGGCCTCATCGGGATGGCTGCTCGCGTACTGCAACGACTCATTGATCGCGGCCTTGAAGCGCGAGACCAGGTCGTTCTCGGAGGATATGACCTTTTCCGTGGTGAAATACGTGGCAACGGTGAGGTTCGGCGCTGAATCGACGTAGTTCCAGGCGACCACGCGACCGCCCTGCGCAAGGGCCTGCGTGACAAACGGCTCGGTGAGGAAGGCCGCGTCGACCTGTTTCTTGGTCACCGCCGCCCAGGCTTCGGTGAAGTTGATCTCGACGAATTTCGGCGAGGCGGGGTCGCCGCCGGCCTTGCGGATCGAGGCTCGCACCGTGGTGTCGCCGATGTTCTGCAGATTGTTGATCGAGATTCGCCGGCCGGCCAGATCCCGGGGAGTCTTGATCGGGCTGTCCTTGCGCACCGCGACCGCCGTGTAATCCGCGCCGGATTTGCCGGTGGACGACGAGCCGTTCGCCACCACCTTGAGCGGGAGGCCCCTGTCCCTGGCGAGCATCAGCGAGACGACATTGGCGAAGGCGAACTTGAAATTCCCGCTGACCACCCCCGCGACGATCGCTCCGCCGCCGGAGGCCGGCTGCAGGACGGGGTCGATCTTCCGCTTGGCGAAGAATCCCTTCTGCTTCCCGAGGTAGATCGGGGCCACGTCGACAATCGGGACCACCCCTACGGTGATCTTGTCGACTCCTCCTGATGAGGAGGAGGGCTCCGTGGAGGAACCGCCACAGGCGGTCCCCGAGGCGGCTATCAACGTCGCCGCCGAGACGAGGGCAACTAATTGCCGGCGCATCTGCGCTCCCAGGTTGGATGGTGTCGTCGCCGGTACGCGGGGAATCCGGCATCGCGACGCCGGGAAAGTCAACGAGACCTGTGCGTGTGACTCCCCGTTAGTACACTGCGCACAAAATGGACTTACGCATATGTTGTCATATATGTCTCCGGCCGACAAGCCGCGTCCGGCCGTCCATGGCGGGCCCGGGATCTGCTGATATGCCAGTTGAACTGTACGGATGCGGGAAACAAGCCGAGTTTACCACCGGGTCATGGAGGCGTTAGTCTCCACACTAATTGTACCGTGTGAGTGCCTTATAGGCTGGATCGCACGGATCGGTATGGCCGAGGGTGATCGATTCACCGGGTAAGCAGGAGTGCCGAACGTGACAGGGACGGGCCGACCGAATGCTCTCCGGGGTAACGACCGGCAAGGTGCTCGCCTCGGCTCTTTCCCGGCATGGCTGTCTTTCCGCGTCACTTTCCGACCTGAGGGACGAGGTACGGCGTGACGCCGCGGAGCTGCGCGCACGTCTCCTCGTACTCGCGCGCAGGGTCTGACGTGGCCACGACGCCCGCGCCCGCCTGGAGCCAGGCCGTGCCGTCCGCTCCGACCAGGGTCTGCAGCACGACGCCCGCGTCCAGTGATCCGTCGTCCTCCACACTGAGCACCGCGCCCGCGTACAGGCCCCGTGGCCGCGACTCCAGGCGCGCGATGCAGTCGAACGCGGCCGCCTTCGGGGTACCGGAGGCGGTGACCGCGGGGAAGACGGCCTCGAACGCGTCCCAAGAGGTCCGGTGCGCGGGGAGCCGGCCGCTGACCCGAGACTCCAGGTGCCGGACGCCGCCGCGGTCGGCGACGGTCATGTAGTCGTCGATCACCGTGGACCTCGGGACGCAGATTCGGCGGAACTCTTCGACCGCCAACTTCACCGCGATCGCGTGCTCTAAGACTTGCACGGGGTCTGCGCGGAGCGTGGCCGTACGGGCCGCGTCGTCGCCGCCGACCCGGGTCCCGGCGAGCGGATGGGTGCGGACACGGCCATCGGGCTGGACGGCCAGCATCGTCTCGAGAGCGAATCCCACCGCCCGCATCTCAGGCGTGTCGAGCAGGAAGGAGCGGCTCGGGCTGATGGCGGCGTGACCCGCGCGGTACGTCGCGAGCAGGTCCACGTCGAACCCGACCGGTACGCGTCGCGACAGGACCACCTTCTGCAGGTGGCCGCGCCGGATCTCGGCGACCGCCTCCGCCACCATGCGCTGGTACGGGCCGGGATCGACCGAGTCCACTCGCACCGGCCGGGGGCCGGCGGCCACCGGACGGGGCCCGTCCACGTTGGCCAGGCGGTCGCGCAGGTGCTCGATCAGCCAGGGGTCCACACCACGGATGACACAGCTGTAGGAGTTGATCCGCACCTGCACGCTCGGCACGATCAGGTGCAGCAGCGTCCCGTCCGGCACCCGCAGGCCGGCCTGCAGGCGGCCGTACTCGAAGGCCACCCACCCATACGCCGTCCAGCTCGATAACGGAAACTCCCCGAGTGCCCGCGCGACGTCGGCCAGCGGCCGGCTGGAGAGCCGGAGGCTGTGTCGCCTGCCGCTCCAGGCGTAGGCCAGCCCCCGTCGGTCCAGCAGCACCTCGCCCAGCGCACCGGCGGCGAACGACCAAACCCCCGCGCACTCGTAGATGATCTGAGGTCGCGGCAGCTCAGCGGCCAGATGGTGCAGAAGGAACAGCGGATCGGCTGGCCTCCAGAGGCTGACCTCGTGATATTGCATGAGGTTTGTTCGGCCTATTCCGCCGGCGCCGGCCATGCGCAGGCCCGGTGCCGCCAATTGTCCGGTAGAAATCCGTGATCAGCCCCACTGCCCAGTATTATGACACCTCGCTCGCGGCCCAAAATGATCTAAAGCCCGCCCGGCCGCGTTGCGGGGCACTCGCGTCGGTCGCCCCAGGTCCGCCTCTGTTTCCCCCGCACGGATGGAGTGACATGGAGATTTGGATCAACCCCGAGTGCTCGAAGTGCCAGTCCGCGCTGACCCTGCTCGACGCCGAGGGCGCCGATTACACCGTCCGCCACTACCTCGAGCGGCCACCCAGCGCACAGGAACTCGCCGAGGTGCTGGAGCGCCTGGGTCTGGAGCCATGGGACATCACCCGCCTCGGCGAACCGATCGCCGAGGACCTGGGGCTGGCGTCGTGGCCCCGAGACGAGGCCGGCCGGTCACGCTGGATCGACGCCCTGACCGCACATCCGATCCTGATCCAACGACCGATCATCACCGCCGACGACGGCACCGCCGCGGTGGCCCGCACCCCCGAAGCGGTCCGCGCGGTCATGGACGCACCCGGTACGCATTAGGCATGGCCGCCCTTGCCGTCTCGCTCCGGCCGAACGAGCCGACGGACGACAGAGATCCTGGTGGAGATGTCTCCCACCAGGATCTCTGGTTTCGGTTGGCAGGTCGGCCGGCGCTTGGTCACTTCGCCCAGGCCTGGAAGACCTCCAGGTGCCGCTGGGAGGTGGTGAGCAGGCGGTTGTAGACCTGCTTGACGTCGGCGGCGGTGAGCCCTTGGACGGCCTTGCGCAGTGCCGCGACATCGGCCTTTTCCACCGTCACGCCGACCTTGAGGGCGGCCTGTTCACTGCCCGATCCTTGCGCCAGCAGCCGGTCGTAGGTCGCCTTCACCTCGGCGGAGGCGAACTGGCCGGCGGCCTTGCCCGCGGTCGGATCCGACACGTCGTACCGATCCAGCAGGGCGCGCACCGTGGTCAGGTGCCGCGTCTCGGCCGCCGCGATGTGGTCGAAGACCCGCGCGTCGAAGCGGGCGGCGAACGCCGCGTACAGATCATGCGCGAGCTTCTCCTCTTCGGCCATGTCGGCCAGCGTCGCCTTCTGGGCGGCCGTCACGCTGCCGCTCGCCGCCGGCAGCTCCCAGAATGGGCAGGTCCCGTCGCCGGGACCCCGGCCCCTCATCTGGTCTCCCATCCGGCCCATGCCGTACCCCATGCCGTACCCGGCCTGTGGCCCGCCCGGCGCGAACGTACGGCTCTGCGTCGCCGGCCGGTCACCCGGGCCCGGGCCCGGTCCGCCCGCCAGTACCGGCGCCGCCACGGCGATCCCGCCCAAGGCGAGGATGCCGCCGGTGGTGAGCGCCACCGCGGTCTTGCTCATGTGTCGCATCGCCGACTCCTTCCATCGACCCTTCATCCGCTGACACCTGCAGATTCGGGCCCAGGCGTGCAGAGCGAATGCGAACGATGTGAAGAACCTGTGGAGACCGCCGCCGATGGCCGGTCTCGCCGTTCATTCCATGACCCGCAGCGTCGCGGGGATGTCCATGCGGCGTAGCCGGCCGGCGGTGAACAGCGGCGCGAGCGCCACGGCGAGAACGCCGAGCGCCATCGCCTGGACGATGGTCGCCGCCGACAGCGCGGCCGTCACCCCGATCTCCGGCATCACCTCGGGGACGGTGGTCGCCGTCAGCCAGCGCAGCATGGCATAGCCGCCGAGCACCCCGGCGATAGCGCCCACCGTTCCGATGAGCGCCGTCTCCACCGTCGTCATGCCCAGCACCGTCCGGGCGGGCAGACCGAACGCGAGCATGGTGGCGTGCTCGCGGGAGCGTTCGTCGACGCCGATGCTGGTGGTGTTGAACGCGATGAGCAGCGCGAGCAGCAGCGTGACCAGCGCCGCGACCCGAAGGACGCCGACGAACTCTTCGATGCTGTCCCGCATGCCCTCGGTCGTGGCCTGCGCGGTCTGCGCGGAGGCCACATGCGGGACGGCGAGCAGCGCGCGGCGTACCGCGTCGGACCCGGCTCCGGGCGCCGGAGTGACGGTGAGCAGGTTGGTGCGGCCGGCCAGGCCGAACGGGGCCGCCCCGACCCCCTCGACGTAGGCGAACATGCGCATGGGGTTGGGATGGACGCCGGCCACCCGCATCGGCGTCCGCACGGTGCGCAGTCCGGTTGCGGTGGCCTGCGGGTGCTCGACGGCCACGGTGTCGCCGACACCGACCCCGAGGTCGCGGGCGGCCTTGTCGGCGAGGACGAGCCCGCCGGAGGCGGACCCGGCCGTCAAGGTGGGCCGCCAGCGCGCGCCCGCCGGCACCACCTCGAGCGCGAGCTCCACCGCGCGCTCCCCCGATCGGGCGGTGCTGGGCAGCAGCAGGCCGCTGTCCACTCCGCCCACCTGCCTCAGCGCGCCGACCGTACGGACGACGTCGCCGTCCACCGGCTGGAAGCCGTCGAGCGTCACATTGACCCGGTTCGGCGCGGTGTGCAGCAGTTCGTTTTCGGCGCGGTCCAGCGTGCCGTTGAAGGTGTCGAGGAAGCCGGTCGTGGTGACCAGAGTGGTGATCGCGGCGGCGATCCCCAGCGCGGTCAGCGCGCTGCGGCGCGGGGTGCGCAGCACGTTGCGCACGGGGATCTGCCGGTATCCCCGCCCGGGCAGCGGCAGCCGGCGCAGCAGCGGGGCCAGGCCGCTGCCGCGTGCCGCGAGGTGCCCCACCCGGATCGCCTCCACCGGCTGGACCCTCAGCGCGCGCCACACCGGCCAGGCGACGGCGGCGAAGGGCAGCGCGAAGCCGAGCGCCGCGGCCTGCGCGAACACGTCCACCTGGAGCGGCGTACGCCAGATCGGCAGCGGCAGCATGTCCACGAACACGCCGCGCAGGGGGATGCCGACCGCCCAGCCCACCACCAGTCCGAGTCCGACCCCGAGCAGCGCGACCTGGGCGCCGAACAGCAGCGGGCGTATCGCCAGCATCCAGGTGGGCGTCCCCAGCGCCATCCCGATGCCGATCTCGCGGCGCTGCGCCTCGACGATGCGGGTGGTCAGGTTCAGCGCGGCCAGCGCGGCGCCTCCCAGCACCAACAGCGCGATCACCCGCCACAGCGTCTCGTCGCCGTCGATGTCCTCGTACAGGATGCGGTAGGCGTCGATGTCATCGCGGGTGGTCACGGTGGCGGCCAGCGGCGGCCGGGCCGCGTCGATCGCGCCGCGCAGTTCGCCGGCCACCGCGGCGCGGTCGGCGCCCGGTCGGAGGGTCAGGACGAGATCGTTGACCCGGGCGGCGGCGCCGGTCGCCGACTGAGCGGTGCGCAGCGAGGTGAACAACACCCCGTAGGACTTTTGGCTGAGGAACGGCGTACCGCCCTGCGTGCCGGTGACCAGGAAGTACTCCGGCGACTGGCCGTGGCCGACGATGTTCAGTCGCGCGCCACCGGAGATCGTCAGCCCGGCGCTTTCGGCGAGCCCGTTCTTGCGGGCGAACGCCGCCTCGGCCACCGCGCTGGGCCGGCCGTCATCGGCCGCCGTCAGCCCCCGGCCGGCGGTGATCGCCACACCGTCGACCATGGGCCCCGGCCGGGCGTCGGTGCCGACGAGTTCACCCGGCACCAGCAGCCCGTTCGGCCCGGCGATCTGGGTGGGCACGACGAGTCGCTCGCGAGCACCGGTGACGTCCGCCGCGTGCGGGATGCCGGCGGCGATGGCCGCCAGCCCGCCCTCGGCCGTGGTGGCCCCCGACGGCAGCGCGACCCGCAGATCATGGGTGTGCAGCAGGGCGAAACTCGCGTCGTTGGACTGCGTACGCCACGCCGAGGTGCCGAGCAGCCCCGCGTACGTTCCGGTGCCCAGCGCGATGACCAGCGCGATCGCCCCGACCAGCAGCCAGCGCCGGCGCAGGTCGCGCCACGACCAACGAGCCATCAGCCGGAGCCGGGCCATCGGCCGTATCCGGACCATCGGCCGTGTCCGCGACCCTGGGATCCGCGCCCTGGGGACCCGTGACATCGCGGCCTACCAGTGCAGGTCGCCGATCGCGGCCCGGCCGCCGACCGGAGCCCCGTCCGCGACGATGTGCCCGCTGGACAGCTCGATCACCCGGTCGGCGACCCGCGAGATCTCCCGGTTGTGCGTGACCACGATGACGGTCTTGCCCGCCGCGGCCTGATCGCGAAGCAACTCGAGGATCTGCACGCCGGTGCGGAAGTCCAGCTCCCCGGTCGGCTCGTCGGCCAGCAGGATCGGGTTGGCGGTGGCCAGGGCCCGCGCGATCGCCACCCGCTGCTGCTCCCCGCCGGACAGCTGGTGCGCGAAGTGATCGACCCGCCCGCCGAGACCGACCCGCTCCAGCACCTCCACCGCGACCCGGGTCGGCTCGGCCCGCCCGGCGACATCGGCGCCGAACTGCACGTTCTCGCCCGCGGTCAGCCCCGGGAACAGGTTGAAGCTCTGGAAGATGAAGCTCACCGTGCGACGCCGGATACGCCTACGTTCCGCTCTGGACGCCTCGGTGAGATCCACCCCCGCCAGCCGCACCGTGCCCGACGTCGGCGCGTCCAAGCCGCCGATGATGTTCAGCAACGTCGTCTTCCCCGACCCCGACGCGCCCAGCACCACGACGAACGACGCCTCGTCGACGTGCAGGTTCACCTCATCCAGCGCCTTCACCACGGCACCGCCCACGGTGAAGTACCGGCACACATCATCGAGATCGATCCGCGTCCCCTCCGCCCCCAGGCGGGCATCGACCGCCGGGCGGGACTCTCGAGTCGCATCCACGCCCCAGCCTTGTCACAGCCGGACGGCGACCGGCCAGGGCACAACGTCGGTGTCATTGACGACCAACGACCCTGCCGGACACGCCGGTAACCCGCGTCGCCGGCGTCGCGCGGTCGCGTTACGCGGCCGGGCCCGCACCCGAACGCGGCGGACCATGCCGTGGCGCGGGGTCCGCCGCCGGCGCCTCCTCGGTGGCGTGCTGCGGCATGAGGCTGAACGCGCTTTCTTCTTCCTGGGCGTTGTGCAGACGCAAGATCGCGTAGAGCCCATAGAGGGAGCCGCGCAGGTCGACGACGTCCTCCGGCTCCGGGCGATCGCCGAGATCGGCCATGGCACGACGCAGCCGGCGGACCTGGTGTTCGATCTCGGCGTGGGTGCGGCTCAACGCTCCGGTCGGGTCGGCGCCGCCGAGGGCTCGGGCCACGATGGGCAGCAACTCGGCCTCTTCGGCGCGTTCGTGCGGCAGCAGGTCGGTCTCCAGCCGGTCCAGCAGCTTCCCCAGCGGTTCGAGTTCGGGGTCGGTGGTGTTCAGCCGGTCGGCGACGGTACGGACCTGTTCGACCAACGGCCGGATGGCGGTGTGCTGTGCGTACAGCCGTTGCGCGGTCGACAGGTCGGCCGCCCGCAAGGTGACGGTGTGGGCGCGGGCGGGCAGCAGCGCGGTCAGCGCGAGCGCGATGGCGGCCACGTCGATGCCCTCCTGCAGCAGCGCTCCGGCGGTCGGGGGCAGGAGGCCAGCGGCGGCGGGCAGCATCGCCGCGATCGACAACCCGATGCCCAGCAGCGCCGCCCGGCGGGCGATGCGGTACGCCCGGCGGGCGATGAGGATGGCGTCGGCGAGCCCGTCGACGCGGTCGATGGTGAGCACGACGTCGGCGGCCTCGGCGGAGGCGGTCACCCCGCGGGCGGCCAGCGCGACGCCCACCCCGGCGGCGGCCAGCGCGGGCGCGTCGTTGACGCCATCGCCCACCATGATGGTGGGGCTGGTCGCCTGCTCGGCGCGTACGATCGTCAGCTTGTCCGCCGGGTCACGGTCGGCCTGTACGGCGTCGACCCCCACGATGCGCCCCACCGCCTCGGCGATATCGGCCCGGTCGCCGGTGACCAGCACCATCCGCGAGATGCCCGCGGCGCGCAGCGCGCGAATCATCCGCGGCGCGTCGGGCCGGATCGGGTCCTGCAGGAGCAGCGCCCCGGCGGGCCGCCCGTCCACGGCGACGAACACGGTCAGGGTGCCGTCGAGGGCGGCACGGCGCCGGATGTGGCGTACCCAGGGCGGGGCGGCCCCGGCGACGATCCACGCTGCCTTGCCGAGCCGGACCGTACGCCCGCCGACGACGCCCTCGACGCCGTAGCCGTGCTCCTCGCGGACCCCCGCCGCGGGCTCCAGCCGGAGGCCGCGGTCCCGCGCCGCGGTCACGATCGCGGCGGCCAGCACGTGCGCGGACAGCTGATCCAGCGACGCCGCCAGTCGCAACACCTCATCGGCGTCCAGGCCGGGCGCGCCGGCCGCGCCGGGCGCGGTGACCACCTCGGTCACCGTCGGCCGGCCCCGGGTCAGCGTGCCGGTCTTGTCGAACAGCAGCACCCGTCCGGCGGCCAGCCGCTCCAGCGCCGAACCCCCCTTGAGGATCACGCCGGTCTTGGCCGCCCGGGACAGCCCCGACATGATCGCGATGGGCGCGGCCAGCAGCAGCGGGCACGGAGTGGCCACGACCAGCACGGCCACGGCCCGGACCGCCTCGCCGGTGACCGCCCACGCCAGCCCGGCCACGACAAGGGTCAGCGGCACGAAGGCGAGGGCGAACCGATCGGCGGTGCGCACGAACGGGGCGGATGTGGCCTGCGCCTGTTCGACCAGGCGCACCACCCCCGCGTAGGTGGAGTCGGCGGCGGTCGCGGTGGCGACCATGGCGACCGGCCCGCCGGCGTTGATCACACCGCTCCGCACGTCCTCGCCCGGGCGGCGCTCGACCGGCACCGACTCTCCTGTCAGCACCGACTCGTCGAACACGCCCGCATCGCCGAGCCGCGCGTCGACCGGCACGATCTCACCGGCCCCGACGAGCAGCGGGTCCCCGGTGACCACCTCGCCGACGGGTATCTCGACCACGCCGTCGGGCGTCTGCCGGCGCGCGGTCCGCGGCGCACGCGCGGCCAGCCGGCTCAGCTCGCGCCGCGCCCGCGCGGCCGCACGCGCCTCCAGCACCGCGCCGGTGGCGAGCATCACCGCGATGACGGCACCCGCCAGCGGCTCGTCCACCAGCAGCGCACCGGCGAGCGCCAGCCAGGCGATCACGTCCACGGTCGCCTGACGGCGCCACAGCGACACCAGGATGGACACCGTCGAGTACGCCAGCCCGAGAACGGTCGCGGCGATCCACATCCCCCGCGCCGCCGCCTCCGCGCCGCCGGCCCATCCGGCCACGGCCCCGGCGACCAGCAAGACCGCCGCGACGCCGAACAACAGCACCTCTCGGTCTCGCCGGCAGCGGACCAGGAGGCGCCGCCACCCTACGCCACGATCTTGTCCGTCAATCATGGATCGTCACCCGCATGAGTGCGCGCGGCACGGGCGCCGCGCCGGGACGCCATGCAACCCCCCATCCCGGTCCGGGGCTCGCGCCGCCCAGGCCCGCGTCGACGTCGCGGCCTGCGCTGTCAGCCTCTTCGTCCACCATCGCCTCCGCACCGCCGTCTCCCCAGAGCCGAAGGTCCCATGGCCGTGCCACCGGGGGGTTTAAGTGATACCCCAGGGGGTATTTGCGATTCTTCCTCTGTTTGGGCTACTGTGCCAGGCATAGGCATACCCCCAGGGGTATATGGAGGGAGAGAGATGGCTCGTGAAGTCGACACCCGATCATTCGCCGCCGCGTACCAGGACGGTGCGCTGGTGGTGGATGTCCGGGAGCCGCATGAGTACCGGCGCGGTGATGTTCCGGGTGCCCGGCTGATCCCGATGCGGGAGGTCCACTCGCGGATGGCGGAGCTGACGGACGGCCGCACGGTGTACGTGATCTGCGCGTCCGGCAACCGCAGCCTGACCGCGGCGCGCTGGATGAGTGCGGCGGGGATCGACGCGGTGTCGGTGGCCGGCGGCACCGCCGCGTGGGTACGAGCCGGCGGCCCGGTGGTGCGCGGCCGCCACGAGAACGCCGCCTGACGCGGCCCGAGACGTTGTGAACGAAAGGCAGTACAAGTGATCGAGATCATCCCGATCGACACCCCATCGCTGGGAGACCGCAGCTACGTCGTCACCGACGGCGAGGTGGCGTTCGCGGTCGATCCGCAGCGCGACATCGACCGGGTGCTCGCCGTCACCGGCGAGCGCCGGATCGCCGTCACGCACGTGTTCGAGACCCACATCCACAACGACTACGTGACCGGCGGGCACGCGCTGGCCAAGGCCACCAGCGCGGAGTACCACGTCAACGCGGCCGACCCGGTGGCGTTCGACCACCATCCCGTCGCCGACGGCGACGTGATCGCCGTCGGGCCGCGGATGCGGGTGCGGGTGCTGGCGACGCCGGGCCACACGTTCACCCACCTGGCCTACGTGCTGGAAGAGTCCGGGCGGGCCAGGGCCGTCTTCACCGGCGGTTCGCTGCTGTACGGATCGACCGGGCGGCCGGACCTGCTGGGGCCGGCGCACACGCACGACCTGGTGGCCGCCCAGTACGGCTCGGCCCACCGGCTGGCCCGCGAGCTGCCCGACGACACCGAGGTCTACCCCACCCACGGCTTCGGCAGCTTCTGCTCCGCCACGCAGTCCGAAGCCGACGCCTCCACCATCGGCCGGGAGCGGCACTCCAACCCGGTCCTCACTTTGGACGAACGGGCCTATGTGGAGTCGCTGTTGGCCGGGCTGGACACCTACCCGGCCTACTACGCCCACATGGCGCCGGCCAACGCCGCCGGACCCGACGCACCGGATCTTTCCGCGCCGCGCCGCGCCGACCCCGCCGAGCTGCGCCGCCGCATCACCAACGGCGAATGGGTCGTCGACCTGCGCTCCCGTACCGCGTTCGCGGCCGGGCACATGGCCGGCACGTTCAACATCGAACTGGCGGGCAGCTTCGCCACCTATCTCGGCTGGCTCATCCCCTGGGGCACGCCATTGACCCTGCTCGGTGAGACGGCCGAGGACGTCGCCGCCGCCCAGCGGGAGCTGGTCCGCATCGGCATCGACCGTCCCGCCGCGTCCGCCACCGGCGGCCCGGACCGGTGGGGCGCCGGGGAGCGGCTGCGATCATTCCCGACCGCGACGTTCGCCGATTACGCCGACGTCCGGCACCACCGGCCCGTCGTATTGCTGGACGTGCGCCGCGTCCTGGAATGGAACGCGTCCCACATCGAGGGCGCTCTCCACATCCCGCTCCACGATCTGCTCCGCCGCATCGATGAGATCCCGGACGGCGAGGTGTGGGTGCACTGCCGGGCCGGCCAGCGGGCCGCCATCGCCGCGTCCATCCTCGCCGCCACCGGGCGACGAGTGGTGGCCATCGATGAGGAATACCCCGACCAGGCCCGGCCCGGTCTGCCGCTCGTGGTGGCCGCGTGACCCGGATGTCACACGGCACTCACGCCGACCCGGCCCACCCCATACCCCCCGAGCCAACGGAAGGAGCGGCCGCCATGGACAAGCTGCCCGCGACGCTGAACACCGCGGAGCTGCGTGACCGTATCGCCGATCCGCGGGCGCCGCGGATGCTGGACGTGCGTACTCCTGGCGAGTTCGCCGCCGTGCACATCCCCGGCTCGTACAACGTCCCGCTCGACACGCTCCGCGAACACCGCGCCGAGCTGAGACGGCGGCTCGATGATGTGGTGCTGGTGTGCCGTACCGGCAACCGCGCCGCGCAGGCCGAGCGGGCGCTGGCCGAGGCCGGCATGACCAACGTGCACGTCCTGGCCGGCGGCATCCTGGCCTGGGAGGCCGCCGGCGGGCCGCTCAACCGCGGCCGGCCGCGGTGGGACCTCGAACGCCAGGTACGCCTCGTCGCCGGGGCGCTGGTCGTGGCGGCGGTGGCCGGCGGCCTCGTCGTGCCCGGGCTGTGGTGGCTGGCCGCCGTGGTCGGCGCGGGGCTGATGGTCGCCGCGCTGACCAACACCTGCGCGCTGGGCGCCGCGTTGGCCCGGCTGCCGTTCAACAAGGGACCGGGCTGCGACATCGAGACCGTGGTCGACCGGCTCGTGCGGGACGGGCGGGCGACATGATGCTCGCGCTCACCCTGGCCGCGGCCCTCGCCGTCGGCATCGCGCTCGGCCTGCTCGGCGGCGGGGGCTCCATCCTCACCGTGCCCCTCTTGGTGTACGTGGCCGGCGTGGCGCCCAAACCCGCGATCGCCATGTCGCTGTTCGTCGTGGGCGCCACCGCCCTGGCGGGCGTCCTGCCGCACGCGCGGGCCGGGCGGGTCAACTGGCGCACCGCGCTGCTGTTCGGCGGCGCCGGCATGACCGGCGCCTACGCCGGGGGGCGGCTCGCCGCCTACATCCCCGCCGCCGTGTTGCTGGCGGCCTTCGCCGTGATGATGGCCGCCACCGCGGCGGCGATGCTGCGCCGCCGCACCGAACCGGCGCACGCGCCCGCACGGCGCCCCGTCTACCGGATTCTCGCCGAAGGCGCCGTCGTGGGCCTGGTCACCGGGCTGGTCGGCGCGGGCGGCGGCTTCCTGGTCGTCCCCGCGCTCGTCCTGCTCGGCGGATTGTCGATGCCGGTCGCCGTCGGCACATCGCTGATGGTCATCGCGCTGAAGTCGTTCGCGGGCCTGGCCGGCTATCTGCACAGCGTGGACCTGGACTGGCCGCTGACCCTCGCCGTCACCGCCGCCGCGGTCGTCGGCGGCGTCGCCGGGTCCCGGCTGACCGGCCGGATCGACCCGGTCCGGCTGCGCCGGGCATTCGGGTGGTCCGTCGTTGTCATGGCCGGATTCGTGCTGATCGAACAGGCGCCCGCGGCGCTGCGCCACGCGTTGTTCGCCACCCCCGCGGGGTGGACGGCACTCGCGGTGATCGCCATGGTGATCGGGCTCGTCAGGTTCTTGCCCGGCCGGGTCGGCGGCCGCGAGGAAGACCGCCGCGTCGACGAACCGGCCTCGATCCGGCGCTGACCGGTCGCCTGCCCTGGCCGCCCGGCCGCCCGCACAGTTCGCGCCGGTGCCCGAGCAGCAGCCAGATCAGGATGATCAACGGCGGGGCGAGCAGGCCCGACAGGCGGAACTGTGCCAAGGCGGGCAGGTCTTGGATCGCCGTGAGTTCGCGGGCGGGCAGTCGCACCAGGGGCGCGAGCTCGCCGATCGACCAGCGCGTGAACGTGACGGACACGGAGGCGAAGGCGACAACGGCGTACACGAGGGTCCCCCACCAGGCCCACCGCCGCCGCCCCGCGGTCCCGACGGTCAGCACGGCGAGGATCAGAATGGCCGCACCGATCGACGGCATCGCGGCCCGGTCGTGGTACACCGTGCCGAACACGGGCAACAGGGCGTGGAAGAAGATGTCCCAGTGCAGCACGGCGATCGCGGCCACCTGCAGGCCCAGCACGCCGAGCACGCCGGGCGGGACGCGATCGATGCGCGCGGACGCCGCGTCACCGGCGTCGAGCAGTTCGTCCACCGCCCGGTGCCGGAAGCACCACAGCAGGCCGGCGGGCAACGCGACCAGGAACATCGCGCACAGCACGGCGACGGCCGACCCCTTCGCCGGCGGGCCGCCGCCACCGTGCAGGGCGGGCACCAAGACGACGATGAGCACGTTGGCCGTCAGGATGATCCCGGCGAGCAGCCAGGTGCGGGTCAGCAGGACCGACAGGCTCTTGGCCCAGCGGCGCAGCCGCACCGTCCCCACCCCCAGCGGGATGAGCAGCGCGGCCACCAGGTAGTAGGCGACCGAGTGCCCGATCAGCAGCGCGAACCAGGCGGAACCGACGCCGAAGCCTTCGTAGTAGAACCGCCCGCCGGGGCTGAACAGGTAGAAGACGTACCACTCCACCGGCGCGTACACCGCCGCCACCACGCCGACGGCGATCTCTGTCAGACCGATCGATGTGGCCGCCCATCGCACCCGCCGGCGCCCGGCGGCACCGGCCACCGGCGCGCCACCGCGCGCGGTTCGCAGCGCCATGCCTTCATCTGAAGGCCACCGGCCGGGGGCGGGCCAGGGACTTTCGGCCCTGAGGTCAAGAACCGGACCGGTCAGGCCCGCGCGGCCGGCGCTCCCCCTCAGGCGGCGAGCAGGAAGAGGACGGCGACGGCCAGGAGCGGGACGGCGAGCGTCACTCCCGATCCGCCGGCGCCCACGCTCGCCACGCCGACGAGCAGCAGCAGCCGGCCGGCCGGCGCCGGCCGGCGCACGCCCAGGAAGCCCAGGCCGACGGCGACGGCGAGTGCGCCGGCCGTACCGACGGGGCCGACCTCATCGCGCGGTACGACGCCGACCACCAGGTCGACCACGATGAACACGGCGAGAAGGATCGCCAGCACCGTCAGCGGGCGCGTGGCCCGCTCCGGCCGCCACACCGAGAACGCCGCGAGCGCGACCGCGACCACGGCCCAGGTCACCGCGAGCGCGATCGCCGCCGGTCCGCCCGGATCCATGATGGATTCGCCGATGATGAACGCCCCGCCGAAGACCGCGACGAACACGATCAGGCCGAACCCGGAGAACCTGGCGATCGCCGGGAGGGTCTTCATGCCACCCACGGCGACCCGCCGCCTTCAGCGTGCTGCCGGTCGAACTTCGCGCACCACGCCTTGACCGTCCGCACGGCGCCGGGCAACGCCCGTTCGACCGGTCGGCTGAGCTCCATGCCGACCTCGGTGCCGGCCACCTGGATTCCGACCAAAACCGTCGCCGCGGGCAGCATCCCGGCCAGCCGCGCGGCGCCGATCAGGTCGGCGACGCCGACCTGGTGCACGGTCAGGTGCGTGCCGACGGCGTTGCCCAGCAGGTCATCGGCGTAGATGTGCAGGCTGCCTGGCGGGGCCCCGACGTCGATGGCGTCGACGATCACCACCGCCCTCGCCGCCGCGACCAAGGGGAGCAGTTCCAGTCCCCGTGTGCCGCCGTCGACCACCTCGGTCGCCGGCGGCAGCCCGGTATCGCCGGCCAGTTCCTGGGCGACGCGCACCCCCACCCCGTCGTCGCCGAGCAAGATGTTGCCGATTCCGAGCACCACCAGGGGCCGCTGTGCGGTGCCCGCTCGATCGTGTGTCATCCGATTCGGACGGTGACCGAAGCACCGCTTGCCGGGTCGTGCACGTGGACGGCGCAGGCCATGCACGGGTCGAACGAGTGCAGGGTGCGCAGCACCTCCACCGGACGCTCCGGATCCGCCAGCGGAGTGGTGAGGAGGGCCTGCTCCCAGGCGCCGCGCCGGCCGGCGGCGTCGCGCGGAGAGCCGTTCCATGTGGTGGGCACGACCAGCTGGTAGGCGGCGATCTTGCCGTCGGCGATGCTCACCCAGTGACCGAGCGATCCCCGTGGCGCCTCCGTCGCCCCCCATCCGGTCGCCGCGGCGGGCCACGTCGCCGGATCCCACTTCGTGTTGTCGGACACCCGCAGGTCGCCGCGGGCCATGTTGTCCCGCAGGGACCGCAGCCAGACAGGCAGGCGGGCCGCGAGCAGCTGGGTCTCCACGGCACGCGCGGCCACGCGGCCGAGCGTGCTGAACAGGTCGGTGGCGCGCAGGTCCGCGCGGTTCAAGAACCGGTCGGTCGCCTCTCGCGCCTCCTCGACCCCGGCGGCGTAGGCGACCGCGAGGCGGGCCAGCGGGCCGACCTCGTAGACGGCGCCCTCGTAGCGCGGGGCCTTGAGCCAGCTGTACTTGATGCTGGTGATGGACTCATACGGCGGCCGGGGACCGGTGTAGCGCGGACGTGTCTCGCCCACGCTCGGGTGTTTGAGGGTCTCGTCCCCGTCGGTGTAGGAGTACCAGGAATGGGCGACGGTCTCGGCGATCGCGGCCTGGTCGACGGGCAGGGCCGCGCCCAGGTCGCGTCCGACGATCCGGCCGCGGGGCAGGAAGAACGAATCCGCGCCCGTGTCGCCCTCGGGGAAATCGCCGTAGGACAGCAGGTTTCCCGGTCCCGCCCCCAGGGCGGCCCACTGGTCCTTGTAGTGCGAGGCGACCAGCGCGACATCGGGGACGAGGACCTTGTCGACGAACTCCCTCCCCGCGGTCAGCAGGTCGTCCATCTGTGTGAGCGTCGCGTTGTTGACCCCGCTCGGCGCGTCGGGGGCGAGGGTGATGGCCATGCCGCCGACTGCGTAGGTCTGCGGATGCGGGTTCTTTCCGCCGAGGATCGCGTGTACCCGGATGAAGTCGCGCTGCCATTCCAGCGCCTCCAGGTAGTGGGCCACCAGCAGCAGGTCGGCTTCGGGCGAGAGCGTGTAGGCGGGGTGTCCCCAGTAGCCGCCGCCGAACGGGCCGAGCTGCCCGGAGTCGACGAACCCCTGTAGCCGGGCACGCACCTCGCCGAAGTAGGCGGCGCTGTTCTTGGGCCACCCGACGTTCGTCCGCGAGCACAGCTCGGCGGTGGCGGCCGGGTCCGCCGACAGGGCGGCCATGACGTCGACCCAGTCCAGCGCGTGCAGATGGTAGAAGTGGATGACGTGGTCGTGGACGAACTGGCTGCCGCTGAGCAGGTTGCGCACGATCCGCGCGTTGGGCGGGATGACGATGCCGAGGGCGTCCTCCATCGCGCGAACCGAGGAGATGGCGTGCACGTGGGTACAGACCCCGCAGGCGCGCTGCGCGATCACCCACGCCTCCCGGGGGTCACGGCCGTCCAGGATGAGCTCGATGCCGCGGAACATGGTGCCGGTGCTCCAGGCGTCGCGCACGACGTGATCGGTGTGTTCGACCTCGACGCGCATATGCCCTTCGATGCGGGTGATCGGATCGATGACGGTGCGGGGCATCACGAATCTCCCTTGCCGGTTCCCTTGTCGTTGGCGCTCAGGTGCCCTGGGACGAGGACGAGGACGAGGACGAGGCTGGGGCGGCCGGGAAGGCTCTGCTCAAGTTGTCCCAGAACTTCGGGCGGGTGCACCCCAGACAGGGCGCGCCGGACGCGACCGGCCAGCTTGTTCCGCTGTTGAATCGCGCGGTCGGGCAGTTCGCCGGTGTCCCTGGCCCCAGGCAGCCCATCTTCAGCAGACACCAGCCCTGCTGGTGCCCCTCGTCGCCCCACTCCAGGACGAACCGCCCGGCCCGATAGTGCCGCCGCCGATCGCACAGTTCGTGCACGCAGCTTCCGTACGCGAACTCCGGCCGGCCGAGTTCGTCGAGCTCGGGCCACGTGCCGAACGTGAGGTAGTGGACGAGGGTCGCCGTCAAGTTGTCCACGTTCATCGGGCAGCCGGGCAGCGTGATGATCGTCTTACCGCTGCCGGACAGGAACTCCCGGATGCCGACCGCGCCGGTCACGCCGCCGCGCGCGGCGGGCAGCCCTCCGTCGAACGCGCAGCTGCCCACGCCGATGACCGCCAGCGCGTCGCCGGCCGCCTCCTCGACGACCTGCGTGAACGCCTTGCCCCCGATACAGCAGAACGCCCCGTCGCCGGCCGTGGGCACCGACCCCTCGACCACGAGCACGTAGCGCCCGGCAAAGCGGGCGATCGTGTCCGCCCTCTGGTTCTCCGCGGCCGTCCCGGACGGGGCCATCAGCAGTTCGACGTAGTCGATCGACAGGCGGTCGAGCACGAGCTCGGAGGGCGTCGGGTCGGACGCCCGCAGGAAACCTTCGATGTTGCCGTTGCAGTCCTGTCCGTTCAGCCACAGGACGGGAAGCCGGGGCTGCGTGGTCAGCGCGTGGGCAATCCGCTCACCGAACGGATCCGCGGGCAGCGCGAGCACTCCGGCGATGAAGCCGCACCACTGGAGGAACGAGCGTCGCCCGACCCCGTCCCGTTCCAGCAGGGCGGCGACCGAAGGCGGTTCGGCGGGCGCGCGGCCGGTATCGATAGTCGCGCCGGCCGTGTCCCGCGCCGGGTCCTGGGTGAGTCCTGATCCGCGTCGCGTCATGACACACCTCCACAGCCGACAGGCTCAGCCTGTTCCGACGCGACGGGGCAGGGCCCAAAGTCCCGGGACCACGGTCCCGAACGACCCGTTTTGACCGCACCGTCCGGCGGAAGTCCCGCCGGCAAGGGACCGAGGTCCGGCGACGAGATCGGTGCCGGCGCGCCAAGCTGAGCACATGGTGACCGACCAGGCACGTCGCCCCGGGGTGGCCGGACCGCCGACGTCGCCACTGCTGGAGCGGATCCGCCGCGGCATCATCGGCGACGACGAAGTGCTGGACGGCCCGTACGGACCGCGCCGCATCATCTATGCCGACTACACGGCCTCGGGCCGGTCGCTGGACTTCATCGAGGACTTCATCCGCGACCAGGTGCTCCCGCGCTACGCCAACACCCACACCGAAAGCTCCGGCACCGGGCTGCAGACGACCCGGCTGCGCGAGGAGGCCCGCCAGATCATCCGAGAGGCGGTCGGCGGCGGACCGGACGACCTGGTGATGTTCTGCGGTTCGGGGGCCACCGCGGCCGTCAACAAGCTCATCGGCATCATGGAGCTACGCCTGCCTGCCGGCCCGGCCGAACGGTTCCGCCTGCTGGAACGGATCCCGCCGACCGAGCGGCCGGTGGTGTTCGTCGGGCCGTACGAGCACCACTCCAACGAACTGCCCTGGCGGGAGTCCCTCGCCGACGTCGTCGTCATCGGCGAGGACGCCGATGGCCACATCGACCTTGACGACCTGCGCGCCCAGCTGGACCGGTACGCCGACCGGCCGCTGCTCATCGGCAGCTTCTCGGCCGCCTCCAATGTCACCGGGATCTTGTCCGACACCGAACGGATCGCCGCGCTGCTGCACGCCCACGGCGCGCTCTCCCTGTGGGACTACGCCGCGGCCGGCCCGTACGTGCCGATCCGGATGACCGCAACCGCGCCGGGCCGCGCCGATCACAAGGACGCCATCTTCTTGTCCCCGCACAAGTTCGTCGGGGGCCCGCAGACCCCCGGCGTCCTGGTGGTCCGCCGGGAACTGGTGCGCAACCGGGTGCCGACCGTGCCCGGCGGCGGCACCGTCGCGTTCGTCGACCCGATCGGACACCGCTACCTCGACGACCCGATCGCCCGCGAGGAGGGCGGCACCCCCGCCATCGTCGAATCGATCCGCGCCGGACTGGTCTTCGGGCTCAAGCAGGCCGTGGGCACCGAGCTCATCCAGGCCCGCGAAGAACGGTTCTGGCGCCGCGCCCTGGACCGCTGGCGGCACAACCCCAACATCGAGATCCTCGGCGACCAGCACTCCCGCCGCCTGTCGATCGTGTCGGTCCGCATCAGGGCCGTGCCGGCCCCGGGTCTGTATCTGCACCACAACTACGTCGTCGCGCTGCTCAACGACCTGTTCGGCATTCAATCGCGTGGCGGCTGCTCGTGCGCCGGCCCGTACGGCCACCGGCTGCTCGCCATCGACCTGGAGAAGTCCCATGCCTTCCGTGACGAGATCCGGCAGGGCTGCGAAGGCGTCAAACCCGGCTGGGTCCGCATCAACTTCAACTACTTCATCTCCGACACGATCTGCGACTACCTGATCGACTCGGTCGACCTCATCGCCGCGCGGGGCCACCGGCTGCTCACCGACTATCGCTTCGACCCCCACACCGGCCTGTGGCGACACCATCGCGGCGCCCCCCGGCCCCCGCTCCGCCTCACCGACCTCCGGTTCGAAGCCGACGGCGCCATCCGCTACCCGCACACGCGTACGCACGCGGGGGAAGACGTCCTGCCCGGCTATCTCGACCAGGCCCGCACGCTGATGGAGTCGCGGCCCGATCACATCGACCTGCGGCCGCCGGGGCTGTCCGACGACTTCGAGGAACTGCGCTGGTTCGTCCTGCCGGCCATCTGCCTGAACCACCGAGACAGTGGACGTACGGGCGCGTCGTGCCTGCCGCGAACGCGACCGCGCGCAGGCCGATGACCCACGCGGGGCTCGCCCGCGCGCCTCGGGCGCTCGGGCTGTCGGGCATGCCTAGCTCCGGCGATCGATACGTACGACGACGAGCCGGTCGGCGAGCGCGTCGAGCCTCTCGGAGTCGAAGCCGCCGTCGCCGTGGCGCGGCAGGCCGTGCGCGCGGGCGGCCATCGGGAAGCGCCGGAAGTACGCCTCGAGCGCGTCGCGACGTTCCTTCGGCTCCTCGATCAGCGCCGCGTGGCCGACGATGTCGGAGCCGGCGGCCAGGAAGCGGACCGTCATCGGCACCCGGAAGTTCTTCCACCAGTTCTTGTGCTCCGGGTCGCCGGGGACCACGATGTACCGGCCCTCGGCGTCCGCCGCGTATTCGACCGGAACGGTGAACGAACGCCCCGAAACTCGTCCGCGATAGGAGAGGAGCGCGACAGTGCGGGCCAGCCGGCCATGCGGCCGGCGCCTTACCACCGTGCGCACGACGGGATTGAAAACCCGATTGAACAAGCGCAACCGCACCGTGGATGCCATGACACCGACGATCGCCGATCCACGGGCCGGACGGCAGAGCCGAAGGTCACCGGACCGCCAGAGCCGAAGGTCGATGGCAACGGGGGGCAACGGACGACAATGACCTGCGGGGTGATTTCCCTTCGCCGGCATTATCCGGATCAGGTCGTGGGGGTCGCCGCCCCGGCATTCCAGCCGGCCGGCCTCTCAGCTCCCCGTCAGCCCCGGGTTCTCCCTCGAGGTCTGACGATCGAGCTCCCTCGCTCACCTCGCAGGCCTAGAAGTCAGTGTCGTCTGCCGGGCTCGCGTCTACCCAGAGGCGTTAGGCCCTACCGGCGCAGGACCTTTGGTCATCCCCGTCGGCGGGCTACGGCAGGTTCGCGAGGAGTTCCAGATGCGCCTTCGTGTGCTCTTGCCTCGTCCATTCGCGGGTTTGCCGCCGCCCGTACGCTCGGAGCGCGGTGATCGCGAACATGTCTTCGATGTCGTCCCAGTCCGAGCGGGGCAGGCGGGCCTTCAGATCTTCGGCGAGTTCGTGCCAGCGGTGGCGTAGCGCCAGCGACGCGAGCGTCGGCAGCCGCGCGGGCAGATGGTTGCGGAGGGCCAGTCGTGTCAGTTCCGGGGCGTGCCGGGCGAAGTCGCGGATCGCCGGCAGCACGATGTTGGGCAGCGAGTAGAAGTGCCGCATGGCCCGCACCGTTCGGGTCTGGACGTCGTAGGGGTGCATGGTCGCCGGACGCATGACCGCGTGGTGCCCGTCGTACAACGACCAGTCCTTGGTGAAGATCTGTCCCTCGGCCTCCTTGCGGCGGAACAGGCGGGTGCCGGGCAGCGGGGTCTCGATCATGATCTGGATGGTGTCGATGCCGTGCCGCTTGGCGAAGTCCACCGTCGCCTCCGCCTGCTCGGGTGCGTCGGTGTCGATGCCGGCCATGAACAGCCCGTGCACCTTGATGCCGTGGGCGTGGAACAGGTCCACGGACTCGATGATGTCCTGTACCTGCTGGCGCTTGTTCATCTGCCGGAGCGACTCCTCGCAGACGCTCTCGAAGCCGACCATCACCATCCAGCAGCCGGAACCGCGCATGAGCCGCAGCAACTCCAGGTCCGGCTCGCGCGCAGCCTTGGAGGCGAAGACCGTCTCCGCGGCCCGCACCTGCGCCAGCCACTCCGGCGTCACATCGCTTGCGATCATGCCCCGGAGCAGCTCCTTCGTGCGGTTCTTGTTCACCACGAAGATGTCGTCGTGGAAGAACACGCGCTCGGCGGCAAGACCGGCGAGTTCGGCGAGGATCTGGTCGGTGCGCCGGTGCCGGATCGTCCTGGAGAACATCGCGGTGACCGAGCAGAAATCACAGTCGAAGGGGCAGCCCCACTGGGTCATGAGCGGCTTCACCCCCATCCGCTCGTGCCCGGCGATGAGGGTCAGGTCGGGGGCGGGCAGCGCCTCGAAGTCCTGCTGCGAGCAGCGCGGACGCGGCGGATTGTGCCTGTACGTCCCGTCCGGCGCCCGCCACGACAGCCCGGCGATTCCCGTCAGCGGGCGCTCGGTTTCCAGCGCGTCGACGAGTTCGCCGATGGTCCGCTCCCCTTCGCCGCGGACCACAAAGCGCGCGTGCGCCAGGGCCTCGTCGGCCATGAACGTCACGTGCGGACCGCCCAGCACCACGGGGACGCCCGCCGCCTCGAACTCGGCGGCCATGCCGTAGGCGTACAGCTGAGTCGAGGTCGTGCCGGAGATCCCGATGAGGTCCGCGCGCAGGCAATCCGTCACATCGATGGGAGCGAGGGACTCGCAGTAGCACCGGACGTCGTGGCCGCGGCCGGCGAGCATCGTGCCCATCAACGGCAGGCCCAGGCGCGGCAGCAGTACCCGGTCGTAGACATGGTGGCCCGGAGGCCGCGGTTCGATAAAGCGGATACGCACGCTATCCACCACCACACTTCAGCAGGGGGCTTTCCGGCCGGGACGGCTCACGGGGATTCGCCCGCGAGCCGCGCCGGGCCGGGCAGAGATCAATAGGGGAGCAGTCGCCCTGAGGGCGTGCGCAGGTCCAACGGCGGCAACCGGTCGATCCGGTGCCGCACGCGCTTGAAGGTTCGATACGTCCGGTCGCTTGGCATGGCCGCCGCCTCCCTCGCCACAGGCTGATTCGGCAGGCGTTTCCCCCACGCTGCCGCGTGGCACCCTGGCGTGCGCAGGTCCGGGGGTCCCACAGATCAGGGACGCCTGGAGGCTCATTCAGTTCGTTGTTCCTACAAAAGAAAGGCCTTTTGTCCATTTGGGCCTGGTTCCATGGGGGCGCGGCGGGCCCGGCGGATCCCGGGGACGTTCGTCCCTGGCGGTCCCGCCCGTTCTGGGGGTCGGGTTGATAGTGAGGCCGACTTCTCCGGGGGTGGTGGTGGATGTTGTTCAGCGATCGGGTGGACGCGGGACGTCATCTCGCCCAGCGGCTGCGTCACCTGCGGGGGGAGGACGTCGTCGTGCTCGGGTTGCCGCGCGGCGGGGTGCCGGTCGCGTTCGAGGTGGCCAGGCAGCTGGGCGCCCCACTGGACGTGATCGTGGTCCGCAAGCTCGGCGTGCCGTTCCAGCCGGAGCTGGGCTTCGGCGCCATCGGTGAGGGCGGGGTACGGGTCCGCAACGAGCACGTGGTGAGCGTCGCCTCGCTCACCGCGGACCAGATCGCCGAGGTGGAGGCCGCCGAGCGCGCCGAACTCGACCGGCTGGTCCGGGCCATGCGCGCGGACCGGCCGCCGGTGCCGCTGGCCGGCCGCACCGTGGTGGTGGTGGACGACGGCCTGGCCACCGGGTCGACGGCGCGCGCCGCCTGCCAGGTGGTCAAGGTGCTCGGCGCCCGGCGCATCGTGCTCGCGGTGCCGGTGGCGCCCGCGGCCACCGTCGCCGCGCTGCGCCGCGACGCCGATGAGGTGATCTGCCTGCAGACCCCCGATCCGTTCTTCGCGATCGGTGAGTGGTACGTCGACTTCGCGCAGATCCGTGACGAGGAGGCCGCCGCGCTGCTGGCCCGGGCCGCCGCCACGCCGCCGCGGGCGGACGACACCGCCGCGGCCGGCCGGCGGCCGGCCGTCGACGAGGAGGTCATCGCGCAGGCCGGCCGGATCCGGCTGCCCGGGCACCTGGTGATCCCGCCGCGAGCCGGCGGAGTGGTGGTGTTCGCTCACGGCAGCGGCAGCAGCCGGCACAGCTCCCGGAACCGCCTGGTCGCCGACGCGCTCAACCAGGCGGGCTTGGGAACGCTGCTGGTCGACCTGCTCACCGCCGACGAAGAGTCCCATCGCGCGTTCGTCTTCAACATCCAGCTGCTGGCCGGGCGGCTTGCCGACATCACCGGCTGGCTGCGCGGCCGGCCGGACGTCGGCGACCTGCCGATCGGCTACTTCGGCGCCAGCACCGGCGCGGCCGCCGCGCTGTGGGCCGCCGCCATCGCCGACGACTCCATCGCGGCGATCGTCTCCCGGGGCGGACGTCCCGACCTCGCAGGCGACCTGCTCGCCTCGGTACGCGCCCCCACCTTGCTCATCGTGGGGAGCCGCGACGAGACCGTATGCGACCTCAACAGGCAGGCCCAACAGCAGCTGACCTGCCAAAACACCCTGGCCGTTGTGCCCGGCGCCACCCACCTGTTCGAGGAGCCGGGGGCCTTGGACACCGTCGCCGGATTGGCGCGCGACTGGTTCACCCGCCATTTCACCGCGGCCCACCCCGCCCAGCCCGTACCCGGCTGAGGATCGGGTCGCTCACACGGCGGGCTTGGGGTGAAGCGGCGACGAGACGACGACGACGGGACACGGGGCGCGCCGCAGACACGCCGCGACGATCGCGCCGGCCGTATGCCGCAGCGGCGTGTCGCAGCGGTGTCCGCCCAAGACGAGCAGGTCCGCGTCGGCCGCCTCGTCGAGCAGCACCTGTGCGGGCGGCCCGCACTTGAGCACCTCGCGCGGCTTGTCGGCGGCGTTGGGCCCGAACACCTGTGACACGGCCGCCGTCAACTCCGCGCCGGCGCGTTCGCACGCCTCGTCCGACGACATGCGGGCACGCGCCGGGGCGTACGGCGCCGGATAGAGCGTCGCGGGAGTGAGCCAGGCGTGCACCACGGTGAGTTCGCCGCTCGTCAGGTATGCCTCACGCACGGCCCAACGAAGCGCCTCTATCGATGCTTCGGACCCGTTGACGCCGACCACGATCCGCCGGACTCTCGCCACTTCGCTCACGACCCTCTCGCCGCATCAACCGTCCGCGGAACGCACGACCGAATCAAGGGACGAACGTCCCTTCGGGAGAGGCGCGCCGCGGCCGGTTCGTCATCGGCGCGGCCGCACGGCCCCGCCCATCAGGGCGTGTAGCCCGCGCCGTCCATGAACGGAGCGGCGGATCCGTCCCCGCCGATCGGCACCCCGCCCCAGATCAGCAGCTGACGCCCCGTCCACACGGCGGCGTGCTCGACGCGACCGCGCAGCGGGGAAACCGGCAGCGCGGACCAGCGGTCGGCGGCCGGGTCGTAGGCGAGCCCGCGAGACGGGACGGTCCAGGCTCCGTCACGAACGGTCTGCCCGCCCCACACCAGGAGCCGGCGTCCGGTCCACACCGCGGTGTGGTCGACGCGTCCGCCTTCCGGCATCGCCGCCAGCCGCCGCCACCGGTTGGCGGCGGGGTTGTAGGCGGCTCCCTCGGCGTACAGATGGGTCGGCCGGGAGGCGGAGCCGCCGACGACGAGGACCTCGGTGCCGGTCCAGGTCGCGGTCGGGTACTGGCGCGGCGCGGGCAGGGACGGCAGCCGCCGCCACCGGCGGGTCGCCGGGTTGTAGGCGGCGGCGTCCGCGAAGGTCTGGTAGCCGGTGTCGTCACGCAGCCCGAAACCGCCGACGATGACGAGCTCGGTGCCCGTCCACGCGCCGACGGTGCGCCGGCCGGCCAGCGGGCTCGCCGGCAACATCCGCCAGGAGTTGGTGGCCGGCGTGTACGCCGCGCCGGTCGACCCGTACTCGTCGCAGCAGCCGCCGCCCCACATGAGCACCTGCCGGCCAGTCCACACCATGACCGACGGCACGTCCGGCGCGCCCTCGGGCGCGGGCGGCAAGGACCGCCACCGGTTGCTCATCGGGTTGAACGCCGCCGTCACGAAGCCGCGGACGATCATCTCCCGGCCCGTCCACACCGCGCTGTTGTAGCCCTCGCGATCACCGCGCGGGGCCGGCATCGGCGCCAGCCGGCGCCAGGTGCGGCGGGCCGGATGGTACGCGGCACCGGCGATGGTCGCCGGATCATCGGCGATGGTGCCCCGCCACCCGTACACCAGCAGCTCGGACCCGGTCCATACGCCGACCGCGCCCGCGTGCCATCCCGACAGCGGAGCCGCCGGGAGCCGGCGCCAGACGCCGGCCGGCGCCTCGCCGGGCCGGCCCGGAGGTTCAGGGCTGGTCGCCGGGGTGCTTTCCTCAGCCGTGGCCGACGACGTGGGAGCCGAGGGTGCTCGCCCGGGCGTCCCGGCCTCGTGTGCGCCCCGGCGCCCGATCCACCAGCCGCCGCCGATCAACATGACCGCCACGAGAATCGCCGCCGTGGCCAGCGTGATCACCTGGCGCGTGTTCTTGCTCATGACCCGCCCCCGCGCGGAAACTCGTCGGCACCCGCGGCCGGCCTCACTTCTCAAGTTCTCCCCGCGACCGGACGCCAGGTACGTCCCTATGGCCCGGTCTTAAGGGTCCAAGGTCTCTGTTGTAAGGGGCGTTGGACCCCGGTTCGTCCAGCGCGCCGAGATCGACGATTGGATTGGGCGGCACCGGGGGTGAGCGGCATGCGCCAGACACGACCAGGCATGTCACCTCGAGCGGGCGGTGGGGCGCCACGCGAGTACATGGCGGCCGGCGACACCGGAGGGGACGGTTCGTATCTCGACGACGAACCGGCACTGCGATCGGCCACCAGGTTCCTGAGAGTCGTCACCACCATCACCCGGCTGGTGGACGAACTGAACGCCGGATCTCTCACCCTCGACGAGGCCGCGCGCGCACGCCTCATGCACATGTACGGCGGGTTCATCGACGACTTGCGCGACGCCTTGTCCGCCCACATGTACGCCGAGCTGCGACGGCTGGTGCGCATCCCGCGGCCCGAGCCGGGCGCGAGGGAACTGCGGCTCGCCTATGTCGAGCTCCTCGGCTGGCTGCGCGGCGTGCCGCTGGAGATCGTGGTCGAAGTGCCGGCCATCACGTCTCCGAGAGCACGTCGCGGCGCCGATGGCGAGGCCGGCCGCGCCCGGGGAACGGCGGCTCGGCGCCGGCGCCGCGGCGCCGACATGACGTGGTGGTGAGGGCGGCACGCGGCCGGCGACGACCGGCGACGACCGGCGAAGCGAAAGCGGGGGTCGTTGGCCCCGGCGGAGCCGGGAGGTTCGTCCCTTATCCCGGCGACGGCGCCGTGTGACGCTGCGAGTATGGCGTTCAAGCTGCGGCGTGATCACACGGCGACCGGACAAGAGCCGACGGGTGAGGCGGCCGAGGGCGACTGGGCGTGGCCGCTCGCGTTCACCGACCGAGCCTGCTGCTGTCCGGCCAAACCCGTCGTGGTGGCGGTGATGCCGCCCACGCCCGCGCGACCGTACCCGATGGACCTGCTGCTGTGCGGCCACCACTATGCGCTCGCACGGGAAAGCCTCGCCGCCGGTAACGCCATCGTCTATGACAAGACGGGCGCGCGACTCACCCCGGCCGATGCCGAACAGGAGGCCGTTCCGGCCGATGCCGCGTCGCGGACGTGACCCTGGGTTCACGGACGACTACGCCTTCCGAACGGTGCGGGTTCCACCTCTGTCCCAATTCGCGTTTCGGGCATCGCGCCATCGTCGCCCGTGTCGGTGCCTGTCGCTACCTTTGAACTGGTATGTGCAGCCAGCGTGTTGACGGGGGCCTCGGATGACGGCCGCGCTGATCGGCAGGGACCACCCTGCCGCGGTCCTGCGCGCCGAGATCGACCGTCTCGCCGCCAGCCACGGGGGCCTGGTGCTGGTCACCGGTGAGGCGGGGATCGGCAAGACCGCACTGGTCACCCGCGCGATGACCGACGCGAGACGGCTGGGCGCCCTGGTGCTCAGCGGCTCGTGCTGGGATTCGGAAAGCGCGCCGGGCTACTGGCCATGGGTTCAGGTCATCCGCGCCCTGCGCCGCGCCGCCACCGCGGAGGAATGGGCCGCGGCCGCCGCCGGCGGCGGCTTGTCGGTCCTGCTCGGGGAGGCGCCGAGCACGGACACGGCCGACGGCTTCCAGCTGTACGACGCGGTGACGACCGCGCTGGTGTCGGTCTCGCACCGCGTGCCGGTCGTGGTCGTGCTGGAGGATCTGCACTGGGCGGACACCGCATCGCTCAAGCTGCTGGAGTTCGCCGCCCAGCACACCTGGTTCGAACGGCTGCTGCTGGTGGGCACCTACCGCGACGTCGAGGTGGAGGCGGCCGACGGGCACCCGCTGCGGCCGCTGCTGACGCCGTTGCTGGCGAAGGCCACGACGGTGACGCTGACCGGTCTCGGCCGCGCCGAGGTGGGCCGGCTGATCGAACGTACGGCGGGACGCGAGCCGACCGACGACATGGTCGCCGAGGTGCACCGGCGCACCGGCGGAAACCCCTTCTTCGTCGAACAGACGGCCCGCCTGTGGCACAGCGGCGGCGCCGTCACCGCGATCGCGCCGGGGGTCCGCGACGCCCTGCGGCGGCGCCTGTCGCTGCTCCCCGAGCCGGTGGTGCGGTTGCTGTCCACCGCGGCCGTGCTCGGCCGGGAGTTCCACCGCCAGATGCTCGCCGCCACGGCGGCCGTCCCGGTGCCTCATGTGGCCCGGCTGCTCGACCAGGCGGTGACGGCCAGGCTGGTCGTGACCCTCGGGGGCGGCTCGTTCGCCTTCGCGCACGATCTGGTCCGCGAAACGCTGTACGACCTGCTCGACGAGGCGGCGGCGCGCGAGCGGCACGCGGCGGTGATCCGGGCGCTCGACAGCAACCCCACGCTCGCCGAGCGGATCCTGCCCGCCGATCTGGCCCGCCACGCCTACCTGGCCGGCGACGACATCGAACCCGCCAGGGCCGTGGGCCTGCTGCTGGCGGCGGCCCGCGACGCCAACAGCCGCATGGCCTTCGAAGAGTCCATCGCGCACCACAGGCGCGCCTACGAACGGGCCGCGGGCGAGCCGCGTCGCCGCGTCGCGATCGCGATCGATCTGGCCTCTGGGCTGCACCACAACCACGAGACCGACGAGGCGTGGCGCATCTGCACCGAGGCCGTCTCCGCGGTGAAGGAGATGGACGATCCGGTGTTGCTGGCGCGGGTGGCGCTCGGCCTGTACGAGATCGACCACGCCGGGGAAAGACACGAGCTGGTGACCGAGCTGCTCCGCGCCGCGCACGGCAGGCTGGTGGACGCCGGCGGCGCCGCTCCCGACCACGGGATGTCGCCCGGCCGGCTGGCGCAGGAGCTCACCCTGCATACCGCCGCCCTGGCGCGCAGCGGCGCGGACGACGAGGCGCTGGGGTTCAGCCTCTGGGCCCGCCACAACACCATCTGGGGGCCTGGCACCGCCGAGGAGCGGCTGGCTCTCACCGATGAGCTGACCGCCCTGGCCCGGCGCACGGGCAACATCGAGACCGAGGTCATCGCCGCGTCGTTCAAGTGGGTGGCGCTGCTCGAGCAAGGCGATCCCCGCTATCTCGACCAGCACCACGAGTTCGTCGCCTTGGCCGAAAGCAAGGGCATGCCGCTGCCGAGCTTCGCCTCCTCGATCGATCAGTGCATCATCACCACCCTCCTGGGCCGCTTCGCCGAGGCGCAGTCGTTCATGGAGCGGGCGATCGACTCCGTCGAGCCCGTGTACTCGCATTTCGCCTATATGGCCGATCACCTGCGCTGGTCCCTGTGGATGCTGCAGGGCAGGTTCGACGAGCTCGCGGACCTGCATCGCGTGCTCGCCGAGCACGATCACCCGTATCCGCATCTCATGGTCGGGATCACCGCCGTCGAGATGGGCGATATCGATGCCGCGCTGCGGCATCTCGCCGAGACCGAGGCCGCGACCGGGGGAAGCGAATCCCTCGCCCGCAGCTTCGTGCCGATGTCGCTGCGGTTCCAGGCCCAGGTCGCCGCCGCCACGCGAGACCCCGAACGCTGCGCGCGGGCGCGGAGCGCACTGGCCCCGTTCACCCGCGAGTGGGCGGTGTCGGTGTACGGGTGCGACATCAGCGGCCCCTTCGTCCTCTGGTCGGCCCTGCTCGACGCGGCCGAGGGGCGCTGGGACGACGCGATCGGCGGATTCACCGCGGCCTACACCTCCGCCGACCGGCTCCTGGCGCGTCCGTGGTCGATCGAGGCGCGCGGCCATCTCGCTCGGGCGCTGCTCGCCCGTGGTGCAGCCGGGGACGCGCGGGCCGGCGCCGCCCTGCTGGACGAGGTGGAACGAGAGGCCGCCGAGATCGGCATGCGCCATGTCGTCGAGCGCGTCCGCCGGACGCGGGCGGAGCATCGGACCGAGTGGGCGGAGTCCGGGCCCGGGTCTGGGCCGGGGTCTCGGGCGGAGCCTGCGGCGGGTGGCGCCGACGACGGGCTGGCGGCGGGCGAGCGACCCGATTCGCCGCGGTTCCGGTTCGACGGCGAGGTCTGGTCGCTCGGCTTCGCCGGGCGGACGGTCCACCTGCCCGACGCCAAGGGCCTGCGCGACCTGCATCTGCTGTTGAGCAGGCCCGGCGCCGACATCCCGGCCGTACGGCTCGTCGACCCCGCGGCCGGCGAGGCCGTGGTCGCCGCCCGCCGGCTGGGCGGCGACGCCGTACTCGACGCCGAGGCCAAGGCCCGATACAAACGCCGACTCGAGCAACTGGACGAAGAGATCGACCGGGCCGCCGAGCGCGGCGACGACGCTCGCGCCGCCGAGTACGACCGTGAGCGCGCGGCCCTGCTCGACGAGCTGAAGGCGGCCGCGGGGCTCGCCGGGCGCGACCGCCGCCTCGGCGACGAGGCCGAGCGCGCCCGCAAGACGGTGACCGCCCGGATCCGCGACACGCTGCGCAAGCTCGATCGGCGCCACCCCGAACTCGCCGCGTACCTGCGTGCGACCGTCACCACCGGCGCCACCTGCCGCTACCAGCCCGACGAGGCCCTGACCTGGCGGCTTTGACCGGCCCGCCTACTTCCGGTTGTACAGGCGCATGGTGAGCGTGCCGAAGACCGCGATCAACGCGGCGCCGCACACCGCCACCCAGGTGACCTCTCCCGTGGCCGTGTCGCCGGCCATCAGGCCGCGCACCGCGGCGACGAGGTGGGTGATGGGATTGACCTCGACGAACGCCTGCAACCAGCCGGGCATGGTCGCCGGCTCGACGAAGACGTTGCTGAGGAAGGTCAGCGGGAACAGCACCAGCATGGCCACGCTCATGACGGACTTCTCGCTGCGCAGCAGCAGCCCGAACATCGTCCAGACCCACGAGAAGGCGAACGAGAAGGCCACCAGCAGCGCCACGCCGGCGAGGACGCCGACGACGTTGCCGTCCGGCCGGAAGCCCAGGGCCAGGCCGACGGCGAGGATCACGGTGGCGGCCATCGTGTAGCGGAACGCGTCGCCGAGCAGGTAACCGACCATCGGGGCTGGGCGCCAGATCGGCAAGGTGCGGAAACGGTCGAAGATGCCCCTTTCAATGTCCTTGTTGACTTCCACCCCGGTGTACATCGTGATCATCACAACGCTCGTCACCATGATCCCTGGGAGCACGAACTGGAGGTATTCGCCCGTCGATCCGGCGATCGCACCGCCGAACAGGTAGGTGAACATCAACGTCATCATGATCGGGAAAGCGGTGACGTCGAACAGCTGCTCGGGGACGTGCTTGATCTTCAGCATCGCCCGCCGGCCGAACGCGGCCGACGCCGCGAACGCGGTGGGCCTGGCGGGGCGGGCACTGGGCGAAAGCACCGCGCTCAGGGTCTCGGTGACGGGAACGTGGACGGTGGACTCGGTCGTGGTGGTCATGCCGCTTCCTTGTCGGTCTCGGTGCCGGTGGTGGGGTGGCCGGTCAGGGTGAGGAAGACCTCGTCCAGACTGGGCTGGCCGAGGGAGAAGTCGTCGACGGTGATGCCGGCCTGGGCCAGTTCGGCCAGCGCGCGGGAGGCCTGCTCGGCGGCCCCGCACTCGGTCTGCTCGCCCGAGATGCGCGCGGTCAGCGCGACCGGATCGCCGTCCAGCTGGACCTGAGCGCCCAGCGTCAGGGACAGCAGCCGCTCGGCCGCCGGCCGCTGCGCCGCGTCCCGCAGCCGTACGTGCACCGCGCCCGCGCCGACCGAGGACTTCAGCTCACCCGGCGTGCCTTCGGCGATGACCTTGCCATGGTCGATGACCGCGATGCGGCCGGCGAGGTGGTCGGCCTCGTCGAGGTACTGGGTCGTCAGCAACACCGTGGTGCCATGAGCCACGACCGTGCGGACGATGTCCCAGACCTGGTTGCGGCTGCGCGGGTCGAGTCCCGTGGTGGGCTCGTCGAGAAACAGCAGATCGGGCGTGTTGAGGATGCTGGCCGCGATGTCGATCCGGCGGCGCATGCCGCCCGAGTAGTTCTTGACCAGACGGTCCGCGGCGTCGGTCAGCCCGAACGCGTCGAGCAACTGGGCGGCGCGGTCGCGGGCGGCCCGCTTGCGGTACCCCAGCAGCCGGGCCAGCAGGACGAGGTTCTCCGTTCCGGTCAGGTCCTCGTCGACCGAGGCGTACTGCCCGGTCAGGCTCATCCGGCCGCGCACCGCGTCGGCCTCGTGCACCACGTCGTGGCCGAACACCCGGGCCGCGCCGCCGTCCGGACGCAGCAGCGTGGCCAGCACCCGCACCACGGTGGTCTTGCCGGCGCCGTTCGGGCCGAGCACGCCGTACACCGTGCCCGCCGGCACGGCCAGATCGATGCCGTCCACCGCCCGGGTCTTGCCGAAGACCTTGACGAGACCCGAGGTCTCGATGGCCAGGTCCCCTGTATGACCGGTCATTGTCTGTCCTCTCCACATGCTCGGCTAGATGATCAAGAGACGTAAGGTCGTGCGGCGCGGGCGTCGCGCAACGCGCGGCCCCACCACTCGAGCTGGTCGAGCATGGTCTTCGCCGCCTGCCGGGCGCCGTCGGCGGCGACCGGGTGCCCGTCGCCGCCGAAACCGCTC
The DNA here is from genome assembly GCA_035765195.1 of Streptosporangiaceae bacterium. Classification (GTDB taxonomy): domain Bacteria; phylum Actinomycetota; class Actinomycetes; order Streptosporangiales; family Streptosporangiaceae; genus CALAED01. The sequence continues at coordinate 180,127 of DASTYC010000006.1, forward strand.
TTGAGCAGGTCGAAGCGCACGCAGTCGCGTACCGTGACCGCGTGCAGCTCGGTGAAGACCGTGCGCAGTTGCTCCACGGCGTACACGCCGTCCGATCCGCAGCCATAAGCCACGAAGCCGACCGGCTTGGCCTGCCATTCGTCGTAGGCGTAGTCGATCGCCTGCTTCAGCGAGGCCGGGAAGCTGCGGTTGTACTCGGGGGTGATGACAACGAAGGCGTCCGCCTCGCCGATCAAGGCGGTGAACCGTCTCATCTGCGGCGTCGCCCGGTCCGGATAGCGGGCCGGGAAGTCGAAGTCGACGAGGTCGATGGTCGCCGGCTCGATCCCGTCGCGTCCGCGTACCTCGGGGACGAACCAGTGGGCGATGACGCCGCCGGTCCGGCCCTCCCGGGTGCTGCCGACGATCACGGCGACGCGCAGCGCCGCCGTGGTCAGATAGTCGGTCATCGGGCCGCCTCCCGGGTGCTTCTGGCAGTTCACCCGGAAGGCGCCAGATCCGGCCCGGCGCCCGCTAGATCCGATCTCGCGAGCGCCGCGAGAGCCGGTAGGGCGGTGTTATGACGCTCGCAGTCCTTCCGTCAGGATGATTTCGACCTGGGAGCCGATGTCGGCGCGGTTCCGTTCGAAGACCGGGTCGGTGATCTCGGTGGCGTTGGCCGGGTCCATGGTCAGCACGGGGGTGTGGACGTGGCCGCCGGGAAGGTCCGCGCCGATGGCCTCGCGCAGCCGGGTGCTGCGATAGGCCGATTCGTTCGACAGGTAGCCGCCGCCGCTGCCGGCGACCGCGACGGATCCGGACGTGGGCCCGTCCGGGCGGGTCACCGGAGCGCTCTCGCCCGCGGGGATCTCGGTCACCGACGGGTTGCGCCGCACCGGGAAGGGCTTTTGGTCGGCGGCCAGCATCGCGTCATGCGGGAGCGTCGTGCGGATGAACTCCGCGCCAGGCCCCACCCCGGGGAAGACCACGGGCGCCGTGGGGGTGCCGCCGCCCCACAGGTTGTTGTTGTCGCCGCGTTCGGCGGGGGTGGAACGGCGCCTGCCGTTCCACACCTCCAGGTCGAACGCGCCCGGCCTGCCCTGGCTGATGGTGGTGAACATGTCGGCCCGCTGCGGTCCCGCCACCAGATGCGGCCGGAACGCGTCCTCGACCATGCCCGCGTCGAAGTCCGGATAGCGCACCGGGAAGACGACCGCCTGCACCTGAACGCGGCGGCCGGCCACCTGGAGGACGCGGCCGTCCAGCCGCAGCACGGCCGAGCCGGAGGGGTTGCCGCGTCGTATCTCGGTGTCGAGATCGAAGGGATCGAAGCCGCTGACCAGCAGTTTCCGTGTGCCGCGCGCGAAGCGAGTGCTCGTGATGCCGCGAGAGACGTACTCCAGCCGCTTCTCCAGCGCCGCACGTTGGTCCGGCGCGATGTCGGAGCGCCACTGCCGCAGCGTCAACGCCATGGACAGTCGCGCCCAATACAGCGGCCGGTCGTCGTGGTCGCCGCGCTGGACGACGGTGACGGCGCGCTCCCACAGCAACCGGCCGAAACCGTCGACCACCCGCCGCGCCGCCGCGGGCGACCGGGCCGAGCACAGCGCCCGCTCGAAGTCGCCGGCGATCCGTTCGAGGCCGCTGCCGGCCAGTATCCGTTCGGCCACCGGCACCGGGTCGGCGCCAAGGGTCCGGCCGAGCCGGGCCTGCTCGACGGTGGGCGCGATGGTCTCATCGCGGCAGTCCCTCGCCCCCGCCCCCGCCCCCGCCGACGACCGCGCCGTACCGGGCGGGACAACGGCCAGGGACAGCGCAAGGGCACACACCGCGGCGGCGGCCGCGTTGACGATGCTGCGGGTCATGAGGCTCCTCGTTGGCGTACCGGCCCCCGAGCAGTCCCCACGATGTTCTACAAACCCCGGCGAAATTGCCAGACCTCAACCGGCCGGGGTCTCACCGCGTCCAGAGCACGGCGTGTGCTTCGACGTCCGACAGAGAGGACGAGCCGACGATCTGACCGCGGTCGTTGATGGCCGATGGGCTCGATCTGTTCGCGAGGGCCAGGTCGGGCAGAAGGGCGGGGGCGGAGGGCCGCCGCCAGACGACGGCGCCGCTCTCGGCCCAGCCCACGACCTCACCGCGGTTGTTGATGTCGGCGGCCATGACGAACGCGTCGCCGGGTGGCGGCTGTAGCTCCACCACCTCGCCGCGGGTCCACAGCACGGACGTGGCGAAGCCGAGGTGGCTTCCGACGGCTTGATGCCGCTCGTTCGCGGCCAGCGCGTCACCCCAGTAGAGGACGGTTGATCCTCCGTTCTTCCAGGCCACGGCCTCCGTGTACGTTACGGGGTCCGCGGGCGTACCCCGCGAGCCCACGACCCAGCCGTCGTTGGTGATGTCCTCCGCGTACGACAGGACCTCCCTGGATTCCAGTTCCCCGATACGTCCGGCGTGCCAGCGCACGGCGTGCATGTAGTACGGGCCCCACTCGCCGAGTTCGGTGGAGCTTCTCCCGACGATGTCGCCGGAGTCGTTGATGCCCGTGGCGACGCTGTAATCACCCTCCGGCAGCGCCCCGATATCTTGCATCCGCCCGTTCCGCCAGAGGAACGCGTGCACGGTGTATCGCGGCTCTTCGCCGCCGCTCACGGGAATGCCGGTGAACCCCACCACCTCGTCGCGCTCGTTGATGTCCATCGGGTAGCTGTACGTCGCACCCGGCGGCATGCCAAGGTCGATGACGCGGCCGTCGCGCCACAGCACCCCGCGACCGTTCATCGACCCGATGACGTGACCGCGCTCGTTGATCGCGATCGCCGCGCTCCAGCCGGACTCGCCGCCCCAGCGGTGCAGGTCCACAACGCGGTAACCCGATGCCGATGTCGCCGTCGCGGGCGCCGCGGTCGCCGCGGTCGCCGTCGCCACGGTGATCAGCGCCGCCCCGAAAACCAATGTGATCGCACTCAGCAGGGTGCGTCCTCGCCGTCTGCGCATGGTTCGCCCCTCAAGCCGCGCCACCTCGATGATCTCGGCTACTCGGCACGGCTTTCGACACCGGCAAATTAGAACGAATTCCGGGATGGAAGTAGGGACGAACGGCTCTCGCCGCATTCCACGGGCGGGCCCGGCTCAGGGGAGGTACACCCCGTACTCGCGGAGCGCGGGAGTGAGGTGGGGCGGCAGCCCGGCGGTCGCCGACAAGTCCTCGGCGGACGTGAAGGTGCCGAGCGCCTCCCGCGCGCCGACAATGCGTTCCACCAGCTCGGAGGTCAAGCCGGGCAGCTCGGCCAGCACCGCGGGCGGGGCATGGTTGACGTCGATCAGGCCGCCGTCGTCGCTCGCACGAGGCAGATCGGGGCGGCCGATGTGCAGCTCCATGGCCATCAAAGGGTCTCTCGCGGCGACCGCGCGGGCCTTGTCCCGCAGCTCACCGCGTTCCACCGCCGTCCAGACCGCGTCGTCGAACGCGCGACGGACGGCCGCGTCCTCGCCTCGGCGCTCGAAGACGCGGCGCCGGATGGCGAAGGCGTGCGCGGTCCCGCCGAGGACGTTGCCGAGTATCCAGGCGGTGTACGCGAGGTTCGCCCCGAGGCTGTCCGTATCCGGCGTGAGCAGAAGGGCCACGAGGACCGCGGCGTACAGCGCCGCCGCGAGCCACTGCCAGACCGACCGCAGCCGTACCGCCGCGTACACGAAGATCGCCGGTGTCGCCAAACCGAACGAGATCAGCGGAGCCAACGCCCACACGACGCCGATCGCGGCACGGCCCCGACCCTGACCGCCCATAGCGCGCCCCCTTTGGCCGAATGGACGAATCGCTTCCTATATACGCATTTGGCGCATGGGTCAACAGGGCGGTTGGTCCCCCGATCCAGATCGATCCGTCTGTCACCGGGGCGGCGGGCTCCGGGGCCGGGCCGCGTCAGGGAGGCGATGGTCAGGTGCCGATGATCCCCCCATCGCGTTTGCGGATGACGACGGTGGCCGAGCGGGGGCGGCCGGCGGGGTCGAAGTCCGGCCAGTTGCTGACCGCGCGCGGGTTGTCGGGGGTGGGGGTGCCCCAGGCGGTGGTGGCCTCGCCGGGGTGCTGGACGTTGACGAACATGGTGCGCTGGTCGGGCGTGGTGACAACGCCGGTGATCTCGCAACCGCGGGGGCCGACGAGGAAGCGACGGATCTCCCCGGTCTCGGGATCGGCGGCGAGCATCTGGTTGTTGGCGATGCGGTCGTAGCCGCGGCCGGCCAGGTTCTGGGACGAGTTGGAGATGTCGGTCTGAATCCACAGCCGACCATCCGGGTCGAACCACAGCCCGTCGGGGGAGCCGAAGATGTCCGTCTCATCCAGCGTGACCCGGGAGTCGTACGCGGGGTCGCCAGCGAGGACGAAGATGTCCCACTCGAAGGTCGTGGCGGTATGGTCGCCGTCGTCTTCGGTCCAGCGGATGATGTGCCCGTACGGGTTGGGGGTGCGCGGGTTGGCGCCGCCCGGCCAGCCGGAGCCGTTGGTGAGGCTGGCGTAGACGTGGCCGTCGCGGCGGGGGTGCACGGCGATCCATTCCGGCCGGTCCATCTTGGTCGCGCCCACCGCGTCGGCGGCCTGGCGGGTCCGCAGCAGCACGTCGGCCTGGTCCTGCCAGCCGTTCGCGACGGTCAGCGGGCCCACGCCGTGCTCGAGCGGCAGCCAGCGGCCGGTGCCGTCGGCGGCGAAGGCCGCCACGTACAGCGTGCCGTGGTCGAGCGGGCTCTTGCGCGCGGCCCGCAGCCGGCGCCAGGGGGCGCTGCCGACGAACTTGTAGATGTAGTCGCCGTCTTGGTCGTCGCCGCTGTAAACGACGGCCCGGCCGCGGGATTCGGTCATGACCGCGCCCTCGTGTTTGATCCGTCCGAGCGCGGTGCGCTTGACCGGTGTGGCGCGCGGGTTGAGCGGGTCGATCTCGACGACCCAGCCGAATCGGTTGAGCTCCAACGGGTTGACGGCGAGGTCGAAGCGCGGGTCGACCAGGTGCCAGCGGTAGCCGAACCCCTCCGCGGACACGCCGTAGCGGGCCTGTTCGGCCGTCGGCGTCCACGCCGGGTCCTCGGTGCCGAAGTAGCCGTTCCAGTTCTCCTCGCACGCCAGATAGGTGCCCCAGGGGGTGACCCCGTGGGAGCAGTTGTTGATGGTGCCCATCGGCGGGTTGTTCGACTGGAGTCTCGGGTGGTCCCCCCGCACCGGACCGGAGAACCGCACCGGGGTGGTCGCGGTGACCTTCCGGTTCAGCCGGGAGTCGACGACCCGCCAACCGCCGCCGGAACGTTCGATCTCCACGATGGACACGCCGTGCGCGGCGAGCGCCTTGTCGACCTTCTCCTGGGTCATGGTGGCGTCGCCGTCGGTGTACAGCAGGGTGCGGTCGACGTACTCGTGGTTGAGCACGAGGACACCATGGCGGCCGGCGTCGCGGCCACGGCCCAGCGGGAAGAAGTGCATGCCGTCGTGATGTGACCCGATCTGCCGGGCCTGCTCGGCGGCGGTGTTCGAGGCGTCCTTCCGCCACGCCGGACCGCCCGCCCGCAGCGGCGTCCCCCACGGGATGAACACCTGCGCGACGTACCCCTCCGGCACGGTCAGCGCGTCGGCCGAACTCGTCGGGACCGGGGTGAAGCCCAGCAGCCCGCGGCGTCCGCTCTTGCCGTGCGCCGTCGTCGCGCCTGCCGCGGCACCACCGGACAGCGGCTCGGCCGCGGTCAGGAAGCCCGCCGCGGCGGCGATGGTGCCGCCGCGCAGCACCGTACGACGGGACAGCCGCGCGGCCACCACGTCCTTGAACGCCGGATTGCCGGACGGGTTGGAGCTGATGTCCTCCGGGTCGGACAGAGGGCGAAGATCGCGATCGACGGACATGGCTGCACCTCGCTGTACCGGATCGTCGTCGACAAGAGCGGGAAATCCGGCACAGCATCCCGCATCACCAGGCGGCGCACCAGAGGGAAGTGGGCCGCCGACCGGGTGTCCGCGGCCCCGCCCCCCGGCCCGCCCCTGGCCCGCCCCGCGCCCGATTTCCGTGACCCCGCCGATCCCGGCTCCCGCCGCTCGGGTAGGTTCGATCGCTCGAAGCCGCATCGACCCAGTTCGTGGCGATTCAAGGGCTTGGTGATCGGGACATGCGGACGCTGCTCATCGACAACTACGACTCGTTCACCTACAACCTGCACCAGCTTCTCAGCGAGGTGAACGGGGTGGCGCCGGTCGTCGTCCGCAACGACGTCGCCTGGGAGTCGCTCGATCTGTGCCGGTTCGACAACATCGTCATCTCGCCGGGCCCGGGACGCCCCTCCCGGCCGGGTGATCTGGGCATCGGCCGGCGGGCGATCCGGGAGGGCGGGCTGCCCCTCCTCGGCGTGTGCCTGGGGCACCAGGCGATCTGTGCGGAGTTCGGCGGGGAGGTGGCCCGCGCGCGCGAACCTCGCCACGGCCGGATATCGCGGATCAGGCACGACCGCTCGGATCTGTTCGCCGGCATCCCCTCGCCGTTCTCCGCGGTCCGGTACCACTCGCTTGCCGTGACCCGGCTGCCGGCGGAACTGGAGGCGACCGCGTGGAGCGCCGACGGCGTCCTGATGGGGGTGCGGCATCGCGACGCCCCGATCTGGGGTGTGCAGTTCCATCCCGAGTCGATCCGCACCGAACACGGGCACCGGCTGATGGCCAACTTCCGCGACCTGACCGCCGCCTACTGGGCGAAGCGGACCCGCCGCCGGGTGACGGTGCGGCGGCTCGCGCGCATGCCCGACCCGGAGGCGGCCTACGTCGACCTGTTCGCCGCCGCGGACCACAGCTTCTGGCTGGACGGCCACGGCGCCGGCGGGGAGGCGGGCCGGTTCAGTTTCATGGGCGATGACACCGGGCCGCTCTCACACGTGCTCGAGCACCGCGTCGGGCGCGACCCCGCGTTCTTCGAACGGCTCGCCGCGAGCCTGTCCAGGCGCCGGGTGGCGGTGCCGGAGGGACTGCCGTTCGAGTTCAACCTCGGCTACGTCGGCTACCTGGGCTATGAGCTCAAGGCCGAATGCGGAGGGGACGCCGCGCACACCGCCCCCACTCCGGACGCGCTGATGCTGTTCGCCGATCGGATGGTGGCCTTCGACCATGCCGACGGTTCGGGATATCTCCTGACCTTGACCCCTGATGATCCGTGGCTCGACGAGACCGCCGAACGACTCGGGCGGCTCGCGCGGCCCGGGGCGGTCCCCCCGCCAGGCGACGCGGCGGCGGCACCTGCCCGCCCTGATCCGGATTGGCGGTTCACCGACCCGGCGACCGGCCGGGGCGGCATCGAACTGCGGCACGATCACGGGTCCTACCTGAAGCGGATCCGGCAGTGTCTCGTAGAGATCGCCGAAGGCGAGTCGTACGAGGTCTGCCTGACGAACATGGCGCACGCGCCCGGCCCGGTCGACGACCTCGCCGTCTATCGGCGGCTCCGCCGGCTGAGCCCGGTGCCGTACGGGGCGCTGCTGCGATTCGGCGCGGTGGCGGTGCTCAGCGCCTCGCCGGAGCGGTTCCTCGCGGTGCGCGCCGACGGTCGGGTCGAGGCCAAGCCGATCAAGGGCACCCGCCCGCGGGGCGCGCACCCGCGGGCCGACGCCGAACTCGCCGCCGCCCTGCGCGCGAGCGAGAAGGAACGCGCGGAGAACCTGATGATCGTCGATCTGCTCCGGAACGATCTGGGCCGCGTCTGCGCGGCCGGCACGGTCCACGTGCCGAAGCTGTTCGATGTGGAGACCCATGCGGCGGCGCACCATCTCGTGTCCACGATCCGGGGGCGGCTCGCCCCGGGCCGGACCGCGGTGGACTGCGTGCGGGCCGCCTTCCCCGGCGGGTCGATGACCGGCGCCCCCAAGATCCGCACCATGCGGATCATCGACCGGCTGGAAGAGGGCCCCCGCGGCGTGTACGCCGGCGCGCTGGGCTGGTTCGGGCTCGGCGGTGCCGCGGATCTGAGCGTCGTGATCCGCACCATCGTGGTGAACGGCGACGACGTCGCCTTCGGCGTGGGCGGCGCCATCGTGGCCCTGTCCGAGCAGGCGGAGGAGTTCGCCGAGACGATGGTCAAAGCCAGGGTCATGGCCGCCGCCCTGGAGGTGGGCCGCCCCGGCCGGCGCGACCCCGGCGGCGGTGAGGGGGACCCGTTCTGAGGGGTCGCCGCACCCGCGGTTACGGTTGTCGGACGGGCGGCGGCCGCGGCGGCGCCGCGGCGAAGGGGGCCGATCCTCGGTACGGGTGGGAGGCGATGTGACCGGGGTCATCGCGACGGCCGGGGGCGTGCTCGCCTTGGTCGATCAGGACTACCTGGTGCAGGCGCGGCAGATGCAGGCGCTCTCGCTGGGCGTGCACATCCCGCTGGTGTGCTTCGGGATCGCCTTCCCGGCGATGGTGCTGTTTTGCGAGTGGCGCTACCTGCGTACGGGCGATCCGCTCTATCGCGTGCTGGCGCGGCGCTGGTCGAAGGTGATGCTGGCGCTGTTCGCCGTGGGGGTGGTGACCGGGACGATCCTCAGCTTCGAGCTCGGGCTGCTGTGGCCGGAGTTCATGGCGAGGTTCGGGAACGTGTTCGGTCTCGGCTTCACGCTGGAGGGCTTCTCGTTCTTCATCGAGGCGATCTTCATCGCGATCTACGTGTACGGATGGGACCGGCTGCCGCCGCGTGCGCATTTCCTGTCCGGCATTCCGGTGGCGATCGCGGGGGTGACCGGGTCGCTGTTCGTGATCTCGGTCAACGGCTGGATGAACAACCCCGGCGGGTTCCGGATGCGCGACGGCCGTGCGGTCGACGCGGACCCGTGGTCCGCGCTGTTCGGCAACTCCTACTTCTGGCACGAGTTCGTGCACATGTACTTCGCCGGCTACATCGTCGCCGGGTTCCTCGTCGCGGTCCCGTACGCGTGGGGCTTCCTGCGCGGCCGCCGGGACCGTTACCGGCGCACGGCCCTGACGATCGCGCTGTCCGCCGCCGCGGTCGCCGCGCCGCTGCAGGTGGTGATCGGCGACTGGGCCGCGCGCGAGGTCGCCGAGACGCAGCCGGTGAAGCTGGCCGCGCTGGAGGGACTCGGCCAGACCACGAAGGGCGCGCCGGAGCACCTGCTGGGCTGGTACAACGGCCGGGAGGTCGAGTACGGCATCAAGATCCCCGACCTGCTGTCGCTGCTGGCCTTCCATGACCCCAACGCGACGGTGCGCGGCCTGGACACGGTTCCCGCACAGGACATCCCCCCGGTCAACGTCGTGCGCTTCTCCTTCCAGACCATGGTCGGGATCGGGACACTGCTGGCGCTGATCGCGCTCGTGTACCTGTACGTCCGGCTGCGCCACCGACGGCTGCCGCGCTCGCGCTGGTTCTACCGGGCGGTGCTGCTGGCGGGTCCGCTGTCGGTCGTCGCGCTCATCGCCGGTTGGATCACCACCGAAGTCGGGCGCCAACCTTGGATCGTCTACGGGATCATGCGCACCACGCAGGCGGTCACCGGCGCGTCCGGGATCCCCATCGGCTACGGCGTGCTCGTCGCTGTCTACCTGGGGCTGGCCGGTGCGGTCGGCTGGCTGCTGCGTCGCTTCAGCCGCGTGCCGCTCGAGGTGGACCTCCGCGATGGCTGAGCTCCCGATGGTGTTCATTCTCACCGGTCTCGCCGCCTACACGGTGCTGGCCGGCGCGGACTTCGGCGCCGGCCTGTGGTCGCTGCTGGCCGGCGTCGGACGGGTCGGCGGGCCGACGACCCGCGACCACGCCCGTCACGCGATGGGGCCGGTCTGGGAGGCCAACCACGTCTGGCTGATCTTCGTGCTCGTCGTGTGCTGGACCGCCTACCCCGGCGCCTTCGGCTCGATCACCTCGACGCTGGCGGTGCCGCTGTTCATCGCCGCGGTCGGGATCATCCTGCGCGGGTCCTCGTACGCGCTGCGCGGCCAGCTCGAAGGGGCCCGCGGTCAGCGCCCGATCGAGCAGCTGTTCGCGCTCTCTTCGATCCTGACGCCGTTCGCGCTGGGCACGGTCGTGGGCGGGATCGCGTCCGGCCGCGTCCCGGTCGGCAACGCCGGCGGCGACCTCGTCACCAGCTGGCTCAACCCCACCTCGGTGCTGATCGGGACGCTGGCCGTCGCCACCGGCGGTTACCTCGCCGCCGTCTACCTCGCCGCCGACGCGCACCGGCTGGGCGAGCCGGAGCTGGAGCTCGACTTCCGCGCCCGCGCCCTCGGATCGGGCGTGTGCGCTGGTGCGCTCGCGCTCGCCGGCCTGCTCGTCGTCCGGTCCGACGCGCCCGCGCTGTTCGACGGGCTGACGGGCCGTGCCGGCGGGGCCGCGATGATCGGCGTCTCGGCCGCGGCCGGACTGGTGACCCTGGGGCTCGTCTGGCGCAAACGGTACGGCCCGGCCCGCGCCTCCGCGGCGCTCGCGGTCGCCGCGATCGTCGCCGGCTGGGCCGTTGCCCAACGGCCGCGCTTCCTGCCGGGGCTCACCCTCGAGCAGGCCGCGGCGGGTCGGTCGACGCTGCTCGCCGTCGTCGTCTCCGTCGCGGGCGGCGCGCTCGTGCTGGTTCCCTCGCTGATCCTGCTGTTCCGCCTCTTCCTGCGCGGCCGGCTGGACGCGGCGGCCGACGCGGCGACCGGGGCCACCCGCGGCCTCGCGGACCTCGCCCGGCACGCCGCCGGCGAGCGGGCCGGACGCCGGCTGCTCGCCGCGGTCGCCGCCGTCACCGTGCTCATCGGCGTGACCGTGACGGTGCTCGCCGATTCCGGGTGGGCCCGGGTCGTCGGCGTCGGCTGCCTGTTCGCCGGCGCGATCTCCACCTTCGGCCTCGCCGCGGCGGAGGCAGACCGGTAAGCGCGGCCGTCAACGGGCGTCGAGCAGGTCGGCCACGATCGGAGCGTGGTCGGAGGGGCCCTTGCCCTTGCGCGCCTCGCGATCCACGTACGCCGAGCGCACCCGGTCGGCGGCCGCCGCGTTGGCGTACACAAGGTCGATGCGCATGCCCTTGTTCTGGTGGAACATCCCGGCCCGGTAGTCCCAGTACGTGAACGGGTGCGGCCCCTTCATCGGCGTCGGCACGACGTCCCGCAGCCCGAGCGCGCGCAACTCGGCGAGCGCCCGGCGTTCGGCGGGCGTGACGTGCGTCGAACCGATGAACGCGGCCGGATCCCATACGTCGGCGTCGGTGGGGGCCACGTTGAAGTCGCCGCACGCCACCAGCGGGCGGTCGCGCCGGAGCTCGTCGGCGAGCGCGGTGCGCAGCGCCGCGAACCAGTCGAGCTTGTAGGCGTAATGCGGCGAGTCCGGGGTGCGCCCGTTCGGCGCGTACAGCGACCACACACGCAGCCCGCCGCAGGTGGCGCCGACCGCGCGCGCCTCCGGGCGGGGCACGCCGAGCCCGGCCGCCGCGTCGTCCAGCTCGTCGAGCAGCGTGGGCTCGGCCGGCGGAGCGGCGAACCCCGGCTCGCCCGGGAAGCCCGTCGCCACCTCGTCCAGGCCGATCCTCGACAAGATCGCGACGCCGTTCCACCGGCCGTCGCCGTGCGCGGCTGCGGCGTACCCGAGCTCGCCGACCTCGGCCGCCGGGAACCTGTCCGCCGCGCACTTGGTCTCCTGCAGGCACACGACATCGGGCCGGGTCGCGGCCAGCCATTCGAGCAGCCTCGGCAGCCGCGCGCCGATCGAGTTGACGTTCCAGGTAGCCAGGCGCACCCGCCCAGCTTGCCATCGTCCGCGCCCGCGTTCCGGCCCGCCCCGGAGCGGCGTGGTGCGGGCGGCGGACCTCTTCGGACCCATGGCAACGCCGCGGGTAGGGCGGTTCTGTTACGGTCGTTACCGTAACGTCATAGGTTGCTGGAGCAATGATGCGTGAGGTGCGCGCCGCGTGGGCGGCCGACCGGCGGTGGTGACCGGCGGCGCCGGCGGCATCGGGCGCGCGATCTGCCTGCGGCTGGCGCGGCTCGGCCACCGGGTGGTGGCACTCGGCCGCGACGAGCAGAGGCTGGGCGCGCTCGAACGCGAGGCGCGCGCCGCGGGCCTAACGGTCGTCGGGCACCGGTGCGACATCACCGACGAAGCGCAGGTGGCCGAGGTCATCGAGCGCCTGGGCACGGTGGAGATCCTGGTCAACAACGCCGGCATCGCCACCAGCGCACCGGTCCATCGCACCAGCCTCGCCGACTGGGAAGAGCACCTGCGGGTCAACGCCACCGCGGCCTTCCTGCTGACCCAGGCGGTGCTGCCGGGCATGCGGGACAACGGCTGGGGGCGCATCGTGGCCATCGCCTCCACCGCGGCCAGGGCGGGCGTGCCCTACACCGCCGCCTACAGCGCGTCCAAGCACGCGCTTCTTGGGCTGACGCGGGTGGTGGCCGCGGAGGTCGCCGGCTCCGGCGTGACCAGCAACGCCGTCTGCCCGACCTTCGTGCGCACTCCGATGACCGAGCGGTCGGTGGCGCGGATCTCGGCGCGCACCGGGCGGGACGCCGCAGCGGCCGAGGCGGCGCTGGCCGGCGCGGCGCCGCTCGGGCGGCTGCTCGAGCCCGACGAGGTGGCCGCCGCGGTCGAGTACCTCACGAGCGAGGACGCCGGCTCGGTCAACGGCCAGACGCTGGTTCTCGATGGAGGAGGTCTGCAGGCGTGAGCGAGCGACGAACCGCCGGACGGGCGGAGCGCGCCGGCCCGTTCCGCGGGTCCGCACCGTTCACCGGCGAGTGGCGGCACTTCAGGGTGGAGCACGCCGCCCAGGCCGCGACCGTCACCTTCACCCGGCCGGACAAGCTCAACGCGCTCACCTTCGAGGCGTACGCCGACCTGCGCGACCTGCTCGCCGAGCTGCCGCACCGCGGCGACACCCGGGCGCTGGTGCTGCGGGGCGAGGGCAAGGCGTTCTGCTCGGGCGGCGACGTCCACGAGATCATCGGCGAGACGCTGAAGATGGCCCCGGACGACCTCATCGCCTTCACGCGCATGACGGGCGAGGTGGTCAGGGCCATGCGCGAGTGCCCGATCCCGATCATCGCCGCCGTCCACGGCACCGCGGCCGGCGCCGGCGCGGTGCTCGCGCTGGCCGCCGACTTCCGGCTGGTGGCCAGGTCGGCGCGCTTCGCGTTCCTGTTCACCAAGGTCGGCCTGGCCGGCGCCGACATGGGAGCCGCGTACCTGCTGCCCCGCCTCGTCGGGCTCGGCCGCGCCACCCAGCTGCTCATGCTCGGGGACACCGTCGATGCGGCGGCGGCCGAACGGTACGGACTGGTCACCCAGCTGGTCGACGACGACGCGCTCGGCGACGCGGCGGCCGAGCTGGCCCGCCGGCTCGCCGCGGGACCGGCGCTGGCGTACGCACAGACCAAGGCGCTGCTGTCGCGTGAGCTGGACATGAGCCTGTCCGGTGCGCTGGAGCTCGACGCCATGACCCAGGCGCTGCTGATGAAAAGCGCCGACTACGCCGAGTTCCACGCCGCGTTCACCGCCCGGCGCTCACCGGACTGGCAGGGCCGCTGATGGACGAGGCCGGCCCGCCCCCTCCCGCGGGAACCCGCGCCGAGCCGCACCGGCTCGTCAACCCGGCCGAGCTGGCCCCGGCGGTCGGGTTCTCCCACGCCGTGGTCGCCGCGCCGGGCCGTACGGTCTATCTCGGCGGGCAGACCGCGCAGCGCCCCGACGGCACGATCGCCGGCGCGACGCTGAGCGAGCAGTTCGACCTCGCGCTGGCGAACGTGGTCACGGCGCTGCGCGCGGCCGGCGGCGAGCCCGGCCATCTGGTCAGCGTGCTCATCTACACCACCGACGCCGCCGCCTACCGCGCCCGGCTGCGCGAGCTCGGCGAGATCTACCGGCGGCACTGCGGCAGGCACTATCCGGCGATGGCATTGTTCGAGGTCACGGGCCTGTTCGACCCGGCGGCGATGATCGAGCTGGTGGGCACGGCGGTCATTCCCGGCTGAGCGCGGCCGTCGCGTCACGCGGAGGAGACGACGTCGATGACGTGCTTGAGGCCGGGCTCGCGCAGCCGGGCGTGCAGCTTGAAGAACACGTTGGCCGCGCGATGGCCGGACCAGTCGTCGGGCATGAGCTCGGGCGGCAGGCCGGGGTCGAGGTAGGGCATCCGCCGCCACGCGTCGACGGTGCGCAGGTAGTCGGCGAACGCCTCCTCCACGTCCATCGACCGGCGCCGGCTCCAGCGCACGAGCAGCGGCTCATGGACGCGCAGGAACTCGTCGTACATCTCCTTGAGCGCGGCGAGGTCCCACCAGTGCGCGATCGCGTGCCGCAGATCGCCGAAGGCGAGGTGATCCGCGCGGAAGAGGTCGACGTAGGCGGTGACGTCGAGGCGTTCGAGCGTGCGCCGCGCCTCGTCGGCCAGATGCGTGGGCGCGACCCACACGCCGGGCGCGGCGGTGCCGAAGCCCAGCCAGGTCAGGCGGGATCTCAGCAGGTGCCGCTTCTGCCGTTGCGACTCGGGGACGGAGAAGACCACCAGCACCCAGCCGTCGGAGACGTTGGCGACCCGGCGCTCGTAGATGCGCCGGTCGCCTTCGGCCAGGATCCGCCCGGCCTCCTCCGACAGCGAATATCCGGCCGTGCCGCCGACGCGCTTCGCTTCGAGCAGGCCGCGGCGTTTCAACCGTGACACCGAGGAGCGGACGGCCGGCGCGTCCACGTCGAGCCTGGCCATCAGCCGGATGAGGTCGGCGACCGAGACCCAGCCGCCGAGCTCGCGGCCGTACGCGCCGTAGAACGTGACGATCAGCGAGCGCGGCCGGCGGCTGCGTTCTTCGGCCGGATCCATGGTGTCGGTCACGGTCGCACGATATCGAGTGCTCGCGTACGGAACGCGTTCTGCCACGGGCGGTGCGCCACGCCGACGACCACCGGCCCGCACCATCGATAGCGCAACCTTGACGGACGTTAACGAAACGCTAGATTGGTTTCTAATATCGGGAGAGGCGTCGCCATGGACCTTTCGCCCTCAGCCCACGTCGACACGTTCGCCCGCGACCATCTGCCCCCGGCCGAGCTGTGGCCCACGATGGTCCACACGCTGCCCGAGCTGCGCTACCCGTCGCGGCTCAACTGCGCCGAGGAGCTGCTGGACCGCACGGTCGAGCGGTTCGGCCCCGACCGGCCCTGCCTGATCGGGCAGGACGAGTCATGGACCTACGGCGAGCTGCTGCGCCGGGCGAACCAGGTGGCCCGAGTGCTGACCGAGGACCTCGGCGTCGTGCCGGGCAACCGGGTCCTGCTGCGCGGTCCCAACAACCCGTGGCTGGTCGCGTGCTGGCTCGGGGTGATCAAGGCGGGCGCCGTCGCGGTGGCCGTGCTCCCGGTGCTGCGCGCCGGCGAGCTTGCCGAGATCGCGACGAAGGCGCGGGTCTCCCACGCGCTGTGCGACTCCCGCTTCGCCGACGACCTCGTCAAGGCCGATGTGGACGGCCTGCGCATCCTGGGCTACGGCGGCAAGGACGGCGACGACCTGATCGCGCGCTGCGCCGGCAAGCCGGCCGACTTCGCCGCCGTGCCCACCGCGGCCGACGACGTCTGCATGATCGCGTTCACCTCGGGCACCACCGGCAAGCCCAAGGGCTGCCTGCACTTCCACCGCGACGTGCTGGCCATCGCCGACACCTTCGCCGCCCGCGTGCTGCGGCCGAGACCCGACGACGTGTTCGCCGGCAGCCCGCCGCTGTCGTTCACCTTCGGGCTGGGCGGGCTTGTGGTCTTTCCGCTGCGGGCGGGCGCGTCGTCCGTGCTGCTGGAGCGGGGCAGCCCGCAACTGCTGCTCGCCGCGCTGGCCGAACACCGCGTCAGCGTGCTGTTCACCGCGCCCACCGCCTACCGCGCCATGCTCGCCGAACCCGGCGGGCCCGAGGCCCCGGCGCTGCGCCGCTGCGTGTCCGCCGGCGAGCATCTGAACGCGCGTACCTGGGAGGCGTGGCGCGAGGCCACCGGCGTGGAGATCATCGACGGCATCGGCTCCACCGAGATGCTGCACATCTTCATCTCCTCGGCCGACGCCGACATCCGGCCCGGCTCCACCGGCAGGGTCGTGCCCGGCTACGAGGCCAGGGTCGTCGACGACGCCGGCGACCCGGTGCCCGATGGCCGGCCGGGGCTGCTGGCCGTGCGCGGGCCCACCGGCTGCCGCTATCTGGCCGACGACCGGCAACGCGAGTACGTGCGGGGCGGCTGGAACTTCACCGGCGACGTCTACATCCGCGACGCGGACGGCTACTACTGGTACCAGTCACGCGCCGACGATCTGATCATTTCGGCGGGCTACAACATCGCGGCCGTCGAGGTCGAGGAGGCGCTGCTGCGCTCCCCGGTCGTCGCCGAGGCCGCCGTGATCGGCGTGCCCGACGCCGAGCGCGGCCAGGTCGTCAAGGCCTTCGTGGTGCTCCGCGACGGCGTGCCCGCGACCGACGCGACCGCGGCCTCGCTGCAGGAGTTCGTCAAGGCCGAGATCGCGCCCTACAAGTACCCGCGTGCCGTCGCCTTCCTCGACGCGCTGCCGTACACGCCCACGGGCAAGTTGCAGCGCTTCAAGCTCCGCGACCACCCCGGATGAGGACCGGCTCGGCAATGCGCATCGCCTGCGTCGGCGGCGGCCCCGGCGGGCTGTACTTCGGCATCTTGATGAAGCAGCTCGGCCCGCACCACGAGATCACCGTGTGGGAGCGCAACGCGCCCGCCGACACCTTCGGTTTCGGCGTGGTGTTCTCCGACGAGACGCTCGGCGGCATCGAGCATGCCGACCCCGCCGTCCACGCGGCCATGACGGCCGAGTTCGCCCGCTGGGACGACATCGACATCCATTACCGGGGCGAGATCATCACCTCCGGCGGGCACGGGTTCGCCGCGATGAGCCGCCGGCGACTGCTGCAGATCCTGCGGGAGCGGTGCGACGATCTCGGCGTCGTCGTCCACTCCCGGACCGAGGCGCCGCCCGTCGCCGAGCTGGCCCGCGACCATGACCTGGTGATCGCGGCCGACGGCGCCAACAGCACCACTCGGGCCGCCTGGGCCGACGTCTTCGCCCCCAGCGTCGACGTGCGCCGCTGCAAGTACATGTGGCTCGGCACCGACCTGGTCTTCGACGCGTTCAAGTTCTACGTCGTGGAGACGCCACACGGGGTCATGCAGATCCACGGCTACCCGTACGACGCCGAGATGAGCACGTTCATCGTCGAGATGAGCGACAGGGTGTGGCGCGCGGCCGGCTTCGACCGGTTCGCGACGCGCGAGTTCGGGCCGGGCGACAGCGACCTCGACAGCATCGCCGGCTGCGAGAAGCTGTTCGCCGACATCCTCGCCGGGCATGCCCTCGTGCCCAACAACTCCAAGTGGCTCAACTTCACGACGATCCGCAACCGGACGTGGCGGCACGGCAACGTCGTGCTGCTCGGCGACGCGGCGCACACGGCGCACTTTTCGGTCGGGTCGGGCACGAAGCTGGCGATGGAGGACGCGCTGGCGCTGGCGGCCTGCCTGCACGAGCAGCCCGAGATCGACGCGGCGCTCGCCGCCTACGAGGCCGAGCGCCGGCCGGTGGTGGAAAGCACGCAGCGGGCCGCGCAGGCCAGCCTGGAGTGGTTCGAGAACATCGGCCAGTACCTGCGCCAGGAGCCGATGCAGTTCGCGTTCAACCTGCTGACCCGCAGCCGCCGCGTCACCTACGACAACCTGCGGCTGCGCGACCCGGAGTTCGTGGCGGAGGTGGACGGCTGGTTCACCGCCGACAGCCCGGCGGCCGCCGTCCCCGCTCCGGCGGCCGCCGGGCGCGCCCCCGCCCCCGCGTCGGCGCCGCCGCCGATGTTCACCCCGTTCCGGCTGGGCGAGTTGGAGCTGAAGAACAGGGTCGTCGTCTCGGCGATGGACATGTACATGGCCGTCGACGGCACGCCCGGCGACTTCCACCTGGTGCACCTCGGCGGCAAGGCGCTCGGCGGCGCGGCCTTGGTGATGACCGAGATGGTCTGCGTGTCCGAGACGGGGCGCATCACCCCCGGCTGCACGGGCCTGTACCGGCCCGAGCACGAGGCCGCCTGGGCCCGGATCGTGGACTTCGTGCACACCCACAGCAGCGCCAAGATCGGGCTGCAGCTGGGCCACTCCGGACGCAAGGGGTCCACCAGGCTGATGTGGGACGGCATGGACGAACCGCTGCCCGCGGGCAACTGGGAGGTCGTCGCGCCGTCCCCGATCCCGTACAAACCGGGCGTCAACCAGGTGCCGCGCGAGCTGACCCGCGCCGAGATGGACGAGATCCGCGAGGAGTTCGTCCGCGCCGCCGTCATGGGCGACCGGGCCGGCTTCGACCTGCTCGAACTGCACTGCGCGCACGGCTATCTGCTGTCGAGCTTCATCTCTCCGGTCACCAACCGGCGCACCGACGGCTACGGCGGGTCGCCGGCCAATCGGCTGCGCTACCCGCTCGAGGTGTTCCAGGCGATCCGGGCGGTCTGGCCGAAGCACAAACCGATGACCGTGCGGATCTCCGCCACCGATTGGGTCGAGGGCGGCGTCACGGGCGACGACGCTGTGGAGATCGCCCGGGCGTTCCACGCGGCCGGCGCCGCCGCCATCGACGTCTCCACCGGGCAGGTGACCCCGGACGAGCGACCGGCATTCGGGCGCAGCTACCAGACGCCGTACGCTGACCGCATCCGCAACGAGGTCGGCATCGCGACGATCGCGGTCGGCGCGATCTCCTCCCACGACGACGTGAACTCCATCATCCTGGCGGGCCGGGCCAACCTCTGCGCCCTCGGCCGCACCCACCTCTACGACCCGCAGTGGACGCTGCACGCCGCCGCCGACCAGGACTATCTGGGCCCGGGGGCCGACTGGCCCGATCCGTTCCAGGCCGGCAGCCGCAAGCCCCGCGCCGGCCGCGCCGACGAGCCCCGGCCGCGGCTGCAACTCGTCCGAGAGGGCGAGCCCCGCACCCGCCACCAACGCTGGCGCCCCCGAACCTGAGCCCGGCCAGACGGCCGAGAGGACGCGTTGATCACTAAGCCTGGCGCTGCGAGGCTCAGCGGACGAAGGCGTCGGCCTTCAGCCGAGTGACCAGGGTGCGGAAGTCGTCGAGGGTGAGGGTGAGGTAGGGGCCGGCAGGATCCTTGGAGTCGCGTACCCCGATAGCCCGCCCGGCGCGGGCCGGCAGGCCGGCCACCTCCACGCATTCAGATTCGCTCTGCGTGCCGCTGTGGCTGCTCTTACGCCAGACGATCATCCTGCTTCCTCCTCCGGCACGGCCTCGAGCTCATCGAGCACCCGCTCGATCAGCGTACGCGAGTCAGCCGCGGAGAGGGACACCGCGCGCAGTTCGGCGAAGGCCGCCCGATAGCGCCCGACGTCGTCATCGTGCTCCAGATAGACGCTCCGGGCAAGGCCGTCGACGACCACGACGGTAAAGTGCCCGGCCTCGACGTCCAGCATGGTGAAGGGGCCGTCGAAACCGGGGTGCCTGGCGGCCTCGTACGGCAACACCCGGACCGTGACGTTGGCCGGGCGCGAGGCGTCGAGCAGGTGGCGAAGCTGCTCCCGCAGGACGCCGGCCCCGCCCATCTGCTGCCGCAAGGCGGCCTCGCCGATCACCACGTCGAGTTGCACCGGTACGGGCCGGGTGAGCACCTCCTTTCTGGCCATGCGGAAGGCCACCTCCCGGTCGATGTCGCGCGCCGGGTCGAGCCGGATCGAGCCCTTGACCGCCCTGGCGTAGTCCGGCGTCTGCAGGATTCCCGGGATGCCGAACGGCTGACAGATCCGGATCGCCGAGGAGTCCTGCTCCAGCAGGACGAGATCCGCGACGGACGAGTCGGGTGACAGGGCGCCGTAGCGCTTCACCCAGTCCTTGGAGCGACCCGCGCTGGCCAGGCCCAGCAGGGCGTCGCGGCGCTCCTTGTCGGTGACCTCGTACATCATGATGAAGTAATTCACCTCGTGGGCGCGGGTGATGACATGGGCGTTCTCCATCCGGTTGAGCGCGGACTTGGAGACGCTGAGCAGCTCGGCCGCTTCGTCGAGGGTGAGGCCGCGTTCCTCGCGGAGCTTGCGCAGTTCGACGCCGAGACGGCGCATCCGGACGGTCGGAGGGTTCTTCGCCATGCAACCCATTGTGATCGCCCGACTACAGGATTGTTCAAATCTCCCTGGCATGGGGATATCCCGATGTTCACTCCGTTCCGGCTGGGCGAGTTGAAGCTGGAAGAACAGGGTCGTCGTCCGATCACGACGTTCTTGGGAGCCGTCGTGAAGAACCAGGTGGACAAGATCGAACAGCGGACTCAGCAGGTCGACCGGCTGCTGCGCCGCCCGTCGCCACCCGGTTGACGGGAGCCGGCCCGGTGCGCCGCCGCGGCGTCACATCGAGAACGAAATACACGCCACTCGGCGCCCGGCCGAACCCGTGATCAGCTGGCGTTTCGCCGTCGCCGCCGCGACCGGCGAAGAACCTGGCCGGAAGCACGCGCCGATAGCGGAAGCTCAGGAGGTACAAGACGAGCAGCATGAGCGACCTGTATCTGTTGTGCGCTTCTTCGTCCCGGATGTTGACCACCGCCAGGACGAGCAACACCGCCTCGGCGAGCAGGAAGAACATCGTGTAACACGCGAGGCCGAGCGCGCCCAGCGTGATGACGGGCGAGGCGGTCGCCGGATGGAGCGCGAAAACGTCCCGGCAGAGGTACGCGACCCCGCCCACCGTGCCCCCGGCGAGCACGGCGCAACCGCTGAGGGCGGTGCGTCTGGCGGCGCGCGGCCGCGTGCGCCGCGGGTCAGCCATGGCACCCGCCCGACCGGCCGGGAATGAATTGCGAAGCGGCCCCCTTCAACGGCCGGCATCGTACAGTAAACTGCGAACGCGGCCGAGGGGTGGGCTGCTCCAAACAATGGATATACCGCAGCGTAACGGACATATTGAACATTTCATATAGCTCCCGCGTCGGGCCGTGTCGTCGCCATGAAAATCAGCGGTTCGGCGGGGTGTGAGGGTCGTTCTCTCCGGGAGTCGGCTGCGCCAACAGTTTCCGACGTCGGCGAGAACGGCCCTCTTCTTTCTGCTATGAGTTTTCTGACTCCGACAATTCGGTGGTCCCGAATCGGCCGTGCCAGATGAATGAACACTAGCTCACGAGCTATCAATTGAGGGGCTCGCGGCGCGTGTCGCACTATGGTGTCGCCGGTGAAACACGTATCGTATTTAACTGATCACGAAGCGTGAACTCCCAGGTCACGACAATTCGTCATAAGTAGGGAATCATGCGCCCGGACGCCCGCGTGCCGTTGGCGATCTTGAGGATCGTGGGCCGCCTCGTATCCAGGGAGGGGCCGACCGGCGATCGAATAGCGGCCGTCGTCGCCCAGGGGCAGCACGAAAAGGGTGCTCTTGGTGGCAAGAATTCAGATAACGCCCGGGGCGGGGCGTGTCAGACCTTGCAGCAGTACACCTTGTAGCCGGTCCAGCAGCAGGCGCCGTCTCCACAGCGGCCACGGCCCTGCTCCACATAACCGGACGGACAGGCGCCGGCGCAGAAGGGAGGCGTGCCGTCCCAGTAGCACATGCCGTCCTCGCGCCCGTTCTGGTACGGCGTAACGGTGAACGTGGCGCGGGTGGCGGCCATTTCCTGAAGACCGTACATACGCGTATCCCTTCATTACTGTCGCGCGGCCGTCAATTCGTCTCGGCGAGCCGGGCGAGTTAGTGGGTTCGCGGGAATCTCACCATTTCCACTAGGTAATTTCCGGGCGGGGAATCGGCGTCCAGCGCGACGCCCGCGACCTCGATCCAGGTGTAGACGCGGTACCCGCCGTGCTGGTCGGGGACCGGGTCGGCGCCCACCACGAGGTGTGCCGGAACCCCGCACCTGCGCAGCGCCGCGACGACGACGGCGTTCTCGCGCATCGGGGCGGCGAACCCGGCGAGGAGCCGCAGCACGGCGATGATCGGCGTGACGGGCAGGCGGCCCCGCCGCCGCCGAGACGGCCGTTCGATCCCCGCGATCAGTTCCGGCAGCGCCTGGCGGCGGAGCCGGACCGCGGCCCACATGGCGGTCATCGTGCCCGTCACGCCGGCACCCGCGCCTTCGCCGACGCCGACCGGTGCAGCAGGTCGCGGATACCGGCCAGCCCGTGCGCGGCGGCATCGACGGGGCGCCCATCCGCGCCGTACGGGACGGCGGCGGGGAACGTCCCGCCCGCGGCCCGGACGTCGTCGTCGGAGTCGGCCCGCCGAAACTCCACCGGGCGGTCGGTCATGGCCTCGAACCGGCCGCGCTGTGCTTCGAGCGCCGCGCAGAACCCGCAGTCCTCGGTCGTGAAGATCACGATGTGGTCGACCGCCCGCCGGGCGCCGCGCGCCGAGGCGTGTCGCCGCAGCTTGGCCACCGCCAATGTCGCCAGCATGCCCAGCGCGGCGAGGACGATGCCGGTGGCGGCCTCGACGCTGGCGAGCCACCTGCCGGAACGGGTATCGAGGAGGCCGCCGGCGGCCAGCACCGCCACGCCGGCACAGACCGCCGCGTGCCCCGCGGTGAACCGGGTGGGCAGCCAGCCGCCGAAGCAGGCGCAGCGGCGGCCCCGCAGGCGCAGCGCGATCGGCGCGTACGCCGCGTAGAGGAGCCCGATCGTGCCGAGGCGCAGCGCGACGGGCAGCGCCGGGACCAGCGCGGCCCCCACGACCAGGCCCTCGACCGTCGTGACCGGGCCAGGCCCGGCGATCCGCCTGGCGGCACCGGTAACGGGCCACAGCATGCGGGTCTCGCCCCAGTCGGCGACCTTGGCGGCGAGGCTGAGCGCGAGGATCGCGACGCCGCCGCCGATCGCGACGGCGGAGCACAGCGCGGGAAACAAAGCGGTGCCCTCGATCACGCGTCCTTCTCCTTCCGCTCCTCCGGCTCCTCCTGACGGATCAGCCAGCCGTCGTCGAGCCCGACCCGCAACTCCGCGGCCAGCGCGGGCGGCGGCGGGCCGGTCGGGACCGGGTCGGCGCCGACGAGCAGCCGGGTGAGCTCGGAACTGATCTGCCGGGCGGCCAGCCGGGCGTCGTCCAGGACGAAGGCGCCGCCGAACGGCATGGGATGCAGGCTGACGCCCGTCCGCAGTCGCCAGGTCATCCGGGCACCCCCGCGCTCAGCATCTCGGGATGGTGGGCGGCCGTGACGTAGAGCCGGTAGAGCGCCTGCGCGTCCGACAGCACCCGGACCGGGTCGGACAGGACGGCACGGAGCCGGTCGACGTCGACCCACGGACTGTGCTCGACCTGCGTCAGCAGCCGAGTCCGCTGCGCGTGCGTGCCGAGGCGGCGGGAGACGAAGGCCGCGGCGAGCAGCCGCGCCCGCTCATGGGGCGTCACGTCCGCCGGCAGCCAATCACTCGGCAACAGGGCGCGCAGCAGGGGCGCCGTACGCGGGTAGCCGTCGCGGCACCGGACCCGCAACCGGCCGTCCTGGGTCAACAGCACCGCCGCGCCGAGCACGACCGGATGCGCGCAGATCAGCACCGGGGCGATCCGCGGATCGCCGGGGGCGGGCGGCGGCACGCGTTCGAGGGCCTCGATGACGGCCCGCACCGCCGCCGCGCCGGGAACGGCGTCGGCCGGGCCGTTACCGATGGGGACCAGATGGCTGGTGGTACGTCCGGAGGCGACGGCGACGCCGGCTCGCTCGGCGGCGGCCGAGATCCAGGCGCCGGGCCGGGCCGCCTCGTGCTCGTCGCGCCCTTCCGCCCCACCCTGCTCGTCGTCGCCGCGTGCGTGGGGCGGGTGCCACGCGCGCCACCCGCGCTCCCCGAACAGCCCGGGAAACGGCGCCGCCGTGGTGAGTTGCAGCCAGCCGGTACGCAGCCACCCGGTCTTCCCGGCCGTGCCGCCGAACAACCTGACGAGGCCCGCCGCGCTGAGCGGCGGCAGCGAACCCAGATCGGACTGGGCGAGCAGGCCAGGGCCGGGTGGCCACGGATCGGGATCGTGCAGAAATCCGTACTGCGGGCCGTCGCAGGTGCGCCGCCAGTGCGCCGTGCCGTCGAGCACGACGGTGTCGGCGGGCAGCCGCTCGCGTCGGCGGCACAGCACGGGGACGTCCACGTGGACGTGCAGCCGTCGCAGCCGTCCCGCACCGGCCGCGGCCAGCGCCGCCGCGCCGAGCCCGCCGCCGTCCCCGACCAGCCCACCGCGGTTCCCGGTTCTTCCCTCGCCGCCCACGGTGCCCAGGACGTCGACGACGGCGTGTCGCAGCGCCCGGCGGATCAGCTCCCGCGGGTCGGCGGGGCGGCCGACGAGCCGGGAGGCGTGGTCCACCAGTTCGGCGAGTTCGAGCTCGTGCAGGCTCAGCCGCTCCCGCACGCCGGAGGTGCTCAGCGTCGTGCCGCACGCCAGCTGGAAGATCCCCTCGTACGGGGTGAGCGGCATGGGCAGCGGCCGGCCGGCGAGGGTGGCCGCGACGACGGCGGGCCAGACCTCCGGCCGGGCGCCGGTCAGGTCGTCGAGGTCGGTCGAGAACCGCACCACGCGATCCGCCGAGCCGCCGCCCCGAGTGATCGAGTAGAACAGCCGGGTCTGCGCCAGGGCGCCTCTGCCGAGCGTGCCGGCGACCGGGTCGGCCCACGTCTCACCGAGCCGCCCGGGCGCGGCGAACAACCCGATGGCCGCCACGCCTCCGGACGGCACCGCGTGCCGACCGCCGCAGGAGCACACCGTCTCGGCCTTCATCCGCGCGGGCGTGGCCATTCCGGCGAACCCGATCGTCTTCCCGCCCACTGGACACAGCGCTGTTCGCACCGGCGATTCAACCTTGATCATGGCACCTCTCGCCCGTGCCGGATCCCGGAACTCATGCACGGCACCATGTCACGGGATCTTTATCGGCGGCCGCTTCTGTTGCCCAAGGACAGACAAATTCGAACCCGCGCTTTAGCCGCCGTCAGACGTGCCAGACTGCCACCGGCCGCGGGCCGAACGCGGGCCCGAAGAAGGGGAATAAATGGGAACCGACCGCCAGCGACGACGATTTTTCGAGATGTGGCGATTGCTGGTTTTCGGGGCCGCTTTGGCCTGGCGAGCCGACCGCCGGCGCGTGCTGATCGTCGCGACCCTGCAGGTCATGCACTCCTTGGCGCTGGGCGGCATGCTGGTCGCCGGTCACGGCGTCGCGACCGGTCTGCTCGGTTCCGGCGTCGGCCAGCGCGGCACGGGAGCCGATATTTCCGGCGCCGCCATATCCGCGCTGATCGTCATGGTGCTGGCATTTATCAACGGCGTGCTCAATCTCGTCGGCCTGCTCCAGCAATCGGTGCTGCGAGTCGGCATCGAACGCGACGCCGTACGCTCGGTCACCGCGACCGCGACGCGGACGGAGCTGGCGGAATTCGAAAATCCCGGCTTTCACGACAAGGTGCGGCTCGCACTCGCGGCCGCCCAATTGCACGCGCCCAATCTGCCGTTCACCGTCATGACCGTGACGCGCACGGCGCTGACCCTGGTGACGCTCGCCGCCGCGCTGGCCGTCATGGCGTGGTGGCTGCCGCCGCTGATGCTCGCCGCGGCGCTGCCCTCCGTCAGGGTGGCCCTGCTGCAGCAGCGCGCACACTTCAGCCTGCAGTGCGAGCTCACCGAGAACCAGCGCACGGCCGGCTACCTCACCCAGTTGCTCACCGGCCGCGACGAGGCCAAGGAGGTGCGCGCGTTCGACCTCGGACCCCTCTTCTTCGACCGGCTGACCGCGTGCTACGACCGTGCGCTCGGCGCCGAGGTGGCGCTGCGCAGGCGCTTCCTGTGGAAGGACGTCCGGGCCCGCCTCACCGGAAACACCGTGGCCGCGGCGGCGATCGGCGGCCTGGTCCTGGCTACGACGGCGGGCCGCCTCGACCCGGCGACGGCGCTGACCGCGCTGGGCGGGCTGCTGATCGGCGTCCAGCAGGGCATCATGATCACGTCGGTGCTGGGGTCCGCGGGGAACGCCGTCAACTACCTCGACGCGCTGCGGACGTTCACCGCCCGCGCCGCGCCGGTCGCCGGCCCCGGCCGCCCCGCCGCCGGCGCGTCGTTCGCGTCGCTGGCGGTCCAGAACGTCTCGTTCACCTACCCGAGCGGGCACCGACCGGCCGTGGACGGGGTCTCCCTGGAGATGCGCGCGGGCGAGGTGGTCGCCCTCGTCGGCGCGAACGGCTCCGGCAAGACGACGCTCGCGAAGCTGCTCACCGGCCTGTACCGCCCCGACGCCGGCGAGGTGCTGGTCAACGGCGCACCCGTCGCGGACACGGCCGAGCTCAGGGCGCTGTCGACCGTCTTGTTCCAGGATTACCTGCGCTACAAGCTCTCCGTCGCGGAGAACATCTCGCTCGGCGACCCCGCCTTTCTCGACGACAAGGAACGGATCGCCGAGGCCGCGCGGCGGGCCGGCGCCGCGGACATCATCGCCGGTCTGCCCGGCCAGTACGACGCGCGGCTGGGCGCCGAGTTCACCGGCGGGACCGACCTTTCGCTCGGGCAGTGGCAGCGCGTGGCGCTGGCCCGCGCCTATTTCCGGGCCGCGCCGCTGATCGTGCTGGACGAGCCGACGGCGGCCATGGACGCCCGTGCCGAAGCCGACCTGTTCGCCCATATCCGCGGCATGTTCGCCGGACGTACGGTCGTGTTGATCTCACACCGCTTCTCCAGCGTCCGTTCCGCCGACCGCGTCTACGTCCTCGATCGCGGCAGGATCATCGAGGCAGGTACCCACGACGAGCTGATGATCGCCGATGGCTGCTACGCCGACCTCTTCCGCGCCCAGGCCGCCGCCTACCTCCAGGACGCGAGGGCCCGAGCACCCGCACCCGCCCGTAACGCCTGAACCGCGCATGGGCGGGAGAGGTCGCTGGTAGAAAGAGCCCATGGAGCTCAGTGTCGTCGTCGCAGGTCGCCCCGAACGCCCGGCGGACGAAGACCTGCACACCGCCGCGCTCGCCGACCGCCTGGGCTATCGCGAGCTGTGGATCGGCGACGGCTTCGTCTGGGACGCGTTCGCGCTGGCCACCGCCATCGGCCTGGCCACAGACCAGATCGCGATGACCATCGGGCCGATCCCGGTCGCGGTCCGCGATCCGGCGACGATCGCGCGGGCCACGGCGTCGCTCGCCGGGCTCGTCCGCCGCCCGGTCGGCGTCGCCCTCGGCACGTCGAGCGTCCGCGTGGTGGAGCGGATGCACGGCCGGTCGCGCCGACGGGCGCCCACCGCACTGGCCGAGAGCGCGCGGGCGGTACGCACCCTGCTCCGCGGTGAGCGGGCCGACCTCGACGGCACGGCCGTGTCGACGCACTACGCGCTGCGGCTGGCCGCGCCGAGCCCTCCGCCGGGCGGGGCCGTCACGGTCGCCGCCTTCGGCGACCGGGCCATCGCGGTCGCGGCCGAGCACGCCGACCGGATGGTGCTCGATCTCGTCTCCCCCGAGCTGGCCGGCGAGTTCCGCGCGAAGCTGGACGCCGCGGCGCGGCGGGCGGGGCGTCCGGCGCCGCGGCTGGCCGCCTGGATCCCGGCCGCCGTCGACCCGGATCCGGATTCGTACGCCCAGATCATGTGGAGTCTGGTCGGCTACCTCGAGGTCGCCGGATACGGCGAGATGTTCACCGCGGCCGGCTTCGGCAGGGCCGTCGAGCTGGCGGCCGCGGGCGCCGACGCCAAGGAGCTGCTCACCGCACTGCCCCTGGAGGCGGCCCAAAAGGTCGGCCTGGCCGGCAGCGCCGAGACCGTACGGGCACGGATCGCCGACTACGCGGCCGCCGGGCTCGACGAGATAGCGATCGTCCCTGCCACCGCCGGCGACCCGGGCGGCGAACGCACGTTGACGGCGCTCGCTCCATAGCCGCACGGTCGCGTCCGCGCCCACCGGCAGAGCGAAGTATCACAACTTTCACACCAATTGCACCATCCGCGTTGCCTTGCCCCATAACTCCCGACATCCTGCGCGAGGCGGCGCGCCACAACGGGTGATCTTCAGTCCGACATCGGGCCCGGCCACTGCCGTGCCGCCGCCAGTCACAGGGTCTTCGAGAAGGGACTGGTGGGATGTCACGGGACGGACGGCGCCGTCGTGCGCTGACCCTCGCGGGGGTGACTCTCCCCTTGCTCGCCGCCGCCATCGCCATCCCGGGCGGCAGCGCCGGTGCGGCCGACGGCCGGGATCCCATCCTCGGCACCAAGCCGGCCTGGGCGATCGACTCGGCGCTCGCCGCGACGACCAAAGCGGACTCCGCCGAACAGATCGACGCACGCGTCTGGCTGGCCGGCCGCGACCCGCGGGGCATGACGAACTACGCCCGCGCGGTCTCCGACCCCGCCAGCCCGCTCTACCGGCAGTTCCTCACGCCGGCGCGGTTCAACCAGCGGTTCGGCCCCACCGCACGGCAGATCGGCGCGGTCACGTCATGGCTGAAGTCCGCCGGGCTCACGGTGACCGAGCAGAACAACCACTACGTCCGCGTACGGGGCACGGCGGCCACGGCCGCCAAGGCGTTCGGCGTGGACTTCGACCACTACAAGGTCGCCGGCAAGGTCGAGCGCGCACCGCGGGCCGACGCGTCCGTCCCGTCGTCCGTCTCCTCCTCGGTGCTCACCGTCACCGGGCTCGACTCGCGCAAGACGCTGCGCCGGCCCGCCGAGGCGCTGCCGCCCCCGGACCCGAACTTCTGGGTCGCCGAGCCGTGCGCGAAGTACTACGGCCAGAAGGTCGCCACCGGTCGGCCGGCCGCGTTCGGCAGGCACCAGCCGTACGCGATGTGCGGGCTGGTGCCCAGGCAGCTACGCGGGGCGTACGGCGTGACCGGCAGCGGGCTGACCGGCAAAGGCGTGACCGTCGCGATCACCGACGCGTACGCGCTGCCCACCATGGAAAAGGACGCGAACACCTACGCGCTGCGGCACGGCGAGCAGCCGTTCCGCCCCGGCCAGTACCGCGAGGTGCTGCCCGACTCGTTCGACCACGTCGACGAATGCGGCGCGGCCGGCTGGTACGGCGAGCAGGCCCTCGACGTCGAGTCGGTGCACGCCATGGCGCCGGACGCCGACATCGTCTACGTCGCGGGCCGCAACTGCGTCGACGGTCTCGACGAAGCGCTGATCAAGATCGTGGACAACCGGCTCGCCGACATCGTCAGCAACTCCTGGGGCGACCTGACCGAGCACTACACGACGGCCCTGATCAAGGCCGAGGAGCAGATCTTCAAGCAGGGTGCGATCGAGGGCATCGGCTTTTACTTCTCCTCCGGCGACTGCGGCTACGAGGCGCCCGGCACGCCGTGCCAGGACAGGTACGGCGACTTCCCCTCGCACGGGCGGCAGGTCGACCTGCCGACCTCCGACCCGTGGGTCACCTCGGTCGGCGGCACCACGCTCGCGGTCGGCGCGAGGAACAACTACCTGTTCGAGACCGGCTGGGGACAGCTGAACGTCGATCTGTCCGCCGACGGCAGGACATGGAGTCCGGCCCCGCCCGGACCGTACCCCGGCGGCTACGTCGCGGGCGCCGGCGGCGGTACGAGCACGTTGTTCAGGCAGCCCTTCTACCAGCGCGGGACGGTACCGAGGTCGCTGTCCACGGCACTGCCCGACGGCACGAGGAGCGGGCGGCCGATGCGGGTGGTCCCGGACATCGGCGCGCTGGCCGACCCGACGACGGGCTTCCGGTTCGGGATGACCTCGCAGCTGCCGGACGGATCGTTCGGCTTCGCCGAAAGCCGCATCGGCGGCACCAGCCTGGCCTGCCCGATGATCGCCGGCATCCAGGCGCTCGCCCAGCAGGCGCAGGGCGGCGTGCCGATCGGCTTCGCCAACCCGGCGATCTACCTGCGCGCCGGCGGCCGGCTCTACCACGACGTGACCGACCACCCGCTGGGACGGACCCAGGTCGCCTTCGTCCGGGCCGACTACACCGATCCGTTCGCCAGGCGGGGGCCGAACGTCTACCACCTGCGGACGGAAGGCGTCAACGGCGTGGGCGCCGACGCGCTGCGCGCCACGCCCGGCTACGACCACGTGACGGGCGTCGGCACACCGACCCGTCGATACCTCGAGTCCCACCGGTAGCCGGACCAGCGCCGCCGTCAGCGTCCACGCCCGTTACCGATGCGCCGGGCGCGCGCCGCGACCCGGTCCGCGCCGTTTCCGCCGATGCCCGGCGCGCCGCCGAAAGCCGCAGCAACGCCAGCGCCATGAGATCCAAGTTGTTCATGATTCGAGGCTGGCCGCCGGGCGGTGTCCCTCGCTTCAGCGGCGATGACCGGGTTCGTTTCGCCAATGACTGGGGTGGATTAGGTAAGTACGGTGGGCTGGTGATGTACGGCCGCGATGACGAGTGCGCCGTCGTCGACCGGCTGGTGGCCGACGCCCGCGCCGGGCGCAGCGGCACCTTGGTGATCACGGGCGAGCCCGGCGTCGGCAAGTCGGCGTTGCTCGGCCACGCCGCGGACTCCGCCCACGGGATGCGGGTGTTGCGCGCGACGGGAGTGGAGAGCGAGGTCAACCTGCCGTTCGGCGGCCTGCACCAGTTGCTGCGGCCGGTGCTCGGCGGGCTGGACGGTCTGCCCGCGCGGCAGGCGGCGGCGCTGCGGGGCGCGTTCGGCCTGGGCGACGCGTTCGGCCTGGGCGACGCGTTCGGTCTGGGCGACGGCGATCCTCCGGCGACCGGTCCGGCGGAGGGCGGTCCGGCGGAGGGCGGTCCGGCGGAGGGCGGCTTCCTGGTCGGCGCCGCCGCGCTTGGCCTGCTCGCCGAGGTGGCCGAGGCCCGGCCGGTGCTGTGCCTGGTCGACGACGCCCACTGGCTCGACCACGCGTCGGCGGAGGCGCTGGCGTTCGTCGGCCGCCGCCTGGAAGAGGACGCGGTCGGCATGCTGATCGCGACGCGCCTCGCCCCGCCGCCCGGACTGGCCGAGCTGCGACTGGGCCGGCTCGACGCGGCCGCCGCCCGCGCGCTGCTGAACGCGGATTTCCCCGACCTCGATCCGGCGCTGCGCGATCGGATCATCGCCGAGACCGACGGCAACCCGCTGGCCCTCACCGAGTTGGCCGCCGATCTGTCGGCGGCACAGCGCCTGGGCCGGCGGCCGGCTCCGGGTCCGCTGCCGCTGACCGAGCGGGTGCAGGCCGCGTTCCTCGACCAGGTGCGCCGGCTGCCCGCGTCCACGCAGACGCTGTTGCTGGTCGCGGCCGCCGACGACGTCGGCGACCCGATGACGATCCTGCGGGCCGGCCACGAGCTGGGCATCGCGGCAGAGGCCCTCGCGGCCGCGGAACATGCCAGGTTGCTGCACGTCGACGCCGCCGGCGTGCTGACGTTCCGGCATCCCCTGGTCCGGGCGGCGGTCTATCAGGGCGCCGCCTTCACCGACCGGCTCGCCGCGCACCGCGCGCTCGCCGCGGCCATGGACGACGAGCACGCCGACCGCCGGCTGTGGCATCTCGCCGCGGCCGCCGCCGGGCCGGACGACGCGCTGGCCGACGAACTCGACGCCGCCGCCGAACGAGCCCGGCGGCGCGGCGGGCGCGTGGCGGCCGCCGCCGCGCTCGAACGGGCCGCCCGGCTGAGCACCGATCCGTCGGTCCGCGGCCGGAGGCTGCTCCTCGCCGCCCGCGACGCGGTCGAGGCGGGCGACGCGGGCGGGGCACGGGCCCTGCTGCGGCGCGCCGAGCCGTTCGGCGACCCGATGTCGCGGGCGTGGGCGGCCGGCGTACGCGCCTCGATCGAGTCCGACCACGGCTCGATCGGCACCTCGCACCGGCTGCTGGCCGAGGCGGCCGAAAAGATCGCCGGGCTCGACCCGGCCACCGCCCGGTCGATGCTGTTCGAAGCGGGACGGTTCGCCGTGATGGCCGACGATCCGGCCGGCTGCCGCGCGGCCGCCGACGCGTTGGCGGCCATCGCGGAACCGCCAGGCAGCACCGCTTCCAAGGCCCCCGCTGAGACTCCCTCCGTTGACGTTCCGGCCACCTACATCGCGGCCTGCGCCGATCTGCTCGCCGGTGCCGTCCCCGACGCGGTCGACCGCCTGCGGCCGATGATCGAGGCGTACGCGGCGGCCGATGACCCCGTTGACCTGGTGAGCCGCGCCGCCGGTGCGCCGCTGGTCGGCGCCTACACGCTGGCGTGCGACCAAGCCGCGGCGCTGGTCACGCGGTATCGCGACCACGGCATGGCGGCCAGGTTGTCGTACGCGTTGATCTTGGCCGCGCTCGCCGAGCTCCAGGCCGGCCGGTTCACCAGCGCCCTGGCCAGCGCCACCGAAGGGCTGCGGCTGGCCCACGACCTGGGCCAGGAGAACCGCTCCAGCCAGTTCCACGTCATCTTGGGCTGGCTGGCCGCGGTCAAAGGCGAGCGGGAGCGCTGTCACGAGCTCGCCGGGCCCGCGCTCGGTCACGCGCGCACCCATCGGCTCAACGCGACGGTGGGCTGGGCCACCTGGGCGCTCGGCCTGCTCGAGCTCGGCACCGGGCATCCCGAAGCCGCGCTCGGCCACCTGGCCGCCGAGCCCAGCGGAGCGGGCCGCCATCCCGCCGTCGCCATCTGGCCGGTGCCCGACCTCGTCGAGGCGGCGACGCGCGCCGGCCGGGCCGAGCGCGCCCAACGGCCCTTCGCCGCCTTCGCGACCTGGGCGGCCCGGTGCGGCCGGCCCGGAGTCGACGCGCTGGTCCACCGCTGCCGGGCGCTGCTGGCCATCGCCGCAGCCCACGCCGACGCGGACGTGGACGCCGACGCCGACGCCGACGCCGACAACGTCGTCGACCGGCACTTTCGGTCAGCGCTGAACCTGCACGAGTTGGCCGAGCGGACCGGTCAGGACCACCCTTTCGACCATGCCCGCACCCGGCTGGCGTACGGCGAGTGGCTGCGCCGCTCGCGGCGGCGGGCCGACGCGAGGGTCCACCTTGCCGCGGCCCTCGCCGTCTTCGACCGGCTCGACGCCACCTGCTGGGCCGAGCGCGCCGCGAGCGAGCTGCGGGCCACCGGCCAGCAGGTCCGCCGGCGCGACGTCGACGCCATCGGCCGGCTCACGCCCCAGGAGCTCCAGATCGTGCGGCTCGCCGCTCGCGGCAGCACCAACCGCGAGATCGCGGCGCGCCTGTTCCTCAGCCCCCGTACCGTCGCCTTCCACTTGTACAACGCCTTCCCCAAGCTGGGCGTCGCGTCCCGGACCGAGCTCAGCCGGCTCGATCTCGAGCGCTGACCCCTCCCGCTCGGCGGGTGGCGCGGCCCCCACCGCGGCCGCCGCCGCGCGTGCCGAGCGCGATGGCGGTGGCGGTGGCCGCCAGGACGGCGATGACGAGCGCCATGGGGACAGCGGAGCGCGGCCCGGCGACGCCGGCGAGCGGGGCGGCGGTGCCGCCGATGGAGAACATCGCCAGGCCGATCAACGCCGACGCGCTCCCCGCGACCCTGGCCGGCCGGCCCGACAGCGCCAGCGCCATCGCGTTCGGCCCGACCAGGCCCTGCGCGGCGACGATCAGGAAGAGGGCGGGCAGCACGCCGGCGAGCCCGGCGCCGGTGAACACCGCGACGAGCAGACCTGCGCCGCCGGCCACGAGCATGCCCAGCCCAGCGGCAAGCAGCCGCGTCAGCCGCACGCGGCCCGCCAGCCGGCCGCCGATCTGGGCGGCGGCGACCAGCCCGAGCGCGTTGCCGCCGAAGACGAGGCTGTAGCCCTGCGGCGAGAGCCCGTAGATGTCCTGCAGCACGAAGGGCGAGCCGGAGATGTAGGTGAACATGGCGGCGAAGGACGTGCCGCTGGCCAGCGCGTAGCCGAGGAACGACCAGTCGGCCAGCAGCGTCCGGAACGTCGCCAGCGAGCCGCGAGGGCCGCCGGTGCCGCGTCGCTCGCCCGGCAGGGTCTCACGCAATCCGAACAGCACGGCGAGGCCGAGCGCGGCGCCGACGCAGCCGAGGACCACGAACACGGCGGGCCACGGGCCGACTCGGAGCAGTTGCCCGCCGAGCACGGGCGCCAGAATCGGCGCCAGCCCGGTGACGAGCATCAGCAACGCGAAGACGCGGGCGACCGCGACGCCGTCGTACAGGTCGCGCACGATCGCTCGGCCGATCACGATTCCCGCGGCGCCCGCGGCGCCCTGCACGAGCCGCAGCGCGATCAGCGTCTCGACGGTCGGGGCCACCGCGCACAAGGTCGACGCCGCGGCGTAGGCCGCCAGCCCGATCAGCAGCGGACGGCGGCGTCCCCACGCGTCGCTCAGCGGCCCGGCCACGATCTGCCCGAGCGCCAGGCCCGCCACGCAGGAGGTGAGCGTGAGCTGGGCGGGCACCGGGCCGGCGGATAGATCCCGGGCGAGTTGGGGCAGCGCCGGGAGGTACATGTCGATCGACAGCGGACCGATGGCGGTGAGCGCGCCAAGGATCACGACGAGCCGCGGCGGCACTCCGCCGCCAGCCCTCCCGATCCGCTCATCCCCTCCCATAGCGGAAGAAAGACTATGGGCCGGTGCCATGTAGCGATACATGGCACCGGCCCATGTCATGGCCGGTGGACCGTGTGGTCCCGCGGAATTAAAGTGGCGACACCTGGTCGGCCTGCGGGCCCTTGGGGCCCTGCGTGACCGTAAAGGACACGCGCTGGTCCTCCTCCAGGCTGCGGTAGCCGCTGCTCGTGATCGCCGAGTAGTGGACGAACACGTCCGGGCCGCCGCCGTCAGGCGCGATGAAACCGAAGCCCTTTTCGGCGTTGAACCACTTCACGGTGCCTTCAGACACTCTCTTCTCCTTCAAGGGAGCCTTACCCGCTCGCCACTTCGACGAGGACGGGGCTGCGTGGCGGACCTTGTTCTCATCCGCCGGACCTTGCCGGGAGAAACGAGAAAACGCCCGCTGTCAGACAAGCTTCCGCGGGCGCTTCACAAACATAAAACGAACGAGGAACTGCGACTGCAACCCCTGCAGATTACCCGGTGACACGGGCCATGACAAACGCGCTACGGTATGGGCCCAAAGATGCCGCCTGCGGCGCGACCCGCGCTCATCGAGCCGACTGGAGACGAGGGCATGTCCGGCGAGATCAGGTTCACTCCCGACCGCATCAGGAAGCACGCCGACGAACTGACCCGGGACTTCGTCCCCAAGATCGAAAAGGCCCGCACCAGGCTGAACACCGACGCGATGATCGAGGGCGGCGACTTCAGCATGACCGGGACCGCGGCGGCGGTGGCCTACCCGGGCGCCCTCCAGTTCGCGTTCGAAGACCTCGCCACGCACGAGCGGATGCTCGGCGAGTACGCCAAGAACATCGAGTCGTCGGCCAAGCTCTACCAGGCGGCCGAGGAGCACAGCACGGTCCGGCAGGTCTGAGGGGAGACACGACGATGACCGCGACGATCACTCCGCTCGGCGCCGCCGACTCGATGATGACCATCGCCCAAAAAGAGACCGGCATCTCGATGTTCGTGCTGCCGCCCGCGATGTGGATCAACTACCAGTTCAAGCTGTGCAAGGGAAACCCGGTCAACATCGACAAGGCCGGCCAGGCATGGCGCGACACCGCGCAGCAGCTTCAGCAGATCGGCGTCGAACTGCAGCAGGCCGTCGCGGCCATCCCGCCCGATGACTGGTCGGCCGACGACCGCACGGCCTATGAGCAGAAGGTCAAGGAGTTCTGCGCCCAGCTCGAGGTCATGTACACGTTCTGCCTCGCGGTCGGCGTCGCGCTCACGGTGTTCGCCTACGCCCTGTTCGTCTACGCCGTCTTCGCGGTCGCCATGGGCACCACGATCGGCGTCCTCGCCGGCATCGCGGCCGCCGCGCTGGCGAGCGTGGTCGGCGCCGGGCTGTACGCCGAGTGCCTGGCGATCGCCGCCACCTGTCTCGAGATCACGCTCGGAGCCACCGCGATCTTGGCCGGCGCCGCGACCGGCGTGGCCGCGGTGTTCCAGGGCGGCGCCCTGCTGAGCGCCGTCGCCGAGCATTTCAAGGGCAACGACGCCGCGCTCGGCGACTTCGTCCAGGCCGAGGCGACCGGATCGGCCGCGGCCCTCACCAACCTCGCCCAAAACGCCGCCAACGCCGGGCTGGCCTACGTCAACCGGGCCGATGACCTCGGCGCCTCGCCGCAGGGCACGCCCAAGGGCATCCCGCTCAAGGCGGTCGATCTCGACGCCGACCGCGACAAGGACCACACCTGGAACGTCGGCGGCACCGCCACCGTACGGACCGCGGGCGGCGACACGATCACCGGGGGCGGGCACGTCAGGTACGGCGATCTGGGCCTTCAGGGCATCGAGGCCGAGGGCAAGGTCCAGCACGGCCAGGTCACCGTCGGCGGAAAGGCCGGCTGGGTGCAGTCTCCCGATGGACAGGACACGGTCTACGTCGGCGAGAACGCCGGTTACGAGCACAAAGGCACCGGCATCGGCGCCAAAGAGGACGGCGAGGTCAGGGTCGACGTCGACGGCGGGCATCCCCGCTTCGACAGCGGCAAGATCAACGTGGGTGAGACCTACAAGACCGGCCAGGTGGCCTCGCAGTCGGGCGAGGTCAAGGCCGGTGACTGACCGTTCGCCGAACTTACGGACCTGATATGACAACCCCCGCTCCGCCCGTTCGCGACCGGCCGCGGCCACGCGGCGGCTGGTGGCTCGTCGCCGCCGGCTGGCTGATCCAGGTGCCCGCCGCCGCGGGCGCGATGTTCGTCTCCGACCTGTTCTTCGTGCTGTCCTTGTTGGGCGTCGCGTGCATAGGCGCCGGTTCCTATCTGCTCCGCGGCAAGGCCACGGCATGGGTGATCTTCGGCGCCCTGTTCGGCGGTCTCATCTTGGTCACCGGCTTGATCACCGGCGCCGAGACGCTCGCGAAGAACCTCTGGGGCAAGACCGCGCATTGCCAGGTGCAAGAAGTCCAGCGGAAGGTCACCACCGAAACCACGCGTGACGCCGACGGCCGGCCGACCGGACAGCGCACCATCGTTTTCTATTCGCACGAACTGGCCTGCCCGGACCGGTCCTACACGGTGAACGGTGCCCGGCCCCGTCCCGAAGGCTCGTCCGCCGAGGTGCGCTACGACCCGCGCGGGTCGGATCCGCCGGAATTCACCGACGAGGCCGGCGCCGGCGAGTTCGCCTTCAGCGCCGCCGCACTGGCCCTGGGCGGACTGATCGAGTTGCTGTTGCCGCTCATCGCGTGGCGCCGGGGGCGCCGTGCGACCGTCGGTCCAGCGGGCGGGCCGCCGCCGCCACATGGAGCCGCGGCAGGACCGTGGCCAGGGGCCGGACCGGGGCCCGGGCCCTACGGCGCGCCCCGCCCGGCCGAGCCGGTGCCGCTCGAGTCGCCGCGCTTCGAGCAGGCGGTGCGCGACTCGATGGGCCCCTCCCTGTCGCCGGGCCGCCAGGTGGCGCTGCCGTTCGTCGTCAGGCTGTTGCGCCGCCGCATGGGGGTCAAGGAGGCGCCGCCGCCCAACCCGCTGGCCGGGAGGTATCCGCCGCCGCAGCCCCCGCCGCCGCAGGGCCCGCCGGTGGACCGGCCGCCGCCCCCGAACGCCCCGCCGTACGGGCCGCCGGATGGGCGCCGGTGACCTCCGGCCCTCAGGGCATCGTCACGATGTGCCGCGCCCCATGCCGCGGTAGCGCTCGGCGGCGT
Organism: Streptosporangiaceae bacterium; assembly: GCA_035765195.1. Lineage (GTDB taxonomy): Bacteria > Actinomycetota > Actinomycetes > Streptosporangiales > Streptosporangiaceae > CALAED01. Next base: position 217,713 of record DASTYC010000006.1, read on the forward strand.
CCCTGGCGCGCTGCTGCTGGACGCTGAGTTCGCGCAGCAGATCCTTCATCTGGCCGGCGAAGGCGTTGCCCATCTTCTCCAGGTGGCCGAGGGCCGCGGCCGGGTCTTGGAACGGCTTGGCGTCCTCAGGGCCGCGCGGCTCCGCTGACGACCCCGCGGCGCCGCCGAACAGCTCCCCGCTCACCCGCGTGAGCTGGTCGTGGAAGTCCTTGGACGCGGCGTTGACGGCGACCCTGATCTCCTGGCTCAACTCCGCGACCGGCAGGCGCAGCACCCGCGGATCCAAATCGAGCGCGGAAAGGCCCTCTGTGCTGCTGAATCTCGCGGTGATCCGGCCGTCGGCCGCCTCGCCCTTGCCGACCAGCTCGCCGATGCGTTCGCGCATCTCGCGGACCTTGGGCATGCCATTCTCCGCATCGCGCAAGATGCGGTCGAGGCCCTCGCCGACCGCCCCGAAATCCGTCACCGCCCACCTCCCTGCCGCCCTTATCACGACCTCCTTTTAATGAGATCGTCGCCCGCATGTTAGCAGCTCATCACGATGGGTCATCTGTTCCTCCGTCGGCTGAACGAATGGCATGGACGCGCCCGTCCAAAGCCGCGAATATCGTGCGGGAACGGAAAGGAGCGGCACATGGCGAACGACGTGAACGGGCGGGCGCTGGTCCTCGGCGGGGGCGGCGTCGCGGGGGTGGCCTGGGAGGCCGGCATGCTCACCGGGCTTCGCGACGCGGGAGTCGATCTCGCCGCGGCCGACCTGATCGTCGGAACCTCCGCGGGCTCGATCGTCGGCAGCTTCCTCGCGCACGGCGAGGATGTGGCCGAGGCGATCGAGCGCATCCCGGCGGACGCCGGCGCCGGTCTGGACCCCGCACCCGAGGTCGACATGGAGGCCGTGCTCAACGCCTTCGCGATCCTCTTCGACCCCGCCATCGATCCGCGCGAGGCGCGCGTACGGGTGGGCGAGCTGGCGCTGGCGGCGCCGGTGGACCATGCCGCCGAGCGACTCGCGGACATCGGGCGGCGGCTGCCGCGCAAGGAATGGCCGGACCGCCGGCTGCTGGTCACCGCGGTCGACGCCGTCGACGGCGCCTTCGTCGCGTGGGACCGCGACTCGGGGGTACCGCTGCCGGAGGCGGTGATGGCGAGTTGCTGCGTGCCGTGCGTCTTCCCGCCGATCGACATCAACGGCCGCCGCTACATGGACGGCGGGGCCCGGTCGGCCACCAACGCCGATCTCGCCCGGGGCGCGTCGGCCGTGGTGATCCTCGAGCCGATGGCCTACCTCTCGCCGCGCGCGGTGCTCGAGCGCGAGCTGCGCGAGCTCGGCGACGCGCGGGTCGTCGCGATCGGTCCCGACCAGGCGGCGATCGAGATCTTCGGGGTGAACGTCCTGGACCAGGCGCTGTGGGTGCCCGGCTTCCAGGCCGGCCGGGCGCAGTCGGCGGCGGCCGCACCGGAGGTGCGCGCGGTCTGGGACGCGTGATCGATCAGCCGTGCGCCACCGGGAGGATCGATGCGCGAACGTCTCGCGCTGTGCGCCGCCGCGCTCCAGGGGGACGTCGTGAACGCGGTGATTCGGCGCGATACGGCCCGAGTGATCTTGGCCGGGCCCGGCGACAGGGTGTTGCTGTTCCGGCATCCGCTGCCCCCGCCGTGGTCGCGCGAGGGATGGCTGACCCCGGGCGGCGGGATCGATCCCGGCGAGACGCCCGCCGAGACCGCCGTACGGGAGCTGCGCGAAGAGACGGGGCTCGTCGTCGGCCTGGAGCGGGCGGTGGCGTTCGACTCCGGCGAATGGACGGCAGGCGGCAGGCGGCACGCCGGCAAGAACTGGTACTTCTTCGCCCGCGTGGCCGACGACCGCGTCGACCTGTCCGGGCAGGACGAGGTCGAGCGGCGCGACCTGCTCGATCATCGCTGGTGGGCGGTCGGCGACCTGCGGACGACCGACGAGTTCGTCTTTCCCATCGGACTGGCCGACCTGTTGACGCGGCTGCTGCGCGGCGACATCCCGCCCGAGCCGGTGGAGCTCCCGTGGTCTTGACCTACGGCGAACGCAGGCCGAACGCACGCCGAACGGGCACCGGGCGGACGCTCGCCGAAGGGCGGGCGGCCATGCGCGGCTGACTCTGACCGGCTGGGAGCGACTACAGGCTGGGCGAGACCCGGAAGACGCTCATCATCTGATCGAGCGCCTCCTCGCCGGGCATGGTCACGGGCTCCGGGCGGCGCGCCCGCCTCGGCACCGGGACGGCGGCGCGGTCGACCGCGTGCCAGCGCTCGGTCAGCTCGGCCAGGGCCTGCCTGGCCTGCTCGAACCGCTGGCCGGGCAGATCCACCCGGCAGGCCTGCCTGGTCAGCGTCTGTACGGCCTGGTACGCCTTGGCCGCCTCGGTGGCCTGGCACTCGCGGCGGGCCGGGCCGACCATGCTGATGATCGTGGTGAGCAGCGCGGCGCCCAGGGCCAGCCCGCCGGCGATGGGGCCGAGCCCGCCGGTCGCCAGGACCAGGCTGCCGGCGACCCCCGAGGTCAGGACGGCGGACGCGCCGAGCCCCAGGTTGACCACGCGCCACAGCCGCGCGGCCGCATCCTGACCGCGGGCGCCGTGGGCGCACGCGTCCTCGATCCGGTGCAGCTCGGCGCCGACCGCGACGTGCCAGCCGGGCCCGGTGGTCCTGATCTCTTCGCGCAGGTCGGTATCGGTCATGTGCCGCATGCTCCAGCAGCCGCGCCGGACGGGCGGCGGACACTACTCAATCGGTGCCACGACTTGACCCACGATCGAGCCGGGCCAGGACCTCACCACGGGATGGATTGAGATCGAGTAGGCTGGGTATGGCATCAGATGCTCCCGGCCGACGCCGGTGAGGATGTCTTTTTCAGTCCGGCCTCTTCAGTGCCGTGGACTTCTCTGATTCTTCGATTCGGCGCTCGCGGATTCGGCGGATATCCACCCGCACGTCGCGTGAGCCGTAACCCGGGAAGTCGCGCCGCGCCTTGGCGCCCCCGGACGACACCCCCTTCCCACCCACCTCCATCTGAGATCTCCGAAAGGAACTCCCCACATGACCATGACCTCCGAGGCAGCACCCCGCACCAAGGGGTCCCGACCGAAGGGCTCCCGTACGAAGGGGTCGCCCGCACGGGCACCCCGCGCCGCGGAGCCCCGCACCCAGCAAGGCCACACCGAGGAGCCGGGCCGCCACGATGACGACCTCGTGCCCGTCGCCGGCATCCTGCAGATCACCGACGGCCACGGGTTCCTCCGCACCGGCGGGTACCTGCCGGGACACGACGACGTGCACGTGCCGGCCGCGCAGCTTCGCAAGGGCGGCCTGCGCACGGGCGACGCCATTGAGGGAGCCGCCCGTCCGCCCGGGTCCGGCCGCCGGGAAAAGCACCCGTCGCTGGTACGGATCGACGCCGTCAACGGCACCGCGCCGGGGCCCGACCGGCCGGAGTTCGCCGACCTGACCCCGCTGTACCCGCAGGAACGGCTGCGGTTGGAGACCGGCTCGCCGATCACCCGGATCATCGACCTGATCGCCCCCATCGGCAAGGGCCAGCGCGGCCTGATCGTCTCGCCGCCGAAGGCCGGCAAGACGATGGTGCTGCAGGCGATCGCCGCCGCGATCGCCGAGAACCATCCCGAGTGCCACCTCATGGTGGTGCTCGTCGACGAACGCCCGGAGGAGGTCACCGACTTCCAGCGGTCGGTGCCGCCCGCCGCCGAGGTCGTGCACTCCACGTTCGACCGGCCGGCCGCCGATCACGCCGCGGTCGCCGAGCTGGCCATCGAACGGGCCAAGCGGCTGGTCGAGATGGGACGCGACGTCGTGGTGCTGCTCGACGGCATCACGCGGCTCGGCCGCGCCTACAACCTGCTCGCCCCCAACAGCAGCCGCATCCTGGCCGGCGGGGTGGCGACGACCGCGATCCACCCGCCGCGGCGCTTCCTCGGCGCGGCCCGCAACATCGAGCACGGCGGCTCGCTGACGATCCTCGCGACCGCGCTCGTGGAGACCGGGTCCCGCATGGACGAGGTCTTGTTCGAGGAGTTCAAGGGCACGGGCAACATGGAGCTGCGGCTCAGCCGCCAGCTCGCGGAAAAGCGGCTGTTCCCCGCGGTGGACGTCGACCCGTCCGGCACCCGGCGCGAGGAGTTGCTCATGCCGGCCGAGGAGCTGCGGGTGACCTGGCACCTGCGCAGGGTGCTGCACAGCCTCGACGCCCAGCAGGCCATCGAGCTGCTGCGCGCCAAGATGGCGGAGACCGGGTCCAACGCCGAGTTCCTGCGCGAGATTGAGCAGTCGGCCCTGTCGAACGGCTCCGGCCCGGGCAACGGGGCGGCCCGTGGCACCGCGCGGCGGGCGAAGGCGCGCGAAGCCTGAGACGTTCCGAATCCGCGCCTCAAGCGGGCCGGGCGCCGCGCCGGCGCCCCGACGGGACGGAAGGCGGCGCCTCGGCGGAAGGCGGCACCGCGTTGGACGGCGGCACCGCGTTTGACGGCGGCACCGCGTTTGACGGCCGCGCCGCGGCGCGTTCGTAGCACCGGTCGAACGCCGCCAGCACGGCCGGCCAGCCGCACCGTACGGGCTCGGTGACCCGGTTGTGCGCCGCGATCTCGGCGCGCAGCACATCATCGGTCGCGAGCCGTACGAGCGCGCCGGCGAGTTCACCGAACGTGCCGCCGAGCAGCCCCTCCCGACCCGGCGCGATGAAGTCGGCCACGCCGCTGCCGGCCTGGGCGACGACCGGCACCCCCGCCAGCCTCGCCTCCAGCGCGGCCAGCCCGAACGACTCGCGCGCCGCCGGGGCCAGGAAGATGTCCGCGCCGGCCAGCACGTCCCGTATCTCGTCTCGGTCCAGGCGGCCCGCCAGCCGCACCCAGTCGCCCATGCCGTACCGCCCGATGAACCTCGTCATGCGCGACCGCGCCGGGCCGTCACCGACGACGGTCGCCCGCAGCGGGATCGCGGCGGGCACGCCCCGGCGCGCCGCCGCCAGCAGTCGCAGCAGCGTCACCGGCTCCTTGCGTGGCGCCAGCCTGCCGACCGACACGATGTGGACGCCGCCCGCGCCCGCACCCGCCCGCGCCTCCGGCCGCCATCGCGCCGTATCGATCCCGTTGGAGACCACCTCGACCGGGACCCGGCCGGCCATCACGGCGCGGACGGGTGCGGCGGCCGCCTCGCTCACCGCGGTGACGACGACCCCCGATGGGCGCCGGCCGCACCGTGCGGCGAGCCCGCGATAGAGCGCGGCGCTGAGCGGCCCCCACATGCTGTGCACGGTCACCACCGCGGGCAGCCGCTCTCGGACGGCATGGCGGACCGCCCGCCAGGCGAACGGCGAGACCGCGCCGGTGTGGATGTGCACCACGTCGGGCTTGAGCAGGCTGAGCACCGGCGCAGGCGATCCGCCCACGGGCAGCTCCCACGGCATCCGCCGCAACCAGGGCGCGGCGACGCGATGGACGGCGGGCACATTCGGATCGTGCCCGGGCGACGGCGTGGCCGTGACGATCGACACCAGGTGGCCGGCCGCGAGCTGCGCCCTGGCCAACTCGTCGACCTGCACCTCGATCCCGCCGAGCCGGGGCAGGTAACAGTCGCTGACATGGAGTATTCGCACCGCCCTGCGAGTCTCCGCAGCACCGGCCGTCTCGTCCGCGCGCCCCGCTCCGGCCTGGCAGAGGTTTGACGGACCACAGACCTGCCGTTCAGCAAGCCTCGGGAATCATGTTCCGGTGCGGCAGACCTGTGTGTTCTTCCACGCTCACCCCGACGACGAGGCGCTGCTGACCGCCGGCACGATGGCACGGCTGGCCGCCGAGGGGCACCGGGTCGTCCTCGTCGTGGCGACGGCCGGCGAACGCGGCCTCGCCGCTCCCGGCACCGGCCCGCTCGGCGACGTGCGGACGGCGGAGTTGCGCGCGTCGGCGCGAGCGCTCGGTTGCGCGCGGGTGGAGGTCCTCGGCTACCGCGACTCGGGGCTGAGCGGCGACGCGCCCGGCGGGTTCGCCGCCGCCGACGTCGACGCGGCCGCCGAGCGGCTCGCCGCCCTGCTGGAGGAGGAGCACGCCGATCTGCTGACGGTGTACGACCCGGCCGGCGGGTACGGCCACCCCGATCATGTCCAAGTGCATCGCGTCGGCGTCGCCGCGGCGCGGCTGGCGGGCACGCGCGTGGTGCTCGAAGCCACCGTGGACCGGGACCTGCTGCTGCGCGCGCTGCGTGTTGCCTCGTTCGTCCACCGCTTCCCGCCGGGCTTCGTCAGCGGCCTCGAACGGTCGTACGTCCCCGGCGCACAGATCACCCACCGCGTGCGGGTCGGTCGGTACGCCGCGGCCAAGCGCGCCGCGCTGGCGGCGCACGCCACCCAGACCACCGGCGGCGATGCCGTACGGACCCTGGCCTGGCTGCTCCGCCTGCCGCGGCCGCTGTTCCGCGTCGTGCTCGGCACCGAGTGGTACGTACGGCGCGACCGCGGAGCCGACCGCGGAGCCGATCCGGCCGACGGCCGGCCTCCGGCCCGGGAGGGAGCCAGGCCGTGACGCGGACGCTGCGGATCTGGCTGTCCGTTCTGTCGCTGGCGGCGGTCGTGGGGCTGGTCGCGGCGCTCCCCTACATCGTCGGGGTCAACTGGGACGGGGTGCGCGGCGTGCTGGGGGAGCTGAGCGCCGGGGTCCTCGCCGGGCTCGTCGTCTTGTGGCTGGCCGGGCTGGGCGCGTACACGTTCGTGCTGACCGCGTCGCTGCCCAGGCTCACCCATCTGCGCGCCTTCATCCTGAACGCGGCGGGCAGCGCGGTGAGCAACGTGCTGCCGCTCGGCGGCGCTGCCGGGGTGGCCGTCACGTACGGGATGTGCCGCAGCTGGGGCCATCGGCCGTACGCGATCATGGTCTCGACGCTGGTCACCGGGGTGTGGAACGTGCTGGCCAGGCTGTTGCTGCCGGCGCTGGGCATCGCCGCGCTGCTGGTGGCGCACGAGGTGCCCGACCGGCGGCTGGCCGTCACCGCGGGCGCAGCCGGCGCGGGTCTCCTGGCTGTTGCCGGGCTGCTGGTGCTCGTGTTGCGCTCGGCTCCCGCCGCCACCTGGACGCGGGAGGTGCTGCTGCGGCTCGCGGACCGGCTGCCGCGGCTGCCGGCACAGGCGACGCGGCGCGTCGCGGGTTCGCTGCCCCGGGTCAGGCACGCGACGATCGACGTGCTCCGCGGCGGCTGGCCGCGGCTCACCTTCGGCATGATCGGCTACTTGGTGCTGCAGGCCGCGCTGCTGGTGGCCTGCCTGGGCGCCGTCGGCGCCGCCGGGATCGGGCTGGCCGAGACGGTCGCGGTCTTCGCGCTCAACCGCGCGCTGACGACGGCCGTCGTCACGCCGAGCGGGGCGGGCGTCAGCGAGATGGGCACGGCGGCGCTGCTGGTGCACTTCGGCGCCCCGGCCGCGCCCGCCGCCGCGGCTGTCGTCCTCTATATGTTCTTCACCTATGCCGTGGAAATACCGCTCGGCGGACTCGCCGGCGGGCTCTGGACGTTGACGAGGCGGCGCCGCGCGATGCCGTGATCGCTCAAGGTCACGGCCGGGGTCCGCCGCGAATGGCCGCGAGTGGACGCCTGAACTGCCCCAATCTTGACGTAATTGGTCGGACAATGGGGGTGTCGGGGCGAGCGAAGTGACGCAAGACACCTCACCCGGCCCCGGAGGCTTACACGCCTCTTATCCGGGGAGAGGCATGCTGAAGTCGTAATGATTTCGCCGCAGGCGAGGCAGGGATAGCGGTGACCGCAGGCGCTGTCGCGTGGACGCCACCGAGCTGGGAGGAGATAGTCCGCGAACATTCGACCAGAGTGTTCCGGCTGGCCTACCGGCTCACAGGCAATAAACACGACGCCGAAGACTTGACCCAGGACGTCTTCGTCCGGGTGTTCAGGTCCTTGTCGTCGTACTCCCCCGGCACTTTCGAGGGCTGGCTGCACCGCATCACGACCAACTTGTTCCTGGACCGGGTGCGGCGCAAGCAGCGCATCCGCTTCGACTCGTTGCCCGACGACGCCGCCGACCGGCTGCAGGGCCGTGAGCCGACCCCCGCCGTCGCCTTCGACGAGCGGCATCTCGAGGCCGACATCCAAAGCGCACTCGACGCCCTCTCGCCGGAGTACCGCGCGGCGGTCGTGCTGTGCGACATCGAGGGGCTGACCTATGAAGAGGTCGCCGCCACGCTGGGTGTCAAACTGGGTACGGTGCGCAGCCGAATTCACCGGGGGCGGGCACAGCTGCGGCAGGCGCTCGTGCATCGCGACCCCGTTCGCCGTGGGTGATTTGCGCGTTATCTGAGGCGTTTCGTCGCACATTGTGCCCGAGTGATGCGCTAACGTGATTTCCGTCACTATGACCGGTCGGTAACTTCGGATTACCCTCGTAGTGTGGACATCGTTTTCGAGCGCCGCGGCAAGGGTCCGCCCTTGGTGCTGTTGCACGGCATCGGCCACCGCTGGCAGGCGTGGGAGCCCGTCTTCGACCTGCTCGCCCAGGAGCGTGACGTCATCGCGCTCGACCTCCCCGGCTTTGGCGCCTCCCCGCTCCCACCGCCGGAGACGACGTACGACATCGACACCGCCATGGGGTTCCTCGGCGAGTTCTTCGCCGAGCTGAAACTGGGCCGCCCGCACATCGCCGGCAACTCGCTGGGCGGGCTGTTCGCGCTCGAGGCGGCCGACCGCGAGCTGGTCAGCTCGGCCACCGCCCTGTCTCCGGCCGGATTCTTCACGCCGCTGGAGCTCTGGTACGCCACGACGATGCTGCGCGCGTCCTGGCTCGCGGCGGGGGTGCCGGCGCCGGTGATCCGCCTGCTCGCCCGCGACTCGTTCCGGCGCAAGCTGTTGTTCGGGCACATCTACGGCCGGCCCGACCAACTCGACATCGAGACGCTGATCGCCGACGCCAAGGCGCTGCGGGCCTCGCCCGGGTTCATGCCGATGCTGCGGGCCGGGCGCAACCTCACCTCCTTCGTCGGTACCTGCGACAAGGTCCCGATCACCATCGCCTGGGGCACCTGCGACCGGTTGCTGCGTCAAGGCCAGGCCGTCCAGGCCCAGCAGCGGCTGCCCGGAGCCCGGTTCGTCTGGCTCACCGACTGCGGGCACGTCCCGATGGGAGACAACCCCGAGCTGGTGGCCAAGGTCCTGCTCGAGGGCAGCTCATCACCCCTGATCGAGTCCGATCGGCCCGGCGGACAGGGCCAGGTGGCGACGACCTCCGCCTGAGAGCCGCCCGAGGGCCGCCTGAGAGTCGCCCGAGGGCCGCCGCCCCGCTTTCGCCGGGTACGCCTTCGGTTTTTCATTCGGCATCGTTCGGGATCGTTCGGGATCGTTCGATGCGCGGCGCTATGCGCCAACCCACGCTGATCGTCAGTGCACTGTGGGAAAATCGCATCTTCGATAACGATGGACAGCACACTGGGTCGGCCGTTGCCGGGCCGTGCGGGGCAGCTCGCCACGTTCGAGAAGATCTTCGACACGGCCGATGCCGCCGTGCACGTCGTCGTCGACGGCGAGCCGGGCAGCGGCCGGACGACCCTGCTGCGCGCCGCCGCCGACCTGGCCGCCGGCCGCGGCTACCGGGTCGCCTGGGCCGAGGGCCGCCCGGCCGAACGCGCCCGAGCCTTCGGCGTGGCCCGGCGGCTGCTCGGCCCGGCACTCCCCGCGACCGCCGATCTCGGCGACCCCGCTGCCTTCGCCGCGTTCGATCGGCTCTACCGGCTGACCCGCCGGCTCGCCGCCGTCGCGCCGCTGTTTTTCGCCGTGGACGATCTGCAGTGGTGCGACGACCCGTCCCTGCGGTGGCTCGGCTTCCTGGCCCGGCGGTCGGCGGGGCTCCCGGTCGTGCTCGCCGTCGCCCGCGGCTCGGACGGGGCGGCCGCCGAAGTGGCCGACACGATCGCGCTGGACGATCTGACCGAGTCGTTCGAGCAGATACGCCTCGGCCCGCTGCGCGAGCGCGACGTGGCCGCGGTCGTGCGGCTCACGCTGCGCATCGAGCCGGCCGAGGCATTCGTCGCCACCGCGCACCGGGCGACCGGCGGCCATGCCGGGCTGCTCGCCGCCGTCCTCGCCGACGTCGCGGCGGCGCGGCTGCCGCCGTCGGCGCAGACGGCCAGGCGCCTCGTCGGCCACGCAGGACCCACCGTGGAGCACTGGGTGCGCGACCGGCTGCGCCGGTCGTCGCCGCACGCCCAGCGGCTCGCCCGGGCCATCGGCATCCTCGGCGACCGGGCCGGTGGCCGCGCCGACCTGGATCTGGCCGCCGACCTCGCCGGTCTCGTTCCGCGGGCGGCGGCGGACGCGGCCGACGCGCTGATCGCGGCCGGCCTGCTGCGCGCCGACGACGGCACCCTGTGGTTCCGCCGCTCGCTCGTACGGGCCGCCGTCCTGAACGGGATGTCCGACACCGACCGGCTGCTCGCGCACGCCAGGGCGGCTCGGCTGCTGCACGCCCGCGGCGCGCCCGCCCCGCTCGTGGTCGAGCACCTGCTGGCCACCGGCCCGGTCGGCGACCCGTGGGCCATCCCGGTGCTGCGCCGCGCCGCCGCCACCGCCTTCGACGACGGGGCATCGGAGCTCGCCGCCACGAGGTTGCGCCGGGCGCTCGCCGAGTCGCCGTACGGACCGGACCGGCTGGACCTCCTCGTCGACCTCGGCCGGGCCGAACTGCGCACCAACGTGGCCAACGCCGTCGCGCACCTCACCGAGGCGTTCGAGTCCGCCGCCGACCCCCGCTCGGCCGCCAGGGTCGCCGAACACCTCGCGACCGCCACCTGCGAGCACCAAGACGCCAAGGTCGCGATCGGCGTGCTGGACCGCGCGATCGCCCGGCTCGCCGACGACCCCCACCCCGCCAACGCCGACCTCATCGCCGACCTCGACATCCTCGCGCTCGGAATCGGGGCCGGCGTGACGTCCCTGGCCTACGCGCACCGGGTCGAGCGGCTCCGGTCGCGAGCCCGCGAACGGCCCGGCGCGGCCCGCGCCATCGCCGGCATCACCGCCTTCCGGCTGTCCGCCGCAGGGCGGTCCAGGCGCGAAAGCGTCGCCCGGGCGCGCGAAGTGCTCGCCCTGGGCCCACCGGAGGCGATGCGCGACTTTTACGCCTATCGCAACGCCGCGCTCAGCCTCACCCGCGCCGGCGAGCTGGATCTCGCCCTGCGCTGCGCCAACGTGCTGGTGGCCCGCGGCGCCGCGCTGAACCAGCCGACGTTCGCGGGCAACGGTCACGCGCTGCGCGGCTGGGCCGCGCTGCTGGCCGGCCGACTCGCCGACGCCGTGGACGACATCCACGCGGCGCTCGCCGCGCACTCGGCCCTGTGCCCCGACACCGGCCCCCAGGCTCCCGAGATCTACCTGATCGACGCCTACCTCGAACTCGGCGAGCTGAGCGAGGCGGCCCGCCTGCTCGCCCGCTTCGGCCTGCTGGGCGGCGGGCCGGTGCCGTACTGGGCGATGTACTCGCTGGAGAGCCGCGGACGCTACCGGCTGCGGACCGGCGACCCGGAGGGGGCGCTGTCCGACTTTCTCGAGGCGGGCCGGCAACTCGTCGACTGCGGCGTGGTCAATCCCGCGGCCGGGGCGTGGCGGTCGAACGGCGCGCTCGTCCTGCACCGGCTGGGCGACGCCGCCGCGGCCGTCCGGCTGGTGACCGAAGAGGTCGCGCTGGCCCGCACGTGGGGGGCGAGGGGGCCGCTCGGCGTGGCGCTACGAGCGATCGGGCTGATCCGCGCCGACCCGTCCGCGCTGGAGGAGTCCGTCGCCGTGCTGGCCGCTTCGCCCGCCAGGCTGGAATACGCCCGGTCCCTGTACGAGCTGGGCCGCTTCCGGGTGGACCGGCGGCAGCGCGACGAGGCGCGGGGGCTGCTCCGCGAGGCGTACGTCATCGCCACGGACTGCGGGGCCGCTCCGCTGGTCGACCGGATCGGCGCGGCGCTGACGCTGGCCGGGGCCCGCCGCCCGCGCCGGCGGGCGAGCGGCCTCGCCGCGCTCACCGCCCAGGAACGCCGGATCGCCGAACTGGCCGCCGCCGGGGCGACGAACAAGGAGATCGCCGAAGCACTCTTCCTCATCCAGCGCACCGTCGAGACCCATCTGACCAGCGTCTACCGCAAACTGGGCATCAAGGGTCGGCGCGCCCTCGCGGCGGCGCTCGGCGGCTGACGCGCGGGGCCCCGCCCCCGCGGAGGGATCGATGGGGCCCCCGGGGGCGGTGATGTCGCCCACGGCGACGGAGATCTTGTTTTGGCCGTGCTGAGAAGGGGAGTCATCCGGTTCCGGAGCGGCACTAAAGGGAACAAGCGGGGTATAGCTCTCTGCTACGCGGAGGGACGGACAACATGGGCAGGGATGTCTCCCCCATCTCCGTCAGCCGGGAAGATCGGCGACGGTATCGCGAGAAGGTCCTGAAATGCCTGGACGCGCTCGCGCACATGCTCAAAGAATCGCAGTTCGATTTCGAGCGTCCGCACATCGGCCTCGAGATCGAGCTCAACCTGGTCGATGAGCGGGGCGACCCCGCGATGCGCAACGCCGACCTGCTGGACGCGCTCGCCAACCCGGCCTGGGCGACCGAGCTTGGCCAGTTCAACCTGGAGATCAACGTTCCGCCGCGCGAGCTGGGCGGCGGCGGCACGGGCGAGCTGGAGCGCGAGGTGCGCGCCGATCTCAACCACGCCGCGGAGCGGGGCCGCGAGGTCGGCGCCCGGCTGGTGATGGTCGGGATCCTCCCCACGTTGCGCGAGAGCGACATCGGCGCCCACGCGCTGTCCGCCAACCCCCGATACAAGCTGCTCAACGAGCAGATCTTCGCCGCCCGCGGTGAAGACATGCACATCAACATCGAGGGCGTGGAACACCTCTCCACCTACGCCGACACGATCATGCCCGAGTCGGCGTGCACCAGCGCGCAGTTCCATCTGCAGGTCAGCCCGGACGACTTCGGCCGGTACTGGAACGCGGCCCAGGCCATCGCCGGCGTCCAGGTCGCGCTCGCGGCGAACTCGCCGTACCTCTTCGGCAAGGAGCTGTGGCACGAGACCCGCATCCCGCTGTTCGAGCAGGCCACCGACACCCGCCCCGAAGAGCTCAAGACCCAGGGCGTACGGCCGCGCGTGTGGTTCGGCGAGCGCTGGATCACCTCGGTGTTCGACCTGTTCGAGGAGAACACGCGTTACTACCCCGCGCTGCTGCCGGTCTGCGAGGACGAGGACCCCTTCGAGGTCCTGGCGGCCGGGCAGGTCCCGCGGCTGGGCGAGCTGACCCTCCACAACGGCACGGTCTACCGGTGGAATCGCCCGGTTTACGCGGTGGTCGACGGGAGGCCGCACCTGCGCGTGGAGAACCGCGTGCTGCCGGCCGGGCCGACGGTCGCCGACATCGTCGCCAACGGCGCCTTCTACTACGGGCTCATCCGGGCCCTCGCCGAGGCCGACCGGCCGGTCTGGAGCCGGATGTCGTTCGCCGCGGCCGAGGACAACCTGCACACCGCGGCCCGCTACGGCATCGACGCGACGCTGTACTGGCCCGGGCTCGGCGACGTGCCCGTCACCGAGCTGGTGCTGCGCCGGCTGCTGCCGCTCGCGTACGAGGGCCTCGACGCCTGGGGCGTGGACCGCGCCCGCAGCGACCGCCTGCTGGGCATCATCGAGCAGCGCTGCCTCACCGGCCGGACCGGGTCCACCTGGCAGAGCTCGACCGTGCACGCGATCGAGAAATCGGGGGGCGCCGACAGGCGAGAGGCGCTGCGGCGCATGACCCAGCGCTATATCGAACACATGCACAGCAACGAGCCGGTGCACACCTGGCCCGTCACCTGCTTAGAGGCGCCGATCGCGGCCGGCGGCGCGTCCTACCCGACCCCCTTTGCCCGCACCGGAGGGAAGGTGGGAGAGTAGGAGCACATGACACGCGACGAGGTTGGCGATGAGCAATCCTCCTAAGGTGCTTTCGGGGACCGGTAACGCCATCGACGAACGGTTCGGGCTGGCCCGGTTCTCCAACAAGGCCGTCAAGAAGGCCTTCCCGGACCACTGGTCGTTCCTGCTCGGCGAGATCGCGATGTATTCGTTCTTCATCATCGTCGCGACCGGCGTCTTCTTGACGTTCTTCTTCAGGCCGAGCATGACCGAGATCGTCTATGACGGATCGTACGTCCCGCTACGCGGCGTGCGGATGAGCGAGGCCTACGCGTCCACGCTGCATCTGAGCTTCGACGTGCGCGGCGGCCTGCTCATGCGGCAGATCCATCACTGGTCGACGATCTTGTTCCTGGGCGCGATCGTCATCCACCTGCTGCGCAACTTCTTCACCGGGGCGTTCCGCAAGCCCCGCGAGCTCAACTGGCTGATCGGCGTCGTCCTCTTCACACTCGCCCTGCTGAACGGCCTGTTCGGCTACTCGCTGCCGGACGACCTGCTGTCCGGCACCGGGCTGCGGATCCTGCAAGGGGTCATCCTGTCGTTGCCGCTGGTCGGCAGTTACCTGATGTTCTTCCTGTTCGGGGCCGGCTTCCCGGGCGAGGACCTGATCCCGCGGATGTTCACCATCCACGTGCTGCTGATCCCGGGGATCTTGTTCGCGCTGATCCCGCTGCACGCCATCGTGCTCACGTGGCGCCAGACCCACACCCAGTTCCCGGGCAAGGGAAGCGGCATCGGGACCGTGCGCGGTTACCCGTTCTTCCCGGTCTTCATCGCCAAGACCACCGCGTTCTTCATCTGGGTCTTCGGCGTGACCGCGCTGCTGGCGACGTTCTTCCAGATCAACCCGATCTGGCTGTTCGGGCCCTACAGCCCCGAGGAGATCAGCGCGGGGTCGCAGCCCGACTGGTACATGGGCTTCCTCGAAGGCGCGTTGCGGATCATGCCCGCGTGGGAGATCAGCGCGTTCGGGTATTCACTGCCGATGAGCGTGCTCGTGCCGGCGTTGGTGGTGCCCGGGGTGTTGTTCACCGGGTTGGCGGTCTATCCGTTCGTCGAACGCTGGATCACCGGCGATCGAGCGGTGCACCACCTGCTCGACCGCCCGCGCGACGTCCCGCCGCGCACCGCCATCGGCGCGGCCGGCGTCACCTTCTACGGCGTGCTGTGGGCGGCCGGCGGCAACGACCTGCTCGCGACGACCATGGACATCCCGCTGTTCTGGACGACATGGTTCTTCCGCGTCACGGTGATCATCGGGCCGGTGATCGCCTATATCGTCGCCTACCGCATCTGCCTCGGGCTGCAGCACAAGGATCAGCAGCTCATCCACCACGGGCTGGAGACCGGCATCATCAGGCGGCTGCCGAGCGGCGAGTACATCGAGGTCGAACGCCCGATCAGCGCCGACGAGGCGGCACCGATCACCGACGCACGGCTCCCGGCGGCCGTGACGCTGACGCGTCCGGAGGCCGAGGGCGTGGCCGCGCCCGAGGCGAGGAAGCCGCTCGGCCGGCTGCGGGTGGCGCTCAACCGCCGGTTCGTCGCCAACCTCAGCGAGCCACCGGAGCACAAAGAACTCGAGGGCAACGGCGAGCGCCGGGCCATCGAGCAGAAGGCGCCCTAGCGACCCACGGCAAACCGCCGATCTTGATGTCAGAGGTCTATCGCCGCGCGCGACGGAACGCTGACATCAAGATCGGCGAAGGTGGGCGGAGACGTGGCGCGCGCGCCGTCCGGACGCCCTGACCCAGGCGGTCAGCCCGGTCGAGGCCGCCTGGGCGAGGGTGGTGCGGCGCCGCCACAGGCTCAGGCAGGCGGCCAGCCACAGCACGGCCACTTCGAAGACGATCGTGATGCCGAGCACGGTGACCCACGCCCGCCGTGAGCCGGCCACCGGGTCCGCCCGCACGATCGACAGCTGCGCGGGATCGATCGCGGTGGGGTCCTTGCTCGCCTGCAGTTCGGCGGCCGGCGGCGACCCGCCGTCCACGTTCGGCAGCACCAGCGACAGGTCCGGCGAGGCGTCCGGCGCCACCGAAGGCGGCGACGGCGACGGCGGCGCCCCCAGTGTCGTCGGTTCCGCACCAGGGGCCGGCGGGCCTGGCGGGACGCCCCCCGGCGGGACGGCCGGCGGTGCCGCCGGCGCCGGAACCTCGGGGACCGGCGGCGGTGCAGCGGGCGGCCTCCTGGCCTCCCAGTTCGGGTCGGCCCGCCGGCTCGGCCGCGGCGCCGGCGGGCGGTGGGCGGCGGGACGGCGCGGGGCGGGCCGCGGCGGCGACGCGGACGGCCGAGGTGCCGCCGCCGGCGCCTTCGGCCGCCTCGACCGCGGGACGTCCGTAGGCGACGTCGTGACCGGCACGGACGGCGAGGCGCTGATCGACCCCGTCGCGGCGCTGGAGGTGGTCGTCACGGTCACCAGGGTGGGCGGCGCCGACGCGCCGAGCGGGTGGCGTACGCGGGCGACGAGATCGAGTTCCGCCTGCCCGGAGACGTCGCCGAGTTCGCAGCGCAACCGTTCGCCCCGGCCGTGCACGACGCAGTTGTCGGGCGCGGCGACCCACACCCCGTCCGGGCCGATCCCGGCGTCGACGGCCACGCCGCGCGCGCTGCCGCCGAGGGCGCGCACGGTGACGGTGAAATCGATGAGCTCCTTGGTCCCGAACACCTTGCGGGCGGTCGTCGCGATCGTGGTGACCAGCCGTACGTCCGCCGCCGCGTGGGCGTTCCGCGCCGGGAAGGAAAGAGCCGGGAGTGCCACACTCGCCGCGCTACCGAACACGATGACGGCCGCGGCCTCCCGGATGCGCACAGTCTCAGCCCTCCACGACTGCTCGGCCGGGAGGGGGTGGCCTGCGCTGGACCCGGCGTTGTGAGTATTACCGCCTGATCGGCGGAGATAACCCCGCGATCTACCCGCTTTCACAGACCGAAAGGATGACTCCGTAGAATCTGGGGCAGCCGCTCGCAGCACGAGAGGAGTGGCTACCGTGGCCGACGCTGTGCGCTCGCTCGAGCGTGCGTTCGGGCTGCTCGAGCACCTGGCCGACGCAGGCGGCGAGATGGCGCTGTCCGAGCTGACCGAAGTCTCCGGCCTGCCGATGCCGACGATCTACCGGCTGATGCGGACCCTCGTCAACCGCGGCTACGTGCGGCAGGCGCCGTCGAAACGCTATGCGCTGGGACCCCGGCTCATCCGGCTCGGCGAAAGTTCGAGCAGGCTGCTCGGCGGCTGGGCGCGCCCGGCGCTGGCGCGGCTGGTCGACGAGGTGGGCGAGACCGCCAACATGGCGCTCTTCGAGGGCGACTCGGTGGTCTACGTCGCACAGGTGCCGTCCAAGCACTCGATGCGGATGTTCACCGAGGTCGGCCGCCGCGTGCAGGCCCACTCCACCGGCGTGGGCAAGGCGCTGCTGGCGCAGTTGCCCGCCGAGTCGGCCCGCGCGCTCGTGTGCCGTACCGGCCTCGAGGCGCACACCCCGCATACGATCACCGACCTCGAGACCCTCATGCGGGAGCTCGAACTGACCCGCCGCCGGGGCTACGCGCTGGACGACGAGGAGCAGGAGCTGGGTGTACGCTGCGTCGCCGTGCCGCTCACCGGCGCGCCGGCGCTCAGCGCCATCTCGGTGAGCGGCCCGTCCGGCCGCCTCACCCACACGGCGATCAACGAGGTCGTGCCGTTGATGCGCCGCGCGGCGGAGCGGCTCGCCCGCGACCTCGCCGCGTCATAAGGGGCAATGTCATGACAAGGGAAAAGATTCGACTCATAAATGGGTAGGAGGGCGCCATGAGCGATCTCACCGTCGCCGTACTGGGCACCGGCATCATGGGCGCGGGCATGGCGCGCAGCCTGCTGCGCGAGGGCATCGGCGTACGCGCGTGGAACCGGACCAGGGCCAAGGCCGAACCGCTGGCCGCCGCCGGGGCACGGGTCTGTGACGAGCCCGCCGAGGCGGTCGCGGGCGCCGGGGTGGTGCTGACCATGCTGCGCGACGTCGACGCCGTCGAGCAGGTCATGGCCGGCACGCTCGCGGCCCTCGACGACGACGCGGTGTGGGTGCAGACGGCCACGGTCGGCGCCGAGGCGGCCGACCGGCTGGCCCGGCTCGCCGCGCAGCGCGACGTCCCGTTCTTCGACGCCCCCGTGCTGGGCACCAAGCAGCCGGCCGAGGAGGGCAAGCTGCTCGTCATGGTCTCCGGTCCGACCGCGGACAGAGAGCGGGTGCAGCCGGTCTTCGACGCGATCGCCGCCCGCACCACGTGGGTCGGCGAGGGCACCGAGGCGTCCCGCCTCAAGCTGGTCGTCAACAGCTGGGTCCTGGCGCTCACGACGGCGATCGGGGAGGCCATGGCGCTTGCCGACGGGCTCCGGCTCGACCCCAAGCTGTTCCTCGAGTCGATCGCGGGCGGCCCGCTGGACGTCCAGTACGCCCACACCAAGGGCGGCGCCATCTTGAGCGGCGAGTTTCCGCCGAGCTTCAAGGCCGAGACGGCCGTCAAGGACACCGAGCTGGTGGTGGAGGCCGCCCGCGCCGCCGGGTTGTCGCCGCTGCTCGCCGAGGCCGTACGAGACCAGATGCGCCGCGCCGTGGAGCTCGGCCACGGCCAGGAGGACATGGCCGCCGTCTACTACGCGGCCCGCGCCCGCCCGTCCTGATCCGCCCGCCGCCTGCCGCCCACCGCCGCCCGCCGGGACGGCGCCGACACCGGGCGCCTGGCGCGGGTTCGGCGGATAGCACAGGAATGGAGCCGCGGCGGAGGTGCCCGCGATCAGCACGACGGATTCTTGGCGTGGGATTTGCCGGAGCCCGGTCCTGGTCGTCTCGGACATGGGCCGGCCGTTGTCGTCGGCTCCGTAGAGTGGCCTCCGCATGCCTTCGCCGGAGCGACGGGTCGATCCCGCCGCGTGGACGTGTCGCCGGGGGCACCGGCCGCTCACCCAAGGGATGTGAGCTTCCACTGATTGGCCGGTAAATCTCGGCGGCCGGTGCGAACATGGCGGTTTAGGGGCTTTCGTTCCCCGCAGATGCCTCGAAGGAGACGTCAGACCACGATGAGTGGCGATGAGCTGGCCCGGCCGCGCACCGGAACGGCCGTTGGGGTGCCGTACGTGGCGTTGCCGCCCACCGCGGCCGACGCCGACCCCGATGGGACGCCACCGCTGATCGTGGCGTGGCCGGGCCGCCGTCCGCCGCGCACGCAGACCGCGCTCGCCGCCGCCGTCCCGATGACCGGCATCCCCGGCTGGCGGGTCTACGCGGGCCTGCCGGACGGCCCCGACGATGGGGCCGTCGTCGAGTTCGCGGCGGGCCGGGCGCCGGCACTCGTCGCCGAGGTGCGTACGGACCTCGGCCTGGCCGACGGGCCGATCGGACTGGCCGGATTCTCCCTCGGCGCCACCGTGGCGCTGCGCGTCCTCGCCCGGCGGGAGGTCGCGGTGACCGCCGCCGCGCTGATCGCCCCGCTCCCGGACGCGGAGCTGAGCGGCCAGGACGGCGCCGCGGCCATCGCGGCCGGCGACCCCGCCCTGCTGCTGGCCGGCGGCGGCAACGATGACGCCGTCCCGCCGTCCGAGCTGGCCGCATTGCGCGACCGGCTGCGGACGGCGGGAGTCTCGGACGTCGAGTTGGCCACGTTCCGCATGGGTCATGCGCTCGCCGCCGAGCCCGGCACCGAGGCGCGGCCGCAGATCGCCGAGGCGATCAGCGTGGACGCCGCCGTCACGGACTGGTTTCGCGATCATTTGGGTGTCCGCCCGCGCGGGCTGTCCGATCCCGCGCCGGCGCGGGGCGCGGCGGTGTAGCGCCTGGCGATCAGGCCTTGGCGAGGATCTGGTACCTCACCGGGATCACGCCTGACCCCATCCCGCCGACCGCCTTCATCGCGGCGGACGACAGGTCGAGGCAGCGACCCCCGACGTAGGGGCCGCGGTCATTGATCCGGACGATGGCGGCGTCGCCGTTGTTCTTGTTCGTCACCCGGAGCTTGGTGCCGAACGGCAGCGTCTTGTGCGCCGCCGTCATCTCGCCCGGGTCGAAGGCCTCGCCGCTGGCGGTCATCTGGCCCTCGTCGTAGTAGGACGCCTCGCACGACCCGCCGCCCACGGTCTTGTACTTGGCCGCGTGCGCGGACGTACGCCGTGCGTGGTCGCGAGCGGGCTTGGTCGCTTCTGGTTTCGCCGTCTTCTTCGCCGTCTTCTTCGTCGGCGTCGCCGTCGGCAGCGGGCTGCGGGTCGCCGACCGAGCGGCCCGGTCCTGGGCCTGGTAGGCGAAGCCGGCTTGGTCCCGTACGGCCTGTGCGCCACTGTCGGGCGCGGAGAGGGTGCCGGTGGCGATGATCAGCAAACCGGCCGCCGCGGCCGCGGCGAGCGCGCTGCCGACGGCGATTGATTTACGTAGTCGGTTGACGGACTTTGGGTGATGCTTTCCAGCGCTACCCACAAACCATCCTTCGATAGGGAACAGGACTGCGGGCACCACGGCAACCGAGGTGTCCGCAAGGCGCGCGCCGGCATTAGGTCAGCCCCCGTCGACGCACACAAGCCCAAGACATTACGACGGCTTGACCCCCGACCCGCGCCAATCTCCGCCCCTTTGTGGGATATCTCACCGCGGTTTTGGCGTTATGAAGTGGAGCGCATACGGATCGTCAATGCATTTGTAGATCAACTTTGCGGAGAGCGAAATCTATCGATCACCGATGTGACGCGTGATCTTGCTTGGCGACCCCAAAAGGGCAGCACAAAGGGGCATGCCGCCAAGCTCATTCGGCGGCATGCCCCTCGTACTGGCCGGGTTAGGACAGACTGCGTTCCGGAATCACGCCGTGCGGGCCCGGCAGGCCGTCGACGACGGTGCCCGGCGCCGGGCCGGTGAGCGCCGGCGCCACGGACCGTGCCGGCACCCCCGAAGAAACGGACGCGGGTGACGATACGGGCGTGGACGACACCGCGGACGAGGCGGGCGCGGCTCCCGGCTCGATGGGCAAGGCGGACACAGCAGACACGGCGGACACGGCGGACACGGCCGGCGCTGCGGGCGGGCCGCCGTCGGCGTGCGCGTCGGCGGGCGCCGCCAGGAAGGCCGCCAGCATGGCCGGCGGCGTGAGGACACCCGTCATCAGTTGAGCTCGATTCACTTTCTTCCCCCCGGTAATTCGACGAATGCGTGGCGGCCACAGGGTCGCCCTATCGACCGGGAACGCTAGTACGCCGCAGCATCGGCGTCCGTGAATTAGCCATTAATTTGGCCTGGCGGCAAAGATCTACCGGCACCGAACAAAACGCCCCGGCCGATCGGCCGGGGCGTTCGCTCACGGACTACCGCTCGCGCGGCGACAGCATTATTCGCCGCCAAGGGAGATCGCGTCTTTTACTTCGGCCCTGCGGGCGGCGAGTTCGCGGTCGTACTCTTCTGCGATTTCCTCGTCCTGCCGCATCAACGCGGTCAGATCGCCCTTCGCCGCGTCGAGCACGCCCATATCCGCGTACGCCTTTTGCACCTTGTCGCCCCACAGCCCGATATCCCGTACGCACGGGACGATGCGGGAGAACAGCATCGACTGGTAGAGCTGATACATCGGCGAACGGTCGACGTAGCTCATGCACTCCTCGACCGGCAGACCCAGGTGCTCGAAGACCTCCTGACCGCGGAAGCGGTCGCGCATGAGATAGCAGCCCTCGACCACGAACTCCTCGCGCTCTGCCCGCTCCTTGTCGGTGAGCTCCGCGTAGTAGTCCTTCAGCGCCAGCCGGCCGAAGGCCACATGCCGCGCCTCGTCCTGCATGACGTACGCCAGCAGCTGCTTGACCAGCGGAGTCGTGGACATGTCGCGGTAGACGCCGAAGGCGGCCAGCGCCAGCCCCTCGATCAGCACCTGCATGCCCAGATAGGGCAGGTCCCACCGGCTGTCCTCGAGCGATTCGGCGAGCAGGCGGGCGAGGTCCTGGTTGATCGGGTAGTACATCCCGATCTTTTCCTCCACGAAGCGGGCGTAAAGCTCGACGTGCCGCGCTTCGTCCATCACCTGGGTGGCCGCGTAGAACTTTGAGTCCAGATCGGGGACGGACTCGACAATACGGGCGGAAACGGTCAGCGCGCCCTGCTCGCCGTGGAGGAACTGACTGAACAGCCAGGAACCCTGATGCCGGCCGAAATCGTCACGCTCGCGCTGGGTCATCTTGTCCCAGATCTCGGAGCCGAAGAGCGGGTTGAACTCGTCAGGGAACCCGGCGATGTTGACCGGATCGATCTCGAGGTCCCAGTCGATGCGCTTCTGCGCGTCCCACTGCTTGTCCTTCCCCTTTTGGTAAAGGGACAGCAGCCGGTCGCGGCCTTCGTCGTACTCCCAACTGAAGCGGGCGGCCCCCGACACGGGAACGTTCCATGTGTTTCCCGGTTCGACCGGGCTCACATATCGATCGGTCGTCACAGCGGTGGCCTCCTCGCCCGTCGGCGTACTTTACATATCTTCGTAGCACGTAAAGCTACGCCCATACAAGGTCAAGCAAATCGTTCACGATCGGGCGAGGAGGCGCCGCTCAGCGGCTCTGCAAGGCGTCGAGCCCGACGGCCTGCGCGATCACCAGCCGGCGGTCGAGCCGCGGGTCCCTGATGTCGACCACGTAGCGGTCGCGGATGCCGAACTTCTTCTCCACGGAGAAGACGACCTGGCCACCGGCCGTGAAGTCGAAGTGGTAGGGCCAGGCGAACGGCAGGTTCTCCACGTAGGGGATGAAGTTCCACAGCCGCCGCAGGATCGCCACGAACTCGTTGCGCTCGGTTCCCGTCGTGACGCCCAGACCCGGCTGCTCCAAGTGCCAGGTGGACTTGAGCAGCGACCGCCCGAAGTCCTTGCGGAAGTTGCCGATGGGCCTGCCGGTGTGGTCGATGACGTCGTACGTCGAGGCCAGATCGATCATCTTCCTGGCCTTGAACGACGCGAGCACCGCCTGCTTGCTCGTATCGGTGTAGAGCGTCACCTGTTCCTTGAACGCCATCCGCTTCTGCTGGGCGAAGGCGACCATCTCGCCCTCGGAGTCGTTCGGACCGGCGGTGTGCACCTCGTACCGGTTGACCATGAACGTGATGCGCTGCCTGATGAGCAGGCGCTGCTGCGCCTGTAGCTTCTCGAAATCCATTGAGATCTACCGCCCGGAGGGTTAGGGGGGTTCGATGTCCTCCCATATGAGACGCATGGCGCCTCGTATGGGTCTATATGAGTCTTACTCCATTTGACGAGGAGACGATCGTGCCCGGTTCCCCGGGCGGCGATCACGTGTCGAGCCGGCCGGCGAGGTAGGCGTGGATGAGCCGTTCGGCCTCGGCGACGATCTCGGGGTCGCCGGACGGATCGCGCCGGAACGCCAGCTTGAGCACAGCGTCGGCGGCCTCGACCGAGATGGTGAGGACGCGGGCGAGCTCGGCGGAGTCGGACACGCCGAACAGATCCACCACGAGGCCGCGCAACCGATCGGCGACGACCGTGTTGTTGTCGGCGGAGACGTCGAGCAGATGCAGGTCGGCGACGTCGCCGAAGCGGAGCACCCGGAAGCCGGGCACCGTGCGGTGCATGTCGACGAAGATGTCGATGACGGCCCCGACCGTGTCGGACCAGTGGGCGAACTGCCCGTCGGCCATGCGCCGGGTCACCCGGTCGACGAACAGGTCGAGGTTGCGCAGCGCCAGCGCCTGCGCCACCGCCCGTTTGTCGGGGAAGAACTGGTAGACCGAGCCGATCGCCACCTCCGCGCGCTGCGCGATGCGGGTGGTCGACAGGCCGTCGTAGCCCGACGCGTCCAGGATCTCCGCGCAGGCGTCGAGCATGCGCTGTACGCGTTCGGCGCTCCGGCGCTGGGCCGGTCGTCGCCGCAAGGGAGTACGGATCTCCGTCACGCCCTCATCATCCCCCGTGCACGGCTCGTATTCGCACCGCTCGTATTCGCCAGACTACCCACTTTCAGGCGACTTTTCGTATGAGTTCTCCTACGAGGCGTAGCGAATCCACGGCCCTCACCCCTCGCCGCCCTCCACCGCGGACCGGGTCGTCGGGTCGAGCCGGCGCGACAGCACGGAGAACGCACGGCCCGCGGCCGGTGAGATCCGGGAGACCGCGCGTCCGATGTGCGCCTCCGCGGCCACGGGCACGACCGGACGATCGTCGAGGACCGCCCGCATGATCGCCGTCGCCACCTTCTCCGGCGGGTAGTCACGGCGGGCGAACATCCGCTTGGCCCGCTCCCGCATGCGCTCGGCCTCCTCCGCCGAGATCCCGACGTACCGCGAGTGGGTGGTGATCGGCGTGTTGATGACGCCCGGGCAGATGGCGCTGACGCCGATGCCGTGGTCGGCGAGTTCGAGCCGCAGGCACTCGCTGAGCTGCAGTACGGCCGCCTTCGTCGCCGCGTAGGCGGGCAGGGTGGCGGACGGCGCGAACGCCGCCATCGAGGAGATGTTCACCAGGTGCCCGCCCTGCCCACGCTCGACCATCTGCCGTCCGAACAGCCGACACCCGCGATAGACGCCGTCGAGGTTGATCGCGCGGATCTGGGCCCAGTCGTCTTCGGCGGTGTCGAGCAGCGAGCCGGAAAGCCCGATCCCTGCGTTGTTGACGACGACGTCCGGCACCCCGTGGCTGTCGCGTACCCAGGAGGCGAAGCGCGCCATCGCGTCGGCGTCGGCCACGTCGACCTGATAGTCATGCGCCGTGCCGCCACGGGCGGCGATGCCTTCGACCGTGTGCTTGGCCCTCGCCCCGTCGATGTCGGCGACGATGACGCGGGCGCCGCCCGCGGCGAAGGCGTACGCCGTGGCCCGGCCGATCCCGCTGCCGGCTCCGGTCACCACGACGAGCTGGGAGTCGAACAGACCGCCCTCGTACGACCGCAGCGGCGTCACCGCCCGCACCGCGTCGACGAACTCGGTGATCCACCGGCTCAGCAGGTCGGGGTGGGTGAGCTGGATCCAGTGGCCGGCCGCCGCCTGCCGCACCCAGGCCTGATCGGCCCACTCGGCGTGCGCCTTCGCGATCTCGGGGGACAGATAGCGGTCGCGGGTCGCCACGACGACCTGCACGGGCGTGGTCACCCGCGGCGGCCGCCCGCCCCCGGCGCCGACTCCGGCGTCGCCCGCGTCGCCGCGGCCGCCGTCGCCGCCGCGGCCGCGCGACCCGAGCCGGCCGACCGGCATGTTGGCGCGGTAGAGGTTGAGGCCGGTGAGCGCGTCCCGTTCGAGCGTGGGGGCCGGGTAGCCCGGCCGCGGTCGTACGCCCTGGCGGCGCACGATGCGTTCCCAGCCGCGCCGGCCGACCGTGCGGACCGCGAACTCGGGCAGGACCGGCGCCTGAAAGAACCCGATATATGACGACTTGGCAAGCTGGCCGGCCACCGCCAGCCGGCCCTTGGCCCCGCGCTGCCGCAACCGGCTCATACACGCGGGCAGATGTTCCAGGCTGACCCCGCCGGTCGAGGTGAACGACGCGATCCGGTCGCGGATCCGCGGGTCGATCACCGCCGCCCAGCCCTGCAGGGCACCCCAGTCGTGCCCGACGAGATGAACCGGCTCACCGTCGGGTCGCACGGCGTCGAGCACCGCGGCGAGATCGTCGAGCAGGTGCGCCATCGCGTAGCCGCCCGGATCCGGCCGTACCCCCTCCATCGTCTTGGCCCAGCCGGCCCGCGGCGGGGTCGACCCGCCGGCGCCCCGGATGTCGTAGGCGACGACGTGGTACCTGCCCGCCAGCCGCTCGGCGACCTCGGTCCAGACGGCGGCGGTGTCCGGATAGCCGTGCAGCAGCACCACGGTCGGGCGATCCGGCTCTCCCCACTCCCGTACGGCGAGCACGACCTCGCCCGACTCGACCCGGCGCTCTCGCATCCCTCGTGCCCTCCTCGCCCGCCGCCCTCGCGACCGTCGCCCGCAGGCCGTACCGTCTTCTCCTTGTGACCGTACGCGCTCGTGGCCCGGCGTCCAGGTCCCTACCCGGCCGGGCCGGATTCGTGCCGGCCCGCGGGGCCGGGGCGGGGCCGGGCGAAGCGGGGCGGGGCCTTCCGGCTACGGCCTGGCGGTGAGGTTGGTGCACCGGCGCAGCCCGCTCCAGCGCCGCTGCTCGGCGGCGGCGGCCGATCCGGTGAGCAGGCGCGGCAGCCCGCCGACGACGCGGGCTGGCTTCCACCGCACCTTGAGGACCTTGCGGCCCTGCAGTTGCAGCAGCAGGACGCCGGAGTTGGCGGTGGCGCCCTGCGCCGAGGAGAACACGAAGTTGCCGAGGCCGTAATGGACGTACCGGCCGCGCAGGAAGCCGCCGCCGAGCGGCACGTGGGCGTGGCCGCCGACCACGACGTCGGCCCCGGCCGCGATCAGCTGCTTGGCGAGCGCCTGCTGGCGGGGCAACGGGCAGGTGCGCAGCTCCTCGCCCCAGTGGAGATAGACGATGACCGCGTCGGCGCCGCGGCGCGCCTGGCGGACCGCCTGCACCATGCGCGGCACCACCTTGGCGGAGGCGAGCCCGCCCTTGCCGTCGGTCGCCGTCCAGGCCGGGATCAGATGGTCGTCGAGCACCTGGGTGGCTCCGATGACGGCCAGCCGGGTGCCGCGCACCGTGACGCGGTACGGGCGGTAGGCCGCTGCGGCGTTCCGGCCGATGCCGACGGTCGGGAACCGGGTGCGCTTGATGGCGGCCAGCGAGTCGCGCAGACCGGGCTCCATGAAGTCCATGCCGTGGTTGTTGGCCATGGTCACCACGTCGACCCCGGCCGCCTTGAGCGCGCTGAAGGCGGTCGCGGGCGCGCGGAAGTGGAACTGCTTGCCGGGTGCCGGGACGCCGCCGGTGGTGATGGCGGTCTCGAGGTTGACCATCGAGAAGTCGGCCGCCCGCAGGGTCCGCGCGATCGGGCCGAGGGCGGTGGCCGGATTGGCCAGCCGGGCGCGCAAGGACCCCTCGAAGTGCACGTCGCCGCCGAACGCGAGGATGATCGGCCGCTTCGCGGCGGGCGAGGCGCCCGCGGGCGCCGACGACGTCGCCCCTGGCGGCGGCGTATCGCCGCTGGCCGCCGACTTGCCTTCGCCGCTGCTGCACGCCGCCGCGAGCAGCATGACGCCGGCCAGCGCCGGCCCCAAGGTCATGTTCCTGCGCACGAGGCACACCCTCCCCTGTGACAACCCGGGAGCCCAGGATGGCACGTTCGGGCCGGGGACGACGCCGAACAACACCGTCCGCCGCGCTCGGGCGTGCGCAACGACGGCGGGAAGACGACCCTCGCGCACGGCGCGTCATCCCTTGCGGCGTCACGCGTGCGACAGTCGAATCGTTCGCCGATGAGGGGTACCCCGGTTGGTCGGTTGGCAGGACTCGCCGTCGACCGTGGGCTCGGCGCCCGCCGTCCGTAGCCCGGACGATTCGCTTTGTTGACGGAGGTCGTGTCTCTGTCCCTATGTTGAGGCGTGACCCCCGCAGAACCGGGCCGGCGCGCGCCTGCCGCCGAGTTGCGGAGCGCCGGCCTGCGCGTGACGGCCGCACGCGTGGCGATCCTCGAGACCGTGCGATCGGGTGACCATCTCCACGCCGAAGCCATCGCCACCGGGGTACGCGAACGAGTGGGCCACGTGTCCACCCAGGCGGTGTACGAGGCGCTCAACGCGCTCACCGCGGTCGGCTTGATTCGCCGGATCGAACCGGCGGGAAGCCCGGCACGCTACGAGGGACGCGTCGGCGACAACCACCATCATCTGGTGTGCCGCCGCTGCGGCTCGGTCGCCGACGTCGACCACGTCGCGGGCCATGCCCGTTGCCTCGAGCCCGACGATGTGGCCGGCTACGTCGTCGACGAGGCCGACGTCACGTTCTGGGGCGTCTGCCCTGGGTGTCAGGCGCGGGGGGTCGACCGCCCGACCTGAGCACGCCCGCCCTGAGCGCGCCCGCCCTGAGCGCGCCCGACATCGACCCCCGACGCCTGACGCCCGCCGCCCAGGGCCCTGACGCCCGACGTGGCCGCGCGGGGCTCAGCGGGCGCGTTCCTCCGTACGGCCGGGGGCCAGTTCGAACGGCGGCATCGCGGCGCCGGCGGCGCCGCTCTCCAGACCCGGCCGGCTCGTCGACTGCGCCTGCTCCACCGCCACCTGTGCCTCTTCCGCGGCCTCTTGCGCCTCTTGGTTGGCACGCTCGATCGCCTCTCGGGCCCGGGCGGCCTTGTCCGCGCCATCGGTGCGGCCGTCGTGGCCGCCGTCGTGGCCGCCGCGCGCCTGCCCCGCGAGCCGCTCGGCCGCGTCCTCGACCGAGCCGCCGAAGGCCGTGGTCACGGCCCGCAGCGCCGAGGTGACCTCGCTCGGAATCACCCAGAACGTGCTGCCCTGGCCCTGCGCGAGCTGCGGCAGCGTCTGCAGGTACTGGTAGGCGAGCAGCTTCGGGTCGGGGTCGTTCTCGTGGATCGAGGTGAAGACCTGCTGGATCGCGGCGGCCTTGCCCTCCGCCTCCAGGATCGCGGCCTGCTTGGCCCCCTCCGCGGTGAGGATCGCGCTCTGCTTCTCGCCTTCGGCGGTGAGGATCTTCGACTGCCGGATGCCCTCGGCCGTGAGGATCGCGGCGCGCCGCTCCCGCTCCGCGCGCATCTGCTTTTCCATCGCGTCCTTGATGGAAGGCGGCGGCTCGATGGCCTTGATCTCCACACGGGTGACCCGGATCCCCCACTTGCCCGACGCGTCGTCAAGCACGCCGCGCAGCGCCGTATTGATCTTGTCGCGCGAGGTGAGCGTGGCCTCCAGGTCGAGCGTGCCGATCACGTTGCGCAGCGTCGTCGCGGTGAGCTGCTCGATCGCCTTGATGTAGTCGACGATCTCGTAGTCGGCGGCCCGCGGGTCGGTGACCTGGAAGAACAACACTGTGTCGATGTGCACGACGACGTTGTCCTCGGTGATGACCGGCTGCCCCTTGAACGCGACCACCTGCTCGCGCAGATCGATCAGCGGCTTCACCTTGTCGATGAACGGCACGATGAAGTTGATGCCGGCCTCGAGCGTGCGCTGGTAACGGCCGAAGCGCTCCACATTGCGCGCCCGTGCCTGCGGGATGATCCATACGGTCCGCACGACCGTGCTGACCACCAGAAGCACCCCGATGATCATCGCCACGACTGCGAAGATGGCGAGGCTTGTCACGATGTCCTCCATGTTTGTGCCGGGCGCGGCTCGCTCACCGATGCCTCCGGCTCCGCGGCCGTTGAGCGCGCCGCTGGGCCGCGCTCATAACGCGGCGTCCCGGGGGTAGACGAGGGCGGTCGCGCCCTCGATCGCGAGCACGTCGACGAACGCGCCTTGGGGGATGACGACGTCCGGGTCGTACGGGCGGGCCGTCCACTCCTCGCCGCCGATCTTCACTCGGCCCTCGTGCCGGGTCACCTCGGTGAGGGTGATCCCTTCACGGCCGACGAGGGCGGCGGCACCCGAGCGCAGCGGCGGCGGATGGCGGATGTGCCGGAGGGCGACCGGCCGGACGAATCCGACACCGGCGCCGGCGGCGACCGCGAACGCGGCGATCTGGACGACGAGCGGCAGCCCGAGCAACCCGGTGAGACCGGCAGCCAGCGCGGCCACCGCGATCAGGCCGAGCGCGAGCGTCAACGTGAACACCTCGGCGACGCCGAGGATTCCGGCGACGATCAACCAGACGACCCACGCCTCCATTGGCGTCTCCTCAGTGGCGAGCCGGGTCGCAATGCCCTTTTCCCCACGGTAACTCCGGCATGTACTGATGAACCATCGAGGAAGGTCACGAACCGGAGGAGAATTGGCGCGATCTACACGCGCTCGGCGGCCACGATGGCCGTGTAGACGGCGGAGCGGAGCGCGGCCCCGGTGTCGGCCCGCACTAGGAGGGGGCAGCCGGCCCGGAGTTGGTCGATCGTCAACGGATCGGCGGCGGTGCGGAAGGCCCACCAGCGCCCGGTGTCGCTGCGCCAGACCCCCCAGCCGGGAAACTCCCGCTCGATCGAACGCATGACGCGCAGATCCTCGGGCGACACTACCGACTGTGGGACGAGGGGCGGGACGAGCGGCGGGACGTCCATTGCACTCTCGGCAAACCGAATCGACGGACGCGGACGCCGTTTACTGTAGGCGATATAGCAGCCCCGATCGAGACCACAGATGTCGAAGCGCCGCAGTTTACAACCGCTTTAACTAATATAACGACGCTGGTAAGGCGGTGGTCTTGTCCACGACGTGAGGTGGCCCATCGTCGGGTGGGGCAGTTAATGTCCCAATACGGACAGACATCGACAAGGGGGAGCATGAACCGCAAGGCCGGCAAGATCTTTCGGCACGCCATGCCACGGCCGCGGGCGCATCCGGTCGACCTGGCGGACGGTCTCGAGCACGCCCGCCGGCTCGATCGGCCCGCCCAGGCGCTCGCGGGACTGGTACGGCGGACGCTGCGGCCGGGGCCGGTGAAGGACGCGCTGCACGGCGTACCTGCCGGCCATCCGGCGCATCCGCCGCTGACCGACATCCCGCTGGGCTGCTGGGTCTCCGCGGCGATCCTCGACATGGTCCCGGGCCGGCAGGGCACCGAGCGCGCCGCGCGAACACTGGTCGCCGCGGGCCTCGTCACCGCCCTGCCCACAGCGCTGACCGGGCTCGCCGACTGGTCCGTACTCCACCGCGAGCAGCAGCGCGTCGGGCTGGTCCACGCGCTCAGCACCGTGACCGCCGGCGGCCTGTACGCCGCGTCGCTGCTGGCCCGGCGGCGCGGCCGGCCGGCGGGCGGCAAAGCCTTCGGCTTCGCCGGCCTCACCGCGCTGCTCGCCGGCGGTTATCTGGGCGGCCACCTCGCCTTCCGGCAGGCGGCCGGCGCCAACCACGCCGAGTCGGTCATCCACCTGATGCCGCTCGGCTGGCACGACGTGTGCTCAGTGGACGATCTGCCCGAATCCTGGCCGGTGCACCGCAGGCTCGGCTACATCAGCCTGTTCGTGCTCCGGCAGGGCGATGAGATCCACGTGCTCGCCGATCGCTGCGCCCACCTCGGCGGGCCGCTGCATCAGGGCCGGCTGGTGACGGAGAACGACGAGACCTGCGTGATCTGCCCCTGGCACGGCAGCACCTACCGGGTCAGGGACGGGGGCGTCGTGCACGGTCCGGCGACGGGCCGGCAGCCGGCGTTCGAGACGCGGGTGCGCGACGACGGCATCGTGCAGGTCCGTCCGGTGGGATGACCCGTGAACGGGCCGGTCAGCCCGCCTCGGGGATGCTGAGGCTCCGGTCCATCGGCGCCTCCCGGCGATCGCCGTTGACGGGGTGCTCGACCAGGGCGAGCACCCGGCTGGCCATGAACCGCGCCGTTCGTACGGGCGAGCCGTTGCGGGTGACCTCGCTGACCTCGACGACGCCGCGGCGCGTGCTGATCTCGACGCGGCGCCCCGCCCTCGTCGCGACCACCTCGTAGGTCCGGGTGACCTCGCCGGCGTCGATCACGATCTCGACTCTGTCCCCCTTCATGGCCACCTCCGGACGTTCGAAACTATATTCGAATTATACCCGGACAAATGGCCTCTTGAACCTGTGCGAGGGGGTGGGTCAACCTCGGACGACCGGCACTTTTACCCAAATATCAGTTTGCCGACCGCGAGGAGGCCGACGGCCACGATGACGGTCCGCAGCACGACGGCGGGGAGCCGCCGCCCGGCCAGCGCCCCGACCAGTCCGCCGAGCGACGAGCCGACGGCGATGAGCAGGACGGCCATCCAGTCGATCTCCGGCGCCACGGCGATGAACAACACGGCCGCCGCGCCGTTCGCCACTCCGGCAAGGACGTTCTTGACGCCGTTCACCCGCTGCAGATCGTCCTCGAGGAAGATGCCGAGCAAGGCGAGCAGGATCACGCCCTGTGCCGCCCCGAAATAGCCGCCGTACACGCCGGTGCCGAAGATGCCCAGCAGCAGCCAGGGCCCGCCGTGCGGGTGCGACGATCGGCGTCGCGCGGCCAGCCACGCGTTGAGCCAGGGCTGCAGCACCACCAGCAGCAGCGCGATCACGATCAGGACGGGAACGATGACCTCGAACGCCCCCTCCGGCAAGACCAGCAGCAGCGCGGCGCCGATCAACGCGCCGATCAGCGACGCGCCCGCCAGCCGCAGCACGCGGACGAGCTGACCCCGCAGCTCTCGCCGGTAGCCGTACGCGCCCGCCACCGCGCCCGGGACCAGGCCGATGTTGTTGGACACGTTGGCCACGACGGGCGGGAAGCCCAGCGCCACGAGCGTGGGGAACGTGATCAACGACCCGGACCCGACGACGGCGTTGATGCTGCCCGCCGCGATGCCGGCCAGGAAAATGAGGGCCGCGTCGAGGAGGTTCACCTGCGGCGGCCTCGGGGCGGCGGGGCGGGGGTCGTCACGGCTCGATCGTAGGCACCCGCCTATCGTGGTCGCGCCGCGGGGTCGCTCAGGGGATCAGCGGTTCCTCGTCGGTGATGGCGCGGCGGTTGGCCGCGGGCGACATCCGCTCCCGGCCGGCCTCCTGACCGTCCGGACCCGCCGCGCTCGGACCGGCCGCGCCGCTCGGGCCCGTGGCTCCGCCCTCCCTGCCGGCGTCGCGAATCGTGCCGAAGAACCCGCCCAGGCCCTCGAGCGCCTTGCCCATCTCACTGGGCACGATCCACAGCTTGTTGGCGTTGCCCTCGGCGATCTTCGGCAGGGTCTGCAGGTACTGGTAGGCGAGCAGCCGCTGGTCGGGGTTGCCGTCGTGGATCGCCTTGAACACCGTGTTGATCGCCTGCGCCTGCCCGCGGGCCACCGTCGCCTGCGCCTTCGCGTCGGCCTCCGCCTTGAGCACCGCGGCCTCGGCCTCGCCCCGCGCCTTGAGCACCGCGGCGGTGCGCTCGCCTTCGGCGGTCAGGATCGCCGACTGCTTCATGCCCTCGGCCTGGAGCACCGCGGCGCGCTTGTCACGGTCGGCGCGCATCTGCTTTTCCATCGCGTCCGTGATGGAGTCCGGCGGGTCGATGGCCTTGATCTCGACCCGGTTGACGCGGATGCCCCACTTGCCGGTGGCCTCGTCGAGCACCCCGCGCAGCTCGGTGTTGATCTCCTCACGCGAGGTCAGCGCGCGTTCGAGGTCCATGCCGCCGGCGACGTTCCGCAACGTGGTGACGGTGAGCTGCTCGATCGCGGTGAGGAAGTTGGCGACCTCGTACGTGGCGTACTTGGGGTTGGTCACCTGGTAGTAGATGACCGTGTCGATGCTCACGACCAGGTTGTCGGAGGTGATCACCGGCTGCGGCGGGAAGCTGATCACCTGCTCGCGCATGTCGATGCGGGCACGGATCCGGTCGACGGCCGGCATGATCAACGACAGCCCCGCCTCGAGCGTCCGGTGGTACCGCCCGAACCGCTCCACGATGTAGGTCGTCGCCTGCGGCACGATCCGTACGGACCGGTAGACGACGAACGCACCCGCAGCTATGACGATCAGAGCGAAGATGATCGAGACGGTCATAGCGACCCCGTTTCAGGAAGCTGAGTGGCAAACGTCCGCAAGACGAAGGATGTCGTCTTCGTCGAAGTATTCACCCCGCCGAACCCGTCTGCGAACGAACTTGTCGACGCCGTTATGTACGGGGCCGCCGAGCCGCTCGGCCGGCGACGCGCGATCGTTCATGGGACCCTCCCGAAGACGACCGCGGTCGCCCCCCGGATCTCGATCACATCAGCGGCCGTTCCCGGGTCGAGGATCTGCTCCGGATGCAGGGCCCGAGCCGACCAGATCTCCCCACCGATCTTTACACGCCCGCCATGCGCGTCAACTCGCTGAACCACTAGAGCTTCCTGACCGATCAGCGCGTCCACGCCGGTCCGGGTCTTCGGCGTGCTGTGCATATGCCGGCGCGCGATCGGGCGGAGGAACGCGAGCAACGCGGTCGACACCACCGCGAACGCCACCGCCTGCACCACCACGTTCGCGTGCAGCGCCGCTGCCGCGGCGGCCGCCAGGGCGCCGACCGCGAACATGCCGAACACCAGGAACGCGGTGAATATCTCGGCGATCCCGAGGGCAACGGCGATTACGATCCACCAAACCGACGCGTCTACACCACCCACGCGGTCGATCGTAGTTCGCCGTAATCAGTCACCTTGTTGCAGACGACACAAACCGGCGATCTCCGACTCGATTACCCTACGCATTCGCTCGAACACTCTCACGATACTGTCGCGTGAGCGGTTGCTCAGGGAGGGGTGGCGCGGGCGTACCAGCGGCCGTTTTGGCGTTCGACGGCGAGGGGCACGCCGAAGGCCTTGCTGAGGTGCTGCTCGGTGAAGACCTCGTCGACCTTGCCCTGGGCGACGACCGAACCGCGGCGCAGCAGCATGGCGTGGGTGAAGCCCGCCGGGACCTCCTCGACGTGGTGGGTGACCAGCACGGTGGTCGGGGCCAGCGCGTCTTCGGCGAGCCGGGACAACCGGGCGAGGAGATCCTCGCGGGCGCCGAGGTCGAGGCCGGCGGCGGGCTCGTCGAGCAGGAGCAGCTCGGGGTCGGGCATCAGCGCGCGAGCGATCTGCACGCGCTTGCGTTCGCCCTCGGACAGCGTGGCGAAGCGGCGGCGGATCAGGTGTGCGCAGCCGAGCGCGTCGAGGAGTTCCACGGCGCGCGTGACGTCGGTGGAGTCGTACTCCTCGTGCCAGCGGCCGAGGATCGCGTACGACGCGGTGAGCACGAGGTCGATGACCTTCTCGCTCGGCGGCACCTTCTCGGCGACCGCGGCACTGGTGATGCCGATGCGGGGCCGCAGGTCGAACACGTCGGTCTGACCCAGCCGTTCGCCGAGCACATCGACCGCACCCTCGGACGGATGCAGCAGTGTGCCGGCGATTTGAAGGAGCGTCGTCTTGCCCGCGCCGTTGGGGCCGACGACCACCCAGCGTTCGGTTTCGTTGACAGTCCAATCGACATCGCGCAGCAGGGTCGCGCCGTCACGCCGGATCGCCACACCCTGCAGCCGGAGTACCTCGCCTGCCATCGCGATCGGTTATCCCCACTCTCTCTGGGCACCATGTGTCCCGAGCCTCCGGGACGAACCTACGTCATTCAAAGCGCCTATGGTGGTCGGCATGCACGTCGTAAGACCTCCGGCACAACCCTCCGGCGCCATGGTCGCGTGGGGCAACGCCTGGCTGACCGGCCACGTGGGCCTCGACGAGGCCGCCGACGCGATGGAAAGAGCCGCCGGACCTCAGGTCATCGCCGGTGAGCGCGAGGAGCTTCCGCTCCGGCGCGGTCTCGCCGATCTTCGCGTGAACGGCATGACGGCGCTGCGGCTCGCCCTGCCCGTCCCCGGCGACCCGCTGGGGCTGACCGGTCCGCCCGCCTTCAACATGGCCGCGATCGACGCGGGCGCCGCGGTGATCGCGGTGCTGACCGACGGCGTGGTCGGCCTCGTCCCCGCCGAGGACCGACGCGGGTCGTCGTACGTGGGGCTGCGGTGGACGATGATCGAGGCGGCCCCCGCGTCGCCGGACGTGCCGATGCTGGCCGAGGCCGACCGCGGGCTCACGCTCGCCATGCGCGAGGCCACCGACGCGCTGCTCACCGTCGACGACATGTCCGGCTGGCGACCGGAGATCGCCGAGGCGCTATCGGCGCTGCGCACCGCGCCCGAGACATCGGACGCACTGGCGCCGGGCTACCCGCCCCGCGCGCACCGGGTGGCCGCGCTCGCCGGGCGCCTCGCCGTGGTCGTCGACCTGGCGCAGGGCCTCGACGGGCAGCACCTGACCGCCGAACAGGAACGCCGCCGCGCCGAAGCGCTGCGGGTACTCGACCGCGCGGTGCGGCGGGCCCGCGTCGCGGCGCACAACAGCGCCTTCGAGCCGGTGCCCTGACCCCTGCTCAGTCGGGCCCGAGCCCGTGGCGGACCGCGTAGAGGGCGGCCTGGGTGCGGTCGGCCACGCCGAGCTTCATGAGCACGTTCGACACGTGCGTCTTGACGGTCTTCTCCGAGACGACGAGAGCGCGGGCGATCTCGCGGTTGGAGCGGCCGCGGGTGATCTCTACCAGCACCTCGCGCTCGCGCTCGGTCAGGTCGGCGAGGCCCGCCGCGGTGCCGGTGGCGACCGCCCCGTCGGCCGCCGCGCCGTCGGCCGCCGCGGTGCCGCCGCCCAGCACGGCGGCCGCCGCCTCCGGCGCGAAGAGCACGTTGCCGTCGCGTACCGCCCTGATCGCCTGCACCAGCGCCTGCGGGTCGACGTCCTTGTAGAGGTAGCCAACGGCCCCGGCCCGTACGGCGGGCAGCACGTGCGAGCCTTCGGCCACGCTGGTGAGCACGAGGACGCGGGCGGCGACGCCACGGGCCCGCAACTCCTCCAGCGCGGTCTGGCCGTCGACGCCGGGCATCTTGAGGTCGAGCAGGACGACGTCGGGCGCCAGCGACTCGGTGAGGCGCACGGCCTCGGCGCCGTCGGTCGCCTCACCCACGACCTCGATGTCGTCCTGGACGCCGAGGAACGTCCGCAATCCCTGCCGTACGACGGGATGGTCGTCGGCGATCAGCACGCGGATCATGCGGGCACCTCCACCGTGACCACCGTGCCCGAGCCGGGCGCGGACTCGACCGTCACCGTGCCGCCGACCTCCGCGGCGCGGTCGCGCATCGAGGTGAGGCCGAGCCCGTCGCGGCCCGCCTCGGCGAGGTCGAACCCGGCTCCGTCGTCGGTGATCGACAAGTAGACCCGCGGCCCCTCGCGACGCAGCCGCAGCGCGACGGTGCCCGCCCCGGCGTGGCGCAGCGCGTTGTGGACGGCCTCCTGCGCGATCCGGAACAGCGTGAGCTCGCGCTCTTCGGTCAGGCTAAGGTCGCCGTCGCCGGTGAACGTCAACCGCGCGTCGTAGACACGGTCGAGGATCTCGATGTGCTTGCGCAGCGACGCGGCCAGGCCGTCGTCCTCCAGGTCGGCGGGGCGCAGCTCGAAGATCACCGAACGCAGCTCCGCCAGCGCGTCGGCCGCCAGCCGCTCCACCTGGGCCAGCTCGGCCGGGACTCGGCTCGGGTCGCGGGTGGCGAGCGCGGCGGCGGCCTGCGCGGTGAGGCGCAGCGAGAAGAGTTTCTGCGCCACGGCGTCGTGCAGCTCGCGGGCCAGCCGGTTGCGCTCGGCCATGACGGTGAGCTCGCGGTTTCGCTCGTACAGCCGCGCGTTGGCGAGGGCGATCGCGGCGTGCGCGGCGAACAGCGTGAGCAGCTCCTGGTCGCGCTCGGTGAATCCGCCCGGCCGCTGCTTGTTGGCCAGGAAGATGATGCCGAGCACGTCGTCGCCGTCGCTGATCGGGACGCCGAGGAAGTCGGTGAGCACGGGATGGGCGCGCGGCCAGTACTCGAAACGGGGGTCCTTGCGGATGTCGGCGAGCCGCTCCGGCTTGCCGTCGCGCAGCATCGCGGCGAGCAGCCCGTGCTGGCGCGGCAGCGGGCCGATGGCGCGCCACTCCTCGTCGGTGATGCCTTCGACGACGAACTCGGCGAACGACCCTTCGTCGTCGGGGATGCCGAGTGCGGCGTAGCGCGCGTCGAGCAGCCGTGCCGCCGCCCGGACGATCACCTGGAACACCTCGCGCACCGACAGGTGCCGGGTGACCGCCAGCACGGCGCCGCTGACGGCGTGCAGCGCCGCGTCGCGGTCGTCTCGGGCCCGGTCATCGGCCGGCGCGTTCGTCATGGTCAGCACGCTACCCGGCGCTCATGGCTATGACATCGGCCCGCCGGTCGGGCGCTCGTCCTAGGCCGAAGTGCCGATCACGGACCAGGGCTCGCGGCCGATGCCGCGCGAACCGCGGATTCCTAGCGTCGATGGCATGACACACGAGACGACCCGCACAATCGATGCGACCGACGGGGCCAGGACGGCCCTGATCACCGGCGCCTCCCGGGGCCTTGGCCGGGCGCTCGCCCAGGCCCTCGGCGCGGCGGGCTGGCGCCTCATCATCTCCGCCCGGGGGGCGGACGCGCTCGAGGCCGTCGCCAAGGAACTGCCCGCCGCCGTGGCGGTGCCCGGCGACGTCGGGGACTCCTGGCATCGGGCCGGGCTGGCCGAGGCGGTCGAGGAAGCGGGCGGTGGGCTCGACCTGCTGGTCAACAACGCCAGTACGCTCGGCGCCGCGCCGCTGCCGCGGCTCGCCGACTATCCGCCCGCCGCGCTCGAGCAGGCGTTCGCCACCAACGTCCTCGCGCCGCTCGCGTTGATCCAGGCGCTGCTGCCGGACCTGCGAGCGCGGCGCGGCGCGGTGCTCAACATCTCCTCCGACGCCGCCGTCGAAGCGTACGAGGGATGGGGCGGCTACGGCGCGACCAAGGCCGCGCTCGACCAGATCTCCCACGTGCTGGCCGCCGAGGAGCCGGACCTGGCCGTGTGGTGGGTGGACCCGGGCGAGATGCGCACCCAGATGCTGGCCGACGCGATGCCGGACGAGGACCTGTCGGGCGAGCCGCTGCCCGGAGAGGTGGCCGTGCCGGCGCTGCTGCGGCTGATCGGCGAACGCCGGCCGAGCGGCCGCTACCGCGCCGCCGACCTGGTCTCGATCCGATGACCGCCTCGCCGACCGTCGCCGCCGGCCCCGCGACTCGAGGAACGAACATGATCGATTTCATCCTGCCCCCGACCTTGGAGGCGCACGAACCACCCGAAGCGCGCGGCCGCGCCCGCGACGACGTCCGGCTGCTGGTCGGCCGGCGCGGCACCGGCGAGATCGGCCACCATGAGTTCCGTGAGCTGCCCGATCTGCTCGACTCGGGCGATCTGCTCGTCGTGAACACGTCGGCGACGCTGCCGGCCGCCGTACGGCTCGATCGGCTCACCGTGCACTTCTCCACGCCGCTGCGCCACGCGCCCGGCGTGTGGCTCGTCGAGCTGCGGCTGCGCGCGGGCAAGGCGACCAAGCCCTACCGCGGCGGCCGCCCGGGCGAGTGGTTCCCGCTGCCCGGCGGCGCCACGCTGACTCTCATCAGGCGGCACACCGATCGGCTGTGGCAGGCCCGGCTGAACGCGGACGTGGTGCCCTACCTGCTGCGTCACGGCATGCCCATCAGGTACTCGTACGTGCGGCGCGACTGGCCGGCCGACGCCTACCAGAGCGTCTTCGCGTTCGATCGGCGGGCCGGCGGGGCGGAGATGCCGAGCGCGGCGCGGCCGTTCACCCCGGAGCTGGTCACCCGCCTCGTGGCCAGGGGCGTGCTGCTCGCTCCGCTGACCCTGCACACCGGTGTGGCTTCGCCCGAGGCGCACGAGCCGCCCTACGCGGAGCGGTACGAGGTGCCCGAGTCGACCGCCGATCTCGTCAACCACGTGCACAACAGCGGCCGGCGGGTGATCGCGGTCGGCACCACCGTGGTGCGCGCGCTGGAGACCGTTGCGGGTCCCGACGGCGCCGTACGGTCCGGCGCCGGCTGGACCGAGCACATCGTGACGCCGGAGGTGGGCGTGCGCGCCGTCGACGGCCTGCTGACCGGGCTGCACGAGCCCCGGTCGTCGCACCTGATGATGCTGACCGCCATCGCCGGCACCGAGCTGCTGGCACGGACGTACGACGCGGCCCTGGCCGAGCGCTACCTCTGGCACGAGTTCGGCGATCTTCACCTCATCTTGCCCTGAAGCCCGAGCCGGGTGGGCCGCGACGGGGGCGCCCACCCGGCGGCGGCAGGGTCATGACACATCGGCATCGCCCCTTCCCCCCGGCACGGTTACGGTCGGCTAGGTTCCGTGTCTTTGAGTGAGCCGCGGCCGGCCGAACGGCGGAAGAGGAGTTCTGCGCCCGCTTCGACGCCGCCGAACAAGCCCTCTCCCAGGTGTGACGCCAGCAACACGGTGCCTGCTCAGCCTCGGTCCGCGAGAATGGCCCGATGATCGCCACGTCGCCGGAAGTGCCGGTCGAGCCGCCCCGGATCGTCACCGAGTTCGCGGCGGACCGGCCGGTGCGGCTCGTGTGGGAGAACGAGGTCGGCGGCCTGACGTTTCAGATCGGCCTGGGGGATGCGCGGCACTTTCTGAAATGGACGCCGTCCGGCAGCGGCATAGACCTCTCGGCCGAGGTGATGCGCCTGCGCTGGGCGGCGAGGTTCACC
Source organism: Streptosporangiaceae bacterium (assembly GCA_035765195.1). Taxonomy (GTDB): domain Bacteria; phylum Actinomycetota; class Actinomycetes; order Streptosporangiales; family Streptosporangiaceae; genus CALAED01. The sequence continues at coordinate 257,771 of DASTYC010000006.1, forward strand.
GCGGTGCCGCGCGTACTCGACGAGGGCGCCGACGAAGCGGGGTCCTGGATCGTCACCGGTGGACTGCCCGGACGCACGGCGGTGGACGACCACTGGAAGCGCGCCCCCGAGACCGCGGTACGCGCGATCGGCGCCGGCCTACGCGAACTCCATGACGTACTGCCCCTCGCGGCCTGCCCCTTCGACTGGTCGGCTGAACAGCGGCTGGAAAAGGTGCGGTCGCGGGCGGCGGCGGGCCTGCTCGATCCGGCGGACTGGGACCAGGACGTGCGGCGCTTCGGCACCGTCAAGCGTGCGCTCGCCGTGCTCGCCGACATCCCGCCGGTCGACGAGTTGGTCGTGTGCCACGGCGACGCCTGCGCTCCCAACACCCTGATCGGCGAGGACGGCAGGTGCACCGGGCACGTCGACCTCGGCGAGCTCGGTGTCGCCGACCGCTGGGCCGACCTCGCCATCGCCACGTGGAGTACGCAGTGGAACTACGGTCCGGGATGGGAAGAGGCGCTGCTCGAAGCCTACGGCGTCGAACCCGACCCGGAGCGGACCACGTATTACCGGCTTCTGTGGGAGCTGTCGGACTGAGCCACCGGTCGGCGCGCGCTTCCCGCCACCAACGTCTCTCTCGACCAAAGCGAGACGAATGTCCCGGCTCACAGTGCGAACGCTTCCGTCACTCGGTCGGCGAGATCCTCCTCGGTCATCGTGACGTCGACCTCGATGACGTGAAGGTGCAGCGGCTTCGTGCTCCGGCATCACCCCGTCGGTGGCGTAGAGCCGCCAACCATGCCGAGCCGCCATGCGACGAGCGATCGTCGACTTGCCCGCTCCGGGCCCGCCGCCGATCCAGTAGACGTGCCGCAGCCGTGTCCGCAGTGCCGCGGCGGTCGCATCGTTCATGGCGGCTCCTCACGGCCGGCTTCTGCCGCGTCGTTGGTCTGGAGGCTGCGCGTTGGATCGAGGGAGGGGCCTGCGATGTCGCCTGGGCCGGTGCGGGTCGCGTTGGTCAGACGGGATTGTCGGCGGTGTCCAACCACACCTGGTATCCGTCCGGTCCAACGGTGAGCCCGAACCTCTCGGCCGGCGGCCGGCCCATCTCGGCCCACCAGCGGTGGGCGGCTTCGACCTCCTGCCAAAGCTCGCGGCGGCCACCGGAGTAGACGCGGAACTCGGTGCAGCCGTCGTCGCAGAAGAAGACGGCCGCCCACGAGCGGTCGCCGGGCCTCGTGGAGTACAGCAGCAATGTAGTGGTGCCGTCCGCGCCGGCGTGGAGCGTGTGCGCTATCTCCCGTGTGCGCAGGCCGATGGCGAACTCGGCCGGCCCGCTCAACTCCGCGAGGGTGAGGGATGTCTCTGCCTCGCGGGCGTCGTCGGGCCATTCCCCACCGGGCAGGTAGTCCTCGTGCTTCGGGAAGGCGCCGCGCTGGGCGCGGAGCTTCATGAAGCCGGCGCCGCGGGTGAAGGGCCCGCCGGCCGTGCCGTCGGCGGCCACGGTCAGCCGGGCGATGGCGTCGTGTTGCGAATAGCCCGTGCCCCAAGGGACGACGATGAGCCCGCCCGGGCCGGTCTGGGCGAGCCAGGCCGCGGGCACGGTGCGGACGGCGGCGGTTGCCAGGACCCGGTCATAGGGCGCGCCGTCGGGCCGGCCGCCGGCGCCGTCGCCGGTGATGACCTGTGGGTGGAGCCCGGCCGATTTCAGGTGATTGCGGGCCGCCTCGGCGAGCCGGCCGTCCACTTCGATGGAGGTCACATTCGTCTCGCCGAGCCGCGCGGCGGCCAACGCGGCGCACCAGCCGGTGCCGGTGCCGACCTCGAGCAGGCGCATGCCGTCGGCCACGTCCAGGTCGGCGAACATCGCGGCCACCATCGTCGGCATGGAGCTGGAACTGGTCGGTTCCTCGCCGGGACCGGGCCCGGCATGTCGCCCGTCATCCCATTGCGTGACGATCGGCACGTCCGCGTACGCCCAGCGCAGCCAGTCCGCTGGAGTGATGTCCTTGTCGACGCTGAGGTACTCGCCGTCGTCGGTCATCGGCCACATGCGGTCGGGCAGGAACAGCGACCGCGGGAACGCCGCGAAGGCGGGCTCCCAGTCCGCCGGCAGCGTGCCCGCCTGCCGCAACCCTCGGATCAGCCGCGGCCACGCCGGGTCCGCGCTCATTTGCCGCGGCTGGGCTTCGGCGCGGCCCCGTCGGGAGTCGGCGGCACCGGCTTGGGCTCCTTGATCGGTTGCGGCTTCCCCCCGTGCTTACCCATCGCATCCTCCCGATGCCTAAGCGTGCATGCGCGGGTCGCTTACATCGAGCCACGAGAGCTCAGGCGACGTCAAGGAGGAGACCGCGGCCGAGAGGTCGATACGGGGTGGGCATCGGCTGAGTCCCGGCCCGCTGATCGCGTTCCGCTCCCCACGCGGCTCGGCAAGAATTCGGTGCCTGGAACCGCCTCCCGCCCCGCGGCGGGGGTGGGCACGGGGGGCCAGTAGCGTGGTGTTCGGCATGGACGCATCAACGCAACGCACGCTGCTGATCACGCTCACCGGCCGCGACCGGCCCGGGGTGACGTCGCGGCTCTTCAACACGCTCAGCCGGTTTCCGATCACGGTGGCCGACGTCGAGCAGGTCGTGATCCGCGGCCGACTCGTGCTCGGTGTGCTGGTCGGGTACGACTCCGGCACCGACATCGGCCAGGTCTGGTCAGCGGCCGAGCAGGTCGCCGCCGACCTCGACATGGAGATCGAGCTGTCCACGGGTCGCGAAAAGCGCGACCCGCGGCGCCGCGGCCGGCTGCACGTGACCGTGCTCGGCAGCCCGCTGCTGCCCGCCGCCATGGCGGGGATCGCCGGGCGGATCGCCGCGTACGGCGCGAACATCGACCGCATCCAGCGGCTCGCCGCGCACCCGGTGACCTGCATCGAGCTGGAGGTGTCCGGCGCCGACCCCGCCGGGCTGGGCGCCGCGCTGGCCACCGAGGCCGCCCAGCAGCAGGTCGATGTGGCGGTGCAGCGCGCCGGCCTGTACCGCAAGGCCAAGCGGCTCATCGTCATGGACGTCGACTCGACCCTGATCCAGGGCGAGTTCATCGAGCTGCTCGCGGAACACGCGGGCTGCCAGGCGAAGGTCGCCGAGATCACCGAGGCCGCGATGCGCGGCGAGCTCGACTTCGAAGCCTCGCTGCGCGAGCGGGTGGCCCTGCTGGCCGGGCTGGGCGCCGAGGTGGTCGACGACGTGCGGCGCTCCGTCGAGCTGGCGCCGGGCGCTCGCACGTTCGTGCGCACGTTGAAGCGGCTCGACTACAAGTTCGCGATCGTGAGCGGCGGCTTCACTCAGGTCACCGACGCGCTGGTGGCCGATCTCGGCATCGACTACGCCGCCGCGAACATGCTGGAGATCGTCGACGGCAAGCTGACCGGCCGGCTCACCGGCCCCATCATCGACCGGGCGGCCAAGGCGGCGTCGCTGCGCAGGTTCGCCGCCGACGCCCGGGTGCCGATCAGCCAGACGGTGGCGATCGGCGACGGCGCCAACGACCTCGACATGATCAAGGCGGCGGGGCTCGGCATCGCCTTCAACGCCAAGCCGCTGGTGCGGCGGCAGGCCGACACGGCCGTCAACGTGCCCTACATGGACGCGATCTTGTTCCTGCTCGGCATCTCTCGGGAGGAGATCGAGGCCGCGGACGCCGAGGACGCGGTCGCCGGCTGACCCGTCGCCTCAGCCCGTCTTCGGGGTCCAGTACGAAGTGAGCACGGCGCCGCCGGGGGCCAGATCGCCCCACGCCCCCTCGAAGGTCAGCACCGCGCACGCGCTGGTCGGAAAGCGATCGACATCGACCGCGCCGAGGTCGGCGACGAACTGGTGCAGCGCCGGGTTGTGCCCGATGACCAGCACCGGCGGGGTGTCATCCGGGATCGTCCTGACCAGCTCGAACAGCAGGTCGACATCGTTTTGGTAGATGCGCGGCTCGTAGGACACCTCGACCTCGGGGCCCAGCCGCAGCGCTTCGAGCGTCTGGCGGGTGCGGACCACCGGCGAGCACAACACCAGCCCCGGCACCAGCCCGTTGTCGCGCAGGTGCCGGCCCGCCGCCTCGGCGTCGCGGCGGCCAGGCGAGGTGAGCGGCCGGTCGGCGTCTGCCAGGCCGATGCCACTGGCCGCCTTGGCGTGCCGCAGCACGATCAACGTGCCCATCAGTGGGGCGAGACGAGGGCCGCGATCAGCCAGAGCAGGCCGATGATCCCCAGCATCGCGCCCAAGATAATGGCGAAGCCCTTCGCGCCGGACGTCGGTGTCCGGCTCAGGACCGTACCGCCGTCGCGTCCGTGGTTGTCCGTGCCGCCCTGCTCCACGCGCGGCGCGGTGCGCGCGCGAGCCTCGCGGGACCCTGCTGGCTCATCCATGCCCCCTAGTGTGGCAAGAGGGCCGGTGACCTGTGCCACCGGCCCTCTCGCGGGCTACCACGGACGTCGAGAAGTCAGAAGGTCATGACGTCTTCAGCGTCTCCTTGTCGGCGGCGCCGTCTTCGCTCGGACCGGTGGTCATGTCTTCGACCGGCTCCTCGGACGAGCCCAGCGAGCTGGCCCGCCGCTTGGACACGATGATCGCCGCGACGACCACGCCGACCGCCACCACCGTCACACCGACGCGCAGCCACGTGTCGGCGGCGTAGGTGACGACCGCCTGCGCGATCAGCAGTGAGACAAGGTTCATCACCTTGATCAGCGGGTTGATCGCCGGGCCCGCGGTGTCCTTGAACGGGTCGCCGACGGTGTCGCCGATGACCGTCGCGGCGTGCGCCTCCGAACCCTTGCCGCCGAGGTTGCCGTCCTCGACGAGCTTCTTGGCGTTGTCCCACGCGCCGCCCGAGTTGGCCAGGAACACCGCCATGAGCACACCGGCGGCGATCGCGCCGCCGAGGAAGGCGCCCAGCGGGGCGTACCCGAGCGCGAAGCCGACCGCGATCGGCGTCATGATCGCCAGCAGGCCGGGGGTGGCGAGCTCGCGCTGCGCGTCGCGCGTGCAGATGTCGACCACGCGGTCGTAGTCGGGCTTTTGGCTGTAGTCCATGATCCCGGGCTTGGTGCGGAACTGCTCGCGCACCTCCATGACCACCCGGCCGGCCGCCCGGCCGACCGCCATGATCGCCAGACCGGAGAACAGGAACACCACCGAGGCGCCGATGATCAGCCCGATGAGCACGTTGGGCGAGGCGATCGACAGGTTGAAGTTCGCGAACTCGCCGAGCGCGCTCCTGGCGTCGGCCGACGCGTCGCCGATCGCGGTGATGACCGTCGTGCGGTAGGACCCGAACAGGGCGGTCGCGGCCAGCACCGCCGTCGCGATCGCGATGCCCTTGGTGATCGCCTTGGTGGTGTTGCCGACCGCGTCGAGCTGCTGGAGCACGCGGGCGCCCTCGCCCTCGACGTCGCCGGACATCTCCGCGATGCCCTGCGCGTTGTCGGAGACCGGGCCGAAGGTGTCCATCGACACGATGACGCCCACCGTGGTGAGCAGCCCGGTGCCGGCCAGCGCGACGGCGAACAGCGCCAGCGTGGTGTTGCCGAACCCGAGCAGGAACGCGCCGTACACCGCGCCGGCGATCACCAGCGCCGAGTAGACCGCGGACTCCAGGCCCACCGAGATGCCGGAAAGGATGACGGTCGCCGCCCCGGTGCGGGCGCTCTCGGTGACCTCTTTAACCGGCTTGCGGTTGGTCTCGGTGAAGTAGCCGGTCAGCAGCTGGATGGCGCTGGCCAGGACGATGCCGATGAGCACCGCGCCGATCGCGACCCAGCGCGGGTCGACGTCGGCGAGGCTCGCGTCGCCGCTGATGTCGCCGCTGACCCCCTCGAGCTCGGCGAAGGAGGACGGGAGGTAGAGGAAGGACGCCACCACGACCAGCAGGGCCGAGATGATCGCGGAAATAAAGAAGCCACGGTTGATCGCCGACATCCCGGAGCGGTCGCGGGCGCGCGGCGCGACGGCGAAGATGCCGATCACCGCGGTGACGACACCGATCATCGGCACGATCAGCGGGAAGACGAGCCCTTCGGTGCCGAAGGCGACCCGGCCCAAGATGAGCGCGGCGACCAGCGTCACCGCGTAGGACTCGAAGAGGTCGGCGGCCATGCCGGCGCAGTCGCCGACGTTGTCGCCCACGTTGTCGGCGATCGTCGCCGCGTTGCGCGGGTCGTCTTCTGGGATGCCCTGCTCGACCTTGCCGACGAGGTCGGCGCCCACGTCGGCGGCCTTGGTGAAGATGCCGCCGCCGACACGCATGAACATGGCGAGCAGCGCGGCGCCGAACCCGAAGCCCTCGAGCACGCCGGGCGCGTCGCCCTTGTAGGCCAGCACGACCACCGCGGCGCCGAGGAGCCCGAGGCCGACGGTGAACATCCCGGCCACGCCGCCGGTGCGGAAGGCGATGCGCATCGCGCGCCGCTCGCCGTCAGAGCGGGCGGCCGCCGCCACCCGGACGTTGCCGCGGACGGCCAGCCACATCCCCGCGAAACCGGTGATCGCCGAGAACAGCGCACCGATCACGAAGAAGATCGACCGCCCCACCCGGACCCCGGTGGAGTCGGCAGGGAGCAACGCCAGCAGGAACGGGATCACGACGACGAAGATGGCGACCGTACGGAACTGCCGCCTGAGGTACGCCCCCGCGCCCTCTTGCACGGCCCGTGCGATGTTCTGCATCTTCTCGGTGCCCTGCCCCGCGGCCAGCACCTCTCGTACGAGTCCCGCAGCGACGGCCAGCGCGAGCAGCGCGATCACGCCAACGACGACGACCAAAGTCAGGTCGCCGCCGCCTAGATCTACTACTTCAGAGCCGCTGGCCGGGCTTGACAGGGGAAGCCCAGACATCCGTCCTCCTCGACAGTCAATAGTGCCGGGAGTCTACGCAAGCACCCGGACGAAATAGAACTCTGCTTGATTCCTTGATTGAGCTGGCATGAAAACGTGATCTCAGCTATGCCCGCATTTGACCTTTAATGAGGATCAGCAGGCATTTCCGCAGGTCAGCGCGTTCTATGCCGTGGTAAGCCCCGATACCGGGATGACCGCCGCATATTCCGGAGCACCCTCACCATCCGCTCTGACCGTCGCTTGAGGTCCATCGATAACCCGAGTCCAGCCTGTCCTAAAGCGATTTCGGCCGTACCTCAACGGGAGGGCACCGGGGTGCCGACGGCGACTCCGCCCACGCACAGCCCGGACGGCGCGCTCACCGGAGTGATCACCACGTTGGGCCCGCGCCCCTCGATCGGCACGAACACCTTGTTGAGCCCGACTCCCAGCGGCACCTCCACCTCCGGACCGCCGTAGGCGACGCGCACCCGCCCGGGCGCGCCGCTCAGGTAGCCCAGATCGAGCGTCCACGACGACGCCTTCCCCGGCGGCGGGACTGGCAGCGTGTACCGGCCGCCCGCCTGCGGCCAGCACCGGCCGGGCACGGCGTTCACGCGCGGTCCGGACACCGCGAGCGGCACGAGGCGGCCCTGGTCGTTGAAGATGACCGCGTTCTCGGCCGGCTGCCGTCGCTTCATCGCCGCCCGTACGTCCGGTCCGGCCAGCGGTGCGAGCACATGCGAGGTCTGCGCGTAAGGACCGACAAGCTGCCAGGTCATGAAGCCGGGCACGTTCCTGTCGTAGATCACCCCGCTGCCGGGCGCACCGCCGAGCGCGGCCCGGGCGTTGGCCATGTAGTCGCGCGCCAGGTCCGGGTTGGTCTTGTCGAGGTAGGTGACGGTGGACCACATCGAGACGCCGACGTATGCCAGCGTCAGCACGCCGATCGTCGACGGGTGCAGCCAGCCCTCGGGCAGTTGCCTGCGGTACGGTTCGCGCTCGCCGGCGAGCGGGACGCACGCCAGCGCCAGGCACAGCGCGAACACCGGAGCCGCGTCGGCCAGGTAGCGCGTCTCGATGCCGTAGATCCGGGCCGCCCAGTCGGGCATCCGGCCCAAGATGACGGGGACCATGTCGGCCGCCACGAGCCAGCCGACCAGGATCAGCCAGGCCCGCCAGGCGCGGCGCCGGAACCAAATGCTGAGTCCGATCACGCCGATCACGACGCACCACGCGACGGCGATCATCAGCTGCGCCGGGGCGGCCACCGCGTAGTCGCCGGACGTGCCGGCGAACCAGCGCCCCGGACCGCCCACCATGGCCGTGGGCACGGTCTTGCCCAGCCAGGCGGAGGCGAAGTCGTTGATCGCCTCGCCGCCCGGCGCGCCCACGCTCGTGCGGGAGGTGTTCGCCAGCTGGATCGCGAACACGACCGCGTAGACCGGCAGCGCGGCTCCGTACAGCGCCCACGCTCGCCCGTGGGTGCGCAGCGTGGCGAGCAGGCCGCGCGCCCAGCCGCCGCCGTCCATCAGGTACGCGCTGGTCACCGCGAGCAGCAGGAACGGCAGCACCGCGGCCTTCACAAAGAAGGCCAGGCCCACGAGCGTCCACACGAACGCGGCCCGCGCGTACTTGAACTCGTTCGTCCGGATGTAACGGACGTGCGCCGCCACGGCCATGCCGATCGCAGCCTGCAACGGCAGCGAGTTCAGCGCCGCCGCCCACCAGGCCGTGGACGTGATCGTCATCGGCGTGAACAGGTAGACGGCCAGCGGCGCCAGGATCGCCGGGCGATCGCCGAACAGCACGCGCAGCATCCGCAGCACGGCCAGCGCCGCCGCGGCCTGCATGAGCAGCGTGACCGCGCCGGTCAGCCCCCAGTTGTAGGCGCTGATCCGGGTCAGCACCCAGGCGATCGCGAACCCGCCCGGCATGAGCTGGCCGGAGTGGCTGCGCATCAGGTAGCCCCAGTCCGGCACCCGTTCGGCGGCGCGGGCGACGAACTCGAAGTCGTCCTGCCGGAAGTAGGAGTTCGCCAGGATCGCCCACCGGACGCCGAGGTGGGCGACGATCAGCGCGGCGGCAACGGCCAGGACGACGCGCGTCCGGCTCCACCTCGGGGCACGACGCGGTCGGTTCCGTGCGCGGATCGAGGTCAACGTCACGACGATCTCGCTTCCTGGACGTCCTGGGGTCCTGGGGCCCCGACGCCGGGCCGCACTGCCCGCCTGGGCGCCCTCGAACGTCCGCTGGACGTCCTGGACGCCCGGAAGTCAGCTGCCCGTATCGGAGCGGAGTATCGGAGGGCTTGTCCAATAAGTCCTAAAAGCCTCCCGCACCGACCGCGGGCCGTGTCAACCCCTTGGCCAGGTTGATCCGCGTGGCGGAGTGGGGGAACGGCCGGCCGCGGCTGTCACGCCGCCCCGTGATTTCCGCTCTTTTTGGGGCTGACCGGCCAGCCCATGCGGATCTGGGTGCCGTCGCGCGTGGGCGCGATCTCGACGTCGTCCACGAGCCCGGAGATGACGGCCAGGCCGAGCGAGTCGGGGTCGTCCCCGCCCACCGCCGCGGCGCTGGGCGGCGGTGTGGCGGGCAGCTTGTCGACCGGTTTGCCGTTGGCGGCCGTGTCGTTCACCACGACCTCGAAGCGGCCGTCGTCGTCACGCAACTCCAGCCGTACGGGTTGATCGGGACAGTGCAGCCGGTGGGCCTCCACCGCACGCGAGCATGCTTCGCCCACGGCCAGCCGCACCTCGTCGAGCAGCGCCTCATCGACGCCGCTCCGGCGGGCCACCGCGGTAACGATCAGCCGCGCCGTCCGGACGTGTACCGGCAGCGCACTGAACGCCAGCTCCACAGTCGCCATGTCACTGCGCCGTCCCGTCAGCGGGCCTACTTTTGACCCTTGCGCTTGTCCTGAGCTTCCTGGATCGAGTCGTGAATGCCGAACACCTTGGTCAGGCCGGTGATCCGGAAGATCTTCAGGATGCGTTCCTGAGTGCAGACCAGCTCGAGGGAGCCGTCGTGCGCCCGCACTCGCTTCAACCCGCCGACCAGCACGCCGAGCCCGGTCGAATCAAGGAACTCGACCTTCTCCATGTCCACGAGGAGGTGGAACTTGCCCTTGTTGACCAGGTCGATGAGCTTCTCACGGAGTTTCGGCGCGGTGTAGACGTCGATTTCCCCCTCCACGTTGATGACGGTCAGGCCATCATCCGTGGTGTAGTCGTTCACCTTCAGGTCCACATATCCTCCAGCGCCGTACCTCGAGTGGTCACAGAGCTCGTGCACCCCATGCGGGCCGGCCGACCCGTAGGGGACACGAAGCCCCGCCGCGATTCAACCACGCTCCGGCGTCGTGTTTACACGAAATCGCCACCTCAGGCGACCGCCGCGGGGGTGAAACCGGAGTGAGGCCAGGCGTCAACGCCCGTCGCAGTATCTCCCTAATCTCCCCTCGATGTCAGACTGGAAACCTGTGTCTCCGTCAACTCCGCCCACCCAGCCGAAGGCGGCGCTGAGCCGCCTGCTCGCCGATCCGGCCCGGCGTGCCCGCGTCACCCATGTCGAGGTCGTCCCGGCGCGTACGGGCAGGCACGCGGCCTGGCCATCGTGGGTGCCGCCGCTCGTCATCGACCGGCTGGCGCTGGCCGGCATCGACGCGCCATGGGAGCACCAGGCGGCCGCCGCGTCACTCGCGCACGAGGGCACGTCGGTGATCGTCGCCACCGGCACCGCGTCGGGGAAGTCGCTGGCCTATCTCCTGCCGGCGCTGACGGCGGTGATGGACGAGGGGACCGTGCTGTACCTGTCGCCGACCAAGGCGCTGGCCGCCGACCAGCTGCGGGCGCTGCGCGACCTGCGGCTCACGCGGCTGCGGGCGGCCACCTACGACGGCGACACGCCAGGCGACGAACGGATCTGGATCAGGCAGTACGCGAACTACGTGCTCACCAACCCCGACATGCTGCACCGTTCGATGCTGCCCACCCACGCGCGCTGGAAGACGTTCCTGCGCCGGCTGCGGTACGTGATCGTGGACGAGGCGCACGGCTACCGGGGTGTGTTCGGCTCCCATGTCGCCGCGGTGCTGCGCCGGTTCCGGCGGGTCTGCGCGCGGTACGGGGTGTCGCCGGTCTTCGTGCTCTCCTCCGCCACGACGGCGGACCCGGCGGAGACGGCCCAGCGGCTCACCGGGCTGCCCGTCGCGGCCGTCGGCGACGACGCGTCGCCGCGCGGCGCGACCGAGTTCGCGCTCTGGGAGCCGCCGCTGACCGAGCTGCGCGGCGAGCACGGCGCGCCGGTGCGGCGGACGGCGACGGCCGAGACCGCCGGCCTCCTCGCCGATCTCGTGGTGGAGGGCGTGCAGACGCTGGCCTTCGTACGGTCGCGGCGCGGCGCCGAGTCGGTGGCGCTGAGCGCCAGGCGCGCCCTCGCCGAGGTCGACGCGGAGACCGCACCCGAGGCGAGCCCGAAGGTCGCGCCGGAGCCAAGGCCGCGGCTGTCCGCGCAGGTCGCCGCGTACCGGGCCGGCTACCTGCCAGAGGAACGCCGGGATCTGGAGGCGGCGCTGCGCTCGCGGTCGCTGGTCGGGCTGGCGACGACCAACGCGCTCGAGCTCGGCGTGGACGTCTCAGGTCTCGACGCGGTGATCATCTGCGGCTGGCCGGGTACGCGGGCCTCGCTGTGGCAGCAGGCGGGCCGGGCCGGGCGAGCGGGCCAGGACGCGCTGGCCGTGCTGGTCGCCCGCGACGACCCGCTCGACACCTACCTCGTCCACCATCCCGCGGCGATCTTCGGGAATCCGGTCGAGGCGACGGTGCTCGACCCCGACAACCCGTACGTGCTCGAGCCGCACCTGTGCGCGGCCGCCGCCGAGCTGCCGCTGGTGGAAGCCGACCTGGAGCTGTTCGGTCCGGCCGCGGCAGACCTCGTGCCCGACATGGTCCGGCGCGGGCTGCTGCGCCGCCGGGCGACCGGGTGGTATTGGACTCGCCCCCGCGATCGGGCCGCCGACCTCGCCGACATCCGCGGTGCGGGCGGCGCGCCGGTGCAGGTCGTCGAGTCGGCGACGGGCCGGCTGCTCGGCACGGTGGACGAGCCGTCGGCGCACACCACGGTGCACGAAGGCGCGGTCTACCTGCATCAGGGCGAGTCGTACGTGGTGGAGACGCTCGATCTGGCCGACTCGGTCGCGCTCGTGCGGGCGGCCGCGCCCGACTATTCGACGACGGCCCGTGACATCACCGACATCCAGATCCTGGAGACCCTCCGGTCGTCGGCGTGGGGCGAGGCGACGCTGTGTTTCGGCACCGTCGAGGTGACCCGGCAGGTCGTGGCGTACCAGATGCGCCGACTGCAAACGGGCGAGGTGCTCGGCGAGAAACCCCTCGATCTGCCGCCGCGGACGCTGCGGACCCGTGCGGTGTGGTGGACGCTGTCCGCCGCGCAACTCGCCGCGTCCCCGCTGGAGGACCGCGACCTCGCGGGCGCGGCGCACGCCGCCGAGCACGCCTCGATCGGCCTGCTTCCGCTGTTCGCGACCTGCGACCGGTGGGACATCGGCGGGGTGTCCACGGCGCAGCATCCGGACACCGGCCTGCTGACCGTGTTCGTCTACGACGGACATGAGGGCGGCGCGGGCTTCGCCGAACGCGGTTACGCGCGGGCCGCCGGATGGCTGCGGGCCACGCGCGAGGCGATCGCCGCGTGCGAATGCGAGTCCGGTTGTCCCTCGTGCATCCAGTCGCCGAAGTGCGGCAACGGCAACGAGCCGCTGTCCAAGCGCGGCGCCCTGGATCTGCTCGACGTACTGCTGCGTCCGGTTCCAAGAACGTCAGAAACGTAGCGACCTGGGGTTTTTCCCGCTAGTCTCCCGGACGCAGCCAATCTTCCGGACCCCTGCTACGGGAGAGGAGCCCATCCAGTGATCTTCCTCGGACTCATCGTCGCAGCCGCCGCCGTGGGGGTGGGCATCGGCGTGGTGCTCGACAATACGACCGACGCCCAATTGTCCCTGCTCGACCAGACCATTCCCGGCCTCACCAGCACGTGGCACGTCTTCCTCGCCGGCGCCGTCGTCGCCGTCGTGTTCATGAGCGGCATGATCGTGGCCATGCTGGGCATCGGCCGCTCGGTGCGCGTGCGGCGCGAACTGCGAAACCTTCGCGACGAGCACGAAGAGGAGCTCACCACGCTGGAGATGGAAAAGCGCCACCTGCAGCGCGAGCTCGCGCGCGTCCGGCGCGAGCAGCCTCCGGCGCCGGCCCAGCGGCCGGCCCAACCCCAACCCCAGACCCAGGTCCAGGCACCGGCTCACGCGTCCGGGCCTCCGCCGCGACCAGGCGTCCAAGGTTCGAGGGTGGCCTCCTCCCCGTTCTTCGATTCCGCGGGCTGAGCCCGCGGGCTATGCTGCTCGCTTGTGATCCGTTCTTGGGCCCGTGCGGCAGCGCTCACCGGCCTACTGGTCACGGGGGTCGTCGTCCCGGCTTCCACGGCCACGGCCACGGTCACGACCGCCGCGGCGGGGAGCACGGGTATGAGCGACGACGCCAACCCGTGGCTGCGCCGGCGATTCCTGAACATGGCGCACTCCGGCGGCGAGAACGAAGCCCCGGCCAACACGATGTACGCGTTCAAGCGCGCGGTGCGGCTCGGCGCAGACATGATCGAGCTCGATGTCGAGTCGACCGCCGACGACCGGCTCGTGGTGATCCACAACGCGTCGGTCGACGCCACCACCAACGGCACCGGGCTGGTCAGGGACATGACGTTCCGGCAGGTGCACGCGCTGGATGCGGCGTACAACTTCGTGCCCGGCCGCAGCGCGGTGCCCGGCCTGGCCCCTGAGTCCTATCCGCTGCGCGGCGTACGCACCCACGATCGGCGGCCGCCGCGCGGCTACCGGGCCGGCGACTTCGCGATCCCGTCGCTGCGCGAGGTGCTCCGTACGTTCCGCCACGTGCCGGTCAACATCGAGATCAAGGGCACCAGCGACGCCGACGTCGAGTCGTTCCTGCACAACGCGAGGCTCCTCGCCAAGCTGCTCAACAAGACGCGGCGTACCGACATCATCGTGACGTCGTTCAACGACCAGGCCTTGGCGGAGTTTCACCGGCTCGCGCCGCGGATCCCGCTGGCGCCGGGCATGAACGACCTGATCGCCTACTTCTTCAGTGGCACCCGGCCCATCGACGGGACCGTCGCCCTGCAGATCCCGGTGACGTTCAACGGCGTCCCGGTGGCCACCAAGGAGTTCATCGCCCGCGCGCACGCCGACGGCTACGCGGTCCACGTCTGGTTCAGCGGCACGGCGCCGGAGGACGAGGCGACGTACAACGGGCTGATCGACGCGTGCGCTGACGGGCTGATGCCGGCCTGGCCGGCCCTGCTCGAACGCATCCTCGACCAGCGGCACATCGCCCGTCCCGGCACGCCGGGCACCGACCCCTGCGCCGCCTGAACCCCTGGCGATCCGCCGCACCGCTGTGTGATCAGCCCGGCAGCCCGACTCGTTCGGCGAATCGGGACAGCTCCGCCGGTCAAGTCCCTCACCAAGGCGGCATGGGCGCGAACATGGCTCGACCACCGGCCCGCGCGCCCGCGCCGAGCCCCAAGCGACCGGTCTCCTCGGATCAGGCCCGCACAAACTCCTGGCTACGTCACCCGCGCGACACACTCATTTTTGATCGTTCCAAATCTGAGTGTTCCATTTCTGGGAGGCGAACGAACCTTCTCGATGATCGCCCGAGCGGTCGGCGTCCTGCCACAGGCATCGCTGACCCGCGCACTTCGGCTGCTGACCGACAAGCGCATCGTGGAGGCGTCACCGCCCTTGTCCGTGCGCCCGTCCAGGGACACCAGATACGTCGTCGCCGATCCACATTTGCGGTTCTGGCCGGCCTTCCTCGGCCCGCATCTGTCGGAGATCGAACGCGGTCGAGGCGACCTCACGGCGGAGCACATCCGTGTCTCGTGTAGCCCTGGATGCCCGCGAGCGGGTGGTCTCGTCCGTGCGACAGGCGGCGAACCGCGGATCAGTCGGCGCGGCGACGCCCGCGATAGCCCTGCGAACGACGAGCCCGGGAGCCGCCGGCCTTCGAATGTTGCGCGCGAGGCGTGGCGGCGCGGGACGCGGCACCGGCCGTTGCCGCCACGGCGCGGGACGAAGCCTGCTCGCCGGAAGGCGCGGCTGACTCTCGTTGACCACTGCGCAACAAAGTCGCGTCGACGACGGGGCCCTTGGCATCGATGAGCCGTCCGGAACCCGGGCTTGGCGTACCACGATCGCCCGCGCGAACGGGCCTCTCGACCGCGACTTTCCCGGCCTCATCGGGCTCCGGTCCGGCCGGCGTGCCGTGCGTGCGTTCGGTCTCGCCCGGCGACTTCTTCTGGCGCCGTGCCCGCGAGCGTATGGCGGCCGCGCCCGCCTCGGCCGGCTGGGCAAGCCGCAGCCGCCGGGTCCAGGCACCGAGGTGGGCTGCGACGATCAGCATGATCAGGGCCAGCGCCACGCTCTTGCCCCACCTCATCGGGCCGTCGGCGGACGCCTTCTCTGCGCTGGGAGCGGTCACCGGACTGGCGACCTGCGGGCCCGGCGTCGGGTACTGGAAACCCGCCGCCAGTCCATCCGGTGCGACGGTCGGCAAGGACAGCGGGGAGCTGCCGGGGAGCGGCAACAAGGGGTTCGCCGACGGTGCCGGTGAGGGGAATTGAGTGGTGGGCGTGCGGCCGGCGCCCGCGAACGCGGCGGCGACTGGCAGCGTCACCGATGTCGTCGACAGGTCGGAGACGACCGTGCCGCCAGTGCCGTTGGACCGCCGCGCCCGTACGCCGACGTCGACGCGGCCACCGGTGGCGGGCAGGCTCAGCGCGGTGGAGCAGACCTCGGCCGCGCACAGCGCGCCGGGGGAACCCTGTCGCTTCCGGGCGCCGCCCACGTACACGTCGTAGCCGGTGAGATCGGACTCGTTTCCGCGATCCCAGCGCACGACCAGCTTGCGCTCCGAGACGCTCGCGTCCACACCGCTCGGCCGCGCGGGCGGGACCCGTACATAGAAGGTCCGCTGATCGATCGTGCCGAGCAGACCCTTGAGGGTGACCACATAGGCGCCGTTACGGCCGATGTTCACGCTCTCGGAGATGTCCCTGGGGCCGATCCCGCCGCCGATCTTCCGGTCGCCGCCGGTGCCCGGACCGCGGATATAGAGGTCGCCCGTCGCGAGCAGGTCGAGATGCGCCGACACTGTCGTAGTCGATCCACGCGTGATGATCGCGTTGCTGCCGGGGCTGCTGATGCCCGATCGCGCGGCCTGAGCAGCGGCGCCGGGCCCGAAAGCGACGACGCCGACCGCCAGAGCCACCGCCAGCGCCCCGAATCTGCGGATCGACGTCACGGCGTACTTCCCTTCGTCGTCCTCGTCCATGGGCGCGTGACCCGCGAAGCCGATGATCTCTGTGGTACGCGGATGCTTACAGTAGCGCACAGAACTGGCGGGTAACAATGGACATGCGTCGATGACAATCGAAGCATCCGCGATTACGCTCCGCACCCCATATGCCTTGCCCTCCGACCATCGCCGCGGCCCCAGCGCGCTCGGCGGCGTCCCACAAGCCGGCCGCCTCACTCAGCCGTGCCCGAGGGCGGCGACCGGTAAGTGGGACCCGCTCGCGCGGCCGCGGTGATCTGTACTGGGCCGAGGCCGGTGATGCGGCATGTCACCACCACCCTCACGTCGGCGATGCGGGCGCGCAGGGCGCACATGGTCAACCGTCCTTCCGCGGCACGCGCGACCGTGGCCGCCAGGCCGCACGCCCTGCCCGGACCGTCGGCCGCGTGGGACGCGGCGGCAAGGGCAGCGAGATCCGCCGCCGCGTGCGCGCGGTGCCTGGCCGCACGCACTCCACCCGTCGACATCGCGACCATCGCCACCGACCAGACGAGCGCCATCAGCGCGACCATCCAGACGGTGCCTGATCCTCGGTCATGTCGTAGCGCGACCCTGACAAGCCGCCGGACGTACAAGGCCGCACTGCCGTTCGAGCCCATCGCCCGCCCCTCCCGAATCCCGGCCGCGACCGGCCGAGCGCTGCCCCACCCACCCCACGACGCGTGCGAGCGGCGCGCCGTGGACCCACGGCATCGACCTGCGCGGCTGGACCGCGAAAGGCGGTGCTTGCTCGGCGACACCCGGCTCTGTGGCGGCGACGGCACGTTCGTGCACGATGGCGGGCGGCAGACCGCTGAGCCCTGGCGCGCGAACCGTGACGGTGACGTCGACCTCAGCGAGGTCACCATCGCGGTGCGCGGCGACGCGAGCCCCCGAGGGCGCGGCCCGCAGCGCCGCGGCCCGCACCGCCGGTATCGGCTCACCTCGGGCCGCCGCTCGGGCTCCGGCCCGAGCGGCGTCCACGCAGGCCACGTGGGCGGCCGCCACGGAGACACCCCACAACGCGGTCGCGATGACGAACACCAACGCCGGCAGCGCCACGGCGATCTCGACAGTGGCGGACCCCCGCTCCGACGTGGCGCTGAACGGCCCACTCGGCCGCCGCATCTCGTTACCCCGCCAGTTGGAGGGCCTTGCGGATAATCCCCGAGAGCAAGGTCCGCACCTCAGGACTCGTAACGATCTTGAACAGCAGACCCGCGAAGGCGGCGGCCGCCACGGTGCCAACCGCGTATTCGGCAGTCGACATGCCCTCGTCTCTCCGCCGCCCCCGCAAAGCGATCGTGAACAGCACCCTCATGAGACTCTCCCTTCGGTCCCGCGGACGTACGAGTCCTCAGGGTGTTCGAGGAGCGAGAGCCGGACCAGGTGAACCGCGTTCTGGGGATAACGCGCATCAGGGTCAGAAGATCATGGTGAGGATTCCGGATTCGACGATGATCAAAATGCCCAGGGCGATGAAGACCGCGGGCACCAGCCACTCCCCGTGGCGTTCAACGATTTCGACGATCTTCCGGTGCGATCCGAGCCAGGACCCGGCCAGGCACCAAACGGCGATGCCGACCGCGAACACCATGACGATGACGGCGGAGGGCCCGACGCCTATGGTGCGGAACACGGGGGTGTAGACCGAGATGTTGTCGGCGCCGTTGGCGATCGTCAGCCCGGCGACCGAGACCACCCCGTACGCGACAGCAGGTGGATCATCCTCGCCGTCCGCGCGGGAGCGGAGGGCCACCACCAGGCCCACGACCCCGAGGACGAGAGGGATCAGGCCGAGTAAGCCAACCCAGTCCTCGGGGACGATCGTCAGCCCGAGCGCGGCGGCGGCCGACACGAGCACCAAGGCCGCCACCCCGGCATACTGCCCGACCCAGATCTGCCATGGCCGTGGCTTCCCGCCGGCCCGGGAGGACAGGAACAGCACCGTGAGCACGATGATGTCGTCCACGTTCGTACCGACGAACATAGCCACCGCTGTCGCGACCGTACCCGCGAGCCCATCCACGATGGAGAACCTAACGGACCGCGAACGCCGACGGTCCGCCGATACGTGCGGGCGATGTCCACAGCGGACGTCGTCATGGAGACAGGACGTGCGTCGCGATGCCGGCGACAGCGGGGACGATGCCGATGAGGACGAAAGCCGGCAGGAAGCACAGGCCCAGCGGAGCGGCCGCTCGAGCGCCCGCCACCTGCGCTCGGGCCGACGCTTCGGCCCGAGCGGCACGACGCTGATCGCGTGCCAGTGCCGCGAGCGTCGGAGCGAGCGCCGAGCCGCTGTCGGACGCCCGCGCGGCGGCCCTGGCCAGCCTGGCCAACACAGGGTCCTCGGCCAACCTCAGCCAGGCCGCGACCGGATCGGCGCCCAGCCTGATCTGCGCGGCCACCCAATGGAGCTCCTCGCTGAGCGGACCGCCCATAGCGGTGGCCACAGTCTCCACGGCGTCCAGCCAGGAGGACCCGCCACGCAAGCACGCGGCCATGAGATCAACGGCGATGGGCAGGTCGCCGGCCAATCGGGCCCGGCGCCGTCTCTTCGCGCGGGGCTCCAACCTCGCGAGCAGCCGTACACACGCCACCCCCACGCCGATGCCGGCCAGCACCCCGAAGAGGCCGCCGAGGACGACGGCGGCGGCCATCGCGGCCAGCACCGCCACGCCGCGGCGAGTCAACGCCGCACGCCGCGTCTCGCCGGCCGTACGTTCGTGGTCATCCCGGACTCCGGTCGCCGGGCGGCGACCTGGCCGTTCGCGCGGAGCGGGAGGGTCTCGGTGAAGCAGGTCGATCAGCCGGGCGGCCGCCGGCGGTGCGCCACGCGGCAGCAGGAAGCCGGCCAAGCCGGCACACAGCACCGCGGCAACCGCGGCAACCGCGCTCATGGCGCACTCGAGCCACGATGACGGCCGGCGGAGGGCCGACGCGGCGGGCAGCCGACGATCGCGGGGGCGAGCGGCGTCAGGACGCTCGCGCCACGCGTCACGGAAAGGCCGCCGGAGCCACCTGCCGCGCCCGGCGCAACCTCGTGCGGAGCCGTCATCATCTGGGCATCAGTGCGCCGGCGGCCAGCCGCCGGGTCCACCACAGCCCGAGTGCGTCGAGGCCGGCCCCAACGAGCAGACACGCCAGTCCCGGCAGGCTGCCGAAGAGAAAGGCGAGCGGGCGCGCGCCCAGCGCCATGCCCATGGCCAGCCCGAGCAGCGGCAGCACCGCCAGCAGCTTGGCCGTCGCGCGCGGACCCGCGAGCTGCGCGGCCACCTCCGCCCGATGCGCTTCCTCGTCGCGCAACGCCGAGGCGAGATCCGCCACGACGCTTCCGAACATCCCGCCGCGCTCAGCACCGATCCGCCAGCAGCCGGCGAGCAGCCTCAGCCCCTCGGCTCCGGGGAGCTTCGCCAGCCGATCGAGCTCCGCGGCGACGTCGCCCGCGCGGCCCACGGCCGCGAGCGCGTCGCGCAACTCCGCTTCGACGACGCCGGCCGCGTTGGCCAACGCGGTCGCCGGCGGCCGGCCCGCCACGAGCTCGGCGGCGAGACCGTCGCACAACTCGATCACGGCGATGCGCCGAGCGCGGGCCCGGTGCCGACTGCGGCGCAACTCGCGCAGTGTTGTGGAGACGGAACGTACGGCAGAGGCGGGCAGGGACGGCGCGGGCGCGCCGAGCAGCTCTCGCAACCTGAATGCGGCTCGCGTCGGCGCCGCGGCGATCCAGACCGTGAGACCGGCCAGCGCCGCCGCCAGCGACGTGGCGCTCATCTTGAACTCCCATCAGTGCCCCTCTCGCGAAATCGCGTGTCAGGCGGTCGGGTAACAGCACATGGCGCGCGCGTCACGGAGTTCACGGAGAGCTCCTCGCGGCGATGCGTTGGGTCAGATCAGTGGCGCCCGGCCCTTCTTCGATCAGGCGGCCGTCGGCGAACGAGATGGCAGGGACGGCCCGGACGAGGCCGTCCGGACCGCGGCGGAGCAGGCAGATCTCCGCCACGCGACGTGGACCGCCGGGATCTTTGGCGAGGTGGATGACGACGTCGAGGGCGGCGGCGAGTTGGCTGTGCACCGCCTCTCGGCTGAGGCCGGCGGCGCAGGCAAGGGCCTCGAGCCGCGCCGGCACGTCGGCCGCGGCGTTGGCGTGCAGGGTGCCACTGCCGCCCTCATGACCGGTGTTCATCGCGCTCAGGAGGACCACGACTTCGTGGCCCCTCACCTCGCCGACCACCAAACGGTCTGGGCGCATGCGCAGGGCCTGCCGCAACAGGTCGTGCAAGGTGACCCCGCCGGCACCCTCGACGTTCGGCGGGCGGGTTTCGAGCCGGACCACATGTGGATGGTCGGGCCGCAGCTCGGCGGAGTCTTCGACCAGCACGAGCCGCTCACCCGGATCGACCAACGACAGCATGCTCGACAACAGCGTGGTCTTGCCCGAGCCGGTCCCCCCGGTGACGAGGAACGCGATGCGTGCCGCCACCAGGCCGGACAACACATGGGCACCCGCGGGCGGGATCGTGCCCGCATGGACGAGCTCGTCGAGCGTGAAGGCGCGGCGGCGGGGCAGCCGCAACGACAGGCAGGTGCCGCCGGCGGCGATGGGAGGCAGCACCGCATGGAGCCGGACACCGCCGGGCAGTCGCGCGTCGGCGTAGGGCGCGGCGTCGTCGAGCCGGCGCCCGGCCACCGCCGCGAGCCGCTGCGCCAGCCTTCGCACCGCCGATTCGTCGGGAAAGCGGACGGGCACGCGGACGAGGCCGGCGCCCGCGTCGAGCCAGACCTCGTGGGGGCCGTTGACCAAGACGTCGGTCACGTCGGGGTCGCGCAATAGCGGCTCGAGCGGACCGGCACCCACGAGTTCGGCCCGCAGCCGGTCGGCGAGGGTAAGCACCTCGGTATCGCCGAGCATGCCCTGCTCGGCCCGGACGGCCGCCGCGACATCGGCTGCCGTGGGCATGGCCGTGCCGGCACCGGCCAGTCGTCCGCGCACCGCCTCGGTAAGCCCGCCGCCGCCACTCGACTCGTTCATGGCGAGGCGGGCCGCGAGAGTCGTTGCCCAGGAGGAGGAATCGCGATGATCACGCTGACTCCTCTCGATATTGCCGGTCGAAGAGGCCGAGGTCGACCAGGAGGCGGTCGCATAGATCGGTGACGTGGGTGCGACGGCGCAGGCCGGGAAGATCGCCGTGTTCGACGGCCCGGGCGAGCCGGCGGTCACGAGGAAGCTCGCCGGCGAGCGGCAGCCCCAGGGCCCCGGCGACGGTGCCGGGATCGAGCCCACCCGGCGCCGGACCTGCCACCACGGCCCGCACATCGGCGGCGCGGCGGCGCAGCGCGGCGGCGACACGGTCGGCGGCCACCGTGGCCCGGACCTCGGCGGGCACCACGAGAAGCACGACCGAGGACGTCAGCACCGCTTCGGCCGCCGCGTCGTCGAGACCGCGGGGAAGATCGACGACGACGAGCGCGAAGGCGCGCCCGGCCGCGTCGAGCACGCACCGCATGGCCTCTACCGGAATCGACTCGGTCGTCCCGCGGTCCCAGGAGAGCACCGACAGCTCACCGGCCTGCGGCAGCGATCCGTACAGGGCGGCGGGGCTCAACCGGCCCGTGCGACCGGTCAACTCGGGCCAGCGCGTGCCGTGCGCGCCCTCCAGGCCGAGCAGCAGATCGAGGCCGCCGCCGTAGGGATCGCCGTCGACGAGCAGCGTCCGCAGCCCGGCCCGCGCCGCCGTCAGGCCCAGCATGGTGGCGAAGACGCTGGCCCCGGCGCCGCCGCGCCCGCCGACGACGCACACGCTGCAGGCGCGAGGACCAGGCGGCTCGGTCGCGGCGGCGAGCGTGTCGACAAGCCAGCCCTCAGCGCCGGGGAGAGCGACGACGTGCTCGGCGCCCAGGCCGACCGCCGCGCGAAAGACCGATTCGTCGTCTTCGTCTCTCACCACCACGACGACCCCCGGGCGCCTGGGCGGGACACGCGCCGCCAACTCGCCCGCGAGGTCGTGACAGACGAGCACGAGCGGCGGACCCGGCCACGCCTCGGCGGTGGCGTCGGCGTCGCGCGCCACCTCTATCTCGGCGTCGGCGGCCGCGGCCAGCCGCAGCAGGTCGTCGAGCAGCAGCGGGTCGCCTGTCGCGATGAGCGCGGCCGGTGCCATCGGTGCCCTCCCTTGTCGGAGGGCACCCACCCTGCGGCACTGTCGTGGGCGGGAGGAAGGCTTTCCCCAGCCTGTGGATAACCGAGGCGCCGGTCAGCCCGCGTCGAAGAACGCGCCGAGGGCGAGGGCGATGCCGGGAGCGAGGGCGAGGGCGAGACCGGGAAGATCGCGTAGTAGAGACGGGGCGACCCCCGCCGGGGGGGAGAGCGGGGGTCGCCGAACGGTCCGGCTCCGGGGGGGTAGAGCCGGCCCGTTTCCCAAGAAAGTCTCGGGTGCCTGGCCTTGCCAACACATCGCCAGGCCAGGGTAAGAGATGAGCAAACCTAGAGAGTCCAGTGTAAGCAGATACAACATATGCTGCCCGACCGTCGAGACTTTCGTCGAGCATCAAAGTGCGTTCGGGACGAACAATTTTTCTGACTGGGTCGAACCGATCATCGCCAACCGGAACACTCCAACATTTGATCACACCTTCCGGCCGCCCCTGACACAACCTGAGCCCTTGCCGCACATGGGGCGAGGAGGGGCGTGTGTGGTGTAGAGCACCTTTCGCCGAGCGGTCGCCCCATACGAACGCACATGAAATAACGCTGCGTGATCGCGACCGAAGTGCCGCAACTAGGAGCGAATGCCACACGCCAGGACTTTGCCACTCCATGGCAAAGCCCAGGCAGCTCCGCTGTTTCGCCGTTGGCGATCTCGGCCGCGGTCGGATTTCCGATTCGGGGGCTTGTCATCTGGGCGAACAAGGCGTAGACAGGTGCTACGGACTAAGTGTCCGTGCACGGCAGCCGGGCACCCACGCGCGACCAGCCGCGGGAGGCGCGTCGTGACGGGCTTGACCCGCTCCGACGGATAGAGGTGCACGCTTGGTAACCCGGTGTGACGTGGTGGCGGCGGCGTCCCGGACAGGGGCGCCGTTCGCTTATGCCACGGTCATGAGACCGCCGGCAAGGTACTTCTAACCTCTTTGCAGCGCCTCACAGAAGGCCAATGAGTCGCGGGCCGCGACGCTAACCGCTTCGGCACAGTGTCGTACCCATCCGGCCACGCCGGCGGGCGTACCGGCGACATAGCCGCGCAGCGCCGCCGCATAGGCGTCCTCGAGCTCGGCGTGACCCACCTCAGGGGCGACGAGCGACTTGGGGTCGAGCCCGCGCGCGACGATGGTGGCACGCTGTGCGGCCCGGGCCACGAGTCCGTCACAGGTGCCGAACGGCCGGAGCGCCATCAACTCACCGTGCACGATCGCGCCGACGACGATCGCCGGAGCCTCGGTGTCCCCGAGGATCAACTCGAGCAGCGCGTCGAGCCGGGCCGTGACCTCGGCGGGGGCGGGCGCCGGCCCCAGGTCGAGTACGTCCTCCGAGGCTGGATGAAGGTCTCCGGCGGCGCCGAGCCGCTGGTCGGCGGCGCGTGGCCGACCGAGCCGAGCGGCGCCGACCATATCGGCGGCGGCCAGGGTGTGCAGCCGTGCCAGCACCTGCCGAGGCGCCCGGCGCCACGTATCGGCGAGCGCGCCAACCTCCGCCGACACCCGCAGCGCGCCTTGCATGACGGGGTCGTCGACACCGCCGGCCCGCACGTCCTCCAGTGCGAAGGGCCGCCCTTCGAGCGCCGCCGAAGCACGGGCGCCGCGCAGCGCCGACTCGGCGGAGACCTCTGCGCCGCGGCGCCGGAGTATCCGGTGGCCCAGCAGCCGGTCGACGGCGGACCTGGCCGACAGCACGGCGTCGGCCACCCCTGGCAGGGCGGCGATCTGGGCGAACGGATCGGACATGGCGGCGGCGCGAGCGGAAGCCGCGGGCGGCCCGGACGGCACGGAGGACCCGGATGGCACGGAGGACCCGGATGGCACGGACCGGGCCATCGGCGCGGACGGCACGGAGGACCCGGGCGGCACGGACCGGGCGGACGGCGTGGAGGGCCCGGACGGCGTGGAGGCGTCGGTCACGAGATCGACCCTATGCGCGGGCGTGACCATTGGGTCCCGTCACGTTCCGCCGCATGGCTTGACGCTCCGTTCGTGCAGACCGGAGCTTTTCGCGCGATTCAGCGAGATGTCACCCATAGACCCCAGCCGCGCGGCACGCAAGGCCTCAAAGGTTCCTTTCCCTGCAAATAGCCAGAAATTGACCGCACCTTGAATCGTTTCATAGCCTCCATTCCTCCTATTCGCCGTCGCCTGGGTCGCCCCCGTCCCGCCCTCCGGCGTCGTGGCCGACGAGCGGGTACGCTCCCCCCAAAACGTGACCCGAGTCACGCCCCCTACTTGAGATGCGGGGGATCTCACTGGTGAAGTGGGATCTATCGGGGACCTATCGGGCGCTCACCGCTTCCGCACGAAGGAGTACGCGTGACTCAAGAGACACTTTCCAACCTGCTTCAGGAAAACCGGCGGTTTGCCCCACCCCAGGAACTCGCCGCGACGGCCAACGTGACGCAGGAGGCGTACGACGAGGCGGCGGCCGATCGCCTGGCGTTCTGGGAGCGGCAGGCAGACCGCCTCACCTGGGCCAAGCGCTGGGACACCGTCCTTGACTGGTCCAACCCTCCGTTCGCCAAGTGGTTCGTGGGCGGCGAACTGAACGTGGCGTACAACTGCGTGGACCGGCACGTCGAGGCCGGACGCGGGTCCAAGGTCGCCTATCACTGGGAGGGCGAGCCCGGCGACTCTCGTACGATCACCTACGCCGACCTGCAGACCGAGGTCAACAAGGCCGCCAACGCGCTGCTCGAGCTCGGCGTGCGCAAGGGCGACCGGGTCGCGATCTACCTGCCGATGATCCCGGAGCTGCCGATCTCGATGCTCGCCTGCGCGCGCATCGGCGCCACCCACTCGGTGGTGTTCGGCGGGTTCAGCGCCGACGCGCTGTCCACCCGCATCAACGACGCCGAGGCCAAGCTGGTGATCACGGCCGACGGCGGATATCGGCGCGGTAAGCCGTCAGCGCTCAAGAGCATCGTGGACGAGGCCGTGACCAGCACTCCTACGATCGAGCACGTCCTCGTCGTCCGCCGCACCGAGCAAGAGGTCGCCTGGAACGACAAGGACGTGTGGTGGCACGACCTGGTGGACCGGCAGTCGGCCGAGCACGAGGCGCCCCCGCACGACGCCGAACACCCGCTGTACATCCTCTACACCTCGGGTACGACGGGAAAGCCGAAGGGCATCCTGCACACGACAGGCGGTTATCTCAGTCAGGTCGCCTACACCCACCACGCCGTTTTCGACCTGAAGCCCGAGACCGACGTCTACTGGTGCTCGGCCGACATCGGGTGGGTGACGGGCCACTCTTATATCGTCTACGGCCCGCTGGCCAACGGCGCGACAAACGTGATGTACGAGGGCACCCCGGACACGCCCCACCAGGGGCGCTGGTGGGAGGTGATCCAGAAGTACAAGGTCACGATCTTCTACACCGCCCCGACGGCCATCCGTACGTTCATGAAGTGGGGCGACGACATCCCGGCGCAGTTCGACATGTCGTCGCTGCGCGTCCTGGGCACGGTCGGTGAACCCATCAACCCGGAGGCGTACGTCTGGTACCGCCTGAACATCGGCGGCGGCCGCTGTCCGGTCGTCGACACCTGGTGGCAGACCGAGACCGGCGGGATCATGATCAGTCCGCTCCCCGGCGTGACCCACTGCAAGCCGGGCGCCGCGATGCGCCCGCTGCCCGGCATCTCGGCGGAGGTCGTCGACGACCAGGGCCGGCCCGTGCCGAACGGCGGCGGCGGCTTCCTCGTGCTGACCGATCCGTGGCCGTCGATGCTGCGCACCATCTGGGGCGACGACGAGCGATACGTCAAGACGTACTGGTCGCGGTTCGACGGCCTCTACTTCGCCGGGGACGGCGCCAAGAAGGACGACGACGGTGACCTGTGGCTGCTCGGCCGCGTGGACGACGTGATGCTGGTCTCGGGGCACAACATCTCGACCACCGAGGTGGAATCGGCCCTCGTCGCTCATCCCAAGGTCGCCGAGGCGGCGGTCGTCGGCGCCACCGACCCGATCACCGGGCAGGCGATCGTGGCGTTCGTCATCCCACGCGGCAGCGCCGGCAACGTCGAGGGCGACGACTTCGTCAAGGAACTGCGCGATCACGTCGCCAAGACCCTCGGCCCGATCGCCAAGCCGCGGCAGATCATGGTGGTGCCTGAGCTGCCCAAGACGCGTTCCGGCAAGATCATGCGACGGTTGCTGCGCGACGTCGCGGAGAACCGTTCGATGGGCGACGTCACCACGCTGACCGACAGCTCGGTGATGGACCTCATCAAGGAGAAGCTGCCGCAGGCCAAATCCGACGAGTGACAACGCCGCACAGGTAAGGGCAGCGACCGGGAAACCCGAGGGCCCACGTCCACCCCGACGCGCTCATCGCGCACATGGAGGCACGGGGAGAGCGCGCGTGGAGAGCGCACGTGGAGAGCGCACGTGGAGAGCGCACGTGGAGGCGAGCGCCACGAGCGTGCTCCGTGTGGACGTGGGCCCGGCCGCGGTCGGCCGGGGTCGGGGCGGTCCGGTCTTCGCGGTTTCGCTTCTCATCGGCGATTTGACCTACACCGGGACTGACTGATCCGAGAGAGTGACCACGACGGTGTTGATCGCGCCTCGTCGCCGTGTGGCCGCGTGGCCTCGTGGCCGCGTGGCCTCGTGGCCGGCCTGCCAAGTGCGTACGACGGCGTGCCCGTGATCACGTCACCGGTAGAGTGCCCGGACGGTCGGACGACCGGACCGCCGAGAGCGGCGGAGAGCGGCGGAGAGGAGAACGCCCTATGAGCGAGGTACCCCCGGACGTTCAGCTGGAGGACAAGTCCCTGGGCGAGCTGGTCGCGCTGACGTCCGCCAACCTCTCCCGTCTGGTCAAGTCGGAGATCGAGCTCGCCAAGCTGGAGCTGAAGGGCGACGCCAAGCGCGCCGCGCTGGGCGGTGTGATGTTCGGCGTGGCCGGCGTCATCGCCTGCGTGGTCGTCATCCTGCTGTCCATCGCGGCGGCGTACGGCCTGGTCGCGGCGGGCATCTACCACTGGGCGGCGTTCCTCATCGTGTCCGGCGCCTACGTGCTCCTCGCCGCCGTCCTCGTCGGGGTCGGCTATGCGCGGATGCGGAAGATGAGCGGGCTGCGCGCGACGCGCAGGACCGTCACCGACGACCTCGCGATGCTGCGCCGCTCCGGCGAGCCGCCCGCGATCACCGAGTAGCGGCCACATGGTCGGCCTCCACTCCGGCGTGTACGCCGAGGGTCCGTGGACCCATCGCGCGGTGAGCGCCGGCGGCACCCGCTTTCACATCGCCGAGGCGGGTGAGGGTCCGCTCGTATTGCTGCTGCACGGGTTCCCCGAGTTCTGGTGGTCGTGGCACAACCAGCTGGTATCCCTGCCGCCGGCCGGTTTTCGCGCCGCGGCGATCGACCTGCGCGGCTACGGCGGCAGCGACAAGCCACCGCGCGGGTACGACCTGGTCACCCTGGCCGGAGACATGGCTGGCCTCGTCCGCGCGCTCGGTGAGGCGAACGCGATCGTCGCCGGGCACGACTGGGGCGGCCTGCTCGCCTGGACCATGGCCGTGTACCACCCCAAGGTGGTGCAGCGGCTCATCGCAGTCTCCGCACCGCATCCGCTGCGGCTGCGCCAATCCGTACGCACCAATCCGCGCGGGCAGGCTTGGGCGGCGCGGCGGGTGCTGCGGTTCCAGCTGCCGACGCTGCCGGAGCGATCGCTCGTCCGCGACGACGCCGCCGCCGTGGGACGCCTGCTGCACGAATGGTCGGCGCCCGGCTGGCCGGACCCGCAGACCGAGCGGCTGGCCCGGGAGGCGATCCAGATCCCCGGCGTCGCGCACTGCGCGATGGAATACCACCGGTGGCTGATCCGCTCGCTCCCCCGCCCCGACGGCGTGCGGTACGCGCATCGCATGGCCGCGCCGATCCAGGTGCCCACCTTGCAGCTGCACGGCGCGCTCGATCCGTACATCCTGCCGGCCAGCGCCCAAGGGTCCGGCCGGTACGTGGCGGCGCCCTACCGTTGGAAGCTCATCGACGGCGCCGGCCACTTCCCGCACCAGGAGCGCCCCCGTGGATTCGACGCCCAGCTGCTGGGCTGGCTCGCCGACCCCGAGCCCGAACGGTGATCACGACAGGCGCAACGACATGACTCCGCAGACTCCGCTGACGCCGCCGACGCCGTTGACGCCGCGCCGAACGGCCCACTCCATGAACCGAGATGAATAAACGCGACGCCGAGGCCGTTGGGAGTGCTGTGTCCCCTCCCGTGTGGCTGGAACGCTTCCTCGCCCACGCACCCTCGCTGGCGGTGCCCGAGGCGATGAGACCGCCGCGGCAGGCCCGGCCCGCCGCGGTCCTCGTGTTGTTCGGCGAGGGTCCTGACGGTCCCGACCTGCTGCTGATCCAGCGGGCCGCCACACTCGACAAGCACGCCGGTCAGCCGGCGTTCCCCGGAGGCGGCATCGACCCTGAGGACGACGGGCCGGTGGCGGCCGCGCTACGCGAGGCGGCCGAGGAGACCGGCCTCGATCCGGACGGCGTCGACGTCCTCGCCGTACTCCCCGAACTGCACGTGACCCGCAGCGGCTACCGAGTGACGCCCGTCGCCGGCTGGTGGCGCGAGCCTTCGGCGGTGTCGGCCAACGACCCGGCCGAGGTGGCCGCCGTCGCCCGGGTGCCGATCAGCGAGCTCACCGACCCGGCCAACCGGCTGCGCGTACGCGGCCCGCTCGGCTACCTGAGCCCGGCCTTCCAGGTGCGCGGGATGCTCGTCTGGGGGTTCACCGCCGGGCTGCTCGATCGGTTCCTGGAAATCGGCGGCTGGGCGCGGCCATGGGACCGCGAGCGGGTCGAAAACCTGCCGCCTGACGTGCTCGGACTGTCAGCCGGAAGCTGAGGAACGGACGTACGGCCTGACGACTGGACGGTCGCCGCACGGGCCTGTCATCCCCGGGAGTTATGGAGCCCATGTCGGATCTGGTCCACGGAGCGGACGTAAACCTCGGCTTCGGCCCTATACGGTGTTTCCGTGCTGGGCGACCACATCCTTGATCTGATCTTGCTAGGGCTCATCGTGCTGTTCGCCGTGTCCGGCTATCGGCAGGGCTTCATCGTGGGGTTGCTGAGCTTTGTCGGATTCGTCGGCGGTGGCGTGTGCGGCGCGCTGATCGCGCCGCCGATCGCCCGAGCGGTGGTGGAGGGGCCGTCCCAGCAGGCTCTGCTCGCCATCGTGATCGCGTTCCTCGCCGCCACGCTCGGCCAACTGCTGGCGTCGTCCGTCGGCGCCGTCCTCCGCAACCGGGTGACGGGCAACAACGCCCGCGCCGTCGACGCCGCCGGCGGCGCGGTCGTCAGCGTCGTGTCGCTGCTCGTGGTCGCCTGGTTCATCGGCAGCGCCGTCAGCAACTCGCCGTTCTCGGGGTTGCGTACGCAGGTCGCCAACTCCCAGGTGCTG
Source organism: Streptosporangiaceae bacterium (assembly GCA_035765195.1). Classification (GTDB taxonomy): domain Bacteria; phylum Actinomycetota; class Actinomycetes; order Streptosporangiales; family Streptosporangiaceae; genus CALAED01. The sequence goes on from DASTYC010000006.1 coordinate 287,669, forward strand.
CGCGGTGTTGACGACGTCATGCCCGACGCCGTCGACGGCTGGTTCGCCTCGTTCCGCGCCTTCGTCGCCAAGACCGAGTTCCCGCAGGTCTTCGGCGGACTCGGGGGCGAATCCCTGGTCAACGTGCCGCCGCCGGACACCAGGGTGCTGACCACGCCGGAACTGCGCGCGGCGCGGCGGAGCATCGTCAAGATCGTGGGCACGGCGCCGTCCTGTCAGCGCCGGATCGAGGGGTCTGGCTTCGTGTACGCGCCGGAACGCGTGATGACCAACGCCCACGTCGTCGCCGGCGTCCGGGGGCCGACGGTGTACGTCATGGGCGGCGCCTCCTATCGCGCCAGGGTCGTGGTGTACAACCCGCGCCGCGACATCGCCGTGCTGCAGGTGCCCGGCCTGCCCCAGCGCCCGCTGGAGTTCAACCCCTCCGCCGAGTCCCGCGACAACGCGGTGGTCGCCGGATTCCCGCGCGGCCATCCCGGGTTCGTCGCCGTGGCCGCCCGGGTGCGCACCAGGCAGTTCGCGAAGGGCCCCGACATCTACCACGCGGGACAGGTCAAGCGAGAGATCTACGCGATTCGCGGCAAGGTCGAGCCCGGCAACTCCGGTGGGCCACTGCTCGCTTCGGACGGCACCGTGTACGGGGTCATCTTCGCCGCCGCGCTCACCGACAAGGACACGGGCTACGCGCTCACGGCGAGCGAGGTCGCGCCGGACGCCCGCGCCGGCATCGACAGCGGCTCAGCCGTGTCGACACAGGCCTGCTCCGACTGATCACACGGCTCGGGGCTCGGGGGCTTGGGGGCCTGGGGCTCGGCGCTTGACGCTCGGGGCTCGGCGTGCTCGGCGCGCGGAGTCGCGGGGCGGTCGTCAGCGGACGAGTCGCAGCGATAGATCCGCCTCGGTCACGGCCCCGATGCCGCCGGAGTCGATGCGGTCGGCGAGCGCTCTGACGTCCCTGACGATGCCGGCCACGTCGATGTCGTACGGCCCGGGCTCGAAGGGGGCGATGCGCTCCGCGGCGCGCCGCAGCAGGGCACGGGCGCCCCTGGCGTTACCGCGTCGGATGTGGGTGAGCCCCACCGCCACCTGGGCCAGCCCGCGCCAAAGCTCTCGTTCCGGCTCCGGAGCCGCCTTCCACACCGCCTCCAGCACCTCGTGCGCGTGGAAGGGACGGTCGGCGTCCAGCAGCCGCTGGGCGTCGGCGAGAGCCCGCGGCGGCGGCTCGGCGTAGTCGTCGGGCGTGGTCGGCTCGCCGCCCGCGCTCCCGCGCGGCAGCGGACGTCCGTACGCGTCACGCGGCCGCGCGTTCCTGGCCCGCCCGGCCGGGTCACGATCGCGCATGACGTCATTATCGACCGTATCGGCGGTGCGACGGTGCGACGGTGCGCCAGAGCCACGGACGATCGGGCGTGGCGCGACGGAGGGGTGAGCGGCTCGGCCGACCGGGGAAGCGGGAGCGGGCGGTCAGGAAAACGGACCGGCCTTGACGAGCGTACGGGCGGTCCGTTCGTCGGTGGGGCCCTCGCCGAACGACGGGCAGAGCCGGGCGAGCGGGCAGGCGCCGCACGCCGGACGACGCGAGTGGCAGACCCGGCGACCGTGCCAGATCAGCCGGTGGGACAGCATCGTCCACTCTTTACGAGGGATCAGCTCGCCGACCTCGTACTCGATCTTCACCGGGTCGGTTTCGGTCGTCCAGCCGAACCTGCGGGCCAGCCGGGAAAAGTGCGTGTCCACGGTGATGCCGGGCACGTCGAAGGCGTTGCCGAGCACGACGTTGGCCGTCTTGCGTCCGACCCCGGGCAGCGTGACCAGCTCGTCCATCGTCCGCGGCACCTCGCCGCCGAATCGCTCGCACAGCTCCTGGCCCAGCTTCATGAGGCTGTTGGCCTTGGCCCGGAAGAACCCGGTCGGCTGAATGATCTTTTCGAGCTCGTCGCGGTCGGCGGCGGCGTAGTCGGCGGCCGTGGTGTACCGCGCGAACAGGGTCGGTGTGACCGCGTTCACTCGACGATCCGTACACTGCGCAGACAGGATCGTTGCGACCAGCAGCTCGAGCGCGTTGGTGAAGTCCAGCTCGCAGTGAGCATCGGGATACAGCGCGGCGAGTTCTCGGTTCATCCGCCGGGCGCGGCGAACCAGAGCGAGCCGGGATTCCGGGGCCGAGTTCTTGCGGGGCACGAGGCCAGCGTAAAGGCCTTCTCCGCTCCTTGGCGGCCGGGGTGACATCCGCGGTGCGATGTACGTCACACTTGTGGGTGGAGTGTGGACGAGGAGGAAGCGTGACCGACCGCGACGAAGAGGTACTCAACAGGGCGCCGCTCTTCGAGGCACTGGATGACGCGGCTGCCAAGTCCCTGCGCGCCAGCGTGGCAGAGGCGCGGTTGTCGCGGGGTCAGACGCTGTTCAACGAGGGCGAGGTCGGCGACCGGCTCTATGTCATCCTCGAAGGCAAGGTCAAGCTGACCAGGGCCGCGCCGGACGGCCGCGAGAATCTGCTCAGCGTGCTGGGGCCAGGCGAGATGTTCGGCGAGCTGTCGTTCTTCGACCCGCGGCCCCGGACGGCCAGCGCGGTGGCGGTCACCGAATGCCGGCTGGCGGGGCTGGGCCACGACGACCTGCGGCCCTTCCTGACCAACCACCCCGAGGTGGCCGTCCATTTGCTGCGCGCGCTCGCCCAGCGGCTGCGCCGGACCAACGACGTCATGGCCGACCTGGTCTTCACCGACGTGCCGGGCCGGGTCGCCAAGCAGCTGCTCGACCTGGCGGAGCGGTTCGGCCAGCCGACGGAGGCGGGCCTGCACGTCCACCACGACCTGACCCAGGAGGAGCTGGCCCAGCTGGTCGGGGCCTCGCGCGAGACGGTCAACAAGGCGCTCGCCGACTTCGCCGGGCGCGGCTGGCTGCGCATCGAGGCCAGGGCCGTGGTGATCCTCGACATCGAACGCCTCCGCAAGCGCTCGCGCTGACCTCGACCATTTCGGGTGCGCGTCGCGGCGAGGTCCGCGATGCCCGCTGTCGTCCTCTTCTGCCGCCGCAGCCCGCCGCTGCCCACCGCTGCCGCCGCCGACCGCCGCGCCATGGGCGCCTGTCGCCGGCGCGAATACGGACGGACCCTGGCGCCGAGGCGGCCCGGCCCGGAAACGCGCCGCTCAGGCGTACGCCGCTCAGGCGTACGCGGCTCAGGCGCCGGGCTTCTCGTTTTGGCGGCGGCCGCGAAGGTAGTCGAGCTGGGATTGTACGGACCATTCGGCGGCCGGCCACAGGGCCTTATCGACGTCGGTGTAGACGCGTTCGACGACCTCGCGGGCGGTGCGGGCCCCGGCCGCCAGCGCCTCCTCGACCTGGGCCAGCCGTTCGCGCCGATGCCCGATGTAGTAGTCGAGCGCGCCGGTCGGGTCGTCGAGCTTGGGACCGTGCCCCGGCAAGATCGTCGCGGCCTCGGCGGAGGCGGCGAAGTCGCGCAGCCGGTCGAGCGATTCCATGTAGTCGCCGAGGCCGCCCTCGAGCACCGTGGTTCCGTAGCCGAGCACGGTGTCTCCGGTCAGGATCGCCCGGTCCGCGGGCACCCAGAAGCACAACGAGTCGTCGGAATGCCCCGGCGTCTCCATCACCCGGAGCTCGAGCCCGTCCATGGCCACGACGTCGGCCTCGCCCAGACCCTCGTCGCCCAGCCGGTGCGCGGGGTCCAGCGCCCGCACCGCGGAGGCCCTGGAGAGCTCGGCGAACCGGCGCGCGCCCTCGGCATGGTCGGGATGCCCATGGGTGAGGAGGACGAGGCCGACGTGCCGCCCGGCCGCCTCGACCGTGTCGACGACGCGCCGCAGGTGCCCCTCGTCCTCGGGCCCGGGGTCGATCACGATCGCCCGCTCCCCGCCCGGCTCGGCGAGCACCCAGGTGTTGGTGCCGTCGAGGGTCAGCGGGGACGGGTTGGGCGCCAGCACGCACCGGGCTCGCTCGGTGCCCATGCCATCGATCTCTGGCGTGCTCACGGGGCTTGCGTCCCGTACATGCCCGCAACGTCGTACGGCAGTTCGTCGGGCATCACGAGATAGACCCCGTCGTCGGCGATCGCCGCCTCGGGAAGGCGCGGGCTGATCTCGCGCTCGGCGGCGAGGACCGCGGCCACGGAGTCGTACGCCGTCAACTCGAGCAACGTCACGAGGGTCGGCGGCAGCAGCATCAGCTCGCCGGTACGGGCCCGCGCCACCGCGTCGGCGGGGCGGAGCCAGGCCACCCGATCCGCTTCGGTGCTCACGTCGCGGGCGCGCTGCCCCGGCGGCATCGCCGCCATGAAGAAGCGGGTGTCGTAACGCTTCTTCTCGATCTCCGGAGTGATCCAATGCGCCCACGGACGGAGCAGGTCGGAGCGCAGCACGAGCCCGCGCCGGTCGAGGAGGTCGGCGAACGACAGTGTCCGGTCGAGGAGCGCCTGCCGGTCCGCCTCCCAGTCCTCGCCTCGGGTGTCGGCGATGATCGAGTCGGGAGTGGGCCCGGCGAGCAGCACGCCGCACTCCTCGAACGTCTCCCGTACGGCGGCGCACACCAGCTCGCCCGCCAACGTCTCGTCGGCGCCGAAGGCCGCGCCCCAGGCGGCGGCATCGGGCCCGGCCCAGCCGATCGTACGGTCGGCGTCGCGCGGGTCGACCGAGCCGCCGGGAAAGACATAAGCTCCGGGCGCGAAGGCCATCGAGGCCACTCGGCGCAGCATGAAGACCTGCAGCCCGTGCTCGGGGTGATCGCGCAGCACGACGACGGTCGCGGCGTCCTTGGGTCGCGCCACCTCGACGCGACCCTCCATGACGGCTCTGGCCCGCTCGGCGAACGTGTCGGGCAGAGGCAGCCGACTTACCATCGCATGATCCTCATCGCCGCCAATTCGAAGCCACCAGGGGCTTCATCGTCAAGAGCGTCCACGTCCGCTCGCATGCGCGGCACAGCCGATCGTCGTACGCGCGAACAGCCGATCGTCGTACACGCGGAACAGCCGCCGGCGAGCCTGCGAACGGACGGCCCGTCAGCCGGTGACTTCGGCGATGGCCTCGACCTCGACGGGAGCGTTGTTGGGCAGCACCGCGACGCCGACCGCGCTGCGCGCGTGCGCGCCCGCGTCGCCGAAGACCGCGGCGAGGAGGTCGCTGGCGCCGTTGATCACCTTGGGCTGCCCGTAGAAGTCGGGAGCACTGGCGACGAAGCCGACGACCTTGACGATGCGTGCCACTCGCGACAGCTCGCCCACCTCGGCCTTGAGCGCCGCGATCACGTTGAGGGCGCAGACCTTGGCGAGTTCGGCCGCCTGTTCCGGCGAGATCTCCGCGCCGACCTTCCCGGTCGCGAGGAGCTCGCCGGCTCGGATCGGCAGCTGTCCCGCCGTGTAGACGAGCGATCCGGTCCGTGCGGTCGGGACGTACGAGGCCAGCGGCCGGACCACCGGCGGCAGCTCGAGACCCAGGTCGGCCACCCGTTCCTCGGGTGTGCTCACGCCTTCTCCCGCTTCAGGTACGCCACCAGGTTCTCAGGGTTCGGACCGGGCATCACGGTGACGAGCTCCCAGCCGTCCTCGCCCCAGTTGTCGAGGATCTGCTTCGTCGCGTGGATCAACAACGGTACGGTCGCGTACTCCCATTTCTTCATGACCGAACCCTACTGAAGGATCATGAGCTGCCCGGCGCGGAGTTGCCAGAACCCCCGGACGCGCCGCTTTCCCGCTCGGCGGGGTGCGGCGGCTCGGCGGCGTGCGGCGGCTCGGCCGGACGCGGCGGCTCGGCCGGCTGCTCCTGCTGCGCAGGAGCCTGCACCTCAGGGCGGGTCGTCTCGGTGCCGCTGCTGAGACCGGCGGTGCCGCTCACGGGAGGCGCCGACTCCAGCGGCGGCGGCATGCCCTCGATCGGCTCCTCGACCGCCTGCTCCAGCGGCTCCGGCTCCTCGATGGGCTCCGACTCGGCCGGGGCGGGCTCGGGGCCGCCGCTCATCTTCTCGAAGAACCTCAGCATCTCGACCGGCAGCGGCATGACGAGCGTGCTGTTCTTCTCCGCGGCGACCTCGACGACCGTCTGCAGCAGCCGAAGCTGCAGTGAGGCCGGGTCCTTCGACAGCTCGTGGGCCGCCGCGCCCAGGCGCTTGGACGCCTGGTACTCACCGTCGGCGGTGATGATGCGGGCCCGCCGCTCGCGTTCGGCCTCGGCCTGCCGGGCCATCGAGCGCTTCATGCCCTCGGGCAGCGAGACGTCCTTGATCTCGACCCGCTCGATCCGGATGCCCCAGGGATTCTCGGTCATCTCGTCGATGATCCGGCGCAGCTCGAAGTTGATCTGGTCGCGCTCGGAGAGCAGCTGCTGCATGTCGGCCTTGCCGATCACGGAGCGCAGCGAGGTCTGCGCCACCTGGGAGACCGCGTAACCGTAGTTCTGTACGTTGACGATCGCCTTCACCGGGTCGATCACCCGGAAATACACGACCGCGTCGACGCGGACGCTGACGTTGTCTTGGGTGATGCCCTCCTGCGCGGGCACACCCATCGCCACCGTCTGCATGTTGACCTTCTGGATCCGGTCCATGATCGGTGTGATGAACGTCAAGCCGGGCTCGCGGACGGCGTTCAACTGGACCTGGCCAAAGCGGAAGACGACGCCCTTTTCGAACTGCTGGATGACTTTGACCGCCGAGGCGGCGGCGATGAGGCCGAAGAAGACGAGGATCCCCAGCAGGAGTAGGACTACTGCCATGACAAGCCACCTTTCTCATGGGGTGTGGCTCGCAATATGACGGACGGAGCGTGCCGATCCGTTTCGTCCCAGCCTATTCACGCCGCCCGGCGCCCGCCGTCGACTCGATGCCCTCCCGGCGGCGACCCTCGGTTGAGTGTCAGGAATCACGTGCTTTGCCCGGCCCGACCCCTTAGCCCGACCTGTGCGAACGATAGCATCGTAGGGGTGAGCATGCGATCCATGGGAGATCCCCGCCGTGGTAGGGCCGACGACGGCCCGGCGGCGGGGCCGACGGACCAGCCGCTCGCGCCTGCCGGCGCCGTGGACATCGACTGGGACGGCGTCCGGCTGCACGTGGTGACGGGCAAGGGCGGGACGGGCAAGACGACGGTGGCGGCCGCGCTCGCGCTGGCGCTGGCCGCGGGCGGGCGCAAGGTACTCCTGGTCGAGGTCGAGGGGCGCCAGGGCATTGCCCAGCTGTTCGACTGCCCGCCGCTGCCATACGAGGAGCGCAAGGTGGCGGTGGCCCGCGGCGGCGGCGAGGTCTACGCCCTCGCGATCGACGCCGAGGCCGCGCTCCTGGAGTATCTCGAGATCTTCTACAACCTCAAACGGGCCGGGAAGGCGCTGAACAGGCTCGGCGCCATCGACTTCGTCACCGCGATCGCGCCCGGGCTGCGCGACGTGATCCTCACGGGGAAGGCGAGCGAGGCCGTACGACGCAAGGACAAGCAGGGGGCCTTCGTCTACGACGCGGTCGTCATGGACGCGCCGCCGACGGGGCGGATCGCCAGGTTCCTCAACGTCAACACCGAGGTCGCCGGGCTGGCGAAGGTCGGCCCGATCCGCAACCACGCCGAGACGGTCATGAAGGTCATCCGCAGCCCGGAGACCGCCGTGCATTTCGTGACGCTGCTGGAGGAGATGCCGGTCCAGGAGACGCTGGACGGCGTCCACGATCTGGCCGCGGCCGGGCTGCCGGTCGGCGGCATCGTGGTGAACATGGAGCGTCCGCCGCTGCTGACGGCGGCCGAGCTCGCGGCGGCCGAGCGCGACGAGCTGGACGTCGAAGAGATCACCCGCGGCGTCAAGGCCGCCGGTCTCGAGCACAACTCCGAGCAGATCGCCCGGATGCTCTCCGCCGAGGCCGTCGAACACGCCCGGCGCACGGCGCTGCAGGAGCGGGAGAAAGCCCGGCTGGCGACGGTCGATCAGCCGCGGTACACGCTGCCGCTGATCACCGACGGCATCGACCTGGCCGGACTGTACGACCTGGCCGAGGCGCTGCACGAGCAGGGCGCCGCGTGATGAGACCGTCTCGTGCGCCTGCGTCTGCGTGCGTTCGTACGCGTACGCGTGGCGTGGGCGTGCGGCGGCGCCGAGGCGCGGAGCGGGGAGGCGGCGGGCCGGAGGGCCGGAGGGTTCAGAGGGCCCGGAGGGAACATGAACGTATACGTGAGTACTGAGAACAGGAGCGGCAGATCGTGAAGAGGCCGCCGCGGCTCGACATCGACGCGTTGATCGACGACCCGCAGACCCGCATCATCGTGTGCTGCGGCTCGGGCGGGGTGGGCAAGACCACGACGGCGGCGGCGCTGGGCGTACGGGCCGCCGAGCGCGGGCGCGACGTCGTCGTGCTGACCGTCGACCCGGCGCGGCGGCTCGCGCAGTCGCTCGGCCTCAGCGAGCTCGACAACACGCCACGGCGAATCGACGGCGTCGGCGCCAACGGCGGCAACGGCGGCGGTGAGCTGCACGCGATGATGCTGGACATGAAGCGGACGTTCGACGAGATCGTCGAGGCGCACGCCGACCCGGACCGCGCGAAGCAGATCTTGGCGAACCCGTTCTACCAGTCGCTGTCGTCGAGCCTTTCCGGCACGCAGGAGTACATGGCGATGGAAAAGCTCGGCCAGCTGCACCGGTCGGGTTCGTGGGACCTCATCGTCGTCGACACGCCGCCGTCCCGGTCGGCGCTCGACTTCCTCGACGCGCCGGAACGCATGGGACGCTTCCTCGACGGCCGGTTCATCCGGGTGCTGATGGCCCCGGCGCGGGCGAGCGGCCGGCTGGGGATGAAGGTCGTGACGGCCGGGTTCGGCATGTTCACGGGAGCGCTCACCAAGGTGCTCGGCGGGCAGGTGCTGAAGGACGTACAGACGTTCGTGCTGGCGCTCGACACGATGTTCGGGGGCTTCCGCGAGCGCGCCGACCAGACCTACCAGCTGCTGCAGACACCCGGCACCGCGTTCCTCGTCGTCGCCGCGCCGGAGCCCGACGCGCTGCGCGAGGCGTCGTACTTCGTCGACCGGCTCGCCGAAGAGCGCATGCCGCTGGCCGGGCTCATCGTCAACCGGGTGCACCGTGCCGGCGGTACGCGCACGCCGTCGGACGGACTCTCCCAGTCGCGGAGCCTGGCCGCCGCCGAGACGCTCGACGAGCAGGGCGACCATCGGCTGACCGCGGCGCTGTTGCGCCTGCACGCCGAACGCATGCAGGTGGTGGCGCGCGAGACGCGACTGCGGGATCACTTCTGTTCGGCGCACCCGACCGTACATGTGGCCAACGTCGGGGCGCTCGCCGAGGACGTACACGACCTCGAGGGCCTGCAGCAGGTGGCCACCGATCTCGCCGACCGGCACGCCGCGCCCGCGGCCTGACGCCGCCTGACCCCGCATACGCGGCGTGACACGCCACGACCGTCGTACGTCACCTATCCATCACGTGCGGACATGACGTACGACGGTCGTTGACTGTACGGGCACCTCGCGGCGATGAAGAGACGAGGATCCGATCGCGGCGAGACTCGTCCGAGGGTCCGGAGACGGAGACTCAGCGCGGCTGAGGGACGCGGCGGATCAGGAGGCGACGAGCTCGTCGACCGTGGACCGCTCGTACTCCTCCTTGGCGGTCTCAAGCAACGAACGCCAGGACTTCACGTCAGGCCGGCGGCGCATGAGCGCGCGACGCTCCCGCTCGGTCATTCCGCCCCAGACACCGAACTCGATGCGGTTGTCAAGGGCATCCGCGAGGCATTCCGTGCGGACTGGGCATCCGCGGCAGATGAGCTTGGCCCGGTTCTGGGCGGCACCTTGCACGAACAGGGCATCGGGATCCGCGTTACGGCAGGCGGCGCGCGCGGTCCAATCCGTGATCCACATCTTGGCCCCACTCCCCTAGGGTCTGTGTCAACTGCGCTCCTCGGCCGGACGGGCGCGGACGTCAGGCCACCATTCGAAAGCCGTGGGGAAGAACTTACGGAAGCGAGGGACGATCCAACAGCCCCCGATGGACCCATTCTGGATATAGCCCGGCTGGGCCATGGCGCCGGATCGGACTAGTCACTCTCCGGTGGCTTCGATTCCGTGGTCGCCCGTCGTCTCGCACGGAGTTATCCACAAGGAGTGGAGGCGGTCCGCTTCGGATATCGGCGCAGCGTAACCTGGACGGGTGCAGCAGGACGTGCAGAAGGGTCGAGACAGCCGCGAGCACGCGGTCGTGTTGCTGGCCAGATTGGCCGGCGCGGGCATCATGGCGGGGGTCCTGGTCGCCTTCATCGCGTTGCCGATGGTGGGCAGCGCGGGGCTGGCGGCGCGCGACGCCAGCAACAACTTCGAAAACATGCCCATCAACATCAGCACGTCGCCGCCACCGGAGAAGACAGTCGTGTCGGCGGCCGACGGCTCGACGCTGGCGACGTTCTTCGACGAATACCGCGAGTCGGTGCGGCTCGACCAGGTCGCCCCGATCATGCGCAAGGCCATCATCGCGATCGAAGACTCGCGGTTCTATCAGCACGGCGCGCTCGACCTCAAGGGCGCGATCCGCGCGCTCGCCACCAACGCCGAGGCCAACGAGGTGCGTCAAGGCGGTTCGACGCTGACCCAGCAGTACGTGAAGAACCTGCTGATCGAACACGCCAAGACCCCTGAGGAGCAGCGGGCCGCCCGGGCGCAGACGGTCGGGCGCAAGCTGCGCGAGCTGCGGTACGCCCTCCACGTCGAGCAGACGATGTCCAAGGACGAGATCCTGCAGGGCTACCTCAACGTCGCCTATTTCGGCGGCGGGGCCTACGGCGTGCAGGCGGCGGCCAAACGCTACTTCAGCAAGCCTGCCGAAAAGCTCAACCTGCAGGAGGCGGCGCTGCTCGCCGGCATCACCAACAGCCCCTTCGCCTACGACCCGACCATCCACCCCGGCGCCGCGCGCGATCGCCGCAACGTCGTGCTCGCACGCATGGCTCAGCTCGGCGTGGTGAGCAAGAAGGCGGCCGACAAGGCGGCGGCCAGTCCGGTCAAGTTGCACGAGACGAAGCCGTCCGGCGGATGCGACGCGAGCAAGGCGCCGTTCTTTTGCACCTACATCCGCAACGAGATGATCAATATTCTGTCGGGCGGGAAGAGGAGCCAGTACGCGTCCGCGACGCAGCAGTTGCAGCGCGGGGGCTACACGATCCGCACCACGCTCGACTGGCAATCACAGCGCGCCGCGCAGGAGGCGCTCGACGACCGCGTCGGGCCGCGCGCCTCCAGAGACGCAGCCGAGACCATGATCGAGCCGGGTACGGGCAAGATCCTCGCCATGGCGGTGAACCGCGACTTCGGCAGCAAGAAGAAGAAGCGGCAGACCGTCCTCAACCTCGCCGCCAACTCCTTGCACGGCGGTGGCGGGGGCTACTCGGCCGGTTCGACCTTCAAGATCTTCACGCTGGCCGCCGCGATCAAGGAGGGCATCGCGGTCGGCACGCCGATCAAGTCGCCCAACAAGGTAAGTGTCAGCGGATTCACCGACTGCAAGGGCCGGCCTCTTGCCGAGTGGTCTCCGCGCAACGCCGGCGACAGCGAGGCCGGCACCTTCAACCTGCGCACCGGCACCTGGCACTCGGTGAACACCTTCTACGCACAGCTCGAAAAGCGGGTCGGCGTGTGCGAGGCGGTCAAGATGGCCGAGGCGTTCGGCATGCGGCAGAGCAACGGCACCCCGCTGCAGCAGGTGCCCTCCCAGGTGCTCGGCACCAACCTCATCGACGTGACCAGCCTCGCGGCCGCCTACGCCGGTTTCGCCGCGCGCGGCAAGTACTGCCCCCCGCTCGCGATCACCGAAGTCAAGGACGCCAACGGCAAGGAGCTTCGGCTGCCCAAGCACGAGTGCCGCCAGGCGCTCGACGAGGACATCGCCGACGAGGTCAACGACATCCTCCGCGGCGTGCTGACCAAGGGCACCGCGCACGGGCAGGGCATCGGCCGGCCGGCCGCCGGCAAGACCGGCACCTGTGAGGAGTTCACCTGCGCGCTGTTCGCCGGCTACACACCCAACCTCGCCGCGGCAGTCTGGTACGGCGACGCCGAGAAGCCGTGGAAGCGCAAGGTCTACGGCGTCTACGGGGCGACGATCCCGGCGCCGATCTGGCGGCAGAGCATGATCGGCGCGCTGAGCGGCAAGCCGGTGGTCGACTTCAACGAGCCCGCCGACAGGTTCGGCGATGTGCGTGAGATCCGGATCCCCGACGTGCAGGGCCTGTCGCTCGTGATCGCTCGGCTCGAGCTGAAGGCCGCCGGCTTCGACGTGGAGATCTCGCCGCGTCCCGTGCGGTCCAACCAGCCGAGGGGTTCCGTGGCCTTCACCTCACCGCGGGGCGGCGAGCAGGCCGAAGACGGCAGCACCGTGACGATCTTCCTCAGCGACGGCAGGGGCGATCGCGGCGGCGGCAACAACGAACCGCCGTTCTTCCGCCCCGGCCGCGGCGGCGGAGGCGGAGGCAACTGATCGCGTCGAACGGCGCCGGCTGCTCAGGCCGCCGGCGCAGTGTCCCAGCGCGGGGTCGGCGGTCAGCTGCCGAGCTGCCGCTTGACCTCGGCGGCGACCCGTCCGCCCTCGGCCCGGTCGCCCACCTTCGGCCGTACTACCTTCATGACCTGGCCCATCGCCTTGGGGCCGGAGGCGCCGGTCTCGGCGATCGCGGCCGACACGAGCCTCGACAGGTCCTCATCGGATAGCTGCGCGGGCAGGTAGCCGTTGATGACCTCGCCCTCGGCGCGCTCGGCCGCGGCCTGCTCGGTACGCCCCGCGTCGGCGAACGCCTGCGCCGCCTCCCGCCGCTTCTTCGCCTCTCGGGTGAGCACCTTGATGACCTCGTCATCGGACAGCTCGCGCGCCTGCTTGCCGGCGACCTCTTCGTTGGTGACCGCCGTCAGGGCCATGCGCAGCGTACGGGTCCGTACATCATCACGGGCTTTGATCGCGGCTGACAGGTCGACCCGCAGCCTCTCCTTCAGGGCACTCATGAGCACCATGATGCCGGGCTCACCACGAGGTTCTCACACTGATTACCGTACGCCACGGCCGGATCACCGATGTCGCTCGCCGCGGAGTGGCGGCTCTGGCAGCATAGGACGGTGCGAAAGGGCCATGCGGTAACTCTCGGACTCGCCGCCGCCGGCGTCGCCGCGATCACCTATCCGTCGATCGTCGAGCGCAACTGGTTCCGGCTTCGCCGAGTCGACGTGCCCGTGCTGGCGCCCGGGCAGCCGTCGGCCTCGATCCTGCACATCTCCGACGCACACCTCACCCCTCGCCGCGCCCGCCTGATCCGCTGGGTTCGCGAACTGGACCGCCTCGAGCCCGACCTCGTCGTCAACACCGGCGATTCGATCTCCCACCCCGACGCCGTACCCGCCTTCCTCGACGCGCTCGGCCCCCTCCTCGACCGCCCCGGCGTCTTCGTCTACGGCTCCAACGACCTCTTCTCCCCGGTCTTCAAGAACCCGGCGCGCTACCTGTGGCGGACCAGCAGGACCGACTACAACCACCGCCGCGTCCCCGACCTCCCCTACAAAGAGCTCGGCGCCGCCCTCTCCGCCGCCGGCTGGCTCGACCTCAACAACCGAATCGGCCGTCTCAAGGCCGGCTCGCTGGACGTCGAGTTCGCCGGCATCGACGACTCGCACATCAACCGCGACCGCTACGACCGCGTGGCCGGCCCCGTGGATCCCCGCGCCGATCTGCACATCGGCGTCATGCACTCGCCGGAGCCCCGCAACCTCGACCGCTTCGCCGCGGACGGCTACGACCTGCTCCTCGCGGGCCACACCCACGGCGGCCAGGTCTGCGTCCCCTTCTACGGCGCGCTGGTCACCAACTGCGGCATCGAACCCGCCCGCGTCAAGGGCCTCCACCGGCACGACGGTTCCTGGCTGCACGTCTCGGCCGGCCTCGGCACCTCGCCCATGGCCCCCGTCCGCTTCTGCTGCCCGCCCGAGGCCTCCCTCCTCACCCTCCTCCCCGCCGACCAAGCGAACGCATCACCTCCGGGCATCCGCTAGACTCGTCGAGGCGCCGGAAGGGTCGTCGGCCCTTACCCGCGCGCCACCAGCCGGGGTGTAGCGCAGCTTGGTAGCGCGCTTCGTTCGGGACGAAGAGGTCGTGGGTTCAAATCCCGCCACCCCGACACAGTGAAGTCCCAGGTCAGAAGGGGTTCCGGAGCCATCCGGAGCCCCTTTTTCGATCTTGTAAAGTCTTACGGGAGCCAATTGGGGAGCCATCGTCACGCGACTTAAGCGGACTGGCTCGACCCGAAGATCGAGTTCATGCTTTCGGCGCCCGTACGGATCACCGGCTTCAGCTGAAACCGGTAGACCTCTTCGGTCACCGCCGTACCCGCGTGTCCGCAGAGATCCGCGATGGTCTCGATGGGCACGCCGCTGTCACTCAGGATCGAGACGAACGAGTGACGAAGTTCTCGGGGAGTCCAGTTCTCCCCGATGCCTGCCTTCTTGGTGATGAGCTTGAACGCCCGCCGCACGTTCGCGGCGTCGAGCGGCGTTCCGGTCGGTGAGCAGAACACCAGGCCGTGATCTTGCCAGGCCTTGCCGACCTTGAGCTTGTCCGCAGCTTGGTGCGTGTGGTGTTTCCGCAAAGCCTCGGCGGCGTGCTGGGGCAGTTCCAGCGTGCGCCGTGACTTCTTGGTCTTGGTGTCGCCCGTGGCCCGTACGGACCGCCAGACGTAGACGGCGAACCGCTGGTGATCGAAGCCGACCTCGGCCACCGGTCGCCATGCGCCGTCGCCTTTCTTGCCCTTCCTGGGGACCCAGGCCACGACGTGATCCCAGTGGAGTTCGCGTGCTTCCTCCGTTCGGATACCGGTCATGAGACAGACCACGACGTAGGCGTACAGCCGTGAGGTCTGCGCCTTGTCGAGGACGGCCTGAGCCTGAGCGAGCGTTAGGGCCTTGCTTGGCCGTCCCGGTCGCCCTTTCGGGGTGATGACCAGTTCGGCGACGTTGCGCAAGACCAAGTCCCGGGCTTGTGCCTGCCGGATGGACCGTTTGAGGATCGCGTGGACCCCTTGCAGTGTCCGGGTCGACAGCTTGCCTTTGAGACCGTCGAGCCAGTCATCGACGTCATCGGCGCGAAGGTCCTTGAGCTTCTTCTTGCCGATGAGCGGGATGACGTGCCGGGTGGCCAGGATGCGGTTGGTCTTGATGGTCTCCGCGTCGCGGCCTTTGAGTCCCTTGGTGAGCCAGTCCTTCACGGCGTTTTCGACCGTGTAGCTCTCGGGGCTCTTGATGCCGGTTTCCAGGTCTTTGACAGCTTTGACCAGCTTGTCCCGGACGTCGGTCTTGGTCTTGCCCTTGCGCTTGAGGCGACGGCGCTTGCCATCGGGGCCGAACCCAAGGGAGACGGCTCCAGTGTAGAAACCGTCCCCCGCGAGATAGATCGTCCCCTCGTACTTACCGATCAGGATTTTGGCCAAGTGATCCCTCCTCGTGCTTTTCGAGGTATTCCTTGATCGCCTTCCTGATGACCCATGACACGTCGCGCTCTTGCGAGGCGGCGTATCTGATCAGGCGTTCCTTGAACTCGGCGTCCACCCGTACGGGCGGAAGCGTGGTCCGTTCGCCTGCCATGTGAGCGTCCTCCTTCGTGATCATTGATGTGATCCGGGAGGTTGTGCGCTCGCGCGATGCGGTTATCAAGAGGCGTGGCCTGGAGCCTTCCCCTGCGAGGCGCGCTCCGGGCTCGTACGTAGAGCAACGTAGCACAGCGTTCTACGCTTTGCCATGGGTCTCTTCGACCGAGACGACGAACTCGGCGAGGTGCTGGTCGGTGATGCGGCGGAGTTTGCCGATCTTGATGCTGCGGAGTTGGCCGGTGCGGAGGAGGTAGTAGACCTTGTCGCGTCCGATGTTGAGGATCTCTGCTACTTGCTCGACGGTGTATGCCTGCAATGCGCATCGTCTCCTTTCCGCCCGCTACGCGGGCTTCGGGTGGTCAGTGGGTGATCATCCTTCATGGTTACCGAGGGTGTTTGTCTTCGTCTTTGTCTATGTCTCGTGTGCCGCCCTACGTGCAGACGCGCGTGTAGATGTAGACGTAGACAAGTCACTCAGGGTGGTCACTGTCGGGGGTCGGTGGCGGCGCGCCAGCGTCCTCGGCTGACTTGGATCACGTGGCCCTCGTCGGCGAGGTCGCGGAGTCGTTGGTAGATCCACGGGCGGCTCATGCCGGTCGCCTGCATGAGGTGAGGCACGGGGATGCCCTCGTCGGGCGCGGCGGCGAGCATCTCCCACAGGACGGCGTAGGGGCCGTTCTCAGGTTCGTCCGGGGCGATATGGAGCGGTTCGAGGGTTCGGACATGGAGACCCGCGTGGGCCTCCTCGACGGCTGTACGAGACGTCTCGTCGAGTCGGGGCCGGCTGTCCGCGTGCCGTTCGGCGGTTTCGGTCACGGCCTCGTCGGTGACGAGGTAGGCGCGTCCTCGGCGGGGTGTGTCGTGTTCTTGGGCGGAGACGAGGAACTTGCCGGGTGCGTTGAGGCTGTGCGCGTGCCATCCGGCCGTGAGCATCCCTTGACCGAGGATGAGATCTACGTCCTTACGCTCGCGGACGCGGAAGCTGATGCGTACGTCCATCTGCGAGCGGACGGCGCCCTTGCCCATGGCCTTTTGCGTCGGTCGCTGCGTAGCGGCTATCAGCGTCACGGCGACGGCCCGTCCGCGCCGCGCGATGGAGTCGGTATTTGTGGTGGCGTCGGGTGCGTCGTCGCTGAGTTCGGCGTATTCGTCGATGACGATCACCAGGGCGGGAAACTGCGGGGTCGGCTCCCAGACTCGGCGGCCTTGTTGGGTGAGCCAGTCGGCGCGTGCTTCGAGGACGGCGACGGCATCGCGGAGCAGTGCGCGGGCTTGGTCGGGTGTGGTGGCGAGGCGGTCGATGCAGGAGGCCCACGGCTGGAGTTCCATCCCGCGTTTGAGGTCGATGGCCCAGATGACCACGTCGGGGCATGCGGTCAGGTTGCCGATGAGGACGTTGATCCCGCCGCTTTTGCCCGATCCGGCGATGCCGCCGATGAGGACGTGACGGCGCAGGATCAACACGCGGGCGTTGGTGGCGTCTTCGAACGGGCCGAGGTCGATCGGTTCGGCGATGCTGTGCATGGAGGGGCCGGGCCAGGTGATCGCGTCGGCGTGCGGGTCGGTGTCGAGGACGCGCAGCTCGAATCGGTTGGCCAGCTCGTCGCGGGTGGGGTAGACGCGGACCGCGCCGCGATGGGTGCCGAGGGCGGACTCGATGGCGGGTGTCTTGGCGATCACGTCGTCGAGGGTTTGGCCGCGTGCCAGCGCGAAACGGGCACGCCATCCCCACACGTCCACGATCGCCGATTGGACCCGCGAACCGGCAAGGCCGATGGCTTGGGCGATCTGCGGCCACGCGGCGAGTTTGCGTTCGACGCGTACTTTGGCGCGGCGTCGCCGATGCGTCCACCACGGCACCGCCAACACAAGCCCTACGAGAAGAAGAACATGCGGTAGCGGCCGGTGGGTGATACCGAGCGCGGTAGCCGCGGACAGCCATGAACCGGCGGCTATCACCACGGCAGCGGCGTAGTAGCGCTCGGCGGGCAGGGTGAGGCCGACCCGCGCACCGAAGATCGCGAGGAGCCAGGCCGTCACAACGGCGGTGAAGAGGATGGCCGCCCACCGGTGCGGGTGCGTTGCGTGCAGGATCAGCGCACTGGCGGTCAGGGCGAGCGTGGCGTAGGCGGGTGCGAGTTCGGAGCGGTAGCGCCACAGGACGCGGCAGATGACGACGATGAGGAGATCGGGAAGCGGGTCGTCGGAGTTGATGACGACCATGGGCTGAAGCCCGGCCCGCCGCATGCGGCGCGTGTGCCGGCGCATCCGTTGCGTCCTGGTCATGGGCGACCCCCGGGCGCGGGGCCTTGGCCGGAGGCGGTGAGTTCGTCGCGGAGGTAGTACAGCGGATCGGGTTCGCCGTCGCGGTCGGCGGCGAGGGTGGCGCGTGCGGCGGCGAGGAGGTCGGCGTAGGCGCGGCGCTCGGCAAGGTGCAGTGCGGCGAGGCGGAGGATCTCGGCGGTCAAGGCCGGTGTGTCGGCGAGCGCGGCGTCGAGGAGGCGCCATATGCCGGACAGGGGCGGGATCGCGGTGGACAGTTCGGCGAGGACGTCGCGGGCGGTGTGGTTGCGGGCGGCTGCCTCCTGAAGATCGACGTGGACGACGTGGGGTGTGTTGGTCACTTAGGCATCCCTCCTTCGGTCGGGGTCTAGCCGTGCGTCCAGTGGACGAGTGCGGCGACGAGGCGGCGGATCTCCGGAGCGGCGCCGGTGGCGGCGAGGAAGAACCCGAACAGCAGGCAGATCACGGCGTGCCAGACACGCAGACCCATGTAGCGCCAGGCCACGAACGCGGCGGCGCCGAGGACAACGACGAGCGGAATCGAGACGGTCATCGGGGTGCACCTCCTCACGTGCCGCGACCCGCGCGGAGTCGCGTGCGGGTCACAGGTCGGGGTAGCGGGACTTGCGGCGGAGCCAGCGGGCACGGGCGCGGCATTTGCGGCAGAGGATGTCTGCTGGCGACTGGCGGGCACCGCACGGGCAGGACGGACCGAGGATCCTTCGCGGTAGGCGCATCGGCTACCTCCGTACCTGGTCGCGGTCGGCGTCGACGGGGTCGGCGGCGTCGGCGGCTTGGACGTGCAGCAGCCGCAGCCGGCGGGAGGCGGCTCCGATGCGCGTGGTCGGCTGCGCGGCTATACGCGGCGATCGGTGTTGTTCGGCGTGGATGCCGATGACGACCATGGCGAGGACGCCGATGACGAGTCCGGCCATGAACACGGCGGCGGTCGCGGTCAAGATGAGGATCATGAGGACCTCTCCTCTCGTCTGGCCCGCGCCGTTTGTCCGGATGAGGGCGGCTCGGGCGGGTGGTGGCTTACGAGAAAGAGGGTCCGGCCGAAGGCGGGGACGCGGTCACTGCCAGGTTGGACGTGTACGGGACGTCCTCATAGGGTTGGAGCCGTCCTCAGAGGTCCCTCGATCCGGCGGGGTAGATGCCAAACGAACGGTTGCGTGCCGCTCTCCTCGAACGGGCACTGACTCCTGCGCGTCTCGCCGAGGTGATCGGCGTCGATGCCAAGACGGTCGAACGCTGGATCACCAAGGACCGCGTTCCCTACCGGCGCTTTCGTTACGCCGTGGCGAGCCATCTGGGCCTGGATGAGACCTATCTATGGCCGGGTGCGCTCAAGGACGAACAAGTCACAGCAGCCTCGGTCAGCGAAATCGTCACCATCTACCCGCACCGCTACGCCGTCCCCAGGGACCTCATAGGACGTCTGTTCTCCGAAGCTCAGGAAGAGATCGGCGTCCTGGTCTACAGCGGGTTGTTCCTCGCCGAGGACTACGGCATCCACCAGACCCTTACCGGCCGGGCCAAGGCCGGCGTCCGCGTGCGGTTCCTCCTCGGCGACCCGGACTCACCACAGGTCGCCGAACGAGGAGCCGACGAGGGCATCGACGACGCCATGGCCGCGAAGATCCGCAACGTGATAGTCAACTACAAGCGACTGCGGGCCGTCGAGAACGTCGAGTTCCGGCTCCACAGCACGGTGTTGTACAACTCGATCTTCCGGATCGACGACCAGCTCCTCATCAACACCCACGTCTACGGCGTCCCGGCCTCACAGGCCCCGTTCTGGCATCTGCGTAAGATTGCCGGCGGCGAGATCGTCAATACCTACCTCGACAGCTTCGAACGCGTGTGGGAAGTGGCCAAGCCTCTCCCGCCGGAGGCATGAGCGCCTGTGGCCCGCCGCATCGACTACTACGACGACCCCGACGCACCCCCGGCCAACAGCCTCGTCCCCTCCGTCAACGTCATCGTCACCAACGACGCCGGCGACATCCTGATGATCCGCCGCAGCGACAACGACAACTGGGCCGTCCCTGGCGGGGCCATCGACCTCGGCGAATCCGTCGCCCAAGCCGCGATCCGAGAGACCAAGGAAGAGACCGGTGTCGACTGCGAAATCACCGGCCTGGTCGGCATCTACTCCGACCCGAAACACGTGATCCACTACACGAGCAACGACGAGGTACGCCAAGAATTCTCCATCGTCCTTACCGCCCGTGCGATTGGCGGACGTCCGCGAACGAGCGACGAATCCCGCGAGGTCCACTGGGTCAAGGTTAGCGCCGTTGAAAATCTCAGGATGGACCGTTCGATGCGACAGCGGATCACTGACTATTTGAACGGCGGCTCAGCCCCGATCGTCGCGTAGACAAATCGCCATCGTTCATCGACAATTCCCAAGTCCATGAACCACCCCTAAGGCGGACCAAGTACCCGTACGTGTTGTCGCTAATCCAGCACCGTTCCGGTAGCGGGACCTCCCGTCCACGTTCCCGGCCACCAAGGCCGGAGACGTCTCGGGGACGTCCCTGCAAGGTTGTAGCGAAGTCCCCCAGCTCACGGGAAGTCTCGATCCACGTCGTCCCCTATGACAGCAAGGGGACAGGGAGGATCTCCGAGGCTGGCGGGTGTACCACGATGCTTACAGATACGCGTTATCTGCTTGATGCGAGCAATTACGCGGCTACCACGCATCAGGTCTCATTGGCCAGACGTTGGGTACGGAAGAAGGCCACCGGCTTCGTTGACGATGAGAGTCTCTACGATCTTTGTTGCTGCGCTGGGGAACTTGTCGATAACGCGCGCAAGCATGGCCGCAGTGACGGAGCGATCTCGGTTGCACTGTATTTGATCGATAGCGCGATCAGGCTAGAGGTCACGAACGATGATATTGGGGATACCGTTCCGCGTGTCACCAACAACACACTGACCGTGGACGGCCACGGATTGCAGATCGTTTCGGAGCTGGCCGCACGCTGGGGCAATGAGCTTTCCCCTGAGCATCGCACCCAGGTCGTGTGGTGCGAATTCCCGAGAAAAGCACACACCCATGAAGACACCACTCACGTATGACAACACCATAGCCCTCGACGTCTGGCCGTCGCTGTATCTATCCAGCCGGTACCTCCAAGAACTGGAAATCGCCCTACGCTCAGTGGGAATCCGCACCCGGTACGAACGCCCAGGGTTAGACGGCATCGTGATACCACGACTATACGTGGAGCATCCTGAACACGGAGAGCTGAGCCAGGCTCTTTGCGCCACCCCTTTGCGGACCAATAGCCGAGGCCTCGAGTGGTGGTTCGAATGGCGATCCTTTACCCCGTGCGACTGTTCGGAATGCATCCGAACCGAACTGGAACGCATCTGCCGTATCGGAGACATGTCCACGGCCGCACAGCTCATTGCCCAACAATTGTATGAGGAATCCGCCTGAGCGCGTCGCCGTCCGTGATGTACGGGTCTATCTATAACCAGAAAGCCAGCGTAGTCGATGATGAAAGGAATGAGGACCAATGGTGGTTCGATCTGATCACGGAGGTCGTGAGCGACTCCAGGCCACGGCTGCAGAGCTGCAGGAAATGGCCGGCTTGATCCAGAGGTATCCGGCCGAGGCGCAGCTCATCATGGAAGCCTACGAAGACGGGTTGACGCTCGGGCCCATGCAGGTGATGGATTCAGATGAAATCCCGACTAAAGCCACCGCCGACCCACAGGACAGAAAGGCTGGTGTGGTGGTGACCATGGATACGCGGGGAGTTGTCGGTCGACTGATCCAGCAGCGCACTCACAAGATCCAGCAAGGTGATCACTCCGATTTCGTCGAGGTGACCGACGAGGAGAAAGCGGCCGGCCGGCTCAACACCGAGGCCGACCATTGGGGGACCCTCCCCGCGGTCCAGGTCGCCGAGTTGCTCGGCGTGGTACATCCGGACCATGCTTCGGCCACACCCGATGATCTGTGGATCGAGGTCGACGGCACGCTGGCACGGATTATCTATGAACAGGCGAAGTTCTCTGAGGTGTTCCTGCACGGGGCTCTACCCGAACCACGGATGCCGTCCGAGGGAACCGATGCGGCCACGCTGCGGGCGCTGCTGGCCGCTGTCGTCGACGAGGTCGGCGCGCTCGGCCTGATCGGTATGGCGTACCGGTGTGGCGTCTGGGCGTGCGGCAACGACCAGTTCCGCCGCGCGGACCTACAGGGCCAAGCGATGGCCTACAAAATGGCAGCCATCCGAATCGCCGACGCGCTCAACAAGACCAACAGGTCGATAGAGGTCGAGAAGCACGACCTTGAGAAAGAATTCTAGGGCCTCACATGTTGCCCAGCCCCCACGAGATAGCACGGCAGATCCAACACCACCATAGGCCGGGATGGCTAGTATGGTTCGGCCCTTATACCAAACAGTACTGGGCGCTGGCCCGCTGGGTGCGCGCCTCACATATGCTCAGTGCCTCCACGCCCGACGAACTCGTCACCGCGATTACGGCCTTTGAAACACACCATCCGAAACCCGTACAGCAGTCCACTCATGTTGTGGCAAATTGAAGAATCCGACGATTGCGGCATGCACTGGCGGCACGCCGAGGAAACCTGCTTCTACTTCCACCCCCGTATCGCCATGCTCGAAGCCATAGAAATCATCAAAGACGAATGGCGCCCACCGGAACCCTCACTGCGCCAACTCACCTACGCCCTAGCGTGCGAGTCCGTTGCGTACTACTGGGAGAAGGGCATCCGGATTGTGGAATCCAAAGCGCCTCCTCACGGGCGCACAATATCGACTCGCCCATAGCGGGCTTGGGAGTTCTCAGACGCAGCGAAAGGTCCACGCACGAGGAGCACATGAGAGTGGGACCCCTGGAAACGTTCCATACCCCCGAGACGTCCGTAGCTGGCCCCGTCACGTCCGTGAACGTCCCACCGACCGGCCATAGCGTCGTACACATGAACACGACGTCCGCATGGGCAAGGGAGATCGCCCGTGAACTGCTCGAACAGCCGCTCCCACGCCGCTGGGCACACACCCAAGGTGTCGCCCGGAAGGCTCGCGCCCTTGCCCCCATCCTCGGCGACAACGCCGACCTCCTCGAAGCCGCGGCCTGGCTGCACGACATCGGCTACAGCCCCGAGATCGCCGCCACCGGCTTTCACCCTCTTGACGGAGCCCGCTACCTCCGCGACATCGCCCACGCCGACGACATCATCTGCCGCCTCGTCGCCGGGCACTCCTGCGCAATCATCGAAGCCGGAGAACGCGGCCTCGCCGATACGCTCTCCCGCGAGTTCCCACCCGCCGACGAGGCACTCAGCGACGCACTGACCTACTGCGACATGACCACCACACCCGACGGCGAACCCGTCACCGTCGGACGCCGGCTCTCCGAGATCAGCGAACGCTACGGCCCCGGACACCTGGTGACCCGCTTCATCCACCTCGCCGAGCCCTACCTCGTCGACGCCGTGCGCAGCATCCAGCGCAAGACCGGCCTCTGCCTGACGATCGCCCACGCTATGAACCAGGCTCTGAACAGCTCTCATCCCTAACCCCCACCAGGGACGTCTAGGGACGTCTTCTGTTATCGTGGCTCGCAGAACGCATCTGCGCAGGGGTGAGCCAGCCAGTGAACGAGGTCCTACGACGAGCCCTCGACGAAGGGCGACTTCGTGTTGACGACCTCGCGGAACAAGTCGGCGTCGACCCCAAGACCGTCCGCCGCTGGCTCGCCGGCCGCCTCCCGTACCGACGCCACAGGCTCAGCGTCGCCCAGATCCTCGGCCTCGACGAGACCGACCTCTGGCCCCAGACGATCCCGCAACCGCCCCTCAATGCAGAGCCACCCAAAGCCGAGATCGTCGCCATCTACCCCCATCGATGGGCCGTCCCACGCGCCGTCTGGCTACAGCACTTCGCGCGCGCCCAACACGAGATCGGCATCCTCGCCTACGCCGGCCTCTTCCTCGCCGAAGACACAGGCATCCTCCGCCTCCTCGCCGACAAAGCAAGCAACGGAGTAACCGTCCGCATCCTCCTCGGCGACCCAGAAAGCCCCCGAGCCTCCGAACGAGGCGCCGACGAGGGCATCGGCGAAGCCATGGCCGCAAAGATCCGCAACAGCCTCATCCTCTACCAACCACTCCGCGACCTCGAACACGTCCAAATCCGCCTACACGACACAGTCCTCTACAACTCCATCTACCGAGCCGACGACGACCTCCTGATAAACCCCCACGCCTACGGCATCGCCGCCGCACACTCACCCGTCCTCCACATACGCAAAACCGCCCCCGACGACATGGCCACCACCTACCTCAACAGCTTCGACCGCGTTTGGTCCCGCGCTCTATCGACATAGTCCCTATACACGGGGTTCTGGTCTCGCGTAAAGCAGACCGTGCGTGCGTCCGCAAAAGCTTCTCGCCGGAGGTATGGGCCGTGGTGCGCTGCATCGGCGCCTGAGAAACGTAGCCGCTAGTCCGGATGCGAGATTGTGACTTCGGTTCACGCCGGGAACACCACCGACACTCAGTAGTTCATTTTCACGCACCAACTACTGAGATCGGCTACCATCTTCGACATGGCAGAGAAGGATGACGCCCTGGGAGCCCTTGACGCCGCCGGCGTACTCGGGGGGATGCGGTGGGCTTGGGAGACTACACGGCGGCAGACACTCCAGGCCTATGACCCGGAAACGGGTCATGATCAAGGCTGGGTCGGATACAACACCTTCAAGGTGCTCACCGATCGACTCGATCGCGTCTTTTCCTGTAATCGGTTCGCTCTTAGGCCCGGTGATGATCCGGCCTCGGGAGAAGACTTCCTAGCGGCAGGGCTTGGGCCGCAAGAGTTTGAGTCCATGCCGCGTCTGCCAGCAGATCTGGTGGTGTATGACGATCTCAACCAGTCACCGGGGTGGCGCCACTCAGAGTGGCGGATACTTCTGCAGTCTTACTCTGGCCACCATATCGATCACATCCCATGGCGACAGAAGAGCAAGACGAAGCAGCGTATTGCCATGCAGCCCAATCCTGATCAACTTATGATCTCAGCGCCGGAGCTGATGGCGTTTGATGCGCTCTTCGATGCCGAGGAGCCTCGACAGGAAGGAGGAGAGCCCGTGGTTACCCTCGTCGGCGCTTACGCGCTCGACGCGGCCACCGCCGAATCTACTTTCTACCTAGGGCGTCCCCGGCTCGTCAAAGGACGCCGCGAGGCCGCTTGGTTCTGGCGTGAGTTGTTGCTTCGCCACGACGGCGACGGTCCAGATCTTGTCCGGCTTGCTCCCCTATCGCCGCCTTCGCCTGCTGGCCCCACCCGCGGACTGGTTGAGGACGCACCTGTGCATATCAAGCGAACTCCGCAGGCCCGACCTCCTGAGACCGAGAGGTGAACATATCGCCCGGCGTCACGGTCCGGGAGGCTGCGCGCTTTTTTGCAGGTAGCAGGCTGACGCTAGCGCGTCAGCTTGCTGGCCTGCGAAAAGTCGAGCTGGCTGCTCGTATCGAAAAGACGCCGACTGCAGTCGCCGCCTATGAATCGGGCCGCACGAGGCCATCACCTACTACAGTGGCAAAGTTGTGCATGGCCCTTGGAATTGAGCCATCCTTTCTGCTACCAAATTCAGGCACTGTCCACTCTGCCGAAATATCTCCCCATTTTCGCTCGTTGCGCGTTACTACGCAGCTTGTTCGTGATCAAGCCCAAGCTTATGGGCGAGTTGTTTATGAGATTATGGAAGTGCTTGAAAGGCATGTTGTGCTTCCAGAACGCGATGTTCCCTCCCATCCAGTCACGTCAGAACGGTCTGCGGGGCCCATTCAGGCCGCTCGATTGCTGCGGGAGGACTGGGGATTGGGGAGCGGTCCAATTAGCCATCTCCTTCGAGCGTCTGAGTTGCACGGCGTTGTTATTGTATTCAGCCCCCCTCAGACTGCTACAGTGGACGCATATTCATTCGAAACCATATCCAGACCGATCGTCATTCTTAATCCCCTCAAGGATGATTACTACAGGCAGCGATTCGACCTGGCACACGAACTCGGTCATCTAGTGATGCATGCTGACGTCGAGCCTGGCAATAGGGCCGTCGAGGAGCAGGCTCACCGCTTCGCTGCAGAGCTATTGATGCCAGCTGATGAACTGGCGAAACAGCTGCCGCATCGCGCAAACTGGCCACTCCTACAGGAGTTGAAAGAATACTGGGGTGTGAGCCTCCAAGCGCTTCTATATCGTGGCCGGGAGCTCGGCGTGATGAGCGGTGTGACCTATCGCAACGCAATGGCCAGCATGTCCAAGGAGGGCTGGAGAAGACAAGAACCTGGTGCCCGCCCAGAGGTGGAGCAGCCCTCACTTCTTCCCCGGGCACTCAGTGTCCTAGATGAAGTCGGTGTCGACGCTAATTCATTGGCTGGCGAGGTCAGGGTCCCCAGTAAACTGTTCGAGATAGTAACCGCCCGCGTGCCTGGGATGAGTGTTGAGGGCGGTGCATCGGATAAACGCAAACACTCAAAGGATGGATCTCTAAATGTTTCACAGGGGGAGGTAGTATCACTCTTTGAGCCGGAGCGCGAGGAGCCTGAGGGACGAAATCCTTTTCCAGGAGTCAGCTTAGTTTGAGAATTCTATCCAAATTGTGGATAGCCTCATGCTGTCTCTAATAGGTCAAGTGAGTACGAATTTATCGACAAGTGGCTTAAGCTCTTCGTCGAGCTCAACGTTTACCCAGCCGCGGAGCGCCAGAACAATTAGAGCTTGAATGATTGATTCGCGACTCAACGGCGGTTTGCGGCGAACCTTCCACTTCTCAACCGCCTCAACAACTTCAAGGGTGGAAGGCTTGCGCGCATATCGTTGTTGTAGACTCATAGCCGCAAAATGGACAGACGCAGCTACTTCGGCGGTCTGCGTATTCATCCGTGACATAAGGTCAACCGTTCGTTCGACTGCCGGCCGCCACTCTTCCATTCGCTCACGAAGATGCGCAACAGCATCCCTGTAGGTAGGGCCAACTCGAACCTCGAACATGTTTCCACGCTGGCGTTCAATAGCGAGACCATTGTTCTGCAGGCGCGCAACCATCCGCTTAACATCAGCTGCATAAGGCCCGTAGCTGGCAGCCTCGTACTCAAGACCAGTTGGCACGCCCGCCTGTGTAGCGAAATAGACTAGCTTCTGGAACATGACTCGACCCACCGGCCAATGATGCGGTTGACGTTCGAGTCGGTCCAAAATCGCAATCACAGTTACCCACTCGGGCTCAACGAAGCGTCTGCGGATTGGCAGGGGAGGTCCATCCGACTCGTCCAACGCGAGTTGCACCGGCTCAAGCGACTTATCATGGGGGGCGTAGAGTTCCACAGGAATGCCCAGTTGTGCAAGGTGACGGTACAGCGTTGGTCCGACAACTTCCCATTCAAGCTGGCCATGACCACAACCTAGTGGAGGAACAGCGATCGATGTAATTCCCCACTCCTTGTAGTGAGATTTAAGATAATTGAGCCCCGCGACAATGTCTTCAAGTCGACTCACTGCACGCCAATGGTACTTAGTGGGAAAGTTAACGATCAGATGATCATCTGCTTTATATGCATAGGGTCGTCCTAGCTGCACTTCTCCACGGTCACAGCGACGGACGTAATCCTCGTACATCTCAGGATAGCGACGCTTAAAGGCGAGCGCGATGCCCTTGCCCATAACCCCGACGCAGTTGACTGTGTTGACTAGCGTCTGCAGCTTCGAGGTCAGCAAATCGCCTGATGTTATTCTGATGAGAGTGGCATCAGGTGAAAAAGACACGCCCATTCACCACCACTTCGATTTCTGGGAACGAATTGCGGCAAGTGCGCTGCGCGCCAGCACTGCAAACGTAACAGCCATTGAGGAAATCAGATGGGATCCTGTCGGGGATAAGAAGCTCAGCACATCTCTGCCGCTTCCTCTCAAGATGCTCCCAGGTGTCGACATGCGTCCAATAATCGGCGAAAACACGCTGTTCATCCAGTAGTGCCAAGCCCTCTGGCGACTGATCGAAGCGCGTACCACTCGAAGCAGCGTTTCCGTCCGCGATCACTGCGCCTTGTATATCAAGCACGCTGGGGACAACGCGGACGACAGCGAGTTCCGCTCGTCGGCTGAGACGTTTGTACATCATCGGGTTGCGTGCGTCGAAGTAGACGTTCACGTACTCGTGCAACATCCGCCCGTTAGGTACACGCTTGCCCCGGCGCCGATCTTGGACGTCTTCGTCCGCGACGGATTCATGGCTCACAGTCTCTGCGCGTCGGTGGCTCAAGATGCCTCGCTTCATGATCGACTGCAAATTGGCAACCGGGGTGATGTAGTGCAGCTCAGTTACCCGGCTGCGCTTCACTTAGGTCCTCCTGCCATCCTGCACTCTGTGTACGACATTGTCGCAGCTCGGGGGTTGGGTCTCTGCAGTGCGACCACGATGGGACTGAATCCAGGCGATCGACGTGCTCTACCGGCAAGACCCCTGACGGGCGCTGAGCGTAAGGTACCCCCCTTGCTTTCCCTGCCGGGATCAGTCCGCCCCGTACAGCCCATACGACTCGGGAGGGGGTGAAGCCGGCCCCCCACCATGGAAGCCGACCCAGGCCAGCCGCCGCCGGGTAGCCCATGGCGTCGACTCAACACCGTCCCACACCCCGGACACGTCGCAGACCTCGTCGCGGTGTGGGTGATCTTGGCAGACCTCGATTTACAAGGAGCGCTCTTGCTATTGATCACGCGACGCGGACCGCAGCCAGGCCGTGAGCAGCCCGATCAGGTGGGAATTAGCTCACTGTTCTCGACTAAACGAAGCCGAGAAGACTTTTGAGAGCCTTCCAATCGGCTTCCAAATCTTCTACGGACTCTGCCACCTCTGGGATCTCGCCGAGCCGTGATCGTGTGGCCGGAAAATCCATGCAATGCAGGACCTGATCGAAAATCACGGTCGCATGAATTCTATTAAGATCGATCAATCTCCGATGGACGGCTTGGGCGACCTCGGCTTCTTTATTCATGACCAGTATGGCTACTATGAATGCACGGAGCATGGAAACACGAGCCACTGCCTGAGCAAAAGAATCAGAAAGCGAGAACAAAGAAGGTATATCGTCGATCCCGAGGCGGTTCGATGCCACTCGATCCAGAAATTGGATCAGTCGTAGATGGTGCAACGCTAGGACGGCCCCCGAGGCAACATCCAAGATATTGAGCCCATGTCTGACTAGAACCTTCGAACCGGCGATGACGGCGAATGCGTCGCACACGCACTCCTCGAGCAGTTCAGAGTTACTACTCAATATTTCCGCCATGCGCTCGCGCGTACCAAGCAACGACGCGGTCTCCCCGGGTTTGCGGACCTTGGAGGGAATATCCATGTCCGAGACGCCTCGGCGCTGCAGGGCGCTGCGGATGCTGTCGGCGTACTCCTGATCGAATACGGACACTATTTGGTCCGGATCGCTAACATTAGGAAAATCGGCATGGTGAAAGGGCGCTTTGTGGACCGAAGACATGAGGTCCGCATACCAGGAGACTCTTTCGTTCGGCCCGCCCTTGTTCTGTGAAAGATGGCTATGAACGAGTTCATGTCCCAGGATGAACGTCTCCTGCGCCGCCACGAGCCGACTACATCCGACCAGAGCGGCAGAGTCCAGGGATGGCGCCCAGGAGTCTGCCGACTGGGCCTTGGCCAGCAGACCGAAGAGGGCGGCGGACCGAAACTTGCCAGCGACGAAAGAGCGCTGCGCGAATAGCCTGTAGACATACTGGTCGACGGCCTGGACTGGTGCGTCTTCGAGTGCAAGCCGAGTAAGGCGGTTGCATATCTGACCAAGGTGCTGGTCATAAACCAGCGTCTCGGAATTATCGCTGCGAAACACCGTTGGCCGTGCTACCAGAGAGTGAACCACTTCGAGGACTGGTTGAGGCATAGGACTCGGCGCGAATGACTCGCCCAGCCGAAACCAGAGCCGCTCTACCGCAGACGAATAGAAGGCGCTCAGCTCTGGTGAGACTCGCTTTCGGCAGTCCGTTCCATAGGCCGCGCTGATAAGCCACTCATTCGTCGGATTTTCCATTCTCCGCCTCGATCGCCTGCTGAATCTGTTTCAGAACGGAGACGGCCTCTTCGGAGGTGTAGCCGGACAGTTCGATACCGTCCATAACGACCTTGAAGCCCTTTCGGGCCGCTATCCGGCTCTGCGCCCAGGTGCGAAAGAACGGAAATGTGGCAGTGCTCAACAGCAGAGCTACCTGAGCAACGGTCTCACCGTCGAACGGGTGGGCCGTGCCTGCGGGAGTGGCGCCGTCGACGGCCTCGAGGAGGTCATCGAGGTCGGCAGCCTCCTCCATGCGTACCTGAACCAGCATCGGCATGGACATGACTCGATTTTCTCATGCGCTCGCCAGGAGCTGGTGCCCAAGCACCCGGCGCTGGTGGGTGTTGGTGCATTTGCGTCGCAACAAGACCCTTCGCCGGCCATCGCGACCGCGTACTCGGCGCGCAGTCCGACGCCGCTCGGCCAACTCACGCAACAACGCCGTCCCCGCGTGCGACACCACAACCCGACCCGTCCGTACTCACCACCGGCCATGGACGCTTCGAAGTAGCCTTCATCCGGAAAGTGCCTCTCTCTCGCGCGGATCTGAACCATCAGCAAGTCCAGAACCCCAGCGAGACAGGCACTTCTGCTCTAAGGCGTCACAATACGCCAACGATCATGAATGACCAGGGGCTAGGTACAAGGAGAAACGCCCAGGATCGAGAAAGCGACCCACGAACTCTTGGTCCCCTGCTCACAGGGCCACGGGCTAAGACTCGAGCGACAAGGAAGACGTCCGTCGTACTGCTGATAGCCGGAGGTCGCAGGTTCAAATCCTGCTGCCGCTACCACGTCAGAGGCCCCTTCCGATCTTGGAAGGGGCCTCTCGTATGTCGGTGCTAACGAATCGCTTATGTTCGGCTGGCGTCCGGTCGCGCCAGACTGGCGAGGATGCGTCGTACCTTGCGGCGGTCGATGCTGTGCTTCTCGGCGAGGAACCGTTGCGAGAGCGGCTTACCAGGGCCGTCGAGGCTTGCGAGGTAGTCGGAAAGGACCGCTTGTTCCGCGGTCTGCTCCACCTCGGTACGATCTGGGCTCGGCTGCTCCATGCTGGTGCGAACGGTCTTTGGGTGCAGTGTCTTTGCTGGTGACTCGGACGCTGCTTTGCGAGTCAATGTCATCAAGAGTTCGAACGCGCCGACGAGCGCGAGCGCCGGCCAGGCGCTCACTACGGCGCCGATCGGGCCGTGGGACATGCCGTGCGCCAGGTTGGCGCCGATCGTCGCGGCGATGCCCACACCGAGGCTCCACTTGGCCAGCGCCGGTACGGGTTGTGTGCGACGGCTAGCGTCGAGGATGGCCATCGAGGCCGCCCAAATGAGTCCATCGACCGTGAACGGCACCAGGCGGGCAGTGGCACCAGATTCGCCGTGCGAGCGCACCAATTCGTGCGCATGCCGGTACGAGATGATCGCCGCGATCACGGCAACCGTGAGCACGGCGAGAGTGGTTGTGATCCGGATAAACCGATCAGCCATAGATCCGCTGCTCCCGTGCCTGTTGCCACTGCCGTACGGTCGCTGGGCGGAGTTCGCTGGCGCCACGGAAGCAGGCGGGATAGAGCATGTTCTCCGGCTCGCACGGGTCGGGGTAGGCGAGCGCAGGGACCTCGACCACGACTCGCCACTCGTCCGGTCCGTGCTGCTCCAGGATCGAGCCGGGCAGCCATGCCCACGTTTCCCTGCTCTGGTGATCAGCTCCAGGTGGCGGATACCAGACCAGCACGGGACTGTCTTCGAGGAACTGGTCGGCGCTCTCGTTATTGATCTTGTGTGTCATGTGTGGCTCCTCTCCCGCCTGAGGGAGCCACGGGAGCCAATCTTGGGAGCCAACGCACTCAGGTGCGGTCAGACTCCGATCGACTCCGCGCGACTCCCTCAGGCGTCTGTGCTGGTGAGAGGCACCCTTCTTGGCTTCCTATCTGACCTCGACGTAGATCGATTCGCCTGGTTTGCTTCGGGACGAAGAGGTCGTGGGTTCAAATCCCGCCACCCCGACAGATTTCCGCAGGTGAGAAGGGGTTCCGGAGCCATCCGGAGCCCCTTTTTCGATCTTGGAAGTCGCGGGGAGCCAATTTGGGAGCCATCGTCACGCGTCAGACCTCCTCGGTCACCGCTGTGCCGGAGTGTCCGTAAAGATTCGCGATGGTCTCGATGGGCACGCCGCCGTCACTCGAGATCGAGACGAACGAGTGACGAGTTTCTCGGGGGTCCAGCGCTCCCCGATGCCTGCCTTCTTGGTGATGAGCTTGAACGCCCGCCGTACGTTCGCGGCGTTCCGGTTGGTGAGCAGAACACCAGGCCGTGGTCTTGTCAGGTCATGCCGGCCTTGAGCTTCTGCTCGGCCTGGTGCGTGTGGTGGTTCCGCGAAGCCTCGGCGGCGCGCTGGGGCAGTTCCAGCGTGCGCCGTGACTTCTGCCGGTGGGCCGTGCGGACCGCCAGGCTCGTGAGCGCGTTCCGGGCCATCGATGAGCAGCGCATGAGTCGAGCGGCACGTACCTCTGAAGAGCGGTTACCGCCGATAGATGACCGCGTGGCCGACGCCCCATACGATTCTGATCGAGCCCGCGATGTCGCCCCGGTTGTTGAGGTCGCGGACGTCGCTCTCGGCAGAGACACCGGCGGTGCTTAGATCGGTCAGCACACCGTGCTGCCATAGGACCGGATGAGTATTGCCGTCGGGGATTTGCGATATCCCCAGGATCTGCCCCCGATTATTGATCGTCTGCAGGTGGGTGAATGTGCCACCAAGCGTGCCGACGTCGGTCACTGTTCCGTTCCGCCACAACATCCCGCGCTCGTGATATTCGGGCGAGAAGAAGAGGCCAATGACCCAGCCTCGTTCGTTGATGCCGGTGGCGCCGCCGCGGTCGAACGGACCGGCGCCCAGATCGGTGACCCTGCCGCGGTACCAGACGGCGGCGTGATAGCCCTCGCCATGTGGTCGGCTGCCCGTGACCTGACCACGGTTATTGATGTCCGTCACGGCGTTGAGCGGCAGTCTTCGCATGTGCCCTTTCGACCATAGGAAGGCTGCCTCCTGGCCGTCGGCGGTGTCGCTCATGCCGACGACCTCGCCGCGATCGTTGATCGCGACGGCGGAGCTGAATAGCCCGCCCAGCGTCCCCAGATCGGTCAGGGTGCCCGCATCCCACAGGTAGGCGTGGTATTCGTCCCCGAGCCTCCCGATAATCTGGCCCTTGTTGTTGATGTCCACCGGGTCGAAGAGACCGAGATCAATCATGGCTCCGTTGCGCCACAGGAATCCGTGGTAGGTGTTGTCGTTGAGGGCGATGGCGCTTGCGCCCGCCACCTCACCACGGTCGTTTATCGCGGTGGCGTAGCTGCTTTCGCCGCCCAGCGTCCCCAGGTCAATGACCTGGTATTCGCCGGCCGCCCTTACGGTTGCGGCGCTGGACGCACCTGCGGTCAAGGTCAGGCCTAATGTGGCCAACACCAACGCCGGAATCCGCACCATCGGTGCCCATCGCATGCGGAACGACCCCCTTATGAGAGTGCCGCCACGTTTCGCGCCAAGCCGACCGCGACAGGCGTGTCCCCGAACCTTTGATCGACCCGTCGGGAACGAGGCGAACCGTCGTAACCTCCCTGTCGTCGTACTTCCGCGCCGCCGGGCAGGACAGGGCCGAAGTTCCCCGCCTGGACAGGCCAAAGACCCTAACCAACCCCGATCTCCAAGGCGGCGCAGCGCTTCAAGACGGTGAGCGCGCGCTGGGCCGCCCCCAAGCACCGGGGGCCTCGGGCGACGGCGGAACCCGCCGCCCGTCGGCGGCGCCCGCACCGGCCGACAGGGCTCGCCGAGCGACGGCGCAGCGCCGCTGGATGTGACCCGGACCTTGCCAGGTAGTGAGGTCCTGCTGGGCCGTAGGTCGGACCGTGAAGACAAGAATCGGGGAAATGCGGCCCCGGCCGCATAGGCTCGTCGTGTGGATAGGCGCATCTTCGGGCTGGAGAACGAGTACGGCGTTACCTGCACCTTCCGCGGGCAGCGGCGGTTGTCACCGGACGAGGTGGCCCGTTACCTGTTCCGGCGGGTGGTGTCGTGGGGGCGCAGCAGCAACGTGTTCCTGGGCAACGGGGCGCGGTTGTATCTGGACGTCGGTAGCCATCCGGAGTACGCGACGCCGGAGTGTGACAGCGTCGTGGATCTGGTCGTGCACGACAAGGCGGGGGAGCGGATCCTCGAGGGTCTGCTGGTCGACGCCGAGCGGCGGCTGCGTGAGGAAGGCATCGCGGGCGACATCTACTTGTTCAAGAACAACACCGACTCGGCCGGCAACTCCTATGGCTGCCATGAGAACTACTGCGTGGGCCGGCACGGCGAGTTCGGCCGGCTGGCAGAGGTGCTGATCCCGTTCCTGGTTACCCGGCAGATCATCTGCGGGGCGGGGAAGGTGTTGCAGACGCCGCGGGGTGCGGTTTATTGCGTGTCGCAGCGGGCCGAGCACATTTGGGAGGGTGTGTCGTCGGCGACCACCCGGTCGCGTCCGATCATCAACACCCGCGATGAGCCGCACGGTGACGCCGAGCGGTTCCGGCGGTTGCACGTGATCGTCGGCGATTCGAACATGAGCGAGGCCACGACGCTGCTGAAGGTCGGCGCGACCGATCTGGTGCTGCGGATGGTCGAGGCGGGTGTGGTGATGCGTGATCTGACCCTGGAGAACCCGATCCGGGCGATCCGCGAGGTCAGCCACGACATGACCGGGCGCCGCAAGGTGCGGCTGGCCAACGGCCGCGAGGCCAGCTCGCTGGAGATCCAAAAGGAGTACTTCACCAAGGCCAGGGACTTCATCGATCGACGCGGTGGAGACGCGATCGTCTCGCGGGTGCTGGGGCTGTGGGAGCGGACGCTGCGCGCGGTGGAGACCCAGGATCTCGATCTGGTCGCCCGAGAGATCGACTGGGTGACGAAGTTCCAGCTCATCGAGCGCTATCGGGCCAAGTACGATCTGCCGCTGAGCTCGCCGCGGGTGGCCCAGCTCGACCTGGCCTACCACGACGTCCATCGCGGCCGGGGGCTGTACTACCTGCTCGAAAAGCGCGGTTCGGTGGAGCGGGTGGCGCGCGATCTGGACATCTTCGAGGCCAAGTCGGTGCCGCCGCAGACCACCAGGGCGAGGCTGCGCGGCGAGTTCATCCGCAAGGCGCAGGAAAAGCGCCGCGACTTCACCGTCGACTGGGTGCACCTGAAGCTGAACGACCAGGCGCAGCGCACCGTGCTGTGCAAGGACCCCTTCCGGTCGGTCGACGAGCGAGTCGACAAACTGATCGCCGGGATGTGAACACAGGGGTCTCTGCCCATCACCCGCTCAACGGCACCCTGTGATCATTACGGAAGGCTGATTCCGTCTCGCCGTCGTTCGTACATGGCCCTGCGTGACGCGTCCGGTGTGGTCTCAGCGGCTGCCTGGTAGTAGCGGCGGGCTCTCGCCGGGTCAGGCGGGCGGTTCTGGAGTGGCAGGAGGCTGGTCGCGCCCAGCATCGCGTAGGCGTCGGCGGTGAGCGTACGTAGCCAGGTCTTGCCGCCGTCCTGCTCCAAGACGGCCGCCGCGGCCCGGAATCCAGCCTCGATCTGGTCGATCGGGCCCTTGCCGCGGACCAGCAAGATGCACAGGCGGGTCCTGGCGAGTGCGAATTCCGCGCGGGGGCGCAAATCATGCTGGTCGTTTCCCAGCCGTGCGATCAGAGCCTGGTAACTGCTTTCCAGCTTTCGCAGTGTGGGCAGCCGTGAGACCTGAGGCGTGCACATCCCCTCGGAGAACGACCCGCCCGCACGCAGATAATCGATCTCGGCTAGTCCGAGCCTCGCCCGGACCGATGCGGGATCGGCGTCCAGCGCCTTGTGATAGGCCTGGATCGCCTTTTTCTGCCGCCGCGCGCGAGCTTCGGCGTTGCCGATCAGCAGCCAGCCGAAGGACCGTTCTGCCGGCTCGGTGAGCTTGGGCAGCAATGCGTGCATTGCGCGCAGGCTTCGGTCGAGGCCACGGCGCCCTTCCGTGCCATATTCCCCCACGGCCACGATGAGATCCGTATAGACGCGCGCCTTTTCCAGCAGGTAGTCCTGGGCGAGCTTCTGAGCCGCCGGGTTTGTGGCGATGTCGCCGAACTCCTTGCCGGCCAATGATTGGAGCCCGCCGAGCTGGTATGCCTCGTCCAGCTTGTTCCGGTCCAGGTATATCTCGACACGAAGCCGGGTCACGACGCCGGGCACCAGAGTTCCAGAAATCGCGATGTGCCCGTCCCTGGACGCCAGATCCCTGCGCAGGCGCTCGGCGCGTTCCCCCTCGGTGCGGTAGTTCCCGACATCTCGGTTGGCGGACCGGCCGACCTCGATATGCCCCGCCTCACTGATTTCGGATTTGACGAACGCGAACAGCTTGTTGCTGAACCGGTGGGCGACCTCCTCTTCCCATCCCTTCTTCACCGCGGTGTCCAGCGCTATCTCAGCGATGACGATATTGACCGAGCCGTCCAGCTTCGGCGGGTCGCCATTGGGCCACAGCTCCCGCAAGTCGGGGACAAAGCCCACCGCCCCGGTGAGCACACCGAACACCGCGACGAACACACCAATGACCTTTTGGGAGCGGCTGAATCGACGCCTCCGCGGGGCGGTGTTCCGTTCGGGGCTTTCGGCATCGTCAGGCGGTGGTCCGGCCGATCCCTCTTTCGCGGCCATCGGCTACTCCCAAGATCGCATACTTGGCCGGAAGTTGCTAATATCGGCGTCAAGTCTAGCCATGCCGAGGCCATCGCTAGACCGCGCTGCTGGTGGCGGGCGAAGAACGGGGACAAATGTAATGCGGCATGTTGTGCCCTTGCTGCTGATCGGCGGATTGCTTGCCGCCTGCGGGCAAGGCGACCGAACGGACACCCCGCCGCCGGTGCGCCCGCCCGTCACGGTGTCAGGCACCTCTGCGGCGCCCGCCCGCGGTGAGGCGGTTCTGAGCAATCCTCAATCGCCCCCGCCCGGGCTGGTCGAGCAGCTGAAACTGCCGCAGGCCGGCGGAAGCGACCCTTGCGTGCAGAGCGACCGCTTCCTCATCTG
The DNA here is from genome assembly GCA_035765195.1 of Streptosporangiaceae bacterium. Taxonomy (GTDB): domain Bacteria; phylum Actinomycetota; class Actinomycetes; order Streptosporangiales; family Streptosporangiaceae; genus CALAED01. The sequence goes on from DASTYC010000006.1 coordinate 324,771, forward strand.
GGCCGACCACGAAGACGAGTTCGGCATCCCGAGCCGAAGCACCGTCGCCGCACCACTGACCGGGGAGATTCCTCAATTCAAGAGCATCTGCGTGGGCGGTATAAGCCCTGGTCGGACGGCTGCGGTAACCCTGACGGCACCGTCCGGAAAGACGATTCACACCACCAGCGTCACCAGGCCGCGGGATGGCACGTTCGCCGAAACGCCAAAGGTCATCCTGCGCTTCATACCTGGGCACGAGGTGGGCACTTACACGATCACCGCGCGGCTGGACGGCCGGACGACCATCCGCAAGGTGACCATAAAGCGGACCGCCCGGCCGCGGATGCTGCTCCTGTCGCAACACCCGGACAATGCGGCGATCGAGCGTAAAAGCATCGACAGGTTGCGGTTCGCCTTTGGCGGCCTACCACCCGGAAAGGTCACTCCTTTCTACCTTTACTACGACGCCTCGCAAAGCGGTAACCTGCGCTTCCACTCCACCTATCGAGTCACCAGCAACGCACTCGGCGAGGCCCTGTTCAATATTCTGGTCTCCGCGCAGACTCCGCTGGGCAGCTACGTGCTGACGAACGATCCCTCCAGCGAAAACGGCACGGGCGCACTCTGGCACTTGGTGTAGCCGACGCAGGTAACGCGGGTGCGGCAGGGGCCGTGTGTCCCGGGCTGAGGATCTTGCTCCAGTCTGCCGAGCGATGCCGAACCGCCGAACGAGTTGGCGCGGGGAGATCTTCTCCGACGGGATGCCGACCGGGGGCCGTTAGCCGGTTCCCGCCATGGCGGCGATGCGGCGGGCGAGCGAGGCGGCGGCCTCGCGTAGCTCCGGCGGCTCCAGCACCTCCGCCTCGAAGCCCAGCCGAGCCACGTGCACGGCGAGCCAGTCCAGGTTGTCCCCGCCGGCGACGAGCACGCACCACCCGTCGCGGTCGTCCTCAACCCGCCCCACCTGGGGCGGCACCAGCTCCCGCACCTGGTCGGGCAAGGCGTGCACGCGCACCCGGGCGACATATCGGTAGGGCGCCTCGGTCACCGACCGTTGCACGTAGGCGACCGGGTCGGGATGCTCCCTCGCCCGGAAGTGCCAGGTCGTGGCGACCACGTCGCGCATCCGGTCGAGCCGGAAGGTGCGCCAGTCGTCGCGGTCGACGTCCCAGGCCATCAGGTACCAGCGGCGGCCGGTGGCGACCATCCGTACCGGCTCGACCGTGCGTTCGCCCTCTTCGCCGCCACGGCCGGCGTACCGGAACCGCACCCGCACGGCGTCGCGACAAGCCCGCGCGAGCGTCACCAGCAGCTCCGCGTCGATCTCGACCCCTGGCCCGACAAGGGTCTCGGTGGCGCCGTGCACCGCCCGCACCTCGGCGCGCAGCCGGGGCGGCATCACCTGGTCGAGCTTCGCCAGCGCCCGGAGCGCCGCCTCGCCGGCCCCGGCGACGGTGCCCCCCGACGCCAGCCGCAGGGAGACCGCCGTCGCGATCGCCTCTTCGTCGTCGAGGAGCAGCGGCGGCAGCCGGGCGCCCGCACCGAGTTTGTAGCCGCCGCCGACGCCGGCCGTCGCGTGCACGGGATAGCCGATCGCGCGCAGCCGCTCCACGTCGCGGCGCACCGAACGGTCGGTGACACCCAGTTCGGCGGCGAGCTCGGCGGCGGTCCAGGACGGCCGCCGTTGCAGCAGCGCGAGCAACCGCAGCACCCGCTCGGTCGTCGCCTCGACGGTCATACGCTTATCGTTCCACGGATCAAGGAACGAATCTGTCCGCAATAGGGGGAAGGCTGACACCATGACCGACCAGACCTGGAATCCACTGCTCCGCGATCAGATCGCCTGGCACTGGAACAACCAATTGCGCGAGCGCCTCGACGGGCTCACCGACGACGAATACTTCTGGGAGCCGGTGCCCGGCTGCTGGAACGTGCGCCCGCGCGGCACGGGCTCCGCACCGGTGCAGGCGGGGTCCGGCGCGATGACCATCGACTTCGCGATCCCGGAGCCCGACCCGCCACCGTTCACGACGATCTCCTGGCGACTCGCACACGTGATCATCGGGGTGCTGGCGATGCGCAACGCCTCGCACTTCGGTCGTACGCCCACCGACTACCAGTCGTTCGAGTACGCGGCGACCGCGAAGGAGGCCCTGGCTCAGCTCGACACCGAGTACGCCATGTGGCTGGCCGGGGTCGAGTCCCTCGGCGATGCCGGCCTCGCCCGCCCGTGCGGGGAGGCAGAAGGGCCGTACGCCGAGCGTCCGATGGCAACGCTGGTGCTGCACATCCACCGTGAGCTGATCCACCATCTGGCCGAGGTGTGCCTGCTCCGCGACCTCTATCTGCACACCCACCGCAGAGCCGGCGGGGTGAGGTGAGATGGCACGCGACGTACAGATCACCTTCGACTGCGCCGACCCGGCCGGGTTGGCGGCGTTTTGGGCCGAGGCTCTCGGCTACCGATTGCAGGACCCGCCGGCCGGCTTCGAGTCGTGGGACCAGGCCCTGGAGGCGATGGGCGTGCCACCCGAACGCCGCAACGACGCCTCGGCGGTGGTCGACCCCAAAGGCTCCGGGCCGCGGCTGTTCTTCCAGCGGGTGCCGGAGCCCAAGCAGGTGAAGAATCGCGTGCACCTCGACGTGCGAGCCGCCCCCGGCCTCGGCAGAGACGCACGAATGGCGGCACTGGAGGCGGAGGCCGAGCGGCTCATCTCCCACGGCGCCACCCGGCTCCAGCGCTACGAGCCGGCACCCCCGCTCGACGCCGGTCACATCGTGATGGCCGATCCCGAGGGCAACGAGTTCTGCCTCGATTGACCATCAGTACGGCGGTCACCCATGACGGCAACGCCTGCCGATCACGAAGTGCCGGCCACTTCGTGATCGGCGACCGCTACGGCTGCCTCCTCGCGGGGTTCGCGACGCGGTAGCGGAGGTGGGTCACGGAGCCCGCGAGGGGCTTGCCCTCCGGGATCAGCTCGGCCACCTCCCCGGCGAACAGCGGCGTGCCGGCGCCCAGCAGCAGGGGGACGAGGTGGAGGTACACCTCGTCGAGCAGGCCCGCGCCGAGCAACTGCCGGGCGACATCCGCACCGAGCACCAGGACGTCCTTGCCCCCCGCGGCGTCCTTGGCCCGGCGGGCCGCGGCCGCCAGCCCGTCGAAGGCGAACGTGCCGCCATTGTCGCCGCGGAGGTCCTCCCTGGTCCGATGCGTGACCACGAAGCTCGGGACGCCGGGCCATGGTGTGCCGCCCCACGGGTCGAGCCCGAGGTCGAAGGTGCGTCGTCCGATGACGACGGCTCCCACCCTCGCGTCCGTCTCCTCGCGGACGGCGATGTCGACCCCGCCGTCCGGCCCCTGCCCGGCCATCCAGTCGTGCAGCCGCTCGCCGCCCTCCCCCATGGGCTCCCTCTCATCGACGTTCGGTCCGGCCGTGAAACCGTCCAGGGACACCGACACATCCAGCACGATCTTGTTCATCGCGAGTCTCCTTCGCTCCAACCGCCGCCGCCATCCGGCGCGCGGTCACAGGAAGGTCGGAGCCGACCCGGCCGTCTCGACATCACCGCCGAGTCGGGGCGCGGGCGCGGGGGATGCTGTCAGGCTTTGACTGAGAGGTGGTCGAGGCGGAGGCCGCCGAAGGCGTCGGCCGTGACGCCGCGGAGCCGTTCCGACCAGACCAGGTGATCGTGATCGGACCAGAGCGGGATCAGCGGCAGGTCGCGCAGGAGGGAGCTTTCGGCCAGCCGGGCGGGGATCACGCTGTCCTCGGGACTGGCGCGGCTCGCGCGGTCGAGCTGGTCGTCGGTGTAGTCGTCCGCGTAGCCGGTCGGGGCGTCGAGCAGAGCGGCGAGCGGGGCGACCGGGTTCGGGTAGTCGGCCGTCGTGTGCACGACGAACGGCCCGTCGGGGCTATGGTCGGCCAGGTCCGCGGCGGGCAGTGGCTTCGGCTCGATGGTGAGCCGAAGGTCGGAGCGGAGCCGCTGGGCGAGGGCCCGCACCCAGCGTTCGTCACCGGCCGCGTACCACAGGTTGACGGGTCCGGAGAGACCGCCGGAGTCGGCCAGGGCAGCGGCGGCGGCGCGCGGGTCGTATACGCACCGGCGGCACTGGCTGCCCCGGCGACCCAGCGTGATGCCGGGCGGGATCAGCGAGTCGGCCGGCGCTGCCTGGTGGCCGAGCGCGGTCTCGGTGAGCCGGGCACGGTCGACGGCGAGCGACAGCGCCTGCCGCAACGCGACCGACGCATACCTTTTGTCATCCACCGGGAAACCCAGGTACGTCGCGCTACGCCCCGGCACGGTGAGGTGACGGCGCGGGAACTCGGCGTCCATCGACTCGTGCCGCGACGGCGGCACCCGGGTCGCGATGTCGATGTCGCCGGCGAGGGCGGCGGCGTACTGCTCGGCGGGGTCGGGCATGGTCTTGACCACGATGTCGCGCCCACCGGCCCGGGCGAGCGTGATCTCTTGGGGCGACGGGCGCAGCACTCTGAGCGGGCCGTTGCCGATGGGCCGCCGCTCGTACGTACGCCAATCGCGTGACCGCAGCACGCCCGCCGGCATCGGCAGGAACGCGGGGTCGGCGAGCAGCGAGGGGAATCCGCCGAACGGGCGGTCGAGGGTCACCCGGAAGGTGCGGTCGTCCACGACGTCGAGCCCGGCGACGCGGCCCGTCTTCTTGGCCTCGGCGGCGCCCTCGACGCGGGCGACGTCGGCGAACAGGCGGGCGCCATGCCAGCCCTCGCGCAGCACCGCGGTCCAGGCGCCGGTGAAGGACTCGGCGGTCACCGGCGAACCATCCTGGAACCGGCCGCCCGCGCGCAGTCGCACCGTCCACACGCGGCGGTCGGCGCTGTCGATCGACTCCGCCGCCGCGTTCACCGTCGTCCCGGAACGGGGATCGTAGTCCGTCAGCCCGGTCCACACCGCACCGGCGATCATCCGGCCCGTGGGGTCGCGCACGTCACCGGGGAGCAGCGTCGCGGGGGCGGCGGCGCCGACCACGATCCGGGGGTCCGCCGGTTTGCTCCACGCCCGCATCGCCACGACCGGCGCCGCCAGCACCACCACGGCGCCGGTGAGCAGCGCGGCGGTACGTGCGGCGGGTTTCATCGACGGCTGCTCCGGATCCGGGGAGTGCGACGCCGGTGAGCGTACGGCACCCGTCCGCGTCGAGAGAAGGCGCGCGCCGTCCATTGCTGATGAGAAGGTTTCCGTTCAGACTGGGCGCGGCGAGTAGGTGTTGACGTGGAGGCGTGTATGTCCCGCAGCGGCGCGGTAAGGCGGAGTCTGTTCGGTGCCGGCGCGTTCTTCGCGGCCACGGTTGTGCTGACCGGAACCGCGCTGGCCTGCCCCGTCGACCCGGGCCCCGCGTCGTCCAACGCGAACGAGGGCCAGGACCGCACCACGACACACGCCGTGCACGGCGCCGCTGCCGTGGGCAAGACGTCCGCCGCCGTATCCGAGGCGATCAAGGGTGTGGAGCACGTCGGCACGGTGCCCGACGCGAAGGACGCCACGTCGCTGGTGTTCATGGACTACGGCAAGGGCCCGCGCAAGCGGACCATCGTGTACGTCAGCGGCCGGTTCGGGCTCAAGGGCTACGACATCACCGCCGACCCCACCCGCCCGCGGCTCGTCGGCGAGTTCAGCCTGCCCGGCTTCTGGCAGAGCGAGGACACCGACGCCGATCACAAACGGAAGATCATCTATCTCTCGCGCGACCCTCGCGCCTTCGGCGGCACCACGGACACGGGCGAGTCCGGGGTCTACATCATCGACGTCTCCAAGCCGGAGAGCCTCACGCAGATCGCCTATCAGATGCTGCCCGCCGGGCACACCACCAGCTGCATCAACGACTGCAAGTACCTATGGACCGGCGGCCCGGCCAAGGCCGCCTGGCAGCCCGCCGACTGGGGCGGACGCCCGGCCTGGGTCACCGACGTACGCGACCCGCGCCACCCCAAGGTCTTCCCCAACCCGATCGACCTGGGCCGTAACGACGGCAAGACCGACTACACCCACGACATCCAGATCGACTCGGCCGGCGTGGCATGGTCGTCGGGGCGCGGCGGCGTACGCGGCTACTACACGCAGGGCCGGCACTTCGACCCGGTCGCCAAGCGGTTCCGCACGGCCACCGCGTGGGACCCGGTCCCGTACGCGGGCGGCGGCATCGACGAGGCCACCACCAACTCCTCGTTCATGCACAACAGCTTCCGCGCGGTCGGCCGGACGAGGAACCAGGGCGCCGATCCGCGCGTGTGGGGCAACGGCAAGTTGCTCATCGTCACCGAGGAGACCTTCAACGACGGCTGCGCCAACGACGGGCTGCTGGTCATCTCCTCCCTCGAGGGCTCGTTCGGCGGTCAGGGCTGGCGGTCGACGCCCGAGAACCCGTTCCGGCTGCGCACCATCGGCACCTGGGGCCCGGCGGGGCAGGAGGGCAGCCGCGCCGACACCGACGACTGCTCGGCGCACTACTTCGACGTCAAGGACGGCGTGCTCGCGCAGGCGTTCTACAACCAGGGCGTGCGGTTCCTCGACGTGCGCGACCCGACCAACCCCACGCAGGTCGCCTACTTCCGCAAGGACGACGCCCGGGCCTGGGCGGCGTACTGGCACGGCGGGTACGTCTACGTCGCCGACAACGTGCGCGGCATCGACATCCTGCGGCCGACCTTCCGCTGACCCCGAGCGCCGCCCGGGCGGCCCCGGGGCGGCCCGGGGCGGCCGGCCGGTGCGTTACCTGACGGCGGTGAAGTCGACGATCAGGTAGCCGTCCGCTCGGTCCATTCGGTAAATGCGGTCGCCGGGCTGGATGGCCGTGTAGCTGCGCGGCTGCCTCGGTGCACCGAGATCGGCGAGCCTTCCGCTGCGCAGGTCGTACAACTGCATGGTCCTCGGCCCCGAATACAGCAGGAAGCGGTCGAGGGCGATGTCGGTGGGGAACGGCCACTCGCCCGGCAGCACACGTCCGCCCGTTCCGTCCCGCCGCACCGCCCGTGTGTCGGGGCCACCGTAGGACACACACCAGGTCACGTCGCAGGTCCAACGCCCCGGGCCGACCTCGGCGGAGCGCCGCTCCCCGGTCACCACGTTGCGCACATCCTTGAACGTGACAGGACGAGCGGCATCGTTCCGCCCCGGGGTGCCGATCCACGGCCACTCGACGATCTGGTGACGGTCGGTGCCCGGGATCTTGGTGGGCGGGCCGCCGGTGAGCGGGGCCTCAAAGAGGCCGCCTCGCGCCTGCGGCGTGAAGGCCGACAGCGACCAGAACACCTTGCCGCCCGCGATGACGAGGTCCCCGATGCCGCTGTCTTCTTCCTTGCCGGCCGGCATCGTGACGATCTTGCGGGCCTCGCCTCCGCTGAGCGGCGCCGACCAGATCTCCGCGATGATTTCGCCCTGCGCCCTGCGCGCGGTCCACCAGACGACGCGGCCGTCGCCCACGGCGAAGTCCGAGGCGAACGTCGTCGCCTTCGCCGGCGTGGTCACCCGCGTCACCTGGCTGAGCCGCCTGGTGCCGGTGTCGTACAGCCATATGGCGTCGGTCCGTTCGAAGCCGCCCGACGTCGTGACGAGCAGGGTGCGGTTGCCGACGAAGGCCTCCGGGTAGTACTTGCGCCCGTTCGGCAGCCGTGCCGGGACCTTGACGACCGCCTGCGGCCAGAGCTTCTCGACGGGTACGGCGGCGGGCAGCGCCACCGTCGGCATCGGGCGTGCCGATGCGGTGCCCGAGGCGGCGGGGTCGCCCCCGTCGAGCACCCCGCCGAAGACCCCGCGCGAGGCCGCCGTGGACAGGCCCGCGACGGCGAGGACCGTGGCCGCGACGGCCGCGACCTGCCCGCGCAGCCGCCGGCGCCGCCGCGCGATGCGGTGCTCGATCTGACCCGCACGCCCGGGGTTGCCCGGGGGCGTACCGACGAACCCCTCGTCACGCAGCAGCCCGCGCAGGTCGTCGCTCGTCATCGGCATGGCGCTCAGGCCTCCTTCCGGGTCCTGGCAGGCATGATCGAGTCGTCCACCCGCAGCTTGGCCAGCGCCTTGGCGGTCTGGCTCTTCACCGTGCCGACCGAACACCCCATGACCTCGGCGGTCCTGGTCTCGGTCAGGTCCTCGTAGAAGCGCAACACGATCACCGCGCGTTGCCCGGCCGGCAGCCGGCCGAGCGCACGCCACATCGCGTCGCGCTCGTCGCAGCTCCGCATCGCGTCGGGGGACACCTCATCGGGCGGCCCAACTTCCACCTGCTCCGCCGGCACCTCCGCCTTCCACCGGCGCCGCCGCCACCAGGTGATATAGGTCGTGACGATGATCTTGCGGACGTACGCCTCGGGATCGCCGGACACCCGCCACCACGCGAACCACGCCTTGACCATCGCCTCTTGGAGTAGATCTTCGGCGTGCGCCCAGTCCCGCGTCAGCATGAACGCGGTACGCAACAGCCGATCGGACCTCGCCGCCACGAACTCGTAATAGTCCGCCCGATCCACCACGTCCGGTTCTCCCGTCGTCCCCGTCCTGACCCTCCCTACGAGAGGCCGGGCCGCAAAGGTTGCCCGCGCCGGGCACCCTGGCGTGTTCCGGCCACCGGCGCGTACCGGTCAGCGGCGCGTACCGGTCAGCGGAGGTTGCGGATCGTGCGGGCGGGCGCGCGGCGGGCGAGGCCGATGAGCATGAGGAGCGCGACCAGGCTCAGCACCCACGAATCGCTGTCCCTGCCGCCGAGGTCGTGGTCGATGAAGTGCGAGATGGCGTGCACGACCATTCCCACCGAGCCGCCGAGCAGGGCGGCGAACAGCGCGTCGGTCCAGATGAGCGCGGCGAGCAGGGCCACGCCGATGGCGAGCTGGAAGGCGCCCAGGTCGTGGAACAGATGCTCGTTGTACGGCGGGAACGTGGCGATGTTGTCGTAAAACGACTTCGGCCAGGCGAACGCCCAAAGGCCCGGCACGAGGAAGGCGAGCCCGCCGACCAAGGCCGCGAGCACCTCTACCGGGCTTCTCCGGGTGCGCGTGTATGTGTGCATGAGCCGACCCCTCCGTGAAGATCGCCTTGGTTTTCGCGCGACGAGGCAACCGTACGAGACGCGGCATTCGCCCGGCGTGCCCGCCGGACCGGCTCCTCGGCGCGTGGAAGCCGCGGGCGGGTTTTCGCGGATTCGGCTACGTGATCCCGGCCCGACGTTCGATTCGCAATCGGGCTATTCGGGGCGACTTCGCTGCGTGATGGCCGGATTGATGAGAGTTTTTTCGGACGGGAGTTTATAGGTGTTAGAGGCTGGTATGCGTGAAAGCCTTTCAAAACCTTAAGGGTTGTGTGTCGTCTTAAGGGTTTTCCGCCCTTGTGATCTCGTTGTGTCCAACTTGGCGGAACCGGACACTCGTGAGTTAACGCGATCATCGCGTACTTGAGACAACCCGTGCGGCCGGGCCGCCGGCCTGGTTCGCAAGGTGTTCAGGAGGTCGGTGGCATGGAGCAAAGGCAGCGAGACGGGAGCGGTACCAAACGACGCATCAGCCGACGGGGTTTTCTGGCCGGAGTGGGCGCTGGGGCGGCCGGCACGCTCGCGCTGCGCCCCGCCGAGGCCATCGCCCAAGTCCTCACGCCGCGAGCGGCCGGGCTCGCCACCTCGCCCGACCGGTTCGGACGCATCTTCAACCTGCCGCCGTTCGCGGACCTGAACGTGTCGTCGCTGCGCTCCGCGCTTATGGACATGGGCCGTCCCGGCGGGATCATGGACGCGCGAGACGCCCTGGACCAGGGGCCGGTGAACCTGATCACCAATCCGGCGCTCAGCGCGAACAACCCCGATAACACGAACCACACGGCCGGCACGACGTTCGTGGGGCAGTTCCTCGACCACGACATCACCTTCGACCAGACGTCCAGGCTGGGGGTGCCGCTGGAGCCGACCGCGGCGCCCAACGCGCGCACGCCGGGCTTCGACCTGGACTCCGTCTACGGCGGCGGCCCCACCGGTTCGCCGGCGTTGTACGACTCCGCCGACAGGGACAAGTTCCGGGTGGAAAGCGGCGGCCTCTTCGAGGATCTGCCCCGCCAGTCGAACGGCCAGGCGATCATCGCCGACGAGCGCAACGACGAGAACCTGATGATCGCCGGGCTGCAGGCCGCGTTCCTGCTGTTCCACAACCGCGTGGTCGACTTCCTGCGCGCGCAAGGCCAGACGGGCAGCGTGTTCGCGGCCGCCCGGCAACTGGTCCGCTGGCACTACCAGTGGCTCATCCTGCACGAGTTCCTGCCGCAGTTCATCGGGCAGCCGATGGTCGACGACATCTTGCGGAACGGACGCCGGTTCTACCGTCCGGCGCCGGGCCAGCAGTTCATCCCCGTGGAGTTCCAGGGTGCCTGCTACCGGTTCGGGCACAGCATGGTGCGGCCGTCGTACCGCGCCAACCTGGCCGGCGACCCCGGCGGCAACCCCGCCACCGGCGCTCCCGCCTTCTTCGGCATGATCTTCGACCCGGCGGGCCAGGGGCAGTCGGACCCGGTGGACCTGCGCGGCGGCGCCCGGGCGCGCCGGCGGTTCATCGGATGGCAGACGTTCTTCGACTTCGGCGGCAGCCTCACCGCCGACATGCGCCGGAACAAGATCATCGACACCAGGATCTCGACGCCGCTGTTCAACCTGCCCGTCGGGGCGATCGCCGGAAACGAGACGAACCCGGTGGTGCTGCCCCAGCGGAACCTGCTGCGGCACATCACGTGGTCGATCCCGTCCGGGCAGAACATCGCCCGCGCCCTCGGGGTCAACCCCGTCCTGCAGGCCCAGGACTTCCCCGAGTTGCAGCAGTTCGGGCACGGTCTCCCGAGCAGCACGCCGCTGTGGTACTACGCGCTCAAGGAGGCCCAGGTGCTCGCCGGCGGCCGCACGCTGGCCGGAGTGGGCGCCAGGATCGTCGGCGAGGTCTTCATCGGCCTGCTGCAACTCGACCCGTCCTCCTACCTCGCCACCAACCCGGGCTGGCGGCCGACGCTGCCTCGCCGTTCCGGCGGGACCGGCGACTTCCGGATGATCGATCTGCTCACGTTCGCCAGGGTCGACCCGACCAGCCGCGGCCAGTAGACGCCCCGGCGGCGTACTGCTGTCACGGGCTAAGGGAGCAGTACGCCGCCGAGGTGGGCGGCTCGGCCGCCGACGCCGACGGTGACCGCGTTGAAGGCGGTGACGCCGGACGCGGAGACGCGGGCCGCGGCGCCCCGGAAGATCCACACGGCGCCCTCGGTGCTGTTCTCCTGCGGCGCGCCCACCGCGATGTCGGCCTTGCCGTCGCCGGTGACGTTGGCCACCGACAGCCCGCCGCCGAACGCGTCGTTACGCTCCACGGTGCCGGGCACGCCGGAGGTGTTCTGCGCGAACAGCCTGGCGCCGGCGGTGGTGATGCCGCCGCCGCTGCCGTACAGGACGGTGAACGCACCGGCGCCGCCGACCGAGCCGATGTCCTCGCCGGGCGAACCGACCACCAGGTCGGCCTTGCCGTCGCCGGTGACGTCGCCGGCCGCCAGGTCGGCGCCGAAGAAGTCCCCGTCCTCACCGCTGCCGGGTACGCCCGCGGTGTCCTGGCTGAACGTCGCCTGCCGGCGGAAACCGGTCCCGGTCCCCAGGCTCACGATGATCCGGCCGCCGGCGACATCGGGCCCCTCGACCGGACGGAGCCGGGTGACGAGGTCGGCCTTGCCGTCGCCGTTGAAGTCCCCGGCGGCGGCCTCCGGGCCGCCCCCCGCGGCGTACGACTTCAGCAACGACATCCCCGTCCCCGTGCCGCGGTAGAGGTCGACCCGCCCGGAGGGCAGACCGTCGACCTCCTCGACCCAGCTCGCGGCCACGTCCGTGCGTCCGTCTCCGGTGAAGTCGGCGGCCGTCAGGGTGAGATCGGTGGCGTAGAAGTTGTCGTCGTTCAGCGGAACGCGAGTGCCGCGCGCGCCGCCGGTCGCCAGCGCGTCGAAGACCCAAAAGCCCGCGCTGCCGCCGTTGACGGCGAGATCGGGCCGGCTGTCTCCGGTGAGGTCGCCGACCGCCAGCGACGTCCCGAACCTGCCGTTCGGATTGCGGAACGCCGGATCGGGCAGCACCAGCCGGGCCGCCCGCGCCGACAGGCCGGTCGCGCTTCCGTAGACGACCGCCACCGTGCCGGCATGGGTACGGCCCTCCACGTCCTCGCCCGGTACGCCGATGGCCAGGTCCGCATAGCCGTCCATGTCGAAGTCGGCGGACGCGGTGGACGCGCCGAAGGCGTTGTTCGCGGTCGCCGTCCCCGGAACGCCCGCGCTGTTTTGGGTGATCACCTGCCGGCGACCGGTGTTCGGTCCGGTGCCGCCGCCGAAGACCACGGTGACGAACCCGGTTCTGACCCCTCCCGTCGTGCCGAGCGGACTGCCCATGGCGATGTCGCGCCGGCCGTCCCCGTTGAAGTCCCCCGACTTGGCCGGTACGGCCGCGGCCGCGGCTGTGGCAGAGGATGAGGCCAAGGTCGAGGCCGAAGCCGGCGAGGCGGCGACGGCGGCGCCGCTGCCGACTGTGAGCGCGGCCAGCGCGGCCGCGGCGATGGCAGGACGGACGTCCATGAAGTGCCCCCTTGTGATCGATGATCCCCACCAAGGGGACGCAGGGGTTTTGCCGGCGGTTTACCAATTAGTAATCACCGCCAAAACGACGTTCCGCACGAAACACCCCTTGAGCGCACCGTCCAGCTAGTTTGCTGTTCTCATGCTGACCACGTAGTCGGAGGGAGTCAGACGGTGACCACAGAGCCGATCGGGGCGCAAGCCCTGCGAGAAGCGGCGGAACGGACGGCCGCGCTGTTGCGGAAGGTGCCGGACCCGAACCTGAAGGTGCCGGGGCTGGAGTGGAACGTCGGCGAGACCACCGCCCATCTGGTGGCCGAGCTCCAGCTCTACACGCGATTGGCCGCGGACGAGCGGGACGCCGGCGAGCACCCCGTGCCGGACGCGGACAATCCGAACGGGGCCGGGACGAACGGGGCCGACACACCGTCCCGGGTGAGCGCGGCGGCCAACGCCGAGCAATTGGCGGAGTTCACCGAGCGCGACCCCGCGAGACTCGCCGACCTGCTGGTGCCGGCCGCCGACGCCTTCGTCGCCGCCGCCGCCCGGCTCCCGGCCGACAAGCCGATCCTCGCCACGAACGGCGTGTCGATGACGCCGTCCACGATGACCGCGGCGCTGCTGGGCGAACAACTCATCCACGGACTCGACATCGCGCGGGCCGCGAAACTGCCCTGGCCCATCGCTCGCGAAGACGCGCTGCTGGTCATCGCCGGCGTCATCGCCATGGTGCCCGACTACGTCGACCGCGATCAGGCGGCCGGCCGCCACGTCAGCTACGAGCTGGTCCTGCGCGGTGGTCCCCGCTACCGGCTGGTCATCGACGACGGCACGGCGACGGTCACCGAGCCGGGCCTGGGCGTCGACTGCCGCATCTATGCCGACCCCGTCGCGTTCCTCCTCGTCGGCTACGGCCGCATCGGGCAGTGGGGCCCGATCCTGCGCGGCCAGATCCTCGCCGCCGGACGCAAGCCGTGGCTCGGGCTCGCCTTCGGAAAGCTGATCACAGGTCCGTGAGGCGCTGAGGTCCCGCCGCCCCCCGTCACGCCTCCACCCCCGTCACGCCGCCGCGCCGCCGCTGTGTTCGTCCGGATCTGGGGCAAGAAGACTCAAGCGGCGTGATCGACCCGGGGGGTGAGCCAAGAGGTGGCGATGAGGGAGCTGCTGCGGCTTCGCGATTTCCGCCGGCTGCTGATCGGTCAGGCGATCTCGCTGCTGGGCGACTGGACGGGGACGATCGCCCTGATGTACTTCGTCCTCGAGCTGAGCGGCTCCACGACGGCCGTGGGCGGGATCTTGGTGCTGCGGCTGCTGCCGTCCGCCGTGGGCGGCCCGCTGGCGGCGCAGGTGGTGAGCCGCTGGAACCGCCGGCGGGTGATGCTCACCTCCGACCTGGTCCGCGCGGCCATGGCGATCGCGTTGCCGGTGCTGCCCTGGCTGGGCTGGGTGTACTTCTGGGCGTTCGCCATCGAGGTGGTCGGCCTGGTGTTCCTGCCGGCCCGCGACGCGGCGATCCCGATGCTGATCGGCGGCCGGGACGAAGACCAGCGCGACACCAAGACGCTGTCGCTGGCCAACGGCGTCACGATGGGCACGTCCTACGGGATGATCCCGGTCGGGGCCGGCGCCTTCGGGCTCGTCCTGCTGCTGTCGAACGCGGCCGGCTGGGAGGGGCACTGGCGCTACGTCGTGGTCTTCTGGCTGAACGCGTTGACCTATCTCGCCTCCTACGCCGCCGTCCGCACCATCCCCGACCTCGGGCCGCGACCGAACGAGAGCACGGACGTGGGGCGCGGCGCCGACGGCATGGGCCTGCTCGCCGCGCTGCGGATTCCGGTGGTAAGGGCGGTGCTGCCGGCCACCGCCGTGGTCGCGCTCGGCCTGGGTGCGCTGTTCTCGCTCGGCGTGGTGTTCGTCCGGGACGTGCTGGACGCCGGCCCCGCCGGGTTCGGCGCCCTCGTCGCGCTCTTCGGGGTGGGCGCCGCCGGCGGCCTGGCCCTGCAGGCACGCACCGGCGGCGGCCGGAGCCTGGTCGCCACCATCCGGCTGAGCACCGCCGCGCAGGGTGCGGTGATCGCCACCATGGGCGCGATCGCCTCCACCGCCTGGGCGTTCCTGGGCGCGGTGCTCTTCGGTGCGGCCACCACCGTGGCCCTGGTCAGCGGGATCACCTATCTCCAGCAGAACCTCGAGGGCGTCCGCCGCAACCTCGGGCTGACCGCCTTCCACGCCTGCCTCAGATTCGCCTTGGCGCTGGCGGCGTTGGCCGCCGGCGCGGCCGCGGACCTGATCGGGCGGGTCGACCTCGGCGCGCTCGGCTCGATGGCGCCCGTTCAGGCCGTGCTGACCGGGTCGGGGCTCGTCGTCATCGGCGGCAGCCTCCTCGTCCGTTCCGGCACCGGAGCCCCTCGCCGATCTTGATGTGAGGGTTGTATCACCCGCGGCGACACAACC
>DASTYC010000007.1:0-456468 GCA_035765195.1 Streptosporangiaceae bacterium
GCTCGGCAGGGTCCGCGGGCAGATCGGCGGCGAGAAAGTAGGCGCCCTTCGATGTGCCCCCGCGCATCAGCATGCACGGCACAGCCGTTGAGGTCGCCGAGGTCGCTGATGTCATGACATGGCCTCCTCTTCGTACGATCCTCCACGTTCGGCGTTGTCGGCAAAATTGTCAACAATAATGTCGTACGCGCCAACGACGATCTACCGCGGGGGCGGGTTTGGAAGCGCCGGCTCGGCCGCGAGCCCGATCAGGGCGAGCGCGTGCCGGTAGGCGAGGGCCCGGCGCCGGTGACCGCCTCCGGTCCGGCCGATCGCCTCTGCCACGTCGTACCAGGCTCGCGCGGCCTGACGCACGTATCCGGCGTGCTCCAGGCATTCGGCGCCGCGGGTGAGCGTCT
This sequence comes from Streptosporangiaceae bacterium, assembly GCA_035765195.1. GTDB lineage: Bacteria > Actinomycetota > Actinomycetes > Streptosporangiales > Streptosporangiaceae > CALAED01. The sequence goes on from DASTYC010000007.1 coordinate 399, forward strand.
CGATCGCGGCCGGGAGCCGATCGAGCTGGACGAGGCCGTGGCCGAGAACGGCGAGCGCACGCGCCGCGGCCCGGCTCGGCGGCCCGGCGAGCAACGTGTGCGCTCGGCGGGCCTGGGCGACCGCCTCGGCCGGGCAGCCCATCGCGAGCTCGATCCTGGCGCGTTCGGCGACGCACACGCCCAGCGCGCGAGGGCGGTCGCCGGCCCGGGCGAGCTCTCGTTCGCGGGCGCACAGCAGCAGCCGCGCCCGTTCCGCGCCCGGCCGGCCGAGCAACGTGAGAAGGCCGGCGCGTTCCACCGCGTCGAGCGCGTCGGCGCGGCCCGTCTCCTGCTCGGCGGCCGCGGCCATGGCGCGTTCGGCCAGCGTGACGGCGGTGGCGTGGTCTCCGTGCTCCTCGAAAACGGCGGCGGCGTGGGCGTAGACCGTCAGCCGCGCCCGCGCCCGCGCCCCTGCCCCGGCCCCGGCCCCGGCCCCGGACTCGACCGTACGGACCAGCCGTCCGGCGAGGCGGCGGGCGGTGAACGCGTCGCCGAGCGATCGATGCGCCTCCAGGAGGTGCACGCCGATGCGGATCGCGGCATCGGTCGCGGGCCGCTCCTCCAGGTGCAGGCAGGCGAGGGCCCGATCCGCCACGGCGACGGCCTCCACCAGGTCGCCGCGGCGCCGGTGGCAGCGGCACAGGCACTCCTGCACCGCCGCCCATTCGTCCCAGTCGAGGCCCTTGACGGTCTGCGCCGCGCGCTCCAGCTCCTGGACGGCCTCCTCCGCCCGGCCGCGTGCCTCCAGGCTCATGGCGTGGCCACGCCGGGCCCGCTGATGCAGCCGCGGCGCCCCCGCGCGCAGCGCGGGGGTGGCCACGAGCTCGCTGAAGCGCGCGAGAGCGTCGGCGGCGGACCCGTCCGCCAGCGCCGCCTCAGCCCGGCGAAGGCGATCGGTCAGCGCCGCGAGCGATTTGTCCGTAAGGCCATGTTCCAGATACTCGGATGTGCACCCGAGTTTCCGTGCCAGAATTGCGATGGTTCGTTGCGCTGGTTGCCGTTTGCCGGATTCAATGAGCGAGATATAACTTCCGGAGAACTCCGGAGCAGCGAGTTGCGTCTGTGATAGGCCGCTGCGAATGCGCAGCTCGAGCACCCGTCTGCCGAGTGATCCATGGTGCATGGCTCACCTCACATCGCCGGCTCGGCGGTAAAGACGATGAACGGACGGTGGGCACGTCATCGCGATGACCCGCACCGCGAAGACGGCGGCGATCATGACTGTATTGCCGGCGAGTCAGCGCAATGTCAGCCGCTCGTCAGCAACGCCCGAACTGCCAATCACCGGCGAGTCCGTTACGTCATTTCGGCCGTGTCCGCACTGTAGGGTTGGCCCGAATCGCGATTAGCACCGGTAAGTCGGCGCTGATAAGCCGGAGGCTTGTGGAATGGAGTTCCGCGTCTTGGGGCTGTTGCAGGTGGTGGCCGATGACGGTTCACCGGTCCGCGTGTCCCAACCGCTGATCCGGGCCACGCTCAGCGTGCTGGTGGCGCGGGCGGGCCGGCCACTGTCCCGAGCGGAATTGACGGAGCTGATCTGGCCCCAGGTGCCATCGCCGGGCGCGGTTCGCACCTGCGTCTACGACGTGCGGCGGCTGGTCGGCGGCGAGCGGCTGGCCCGCGACAGCTGCGGTTACCGGCTCACGCTCGCGACGACCGACCGCACCGATCTCGGCGCCTTCCGCGACGCGGCCGCCGCCGGCGAACGCGCCCTCGCCCGGCATCGGCCGAGGGCGGCGGCAGAGCTGTTCGCCGAGGCGTTGAGCGCGTGGCGAGAGCCGTCGCTGCGGGATCTGCCCGACACGGCCCCGGCCCAGGAGCTCGCCGCGGGGCTGACCGCCGAGCGACGGCGGGTGCGGGACGCGTTGATCGAGACCAAGCTCGCGCTCGGCTGCCACCACGAGCTCATCGGCCTGCTGGAGGCCAAGACCGCCGAAGAGCCGCTGAACGAACGAGGCTGGATCGAGCTGATGCTCGCGTTGTACCGCTCCGGCAGATCGGCCGAGGCGATCCGGGCGTACGAGTGCGTCCGCGACGTGCTGATGACCGACACCGGCACCGAACCCGGTCCGCAGCTGCGGCGGCTGCGGCGCCAGATCGAGGCCGGCGATCCGGCGTTGCTCGGCCCGCCCGCGCAGACCCGTCGTACGGACTACGAAGCGGCGCCGCCGCTGCCCCGGCTCGACCGGGCGGGACGCGCCACGGCGGCCGACATCGACGTCAGCAAACCCAACATCGCGCGCATGTACGACTATTTTCTCGGCGGGAAGGACAACTACGCGGCGGACCGCGAGGCGGCGGAGAAGGTCATCGCGGCGGCCCCGCAGGCTCCCGCGCTCGCCCACACCAACCGTGCGTTCATGCACCGCGCCGTCCGCCATCTCGCCGAAACGGGGATCCGGCAGTTCATCGATGTCGGCAGCGGGCTGCCGACCCAGGAGAACACGCACGAGGTCGCCCGCCGGGTCGCGCCGGGTTCCCGTGTGGTGTATGTCGACAACGACCCGATCGTGCTCACGCACAGCAGGGCGCTGCTGGGGATGGACGACCAGACCGTCGTGATCGAGGCGGATATGCGCCGCCCGGCCGACATCCTCGAGCATCCCCGCCTGCGGGGCGTCGTCGACTGGAGCAAACCCGTCGGCGTGCTGCTCACCTCCGTTCTGCATCTCATCACCGACGAAGAGGAGCCGGGCGAGATCGTGGCGCGGTTCCGCGACGGCATGGCCCCGGGCAGTCACATCGTCATCTCGCACGTGTCCGCTCAAGACCACGTCGCATCGGCTCGCCGGGGCGCCGCGGTGTACCGGCAGGTCGGTGCGACGACGAACACGCTGCGCGAGCGCGATGAGATCTTGGCGTTCTTCGACGGCTTCGATCTCGTCGCGCCCGGACTCGTGCCGCTGCCGGACTGGCGTCCCGAGCCGGCGGCCGCGGCGGCCGAGGCCCGGCGCGGCGAAAAACTGCCCGTGTGGTATTTGGGCGGCGTCGGGCGAAAGAAATAGTAAGGTTCATGACCTCGCCAGATCATCCCGCGCCCCCGTACCCCGTCCTCGACTTCAACCCCGCGCCCGGCGTCCGCGCGGCCGGCGAAACGCACGCGCTTTTCGACGAGCTGCGCGAGCGGGGGCCGGCGTTCCGCAGCGGCTTCGGGCCGGGTTTTTGGGTGCTCACCCGCTATGACGTGGTGTTGGCCGCCTATCAAGATCCAGAATTGTTCTCCAACGCCGCGATCAACGTGATGTTTCCCGACCCCGCCTACCGGTGGATTCCCGAGATGCTCGATCCGCCCGAGCACACCGTCTGGCGGCGTCTGCTGCGCCCGCTCTTCACCCCGGCGCGGGCGCAGCGCATGCGAGACCGGATCCGGCGCCACTGCGCCGGCCTCGTCGACGACCTCGCCGGGCGCGGCTCCTGCGACTTCGTCGCCGACTTCGCGCGCAAATACCCGACCATCATTTTCCTCGAATTCATGGGTCTGCCGACCGACCGGCTGCCCGAATTCCTCGATTGGGCGGACGCCATCTTGCACCAGCCGGCGTCACCCGACATGGCGGCGGCCAGGCGGCGCGCGATGGGCCGGCTGGCCGACTTCTTCACCGAGCTCATCGCGCTGCGGCGGCGCGACCCGAAGGACGACATCGTCAGCACGGCGATATCGTTCCGGATCGACGGGAAGCCCGTGTCGGACGCGGATCTGCTGTCGCTGTGCGTCCTGCTGTTCCTGGCCGGCCTCGACACCGTCACCGCCGCGCTGTCGTACGCCTTCTGGCACCTCGCCCGCCACCCGGCCGATCGCGACCGCATCACCGCCGAGCCCGGCATCATCCCCTCGGCCGTCGAGGAACTGCTGCGCGCCTACGCGTTCGTCATACCCGGCCGCAAGGTCACACGCGACACCACGTTCCACGGCTGCCCCATGAAGGGCGGTGACATGGTGATGCTTCCGATCAACGCGGCCACCCGCGACGCCCGCGCCTTCCCCGACCCGCGGGTCGTCGACTTCGAGCGCCACCCCAACCACCACATCGCGTTCGGCGCCGGGCCGCACCGCTGCCTCGGCGCTCATCTGGCCCGGCAGGAGCTGCGGATCGCGCTCGCCGAGTGGCACGCGCGCATCCCCGAATATCGCGTCCCCGAAGAAGCCCTCGTCGTCGAGCACGTCGACCAGGTCCTCGGCCTGAACAACCTCCCCCTCACCTGGGCAGCGCCGGCCGGCGAGACCGCCTTCTCCTAGAGATCCGCGCCGATCAGGGGCGGGTGGCGACCACGCGGAAGCTGATGCCCAGCTTGGCGCGGGCCACGGACTCGATCGTGAACCCGGCCCGCTCCAGCAGCGGCCGCGGGTCGCGGGTCAGGTGGTCGGCACCCGTACGCACGGTCAGGGGTTCGAGCATCCGCATCCCGGCCCGCACGACCGCGACGGACGACGGGCCGTGCTCGGCCAGCACGAACCGGCCGCCCGGCCGCAGCACCCGGTAGGCCTCGCCGACCGCGGCCTGCGGATCGGGGATCGTGCACAGCGCGAACGTGGAGATCACCGTGTCGGCGCAGCCGTCGGCCAGTTCCAGCGCCTGCACGTCTCCCTGCCGCAGTTCGACGCGATCGCCCAGCCCGGCGGCGGCGACCCGGGCGCGGGCCACCTTCAGCATCGGTTCGGACAGCTCGATCCCGATCACCTTGGTGCCGGCCGGGTAGAGCGGCAGGTTCAGCCCGGTGCCCACCGCGATCTCCACCACCAGGCCGCGGGCATGGCCGGCGACCCACTCGCGGCTACCGGGGAACAGCAGCCGCTCCCAGCGCGCCATCAGCGGGTCGTACCGGTCGGCGAACCTGTCGAACACGCGGCGTACGTCGGCGTTGGTCGCTTTCATGGTCGTCACCCTCCCACCCCGACGCCGGCCCGGCCATAATCCGCCGGGCCGGCGTCCGTGGGTGTGACGGGTGTGCGGGTGTGCGGCCGCGTCAGCCGATGGGCACGGCGGCGGTGAAGATCTCCTGGTCGTTGGCGGTGCGCAGCGTCTGCGGACCCGGCGGGGGCGCGGTGCACAGCCGCGGCGGCGCGCCGGCCTGGCCGGTGCCCGGGCAGAGGAACAGCGCGTCAGCCCGGGTGTCCACCCAGACCGGGTACGCCTTCGTCGCCGTGGTGTCGACCTGGATGTAGTCGCCCATGAACTGCCCGTTGAACTGGGTGGTCGGCGGCATGGACGACGACGTCACCCGCACGTGCTTGAACGGGCCGCCGCGCGACGTGGACAGGGTGATGTCGGAGAAGCCGGTGGTGTTGTCGGCGCCGTACTGCCGGTCGTAGTAGGCCACGACGAGGGTGCCGCGCGGGCTGTAGGACAGGCCCTGCCAGAACTGGTCGGTGCCGGCCTGCCTGGCGGCGCTGGACGCCACGGCCATCGCGCGCACGTCCGTCGCCGTACCGGTGAAGCTCGTGCCCCCGTTCGCCGAGGTCGAAAGGACGATGTCGTTGTTGCAGCCGCCGTCCTTCACGCCCGTGTAGAGGCTGCCGAGCCCGGGGGTGAAGCCGGCCGGCGTGCAGCCCTTGGTCTCGTTGGAGTTGCGGTTGATGTACGAGCCGTAGGCCACCGCGATCTTGCGGGGGTTCCCCGGGTCCACGGCCGCGTACGGGAGGTTGGCCGCCCGGAAGATCGAGTTGGTGGTCGAGCCCTTCTCCACCACGCAGGCCCGGCCCGGGTTCTTGCCCGCGCCCTGGTAGGTGTCGCAGTCCGGCAGGTCGTAGAAGTCGCCGACCTTGACCGGGGCGGAGAACGTCGCGCCGCCGTCGGTGGACCGGACGGCCAGCATCTGGAAGCGGTTGTCGGCGCCGGCGTTGGCGGTGTTGTAGTTCGCCCAGACGACGTGCAGCGTGCCGTCTGGCGCCACGACCGGCTGGGAGAACTGGTTGTTGTTGCACCGGCCCCGCGGCGTGGGGACGCCGCCGGCGTTCGGGCACAGCGCCGAGTCGGAGCTGACCAGCACCGGGTCGCTGAAGTGCTCGCCGTAGTCGGCGGACGATGACGCGAAGATGTAGCCGGTGCCGTCCTCGGCGAAGGTCGTCCACGTCACGTACACGCGGTCGCGGAACGGGCTGCGGACGTGGTTGTCCACGGTCATCAGCGGCTTGTCCAGCAGGAAGTCGCCGGCGCCCGCGAGGTCGGCGTGCTCGGCCACCGGTCGTCCCGGGAAGTTGAACGACGCACCGCCGTTGCCCGTCGACCGGTGGATGTAGAACGCGCTCGACTGGTCGGTGTCGGCGGTGACGGCGACGCCGCGCTTGAACTCCTGGCAGAGCAGATAGGCGTTGCCCCGCGTGTCCCATTCCACGGCGGTGTCGCCGGCGGCCTGGAAGTACTCGCGGGCCGTGCCGCCGAAGGCCGTGCCGCGGACGAACCCGTTCGGCGTGGTCGCGTCCGCCCACGTCTTGCCGCCGTCGGCGGAGAAGGTCACGCCGCAGGTGCCGTCGCCGCGCCGGTAGTCGTTGTACGACGCGATGATCTGCCGGGTGTTGTTCGGGTTCACCGAGACCCATGTCTCGTTCTGCGACTGACCCCGGCCGTTCAGGTCGACGTCGGTGATGTTGAGGCAGTTCTGGTTGACCTTAATGTTGTCGCCGCGGTGCCCGTCGCAGACCGATGACGTCCCCCCGCTCGCCGGCGTCGCCGACTTCGGGGCCGCCTGCCGCCCGGCCGCCGCCGGCGCGCCGAGCGTGTCGGCGAGGATCCCGGACGCATGACGTTTCTGCACCGCGGACAGGTCGTCGTACCCGAACCGCTCGGCGCTCGCCCGTGGCGCGGCGAGCGCCAGCGCGGCCAGCAAAGAGGTGCTTACGGCGACGATGCCGGCGGTATGCCACCTTCGCATCGCGTCCTCCAATCCTGAGCCCCCGCTGGGCGGGGAGCCGTGAAGGTTTCGCGCGGAACGTAGATCGGCGCGGCGGCGCTGCCAACGGCAACGGGAGAGTTGGCCCAACGTGGCCGCGCCGGGCGGGGCGTTTCAGGGGTGCGCCCGCGGTGCGCCCGCGGTGCGCCCGCGGCGCTCCGGCGGCGCTCCGGCGGTGCGCTCAGCGGGGGCGGGCGCCGGTCCTGTCGCCCGCGTCGCCCGCGTCGGCCGCGTCGGCCGATTCGCGCGGCGACGGGGGCGCGAAGAACCGCTGCGCGATCGCGGTGGGCAGCACGGCCGACAGCACGACGACGGTGATCAGGACGGAGAACTGGGTCTCGTCGATGATGCCGGCCGAGTAGCCGTAGGTGGCGGCGATGGTGCCGAAGGTCAGGCCGGTGCTCAGCAGCAGGGTGGTGAACGTCGCGTGCGGCCGGGCGTGGCGGCGGGCGAGCGGATACACACCCGAGATCTTCGGAACGAGCTTGACGGCGAGCAGCGCGGCCAGCAGCCCGACGTTGGCGAACACCAGCGGCAACGACACGTTCATCCCGGACCGCAGGAAGAAGAACGGCGTGAGCAGCGCGAACGCCACGACCCTGAACCGCCGCAGGTTGCCCTGGTGCTTGCGGAACGTGCGGGCGACCGCGAGGCCGAGCAGGAAGGCCGGCAGCGTGGCGATGCTGTGCGCCCGCTCGCCGAGCCACATCAGCAACAGCAGCGCGGCGAAGGCGCCCTTGATCTCCGGCTCGATGACGCGGTCGCCGTACCGGACGAAGAACCAGTCGTCCAGCCGCGGCATCCCCACGACCAACGCGAGCGAGCAGAGCGCGAACGGCACCAGCCACCAGGTCGGGGTCACGAATAGCAGCGACAGCGCCAGCACGGTGCCCAGGCCGGTGACGAACGTGCTGCTCATGATCAGCTTGCCGACGCGGGTGGCGTTCAACCCGGACTCGACCAGCACCGCGTAGACCACGGCCAGCGAGGTGTCGGACAGGGTGATCCCGGCGATCTCGGCCGCGCGCAGGTCCCAGCCGAAGCCGTACCGGCACGCGAGCAGCCCGCCCGCGAACGGGAGCGCGAAGGAGGCAGCACCGAGCAGCAGGCTAGGTTTCCACGTCGCCCGGAACTCGTCGGGGTCGACCTCGGCGCCGGCCAGGAACGTCAACACGATGCCGCCGAAGCTCGCCAGGAAGGCCAGCCACTGCGGCGCGGTCAGGTGCAGCGCGTTGCCGAGGGCGACGCCGAGCACGATCTCGATGATCGACACGGACAGGCCGACCTCGACGGAGAACATGCTGGCGGCGAGGATCGCGATCGCGAGCGCCATCGCGACGAACAACGGGGTCTGCACCGGCAACCTCCACGGGCATGAGTTCCTGACAAGACAGGAACCATCAACCCCGGTACCGCGGAGGTGGTTCGGGTGCCGTCAGGCGCCCGGGCGGGATCCATCACCCTGATCGGCAGCGTACCGGAGGCGGGCCGCGATCTTGCTTTGGGGTGGCCCTGGCCGGCCGTCAGGAGACCTCGGTCGGCACTCCCGTCGCGAGGTCTCGCAGGTAGCGCCGGAGCGACACGGGTTCGCGGCCGAGGATGGTCCGCAGGACGAGGCTGTTCCCCGGCAGGTCGTGTTCGTCGTAGTAGGCGAACATCTCGGCCATCCGCTCGAGCTGCCACGCGTCGAACGGCAGCCGCGACGCCTCGGCCCACGCCTCGAAGCCGGGCTCGGTGGCCTCGATCTCGCGGTCGAGCGCCTCGCTCATGAGCGCGACGATGTCGTCGCGGTCCGCCATGCCGGCGCACAGCTCGAACGCGCCGTAGCCGAGCCGGTCCTCGGTCAGCGCGATCGCCGCGACCTCGGCGACGTCGCGGTAGTCCACCCAGCCGATCTGCACCCGCCTGGCGAACGGCTCGCCGAACGTGCCGCTGCTGAGGATCGTCCGCCAAAGCCGGCCGAGGTTCTGGTGGAACCGCGCGGGCTGCAAGATCGTGAACCGCATCCCGGAGGCGAACAGCGCCCGCTCGACCGGCAGCTTCGACGCGTGGTTCCACAGCCCGTTGCCCGGGTGGATCACGCCGGAGAACACAAAGGTCCGCACTCCGGCGACCGCGGCCGCCGCCACCATCGTCAGGCCGTACCGCGTCTCGTCGGGATGGAAGGCGGGCCCGATATGGAACACGCCGTCGGCGCCCCGCGCCGCCGCCTCGAGGCTGCCGGGGTCACCGAGATCGCCGACCGCGATCTCGGCGGCGCCGCGCGCCCGCACCGACTCGGCGCGCCGCTCGTCCCGCACCAGCCCGCGCACGCGTACGCCACGCCGCGCCAGCGCGGGCACCACGAGGCCCGCCAGCCGGCCGGTGGCGCCCACGACCAGCACGGTCGGGCCCGGCCGGGACACGCCGCCGCCCCTCGCCGCGGGATCATCCATGGCGCCACCGTATGCGCCTTATAGCCTGGCCGAGTGCGGATAGGGGTGAACGTACCGAATTTCGGGCCCGGCACCGATCCCGACGTCCTGCTGCGATGGGCGCGGACGACGGAGGGGCTCGGCTTCGACCTGCTGATGGTCTCCGATCACGTCGCGGTGACGCCGGACGTCGCCGCCCAGTACCCCGCGCCGTTCTACGAGCCCTTCACCACACTCGCCTGGCTGGCCGGCGTCACCGACCGGATCCGGCTCGGCACCACGGTGCTGATCCTCCCCTACCGGCATCCGCTGCTGACCGCCCGGATGGCCGCCAACCTCAACCGGCTGAGCGGGGAACGGCTGGTCCTCGGCGTGGGCGTCGGCTGGGCGCGGCAGGAGTTCGACGCCCTCGGGGTCGCCTTCGAGCGGCGCGGAGCGCTGACCGACGACCACCTCCGCACGATCCGCAGCGCCTGGGACGACGCCGCCGCGGACTACCGCGCCGGGCGGATACCCATCTGGGTGGGCGGCAACAGCGACGCCGGGCTGCGCCGGGCCGTACGGCTGGGCGACGCGTGGCATCCGCTGCGTCTCAGCCACACCCGCCTGTGCGAGGCGCTGGACCGGATGAAGGTCATCGCGGCCGAGGAGCGGCGGCCGGTGCCCGCCCTGGCCCCGCGCATCGCGCTGCGGCTGACCGGCGCACCCATCACCGACGGTGCGCGGCTCGCCGGCGAAGGCACCGTCGACCAGGTGATCGACGACCTCGAACGGCTCCGCCGGCTCGGCGCCGAGACCGTCGTGCTCGACCCCTTCAACGGCGACCCGGACGAGACCCGCCATCCGGAGGCGGCGTGGCAGGCGCTCGCGACCGTGGCCGACCGCTGGAAGTCCGCCGCCACCCCACAAAGCCGAATGGAGCAGCCGTGACACCCGATGACGAACGCTTCCTGCGCCGGGCCCTCGAACTCGCCGCCGCGGCGCGCGCCGGGGGTGAGGCTCCGTTCGGGTCGCTGCTGGTGGGCCCCGACGGGAGCGTGCTGGCCGAAGAGCGCAACACGGTGCTCGCGGACGCCGACATCAGCGCCCATCCGGAGCTGAAGCTGGCCAAGTGGGCTGCCCGCGAGCTCGATCCGATCACCGCGGCCGCCACCACGATGTACACCAGCTGTCAGCCGTGCGGCATGTGCACGGGCGCGATCCAGCGCTCCGGGCTGGGCCGCGTCGTGTTCGCGTTGTCCACCGAGCAGCTGAACGGCCTCAAGCCGCCGGGCGCCGACTGGCCCGTCGTGCCGCACGAAGGCCCGGCTCTGTACGACGAGGCACGCGCTCCGGTCGAGGGCTACTACACCTCCTGACCTCCGCCCGGTCAGTTCGGGCAGCCGGAGGAACCGGTGGGCTCGCCGTACTTGACCGAGGTGAGCAGGACCGGGGTCGTCGCCGGATGGCGCCGCCCGGCGGCCGGGGACTGCGCGGTGACCACCCAGTTGCGGTCGACGAGCTGCATCCGCGCCCGCCCCGAGCCGTCGCGCGACCGCAGGTCGGTGAAACCGGCCGCCCGCAGCCGATCCTGCGCCGCCTGCAGGTCCATGCAGACGACCCTCGGCACGACGCCCCGCTCCACCGGACCGGCGGCAGCGCCGGCGGCGTCGCTCGGCTTGGTCACCTTCAGCGTCACCGTCGACGTTACGGGGGCGCGCATGCCGGCCGATGGCGACTGCCCTCGTACGACCCAGTTGCGGGGGTTGAGGACGACCCGTCCCTCGCTGGTCGCGTCGACGGCCTTGACGTTGACGAAGCCGGCCGCGTCGAGCTTCGCCTGGGCGTCCACCAGGCGCTCGCCCACCACGTCGGGCGCGGTCAACGCCTCCGACGCCGACGCCGAGGCGGCGGCGGACGGCGTGGTGACCGGCCGTGCCGCCGTCGCCGAGCCCCCGCTGTCATCGCGGTCCCAGATGAGGAACGCGAAGACGAGCACGAGGACGGTGACCGCCAAGATCACTCGGCGGCGGGAAGAGCCGCCTCGTCCGGGCCGCGGGCCGCCGGGCGTCCTCGTCCCGCCGCCGGCCGAGCGGACGGAGACGTCGCCGAAGGCGGCGCGGGCCTTCACGCGGATCCGCGGGGTCCCCGGCAGCGGCCGGACCGAGGCCAGCTCGAGTTGCCTGTTGCCGAACAGATCGAACCCGCTCAGCTCGACGTCCACCCCGTCGGGCACGTCCAAGGCGATGTCGCCGAAGAGGCCCCACGCGTTGATCTCAACGGTCTCCTCGGCGCAGCAGGCCGAGCCCAGGTCGAGGTGAACGTCGCCCAAGATGCCGAGGACCCGCAGCCGGCCGGGGAGTCGCCAGCGGCCCGCACGGCGCTGGGCGCCGAGGAACGCGACCACGGTCGAGACCGTGCGGGCGCCGCCGGCGGGAAAACCGTCCACCCCCGCCATGGCCCGCGTCAGATCGTGGTTGTTTTCGGCCGCCAATACCGCGTCGACGCGGTCGCCGAATTCGTCTAATGTCAGCCGGCCGCGAGCGACCTCTTCGCGCAACGATGCCAGGGCGGCATCGCGATCGGCTTGACTGGGTTCGCGCGCGAGTTGATCAGGTTGAGGCTCGATCTCCATAAGCCACCCCAGATTTGGCCGTTGCCGAAGTATATCCAGTGGTGAAGCGGCACGCCACGGCCGGTCCCCGAGATTCGCGGAACGGAATTGCGCAATGGCGTTAATGCACGATCGATTAAGAAATGCGTCGCCCGGGGCCGCGTATGAAAATATTTCGGCGTCAGATTAAAGCCCGCCGAAACGAATAGGTGGGCCGTGCCCTTTGCGGGCCTACCGGAACAGGAGCCGGGTCATCACGTCATCGACCACGCCGCGCGGATCTGCGGCCGGGGTCGTCGCCCGCCAGCCGATGACGCCGTCGGGCCGGATGACGACGGCCCCGCCGGGCTCGATGCCGAAGGCCGCCGCGAACCCGTCGTCCGCGTCGGTCAGCGGGCCGTCGGCGGCGACGCGGTGGGCGGCCAACGGGACGCCCCGGGCGGCGGCCACCGAGCCGGCGGCCTCGCACCACGCGTGGCCGTCCGCGCCGGCCAGCAAGACGAATCCGGTCCCGATGAGGTCGTGCGTCGAGATCGACGCGCCGTCCCGGAGGAGCGGGACGTGCGGCGCCCGGCTCCCGGGCCGCCCGGTCGGGTGACGCGGATCATCCACGACGGCGTCCCGCGGCGGGTCGACGACCCCCGGCGACCGGTAGACGGCGCCCAGCTCGATGGCGGCGTCGTCGATCGGGTCCATCAGGTCGTCCTTGGGCAGGGTGGAGTCCACCCGCAGGACGTAGCGCGTGTACGCCTGCTCGACGGTCAGGCCGCACACCGGCCTGCGTTCCGGGTCGTAGGTGTCCAGCAGGCCCGGGCCCGCCGCGCCGCTGTGCACCATGGCCAGCTTCCACGCGAGGTTGTACGCGTCCGCGATGCCGGTGTTGCCGCCGAACCCGCCGGTCGGCGGCATGACGTGCGCGGCGTCCCCGGCGAGGAAGACACGCCCGTCGCGGAACCGCGAGGCGCACGCGGCGGCGGCGCTCCACCGCTGCACGTTCTCGACCTCCACCCGAAAGCCGGGCTTGGCGCCGAGCGCCGTGCGGACGAGTTCGGCGCACCGGGCCGCGCCGATGTCCTCCCCGACGTTCTTGTCGCGCGAACCGTCGGGGTTGATGGTGGCGAAGACGGCGAGAAATCCCGAGTCACCGGTGATCGAGAACCGGAAGAACCCCAGGAGCTCGGGATGGTTGACGTACACCACGCTGAGGTTGCGGTCGCCCAGCAGCTCACGGACATCGGCCTTGAAGTAGATGGTGACGCAGTCGGCGAAGGCGCCGCGGCCGGCCATGTCGATGCCCAGCCGCGCACGCACGGAGCTGTGCGCGCCGTCGGCCGCGACCAGATAATCAGCGCGCACGGTCCGTTCGGCGCCGGTGTCCCGTGACCGCACGAACGCGGTCACGCCCTCGTCGTCTTGCTCGAAGCCGACGAGTTCGGTGGCGTAGTGGTGCTCGGCCCCGAGCTCGCGGGCGCGATCACGCAGGAGGGGCTCCAGGCCGACCTGGGTGATGAACAGCCGCGAGGTCGGGCTCAGCCCCTCGACCCCGTCGTTGTACGACCGGTAGAAGTACTGCAGTTCCTTGCCGCCCAGGCTCTCCACGGCGATGATCGCGCCGTTTTGGACGAACTCCCGCTCCGCGGCGGCGTCGACGGTCTCCTGCATGCCGACGCTGCGCAGGATCTCCATGGTCCCTTGGTGGAACGAGGCCGCCCGGGGATGTACCGCGGTCCCCCGATGCCGCTCGATCAGCACGTGCGGCACGCCGCGCGCCGCGAGGAGAAGCGAGGTGGACAGGCCGACGAGGCTGCCGCCGACGACGAGAACCGGGACCTGATGATCGGACATCGGCTTCTCCTTCGGTCGAGCGCCGGATGGGCCGCCCCCAGCGATGTGCCGCAGCGTACAACCACCGCCATAACCTGCGAAGAGGACATCCGTCGTACGGAATATCAATCACAACCAGGGTTCATCGGACCCTAGACGGACGTTCTCGGCGTGCTTGTCCGGGCGCAGCCCGCGCCAGGAGGGGTGGCGCAGGTAGCCGTCGGGCGTCCATTGGAGGTAGGCGACCTCGCCGACGAGATCGGGGTCGACCCAGCGGGCGGCGCGGGAGACCTCCGGGGGGACGTCGGTGTCGAACGGGGTGGCCGGGCGGGCCAGCGGGGCGAGCCGGGCGGCCAGGTCGGCCAGCATCGCCTCGGTGAAACCGGTGCCGACGTTGCCGATGTAGACCAGGCCGTGGTCGTCGAAGACGCCCAGCAGCAACGAGCCGATCATGTTGCGGCGGCGGCCGCCGCCCGGGGTCCAGCCGCCGATGACGACGTCGTGGTGCCGGACGTTCTTGATCTTGATCCAGTCGCGGCGCCTGCCCGGGTGGTAGCGCGACCGCAGCGGCTTGCCGACGATGCCTTCCAGGCCCTGCTCGATGCTCGCGCCGTGCACGGCGGCGGCGGCGCCGGCCCACCAGGGCGGCGTGTGCACCGGGCCGGCGCCGAGCCCGAGCGCTTCGAGCCGGGCGCGCCGCCGCACGTACGGCTCCGCCAGCAGCGACTCACCCTCGACATGCAGCACGTCGAACACGTAGTAGCAGATCGGGACCGCCGCCAGCAGCCGGCCGCTGGGACGGCGGACGTGCATGCGGGCCTGGAGCCGGCCGAAGTCGGGCCGGCCGTCGGCGAAGGCGACGATCTCGCCGTCCAGCACCGCCGGAGCGCCGACCATGTCGCCCAGCGCGGCCAACTCGGGATAGGAACCGGTCATGTCCTTGTCGTTGCGCGACATCAACCGCACGCCGCTTGGCCGCACGTAGGCGACCGTCCGGACGCCGTCCCACTTCAGCTCCCACCCGTACCGATCGGCGTCGTCAGGCAGATCGCGCCGCAGCGACGCCAGCATCGGCCGGATCAGCCGCGGCAGCTCAGCCACCGCTCGGCTCCCCCGCCGGCACCGGGCGGCGGCCCATCGCGGCAGGCATCGTGACCGTCATCTCGACCGTCAATCCAGGACGCCGATGAGGCGCCAGATCATCGTGGCGTCGTCACGGGCGAGCTCTACCCGGCCGGTCCCCTGCTCGCTGGTGGCGTGCAGCACGAAATGCCGGACCGACGCGGGCGCGCCGGGCGCCAGTGCCTCGAGATCGCGCCACCACTCCTCGCTCGTGACCCATTGCTCGACCACATCCCCGCCCGCATAGCGGCGCCCACGCCAGGTCCAGGCGGTGGGACGGCCGTGGCCGCCGGTGGCCACCTCGGTGATTCGCTCGTTGTACGTCGCGCGGAACATGCCGCCAGTCTGTTCGAACATACAAGCGAACGCAAGCCCCGGCGGAGACATTCTCGCACGTCACGGACGGTGTGGCTTCCTCACATCCCCGCGCGCACAGCCGGTCGGCCCGCCGGTCTCGGCCTGGCGTTCCGCGTATTCGTCTACTCAGGAATGTCTACTTCGAAGTGAACAGGTCACGGTATACATTCAGACGGTAACACCGTGTTATCAAAGGGAGGGGGCATGCCGCATCCCGAGCCGCGGCCCGAGCCATGGCCGGCACTGCGGCGCGCGGCGCCGCTCCGGCGATTGCGCCGGGCCGAGCGACGCGCGCAGATCCTCGCCGCGGCCACCCGGGCCTTCGCCCGCACCGGATACGCCGCCACCGGCCTCGATGACGTCGCCGCCGAGGCCGGCATCACCAAGGTGATCCTCTACCGGCATTTCGAGTCCAAGGCCGACCTGTACCGCGCCGTCCTCGACCGCGCCTGCGGCCGGCTCGCCGAAACGGTCGGCCAGGACGACTTCATCGCCGACAGCGTGCCGGCGCTGATCCGCGCGGCCGCCGCCGACCCGGACGGATTCCGGCTGCTGTTCCGCTACGCCGCCCGCGAGCCGGAGTTCCGCGACCAGATGGAGCGGCTCGGCGCCCACAGCGTGGACATCGCGCGCCGACACCTCGCCGATCTGACCCCCGAGCCGGACTGGGCGGGGTGGGCCGCGCGACTCGTCCCCACAGTGACGATCGAAGCGGTCATCGCCTGGCTGGACGCCGGCCGGCCCGACCCCGACCAGGCCGCCGCCCGAATCGGCCAGGCCGTCGACGGGATCATCAACGCCGCCCGGCCACGCCGGCTGACAGCCGCGGGCACCGACCCGGAAAAAATGGGCGAGACGTGACGATGCGGGGTGTACTACCTTCACATCACAGGCCATGGTGACCGGGGGGTCGTCACGGCCGCCGGCGGCATGCGGGGGACGCCAAGGGTCGCGCGCTGTCGCCACCTGCCGATGGGTCCGCGGAAAGGGTCCTCACATGGTGAGCACATCCGACTCCTTCGTCCAGTCTTCGCCGGCAGACGTCGCCGTCTCGCCGCCTCGTCCGTCCGCTTCCTATGGCGCCGATCTGGTCACGGTGCTGCTCGGCGTGTGGTTCACGGCCGGGCTGATGCTCGACGCGTGGGCGCACAACAACAAACCGGAGCTGGAAACCTTCTTCACGCCGTGGCACGCGGTCTTCTACTCGGGGTTCGCGGCCACCGCCGGGTGGATCGCGTGGACGTCCCGCGGCGCGCTGCGGTCGGGCCCGCGGGCCATTCCGACCGGGTACGCGCCGGCCCTCGTCGCGGTGGCGGGGTTCGCGGTGGCGGGGTTCGGCGACTTCGTCTGGCACACCGCGTTCGGCATCGAGCAGAGCATCGACATCCTGTTCAGCCCCACCCACCTCGGCCTGGCCACGACGATGCTCGTCATCGTGACGGCGCCGCTGCGATCCGCGCTCGGCGATCGCTCCCTGCCGCCGGCACCCGGCCTGGTGCGGCTGCTGCCCGCGATCCTCCCGATGGCCTTGGGCGCCGCGCTCGTGTTGTTGTTCCTCCAGTACGCCAACGCGTTCGACTTCGACAGCGAACGGATCGTCGCCGCGCTGTCCACGGTTGACGAGAGCCTGACGGCCCGGTGGGTCTCCGCGATGGCGGTGACCAACCTGGTGCTGATCGTGCCGGTGCTGACCCTCGCCCGCCGCTGGCGGCCGCCGTTCGGCGCCATCACCATCATCTACACGTTCGTCGCCGGGCTCTGCGGCGCGATCACCAACTTCGAGAGCCCCGAGCTGATCATCGGTCTGGTGGCCGCCGGCGGGTGCGCCGACCTGCTCGCCGGGTGGCTGCGGCCGACGCCGGAACGGCTCACCCAGTTCCGGGCGTTCGCCGCGCTGACGCCGCTGGTCACCTGGTCGATCTACATCGCCGCCGCCTATCTCGCCGCTCCGCCCGCGGAGTCCGCGACAGGTTTCGCCGGGAGTCATCCCGAGGCCCTGATAGAGATCTACACCGGAGCGCCGATCGTCCAGGCGCTCATCGGCCTGCTCGTCGCCATGCTGCTGGTCCCGCGCCAACAGGCGCGGACGCCATAGCCACCGGCCGCGCACCACTCATCGACTTCTGATCGGGGTATATGGGCGCGTTTGCCGCGTTTGCGCCGGTGACTCCCCCGCGAGCTGACACATTATGGGGGATACGTCCCGGCCGCCGACGCGTAAAGGAGCCGGTCCATGGTTCAGATACCCTCCACCGATCAGCTGGCCGGCATCGCCGAGCACTACGGGCTCGGGCTTTCCGCCAAGGACGTCGACGAGTTCGCGGAGCACGTGAGCGGTCTGCTGAGCTCGTGGGACGCCGTTGAGCGCATCTATGCGCGATCCGCTCCGGGGCCGCGCGCCGACCGCACCTGGCACCGGCCGGACGACGCGGACAACCCGCTGGGCGCGTGGTACGTGCGCACCGATATCCGGGAGAGCGACGAGGGCCCGCTCGCCGGGCGCACCGTCGCGATCAAGGACAACACGATGGTCGCGGGCGTGCCGATGATGAACGGCTCACGGACGCTGGAGGGCTTCGTTCCCACCCGTGACGCGACCGTGGTGAGCCGTCTGCTCGCGGCCGGCGCCACGATCGCGGGCAAGGCGGTGTGCGAGGACCTGTGCTTTTCCGGCGGGAGCCACACCTCACGGACCGGCCCGGTGCGCAACCCGTGGGACCTCGACCGCTCAGCGGGCGGCTCGTCCAGCGGCAGCGCGGCCCTGGTGGCCGCCGGCGAGGTCGACCTGGCGACCGGCGGCGACCAGGGCGGCTCGGTACGCATCCCGAGCGCGTTCAGCGGGACGGTCGGCCACAAGCCCACCCACGGCCTCGTCCCCTACACCGGGGCCTTCCCGATCGAGCAGACCATCGATCACATCGGGCCGATCACGCGTACGGTCGCCGACGCCGCGCTGATGCTGGAGGTGATGGCGGGCCGCGACGGCCTGGACCCGCGCCAGCCCGCGGACCTGACCGCCGGCGGCTATCAGGCGGCGCTCGGCCAGGGCGCCCGCGGCCTGCGGATCGGCGTCGTCGGGGAAGGGTTCGGCATCCCGGAGCTGTCCGTGCCGGGCGTCGACGACGCGGTCCGGGCCGCCGTCGACGTGCTGCGCTCGGCCGGCCTGGCCGCCGAGGACGTGTCGGTGCCCTGGCACACCGACGCCATGCACATCTGGAATGTGATCGCCACCGAGGGCGCGGCCGCCCAGATGGTGGACGCCAACGCCTACGGCATGAACTGGCAGGGCGGCTACGACCCGGAGCTGATCGTGTTCTACGGCAGGCAGTGGCGCGAGCGCTCCCCCGAGTTCTCCGAGACCGTGAAGCTCGTGTTGCTCGCCGCGCGGCACACGATCGACACCGAGTACGGCCGGCACTACGCGATGGCCCGCAACCTGGCGGGCGAGCTGCGCAAGGGCTATGACGACGCGCTTGCGACGTACGACGTGCTGATCATGCCGACGCTGCCGATGACCGCCACCGAGATCCCGGGGGCCGACGCCACCCGCGCCGAGTTGCTGGGCCGGAGCCTGGAAATGATCGCCAACACCGCGCCCTTCGACGTCACCGGCCACCCGGCGACCTCGGTGCCCTGCGGCCTGGTCGACGGCCTTCCGGCCGGAATGATGATCATCGGCAGGCACTTCGACGACGCGACCTGCCTCCGGGTCGCGCACACCTTCGAACAGGCGGTCGGCGGTTTCCCCACCCCGCCCGTTCCCTAGGCCGGGCTCGTCCCGCGCGTTCAGCCGACGGCGGCGCCGAACCATCGGGGCAGACAGTCGAGCAGCTCCCGCTGTTCGTCGCCGGCCCACGCGACGTGGCCGTCCGGCCGCAGCAGTACGGCGGGGGCGTCCAGTTCCTCGCCGACGTCGACGACGTGGTCGACCCGGTCCGCCCATCCCGCCGCCGAAAGCCGGCCGGTCTGGTCGAGCAGCAGTCCGCGGCCGACGCGCATCAGCTCATACAGGCGCCCGCGCTTCAGCCCGACGTCTCGCAGCCGGCGGCCGACGAGCGGATGGCCGTCGCCGAAGTCGTAGCGGACCCCGATCGCGGTGATCTTCTCGATGAGGTACCGGTTCACCTCCTCGAAGTCCATCAGCTCCGACACCAGCCGGCGCACCGACCGGGGGCCCGGCTCGGTGGACAGCAGCTCCATCTGGGCGCGCGTGTTGTTCAGCACGTCGGCGGCCACCGGATGCCGTTCCGCGTGGTAGCTGTCCAGCAGCCCCTCCGGCGCCCACCCGCCGATCTCGGCGGCCAGTTTCCAGCCGAGGTTGAACGCGTCCTGGACGCCGAGGTTGAGGCCCTGCCCGCCGACCGGCGGATGGGTGTGCGCCGCGTCCCCGGCCAGCAGCACCCGGCCGACCCGGTAGCGCTCGGCCAGCCGGGTGGCGTCGCCGAAGCGGGACAGCCACCGCGGTGAGTGCACGCCGAAGTCGGTGCCGGCGATCGCCCGCAACTGTCGCTTGAACTCATCGAGGACCGGCGCGACCATGCGGTCCTCAGCCACCCCCTCGGCGGGCACGACGACGCGGTACACCCCCTCTCCCAGGGGGATGGCGCCGAACCGCTTCTCGGTCTCGCGGACCTCGGCCACCACGGCGGCCACCGTCGCCGGCGGCGCGGCCACCTCCATCTCGCCCAGCAGCGTCTCGACCCTGGAGGGTTCGCCGGGGAAACCGACGCCGAGCAGCTTGCGGACCGTGCTGCGGCCGCCGTCGCAGCCGACGAGGTAGCGCGAGCGCAGCCGCGTGCCGTCGGCCAACTCGGCGGTCACCCCGTGGTCGTCCTGGCTCAGCCCGACCAGCTCGCGGCCCCGCCGGATCTCGGCGCCGGCCTCGGCGGCGCGCTCGGCCAGCAGGCGATCGGTGGTGGGCTGCGGGATGCCAAGGACGTACGGATGTGCGGTGTCCAGCCGGGGCGAGGGCTTGTCGATGCCGGCGAAGAAGCCGCCGACCGGGTGTCGCCGGCCGTGCGCGAGGAACCGTTCCAGCAGACCACGCTGGTCCATCACCTCGATGCTGCGCACGTGCAGCCCGAGCGCGCGGACAACCCTGGTCGGCTCCGCCTCCTTCTCCAGCACGACCACGCGCACGCCGTGCAGCCGCAACTCGGCGGCAAGCATCAAACCGGTCGGCCCGCCCCCGGCAATGGTCACGTCCACCATGAATTCCCCAGTCAACAAAGTCGCGTTCCGGCCGGCTGATCCGCGCGGTTCGCGCTGGTGCCGGCTCCGGCCAGGGATTGTGCGACATGACCCCGGTCTTGCCGCAAGCCCCCTGGTGCGCTATATGTTGAAAGTGGCAGGGAGTCGCGATCTCCCTGCCTTTTGCGTTCGCGAAACTCGGCGCCGGAATATGCCGGAATCTGTCGTCAGGCCTCCAGGGCGGGCGGTGCCGGCACGTGGGCGCGCTCACCGGATGCCAGCAGCCGCGGTATGAACGCGCGGAGACCGTTGACGACTCCGCCGACGTTGACGGCGAACACACGGTCCCAGTCGGCCGGCGGGACCTCCCACGGCGCGCCCGGCGACTGCCCCACCATGCCGGCGTTGAGGCAGATCAGCCGCGCAGGACCAGGCGTGCGCCGCCCGCGTGCAGCGCCTCGGCCAAGGCCCGGCCGATCCCGCTCGCCGCGCCGGTGACCACCGCGGTCAACCTCTGGGCGTCCAAGGACATCCTCCACATCTTCAGCGACGACCGGAGCTTGCCGCGGCCGGCGACCGCTTTTCGCTTTGTTGTTTCTGTTTTGTCGGCGACCGAACCGGCCGCCGCGGTGAAAAGCGCCGCCTCTTGCCCGCGGCCGAGGGGTCGGCCATACTCCCAGGCTATTAGAACTGAATTCTAATGGGCCGGCATTGGCGATCTTGGAGGACGAACGGTGCGCCGCAACAGGGTCTTGGTCGCCGTGGCGGCCGTCATGATGAGTCTGGCCGGGTCCGTGACGTCCGCCGACGCCGCCGCGGCGGCGGCCGATCCGTACGGCCGGGTCCTGAACATCTTGCCGCCCGGGCAGTCCGGCAGTATCAACGCGGCCGAGCTTGCCGCCGTGCTGCTCGGCGATCCGGTGGGCCGGGTCGCGATCGACGGAAGGAACGCGCCGCGCAACTTCGCCGATCAGCTCGAGATGTACGACGCGCTCGGCCGGTTGAGCCCGGGTCAGATCGCGGGTGCGGATCTGTCGAAGTACTACAAGGACGCCGGCTTCGAACCGGACACGGTGGTCAGGCAGGCGCGGCCGAAGTCCGGCGTGACCATCCGCTGGGACTCCTTCGGCGTGCCCTACATCAAGGGCGCCACCCGGGCCGACGTCGCGTGGGGAGCGGGCTACGCGGGAACGCTGGACCGGATGTTCCTGCAGGACGTGCTGCGCCACGCGGGCGCCGCGCGGGCCGCGGAGTTCCTCGGCGGCACCGACGCCAACATCGCGATGGACCAGGAACAGCTGCGCACCGCCCCGTACACCGAACAGGAGGCGGCCGCGCAGATCGTGCGGGCCGCGGAGCGGTACGGCGCCGAGGGAAGTGAGCTGCTCGCCGTCGCGGACGCCTACCTCGCCGGCATCAACGCCGCCCAGGACCGGATGTGCCCGCTCGGGCTGCCCACGGGCCTCGACTGTCCGGCCGAGTATGTCGCGCTCGGCAAGAAGCCGGAGCGATGGGACCGCGCCGACCTGGCGTACGTCGCGTCGCTCGTCGGCGGCATCTTCGGCAAGGGCGGCGGCGGGGAGCACGCGAACGCGCTGTGGTTCCAGCGGCTGCGCCAGCGGTTCGGCGACGCCGAGGCCCGCCGGGTCTACGACGACCTGCGGGTCAAGAACGACCCGGAGGCGCCGACGACCGCGACCGTGGAGTTCCCGTACGGCGGCAGCGGCGGCATCGATCCGGACCGGCCGGGCGTGGCGCTGCCCGATCTCGGCGGCCCGACCGCGCCCGGCTCGGGCGCCACCGCCGAGGGGGATCTGCCACCCCTCGACGACCTGCTCGGCGACGGTGAGCTGCCCGCTCTGCCGGGCCGGCTGGACACCCCGTTCGGCACGGTCGACCTGCGGTTGTCGGCGAGCGGCATGAGCAACGCGGCCCTGGTGGCCGCCGACCGGACCCGCGACGGCCATCCCGTGGCCGTGTTCGGCCCGCAGACCGGCTACTTCACGCCGCAACTGCTGACCGAGCAGGTCCTCGACGGGCCCGGCGTCAAGGCGCGCGGGGCGGCCTTCGCCGGCGTCAACATGGTCGTCCAGCTCGGCCGGGGCGCCGACTACGCCTGGTCGGCCACCAGCGCGAGCAGCGACAACGTCGACACCGTCGCCGAACGGCTGTGCAACATGGACGGCTCCCCCGCCACCGTGCGGTCGGAGGCCTACCTCAAGGACGGCGTCTGCACCCCACTCGACATCCGCACCCACACCGAGACGGTGCTGCCGAACCCGACCGCGCCTGGCCTGCCGAAGCAGTTGCGGTTCCAGGTGATGCGGACCGACCACGGTGTGGTACAGCTGCGCACCACCGCCGCCGGCGGCACGCCGGTGGCGATCGTGCTGCAGCGCAGCACGTACCAGCACGAGGTGGACTCGGTGGTGGGCTTCGCCCGCGTCAACGACCCCGGGTTCGTACGGGACGCCGCTTCGTTCCAGCGGGCGATGCACGGCGTCGACTACACGTTCAACTGGTTCTACGCCGACGACCGGGACATCGCCTACTTCGGCTCGGGGCTGTTGCCGGAGCGTTCGCCCGAGGTGGAGTTCGACCTGCCGCGCTGGGGCGACGCGCGGTACGACTGGCGCGGCTGGTTGCCGTTCGAAGGCCACGCCCGTCAGGTCAACCCGCCGACCGGCTACCTGGCGAGCTGGAACAACAAGCAGGCCCCGGGCTTCTCCGCGGCCGACAACGTCTGGGGGTACGGGCCGGTCTACCGCAGCCTGGCGCTGTCCGACCGGCTGACCGAAGCCGCCGGCGCCCGCGACGTGACGCCCGAGTCGCTCGCCGGTCTGGTGGAGGACGCCGCGACCGTGGACTCGCGGGCCCGCTACACGCTTCCCATGCTGCTCGACGCGGTCGGGGACGACCCATCGGTCGCCGCCTCCGTCGCGTTGCTGCGGGCCTGGCTGGCCGACGGCGCGCACCGGGTCGACCCCGACCGGGACGGCTCCTACGGCCATCAGGCCGCGATCGCGATCTTCGACGCGTGGTGGGAGGAGGCCGCCAAGGCCACGCTGCGCGGCGGTCTCGGCGGCCTGGTCGACGAACTGCCGCGGCCGCTCGACGACCACCCGCGGCAGGGCCTCGGCTCCTCGTGGAACAACGTCGCCTGGTACGGCTACGTGAGCAAGGATCTGCGGCAGTTGCTCGGCGCCGAGGTGACGGGGCGCTGGCACCGGTCATACTGCGGCGACGGCGCACTCGCCACCTGTCGCGCTTCGCTCCGCGACTCCCTCGCCGCGGCGGTGTCGGGGCTGCTGCGGGCGCAGGGCAAGACGGAGGCGGCGGCGCTCACCTACGACAAGCACATCGACGACATCCGCTCGGTGACCGCGGGCGTCGTCGGCGTCCGTCCGATCGACTGGCAGAACCGGCCGACCTTCCAGCAGGTCGTCGCCTTCACCCGGCACCGCTCCTGACGGCACCGCGCTGAGCGCGCCCGCGGCATTGGGCGCCGGGCGCGGGGCGCCGGGCTACGGGAAGCCGACCACGTTGCTGGGGACGCCGACGGCATCCGTGGTCACGGGTGCGCCGGTGTCGTTGACGACGTGGTCGATGGTGCCGGCGCTGAGGTTGACGGTCAGCAGGCTGTGCATCCGTACGCCCGGGGTGACCGGCACCTCGAAGCCGCGGGTGGCGTGGATCGCCGGGTTGACGTTGAAGAAGACGTAGCTGCCGCCGCCCCACAGCTCGTGGCTTTCGACCCGGTCCGTCACCTTGTACGCGGCCCAGCCGAGGACGCCGTCGTGCTGGTAGGCGGCCTGGTCGGGAGGGTCGTACGGCAACTCGTTCTGGAAGAAGATCGTCTTGCCGTTGTCACCGTTCCAGATGACGTTGTACTTCTGGTAGTGCTCGACGAACAGTCCGGTGGCGGTCACGTTGTCGCCGTTGACGACGACGCCGGTGTCGGCGGTGTTGACGTCCCAGCCGACCGAGCCGGCGACGCCGTGGTCGGCGCGCCATGCCCAGATGTTGTCGAGGATGGCGTTGTCGCTGTTGACCTCCAGGCTGACGGTGGCCTTGCCGACGTGCGGTCCGCCGATGCGGAAGAACACGTCGTGCAGGGCCGTCGCGCCGGAGGGGCGGGCGCGCTCGCCGCCGTGGCCGTCGCCCTGACCGAGACCGTGGCGTGTGCCGACCCGCATCAAGGCGGGCGAGTTCACCGTACCGGCGTCGATCATGATGCCGGCGATGTCGACGTTCTCGACGTCGGCGACCCGAAGCGCCACCGCGCCGCGCACGGCGGTGAGGGTCGCGAGGCCCTGGCCGAGCACGATCGTGCCGGGCCGCCTGACCATGATGGACCGGTCGATGTCGTACACCCCCGGCGTCAGCAGGAGATGCCTTCCCCGGGCCAGGTGCCGGTTGATGGTCTCGACGGAATCGGACGGCCGCGCCACGAAGAAGTCCGATAGGCGAATCGAGCGGCCGGGCGTCGGGCCGTCTTGCCAGGTGGGCCCGGCGGAGTCCGTCCGGGTGGCCGGCACGAACACCTGGTACGCGCCGGCGGCGTCGACGTACAGGTACGGTCGCTCGCGGCTCACCGGGGTGGTGGGCAGCGTGGTGTACGGCGGGTCAGGGAACGTCTGCGCGGGAGCGCCCCGGACGCCCGCGAAGACCTGGTTCCAGACGGCGTTCGACCACTGGCCGATGCTGCTGTCGCGTACCAGGAACTGCTGCTGCGACCCGTTGACGATGTCGCCGGTCACCGAGTCGGACATGAAGCCGCCGCTCGAGAACTGCGGGCCCGCGGTGCAAAAGTCCATGAACGTGAGCGTGCCGCCGGTCACGTTGACCCGGCGCATCGGCGCCGCCTGCGAGACGGCCCAGAAGTTGCCCGCCGCCCGGCACCCGGACAGGCCGGCGACGTTGACGGTCAGGTTCGCCAGCGAGCGCCAGAAGTTGACGAGCGCGATGCAGTTGGTCGGGGTCAGACACCGGTTGTAGACGTCGACGTGCCCGTTGATGGTGACGTCGGTCGGCGAACGTCCCAGGCCGGCGACCTCCGTGTAGTAGCCCACCTGGAAGACCAGGGGGTTGTCGGGCGTGCCGTACGTGCCGGGCCTGAACAGCAGCGCGTACCTTCGGGTGCCCATCTCGTCGTCGACCTGCCGGCGCGCGATCTCGTCGACGGTCGCCTGGATCTCGCTCTGTGGCATCGACGGGTCGAAGATCTTCACGTTCGGCCCGAAGTCGGGCCGAACGGCGACCGGCGCGTGGTTCGCCGGATCGGCGGCCGCGGTGCCCGTGCCGGCAAGGGTCGAGACGGTGACCAGGGCCGCGACGACACCGGCCGCGACCAGCCGCCGCATGGACGCCGCCCCGCCGGATCCGCGCGGGATGTGTGCCAGTGCCATGAGCCACGACCTGCCTCTCGCCTGCTCGGCGTCGGCCGTGCGCTTCCTCGCCGCGAACGGTGCCGAGAGAGCGCTCTCTGATCCGGAGGCTACCGCGCGCGGAACCACGGGTCCATGGCACCGGTTGGGCCCGTGACGGCGTTCGCTACCGTGTGGTGATGCGCACTCTACTCAACGTGATCTGGCTGATCCTGGCCGGATTTTGGCTGGCAGTCGGCTATGTCGTCGCGGGCGTCATCTGCTGTGTTCTGATCATCACGATCCCCTTTGGCATCGCGTCGTTCCGGATCGCCAACTTCACGCTGTGGCCGTTCGGCAGGACGCTGATCCGACGCGCGGACTCCGGCGTCGGGTCGGCCATCGGCAACGTCATCTGGGTGATCTTCGGCGGATGGTGGCTGGCGCTGGGGCACGTCGTGACGGGTATCGCGCTGTGCGTCACCATCGTCGGCATCCCGCTGGGCATCGCGAACTTCAAGCTGATCCCCGTCTCGCTCGTGCCGCTGGGCCGGGAGATCGTCCACACGAACGACCCGCGCGGCTTCGCCGCCACCTGAGACGCCCGCGCGGCCCCGCTGTGCGATCCTTGTCGCTGTGCGCCTGCCGGCTCGGGACGGGAACGCGGAATGACTGCGAACGGCGCTCAGGATCTCCGGCTGCCGCGGGGTCGGTTCGACGAGATCCAGGCCGAGGTCGCCACGATCCGCGCCCACGCGAGACGCGGAAAGGGCTCTCCTGATGCCCGCACCGGATGACGACCTCGCCCGTGACGACAACGGCGATGCGCTGACCGGTTTCTACCGGACCGCCGAAGGCGTGTGCCCCGACGACGCGCCCTTGACGGCGGCCCTGGTGGCGTTGTGGCGAGGCGACCGGATACTGCTGGTGTTCGATCGCCACCGGCAGCGCTGGGAACTGCCGGGCGGGATGATCGATCCAGGGGAGACACCACGCCGAGCGGCCGTTCGCGAACTGCGCGAAGAAGCCGGCATCGACCAGGAGACCTTGACGTTCGCCGGCTACGGCCGCTGCCGTCTCGCGAGAGCACAACGCACCGAGTACCTCGCGCTCTACACCGGCTCGGACGCCTCGCACGACGACCGCTTCACGCCCAACGACGAGATCAGCGCGATCTGCTGGTGGGACGGCACCCAACAGCTCACCGGTCGCCTCGCCCGCATCGACCTGGCGCTCGCCCGCCTCGCCAAGGAGTCCGCGCCGCCTCGCACCGACGAGCGCGGCGGCGGGGAAACCGACCCGCCGTCGAGCCCCGCTTGATCGCCAATGTGGCGCCAGACCCGTCAGGCGGCGTCGGCTTCGACGTCCCGTGCCGTCGTGGCCGCCTCACCCGGCAGTTCCTCGCCGCGGAGCGGGATCTGGTCGGCGGCGGCCGGATCGATGGCGCCCAGCCTGCCGAATCCCGCGGCCTCTGCCAGTTCGATCATCGACGTGTACGCCGTACGGATCTGGAAACGCTCCAGCTCGTCCGGCAGCGAGCTCAACTCGACGAGCACGGAGGCGCTGCCCCGCAGACCATAGGCGTTGCGGGCGATTCCCTGGAACTCCCCTCCCGGATACTGCGACACGACCGCGCCGGCGCCGGTGAACGCGTCATGCAGCCCCACCGCGACCTGCTTGGACCGCCGCAGCGCGTTCGCCGAAACGTCCGGGTGGTTGGGCCAGAAGATCGACGTGGTGATCTCCCGGCCGTCGGGGAAGACGTACCGGCCCTGCATGTGATAGTCGACGACGATGGCGGGCCGGAACGCCGCGTAGGTGCGCTGGATCGCGGCCGCCTCCGGCACGGGGTTGTCCTCCGGCGCGAGCGCCGGGTCGTGGTAGCGGTTGATGTCATAGCCCTGCCCGGCCTGCCCGAACTCGGGCTGCGCGTCGGGGTCGAAGTTGTATCGCCAGTCGCGCTCGTGTCCGTCCGGATTGGCCCGTACGACGATCCCCAGGGTGATCTTCGACCGCAGTCGCCGGGCCTGCGCGCTGTCGCTCAGGCCAAGCGTCCGCAGCGCCTGGATCGCGGACTCGGTGCCGAGCGGCTCATTTCCATGCTGCTGCGTCACGTACAGCAGGCGCAGCGGGCCATGGCCCAACGTCGCGAACCACAGCGGACGACGCTCGTTGGAAGAGCCGACGCTGCGCACGTCCACCCGGCCGCGGCCGGCCCGTTCGATCCGCGCGAGCGTGCGCGCCAACTCGGCGTTGGTGTGCAGCCGGGCACCCTCGCGGGTGGCCGGGGCGGCGGTCGCCGGAACGGCGAGAACGCCCGCGCCGAAAACGACGCCGGCGGAACCGATCACCGTGAATCTGACAGCGTAACGGAGCACATGGCGGGGGGATCTCACGGCAACAACCCTTTCGGTGTCTGTTACGGACGACACCCCCGAATGATCCTTATGTCCGTTTAGCCAGACCCACAATCTATGCCGGGGCAGGGGCATCCTCAAGGTCCGTGAGCGCGCCCTCGGCGCGTACGCGTGCCGCGAATTCCGCCATTTGCCGAGAGGGGCCGGGACGGCGGCCGGACCGACCGTGCGCCTGAGCCGGACGAGACGGTTTGACCTGCTCGTTACCTGTGGGCCGGGATTCGCCGCCTCGAGGGACCAATCCTGGCGGGGACGGGACCAATGACCATGAACGGCGCGCCGACGCGGGCGTGACACTGGTGCTGGATATGCCATAGATGAGGAGGTGGCGACATGACAGACCTCGGTACCTCGTCGGAGTACGAGCGGGCGAGGGCCCGTGCCCAGAAGAAGCGCAAGTTCCGCGGCGACTTGATGGCGTACGTCGTGGTCAATGCCTTCCTTGTGGGGGTTTGGGCGGTCACCGGCCTGGGCTACTTCTGGCCCGGCTGGGTCATGGGCGCCTGGGGCGTTTTCATGATCTTGTCCGCATGGGACCTGTTCTACCGCCAGGAGCTGAGTGAAGAGGAGATCCAGCGGGAGATGCACAGAAACAGAACATGAGCCTGCCGGGTCCACGTTGATCTGAACTGTCCAGATCGGTAGGACCTGCCCCTCCGGCAAGGGCGCTCAGCTCACGAATCAGGACCAAAGTCCGATGTTGGGGGGCCGAGTTTCACTTGTGCCGAAACTCGCGCGGGGAGAGCTTCACTCCAGATGGCTGCAACGGTCGCATGTCGGCCTCGTGTCTTGCGGCAGCCTCTAGGGAGGTGGCTCGCTGTGACTCAGCATCATGAATTGCGGTGGGGAGGCATCGCGGGACTCGGCTATGCGGTTCTCGCGATCGTGGCGTACTTCCTGCCCGGCACCGACGCGCCCCGTATCGACGACTCGCCCGCCACGATCGTGGCGTTCTTCGCCGATCACCGGGCCCAGGTGCTCGCCCAGGCTCTACTGCTCAGCGCGGCGGCGGCGCTGTTGGTCTGGTTCGCCGCCGCTCTCGCACAGACACTGCGCGATCGGGCCCAGGGCAGCGACCTGCCCGGCGCGCTCCTGGGTGGCATCATCCTTCTGGCGGCGCTGACGCTTGCCGGGGCGGGGCTCTACGCCAGCCTTGCCTACCGTGTCGGCGCCCCCACCGTGATGATCGCCGCTTTCAACCTCGCCCAGATGACCTACATGATGTACGGGGTCGCCGCGGCCGTTCCGTTCACCGCCCTGGCGATCGGCATCCACCGTACGCGTGTGTTGCCTGAGTGGATGGGATGGTTCGCCGCGGTGTGCGCGGTTCTCGGCGTGGTCGGCGCGCTGTTCATCGGCCGGACCAGCGGGGCGTTCGTTCCGGGCGGTCCGGTGGCCAGTCTGATCCCGTTCGTGGCGGACGCGCTGTTCGTGATCGCCGCGAGCGTCTTCATGGTGCGGGAACACCTGCCCGTGGTGGGCGCCGCTCCGCAGGCGATGGGTCACGCCTGACCCATACCGCGGTGGCGGGTCCCACACCATGGGACCGCCACCTGACCCAGGACCGGTGACCTGCCCCTCCCTCCTGAGGACCGAAAAGGGCCCAGGAGCCGATCGGCGGATCACCGGTCCTCGCGCACGCTGGAACAGCGGCGTACTCGTCTCGCGTGGGGCAGGCCCTAGTTCCAGTTATGGGCCAGCCAGAAGCCGCAGTGGTGCTCGGCGGCCAGGTTGACCGGGGCGATGCGTTCAGTGCTGAAGGACAAGGCCGCGCCGTTTCCATACGGTGCCCAGCCGGCGCCCGGGGTGCCGGTTTCCGCGAAGCGCGTCCAGTGGTCGATCAGCCGCGCGGACAGTCCCCGCTGTGGCTCGGCGGCCGGGGGCGGCTGGAACGGGGTGTCGAAGAAGTAGCGCACGTCAACGCCGTGCGCGGCGCCGTAGGGGAAGTCGCCGATGACGTCGTCGACCGGTTCGGCGAACTCGTAGAGGAACACCGGTGATCGTCTGGCCGCCGCGTCGGCGGCGGGCAGTTGGGAGCAGGCGCCCAGCATCGCGCCGTAGTCGGTGAGCAGCGTCGCGAGGGCCAGGCTCGGAGTGGGATAGCCGACGAGCGGATAACGGGCGATGATCGCCTTGGCTGGGGCGGGCCCGAACATCTCCCGGAGGATCCGCGGATACGCCTCGGCGGTGACGGGGTTTCCGGCGCCGTCGTACGCGGCCGCGACGGCGGCCCGCATCTCGTCCTTGGTGCCGCCCTGCATGAGCGGCACGTCGGCCGCCGCGCCGAGCCGCAACGCGGTCAGCGGCTGAAGCGGCAGCGCGCGTGTTCCGGCGACGGGAAGCCATGGCATGTCCGCGACCCGGCGGTGGACGGTGAACACCCGCTCTTGCCCGATGCCGGTGAGCCGCTGGTGGGGGATCCGCCGCAGGCACTGTGCGGCGTCCGCCGGGTCGGCGCAGCCCAGGTCACGCGCGATGGCCATGCCGCGTTGTCGCGCCACCGGCCGGGACAACAGGTCGTTTCCGCACGGACCGCTTTGCGCGATGGCCCGGTGGAACAGGCCGCGCGAGGCCGGGGCGGCCAGGTGTGCGCACACGCTGTGGGCACCGGCCGACTGGCCCCAGAGGGTCACGTTGTTCGGGTCGCCGCCGAACGCCGCGATGTTGTGCCGTACCCAGCGCAGCGCGGCCTGCTGGTCGGCGAGCCCGAAGTTCCCGGCGTAGGGGTCGGTCAGCGCCGGGTGGTCGAGGAAGCCCAGCGCGCCGAGCCGGTAGTTCAACGTCACGACCACGAGCCGGCCGCGCGCGGTGATCCGGGCCGGGTCGTAGGTCGCCCCGGAGCCGTTGACGAATCCGCCTCCGTGCAGGAAGACCATCACCGGTCGCCGCCCGGCCGGTTCGCGCGGGGCCTGGACGTTGAGGAATAGGCAGTCCTCACCGCCGGTGACCTGGCCCTGCGCCAATTGGGGGCACGGCGTCCCCGGCCGGGTGGCCGCACGCGTTCCCTGCCAGGACGCGGCCGGACGCGGCGCCCGCCAGCGCGACGCGCCCACCGGCGGCGCCGCGTAGGGGATGCCGAGAAAGCTCCGGTAGTCCGCGGCCACGGTGCCGCGCACGACTCCGGTCGCGGTCCGTACCACCGCGTCGTCGTCGGCCGCCGCATCCGCGACCGCACCCGCCACCGCTCCGGAGAGCAGAGCCGCGGACAGGCACGCAGCGGACAGGCAGGCCGTGACCGTGAGCAGGCCGCGCAGCGGTCTTGCTCTCAGGTTCATCGCATACTCCCGTCGATCGTCGATCGTCGATCGTCGATCAGTGGTCGGCTTCGGCGCGACTGTGATCGCGGGCCGGCGCGGATTGATGGGTCACCACCGCCACGACGCCCGCGACGAAAGCGGCCAGCACTCCCAACGACCGCAGCCAGGTGCTGAGGAACACTCCTGCCGGGCTGAGGTCGGCCAGGTCCGTCAACGAACCCGTGGCCAGGAGGCCGCCGATTTCGGCCAGCGCCACGACGACACCCGCGATCGGCGTCCATCGCCGCCGAACCAGGGCCACCAGCACGGCCGCGGCCACCAGAAGGACCAGACCGGGAGGGACGACAGGCATGGAGACGCCCGCCAAACGCTGGCACCAGATTCCCGCGGCCCCGGCCGCCAGCCCGGCCACGGTCGCCCATCGGGCGGCGGACATGGGTCCGGCGAACGTGAGTTTGTCGCTGTGCGTCACCGTCGGCTCCTTTCGGGGATGCCACACCGGAGGGCGTGACGGTTTGAGGATGTCGGCGTGGTCGTTCCCGAGGCGTCCTCGCGGCGATGGCTTCGCGTGTACGCGAGATCGCGTCCGCGGATACGCCGAGGAGGGGACGCCCGCGGCGCGGGCGGTCGCTATCGTCGGGGCGATGACAGGTGGCGAGCGTCGCCCGCGGCGATGGCCGGCGGAAAGCTGGTCGAGTCTTCCGTTCCTCGCGGCGGTGCTGATCGGGACCGGGCCCGCCGCGGCGCTCCAGCCGGAGTCGGCCCGCTCACCCGACGTCCAGGGTTACCTGCTGGCGGTGGCGGCGGCCCTGGCATTGGCGCTGCGGCGCCGGCCCGGCATCGCCGTGACGGCCAACGCGGCGCTCGTGGCGACCTACCTGGCGGCCGGGTATCCGTTCGGGCCGGTGCTGCTCACCGTGCCCGCGGCCGTGTACGGCGTGGCCCGCGCATGGCCGCTGCCGCGGGCGGCGCTGGTGGCCGCCGCCGACTTCGGCGTCCTGATCGTCGCGATCTTCGCCAAGCGGGTACGCGACGCGGGCGGCGTGCCCGGGGGCACGGCCCAGCCTGAGGCCTACCCGATGACCCAGGACACGGTCATCTGGGGCGCGCTCATCGCCGTCGCGCTGGCGGCCGGCGCGCTGCTGCGGGCCCGCCGCCAAGCCGCCGCCGGGGTGCACGCCGAGCAGGCGCGTCGCGTCGCGTCCGAGGAACGGCTGCGCATGGCGCAGGATCTGCACGATTCGATCGGGCATGGGCTGGCGGCGATCGCGATGCAGGCGGGTGTGGCGCTGCACGTTCTCGATCATGACATCGAGGAGGCCAGGCAGGCCATGAAGGCGGTGCGCGCCACCAGCCGGGAGGCGCTGGAGAATCTGCGGGCTCAGCTTGACGGGCTTCGGGAGGTGGGGGCGGCCGTCCGGGGTCCCGCCCCGGGCCTGGACGACCTCGACCGGTTGACCGAGCGGGTCAGATCGGGAGGGGTGAGTGTGCACGCCGACATCGAGGCTGACCTGACCGACCTGCCGGCCGCGGTCGACGCGGTCGCCTACCGCATCGTGCAGGAGTCGCTGACCAACGTCTTGCGTCATGCCGGCGCCGTACCGGTACGGATCGCGATCCGGCGGGACGGCGGCGCACTGCTGCTCGACGTCACCAACGCCGGCGACGACGGCCCGCCCGCTCCGCCCGGAAGCGGTTCTGGCATCCGCGGGATCCGCGCCCAAACCGAAGCCCTCGGCGGCACGCTCGCGGCCGGGCCGCGCCCGGACGGCGGGTTCGCCGTCGAGGCCCGCCTGCCGTTGCAGGTGGAACGGGCATGAGCGGCACGATCCGGGTCGTGGTCGTCGACGACCAGGCGTTGATCCGGGTCGGGGTGCGCACTTTGGTGCGCACCGAACCCGACGTCGAGCTCGTCGGCGAGGCCGCCGACGGGCGCACCGGCCTGGATGTCGTCCGCGCCCGCAGGCCGGATGTGGTTCTCATGGATATCCGGATGCCCGACATGGACGGCCTGACCGCGTTGCGAGAGATCACCGCCGATCCGGCGCTGACCGCGGTGAGGGTGGTCATGCTCACCACGTTCGGCCTCGACGAGTACGTGTTCGAGGCGCTGCGGCACGGCGCGAGCGGGTTCGTCCTCAAGGACGCGGAGCCCGACGAACTGCTGCGCGCGATACGAGTCGTCGCCGACGGCGGCTCGCTGCTGTCGCCGTCGATCACCAGCAGCGTCATCGCCCAGTTCACCCGGCGCGGGCCCGGCATGACGCCGCATCCCGGCATCAAGCACCTGACCGAGCGGGAACGCGAGGTGGTCACCTGGGTGACCACCGGCATGTCCAACGACGAGATCGCGGCCCAGCTGACGATCAGCACCGAGACCGTACGTACACACGTGGGCCGGGCGCTGCTCAAGCTCCATGCCCGCGACCGCGCCCAACTGGTCGTCTTCGCGATGATGTCGGGCCTCGGCCCGCCGGTGCGGCCCCCCGGGCTCTAACGCCACGGGTCACGACGGGCGCGGCCCGCGGGCGCGACCCGACGTACACGGCCCGACGTACACGATCGGACGTACGCGATCGGACGTACACGATCGGACGTACGCGATCGGACGTACGCGAGGTGCCGCTCTGGCGGGGACGACGCGACGCACGCCACCCGCCACGATCGGCCGCATGAGCGAAACCACCGGCACGATCGCTCCGCCGGATGCGGCGGTGGCCGTGCACACCCGAGGCCTGACGAAGAGATACGGCGAGCACCTCGCCGTCGACGCGGTGGACCTGACCGTGCGACGGGGGGAGATGTACGGCTTCCTCGGGCCAAACGGCGCCGGCAAAACGACCACCCTGCGCATGATCGTCGGCCTGATCCGCCCGACCGGCGGCACGGCCACGGTGGCGGGGCGGCCGGCCGGCGCCCCGGCCGCGAACCGCGGGGTCGGCGCGCTGGTCGAGGGCCCGGGTTTCTACCCGTACCTCAACGGACGCGACAACCTGCGCGTTCTGGCACGCTATCGCGGCCTCGGCGAAGCCGAGGTCGGGCGCGCGCTGGAACGGGTCGGCCTCGCCGCGCGGGCGCACGACAGGTTCAAGACCTACTCGCTCGGCATGAAGCAGCGGCTGGGATTGGCCGCGGCCCTGCTCGGCGACCCCGGCCTGCTGATCCTCGACGAGCCGACCAACGGCCTGGACCCCGCGGGCGTCGGTGAGATGCGGCGGCTGCTCACCGGGCTGGTCGCCGCGGGCCACACGGTGCTGCTGTCCAGCCACATGCTGAGCGAAGTGCAGGAGATGTGCGACCGGGTCGGCGTGATCAACAAGGGACGGCTGGTCGCCGAGTCCACGGTCGGCGAGTTGCTGGGCGCGGGCCGGCTGCGCGTCCGCGCCGACCCGATGGCGACCGCGCTGGCCGTGAGCAGGCGGCTCGCCGGCGACGACACGGTGACGGTGACCGACGGCGTCCTGCACCTGCGCATCGACCCCAGGCGTGCCGCCGAGGTGACCCGCGCCTTGGTCGCGGCCGACGTCGAGGTCCACGAGATCAGCCCGATCGAACGCTCACTGGAAGAGGTGTTCTTCGAGATGACCGCCAACGCCGAGGCCGTACGATGACCGCCCTGGCGGCAAGCACCCGCGCCGAATTCCTGCGTCTGCGGCGATGGCCGGCGGTGTGGGCGATGGCCGGCGCCTGGTTGTTGCTGAACGTCACCTTCGGCTACGTCTTCCCGTACCTCTCCTACCGCAACGGCGGCGGCTTCGCCAACGACGGCGTCGACGCCCGGCGGCTGCTGGCGAGCGTCCTGCCGGGAGAGGTCCCGGTCGCCGTGGTGCGGGGGATGCCGATGTTCGGCGGAGCGATCCTGTTCGCGCTGGGCGCGCTGGCCGCGGGCAGCGGCTACGGATGGGGCACCTGGAAGACCGCGTTCACCCAGGGGCTCCGGCGCCGAGCCGTGCTCGGCGGCACTTTCGCGGGCCTGGCCGGCTGCGTCATCGCGCTGGTGCTCGGAACGTTCGCCGTCGACCTGGGCGTCGCGATGGCGCTCGCGGCCGCCGAAGGACAGGGCCTCCGCGGGCCCGCCCCGATCGATCTGGCCCTCGCGCTCGGCGGCGGGTTCCTGGTCCTCATCCTGTGGGCGACGGCGGGCCTCGCCGTGGGCACCCTCACACGCAACCCCGCCCTCGCCGTCGCCCTCGGACTCGTCTGGACCCTCGCGGTGGAGAACCTGCTGCGCGCCGTCTCCTCCCTGCTCGACTGGCTGCGGCCGGTCACGGACGTCCTGCCCGGCACGGCCGCCGGTTCGACGGTCGCGGCCCTCGGCGCCGAACCGGTATCGCGAGGCGGCTCCCCCGGCGTGGTCGACAACCTCGGCGGCGGCCCGGCCACCGCCCTCACGTTCGCCTACATCGTCGTCTTCGTCATCATCACCGGGGTACTGGCCCGACGCGACGTCACATGACCCGGAACCTCACGCGGCGGCGGGGGCGGGTGCGGGCCGTGTCGTGAGCAAGGTCGGGTAGGCCTCGGCCACGGCGTCCAGCGCCCAGCGCATCCGGATCACGTAGGTCTCAGGGTGGTCGCCCGCCTCCTGCGCGACGTGGACCGCGCATGCCGTGCAGTCCCCACCGCAGGTGCTCAGGCGATCCTCGATGGCCGTACGAACCTGATCGGGCGAGGGGTTCTCGGACGCCTGCAGCGTGCTGACGAAGAGGACCTTGGCCAGATCCGACACGCTCAGTGTGCCTGACACCGCGTGTCTCCTTCCAACGGGGCGGAGGTTTCCGCTCCGCCTACCTCATACAGTGCCGCCGCGCCCTACGACACCGGTATCCGGGAAGTCCCTTCTTTTGCGGTGCCGCCGACCCTTGAAGTCCCGGAGCGACACGGACGGAGCCAAGTGGCCGGCATGGACGTGGCCTGCTGCGGCCGGGCACCGTCCCGTGCGGCACGGATAGGCTTTCCTGCGGCCTGTCCCTGGAGGTCTCACGTGCAACAGCCCCGGCCCCTGCGCCCGAACGACCCACGTGAAGTCGACGGATACCGGTTAATCGGGCGGCTCGGCGAGGGCGCGCAGGGCATCGTGTTCTTGGGCGAGTCCGGCACGGGGGTGCGCGTCGCGGTGAAGGTGCTGCGGGCCGAGATCGACCAGGACTCCCGGGCCCGTACCTTGTTCGAACGCGAGTTGGCCGCCGTCCGGCGGGTCGCCCCCTTCTGCACCGCTCAGATCCTTGCCGCGGAAGCCGACGGGCACGCGCCGTACATCGTGAGCGAGTACGTCGACGGCCCGTCGCTGCAGCAGCTGGTCTCGCAGCGCGGGCCGCTGCCCGCCGCCGAGGTGCTGCGGCTGGCCATCGGCACCGCCACGGCGCTGCTGGCGATCCACGAGGCGGGCGTCGTCCACCGCGACTTCAAACCGGCCAACGTGCTCTTGGGCGCGGACGGCCCAAAGGTCATCGACTTTGGTATCGCCAAGCCGTTGGAGGCGGCCGCGGCGACGATGACCGCGGTGGTCGGCACACCCGCCTACATGGCGCCGGAGCAGATGGCGGGGACCGCGGGCGGTCCGCCGCTGGACATGTTCGCGTGGGGCTGCACCATGGCCTACGCCGCGAACGGCGTACCACCGTTCGGCGGCGACTCGGTTCCGGCGGTCATGAGCCGGATCTTGCACGAGGAGCCGTCACTGGGCGCGTTGGACGGACAGGTGCGCGAACTGGTGGCGGCCTGCCTGGCCAAGGAGCCGGCGCGACGACCTACCGCACGGGACGTCCTGGTGCGGTTGCTGGGTCTGGAAAACGGCGGTGATCTGCTCACCGAGGGGACGTCGGCGGCGGCGACCCTGACCGCCGACACGATCACGGACTCGGCGACGCTACCGTCGGCCCTCCTGTATCCACCGCCGCCCGCCGCCGTTCCGCCCGCGCCGGGCACACCTGTGGAGCTACCGTCCGCGGGCGCGGCCGACCGCCGCCGGCGTCTGCTGGTGGGCGGGGCGGCGGCCGCCGCAGTGGTGCTGGTCACCGGTGCGGCGGCCGCCGTGATCTATTGGAACGGCAGGGGCGGGGGCGGAAACACACCGCAGGAGCCGAGCTCACCGAGCGCC
Organism: Streptosporangiaceae bacterium; assembly: GCA_035765195.1. Taxonomy (GTDB): domain Bacteria; phylum Actinomycetota; class Actinomycetes; order Streptosporangiales; family Streptosporangiaceae; genus CALAED01. Next base: position 37,966 of record DASTYC010000007.1, read on the forward strand.
GCCGCGGCCGCCGCGGGCCCGTGTCGCTATCTCCCCCAATCGGAGGGCGCGGTACGGAACGTCGGCGTTCCCCCGTCCCGCCCAGTGGCGACGGGTCGGGTCCAGGCCACCGTGGAGACCAACCTCGGCACGCTGACCATGCGGCTCGACGGGGCCAAGGCTCCGTGCACCGTGAACTCCATCGTTTACCTGGCGGACCGCAAGTTCTACGACAACACCCCGTGTCATCGGCTCACGACGTCGGAGACCCTGAAGGTGTTGCAGTGCGGCGACCCCTCGGGCACCGGGACCGGCGGTCCCGCCTATCGCTTCGGCACGGAGAACACGGCCGGCGCACGCTACACCCGCGGCACCGTGGCCATCGCGAACGCGGGTACCTCCGACAGCAACGGCAGCCAGTTCTTCATCCTCTACGCCGACGCGCCCGACCTGCCCCCGACCTACACTGTCGTCGGCAACGTCGCCACCGGCATGGACATCGTGGACAGAGTGGCGGCCGCCGGGGCGAAACCCGGCCTCGGCGAAGGCGACGGTCCACCAAACCGACGAATCACCATCACCCAACTCCGCACGGCCACCGGCTGACCGAAGACGAGCCGCCGCCGGGTACGCGGTTTCCCGCGCCGTAGCCGTTGCGGTACTAGGCGGGATTCGACCAGATCACGATGCCGAGGCACATCTCGTCGCTCGTGCCGTCGCCCCAGACGACGTACCGCGGCGGCAGCGACCGCATCTCGGGGAGCTGGCGCCGCAGCGTCGCATCGTGCGTGCAGGTCACCCGCAGGGTGTCGCCGGGCCCGACCTTGACGGGCTTGGCCAACGGGCGGGCGTTCTGGTCGTCGAAGTTGTACTGGGGCACGTCGAGCAGGGTCTTGGCGTGTGACGTACCGGGGTTCAGCTCCACCTTGATCGAGCGGCCCAGCAGGTGCATGTGCCCGGCCACGGCTCGCACCACCCCGGCCTGACGGACCTCGCGGTCGCAGTGCTGGGTGGGACCGGCGCGCGGCGCCTGGCCGGCGTTGCAGAGCAGGTTGAGCCCGGACACCGTCGCCCCCGCGGCCTCCCCGAACCTGTGCCAGACGTCGAGCACCGCCGATGTTCGGTTGCACAGCGGGCCCGCCTCGCCGGGCGCGCACGGCAGCTCGACCGGGGCGGGGACCAAGGTGGTCTGCAGCGGGTCGAGGTCGGCCGAGCCGCCCATGACGCGCAGCCGGATGCCGGACTGGTCGGTGCCGGCGGGCTTTCCGCCGGTCGCGAGCAGGTTGTAGTGAATCTGCATGACGATCTGGCTGCCCCGCGGCATCTCATAGCCGGTGTGATCGCGCAGCACCGCCTCCCTGCCGCCGGGCGCCCAGGCCGCGATCCATGCCGCGGCGCCGCGCAGCCGGCCGGCCGCGCCGTCACCGCCGATGCCGGTGCCGCCGAAGCAGGTCCACCCGTCGCCGGGGGTCTCGGCGTCGAGCCTGCGCGCGTCGGCGACGTCGGACGGCAGGACCCGGAAGAAGATCGCGTGGTGCACGATGCCGGCGTTCCGCGGCAGGAACTGGCTGCCGGTCAGAAACGTCCGCTTGGTGAACCCGGGGTCGATGAGGAAGCAGCGGTACTCGTCGGTCGAGTCCTTCGGCGGCACCGGGGTGAACGGCCGCGGCATGGCGAGCCGGACGAACCGTTCGCCGGCGCGCAGCGGCGCGGGCGGTGGTGTACTGGCAGGGCCGTGGTGCGCCGCGCCACCCTGTGCCGCCCGGTCGGAGCGCGTCGCGCCCGGCCGAGCGCCGCCGCCCCCGTTCGCCACGCAGCCGACGGTAAGCACCAGCGCCATTGCCGCCGCGGCCGCGCGTCCCATAACCGATCCCATGTCGGAATACGGTAGCCCTTCCGCTCCAGCGTCGTCTGTCGATCAGGACGCCGTGAGGTGTACCGGGGAGGGACACCTCGGCCAATCGTCGCATGTCTGAGCCCGCACCTACGACGTGTCCGCGGTGCCATCGGGGCGACCGCCCGGTGTGCGGCCCCCGCTCCGGTCTGGGGGCGGGACGGTGATCCGCCACGCCCGCGCGTGGAGGCGCCATTCGTGGTGTGAATAGGGGCCGTCGAGCTCCCCGTCGGCGTTGACCGGTACCGGGTCGCCGTCAACGGTGACCGTGGCGCCCTGCCGGTGGACGACGTCGCGGCGGGCGGGGTGGCTGCCGTCTCGAAGGTGTTTCGCGTACGCCAGCCGAGACAGCGGGCCGGTGGCGAAGGACACCATGACGTGGACGGTGCCGTCGTCGGGTTCGGCATCCGGGAGCAGCGGGGTGCCGCCGCCGATGGTCGCGCCGGTGCCGATGCCGACCATGAGGACTCGTCTTTCCCCGTCCGCGACGGTCTCGTCGTCGACCCTGACGCGCAGGTGCCAGCCGGGTGTGCGCAGACCGGCGACCACGCTGCCGGCGGTGTAGGCGAACCGGCGCAGCCAGGGCTTGAGCGGGGCGGCCCGGCGGGACGCCTCGGCGCCGACGCCGAGGTGAGCGGCATTGACGACGATCCCGCCCCTGCTGTCGTGCAGCAGATCCAGAGTGCGCCGGTGCCGCCGCAAGACGACCCGCGCCGCGGCTTCGGGGTCGAGCGGGATGCCGAGCGTACGGGCGAAGTCGTTGCCCGTGCCCAACGGGATGAGTCCCACCGGCCGGTCGGCGAGTTCGCCGCGGTCGCGCAGCGCCGCGACGAGTGCGTGCAGTGATCCATCGCCGCCGAGTACCACTGGCTCGCGATCGCGGTGCTCGGCCAGGACGCCGGCGATCTCGGCCGGACTGTCGAGGGTTGCGATGACCACATCGGTCTCCGCGGCGAGGACGTCGAGAGCCGCCGTCCCGGCCGCGGAGTCGGCGGACCCGGCCGCCGCGTTGCGGATCACGACCAGCTTCTGCATCGTCCGGATCACTCCCTGGACCAGATGGCGGCGGACGCGGGACGGCTCAACTCACTCAACTCAACTCAGCTCTTCCTCCCCGAGCAGGTTGAGCGCACCGGGGTCGCCGTCGGTGGAGCGAGCGGCGTACCAGCGCACCGTCGCCGCCTCTCGGTTCAGGTTCAGCGTGGCGACCGTGTTGTGGAACCACGGACCGCGCTCGACTCGCCAGCGGAACGGCGTCCTCGGCACCCCCGCCAGCTTGGCCAGGCCGCGGCCGACCAGCCCGGCCAGCGCGAAGGAGGCCACCCCGTTGCCGACCCGGACGGTACGGCTCAACGGGTTGCGGATCGGGGAGGACACGATCTGGTAGACGCCGGTGTCTTGGCCCGTCCGGGCGCGGGCCAGGTAGGAGTAGTGCACGTCACCCGACAACATGGTGATGGTGGCGGGCGGCCGCCCCCGCCGTCCCGCGGCGATATCGCCGATCAGGTGGGACATGGCGGTGAACGAGCGGCGAAACGCGCCCCAATGTTCCAGGTCGATGCCCTGGCGGATCTTCTCGCTCACCGCCGCCGCCCGCGCGCCCCAGGCGCCGTCGCACACGGCCTCGTTCCAGCTCTCCAGGTAGTGCAGGCCGACGGGGAGCAGGATGGGCAACGACGAGCCGATGACCAGGTGGTCGACGTCTCCGGTGGCGAGTCCGTCGAACCATTCCCACTCCAGATCGTCCATCATCGCCCTGCGGCCGGGCTCGAGCGCACGGGCGCAGCGGGAGTCCAGGACCACCAGCCGGGTGGCGCCAAAGTCGCGGGTGAAGCTCCACCTGTTCTCCTGTGGCCGCTGGTCGGCGCCCCAGGCGAACTCGTCGAGCAGTCCGCCGCCGTCGCCTTCGAGACCGCGGAGCTTGCCCAGCAGCGGATCGACCGCGCGCTCGGCGGGCGGCAGGTTCCCCAGGTGCTGGTAGATCCAATACGAACCGAGCCCGGCCACCACGCGCCGGCGCCACCAGGGCAACCGCCGCATCTGCCGCTGCCAAGTGGCCGACGTGTTCCAGTCGTCCCGCAAATCGTGATCATCGAAGATCATCGCGGTGGGAATCGTGGACATCAGCCACCGAACCGCCGGATCAGACCAGGCCAGCCGGTACAGCTCGGCGTACTCGGCGAAGTCGGCGATCTCCTCGCCGGGGGCCTGCGCGGTGTCCCGGCGGCCGCGGATGAACTCTCGCACCGGTTCCGGCGTCTCATCGGCGTACACCTGATCGCCCAGCAACAGCAGAAGGGTCGGCCACTCATCCTGCGGCTCGCCCGCGATCCGGTAGGCGTAGGACCGCAGCACGTCCACGCCATGCGTCAGCACGTGCTTCGCGTCGTTCGGCACGCTGGTCCGGCACGACCCGAACAAGATCTTGACGTGCCGGCTGCCGGGGTCGACGGTGCTGATCCGGCTGGGCGGGAACTCGTCGCCCGGGGCCGGCCACACCCGCCTGCCGTCGAGGTCCACCGTGTAGGGGGTGCTGGTCCCGGGCCGTAGTCCTTCTATCTCCACCAGCGCGAAGTGGTGGCCGTGCACGGTGAAGGTCGAGGTGGAACTGTCCAGCACCCGCACGGTGCACGGGGCGTCGGTCTGTACCCACACGGCCGCCGTGCGCTCATCGACGTACCGCAGCAGGGGACCAAGCACCAGATCGGGCACGGCCGCCTCCCACGTCTAGACCGGTCAGCGGCGTCGCGCCGCGCCAAGCCCCTATACCCGGCATACGGGATTCGGCACACAGATGCACGAGACGAATCGCGTCCCCAGCGCCCCCGCCACGCCGGCGACCGCGAGGCCGGCCTTGGCGTGACCGGTCAATCCCAGCCGCGGGCGTGCTGGTTAGTCATCCGTTTCTGGGGGAACTGCGGGTGCGGAAGACGCGGAACGGGCGAAGGGATGTGCGGGCGATGGACGCGATCACGCTCCTCAAGGATGACCACAAGACCGTCGAGAAGCTGTTCAAGCAGTACGAGAAGGCCGGCGACCGGGCCTTGAAGACCAAGCAGAAGCTGGTCGCTCAGATCACCCAGGAGCTGACTCGGCACACCTACATTGAGGAGACGATCTTCTATCCGGCGGCCCGCGCGGCCGTCCCGGACACCACCGACCACGTCCTGGAGAGCGTCGAAGAACACCATGTCGTCGTCTGGCTGCTATCGGAACTCGCCAAACTCGATCCCGCCGACGAAACCTATGACGCCAAGGTGACCGTCCTGATCGAAAACGTGCGCCACCATGTCGAGGAGGAGGAGCAGGACTGGTTCCCGCAGGTCCGCAAGGCCATGGGCCGCAAGGACCTCCAGGAACTCGGCGGCCGCATGGAGCAGGCCAAGGCCGACGCCCCCACCGACCCTCTCAAGATTCCCAGCGCCAAGGCCTGATCCCTGACGGGTGCCTGACGGGCACCGTGATCTGTGTGATGAGCGCCGGTACGCAATTGCGGGCGAGGGTTTTTGGCGCCTGGGGGTAATATAACCGAACATGGGCCAAGCGTTATTGATCAGTCTCGTCTCTTCGCTGGCTGCCTTCCTTTGTGGCCTTGCCACGCGAGAGGTCGTTAGGCGGTGGACGGAAGTTCGCCCGGCCAGAAAGGTGTGGCGGATTGACCGCACCGTTGCGGTCTCCATCGTCACCTCTGATGGCCCTGATCGCGGCAACAAGGATGTGAGGGTGACCTGGGAAGCGGATGCCCTGGCCGCAACAGCCGTGGCACATCACCTTGGACATGCGCAAGGTATCTCGGCGCCGCGGGCGACTTCTTTTAAGAGCTTCCCGTCTCGGGACATGGGGAACAACTTAGTCATCATCGGAGGGCCGGCGATGAATGACCTTTACCTGCAATTAGAAAGACGTATGGATATCCCTTACAGTTTCAACCTCCTCTCCGATCACGCCAGGATCATCCGCAATTCTGATAAGCGAACGTTTGCCCAGCTCGTCAGAGACGGCCGAACTTTAGAAGATTATGCCATCATCACGCTGGCAGGAAATCCGGCCCGGCCGGCGAGTCAGTTGGTCATGTTGGCGGGGTGCGGCGCCACCGGAACGCTCGCCGCCGCCGAGCTGGTGACCTCCAGCCGAATTCGCGAAGTGGCCAAGCTCGTGAAGTCGAAGGACTTTGTATCCATCGTGATACAAGTTGAGCTGATTCATGGCTACATGACCGAACCAAGAATAGTCGATCACCAGCATTGGCGCGCGGGCCCGTCCCGCCCGAACTCGAAGACCGTCGCCGACCACTTCGACATCTTCCTGGAATCGATCGACTTCGCCGAAGACAACTCCCAGCGCGCGTTGTTCGCCCAGCAGGTCGCCGAGCTCGCCCGACGGCATAAACGCGACGACGTCGCCGCGGAGCTGATGGACCAATTCGACCTGCGGGACGACCCCGAAGCCGCACCTGAGGTCGCCCGCGAAGACTGAATTGGCAGCGGGCACTTTGCGTTTGCCGCCCTCCCCCCGATCACCTACCGGCGTCGCGCGGATGGCAGATCAGCGCGTCATGGGATCCGTGCCACGGCTCCGTAAACGGAAACGTCGGCGGCCGACGGGCGTTCGTCCGGCGGATCGCTGTTGCGCCACTCGGTGATCGACGTGATGCCCGGCGGGACCAAGTCCATCCCATCGAAGAAGCGTGCGAACGCCGCCCGGTTCCGCAACTGTCCTGGGGCTTTGCTGCGGGCGTTGTCCCGCTCGATGACCTTGTCGACGTCGTCGGCCAGCCGGCGCGGCATGAAGTCGGTGGTGGCATGCGAGATGACCAGGTAACTGCCCGACGGCAGCGCGGCCGTCAGGCGGGCGACCAGCCCGTACGGGTCGGCGTCGTCGACCAAGAAATGCAGCACCGCGATCAGCATCAGCGCCACCGGCCGCCCCAGATCGAGCGTCACGCGCAACTCCGGATGGGCAAGGATCGCGTCCGGCTGCCGCAGGTCGGCGTGCAGGTAGGCGGTGGTGCCGAGGGGAGTGCCGGCCAGCAGCCGCCGCGAATGCGCCAGCACGATCGGGTCGTTGTCGACGTAGACGACGCGCGCGTCCGGCGCGACGCGTTGCGCCACCTCGTGCACATTGTCGGCGGATGGGATGCCGGTGCCGATGTCGAGGAACTGACGGATGCCCGCCTCGGTGGCGAGGTAGGTCACGGCCCTGCGCAGGAAGCGCCGGTTTTCCTGTGCCGAGATCCTGATCGTGGGAAAGGCGGCCTCAACGGCCCGCGCGGAGATCCGGTCGACCTCGAAATTGTCCGTGCCGTCCAGCAGGTAGTTGTATCGACGGGCCGGATGCGGCACCGAGATATCGATCTCAAATGGGTCGTCCAACCGCGGATCGTCCGGCGTGAAATCCTGCGTGGTCACGAGTCCTCCGGCAAGATTCGGCACACCTGCGGGCACACCATTATGACAGCGTCTGTGGCGATTCGGGTGATATGAATCACGACCATCTGAGGCCCGCATGGAGATCACGGCTTACTGTTGTTCCATCAAGTCGAGGATCCTGGTCTGCGGCCTGCCGATGAGCGCCGGTGCGTTGGCCGGCGTGGACCAGACCTTGGTGGTCAGGAAGTTGAGGAATTTCGCGGCCTCTTCGCGGGTGCCGAAGTCTAGTTCGATCAGCACGTAGTGCTCGTCGTCAGCCGGGCGGTGGACGCGGTGGCGCGTGACGCCACTGTCGCGGCGCATGTCGGCAAACCGATCGAACGCCTGCTTCCACATGCCGTAGTCGTTGATCATGTGTTCGATGTGCAAGGTGACCACGATGCCCTCCTTAGGCGGAACTTCACCCGATGGTTCAAGGATCAGCCGGTCATCGCGGCTATGGGTATCCCAGATGTGTGGGGTCTGCCCGCGTACGCTTCCCTGGTGACCACCTCGATCCGGCGAGAGCGGGTGCGCGAGCGCATCGCGGGGCTGTGCCGGAGCAAAGCGCCGTCGCGGCAGTTTCGAGCGGCTGTGCTCGATCAGCTACGCCACGCCGTCGGCTTCGACTTCTACGTGTTCGTCCTGACTGATCCGCAGACCTCCGTGGGCTGTGACCCCTTGGCCGATGTGCCGCTGCTTGATGATCTGCCACGGCTGATTCGGCTCAAGTACGCCACTGCTGTCAACCGGTGGACGACCCTTGGCGAGCCACCGGTCGCCCTGCTGTTCGAGAGCACCGCCGGGCGGCGGGAGGAGAGTCTGTTGTGGCGCGAGATGCTGGAGGCCGCGGGCATCGTGGACGTCGCGTCAATGGTGTTTCGCGACCGCTTCGGCTGCTGGGGATTTCTCGACCTGTGGCGGGGCACGCCCGGGGCGCCGTTCACCGCCGCGGACGCCGACTTCCTTGCCATGATCGCCCCGATGGTGACCACGGCGCTGCGTCGCTGCCAGGCCGCCACCTTCACCGTTCACCCCGGCGGCGGTGCCCCTCGCGAAGCACTGGTACTGCTGCTCTCACCGGATCTCACGCTGCGGGCGCAGACTCAGCAGACAGGCGACTACCTGCGCCGACTCCTGCCGACTCCAGCAGAACAGTCTCCAATCCCAGCAGCCGCCTACAACGTGGCGGCACAGCTGGCCGCGATCGAGGCAGGCGTCGACGATCATGCGCCGTCCGCCAGGGTTCACCTTGGCCAGGGAGTATGGGTGAGCCTGCGCGCCGCCCGCATCGGCGACGGCCGGCAGCGGCCCGCCGACGGAGACCTCTCTGCTGACATCGCGGTCACCATAGAACACGCCTCACCGGCCGAACGCCTGGACGTCTTTGGCCGGGCCTTCGCGTTCACCGCTCGCGAGGCCGAACTCCTGACGGTGCTCGCTGATGGAGCCGACACTCGGCAAGCGGCGGCACAGATGCATCTCTCGATGCATACGGTCCAGGATCACCTCAAGTCGATCTTCGACAAGGTGGACAGCCGAAGCAGACGCGAACTGCTCGCCCGAGCCCTTGGATGATCTGGACTCTCACGAACTTCGCTCACCCCGCTCCGAGCCGCCGGCCGGAACCCCGAGCGGACCCGGAAGCCAAAACCCCGCCACACGAGCACCGAAATGTCATCGGCGGCCGGCCGGGCGGAGCGTACTGCCGATCAGATCTACCTCTTGGGGCATCGCGCGGCGTCCGGCTCCCACCGTAATGGCGCAGATCCTGTCACCCGGCATGAGGACGCGGAATTGAACGACATCGATTACCGCTGTCGCGGTCCGCAGCGTATAGCCCGCCTTGACCGCGGGTCGACCACCGATCTCGAGATCGTCCGCATGGATGTCCCGCGCCCCACTCCGCGTAAGTCCCGCTATCATGGCGATCTTCTGTTCTTGCGCCGGGACACCCTTATTTGGTGCACAGATGCCACTGATGTTATTCACATAGCGACCGCCGGTGGCCGTTCTGTCGACGATGAACAATACGTTCTTCGTGCGAAGCGCGGCCACTTGCTTTTTGATCAGATCGGCGGAGACTCCGACAATACCCGCGTTCTGCAGCGCCTGAGCAAGATCATCACCCGCGATGTCGATCTGGACCCAGTTCTGTGGGACGGTCAGTGAAAGGCCGACTGCGGCGTTGTCGATCCTGTGCCAATCGAGCGGCACTGGAGTTGAAGCGACACGTGGCACCCGAGACCATTGAACCTCCGACAAGGTATCTCGTGCCGCCTCGAAGCCGCCTCGCTGCTCGGCCTCACGCGGCGGACCGTCGCCTCGGTAATCAATGCTGACGGTGACGTTGGCCCGCCGCACCAGGAGGAGCATCCCCGACCCTTCGATCACCTGGACGCAACCTTCGTCCCAGACCGGGACGATTCCGAGCCGGTCCGGTGTCATCGCGTCCGCCTGGCATTCGTCCGGCTTGAATAGTCGCTGGGCGGCGCGTATCGAAATCTCAGGGGTTGAATGCTTGGCGACCGAGATCGAAATACGCAGACGTGACGGACCGTCCTCCGGAGTAACACCGCGCTTCATCCAGTAACAGTCCGTCACCGTGGGAAGCGCGCGAACGGTTCGCGTGGTGAGCCCGTTCAAGGAAAGAGCCGATCGGGTATCGGCGGCCAGCTTCGGGCACGAGCCGACCGGCCCTTTGGCATAGACCTGTGCCTTGGTGGGAGTGCTCGCGGATGAAGCGTTCGGCGTTGCCGGCCGGCCGACCTCAGGCCGCTTCGAGGGACCACCCCCACAACCGCCGACAAATACAGCAGCAGCCAAGAAGGAGCCGAGCACAGCAGAGTTGATTCTCAATCCATCTCCAGGGTCGAGCTGACACCTCAGGTTACAGAGCGAGGTGCCTTCCCCAAGCCGATTCAGGTGCATCCAATATTTGGAGCGATTGCGCAACCTCCGGACAAAAGATCACAAGCAAGTTATCGGGCTGATACGCAGGGATACCTTGGCGCAGTTCACCCAGCGCGACCACGACGCTCGTTCCAGCTGCGACGTCGATCCGCAACGCCCAAACTAGGTCTGATGTATCCTCCGACTCGTGGGTCGCAACCCCGAAGCCGCTTATCTCCGATTCTCGGAATCGACGCCACTCGGGTAGGTCGCTGACTTCGACGCTGCGCGTAACGCTCGCGGACTCACTCGCCCCCAAGTCGCTTGTAATGTGCAGGAACTCATCACAGTTGCGAATAGACCACTCCATTACAATGGTCGTCTGCTCAGTCGAGATCACGACAGCGTGGTCAACTTCGTGGACGAGCGAGGCACTTTCTGCGATAATGTCAGCCTCGGGAAAATCTGACATTCTGTAACTTACGCGTTGTATGCGCTGACCGACTACGGACTGAAGGAGCTCCATAGGCAGGTCGCTGACGCAGCCAGAAGGACCATCCTTTTCCATCACGAGAACAACCCAAAGTATTGGAGCGAACCTCTCGCGTCGTATACAGCACCGACGAACTGATCACCTATTATCCTATTGCTGATTACTCGCGTACCACCCTTGAAAGCCCCCTTTGTAACGCCCTGGAAATCGGAATGAGGATCGGTAAGAATGTCGTCCAGCAGGTTCTGCCCGGATGTGTTCAGGTCGGCGCCTCCCACCATGGGTAGTTCTCCCCTGTCCATGTGCTTTTGGTAAGCGCGGCCCGCGACTGTCAGGCCATTCTTGTCTTGCGCTCGCCCCGCAGCGGACATCGCGTCGAGGTCGAAGCCGCAGTTGTGGACGAGAACTGGCCGTGTCCCGGCTTCCACATAGAAGGTGTGGGCGTCCGCGACGGTGAGGTCGTGGACTTGTGGGTGTCCAGGGTAGGGGATGGCGCGGATGACGTCGAGGCTGACCTTGTCAGGGGTGCGGAGGATGCTGCCGAGGGCAAGTTGGTCGGCGCGGAGCCACTGATGGCGCCGCGGGTTCCAGAAGAGGTGGTGTTCGGTGGCGACGATGACGCCGGTTTTGTGGCCGCGTGTGCCGTCGGTGTCGATAGTGATCTGGACCAGGTGGTCGTAGGAAGCGCCGCTGAAAGTGGCGATGACCCTTTGCGTGCGAGTCTCACCGGTCTTGGGGTCGGTGGCCAGGACCTTGTCGCCAACTCTTACTTTCTCGATTGGTTTGCGCTTGCCATTGGCCATGAGGACCTGGGTGCCGGCGATGAAGCTGTTGCAGGCCTTCGCGGCTGGTTTGGCCTTGCGCAGCCATTTGAACAGATTTCCTAGGTAGCCGATGTTGGGTATGGCAGAGGCGGCGGATAGCGCGGCCATTCCCCACTTGCCTTCGGCGGCGTAGAGCGCGCCGTTGACGATGTCAGCAGGGTCACCGACGCCGGGTATCAGTCCCAGCGTGTTCAGGTCGTCGTGCAGGGTGGTGGCTTTGCAGGCCGCTTCGCCGGGGTATTCGGAGCAGAAGGCGATCTTCCCTTGCATGTACAACTGCAGGTCGCGCGCGTCCTGAATGGCGTCACGAAGTGCTTGCAGCCGCTGGTTGTACTGCGTCTTGCGTTGCTTTCCCTCGGGCAACGCCGGAAAGGCGGGTTCGGGATATCGTGGCTCGTCGCCGTCCCACCCCCCGTTGGGCTTTGGCTTGTCGCAACCCTTGCCGGCGTAATAGCAGTCCTTGTTGCCGCGCAGAGGCCCGTCGAGGCCGTCCGGGTCGCTCATCGTTACCGGCGTGTTGTTCGCGTAGGAGTAGCCGTCCCAGCTCTGTGGGTAGTCGAGATTGAACAGCGGGTCAACGGAGATGAATCGGCCGGTGGCGGGGTCGTATTCGCGTGCGCCGAGGTGGGTGAGCCCGGTCGGGTCGGCGGTCCCGCCGACGAAGCTCTTGTCGCCGGGCCAGGTCCCCTGGGTCGCGCCGCGGGGTTGGCCGAAGGGGGTGAAGCGGCGCTGGGTGAGGGCCTGGGTGGTGGCGTCAATGGCTTCTTCGGCGGTGCCGTGGTGGTCGGCGGCGAGGAATTGCGCCCCCGAGGTGGTGCGTGTCGCGACCGTTTGGCCGTTGTGGAGGTAGTAGCGGGTGCCGCGGACGGTGTTGGTGGCCTTGTCCAGCCGCAGCTCCATGGTGTTCATGGACAGGGTCGTGGCGGCCGAGTCGCGGCGGAGCAGGCGGTTGCCGCCCGCGTCGTAGAGGTAGCTGGTGTCGCCCGCCGCCGCGTCAGCGATCTTGGTGAGTTTGCCTTCGCCGTCCCAGGTGAGTGTCTGGTTCGCCGTGCCGGTGTCGCGGGTGGTGGTGTTGCCGGAGGCGTCGTAGCCATAGGACTCGTTGTGGGCGCCGGCGCCGGTTTGGGTGACGCCTTGCAGCCGGTGACCCTGCCCGGCCGGCGGGTAGGTGTAGGTGCGGGTGGCGGCGATGCTTCCGTCCGCGTTGTGGCTGGTTTCGGTCTTGCGGTTCCCCGCGGTGTCGTAGGTGTAGGTGTGCCAATAGGGCGCCGGGCCGCCAAGCGCGCCGGAGGGATCGGCGGCGCAGGTCGCCGTCCGCTGGGCCGATGCGTCGGTGAGCCTGCGCAGGTGGTCGTAGCGGAAGCATTGATTGTCGACGCCAGAGCGGGAGGTGTCGGTGATGTGGATGACGTTCCCCGCGTCGTCGTAGCCGTAGACGGCGTCCCGGTCGACGCCGGCGATGTTCTCGCGGTCGGTGCGGGACTCGTGCAGCCGCTGCGTCCCGTACTCGTAGCCCAGGGTGAGCCAGGTCTTCGCGCCGCCGGTCGACAGCTCGTATTGCTGGGGTTTGCCGGTGGCTGAGTAGTTGGTGTTGGTCACGTACGACGACAGGTTGCCGGTCAGCCTGACCGGGCGTTTGAGGTTGTCGGCGTCGTAACCGATCACGACGGACTCGGCCGCCAGTCCGCCGCCGGCGGGGAAGCCGTAGCCCTGGACGGTGTCGTCGAGGTTGTAGGTGGTGCCGAAGGTGTAGCTGCCGGCGAGTTTCTCCTCGCCCGCGATCGACGGGATGGTGTAAGTAGTGCGCAGCGGCCGGTTGAGGTTGTCGTAGAAGCTGTAGCCGATGGTGTAGGCCGCGCCCCCGGAAAACCGGGTAGCGGTGGCCGGTTGGCCCTTGCGGGCGGTGTCGTAGGTCCATTCGGCCAGCTTGGGGCCGGAGGTGGAGGTCTCGTATTCGCCCGTTTTACGGCCGAGCGGGTCGTAGGTGAAGGCGAGCTTCCTCCCCCGGCCATCTTCCGTGGAGGTGACCCGGTCGAGGTCGTCGTAGCCGGTGGTGGTGGTGCCGGTGTCCGGATCGGTGCTTTGGATCTTGCGGCCGCGCAGGTCGTAGGTGTAGGTCCAGGTGTTGCCGCCGAAGCCGTTGACGGTCTTGAGCTGGCCGGCGGGGGTGTAGGCGTAGCTGGTGGAGTCATACGCGCCGGTCGGGCTGTCGCCCTTGTATTGGCGTAGCTCGACCTTCTGGTCGCGGGCGTCGAGGATGGTGGTGGTCGGGGTGCCGCCGGCGGGCGGGTCGACGTTGACACGGTCGCCGCCGTAGCTGGTGGTGGTGCGCCACTTCTCCTCGCTGCTGCCGTTGCCGACCAGCAGCCGCTCCGTGGTGACGCGGCCGAGCCCGTCGTAGTCGTAGGCGGTCTGGGTTTCCACATTGCCCGGCGTATCCACTCCGAACAGGGCGGTGGAGGGGGCGCCGGCGGCGTTGTAGGGCTGGTAGGCGCGCGACACCTTGCCGTGGGAGCCGTAGAAGCTGTCGCTGATCAGCCGGGTCCCGCCCGGGCCGGGCGCCTGGATCTGCCGGGACCGCAGCAACCCGTCGTACAGCTCATAGGTCGTCTTTTGCAGGCCCGTCGGGGTGATCGTCTTGGTGGCCACCGCCACCGGTTGACCGTCGGTGACGGTATAGGCGAACTCCAAGTTCGGGGATGCCGCGGTGGTTCGGTTGGGCAGCCACACCTTGGTGAGCCGGCCCAGCCCGTCATAGGCCAGGGTGGTGATCTTGCCGCCCGCGTCGGTCTTCGACAGCGGCGCGCCGAATGCCGGATCCAGGACCTGCGAGGTGGTGAGCGCGGTTGAGACGTCGCCCGCGACGACGGGCGGTGTGGTGACGGTCGTCCCGGTGTTCAGGCCGCTGGTGTCGGTGTAGGTGGTGGTGGTCGTGTTGTTGGCGGCGTCGGTCGCGGTCCGCACCCGTCCGTAGGTGTCGTAGCTGCTTAGGGCCTGCGTCACGTACGACACCGTGGTGCCGGATGCCGACGCCGCCTTCTCCACCTTGGTGACATCGCCCTGGGACGGCGCAGCGCCGAACGAGCCGCCGTCGTAGGAGGTGCGCTCGTCGGAGATCAGCTGCGCGGCAAGGTCGGTGGGGGTCTTGTCGCATGACAGCGCGACGACACGCCGTCGGCTGGGGTAGTTCATCAACCATGCGTCGGTGTTCTGCGCGTAGCCGATGGTGGAGCACCGGTCGTCGGCGGCGGCCGCGGTATCGCCGAGGTCTTCTTCCTCGACCGCCAGCCCCGTGGTGGTGTCGTGCTCGGTGGACTTCTTTGTCTCCCGCCATCCGCCGCCGCTCAGCGCGGTGAGGGTGCGGGTGGTGTGCACGCCGGTCAGGTTGGCGGTGACGGTGCCCCAACTGCGGGCGCGGGATGCGGTCTGGTGGTGCCAGGGCGAGTTGACGGTCTTGGTGACGACGGTGCCGCCCGGCCGGTCGTAGGCCACGGTGCGGACCTCCATGCCGGCCAGGGAGTCATGGTCGTCATAGGTGCCGACCTCCCCGTCGGAGACGATGACATCCTTGGTGCCGCCGGAGGTGTTCAGCCGGTCGCCGTCCATGCCGCGGAAATAGGAATGGTCGGTCTGGGAGCGCATGTCGTTCCAGCCGCCGGAGGTCTCCACGACCTTGCCGTAGCCGCGCCACTGCGACCAGGTCTTGTTCTTCTCCTTGATCAGCCCGTCATCGTCGTCGTAGTGCCAGGCCGCACCGTCCTGGTAGTCGTAGTTGGTGACGATGTCGGGGGCGCCGCCGGTCCGGTCGGTCTGGATCACCTGTACGGCCACGTACTTGTGGAACCAGTCCCTGATCGGATCGTCGTGCCCGGCCGGCTGCCAGTAGACCGGATAGCAGCGGCGCGTGTTCGTCTCCGGCGTCGGAACATCCCCGACCTTGCAGTCCTCGGCCGAGTAGTTGACATCGATGATCCCGCCGGACTCGTCGTTGATCGACCCCAGCCGGTACCGCAGGAAGGGCGGGATGTCGTCGTAGAGCTTGTCGACCCGGTTGGGCATCGCCGAGCCGTAGGTGAACGTGACCGGCGGAAGGCTCACCGGAGTGCCGGACGGGTCGCCGGTGTGGGTGATCGAGGTGAGCAGCAGGTCCCGGTCGATGTCGGCCAGACCCCAATCATGTGTCAGCGACCACGACTCCACGTCCCGATAGGTCGCGCCGTCGCTCTTGAGCACCCGGGTGGTCACCTTGGTCAGGCGCTTCCGCGACCAGAACGTCGGCGACACCGTGCCGTGGTCGTCCATGCAGTCCTGTCCGGAGTCGCAGTGCAGGTCCCAGGGCACGTCCCACCAGTAGTCGGGATGCGTGGTGATATTGGAGGGGTCGCAGTCGGCCGCTGTGGTGCGGATGCACCGCTCGGAGACACCGAAGTCGACCCGGGCCGGGGCCTTGGCGAACAGGCTGGACGAACGCAGCCCGTACTCGATGTGGTCGAGGTGGCCGCCCCGCTCATAGGACGTCTCGTCCTCGGGTTTGAGATTGCGCCCGTAATGGTTGGTCTCGGGGGTGTAGTAGTAGGCGATCGCGTTGCCGTGCGGGTCGACGACGTAGTCGAGGTTCCACCGCCATGCCTGGCGGCACCACGAGGCGGCGAAGCCGCCGGAGTCGTAGCAGGGCTCACCGGGGTCGTCGCCGTAGACGGGCGTGGTCCAGGTGGATCTCGTCTGCGGACTCCCCGACGTCCAGTTGGGCAGCTTGTTCTTGCCGAAGAAGTACTGGGTGCCGTCGGTGGTGGTGAGCTTCCAGTGCTCCCCGTCGTTGTCGCCGTTGCCGGTGGCGGTATCGGTGAGTTCTTCGATCCGGGTGCCGTCGTCGTCCTTGAGCCTCCACTGCCGCGACCCGGCGGGGATCAGCTCACCGCCCTTGCCGTTCCAGGTGATGGTGGCGTTGTCATATCCCCAGCACTGGTCACCGGGAGAGTTCCCCCACTGGTCCTTCGGGGCGCCGTCGTCCTCACACGACTTGTAGCCGCGCTGGATATACCCCGGCCACAGATCGAACCCCTCACCGACCCAGGAGGGCTGGTTGTTGGCGTTCGCGGTCCGGCCGTCCACACTCCCCGACGAGTAGGAGACCGCCACCTGCGGCGCCAGCCCTCCCGGCACCGGCGGCACCCGCATCGGGTACGACCAGGTGAAGTCGCCGGAACTGCCACCGGACTTCCACGTCGCCGACGCCGACAACGACGTCGCCTTATAGTCACCCGCCGACCCGGACGGGGCCGCGGCCGCCGCCAGCACCGTCGCTCCCGACGTGGCGGCGTCCACGTCGGCGGTGAGCGTCTGCGCTTTCCCATTGTTCGTGGTCGCCACCGGCGTGGCCGTGCGGCACGCGGCGCGCTCCGGCGTCGTGATCGCGCAGCCGGGCAGCTGTTCCAGGCGCAGCCGAGACCCGTACGAACCTCCGAAGGCCTGCGTGAACCCCGAATAGTCCAACCGCACGCCAACCCGTCCGGGAGCGGCCGCCGAATCGGTCCTGGCCACGGTGAGCAACACTCCGTGGACACCGGCGCGCCGCGCCGCGGACTGGTCCAAAATCCGCACCCGCACCTTCCCCGCGCTCGCCGTCGCCGGCCGCCCGGAGCGTTGCGGCGCCGACTCGGCGGCCGGTGCGCCCACCCACACGGGCAGGCCATCGGCGCGCCGCGCCCACGCCCTCGGAGCCGGGACCGACACCTCGGCCGAACCAGGCCTCGGCCAGGACGCCTTCGCCGCCGGGACGCCACCCGTGGTGCCCTGACCGGCGGTGCGTGGACGGGCCTTGACGGCGTGGCCGTGCACCCTGTGCTCGCGGCTGTGTATCTCAGGTCTGCCGGTTCCCGGATCGGCATGGGCGGGGATCGCCTGAGACAGCGTCCCCGCGAGTACAACCGCTACCGCCGCCGCCGTCCTGCGCCGCGCACGATCCCTGCGCACCCACGCCGCGTTCGCGTCGACACTCACGACATCCTCCTAGCGTTCCGCGCCGTCGCATCGGCGGGACACCCGCTCCAAAAGGCCAACTGGGGTTCGGGGAGGAGCGGCGACACCGCACACGCACCTCACGACGCAATCGACTGATCAGGGGAAACCGTCGGTCGGCAGCTCATTAGGCGAGGCGACGAGCTCCTGGATCTGGTCGTCGGTCAGCACGCCGGAGTACGCCCACACGTCGTCGAGCACGCCGGGCCAGTACTCGCCCCAGGTGCCGCCGGTCTTGGTGCGGCCGAGTTGGAGGGGGTCGGTGGCGTCGAAGCCGATCGAGTTGGACCGGTAGGACTCGCGGCTGCCGTCCTCAACCTGGTCGAGTTGTCCGTTGACGTACAGCCGCATCTCGTCGGCGAAGGCGTCGTAGACGACCGCGACGTGGTCCCATTCGAAGGACGACTGGAAGCTCACATGGTCGGCCTTCTGCATGGTGGCGCCGGTCGTGTCCGTGGTGGGCATCTCGAGCTCATAGCCGCCGGCTCCGCCGACCGCGGTGGGCGAATATCGCAGCGTGAAGCCGCTGTTGACGCCTCCGGCCTGGCTGAAGATCGCGGCGTTGCCGGACGGCCGCCCGGCCGAGGTCACCCACCCGGCGACGGTGAAGGACTGGTTGGTGTGCACGACCGGCCCCGTGCTGGCGGCGTAGTCGCCGGCCCCGGACAGCACCAAGGCGCCGGGCGGAGCGCCGAGGATCCCGGCGCTCTGGTCGATGTTCGCGTTCCCGGCAAGGGTCAGATGGTTGCCGAGCGGCCCGTCGTCGGCCGTCGGGACCCCGCCGCCCGCGACACCGGCCAACCGGGCGACCTCGGAGTCGTTGATGGACTGGTCGAAGACCCTTACCTCGTCGAGATCGCCGCTGAAGTAGTGCATCGCGGCGAAGCCGCCCTTGTACTTGAACCGGCCGACGGTGACCGGGCCGGTCGCGGCCCAGCTGTTGGGCTGGGCGACGGTCTGCTGCGCGACACCGTTCACATAAAGGCGGATCTGTTTGGCGTCGGCGTCGTAGACCCCGACCAGATGCGTCCAGGTGTTCAGCGCCGGCGA
The DNA here is from genome assembly GCA_035765195.1 of Streptosporangiaceae bacterium. Taxonomy (GTDB): domain Bacteria; phylum Actinomycetota; class Actinomycetes; order Streptosporangiales; family Streptosporangiaceae; genus CALAED01. The sequence continues at coordinate 56,524 of DASTYC010000007.1, forward strand.
CACGTTGGACTGGGCCCGGATCAGCGTCGGGGTGGCCGAGTCCGGGGTCTGCATGTTGAAGATCCACCGGTTGTAGGCCGGGGAGTAATACAGCGCGAACGCGCTGCCGACCGAGCCTTCCTGACCGACCACCACCGAGGTGTTGGTGACCGCGGACAGCCTGGCCCAGGCGGACACGCTGAAGCTCTTGGTGGTGTCCAGCACCGGCCCGGTTGTGGACATGTACCCTGTCGTGCCGTTCAGCCGGGCGGCGGTGCCGGACCTGCCGCCCACACCGAACGTCACGCCGCCGTGGGCACCGGCCGGATAGGCGCCCATGGTGTCCTCGGCGCGCGTCGCACCTGCGGTCTCGTCCAGCTTGTAGTACGCCTTGGCGGCGCGGATCGCGGTGCCGGAGTCGTTCAGTTTCCACCGCGCTTTGAGCACAGGCGCCGCGGTGGCCAGGTCCGTGACCTCGTCGCCGGACACGATGCGGTCGAAGACGCGCACGTCGTCGACCTCGCCGGAGAAGAAGCTTCCCGGCACAGCGCTGTAGGAGCCGGCGCCGATCTGCACCGGCCCGGTGGCGTTCCACGGCTTGGTGTAGGCGGTGGTCTGGGCGAGCAGGCCGTTGACGTACAGGCTGATGGTCTGTTTGACCGCGTCGTACACGCCCGCCAGGTGCGCCCACTCGCCACCCTGCGGCGCAATGGCCGATTGGGCCCGCACGATCGTCGCGGTGGTGGAGTCGGCGTCGTACCGGTTGAACACCCACCGGTCCAGGCCGCTTGAGTAATACAGCTCAAAGCCGCTGCGCTGCGCGCCCGCCTGCGTGGCGACGATCGCGGCATGATCTGGTTTCGTGGCCGGCAGCCGGACCCACGCCGACACGGCGAAGCCCTTGGAAGTGTCGACCAGTGGACCGGACGTGGCCGCGTAGCCGTCGACGCCGCCCAGTTGCATCGCCGTCTTGTCCACTCCCTCCACGCCGAGCGTCACACCACCGTGCACGGCAGCCGGGAACGATCCGGAAGAATCGACCACCTGTGTTGAGTCGATCTGCTCGTCCAGCGCCCACCTCGCCTTCGCCGGTGTTCCGGCCATGACCCGGAAGTAGTAGACCTCGATCACACTGCCGTTACCGGCGGCGTCGAACGCCTGCGCCGTGATGAAAAACAACCCAGAGGTGGTCGGCGCGACCTGGACGTTGACCGGCGCGCCGCCGCTGGTCGCCCGCGCGTTCGCCGACGACGGGCTCGAGTTGACCCCGAACCAGTACGTCGTCACATCGGTGGCGGCCGAGTCCAGCGTGAACGTTCCGTATCGGCCGACGCCGTCGTTCCATGGGTCTGCCTCATTCGCCGGATCCGACCGGGGGTAGCGGCCATCGGCCGAGGCGATCGCGGGGCCGTCCGGCCTGGTCGCGTCGTATTTGAAGTAGCAACTGGTGGCGCTGCCCGCCCAGCTCCACGGGCTCCACGCCACGCCGTCGTACGCGCGTACCTGCCAAAGGAGTTGAGTGTTCTGCGGCAGATCCGGGCCCCCGGAGCTCTTGTACGCCAGGCTGAACACGTTGGCTTTGCCGGACGCCTTCGGCCCGATCGTTGGGGAAGTCCAGCCGCCGGTCCCCCAGTCGACAGAAAACTGCACCGATACCTTGTCGCCGTCCGGGTCCGTCACGCCTTTCGCGTACAGCATGAGTTTGGTCAGGTCGTTGGCCCACACGGTCGGCTTGGCCCAGTCCACACACGCCCCACCCGGCGTCATCGACAGCTGGCTCATCTTCACCTGCGGCGGCGGCTGGTTGTAGTTCACCCGCAGGTAGGCGTCGTCGGCGAACCGCTTCCACCACCCCATCGACGACTCGCTGTACGCGCGCAGCCCGAACGTCGTCGTCGACCACCTGCCCGCCGCGGCGTCGGCCACCGCCGCCTTGGCGTTGAACTCCACCGGGGTCGACGAGCAGTACGCCACGTCACGGCTGTCCAGATGCTCCAGCCAGTTGTCCGAGGTGGAGTCCCACGTCGAGGAGGTGATGAACCCCTTCGTCCGCCACAGCTGCACCGTGGTGGAGTTGTTGCAGTCATAGGCGTCGGTCTCGTACGCCGTGAACGTCGCAGACAGGATCGACTTTCCAGCGAAGAAGCTGGTCGGCATGCGGTAGAACAGCCGCTTCTTTTGATCCTTTACACAGCGGCCGTCGAGGCTGACATCGCAGAACCCCATCCCCTCGGTGGAGTTCCCGGCGAACTTGTAATACGACTGCGATGGCCAGCCACTGGACACCATCGCCCAAGCACCGCCCGAGGTGTCCTTCTCCGTCCGCCACGCCGGATCGATATACACCGGGAACGCGGTATCCGCGCCGGTCAGCAACTTATGGTCGGGCCGCAGCGTCAGCGACCCCACGGCGACATCTGCCTTGACCGGGGCCACCTTCGCGCCCTCCGCGGGCCCATCGGCGGGGTCCTCGGCCACACCATCCTGGGTGCGGGCGGCGGATGGCGACGACCCCGCCGGCGGCTCCGCCGGTCGGCTCGAGTCCCACATCCGCGGAGCCGGCGCCGCGAACACCGCACCGCCAGACTGGGCGTCCACCGCGACCAGCCCACCGCCCGAATCCGGCTCGACCCGCAGCCCGGACCCGTGGAGGGAGAACGCCAGCTTCGCCAGCTTCGGGTTCCGCGCCGCCTCCGCCGTATTGACCACCAGCAGCTGCGACATGCCGTCCGCCTCGGCCCGCAGCCGCAGGTCGACCCCCGGCAGCACATCGGCGTACACCGCGGTATCACCATCGACGACTGGGGCCGGCAGGCTCCCCGGCCACGTCAACGCCAGCTGCCGCCCGGCGCGCGCCATCCGCGCCATCGGCGCCGTCCCGCCGCCGGAGAAGGCCAGATCTACCGAGGATGCGGCCGGCGCCACCGAGTTGTCCGCCTGTACGCGCAGACTCGTGTCGATCTTTACCCAACGGCCGTTCTTGCGCGTACGGACCGACCGCAGATGCTCGGTTGCGGTGAACGAACCGTTACTTTCGGCGTATACCTCCCGGGACTCGCCCCGCCACGCGGCCACCTCCACCGGCTTCCCCGACAGGCGTGCCCCCTTTAATGCCGCCGCCGCTGTCACCTCGACAGGCGAACCGGCAGCCGCCCGGCCGGCCGTCGGCAGCGCCAGCGACCACACCTGAAGCAACGCCGCCAGCATCACCACCGTGGCGGCCGCCGCGACCCAGCGGACGTGTGTCCCAAGGGTCGATCCACCCTGCGGCAGACCACCGGAGCGCGGCCGAGAGACCATCTGAGCTCCCAAGATCGCTGAAACGGCGAGGTAAGGCCGGGGGAAACCTACAGGAAACTAACAAGGTTGTTTCCAACAGAGATACCAGCGTCAGTGCCACCTTCCGCACCCGGTAAACCAGGAGCGCCATACAGGCGTCTTATTTGATTTCGGCCGGTCGATCCCTACTCGGATCGATCTTCAGGACACCCAGGGCATCGATGCGATGCACGGAAATTGATCGCGGCAGGCAGGCGGATCGGGCGAGAAGTATTCACCGCATGGCGCAATTGTGACCACATCCGGCCGCACGAACCGCTCTCTTCATGAAGGGATCATGAACCATCAAGCCGGCTAGCCAAGGTGAGATTTTCGTCAAAATAGCCACCGAGATAGCCGCAAACGCTCCTGTCCGGAGACGGCCACGCGTGGGCGGGCGGTAAACCGGTCACCCACAATGGGGGTCATTTCGTCAGTCAAGTGTGACACCAGCGCCCTGAGGCGTTCCCCGCGAAAGGACATCCGCATGCGCATGCCGGGGTGGCACGCCCGCAACAGAGCGGCGGGTCGGCAAGCGGAGGGGCAGCAACGTCCGGCATCGCGCCGGTGGCGAGTGCTGGTGCCGGCGGCCGGGCTGGTGGCGTTGTTCGTGGTGGCGCCGGAGACTTCGCGGGCGGCGGTGGCACATGAGCAGACTTTCGCCTACGGCTCGCATGTGCGACAGGCGTTGGACGCGTACTGGAACGACCCGGCCGCCGGCGCGACCCAGCCGGGGATCGTGATTGTGCACGGCAGCTACTGGAACGCGGGCGACAAGGCGGACTGGAAGGGCACCGCCGAGTGGTATGCCGGCCACGGGTTCGCGGTCTTCGCCATCAACCACCGATTCGACGCCGAGGCCTTCTGGCCCCGCCCCCGCGACGACGTGCTCGCGTCCATCGACTGGATCAAAGCGCATGCCGCCGATTTCGCCCTGGACCCCGACCGGATCGCGATGATCGGTTCGCAAGGCGGCGGTCAACTGGCGGCCCAGGCCGGCACGCTGGGCTCCGGGAACGCCCGGGTGCGCGGCGTCATCGGACTTTCGGGGATCATGACGCCGAAGCGGGCCTACGACGAGGCCCAGACCACAGCCGCCACATTCAGCCGCCGCAAGATCCGCGATCACACCGTCATCCTCGCCGGCTGCACCATCGCCACCGGCGACGCCGCCTGCCTCGACCGCTACACCGACATGTCGGTGGCCGCCCAGGCCGGCGGCGACGACGCCCCCATGCTGCTGGTGCACTCCAGCAATGACATCGTGCCCGTCGCCCACGCCAACGACGCCAAATCCGCGCTCGCCGCCCAGGGCGACACCGACGTCACCGTCAGAACCGTCACCTCCACCTCCTCCGGGGGCGGCGGACTGCTCAACGACACGGCGCTGCGCGACCAGACCCTCACCTGGCTGACCGCCCACACCCAATCCCGCGCCGTTGCCCCCGCCGCGACGGAAGAGACCCCGACGGTCAAGGCCCGCAGCATCGACCCCACCTCCACCGACACCGCCAGCGGTGCGACCGGAGCCACCGGTTCCGCGGGCTCCACGGGCTCCACCGGCGGCGACTCAACGCGCAGCGCCGCGCCACTGGCCGCGACCGCGACCAGGACCGAGGCGAGCTACACCTACGGCACCCACACCCGGCAAACCGTCGACGCCTACTACTACACCCGCGCCACCAAACAACCCGCCCTCGTCCTCATCCACGGTGGCTACTGGTACGAAGGCGACAAAGCCGAATGGGCCGGCCAAGCCCGCTACTTCGCCGACCAGGGCTACGCCGTCTTCTCCATCAACTACCGGCTCAACACCGACAACGCCTGGTCCGCCCAACGCAACGACGTCCGCAACGCCGTCGCCTGGATCCGCGCCCACGCCACCACCTTCACCCTCGACCCGGGTCGCGTGCTCGCCGTCGGCTCCTCCGCCGGCGGCCACCTCGCCGCCTCCGTCGGCGCATTCGGCGCCGGCAAAGGCACTTTCAAAGCCGTTGCGGCCCTCTCCCCCGTCGCCAATCCGTACCGCGCCTACACCGACGGCCAAACCACAACCGCCACCACCAAGAAGCGCAAACTTCGCGACACCGCCGTCCTGCTCGCCCGCTGCACCCCCGACAAGAACGACACCGCCTGCTGGTCCAGATGGGTTGATCTCGTCGTCTACCAGCACGCCACTTCGACCGACGCGCCCCTCTACCTCGTGCACTCCTCGGGCGACTTCGTACCACCCGCCCACTCCACCGAGCTGTGCACCCGCATGAAGGCCCACGCCGTGGCCTGCACCGCCACCACCATCACCGGCTCCAGCGCCCACGGCCTGTCCCTCCTCGACATCAGCGGCGTACGCACCAACCTCCTCAAATGGCTCCAGGCACACGACTGACTGAAGGGATCGCCGAGGCGAGCACAAAGGGCGGCTGAGCTTCCGGGCGTCGGCGCGGCGGACGGGCGCGGAAGACACCATGGACGGACGGGGGTAGCGTCCTGCGACATGAGCCAGCCATTCGACACCAGGGTCACCGATCAGTTGCTCTCGACGACGCGAGCGGTGCGCAAGCGCCTCGATCTCGATCGCCCGGTCGAGCGGGAGGTGCTGATGGAGTGCCTGCGTCTGGCGATCCAGGCGCCGACCGGCGGCAACCGGCAGGGGTGGCATTGGGTGGTCGTCACCGACCCCGCCAAACGCGCCGGTCTGGCCGACCTGTACCGCTCCGGCGGTGAAGCCTACTTCCGCGCCCTGGGCCGCAACGCGCAAACGGCGACCGGCCGGCAGGCGCGGGTGCTGGAATCCGCGAGCCATCTGCTGAAGGTGATCGATCGGGTTCCGGTGCTAGTGATTCCCTGCATCGAGGGACGGATCAACGATGTGAATCTGGCCGCGGGGTTCTTCGGATCGATCCATCCCGCGATTTGGAGCTTCCAGCTCGCGCTGCGCTCGCGCGGTCTCGGCTCGGCGTGGACGACGTTCCATCTCGCACACGAGCGACAGGCCGCTGAACTGCTCGGCATTCCCTACGACAAGGTCACGCAGGCCGCCTTGCTGCCGGTCGCGTACACCGTCGGCACCGACTTCCGGCCGGCCGAGCGTCGCCCGGTCGAGGAGATCACGCACTGGAACTCCTGGCCGGGCGACGAACCCAACGGGAGCGTTCAGTGAGCCGCTGGAGGCACCGGCGAGGGCGTCCGCCAGGCGAAATGCCTGTGGCCGCTACCGGCTTGGTGCTCCTGTGGGCTTTCGGGCCACCACGGCCCATGTGCGGTGCGGGATACGGAGCACGTCCGCGGGGAAACGCTCACGCAGCAGTCCGGACAGTTCGGCGGAGAACGCGTCGACTTTTTCTGGGGGGAGGCTTGCCCCGACCCCGGCACTGGCCCTAATCCGTCCGGTCCAGGCCTGCGGCGTGTAGAGCACATCGAGGTCGAAGGAGAAGGTTTCAATACCAACGAAACCCGATGTGGCCACGTCCGTGAGCCGGCGGTCGTTGGTTCGTGGACAGCATGCGAACTAACGGTCACCCTCTGACGCCTCGGCCAGGCGCGCGTGCAGTCGGGCCCGGATCTCTTCGGGGGTGTAGGCACGGCGCCGTCGCTCCGCCCGGACGATCACCACGCCGGTCGCGGCGACGCCGACGAGCCCTGCCAGGCCCAGCACCTTCCACCATCGCATCCGCATAGGCTACTGGGCATGTCCGTCGTGAGCATCGATCTTGACACGGCGATCGACCTGACCCGTACCGGCGACGTATGGCTGTTCCGCGGCCGGAAGGTCGCCGACCGGGCCATCCAGGTGACGACGAACAGCCCGGTCAATCACGTGGGCATGTCCGTCGTCATCGAGGACCTGCCGCCGCTGATGTGGCACGCCGAGCTCGGCCGATCGCTGCCCGACATGTGGTCGGGCGGCCATCATCGTGGGGTGCAGCTACACGACCTGCGCGCGTCCGTCCTGGTGTGGGCGCACAAGTACGGGCAACGGGGCTGGCTACGCCAGCTCGACAAGCCCGTGACGCGCGAGATGGAAGACGCGGTGCTGCGCACCATCGCCCGCCTGGACGGCACCCCCTTCCCGTCGTCCGCGCGGCTCGCCACGCGCTGGCTGCGCGGCCGGATGCCGATCCCACCGCGGCGAGGCGGCCGGCGGGCCGGCGGTGAGGCCGCCGGGCTGGAAACCGCGTACTGCGCCGAGATCCTCGCCGTCACTTACCAGACCATGGGCCTGTTGCCGGCCAAGCGGCAGCCGAGCTGGTACGACCCGGGCCGGTTCTGGAGCGGCGACGAACTGCGACTGGCCGATGGCTTCCAGCTCGGTGGGGAGATCCCGGTACGGATTCCGCCCGCGTAGGCCCGCCCTGGGGTGGTTGTCGCCATCGATGACGCAAGACGGACGCATGGGGCCGCGGCGTGGCGCCCGCGGAAGCGGCCAAGATCCTCACGAGGAGGCAGCGCGGCCGGCCGCGTGGTTGCCAAATTCGTGAATTGACTCCAGCCTAACAAGAGTCGCCGTCCTGACAGACGAGCAAAGCACTCAGCGAACGGCAAACTGTGCCGAAACAGCAAAATTCACGACAGTTACTTACTGTCCAAGCTGCCGGCGGCGCTGACATAATTTCCCTTTGGCGTGGACGTGGGCACACGTGCACGTAACCGTCCCACGCGTACGGGACTCAGTGGAGGGGACCCGTGAGCCGACCAGACCCGACGGCGCCGACCGACCAAGACTGGGAAGATCCCTTCGAGATCGACACGACGGTCGCGCACGCGGCGCGGCGCTACAACTACTGGCTGGGCGGCAGCGACAACTTCGAGGCCGACCGGATCTCCGGCGACACCGCCGCGGCCGCCTTTCCGGCCCTTCGGATCGCCGCCATAGAAAACCGCCGCTTTCTTCGCCGGGCCGTGACCTACCTGGTCAAAGAGGCGGGCGTACGGCAGTTCCTCGACATCGGCACCGGCATTCCCGCCGCCGACAACGTCCACGAAGTCGCCCAGGCCATCGATCCCACCGTCCGCGTCGTCTACGTCGACAACGACCCGGTGGTGCTCGCCCATGCGCGGCGACTGCTCGCCGGCGCGCCCGGCGGTGCCACCGCCTACATCCACGCCGACCTACGCCAGCCGGGCACCATCCTCGAACATCCCGACCTGCGCGCAACCCTCGACCTGAACGAGCCGGTGGCGCTTATGCTCATCGCCGTCGTGCACTTCCTCGCCGATGCCGACGATCCCTACGGCAAGGTCGCACACCTGACCGGCGCGCTCGCACCGGGCAGCCATCTGGCCATGTCACATGGCACCACCGACTTCCTCTCCCGCGAAGCCGCGGCCATGTTCGACGCCATTGCCAAGCGCGAGAGCGCACGCAGCCGAGAACCCGTACAAATGCGCGACCGAGCGGCGTTCACGCGCTTCTTCGACGGCATGGACCTCATTCCCCCCGGCATCGTCGCGCTCCCCGACTGGCGCAGCGAACTACCGGCGGCCGAACGCCCCTCCGCCGCCGACGTCTTCAATTACTGTGCCGTCGCCCGCATCGGCTGACGACGGCGTACACCTCGCAAGACGGCCAACCGGCCGGCCGGGTCGAACGCGGTCAGCCCCGGCCCTCTTGTCATTCCAGATCTTCCCAGTCCCAGGGCTGTGCGGCGTTTCCATCCGGGTCCCGCCCGAATCTGAATCTCTCCGGACGATCAACGATCCCAAGGAACTCATAGAAGGACCCGCCGACGCGAAGGCGTTCCATCAAGGCGGCGACCTGGTCGGGTTTCCCGGCGTTGCGCAGCACCTTCAACAATTCTCCGACGCCGCCATAGGAGTCGTCGAGGGAGACATACCGGCCCGGATTTCGAGCCAGCAATGTAATTGCCTGTGCCGATGTCCGGGCGTCGTGGAGGCCGAGGAGCAACTCGGCAACACCGTACGGGCAGTCGATCGGGGCGTGGGCGGCGGCGCGGCGGCCCAGCACGGCAAGCTGCTCATCACTTCCGGCCGAGCGCATGACTTCCAGCAATCTGGCCGCACCCTCCGCGCTGTCGAGGACGGCGTGGGCGGCGAGGCGTTCCGCCAATGCCTCGACGTGCGCCTTTTTCGCGGTCAAGTGAAGGGTTTCGAGGAGTTCCGCCGCCTCGTAGGAGTTGTCGAGGGGGGCGTAGGCAGCGACGCGACGGGCCAGGGCGTCAATCTGATCGTCCGCTCCGATCCCGCTCAACTGCTCCAGCAGAGTGAGGACTCCGCCCAGGTCGTAGAGCGCTGTGTGATCGGCGGGCCGGCGGGCGAGCAGCGCCGTGACCTGGTCATCCGCTCTGGCCATGTGCAAGGCCTCGAGCAGAAGGGCGATTCCGAGCGAGTCGTGGAGGACGGTGTGGCCGGCCGGATCGCGGGCGAGCAATGCCGCGACGTGCCCGTCCGCGCCGGCCTCGTACAGACCCTGCAGCAGCAGCGCCACACGGACCGGATCGTCGAAGCGAGCGTCGGCGATGGCACGCTCGGCCAACACGCTGAACTGCTCGTTCGCGCCCACACGGCGCAAGGACCCCAGCAGCTTGGATACGCCTTCGCCATCGCGAAGCGCGGCGTGCCCGGCGGGGTCGCGGGCGAGCAAGGTTTCTATCTGTTCCCCCTCCGCACCGGCCCGCCGCAGGCTGTCGAGCAACCTCGCCACGGCCCTCGGCTCATCGAGACGCACATGGCGGGCGGGGTCGCGGGTCAGCAGCAGCATGAGTTGTTCCCATGCCTCGACCTGCCACAGAGTCTCAAGGAGCCGAGTCACGCCGAACGGATCGTCCAGGGCGATGTGCGCGGCGGCGCGCGCGGCCAACACGGTGACCTGCTCGTGCGCCCCGACCCGGTGCAGGGCCTCCAGCAACTCGACCACACCGCGCGTGTTGTCGAAGCGAATGTGGGTGATGGCATAACGCGCGGGGCGGTGGTCGCCCGGGCTCACGGTATGCATGCGGCCAAGGAGGTCCCTGGCGGCGACAGGGCTATCGCCGGCGGCGGCGGCGTTCTTGAGGAGCTGGACGCCCTGCCGGTACAGGCCACGGTCCCAGGCGGCAGCGCTGAGGACTTCGAGGGCGGCGGGGTGAGCGTGGCGGGCGGCGGCGTCCCAGAACTCCGCGGGCGGGACGTGGTCGGCGCGGTGCTGCCGGGCGTGCTGGTCAAGGTAGTCGGCGACCCTGTAGCCGGCCACGCCGCTGCCGTGTTCGGGCGGGACCGGCCGGAGCGCCTGAACGGCACCTTTGAGGGTGCGGGTGGCGTACTCCCACGCCTTGTTCCGCCACTCGATATCGCGGACGGTGCGGTGCCGGTCCGCCAGGTAACCTACGGCGGCGTCTTGCAGCAGGTCGCGAGAGAGCAGGTGCGTATGGCCGAGCCGGACGGCGTCCAATGCGGCGGTGATCAGAGCGTGCCCGTAGGGGTCGGCGCCGGGACCCGCATAGTGGGCGACCAGATCGGGGACGCCGGCCAAGTACTGAGTGAGCCGGCCGGGTGAGCCGGCCTGTTCAGCGGCGCTGACCGCTTCGGCCAGCGCCGGGTCGGCGTGGCGGCGGGCGCGGGCGAGCTCGTCGCCGGTAAAGAGGTCGGGTACATCGATCACTCCGCCCCGACCGGCGTCGATGCTTCGCGGGTCTTGGCCGGTGAGTTCCGGCAACGGGATCAGCAGTTCCCTCGTCACTCTGGCCAGGTCGGGCCTGCCCGGCTCAGCATGGTATCCGGCGGTGTAGGCAGCCCAAAACCTTGGCCACACAGTGGTGATGACAACGATCCGGTCGTGGCGTTGCAGCAATTCGGCCAGATCGAACAGCACCTCTGCCTTGCCGGGGGCGTCGGCGTAGTGGCGCAATTCGTTCAGCCACATCACCGATCGGGCGGCGATCCCGCCCTCCAGCAGCCGGGCCAACGCTCCCGCCGTCCGCGGATAGCACACCGGCCAGTGCGGCAACTGCGCCGCCACGGCCTGATAGGCCGCACGCGACTTCCCGGTGGAAGAACCACCACGCAACACCACCAGCCGGTTGGCGGCCTCCTCTGGGTCCAGCACCGCCGCCAAGAGCTCGTCATGCCGCCGCCACACGTACGGCGGAAGCGGCCCGCCCCCGATCGCTCGATGCACCCCCAGCACCACTGGGTCGCACTCGCCGATCACCCGCGCCGGCCGTTCGACGCCCCCGGCCGCAGGCGACGACATGTCGCCACGCCATGTCCCGACCTGGATGACGGTCTGGGCCGTCCCGGAGAACTCGTTGCGCGTCCCCCCGGCTGACGCGGCGACGCCGGGAGCGGCGGCCTGATCAGCCTGAGGCCGGGTGGAGCCCGATCGCTGGTCTTGGGAGGCCGACGGGTCCTTCGTCCCCGCATGCGAGCCGTCGCGCCAATCGCGCTGTAAGCCGGCCACCACGTTCACCAATGAATCAGCACCCCTATCCCTGGATTGCCGCACCGCCAGGGATCTCCCATCGCGGCGTCAACACCGTAGCGCCGCCGCACCGCCGTGCTCGATGTGGTGCGCGAGCCCGGGCGAGCCGGCCGTACACATGGTGCGCCGCCACGGCCTCCGCCAGTGGAGGTAGGGGTTTCGCCGGATACCGGACCCACTGGAGTACGGCGAGACTGGGCCTTCTAGATCATCAGAGTCTGCGCTGGTCTGGCCGCTGCCGGGACTGGACGACAGGACGCACATCGGATGGAGACGATCATGATCGATGCTTGGCCCGCCGACTCGGTGTCCGATCTGTCGGATTCGGCGGTTCCGGCGGTTCCGGCGGTGCGACGGCTGGAGCGCCTGATGGACGGCTATGTGACCACGCAGCTGCTGTACGTCGCCGCCAAGCTCGGGATCGCCGATGTCCTGGCCGACGCCGACGGCCCGCAGACCGGTCCGGCCATCGCCGCGCGCGTGGGCGCGGATCCGGATCTGCTCACCCGGGTGCTGCGCGGCCTGGTGCTGGAAGGTGTACTGGCCGAGCATCCCAACGGCGGGTTCGTGCTGACCGGCCTCGGGTCCTGCCTGCGCGCCACGGCGCCCGATTCGATGCGCGGGCCGATCATTGCCCGCGGCGAGGTGTACTACTCCGCCGCGGGCGGCCTGCTGCGAACAGTGGTCGACGGCGGAACCGCGTTCCAGCACGTCTACGGTGAACGCTTCTTCGATCACCTCGCAAGCCACCCCGAGCACGATGCGGCCTTCCACGCCTCAATGGCCGGCCGCGCCCAGCAGGAGGCCGACGCCGTCGTCGCGACCTACGACTTCGGCAAGCTGAACCGGCTTGTCGACGTGGGCGGGGGCCGCGGCGTCCTGACCGCGGCGATCCTGCGGGCCGCCCCAGGGCTGCACGCCGAACTCCTCGACCGGCCCACCGCGATCGAGGACGCGCGCCGTTACCTGGCCGCGCACGGCCTGGCCGACCGTTGTTCGTGCATCGCCGGTGATTTCTTCGACGCGGTCCCCGCAGGCGCCGACGCTTACCTGCTCTCGCGGATCATCCACGACTGGAACGACGACGACGCCCGGCAAATCCTGGCTACGGTTCGCGCCGCGATGCCGCCCGCCGGCCGTGTGCTGCTGGCCGAGGCCATCCTGCCCGAACGGGTCTCCGACCAGCCGGGCGCCATCCGGATGGACCTGAACATGCTGATTCTGTTCGGAACCAAAGAACGCACCGCGGCGCAATACCGCGATCTGCTCGCCCAGGCCGGCCTGCGGATCAGGCAGATCCTGCCCACCCCATCGCCGGCGGGGCTCAGCGTGATCGAAGCGACCATCGCCTGACCAGGACATCACAGCGCCCGATCGACGTACTGCTGGCGGTGCCATCGCGATATCCGAGCCGGTCTATCGGGTCCGCCCGTCGAGTCGTATTTCCGCTGTATATTTGAAACTATTCTTCGCGGTGAGCGGCTACGAGAACCGGGCGGTAAACGATGACGTTAGAAAGGAAACCATATAGAGCGAGGGCAGCGCAGCCGACGTTCAATCATCGAAGGAATCTGATCAGGTGGACAGGCCGTGCGATTGCCTTTACGATCACCACGAGTTCTACATTACTCTCATTTCAAGCGTTCGGGGTCACGTGGTCCGTGATCGCCATTACGGGACTGAGTATTCTACTTCTGTGGTCACTCCTCGCAAACGCCATGCACTTAATTGACCGACATTACCGGCAAAGCCGGGTCAAGCATATCGCGTTTCTTACACCATCCAGCGGTGGGCATTCATTCTATGCGGCGATGTTAACCGAGATCACGCGAGCCGCTTCGCTCGCCCTCGAACAGAACTATGTTATCGTGCCGTCGGTACCAACGGAATCATTCGAGGCGATATCCGTCTGGGCACTGTTTTCCAGTCTGGAAGATCGGCAATTTGAGATCGACGGGATTATCTTCATTCCTGATCAACCAGATGAGCACTTCGATGAGCTGGTTGACTTCCATGAGCGAAAAGGCGACATACCTTTGATCCTTTTGGACGTCTACTTCAGCCTGGAGAATTACGATCATCGCACCCGCGCCCGCCTCCCGAACTTCGTCGGAGGAAACGAGGAGGAGGGCGGGCGGATAGCTGCGGAAATCACCATCGGGGCAGTTGGCGCACCAAGAAAACCCGCACCTGTCGTGGTCGTCCTCAAGGGTGGGGCAGCACCCTGGGAGCAGGGCAGGGTCATCGCTTTTCAGCAACGGCTGCGAGTCGCCTGGCCTGACGCAATCTTTATCGAGTCGCCGTTCTTGACCTACTCACGACGTAATGCTTTCAACTTCATCGTCCAGACGATCCAACGAAGAGCCGCCCACACAAAGGCAATTGATATCGACGCCATTTTCGCTTGCACCGATGATATGGCCATAGGAGCGCGCATGGCGATAACCTACCTTATCAAGGACGGCTACATCTTCGTCGCGTCACCGCAGATCGTCGGCTACGACGGAATCTCCGAGATAAAAGAATATATCTACGCCGACGACCCATATATCGCAGGGACCGTGGACGCCCACATCGCGGAACAGGCCAAAGCGGCACTGCTTCTCATGCACAAGTTGCTCCGCTCCCGCCAACGACGCAGCGAGATTCAATTGATCACCCCCCACGCGATCCGCAGAAGCGGAACGCATTGAAGATCCGCCCGCGGGGTGGCGAACCCCGAGGCCGCGGAACCTCGTGAACAACCTGTATAAGGAGACGCAGCCCCTTCACCCGCAGTTCGCCCAGGAGGCGGACGTGCTGCCGGAGCCGGTACCGCCGGCATAGGCGACGCAGGTGCCCTTCGCCGAAAGGAAAACGGGTCCCGCGTAATAGGCGTATGACCCGCTGTCGGTCACGGATTTCCCATCGCGTTGGCGCTTTAGCCGCGCCCACGTCGTGGTCTTTTGGCCCACGTTCGCGGTCTTGAGCGTGACCACACAGTTGTATCCGGAGCTGTTATAGAGCTGATAGGTCGCGCCGCCCTTGAAGCTCGACGACCGCTGGACGTAATAACCACCGCCGTGACCGCCGGAATCGCACACCTGGGTGGCCGTGTAGGGATTGTGTCGACTCGTAGTCGGGGTGTCGCCCGGCCGGGGAGCTCGCGGGGTGGGGGTGGCCGACACCGAGCCGGCGGACGATGGTCGCGACGACCCGCCTCGCTCGGCCGCCTCAGTTGGCGCCTGACCGGTGGAGGCGCTTGGCGTGATCGTGTTCTTGCCGGCCAGGCTGTCACTTGAGCCCGGCGCGCCCAACGGGGCCGCCCCGCTCTGCTGGGCCGGGCCGCCGCCTCCTCCGTCATTCCGTGTTGCCGCCCACAGGGGCAGGCCGACGAGCAGCGCGCCGACGACCGCCCCGGCGGCCACCGGCGCCGGCCGGCGCAGCCACTTCCCTGGCTTCCGCGGGCCGGGAACCGTGGCCTGCGGCCGTTCCTGCGCGGGCGGCTCCGCGAGCTCCGCCAGCCCCAGGCTGGAGGACGCGGCCGCGAACGCATCCGCCGTGTGCGGCGCCCCGATGCCGAGCAGCCGGTGCTGCGCGTCCCGCGCGGTCGGTCGAACCTCGGGGGCCTTGGCCAGGCAGGCGGTCACTACCTCACGCAGCGGACTCGGCAGCGGTCGAGTGTCTGGTTCGTGGTGAAGGACCCGGTTCATCACTGCCGCGATGTCGTCATTGCCGAATGGAGGTCGGCCGGTCGCGGCGAAGAGTATGGTCGCGCCCCACGCGAACAGGTCGGTGGCGGGGCCAGGTCCGGCGGACGTGAGCTGCTCGGGGGCCATGTACGCGGGCGTGCCGATGTCTTGCGTGTCGCCGGTCGCCCCAAGGGCTCGCGCGACGCCGAAGTCGATGACCCGGGGCCCGTCCGGCCCGAGCATGACGTTGTGCGGCTTGAAGTCGCGATGGACGATCCCGGCCTGATGAATCGCGGCCAATGCGGTCAGGGTGCCGATGGCGAGCCGTTCCAACGCCCCACCGGTGCGCGGCCCCTCGGCCTTGACCAGGCTGTCCAGCGACCGCCCGTCGACGTACTCGCTCACGATGTAGGGCTGGTCGCCCACGACATCGGCATCGAGCACCTGAGCGGTGCAGAAACGGGCGACCTGCTTGGCGACGTCGAGCTCGCGGACGAAGCGGGCGCGGGCCGCCGAGTCGTTGCTCAGCCGAGCGTGCAAGAACTTGATCGCGACGTACTCGCTGTGCGGCGCGCGACCGAGGAAGACAACGCCCTGGCCACCTTCGCCCAGCCGGCCCAAGATCTTGTACGTACCGAGGTCTGCGGGGTCGCCCGGCTCCAGGGGCTGCGCCTCCGGCATGCTGGTGGTTCCTCCGTCCCAAGACGCGCGACTGAATCACCCGCCACAGCCTAGATCCACTCCGCTGGGCCGGCGGTAGCCCAAGAAGCCGAGCGCTTGCACCCGGTGACCCATGGCGACGCCGAAACGACAGTTGGTCGCGATTTCAGAAGCAGCCGATGATTCGGCTTGACCCAGTCGAAAATATAACGATTTGGCGCGTTCTGAGGGTATCGGGGTGGGCGGGGGACAAGACTGCCTCCCGTGATGCGGAGGCGAGGGACGTATACGACTGGTGGTTGTACGGAAGAGGTCCGTTCCTCATCAGGTCAGGCACCGCATCACCGCTCTTACCGTTTCCATTCATCGAAAGGACTCACTATGCGCTTCCCGAACGCCGTCCACGCCGGCTCGTTGGGTCTCATGGCACTTATTATCGCCCTGGGCGCGTCCGCTTGTGGCGGTGGCGGCGACGTCGACAAGGCAGCCCTGAAGAGCAAGATGAAGTCCGAGCAGGACTTTAAAGGTGCGCCCAATTCATTCATCGATTGCATGGTTGACGCCACACTAAAGTACGCCGATAAGGACTCACTTCAGTCCTATGTCGACGGTAAGACCAAACTGGACGACGTCAAGGGCCTAAGCCCGGCCGATAAGGAAGCCCGTAAAGCGGCTGAGACGTGCGTCCAGCAAGCCGGGTGACAACGAGCTTATTCAAACCCATGTCGCGTGACCGCCGCCGAGCGGCGAGCATCTTCGCGAAGGATCCATAAATCGCGAGTAAATCGGGACCGCGACGATGAACGCCGCTGGCCAGATGTCTCTGACCAGCGGCTTTGTCGTTTGTGGACCCTAATCGCCACTACTCGCACATCAGACCAGATAGAGCGCCATGCAAGCGGCCCATGGGTACAGCGCTTCACCCCGGAGTCACGTATGTGAAGGTGACTGGCGAGTGGACTTCCCTGTACCGGGCAGTCGATCAGCATGGACAGGTCATCGACGTCCTGTTGTCTTTGCGGCGTGATCAGAGGGCGGCGCGGCGGTTCTGCACCGGCGCGCCGCGCGCCGGCACCATCCCGGACACGGTTGAGCAGTACGCGAACGATCCGATCGAGACAGACCACGGACGCCTCACAGCCCGGCTCCGGCCGATGCGGGGCCCGAACACAGCCGTACAGCACGGATCCTCGCCGCCGGGCACGCCTTCAGACAGAACCTGCGCCCGCAGAAAGCACCCGCCCACACCCCCGCCGTGCCACGCCACGATCGAACAATGCAAGAGTGCCCTTGTGGCTTCCCCTCTTCCCCCGGCCGCCCGGCTCGGGGTAAGCAAGGTAACCGAGGAGGAAAGCGGAGCGTGAACACCAACGATGACAGGCAAGCGGCAGGCCGCGCCGCATCCTTCGCCGAGCCTGCTCTGATCGCGGTCGCCGACAACATCCGCCGTTTCCGGGCCGCCACGACGGCTCGCCACATCTCGCTGGGGAATTCGCTGTGATCATAGACTGTCACGGGCACTACACGACCGTTCCCACGTCGCACTCCGAGTGGCGGAAAGGCCAGCTCGCGGCGTTCCGGGAGGGCCGCCGGGCACCGGCTTACCCGGTCATCTCCGACGACGAAATCCGCGAGTCGATCGAGCAGAACCAGCTCAGGATGCTGCGCGAGCGCGGCGCCGACATGACGATCTTCTCCCCCCGGGCATCCGCCATGGGCCACCACGAGGGCGACGAGCGGGTCGGCGTCGAGTGGTCCCGGGCGTGTAACGACCTCATCGCGCGCGTGACCGAGCTATTCCCCGAGACGTTCGTCGGCGTCTGCCAACTGCCGCAGTCGCCCGGCGCCGACCTGAAGGCGTCCATCGCCGAACTCGAGCGCTGCGTCCTTGAGCTGGGGTTCGTCGGCTGCAACCTCAGCCCGGACCCGAGCGGCGGGCACTGGACCGCTCCACCGCTCACCGACCCGTACTGGTACCCCATCTACGAGAAGATGATCGAGCTCGACGTGCCCGCCATGGTGCACGTCTCGAGCAGCGAGAATCCCGCCTTCCACGCGACCGGCGCGCACTACATCAACGCCGACACGACGGCGTTCATGCAGCTCCTCCAGGGCGACCTGTTCGCCGACTTCGCGGACCTGCGGCTGGTGATCCCACACGGCGGCGGCGCGGTCCCCTACCACTGGGGCCGCTACCGCGGGCTGGCCGACATGCTGACGAAGCCGCCGCTGAGCGAGCACCTGATGAAGAACGTGTTCTTCGACACCTGCGTCTATCACCAGCCCGGCATCGACCTGCTTTTCAAGGTCATCGATCCGGGCAACATCCTCTTCGGATCCGAAATGGTGGGCGCTGTCCGGGGTATCGACCCGGAGACCGGCCACTACTTCGACGACACCAAGCGATACGTCGACGCGGTAGGCCTGTCCGATGCCGAGATCGCGAAGGTTTACGCTGGCAACGTCCGGCGAGTCTACCCACGCCTGGACAAGGCCCTGCGCTCCCGAGGACTGTAGCGGACCACATATGAGAGATCGTCCATGACTACCACCTTCGAGCCCGACGCCGACTGGCTCGCCTACCTGGCCAGCCCTCGCAAGCCTGACTACGTCCTGCCCCCGGGCGCCGTCGACGCGCACTGCCACGTCTTCGGCCCGGGCAGCGTCTTCCCCTACGCGCCGGAGCGGAAGTACACGCCGGTCGACGCCCCCAAGGAGAAGCTGTTCGCGCTGCGCGACTTCCTCGGCTTCGAGCGCAACGTCATCGTCCAGGCGACCTGCCACGGCGCGGACAACCGTGCGCTGGTGGACGCGCTGCTCGCGGCCGACGACCGGGCTCGCGGCGTGGCGACGATCCGGCCCGGCGTCACCAGATCCGAACTCGCCGACATGCACGCGGCCGGCGTCCGCGGGGTCCGCTTCAACTTCGTCAGGCGCCTCGCCGACCCCAAGCCGGACGAGTACTACCGGGGCCTGGTTGACCTCATAGCCGAGTTCGGCTGGCATATCGTCGTTTACTTCGAAGCCGCCGACCTTGCCGAGCGCTGGGAGCTGTTCACTCGCCTGCCGACGGTCATCGTCGTTGACCACATGGGCCGGCCCGACGTGACGCAGCCGGTCGACGGTCCCGACTTCGCGCTCTTCCGGCGCCTGATGCATGAGCACGAGAACGTGTGGGCCAAGCTGAGCGGCGCGGAGCGGCTGTCGGTCTCCGGCCCGCCGGGGTACGACGATTTCGTCCCGTTCGCCCGGAACATCGCTGAGACGTTCCCCGACCGCGTGATATGGGGCACCGACTGGCCGCACCCGAACATGAAGAGCCACATGCCCGACGAGGGCGACCTCGTCGATCTCGTTCCGCGGATCGCCCCCTCGGATGACCTGCGGCGCCGGCTGCTGGTCGATAACCCCATGCGCCTGTACTGGGAGGACTCATGACGTCATATACCGCGGACTTCGACGACATCCCCGGCACTCGGGTATTCACCGCCGAACGCGCGAAAAAGGGCTACGAGCTGAACCAGTTCTGCATGAGCCTGATGAAGGAGGCCAACCGCGAGCGGTTCAAGGCCGACGAGCGCGCCTACCTCGACGAGACGAAGATGTCGGAGGAGCAGAAGCAGGCCGTGCTCGACCGCGACTACAACAAGATGATCGACCTGGGTGGCCAGATCTACTTCCTCGCGAAGATCTTCGCCACCGACGGGCTGAGCTACCTGCAGGCGGTCAGCACGATGACGGGGATGCCCATCGACGAATACCAGCAGATGATGATCTCGGGCGGCCGCCCGCCGGAGGGCTGGCGCTCGATTAAGGACGGTACGTGACCATGGCTCGCATCACGCACGGACTGACCACGAGTCACATCCCGGCCGTTGGCGCCACCATCGACCATGGCAGGACCCAGGAGCCGTACTGGAAGCCGCTGTTCGCCGGCTACGAATGGACAAAGGCCTGGGCGAAGGAGCACGTGCCCGACGTCATCATCCTGGTCTACAACGACCACGCGTCGGCGTTCACGCCGGAACTGGTACCGACCTTCGCACTCGGCTGCGCCGATGAGTTCCCGCCGGCCGACGAGGGCTACGGCCCCCGCCCGGTGCCGGTCGTGGAGGGCCGCGCCGACCTGGCCGCCCACCTGGCCGAGGGCCTCATCCTCGATGAGTTCGACCTCACCCTGATGTACAGGATGGAGGTCGACCATGGCCTGACCGTCCCGCTATCGCTGGTCTACGGGCAGCCTGACGCGTGGCCGACGCGGGTCATCCCGCTCGCCGTGAACGTCGTGCAGTACCCGCCGCCGACCGCCCACCGCTGCTTCATGCTCGGCCAGGCGATCCGCCGGTGCGTGGAGCGCTTCGACGAGAGCCTCAACGTGCACATCTGGGGCACCGGGGGCATGAGCCACCAGCTGCAGGGACCGCGTGCCGGCTTCATCAACCAGCCGTGGGACCAGGCGTTCATGGACCGGCTGGTCAAGGACCCGGCCGGGCTGGCTCAGCTCCAGCACCTGGAGTTCGTCCGCGAGGCGGGCGCGGAGGGCATCGAGCTGGTCATGTGGCTGATCATGCGCGGCGCTCTCGGCCCGGAGGCGCAGGAGCTTTACCGCTTCTATCACGTGCCCGGCTCCAACACCGCCGTCGGGCACCTGGTGCTGCAGTCCGTCGAAACCCCGGCCTAGGAGGTACTCCGTATGAAGATCGCGCTCGCTGGCACCGGTGCCTTCGGCACCAAGCACCTCGACGGCCTGCAGAACATCGACGGCGTCACCGTCACCTCCGTCGTCAGCCGCCGCATCGAGCAGGCCGAAGAGGTCGCGCGCAAGTACGGCATCGGCCACGCCACCACCGACCTCGCCGAGGTGCTGGCCCGCGACGACGTGGACGCCGTGATCTTGTGCACCCCGACGCAGCTGCACGCCGACCAGGCGATCGCCGCGATGCGCGCGGGCAAGCACGTGCAGGTGGAGATCCCGGTCGCCGACAGCTGGACCGACGCGCAAGAAGTTCAGCGCGTGCAGCAGGAGACCGGCCTGGTCTGCATGGCCGGGCACACCCGCCGGTTCAACCCGAGCCACCAGTGGGTGCGCCGCCGCATCCTCGCGGGCGAGTTGTCCATCCAGCAGATGGACGTGCAGACCTACTTCTTCCGCCGGACGAACATCAACGCGGCCGGGCAGCCTCGCAGCTGGACCGATCACCTGCTCTGGCACCACGCCGCGCACACGGTCGACCTGTTCCAGTACCAGACCGGTGAGCAGGCGCAGATCGCCAACGCCGTTCAGGGCCCGATCCACCCCGAACTCGGCATCGCGATGGACATGTCCATCCAGCTGCGGACGCCGTCCGGCCGGATCTGCACGCTGTCGCTCAGCTTCAACAACGACGGGCCGCTCGGCAGCTTCTTCCGGTACATCTGCGACAACGGCACCTACATCGCCCGATACGACGACCTGGTGACCGGCCGCGAGGAGCCGATCGACGTGTCGAAGGTCGACGTTTCAACCAACGGCATCGAGCTGCAGGACCGGGAGTTCATCGCGGCGATCACCGAGCACCGCGAGCCAAACTCCAGCATCGCCGACGTCCTCGGCTGTTACCGGGTGCTTGGCGAGCTGGAGACTCAGCTCGCCGGCCAGCAGTAGCCCGGCTAACGCAGGCCGGCGAAGAGGTCGTCCTCCTTGTCCGGGGCCACCACCCTGCTGAACTGGCGGATGAAGGTTTCAGTGGACAAGACCAGGTGCTGCACTTCCTCGGGCATGTTCAGCACGAAGATGTTCTCGCCCTGGCTCGCATGGGCCTCCAGCGCCTTGCGCTTGTGCTCGGCGTACGGAGAGACGTCCAGCACCGCGGTGATCTCCTCATCCGGCGTGCCGAAGTCTTCCGGCGGGTCGAAGTCCATCTCGATGCCGCGCTCCTTCATGAACTCGACCATGCTTTTGATCCCCGAGCGCGGCACGGCGGTGTAGTAGAACTTGCTCGGGATGCCGGTCTGCTCGATGGCCGCGACCGCGATGCGGTGCGCCTGGACGTGGTCGGGGTGGTTGTAGCCGCTTCCGCCAGTCTCGTCATAGGTGACCACCACCTGCGGCTGGTACCGCCGCATGAGCGCGACCAGCTTGGCCGTAGCCTCGTCGAACGGAACGTTGGCAAAGGCGTCGGGGGCATGGTTGGTCGCCCAGCCCGCCATCCCCGAGTCGCGGTAGCCGAGTAGCTCGACCCGCGCGACGCCGAGGTGCGACGCCGAGTCCTGGAGCTCGCGGAGCCGCAAGGCGGCCACCGCGTCCTGGTCGTGCCCATCGGCGCCGGGCTTGACGCCACCGGGCCCGTCGCCCTGCTCACCGTTGGTACAGGTGACCAGGACGGTCTGGATGCCCTCCGCGGCGTACCGCGCGAACGTGCCCCCGGTACTGAAGACCTCATCGTCCGGGTGCGCGTGTACCGCCATGATCGTCAGTCCGCGCTCCATGGTCAGATCCCCGATTTCGAGTAATGCCGCATTCGTCCCAGGGGGGTCACTTTACCGGCGCTGCTCTACGGTGCCCGCCCGCTGCGGGACCCGGTCGTCCCGGCGATCAGGAACGCCGCGGTTCACGGCAGGATCGGCGGCGACGCCAGCTAGCGATCTGCCTGAGCGGAATGCCGAGGGACCGCGGGCAACCTGCCCTATCGAACGCCTGGGCAAGCCACGCGTCACGGGAGACGTCGCCAAGGAGCTCGACGAGCGATCCGCCCCAGGACGTTCCCCGGCGCCAAGATCGACGGCCGGCTGCGGAGTCCCGGACAGGAATCCCAGGATTTCGGACCGGTAGCGCGCCGACTCACCTGCCAGCCGATCGCAGCCTGCAACAATCGCGGGCAATCGAGACGATGGGGTCATCGGATGGTCAAGCATCTCCTCAGCACCGCGTCCTTCTACCTGGCGGCAATCGGTGTCGCACTGCTGCTCGCGCCACGGCAGTTCGGCGTCAACGCAGTGCCGAGTAACGCCTCACCCGAACTGCTCGCGTTGCTCCGCCTGCTCGGCGGCCCCTTGTTGGGCATCGCGGTGTTGAACTGGATGTCGCGCAAGGCCGAGTTGGCGGCGGTGCGTACGGTTCTGCTGGCGAATCTCGTCGGGTTCGGCGTCGTCGCCGTCAACGACATCGTGGGGGTATTCACCGGCAACGCACGTGACCTCGCGCGAGTGTTTTTGATCGTGCACCTGGCATTCGCTATCGCGTTCGCCATCGCATGGGTACGGAGCGCGCCGACCGCTGCCGCGCGACGGCCTTGAGATAGCTACCAGTCGACACTCGCATCCGCCACGACGAATCCGGCGTCGTCACTGGTCAGCATGCCTGTGCGAGTGTTGATCGGGCGCACGTGACGAAAGCCGCCGGTCAGATGGTCTCTGACCGGCGGCCTTGTCGTTCGTGGAGCTTGCGGGACCTTACTACAACACAAAGACCCAGGTCAGCGCACTAGAGTCGCTGCTCTGGAAGCTGCCGAAGCCGGACGCGCCGCTCAGGGGATCAACTGATCGACGAAAGCCGGGCCGAGCGCGGCAGCTTGACGACAAGCAGGTACGGCGGCTCATCGCAGGTTACGAAGATGGAGCGACGGTGTACGAGCTGGGCGACCGGTTCGGGATTGACCGGCGGACGGTGAGCAAGATCCTCAAGCGGCACGGCATGGCGATGCGCCGGCGGGGGCTCTCACCGGAGCAGATCGATGGGGCGGTGCGACTGTACGAGGCTGGCTGGTCGCTAGCGCGGATCGGAACCAAGCTCAGTGTCGATCCCGGAACGGTGCATGCTCGGTTGCGGGAACGTGGGGTGCAGCTGCGGGACCGCCACGGGAGATCGAGGTGATGAGGGTTTGATGGGTGGGAGCGTGCAGCTGCCCGTATTCATAGAGTGATGTCGCATCGCACGCTATGGGACCATTAGATGGTGCGGACTGATGACTTCTTCATGGTGGTGATGGAGACACCATCGCCCAACGCCGACCCGTGGGCCCTGCCTAGTAGCTCGTTGGTGTTCGACCAGGACCTCGTGGCACAGGTCCGTCGCGGTCCCATCGAGGGACGCACCGATCTCGAAATCGCGGTCGCTCTCTGTCAACTCGTCCATGACGAACTGCAGCGCTACGGCACAGATGGTTCCCAGACGCTCCAAGACGATGAGATCAGCGCCGCGATACTGGCGCTCGGCGCAGTACTTCGGCGCGTCACTGTGCCGTTCGCGCTGCCATTTCGAAACTTCACCACCTTCCGCTCGTACTGGATCAAGAACGGATGCAGTAACTCTTGGCAGGCGCGCCGAGACATGCTCGATGAGATCTTCGAGCCGCTGTACCTACGACTGGTACGGCTGGAAGAGCAATCTCTCGAAGCACTCGCGTTGGCCATCTCTCCACGTGCTGAAGTCGGGTGGCCCATTGTCGATGAGGAGATCCGAGAGCTGCGGCGACGCTTCGCCACCGCAGTGACACCCCAGGACTACAGAGCTATCGGCACCAACTGCGTCGGCGTCCTAGAAGCGCTTGGGGAAACCGTGTACAACCAGGCCAGACATCTCCGGACCGGCGAAACCGCTCCACCACGCGACAAGACGAACCTGCGAATCGGCCGGTACATCGAGGACGCTTTGCCTGGCCGCGCCAACGAGGATGTCCGCGGACTCGCCAACAAGGCCGCTGCACTTGCGCATCACGTCAAGCACGCTCCCACCCCGACTCGCCGAGATGCGGGCATCGTCAGCGATGCTGTGATCCTGCTCGCCAACATCCTTCGCCGATTGGAACAGGATCTGTGAGCGACAACGAGTACATATGGCCAGCCAGGCATCATGACCTGCAGAGTGCTGCCGATGAATATTGGAGCTTTTCCGATCTCGGCTGGCAGCGTCATCACCACGGCCTTTTCGGGCGGATCTTCGGCTTCCGCCGCGCAGCCGAAATGCTCTACGAAGCGATGTTGGCCAGCCATTCAATTGCTGACCTTGACACAGTTTTCTATCCATACGCCATGTGCTGGCGTCACCACGTCGAGCTGCAGTTGAAGACGATCCATGCTCAGCTCCGAGCCATCGGCGGCCTCCCCACCCAGAGCCACCACCATCACAAGATTCAGCAGCTGTGGCGGGAGTGCCGAAAGCTCCTGATCGAACATTTCCCAAACGAGTCGAAGGCGGATCTCAACGCCACAGACAGGGTGCTCCGGCAGCTGGCCGATATGGATCCCGATGGTCAGGAGTTTCGTTATGCTTCACGGCGAGACGGAAGCGCGACGTTGCCCAAGGTTGATCGAATTAACCTTGTCTCGTTTCACGAAGCCATGCTTGCCATCGCGAACTATCTTGATGCAGTGCATTCCAGCGTGGGAGAGTATTTAGCTGCGAAGCAGGAGATGGATGCGTACTACAGAGCTGGGCCACTGCAGTGAACGACCGCGGTCTTGCGCGCTGATGGCGCAAGACCGCCACGACCGGAGCTGAGCGCCAGCAGCTGCTTAGGCGGCAAAGCTGCAGGATCTGCAGCTACTTCGGACCGTCACACGGCGACGTAGGCGCGACTATTACCCTGAGCCTCCCCTGCGTAGCCCCTACCGCCGTCCTCCACCATCATTCGTCAACGCCGTGCGCCCACTAGAGCAGCCGTCCGGAGCTCAACTGATCGCTGCACCTGACTTAAACTCACCACACCTACACCCTGTTCGTACAGCATCTTTACCAAGTCCGCAAACGTGGCGACCCCATGCCGAGCGAAAATCAGCGCTTCTGCTTCAGTACGCTCCTTAGCGGACGAGCTTAAATACGGATCTCCGCTCCGTGAGCCTTCCGCAGCACAAGTCAGATGCGACTGCCATATCAGAAGTTCGCTATCGAGGGCACCGCAATTGTCGAGCTCAGTAAGGATCCATCCTGCTTTGGAAGGATTGTCCGTCCAGCCGCGAACGTCAGCCCGTGATAGATACGACCATATTCGGCCACTACCTATCAACCACTCCAAAAATGAGTGACGATCAGCTTGCCTAACAAGCGTGCCCGCGATCTGTGTAGGAAATCCCCGAATCGTGAGTCTATCTCTCGCCACCGATATTGACGATTTTGGCCATGACAACTCTCCTCGCCGCACGGCGTTAAGACAATCACGCGCATCCGACAATTTGGCGTCCGCCGCAGCCACAAATAGATCGAAATCCGACAAGGAAAGGACTCCCTTCCCTATCAACCGATGTCGCAGAAGGGCGGGCGTTCGTTCCAGGTAGTGAATTTCCGATGATACCCGCAGGATAATCTTCGCCCGAAGGTCGTCTAGTATGCCACGTGACACCAGGCTATCGCACGCAATCCGGACATCGATCATAGCGATGCTGATGGCTCGATAGTCGTCACTAGGGTGGACCGCTACGGCAACCTCAGCATCCGACGATAGAGTTCCATTAGCGTAAGCTCTTGCGATTCGCCCATATCCAAGCATCCCGAAACTAGCACACTCAACTGCGCGCACGGCGCCCAGGCTCGCCGTGCCAACGATGCGAAGCCCCCCGCTGCAAGCATCGGCGAACTCGCCGGCTGTGGCTGCAAAATTGCTCCCGAAGAGTCCATCGATGACGACGATAAGGTGTGGTCGTTGTGGCACTGGAGACTCTAGCAGTCGGTACAGATCTCCGCGCTGAATGGGTGGCCTCATCCAGCATTTCGGTAGGAGGAGGCTTATCTCGTTCCGAGAAATCGTCGGGCCAGCAAAGACCGCGATCACGCCCGTCATGAGTCCATCACCAGCGCGGAACAGGCACGGATTCCAAGAGGAAAAGGCGTGGCCCCCAAAGGCGCCGAGAGCCCCGGCACAATGACGCGACCGACTCGAAGCGGAAGCGAATATGAATCGTCGAGGACGAGATCGCAGTAGTAGACGCTGGACGAACCGCTATAACGGGCGGCCTCGATCGTCGAGCGGACGATCCCGTCAAGGTAAGGGGGCGGAGTGTCCGCGCCCCCATCATTGTGCCCATGTGTACATTCGACGACGGATCCAGCCCACATTCTACGTATTGCGTCAAGTTCCCGCCGTGGCCCAGGAAGAAGTTCCTCATCGGTAACTCCTTCAAATGAATCACGGGCCGCCAAATACATTGCTGTCTGGGCTTGGAATGCTTCAAGAATCGCAGAATCAGCGGCGTCCACCCACCTATACGAAACTGCTGAACCGGCAAAAAACAAGGTGTTGGCTGCACCAGGAAAGCTGTCGTCTGCCAAGTAGCAAATCGCGCCATGCAATCCATATGGAATATCGGGCGCGAACAGAAACACCTGCATTCCTAGTTCACGGGCACGGTTAATCGCAGCTAGCGCAGCATCCATCAGATGCACACAAGAAATTGGCTTGAATTCGGGCTTATCTCCGTATAGCAAGACGACCTCAAATGTAGCGAGCATGTCGCGCTCAAGGACTTCACACAGGCCGTGCCACAAACATTCAAGTCTGGACGTTCCGACGGCGAGCCCAGTCGTCCAGGCACGCGGACCTAGATCAGGATTGAAGGATGATGGTGACCGCACCAAATCTAATGGCAGATGAGTATCTGCACCATTCACCAGATTTGTAGCAGCTACCCACGGCATTTCAGAGAAATACAACATCTGAACGCCGCTAAAATGAAATTCACGGAAGGTGTGTTCCTGGGTTGCTGGACTGACTTGGCCTCCGTCAACTTGGCTCGCAGAGGGACTCTCGGCGCACCTCCGCTCAACTGCTTCAAACACTGCAGAGGCGCGTGCCGTAGTGTGATTGTGGCCGCGCCCAAGGTGCTGTGTCAGGTCGGGCGCACCAGGTGTAACGGCGGCCCATACCGGTGTTCCAAGAATCCCGAGCGGCGTCAGGTCGTGTACTCGCGTGATTCCAAATGCTGCAGCCAGCTCCATGCTGAAGGACAATCCAGCTTCTGGGGACGCCGCTCTCGGTCGAGTAGCCGGAAGTATGGCGTCGAATATCTCGTTTGCCCTAGTCATTGACTAGGGTTCAGACGTCGGCGCAATTCCTGCGCGTTGGATAGGGCCAAGCTGCGAAGCGTTTTTCCAACCGTGCCGCTATCCGCAACGCGGACAATTCCTTCATACGAGCTAACAGCAAGTGGATCGCTTGTGGTCGACGCGATGTACGACGCCAGCGCCTCGCTCTTCAGACCCATTACCTCATAGCAATGCGCCTGCATGAATTGCGCGATCGCTTGGCCCGGCGGCGCAAGCGCCTCCGCCATCTTGAAACAAGTTACTGCATTCTCATAATCTTTCATTGCGAGATAGGTGTCACCCGCGTGGAACCAACCCTTTCCGTCGAGCGGTCGCAGCTCGATATACTCGGCGGCTCGAACCATCGCCAACTCGAGATCGTTGACCCATACCGCCTCTTTAATCCTACTCTCCAGGCATGGATAGAGCATCTCATCCGCAAGCATCTGTTGATCAGCGCTCAAGCGAGGGAGTCCCCGTGCTATACCTTCAGCAGCGCCCATTTCGGCGGCGACACCTACGGGATCGCCTTCGAGCTGGGGAATGAACCCACCGACTCGGTGATACCGGCTACTCAATCGTTGAGCGCAGTCTTCGTCTACCAATCCGGGGAGCTCATCTAGTGCACTGCGATGCTGCTCCTGCCAATATTTTGCCTGCTCAATTTGAGATGAGGACCGTCCATAACTCTTTACCATCTGATATGCGCAGTCTACTTTCGTCACACCCGGCGTGCACATCTCGAAGATGCGCGCGAACTCTTTAGCTTGGAATACACCAACCCCGTCAAGGCTTAGCCGAAATCGACACCAGGACCGAAGATATTCAATGTCGGCTCGGACGCTCTCGACATTGCTCAATAGCTCAAGTGCCTGTGCGTGAAATCCGAGTCGACTTACGACCCATCCAAGTTTGAGGGCAGCATCATCCCCGAGGGATTGAATACTCCGCCCAAAATCGCGCACCGCAAGCCAGCTTTCGCTGACAAGCTCTTCAGGCAGTTCTTCCAGACTACCGCCCTCGTAGACCGCGAGCGTGTGTGTGGTGAGCTCTTCGCGAAAAGATGCATTCACTGAGGCTTGGATGAAGCCTCGGAACGTATCTTCCAACAGATCCTGCGTGGCCCAGACGAGGCCGTGCACGTGATATGGCGCATCAGGGTGTGCGTCAGAGAGATCGAGATAAGGAGCGTAAATTACCCCTGCCAGGGCGATCGGATCAGACAATGCTTCCCTCTCTGAAGGGTCTTTAAGAAAACCCGAGCCGACCGTCGGTTGGACGATCGGCTCGGGCATCTGCTGCTTCGGCACAAACGTGCAACGAGAAAAGGGATCAGTACATCATCTTGATCGCGTGCTTCGTACTCACGCTCTCGAAGCGACGCGGAGCGGTGGTGCCTGCCGAACGATGCGATGACGGCTTCTGGCTGGTAGGCGACGAGAACGCTGTCGAGCGACGTCGAGCAATGGACCGCTGCGCGGTCTCAAGCTCCTGAGTGGATCGGATCGGTGTCTGCATCTCGGCCCTTCGTTCGTCGGAACCTCACGGCAGGGGGGCACTGCCAGTTATATAATGGCCACGTACTGCGAGGCCAGAACACAGCCGCTATCGGCCAAGCCGAGCGAGCTCGTCCTCGACGACCGACGGGGCCAGCTTGGTGAAGATCGGGGTCGGCTTGTCGATCTTGGTGCCAACGCCGATCGGGGTACGCCGCCAGGCGCGGATGCCAGTGTAGTCACCGGTGAGGATCGGATAGCCCGCTCCGCCATCGAGATCGTCGACCTCGCGGACCTCGGGCATCGGCTGCACGTCGCCGGCACCGCCGAGGGCTTTGTCGACCTCGTTGGCGGAGAACGGCAGGAACGGTGACAGGATGGTGTTCAGGTCGCTGAGGCACTGGGCGGTCACGTGCAGGACCGTGCCCATGCGCTCGCGGTCGCCGTCGCCTTTGAGCTTCCAGGGTTCGGTGTCGGAGACATACTTGTTGACCTCGGTGACCGCTCGCATGGCCTCGCCGAGCGCAGCCTTCTGGCGGTGGCGCGTGATCAAGTCTCCGACGGTATCGAAGGCAGCCGCTACATGGGCGAGCAGAGCCTGTTCGGCTTCAGTGAGGTCGCCTGCAGCCGGGATCTCGCCAAAGTTCTTGGCGATCAGGTTGACGGTGCGATTGACTAGGTTGCCCCATCCCCCGATGAGCTCATCGTTGGTGCGCCGCACGAATTCAGCCCAAGTGAAGTTCGCATCCTGACTCTCCGGCCCAGCCGCGGCCACGAAGTAGCGGAACGCGTCTGGTTGGTAACGGCTCAACATGTCGCGGACGTAGATCACCACCCGCTTAGAAGAAGAGAACTTCTTGCCTTCTTGGGTAAGGTACTCGCTCGAAACAACCCCGGTTGGCAGGTTCAACACGCCATACCTGCCAGGGGAGCCACCCTTGTCCCCCTTGCCGGCGTAGGCGAGCAACTCGGCCGGCCAGATCTGGGAATGGAATGTGATGTTGTCCTTGCCCATGAAGTAGTACGACAGCGCATCGGGATCATTCCACCACTGCCTCCAAGCATCCTCCTCTCCACTGCGACGGGCCCACTCAATGCTCGCCGAGAGATAGCCGATCACGGCGTCAAACCAGACGTAGAGCCGCTTGGTCGGGTTGTCGCGCCACCCGTCGAGCGGGATGGGGATGCCCCAATCAATGTCTCTGGTCATCGCTCGCGGACGGATGTCCTCGAGGATGTTCCTGCTGAATCTGATCACATTGGGTCGCCAGGTGCCGCTCACCTCTCGCTCATCCAGCCAGACCTTGAGTGCCTCGGCGAGCGCGGGTAGGTCGAGGAAGAAGTGCTGGGTCTCGACGAACTGTGGGGTTTCACCATTGATCCTCGAGTGCGGATTGATCAGGTCAGCGGAGTCGAGCTGGTTGCCACAGCTGTCACACTGATCTCCGCGGGCAGCGTCGTCCCCGCAGATCGGGCAGGTGCCCTCGATATAGCGGTCGGGCAGTGTGCGCCCCGTGGACGGACTGATCGCGCCAGAGGTGGTCTGCTCAACGAGGTATCCGTTGTGGAACACCCCGAGGAAGAGATCCTGGACAACCGCGGCGTGGTTGCGGGTCGTCGTACGCGTATAAAGGTCATAGGAGACCCCCAACGCGGCCAAGTCCTCCGCGATTAGCCGGTGATTACGGTCGGCCAGCTCCTGCGGGCTCACACCGGCCTCATCCGCAGCGATCAGGATCGGGGTACCGTGTTCGTCGGTACCCGAGACCATAAGTACATCGTGTCCTGCCATCCGCATGTACCTGCTAAACACGTCGGAGGGCACGCCGAATCCAGCCACGTGACCGATATGGCGTGGGCCATTGGCGTACGGCCAGGCAACGGCGGACAGAATCCTTGTCACAAACCCGTTCCCTCGCGTGTTCTCATCGCAGCTGACGAAACGCCGACGCAGCTTCTATTTAACGTGAATAGAAAAGATGATAGTGCGTAATAAATGCTAATTGGAGCGGCCATTAGTAAATACTATACTATAACGCGTGAAATCTGGATAGGTGTTCGAGTGCGCCTTCACTCGTACATTTACTCTGATTAATTCAACCCTGTCGAGCGTGGAATTTGGAACCCGAAAGACCAGTGGGCACATCGTCGCATTCACGTCTTGGATATCAACGAAGTCCTAATCGTTGCCTGGGCTGCGCGTAGGCGGAGGTGCTCTCGCGCTAATCACTGTCCGACACGATTGTCGCTTTCTCTGAGGCAAGAACGACCGCAGCTTGCAGCAGTTCATATGCATACCTATCGGCGGCGTCCCGCGTGTGCTTGGCTGATGGAAGCATGAACCAGATAGCGAGGCAGAGTACGGCAGCGGCGAGGGCAACTATGTTCACGACTGTGAGTGCAGGCTGATTGGCAACCTTTGCGAGCCAGAACATGTACCCGAGGACTCCGAGAACTACTACAAGGGCAATGAATCGTGCAATCCAGCGGATGCCGTAAAGATTCCGATGGAAGCCATATCCCCGATTCTCTGCCCGTACAAGAGGGAATTTATCCCCATCACGAGTAAGGTCGCGAATCTGACCAACAACAACCTCGATCGCCTCATCCGCCTTTGTTGGGTTCGCTCTCTCCCTGCGAACCGACGCAAGCTCGATCCCTGTTATTGACGATACAGCCTTGCGCCAGGTCTCCCGCTGAAGAGAATTCTGGGTCGGTTCCCTCAAACGCAGTTTTTGCGTCGTGAGCGCGCCGCCCCAGGAGCTCCAGAGAGATTCTTGCGCCTTCCTGCCATGGCGGCGCACGAGCTCTGCAAGGGCTAGCGGGCCACCCCCTAGGGCGACTGCGGTTATAACAGCAGAGACAACCGGCTCTTTGCGCAGCCCAAGAACCGCCATAACAATGACCACGGGCAGGAGCGCAAGCAGACCGGGCGCGAGTCGCGCCCGGCGTTCGTAGTCATCTAGCCACAACACGCCTACGCATCCCCGTCTTCTTCCACTTGCTCATGTAGCGGGATCGGTGTTGAAGCCGAGTAGTCGGCCCTGCCCGGTGCATCGTAGTGATGCCACTTCGTAGATCCCTGCGTGGCATGAACGGGATACCCGCGTCGGAGGAAGGCATTGGTTGTCTTCTTAGCAGGGTGCTTGTGCTCGGGGTTCTTCTTGGGCGCGGATACGAACGCTGTACCTACCTTGCCGCTTTGCCCCTTCGGGCCAAGCAGGCGGTTCAGTAGTGAGGGGCTGACGTTTCGCCGGCTTCCGTGGTGCGGTACCTGTACGAACGCCAGGTCTCCCGGTTGAAAGCCTTCACCCTCAAGTACATCAAGCACTTGACTGATGGCAGGAATCCCGGCATCACCCGTAAGGAGAGCCTTACGGCCGTCGATGGTAAGAAGACATACGGCGCTCGTATTGTTCCTGGGTGTTGTTTCCCCATCTTCCCGAAGCGTCTCGGTATATAGGGTCTCGGGAACAAGCGCACGAGCAAACTGCCGTAGGAGCGCACCGAGGCTTGGTTGGCTTGCCTGCGCAGAACCGGGCTCGATGATCTCCGTCAGGAGTTCTCGGTAGTACTCCTCAGTGGGGCCAAGGATGCGAAAGAAACCGTCCGATGTCTCTACACCTGCGAATGGCTCGATGATAGGAACGTCTTGTTCCTTAGCGATTTCTTCCAGATCGGCCGCACCTTGCAGAGAGGCTCTAAGCTTTTCACTCAACGCGCGTGTCCTGAATGAAACTGCCTTGGCTTGCGCCATGGCCGAAGAATGCTTCCATGGCAAATGCATGAGTAGTTGCTTTACATGCATCTGTTCCAAAACAATCTTCAAGCCCGTTATATGGTCCTGATCCGGGTGGGTTGAGATTGCGATGTCTACGGTATCGGTCTCGTAGTACTGGCGGATGTGCTTAACGAGCGCTTCACCGTCGTCGATATAGCCACCGTCAATGACGATCACGGTTTGCTCTGATCTCGGGCCGTGCAGATTGCCGTATCGAAGCGCGATAGCATCTCCGCCGCTCGACTCGTCTCCTACAGGGAGGAAGTCAATTTCATATCCCATGAGAGAGTCGCGGCTCCCCTCACATCGCACACGATCATGGTCGAGAAGAAGTTTAGCACTCTCTAGGCATACGCCATGAACGCAAGGTCTCCTGATTTGTCATAAATTATCACTTTTGCTATGAAAGAACCGCTTTGGCGGCCTGAGCGTCTGACGCTGGAAAGCCTCGGGATCGTGGTTACTGCGCAACCCTCCGGCACGTCCCACACCGTGATCGCCTCGATTTCCTGAGGCAGAGAGGCCAAGCAGTGCGGCGTACGTAGGAAGGCGGCTGGAGGCGTGGCCGCCTTGGGGCCAGCCAATATCAGAGCAGCCTGTCGCCCTGATGGGTGCGTGCCTGTACTGAGCCATTCAGCTATCTCCGCCCAATTTCCTCTGCCAGCGCCTCCAACGTCATCCCCCACGGATACAAATGCAGGAAGTTACTTCCCGTTCCCGGCTCATGGAACGGGTAGACGTCGGGACCGCACAGGACATTGACGCCCCATGAGCGCAACCGCTCGATGTTCTCGACGAAGGCGGGATGCGCCGCATGGGCCTTGTTGGTGAACGGCAGGGCCACCAGGGGCAGCTTCATGCCGATGCCCTCCACCAGCAGCCCCAGCGCCAAGGTGTCGCAGATGCCCGCGGCCCACTTGTTCATGGTGTTGACGGTCGCTGGCGCCACCGCGATGGCATCGGGTGGCGGCAGCACGTCGGGCGTGCCAGGTTCTTTGTAGTCGCTGCGTACGGGATGGCCGGTGAGCCGCTCCAGGCCTTCTACGTTGAGGAATTTGCGGCCGGAGGGTGTGGCCAGGACGCACACGTCCCAGCCTTGGGCTTGTGCCGGGCGGACGAGCTTGTCCACTTCGCGGGCGGGCGGTGCGCCGCAGGTAATGACGTACAACACGCGGCCGGTCATATGTGGACTCCGGCGCGTTCGGCGAGCTGGGCCAGGCCGAGCGGCGGGGTGCCCTGGCAGCGGCGCAGCAGGTCGGCGATGGTGGCCTGGGCCAGCGGGCGGCACTGCACTTCGCGGGCGGCGACGGTTTCGGCCTCGACGAGCGTACGGACGGCTTGGTCGCGGTTGCCGGTCTGGCTGTAGGCGCGGGCGATGTCCACGAGCAGCGCCGCGCGGCGTTCGCGCCGGAGCATACGGAGCTGGTCCTGGTCGATCTGTTCGGCTACCTCTATTGCGCGGCCGCCTTCCCCGAGCGCCAGCAACGCGCCGACCTGGTGGAGCAAGACATTGGTGGCGTTGAAGGCTAGCCGGTAATGGTTGTTGTTCGGCGAGACGAAACGGGCGGCCTCGGCCGCTTCAGTGGTGAGGTCACGGACAGCAGGGGCATTCCCGGCCGTGGCTGCGGCGATGGCGCCCTGCATCAGCACATGGCCGTAAAGGGCACGGTCGGCTTCGCTGTGGGCTTCGGGTTGCAAGCTCTCGGCCAGGGAGACGTTCAAGGTCTGGGCCTGCTGGGAGCGGCCCATGGACAGCAAGGCGTTGGCGATGCGGAAGCCGGTCGCGACCACGTTGGCCGTATCGCCGCTGTGCCGTGCGAGGGCAATGCCACGGTCGCCGGCGAGCCAGGCCAGGGAGTGCTCGCCGAGCTTGCGCAAGGTCGAGGCGGCGATCTGATAGACCTCGGTCAGCAGGCGGGCGGACTGCTCGCTCTCCAATACGTCATGGGCATGTTGGGCATCCTCGATGAGCGCGGGGAGCACGAGGCTGACGATGTCGTAGTCGGCGAACTCGAAGGCTGTCCAGGCGTGCTCCAGTTGACGGCTGACGGCTCCCAGGTCGGCGACGCGGTCGTCGCGCGGCTGAAGTGAGTAGCGTTCCAGGGCGGACTGGATGCGTTCTACCTGGGCGTCGGCCAGGCAGATGGCGGCGCGGCGCTTGGGTTCCGCACCGATGAGGGTGGCCAGATCGATGCGCAGTACCCCGCAGACGAGATCAAGCATGGCGAGGCGGCCGGCGCTGCGCGCCCCACGCTCGATCTTTTCCACCCAACTCTTGGAGCGGCCCAGCCGATCGGCGAAGATCTCTTGGGTCAATCCGCGGCGACGCCGCCAGTAGGCGATGCGCTGGCCGAGCTCCCGGTCGTCCACGTATGTCCTACCTCGTCTGTCGACCGATATCTGACGAGTACAACAGTCGGCCATCCCAGCATGGCAGAGGTGGCACATTCTGTGCGACCGCCCCAAGGGACGCGGGTCTAGCGTCCCGGCATGCGTTGCAAGCAAGCCCTTCCAGGAAATTCGCCGAACTTGTCGGGTTGGCGAAACCTGCCCCGGTTTTCTGCGAACCGACCAAGGAAGTGGTGCATGCACGGTGCACCCAGCAACGAACGAACTCCCGGAGTTCACCTCCTGAGCCCACTCACTACCAGCCCATTCCATGCAGGAGACCCCACCGATGTGCCCCCACTCCTCCACGACCTTCCCTCGCCCAGCTATGGACATCGAGGTGAAGCTGGAGCCACAACCACAGGCAGCGGGTCTGGCTCGGCGTTTCGTGGCGCGGGAATTGGAGGAGCTCGGCTATCCCGGGCTGGTGGATGATGCCCGGCTCATGGTGAGTGAACTCGTCACTAATAGCCTCCGGTACGCGCCGGGTAAGCCAGTGTGGGTGGATTTAAGGCGGGCGGGAAAATATCTCATCCTCGAAGTTTGGGATTGTTCGCCCAAACCGCCGGTGGCGCAAGATCCGGACTTTCTCGCCGAGGGCGGCCGTGGCATACACGTGGTTGAGGAACTGGGGCGCAGGTTCGGGTATGACCTGTTTTGCTGCGGCAAAGTGACCTGGGTGATGTTGGGGTGAGTGGACAAATGGAACGTGCAGAGTTGCAGGAGAGAGCATCGGTGCTAGCCCTGGTTCAGAATGACGAGCCAGCGGCGTGGTGTCACCGGCATCTGGCTCGGGGAGAGCAGGTGCTTGCCGCTCACTCCAAAGTGTGGATCGAACTGGATGTTCTAGTTACCACTCCGGATCTGTGCCAGGGGTGTCTGGACGATCTGGATTCGTGGCTGCGGCTCTTCGGGATTCGGGAATCCCCAGACGACACCCCCGAGGATTAGCGATCCTTTTCGAGCGTGAAAGAACGAGGCAGTCAGCGTATTGCCCTGGAAGTTATCTCATGAATACAACGGCAAAGAAGCCTCGCAACCCTCCGAAATCCCCGCTCGACCACGAGCCCGCCGCAGTGACGTATGCCCGCGAACAAGCGGGCCTCACCAAGACACAGCTTGCTCAGATGTGCGGTGTCGTGGTGAGCCTCATCAGTGAGATCGAAAGCGGGACGAGGAATGCCACGCCAGCCATGCTCAACAAGCTCGCTAGAGCCTTAAACTGCCCGCGGGTGGTGCTGGAGCGCAAGCGAGACCGGTGAATATCTAGTCAGCTGGAAAGGAGTTCCGGCTCATGCTTGATCACACGATTCCTTCTGAAGTTCGATTGTCACTGTATCTATCGGCGCGCTTCCTCCAGGAACTGGAGCTTGCGCTTCAGCTCATCGGTGTGCCGAGCGTCTATGTGCGGCCCGGGATTGAAGGGGTGGCCTTTCCCCGCTTGTACCTGGGTTTCACCGAGGACGAGCTGGACACGTTGGATGCTACGGATGAGGCCAGCGCTGAACTCGACGAGTTTATTTGTGCCGTGCCGTTCACCCACAATGAGCAGCGCCGCAGTTGGACTGAACCTAATCCTGAGTGGTGGTTCATGTGGTGGGGTGACCAGACACTACCAATTTGCCGGGCGACGGACATGAGGCGAGCGGCACGGGTGATTGCTGACCAGTTGTATGAGGAGTCGGCGTGACTGAGGAGGTACTGAACGCCTACACCCCTCCCGTGCTGATCGACCCCACTGCGGATCGAGCAGTATACAAACAACTCGCCGACATCATTCGCACCCAAATCCAAAACGGCGAGTTCCGCCCCGGACAGCGCCTCCCCGCTCAAAAAGACTACATGTACGAACACGGCGTATCCCGCGACACCGTTGACCGCGCAATGACCGTCCTACGCAACGAAGGACTCATCGTCGTAAAACGCGGGGGCAGCCGAGTCCGGCAACCGGAAGACCGCACGATCCTACGCCTGAGTGAGGGAAAGGTATCCGCTCGCGTACCTACTGAGCCGGAACGCCGGCTGCATGGCTTCCAAGAAGGCGTCTCGGTGTTCGTCATCAAGCGCGACGGGCATAATGACGAAATCTATTCTGCCGATGAAGTCGACATAGAGATCGTTTGCGATCATGCTCCAAACTCCAACGCGATGGCGGAGTAAGAAAATGACGATGGACAACAAGAACCTGAAAGGCCATGCGGCCGTCCGCCGCCGGGCGCTGACCGACCGGTCTTCCTCTCCTCAGATCATCACTTCGAACCATGTCACTTTGCCGCCCGGTGCAGGCCACAACCGGTGGCTTTGTTCGTCGACGTGGTGTGTGGGGTGGTAGTAGCCCCACCGCGAGGCCATGCGGGCCACCAGCAGCAGTCCCCGCCCGCTCGTGTCATCCGGCCCGGGCGTTTTCGGCTGGGGGACGTTCGGATCACCGTCCCAGACCTCGGCGATGACCGTGCGGGAGCTGGCCGACAAACGCAGCGCGATGAGCTTCGGCTGTACGGGCGGTGGAGCGGTTCCGCCGACCGGTGTCACGCCCAACGCTTTGATGGCGTTAGCAGCGAGCTCGCTGACCAGCAGCGCCGTGGTCTCAGTGAAGGGATCGAGGCTCCAGCTGCGCAGGGCTTCACGGGTCAACGCTCGCGCCCAGTACGGCGTCGTGGGCAGGGCGGCCAGTACGGCGTAGTAGCGAAACGACCACGGGCGAGGCCCGCTGCCGTTCATGGCTCGGCCTTTATAGAAACGAAGCAGATCGGCGAATGGATAACTGGCGAGGGTTGGCAGTGTCTTTGCCGTATTTGGCAGATCGCGGCCATGAAGCTCCCCTTTTAAGCTGCGCAGGGTGTTAGCGCGCACACCCTTTTGGGCGCGCGCCAATAACTCGGCCGTAATTAGTGGGTACAGCCGCCCACACCATAGGGTCTTTTGGTGGACCTTGGGAACCTGCCGGGCCTTACCTAAAGGGCTGAATACTAAATAGGCGGCGTCTGGTATCTGCTTTCGCTATAACGCAGATCTGTTAATCGGGGAAAGCAGGGAGAAGCCAGCATCGAGTCGTCGATCCAGCACACGTCCTGTCCACCTCTGTAAGTCGCCGTAGTATTTACAACGAAAGCGAACATAGCAGCGAAGAGAGGATTGACCACCGTAGACAGGCCACCTATAACTAGGGCTGCCAATAAGCAGCGGCGCGAGCCGGGTTGCCGCTTATGGCGCCTCATCGAGATTCTGCGGCTTTTCAGATGAACCAATCGAAGTTCGTCGGCCGCAATCCGTCGAGGAGGTAGCTCAATGACTGAGCAGCCTGGTTCCGGTGAGGAGAAGAAGACGATCGCCATCCGTGTGAGCCCTGAGCTCCGCGGGCGGTTGGATTCGGTGCTCCAAATCACCGGCGGCAGCGTCAACGACGCTGGCACCGAAGCGCTCGAACAGTGGATCGCCGGCAAGCTGGCCGATCCCGCCGTCCGCGCCAAGGCCCTGGAAGGGCTGGAGGCGGAAGAGCGAGCACTACAGGCACGGCGTCAGGCCCTACAGGGCCTGGTCGGCAGGCCCACCACCAAGGATGAGGGTGGAACGTCCACCTCACCTCGTCCCGCTTCTCGCCGAGGCAAGGCCGCCGGCGAGTAGCACCGCCCACCTTCGAGCGTCAAGCTCAGGAAGGCACAAGGCGGGAGCCCCACGTGGACACGACTATCGTCGTGGTCTGGGTAGGACTCCCGCCTTTTCATTTGATATGCAAAACGCATCCGTAAATTGACCAGCTATTACTTCCTGGCAATTTGCCATAATCTTATTACCCCAGTTGCAATCCCGTTGGCCCTATACATCCGTCCGCTAATTCAATCTTGAACTTCGGCCACAGCTCCTACGCCAGATCCAGGCGCTGATTGCCAAGGTCACCGTGCCGAATCTTCCCGGCGCTTCGGTGACGGACGTGCTGCGTGGAGCTGTTACGCGGGTAGCGGACCTTCGATTCGGTGTTACCTACCCCGTGGCCGTCGAAAGGATCTCTGGGAAGGCCCGGGTGCCGAAGCTGCGGTCATAGGTGCGGATGAGATCAAGGAGGAAGCTTCGCAGGGTGGAAGTGATGTCGGAGTGGCTCAGTGTTCGGATGTGCTCGCGTGCGTCGGCGTAGTGGCGCTCGGCGATGGCGGTTGTGATGACTTCGGCGATGCTGTTGTCGATGGTGGCACAGGTGGCGATGAGGGATTCGATGGTCTTGTGATCACCGTGTGCGCAAGCGTGCTGGACGGCATTGCCGAGTTCGCGCCGCCACAGCAGCGCGGGTAGCGTAACCCCGCGGAATTCACCGCTCGCGAGGGCTGTGAGGTAGTCCAGGAGATTCGATCCGACTTGGCGTGAGTTGGTTTGGCCAAGGCGTGCGAGATAGTGGCAGACGATCAGGAATCCCGAGCCATCGACGATGATCTCGTTCTCCTCGACCTGGTAGAGCCCGAGTGTCCGCACTTGGGGCCAGTGGTCGGTGGTGGCTTCGGCGCGAAAGCCGAGGATATAGAGCATAACCCTGGCCGATACAGCGGCGACCGAGATCTCGGTGGGCCGGCCGGGTGGGCGTGTCACCGGCCTTTCGGCGTTGGGTTGAACCGAGATGAACTGGCCGAGGTAGTCGAGTTGGGCGGAGACGTCGCCGGTGAAGGTTGGTCCACAGAGTATCGGGATGAGCTTTACGAGAATCTGCGGATCGTCGACGTCGTTGAGGAGGGCGCGTAGTTCGGGCCACGCCATCTCTGTGTCGATCTTGGCCATGAGTTCGGCGAGGAACTGGCTGCCTCGGCGCTTGGACTCATCGGTACCCGCAAGTAGTTCACGGGTGTGGGTTAGGAGCGCTGGGCTGTGTTTGTCGATACGCCTGTCGTGCAGATCGGCGGAGTTGACGATCTTAGTCAGGTCTGCCGTCCTCCCCGTCTGGGTAGCGATTGACACGATGGCATCGAAAACCTCATCCGTTCTGGGCGCGTGAACGCCTTGAGTGGAGAAAAGCGCATCGAGCTGGGCTGTCGAAAGCATCTGTGGGGTGCGGCTCACCCGTTCCAAAAACCGCTGTGCCGAGTGGTGTCCGTGGTCGGCTGCGGCTGGTGCGATCCGTAGGAGACGGGCATCAGCCGTCCAGTCCTGGCTTTCAAGGTGTGGGGGGAGAAGCCGGGCGAGCAGCCCTTTAGGAAGGCGGGTTTGGGTGAGCAGATCGAGGAAGAGTTGCTGGCGATCATCGATCACGCCTTGCTGCGCGGCATACCCAATGGTCGCGAGTGAGGTCTTGACGATGCCATTGAGAATGGTGGCGGCGGCGTCTGATCTGCCGGGCAAAAGGACGAAAAGGTCTCCGACGGACCAAAGTATGAAACCGAGCACGCTCTGGCAGGCAGAGTCGCGCACATGCGGATCTGGTGCGTCGAGCAGTGCCTCGATGGCAAGGCGGATACGGCCGTCGTCGTCCGTAGTAACGACAAAGGCGCCGATGGCCCGCAGTATCGCTTCGCTTTGCAGTGTGACATTGATGGGACCAGGATCGGTGGCGTGGGCGAGGAAGCCTGCCCAAGCATCGGTATCGTCCCATATTCCCGTCCGGTGCCATTCCGCTGCGATGATCTTGCCGAGCCCCAACGCGATAATGCCGTTGGGCGGGCCATCATCATCAAGTATCAGAACGATCTCGGTCAGCAAATGATCATCACCGATATGGGGCCATTGATCGGCCAGGTAGTCCAGCTCGATCGACGCCCCGCCGTCGCTATTCATCAGCATGGCGACGAGCGTGGACCGTACGAGAAGGTGCGCCTGCGAGGAGATCTTCTTGAGAAGACGGAAAAGGCTATGTCGCATGGCGTGAGTGACGGTGGCACCCGCGAAGGCTTGGAGCGGTGGTTCCAGATAGGTCAGCGCGTCGGCCACGTCCTGGGGTGCGCGTAGAGCGAGGCGAGCGAACGCGTCGAGCACCATAGTGCGGGCCTGCGGGTCGGTCGTGGACTGCCAGATGAGAATGAGCTGACTGATTGTTTGCCCGGTCGGCTTAGCCGCGATGGTGGGCAGGATCCTGGCCGCGCGTTCCAGTGCCAATGGCCCGGCCGTTCGCAGAGCGTCGGCGGGGCGATCGAGGAGTGCTGGGTGGTGGCCCCAGGCCACGAGCCCGATAGCCTGTATGGCCTCGCTGTCCGAGGTGGTCAAGGCTTTGATGGCGGCTTGGGCGGCGGCGTGGAGAAGCGGGTTGGTACCCGCGAGAATCAAGACCTGCTCGAGCACGGTCCCGACGAACAGGTCGCCACCGTGACTGGTGGCCCGGCTCGCCAGTGTGCCGATCGTGGCCGGATCTGAACGGGCAAGCAGACCCTTGGCGGCGGCGAACTCGAACATGGTCTGGTGGAAGAAGCCGAGGTGTTCTCCGCTGGGGACGAGTACACCGCGCTCGGTAAGGATCGCGAGCCCTTCCTCAAGTGGAGCACGGTCGCCATCTGATTGAGCCGCTGTGGCAGTCGTATCACGTAGTGTGGCGGCAGGTAGTTCGGGGAGGCCGGATGCGAGCAATCCGACGGCAGCGTAGCCGGCCATGGCGCTCAGATTTTCGGTCGCACGCGCGCGTAGACCAATTTCGGCATCGGTACGGGCATCGCGAACCACTCGCCGCTGCCAGTAGGCGTCGAAGAGCCGGGGAAGGTCGACATCGCCGAGTTCGGGCTCGGCGGGCGCGGAAAGGTCGAACAA
The DNA here is from genome assembly GCA_035765195.1 of Streptosporangiaceae bacterium. Taxonomy (GTDB): domain Bacteria; phylum Actinomycetota; class Actinomycetes; order Streptosporangiales; family Streptosporangiaceae; genus CALAED01. Next base: position 98,942 of record DASTYC010000007.1, read on the forward strand.
CATGCGCAGTAGCAGCGGGCTTCGGCAGACCTCAGCGACTGGCAGGCCGCGCGCCGTTGCATGGCGGACACGCCTGGTGACCTCGGCGACGGGGACATCTGGGCAATAGTGGGCCACCAGGGCAGTAACGGCGTGATCGAGCTCGGCGTCGTCATAGAGCTGAAGGTCATGGCGACGCAGTTCGTCATGCGAGAGGAGCACGGCCTCCTGTGGTCTGGTGGAGTACAGACCGGCGAAACCTCCCACGTAAACGGCGTCGAGGAGACGCAGCAACGTCTGCCGCGCTTTCTCGTTATGGAGCATCAAGTCAGCGGTGTCGAGCAGCAAGACCGGTGTACTACCCGCCCGCGCGATCTCCTGGAACAATCCGACCAGTTTCTCGGCAGGTTCGTCATTCCGGCCGCGTAGCAGCCACGTCGCGGGCAGCAGCACCGGCTGCATATCTGGATGGGTGTCCAGACGTTGGTGGAGCGACCAGAGCAATGCGCTCTTCCCGGATCCAGCTTCCCCGACAACCGCACGCGGCCACGGCCGGCTCGTGTTCCTAAGCGCTTCAAGCAGGTCAGGTTCGAGAGTGCGCACCACGTGCAGGTCGGCGTCGATACGGATGTCGCGCACGTATGCAGTCGAGACCGCGAGCAGTTCTCGCGCCCATTGAGAGTCTTTAAGTACGGAGGCGATCCGTACGTTTGGTTCTGCGCGCAGCGCCGCTGCCGGTTCCGAGTCCTCTGCACTTGTCACAGCAGAAGCCGCAGCGGCGACGATCTCCGCCTCCATTTTCAACAGGATTTGAGCGAGCAGCTTGCGGCATCCACCCGTTATGTTCGTTCTAAACGTCTTGTCAGTTTTAGGAAATTCCGATTCAGCGAGTGCTATTTTGCGATAGTAATCGTAGTCGTGGGATTGGCCATCTTCGCGAAGGTCAAGGTCTTCCCGAAAGCCACAGAGCGTTTGGCCGATATGCTGCCAAGATGTTACACAATCTGGCGCTAGCGTTTCAGGCAGGCGGAGGATCGCCGCACGCATCACCGCGATGAGCGCGCCCGGACGATCACGCTTCCAGATCTCCTTTTCGACCTCTTTGCAGATCCTGGCAAGTACACGGAAGTCTTCACGCTCGTCGGAGCCATCCGGACGCTTGAAGACGTTAACGAGCTGCCTTTTGGTTGCCCATCGCAGCTCCACCGCAAGCTTTTGCTCGTCCCTCATCGGTGTCACCCGTAGCGCTTTGAGATCGTCTCACCACTCCAGCCAGTATGCCTCAGGAGTCGTCGTCACGCCTCGGTTCGGACTGGATCGGATACGGCTCACCAGGATGATAGCCGTCGGGGTCGTCTCCTTGTATTGCCCGCTGAATCCGATCTCCGAGGCTTCTGGCTTGTTCTGCTGTGGCTAGTTTTTCGAATGTTGCCATCGCGCCCGATGCAGCCTCGCCGACCATCTCATCTTCGTCTAAATCGAGATTGTAGAGTGCCCAGCTAGCGAGCTTGCTATCGACGTGTGCGAAGTAAGGTGCCCAAGTAGCGGCTAGTTCCCGGTGAATCGAAGTCTTATCCACGACCATAGCCGTAAGTAGCCTCTTCGCTCGATCAGGATCGTCGGCAAGCAACTGTCGTAACGCATCCTTTAGGAACTCAAACGAGTCCGCGGCCCAGGTGTCCCCAGCGGTATTGCGCACATCAAACTCGGCACAGTAGATCGCATTTAATTCTAAGATCTGCTGATCGCTGTATTGAGTCAAATCAAGGGCATGCCGCTCGGGGTGCCTTTCTTGCTCTGGTGTATTAGTAGATGGCACTTCCATATCTATTTCATAATAAACACCATCGCGCCTCAAATTGCAAGCGCCTTAGCCTTAGGGTGCTCCGTGCACGATGGTTGGTGGACCCTCTCTGTTGGCCGTTGAACTGGGGCAACGGCCGCAATGGCCGTCGGATTTGCCGTCACATCAGCCGTTGACGGCCTCCCACGGCTAGCCCCTCGCGTTGTGCAATCGAGGTGCAAGAAATTTTGCAAGATCGGGTGTGCACATCCCTTCTTCACCACAAAAGAGGGGAACCCAAATCATGTCCATCCTCATGCTCGTCCTAGCAACAGCTCTTACCTTGATCATTCTCCGCTGGTGGCTGCGTGGGATGTGCGCCGCCACGGGCGGAAACGTCCTGCTGAAGCGTCAGGCGAAAGAGATTCGAGAGCTCAGGGCGGAAATCGCCCGGCTCCGCAAGCTCCTCAATCCTGACGAAGATTCCTAATTCGTGTGCGACGCCCGCCAAGGCCGGCTTGGTCTTGGCGGGCGGGCACTCCATCGACGAACTCATCTCATTGATCCAGAGAAACGCCATGCCCTTGTCCAGCCCCTCGACGAATGAACTTCAAAGAACAAGGAGGTGTCGCATGCCTCGAACCCGCTATACCCGCCTCATTCACGACCGCGATGAATCCCAGCTTGATCGACAGATCCGAGACACCCGTCGCCTGGCGTGGGCGCTGCGGCGCCGACCTGCCGAGGTCGTCGAGCTGCCGGTCGTCGATCAGCCGAAAGCACGTCGGCATTCCTCGCCTTATGTCCAGCATCGGCACCACTCTCGCCGTTGCCACAGCCCTGACCGCCTGCGGCGCCGGCTCGTCGCCGCGCGGCGAGCTGGCTCACGACAAGAAGATTCTCGCTACCTGCGATCGGGCACATGCTCCAGCGTCGTGGGTAGCCATCGACGGCACCGGGTCGAGCGCGGCGCCCGCCATTCTCGCCGAGCGCATGAAGGCGATTGAGGCCATCGCGAGAACGACGGCTGTTTGTTCCGGCTACCTGCGGGTGACCGTCTTTTCGTCGTCGACCGTGGCTACGACCGTGCTCATGGACACTCCCTTGGCGCAGCGTGGCGCAACCACGAATTCCAAGCTACTCCGCATTCCCAGAGCTGTGGCGTCGGTGATGGCCACCGTCCGGAAGGCGTACGGCCCAGCGGTGGCCAGGCTGGATCAGCGTGACAGCGACATCCTCGGCCAGTACGGGAACGCCTCGCAATTCTTTGCCCAGCTCGGGGGTACATACCAACGCCGAATCGTGATCTTGACGGACGGGATGCAGACGACTGGCATCAAGCTCGGCGGCCGGGCGCTCAGCAAGCAGAAGGCCACGGAGCTGGCTGCCAAGACGAGCGTGCCGAAGCTCCTCGGCGCAGCCGTCACGGTCGCCGGCCTGGGTCGTGTGGCCGGGTCGCCGCCGCGATCGGACGTCGTTCAAGGGCTGACTTGGTATTTCAACGCTCTCTGCCGTAAGGCCGGCGCCGCCACGTGCCTGAGTGTCACTGACTACGCGACAGCTGGCCAGTGAAGATCACGAGCCGCTTCCGCGGGGTCAACATGGGCTCGCCGGGTGTATCGGTGAATGCCGCGACGCGGGAAGCCGATGCAACCTCAATCCAGCGCGTCGATGAGGCCGGTGCACTACCTCGCCCCTCCGGTCTCACCAGCCTCTATACCGAGGAGGAGTACGGGGCGCTGGCCGCTGAACAAGATCATCTATGGTCGGCTGAAGGCGAGCGCCAGGCCCGTCCGCACCATTTGCGGACACGCGGGTCCGATGTTCCTGCCCAGGCCGTCCGTTTCCTGCTCGGCGAGAGCGAGAAGGCGGTCCGGGCGGCGTATGAGGACTACTTTCACGCCGTCCGAGTGCTTGGCCCGTACGTACGGCGGGAACCGTGGGCGAAGCTGCGCTACGCCCTGGTCTGGCCGATCCTGGCGCTCGGGGATGCCAGCGGCGTCCTGTCTGCCGCGATCGCCCTCGGAGATGTGCCGTGGGTGGCGGCGGGCCAGGCGCTCAGTGCAGGACTGGCGGGCGCTTGCAGCGGGTTGGTCGGCGCCGAGATCAGACACGCCCAATCCGCTCGGATGCGCCGGCGCGAGGCGAAACAACTCACCGCGGACCAGCGCAGATTCGAGCGGCTGTTTGCCACGGCTGATCACGGCCTGGGGGTCGTCAAGCTCGTCGGTCTCGTTTCAATCGCGATCGCGGCGCTGCTGACTGTTGCGGTATTCGCGCTGCGCAGCCCCGTGGAGGGGAGCGCGGCCGGGCTCGCCTTCGCCTTCCTCATGAGCGCCACGGCGTTGGGCTCGGCTGTGCTGGGTTACTACGCCGCCGACGAAGTCGCTGACCTGCTTCACACCTACGCTAAGCGCGTCGCCCGTATAGAGAAACACCATCGCACCCTCGCGAAAGACAAAGCGTTGAGGGTCCATACAACAGCCGAGGCGGCCGCTCGCTCGCTGCAGGCCGAGTACCAGCTTCGCGGCCAGGCCGCGGACAACCGTATCGAGTCGCTGGCCTTCCGCATCCTTCGGCGCAATCCCCAGGTCGCTGGACACGGGTACCCAGCCGGAGAACCGACCGGCATCGTCGGCCGCCGCCCACGACGCAAAGGCGGCGCGGCATGACGCCGACACTCCCACCCGGCAGCTTGTTGGCCAGCCGTCTGCTCGGTTCACCCGTTTCGAGTCATCCTGTCGGGCCGGGTCGCGTGGGCTACAAGCTCGGCCATCCAGGCCGCCCGTCCCGGATGCCGACACTGCTGATCACTCTCTTCGACAATTCCGGCTCGGTCACCAGCCCCGGCGGAACCGACCCCTTGTCCAACAGATATGCGGAGGTGACGCGCGCCTTCTCAGCGGTGGCACGAAAAGGCGCGCGTCACGAGCTCGGTGCCATCGTCCACTTCGATACACCGTCGAGCGGAGAGATCGAGCCCACGCCGATCACGCGCCGTGGCCTGATCCAGCTCCGCGCTGGCCTGCGTCCGCCCCAAGACGGAGCCGGAACCAGCGAACTCGGTCCAAGCCTGGAGCGGGCGTATCAGATGGCTGAGGCGTCCCCGGATCACGAGATCTCACTGATCGTGCTTTCGGATTTCGCCCTGATGGACCCCGACCTGGCCCAGGTGATGGCCCGCCTGGCGGCATTCCCCGGCACCGTCCACGCCGTCGTCCTGGGCTCCCGGCTCTCCGCGGACGTATTCGATCCACGGATTATCTCGACTCCAATCGGCCGTGACTCAGCGCCGGGCGCGGTCGCACGGGCGCTGTTTTCCAGCCTGGTCACCCATCGGCCGGGCGCCCACGTGGTCGAAGAGACCTGACGGCACCTCCCTATGTAGCCCATTTCACAACGTATTTTCCGGGTACCGATGCGCACTGAATACAACGCCATAGCCAGAGAAAGGAGCCATGGAATCGGCCGAATCGTCGGACGAACATCCGACCGAACCGACGATTTCCAAAACCTACCTCGACCTTCATAACTAGGTCCAGATCCCGGGAGCGCGACACCTGGGACGGAAAGGAGGAACCATGCATGGAGAAGAACCCGAACACATCCACTCGGCCTGACGTTCCGCGGACATTTGGCACCATTCTGGCCGATCCGCCCTGGCCTAACTACCAGACTGGCTCTTGGGGGGCGGATAACCACTACGACCTGATGCCGCTGGAGCGGATTAAAGCGATGCCCATCGACGCTCTGGCCGCTGAGAATGCCCACTTGTGGCTATGGGTCACGAACGCCACATTGCGTGACGGCTACGACGTGGCTGAGGCGTGGGGCTTCACCGTTCGCTCGCCACTCACCTGGATTAAGCTCCGGCTCGGCATGGGCCACTATCTGCGCAACAGCACCGAACACCTGCTCTTTGCCACCAAAGGCAAAGCGCCGGTGAAGTATCGGTCTCAGCCGACGTGGATCAACGCACCGATTCAGGAACACAGCCACAAGCCAGAAGAACAATTCGCCATCATCGAGCGGATTTCGGATGGCCCGTACCTGGAATTGTTCGCCCGGCGCCGGCCGCCGAGTAACCGGCCGTGGTTCGTATGGGGTGACCAGATCGAATCCGATATCCAAATACCCGGCTATCCCGTGCCAAGCGACGCCACCAATACCAAGCGGATCGGACGAGGTAGCTATGAGTGACGAGAAGAAGCCGAGCTCCCCGCTGACGAATCCTGTCGGCTGGATCTTTCACGCCAGCCTCATGCTGCTCGGCGCGGTCATCGCGCTAAACCTGGCCGTGGCGTTCCTATGCCCAATCCTGCCTTGGCTTATCGGCGGCACCGGACTGATCGCCTCGATCTGGATCGTGATAGCCATCATGCGCTGGAGAAAGTCCAGATGGTAGTTCCTACCCCTGTTATGCGTATTCAGAGGTCACGTGATGTGTAATAGACAACACCACTTGACCTGCTGCACAAAATCAGCGATAAGTAAATGCGCGAGCAGAAATGCTGACTTTATGCAGCACTCATGCACTCGCGTAATTGGAGAGGAGGTGACCGAATGAGTTCAAAGCGAAGGAACAAGAAATCACATAGCAGGGAGCGCCGATTCACGGTACGCGGCGTCCGCCGCGACCCGCCTGATATCCAAAAGCTTAGCAAGGCATTGATCAGCCTGGCGATGGCCGAAGCTGAACGCCAGGCTCAGGCCGAGCAGGCCGCCCGGGATGCGGAGTCTGCGGTCGCCTCCGAGAGAGACCAGTCGGGCGGTGAACGCGATGCCTAAACAAAAGGACATGGTGTTCTCCGGGCTGCATCTCCCTCGCCCGCTCGACCCGGCCGCGGTCATCCGGTTCCTGACACGACTAGCGACTGACCGTGCTGCGCCCCGCATCGTGCTGGAAATCCGTGCCGAACAGAGCGGTACGCGCCACCTGCTCGGCTGCCGGGCCACTGATGTACACCCACTGCGTCAGCTGCTTGGCGACCTGGTACCCGGCAGCCTGCTGACCACCCCCAAGCACGGCGCGGGTCTGCCCCGTCCGATCGTTGAGGCAGCCGGTCGGCTCCGTATTCATCCGCTCGGACTGCCGCTGCACACCGATGCGGCCGAGAGCATCGCCCGGGCGATGCTCTCTAGCCTGGCCACGCCCCTCAAGCCCAATGAGGCGATGGTCATGCAGGTCGTACTGGGACCACGTCGTGCCCCGCGCATCGTGCCAGTCAATGTTTCGGACCCATCTTCAACGCTGGTGCAGGCGCTCACCAGCGGGGAGCGCCCGGCCAGCAATGAAACACGGAACCGGGTGAAGGAGCGCCGAGGCCAGGCTGGCTTCGCGGCCACCATCCGTATCGGTGCCGCTAGCCCCGACCATGATCGTCGCAGGCGGTTCATCGTAAGCCTGCTTAGCGCCATTTCCACGGCGCAAAGCGCAGGCGTGCGGATTGACCTAATCCGCGAAGACCCAAAAGCGCTGAACGACGTCCGCCTGCCGTGGCGCTGGCCGTTGCATCTGGGCGTCTCGGAATTGGTCGGCCTGCTGGGGTTCCCGCTGGGCGACGGTGACTTTCCCGGCCTGCCGCCCGCCCATCCGAAAGTCCTCCGGGCGGCAGCGAACGTCCATACCGGCCCGCGCGTCTTCGCCGCCAGCGCCGCACCGGGCGATGACCAGCTGCTCGGCATCGCCCCGAACGACCAGACGTTTCACGGGATCGCCTATGGGCCAAGCGGGTCCGGGAAGACGACCGCGCTGCTCCATCTGATCCTGGCCGACATCGAGGCCGGACGCCCGGTCGCCGTGCTCGATCCGAAAAAGCAGCTCATCGACGACATCCTCGCCCGCATCCCCGAGCACCGCCTGGGCGACGTTGTCATCCTGGACGCCAGCGATGAAGCACCCGTCGGCTTCAATCCGGTCGACGTCACCGGCCACGACCCCGACGTCGTGGTCGACGGCATCCTGGCCGTCTTCGAGGCCATCTTTAGAGACGGCTGGGGACCGCGCTCAAGCGACATCTTTTCGGCCTGCCTGCGCACGCTGGCCCGTGCCAGTACGCCCAAGCAGCCGGCCACATTGTTGGACCTGCCGCGCCTGCTCACAGACCCCAAATTCCGACGCCAGCAGATCGGACGGGTACGCGGCGACATGGCGCTGGCTGGCTTTTGGTCTTGGTACAACAGCCAGTCTCCGCAGGCCCAGGCTGCCGCGATTGCGCCGCCGCTCAACAAATTGCGCCAGCTTCTCCTGCGGCCTGCCCTGATCCGCATGCTTGACCAGCGCGAGGCGAAGTTCCGGCTGCGGGACATATTTAAAGAGAACAAGGTTGTGCTCGTTCCGTTGAACGAGGGGCTTATCGGCCCCGGCACGGCTTCGTTGCTCGGATCGCTCGTGATTGCAGATATTTGGCAAGCAGTACAAGAGCGTGCCGACGAGCCGGACGCGAATAAACGGCCGGGCGTTGTGTACGTCGACGAAGCGCCTCGCTTCCTCAACCTGCCCGTCTCGCTGGCCGACGCGCTGGCAGTTTCCAGGTCGCTTTCGGTGGGCTGGTTCCTGGCCGCGCAATTTAGGAGTCAGTTTTCGCCCATACTCCGGACCGCCGTCGACATGAACGCCCGCAGCAAAATCCAGTTCGCCACCGAGTACGACGACGCCCGTGACACCGCCAAACTCACCCGCGACCTGACGGCAGAGGACTTCATGGCCCTGCCGCGCTACCACGCCTACGCCAACCTCGTCGCGGACGGCCACCCCTCCGGCTGGGCGCTGGTCAAGACGCTGCCGCCGCCACAGGCCACGACCGATCCCGAGCATGTACGGGCGGCCGCACGAGCCAACTATGCGCCAGAGCCCACCCCCATCACCGATGAGGCTGCTAACTCGGAGACCGACGGAACCGCTGTCAAGCCGGATCAGGACGCACCTACGCCGGTCGTCGTGGAACGGGTCGGCCGGAAACGGAGGCGGTCATGAACAACCTCCAAGATTCCGAACAGATAGCGGCCATACCTCTATCCGCCCCTGTCCTCGCCCCGATGTTCACGACCCGGCCGTTCCGCTGTCATCCCAGCTCACCGGCCCCGTTCCCTATCCATCGGGATGGGACTGACCCCCTACTCGGGGGTCACGAGGGCAGCTGCGGCGACCGCCACGTCGTCAGCACCAGACAAGGAGGTGCCGCATGAGCCCGACAGATACGACCAGCCTGCTCATGCGCCTGTCCGAACGCGACGTGGCGATCTTGGAATCTCTACTGGATTACAGACTGCTTCAAACCAGCTACGTTCGGCGACTACATTTCGCCCACGGCCACGCCACCGTCAACGCGGCCACCGGGGCGACCATGCGCGTCCTAACCCGTCTGGAATCCCACGGCCTGGTTATGCGGCTGGAACGGCGGATCGGCGGGGTACGCAGCGGCTCGTCGGGCATCGTCTGGCAGCTCGGCGCGACCGGCGAACGGTTGCTACGCACCATGCACGGCCAGAAGAAGCGCCGCCGCTACGTCGAACCGTCGCCGGCCTTTACCGCCCACACGCTGGCCGTGGCCGAGCTCGCCGTCACGCTCCACGAGCTTCGCGACCGGGGCGCGGTCGAACTAATCAGCGTCGAGACCGAACCGTCGTGCTGGCGCTCCTTCGCCGGCCCCCAGGGCACGCTCGAATGGCTCAAGCCCGACCTCTTCGTCATCACCGCCAGCGGCGACTACGAAGATCACTGGCTCTTCGAGGCCGATCTTGCCACCGAGCACCCGCCGGTCGTCGTTCGCAAAGCCAAGGTCTACCAGCGCTACGCCGCCACTGGTGCCCACCAGAACCGGCACGGCCTGTTCCCGGCCGTTGTCTGGGTGGTGCCCGACACGGCGCGACAGGCGGCCGTCCAGGCGGCGCTCTCGGCCGATACCGCCCTGCAGCCGGAGCTGTTCCGGGTCATCACTACCGAGGACTTCGCCGCGCTCATCACCGGGGATCAGCCCGACCCGCCCGGGTAACGACCGCACACCCCGCAGCCAATCACTCACCACGAAAGGAGGAATCACACCTATGGAATTACCCCCACGCCGATCACCAGATAACGAATCACCGGGTCCAGAAGACGAGCAGTTCGACCGCAGCGTCATCGACGAGACCGGCATGGTCGAACAAGAAGAGGCGCTCAGCGATGCCATCTACGACGCCATCGGCGAAGCCGAAGAAGGCGACGGCATCGTGCCCGAATGGGGTGCCCGCACCCTGGCCCGCGCACTTGCCGACGAACGCGACGACCCGTACAGCGGCGCTCTTCACCACTATGCCGTCACCGGACGAGCCGACCGCGAGGACATGCTCAGTGAGCTCACTAGATTCACTGACCCACTCTACGACGAAGACACCCGCGAATGGGCCGCCTGGCTTGAAGCTTATGTCCGCCACTTACCCGAAGAACCCGATAACCGATAGCACCCAGCTACCAGAAAGGAGGAATGCCTATATGGAACATGAACCACACAACCCGGAAGACCGGGAACCCGACAATTCCCATCCAGAGGACCTGGAGGCGGGAGAAATTGATCTCACCGGCGCTGTCCAGCAAGACGAAGTGCTACGAGACGTGATCCGCGATGCCCTTGCCGAAGCTGAGGCGGCAGGCGGTGAGCTGTCCGAGTGGGGCGCACGAGCCATCGCCCGTACTTTCGCGAATACACTGGGCGTCCCCGGTGCGCTGCACCAGTTCGCTGCCACCGGCAGGATCGGCAACCGCGACCACCTGCTCGAAGAACTGGCAGCGGTCAATATCGGTGCCAGTGAGGAGCGCCACGAGTGGACCAACGCGCTGGGCACCTACATCACCAACCTGCCAGACAACGCCAGCTCGGCCGAACAGCCGGCCGGCCCGCGCGACCAGCAACCAGCCCCGGACGTCCCGATCGGTGGCACAGCGCTGGAGCAGGTCAGCGCCTATCTGCGTTATGCCTTCGCCGAAGCCGACACCCGCGACGGCGTCATCACCCGCGAGGACGCCCAAGCGATCGCGACCCTGCTTGGCGGGCTGCTGCCACCAGGCTCCGAGATGGACCGCTTCGCCGAGACCGGCGATGCCCACCCGGCCCTGATTCATGACGAATGCGAAACCCTCAAACAACGCAATTTGCAGACACCTGATATCGACACCTGGATTGAGCGCCTTGAACGCCACCTGGCCTCCCGCATAGACCTCGGTCGGCAGACCGCACCCGCTGCCATCGACGAGGTACTGCCGGACAACCCACAGATCGAACAGGGGCTGCGCGACCACGGTGACGCCTTCCGCGCCTACCTTCAGCTCCCCGACACCGATCCGCGCCAGGCCGACGTACTGACACGCTTCCACGAGTTCTACGTCGGCGCCTACGACTCGATCGAGGCGCTCTTCGACGCCATGACCGACATCCGCGCCTGCAAGCTTGAGGTAGATGCGGTCGCCGAACGCTGGGGCCTCGACGGGTTCTTCGTTATCGACCAGGAACGCCTCGCAGCCGTCGCCCGCGCCATGTGGGACATTGTCGAAGTGAACGGGCGGTTATATGCCTTCAGTAAATAGGCGGACCTTAAACGAGTAGTGCCATCACTGATCTGCCCGTGTTCTCGCAAGGCGAACGCTAATTATGTTGCGGAATGGTCAACAACCGCTGCTTTTGTGCAGCAATGGAGGTAAAATAGAAAAACAAATAGAGGGAGACCTAAGCAACATGAAGCAAAACGCAGAAAACCAACTCGGCAATTACCTAAAGCGCCTCCGCGAGGAGCGTGGGCTCAGCATCCGCGGACTCGCCCGTCAAGCAGGTATCCACGACACTGGCCTGGTTCGCATCGAACGGGGCGACATCCGTACCCCGCGACCGGAAAAACTCAGGCGTCTCGCAATGGCGCTTGAAGTGCCCCTCGCAGACCTCCTGGCGATGGCTGGCTACGTCGTGCCCTACGACCTACCCAGCCTCACGCCGTACCTGCGCGCCCGGTACGGACACCTGCCCGAAGCATCACTGACCTCAATCGACAACTACCTAAAACAACTCATCGACGAACACGACCTCGATCCTCGCGGACCCAACGGGTTCGAAGATGAAGCCAGCGAATCCGCCGAACGCTAAGAACGCGGCGGAGAAAGGAGGAATTATGACGACGACCCATAGCAATACCCTGGCCTCACGCGCGAATGCTCTCGCCGAGCTGCGCGCCCTGGCCGCCCAACCACCTACAGCCATCGCCGACGCATTCGAAGCTGCAGAACGCCAGGCCCGACTCCTGCGGGACCGGTTGCCTGAACCTATTGATCCCATCACGGCCTGCCTTACCGACCTTATGCCCACCATCCGCGTCGACCATGTCGACAACCTGCCGGTCGCCGGCATCTCGTTTTGGGGGCGCGGGCAGTGGCACATCCAGGTTCGGGCTAGCGATCCCATCGACGTCCAGACATTGACCATCCTGCATGAACTCAAGCACATCATCGACCACCCGCTGCGCCGGGAATATCCGGATTTGTTCAGTGACGACGGCTGGGAGGTGCTGGCATACCACTTTGCTGTATTCGTGCTGGCGTATGAGCCCGTGCACAGCGGCATCAAGAGAAAGGAGGAACACCTATGAATATATTACCTACGACGAGCACTTCCTCGGCCGCACCAGACAGAGCCCCTGTCCTGCTCACCATTTCAGAAGCATGCGAAGCGCTCAAGATCAGCCGATGGTCGCTGTATCAGCTGATCAACAAGCGACGATTAAAAACTGTCCGCATCAAGCGCAGACGGTTGATTACGCCCGCTGACCTGACTGCTCTTATCGAGGATCTGCGCGAAGAGGGAGCAAACGATGGCCAATAAAAAAGCCAATCGCGAAGGCTCCATCTATCGACGTCGAGATGGACGTTGGGCTGGTGCGGCGTTTGTCGACACGGTGAGTGGGCAACGCAAGCGCATCCATGTCTACGCTGCCACGCGCCAAGAAGTACACGACCGCTTGGCCGACATGCTGACCAAGGCGCGGCAGGGCATCCGGACGCCGGACAAAGAGTGGACGGTGGGTGCCTACCTCGACTACTGGTTGAGCAATGTCGTCGCGGTCAAGAACCGCCCCCGCACCACCGAGCTGTATGCCGCAACCGTCCGCCTTCACCTCAAGCCGGCCCTTGGCACGATCCGCCTGACCAGGCTCAGTGTCCAGAATGTCCAGACCATGCTCAATAACTACCTGGCCAAAGGAGGGTCGATCCGTTCTGTTCAGCAGATCCGCGGTGTCCTGCGCGCCGCACTCTCCCGAGCCGAACGCGAAGAACTCATCGTGCGCAATGTCGCCAAACTCATCGACCTGCCCGCCTGGGAACGCAAGCCGATCCACCCGTGGAGCACCAAAGAAGCAGCTCGCTTCCTCATGGCCGCAAAGCCTCATCGCTGGTATGCCGCCTACGCCATGCTGCTGCTCTACGGCATGCGACGAGGCGAAGTACTCGGCCTCCGGTGGTGCGACGTCGACCTCGCCCGCGACCAACTGCACATCCGCCAGCAGCTCCAGCGCGTCGGCAAGCACTTGGAGCAAGGGCCGGTCAAGACATCCGCCGGACGCCGCGACCTGCCACTGATCGCGATGGTGCGCGACGCCTTGATTGGCGACTACGCGGCCCGTCATGGCTGCGAGGTGAGGAGCGACGTCGTTGCCGAACGTGCCGCTACAGACGAAGGGTTGGTGTTCCTGAGCAGCACGGACACCCCGATCGACCCGAAGAACTTTGTGCGTAGCTTCCACCAGATTCGTACGTCGGCGGGGCTGGGGTTCATCACGGTGCACCAGACGCGCCACACGGCGGCCACCATGCTGAAGAAACTCGGCGTCCCGGCACGGGACGCGCAGCTCATTCTCGGCCATGCACATATTACGACGACCCAACAGCTGTACCAGCATGGAGATATGGAAGGGCAGACAAACGCGCTCCAACAGGTGGAGCGTCAGCTGCTAACAGATGACGTTGCTGTCAACGCTGCTGTCATTCATGAGTTGTCCACAGGTGAAAGCACGATATCTCGTGCGCTCACCTCTGGAGGGCCAGGAGGGGCTCGAACCCTCGACACCCTGCTTAAGAGCTTGACAAACCTATCAAAAGATGTCGCCCCGACCCCCGTTATCAAACACCTACGCACACGTGCTTACGCGCAGATTCTCGGCGGCGTTGCTGTCAAATACTGCTGCAAAACCAACTACGCAGGATCCGACGTGGACGCTGACATCGCCGACTGGGTCACGATTCTGCACGCCCTACGCCACCTCGAAACACACTTCTTGCGGCAACGATCGTTCCCCTTGAACCTTCTTCCAGCGACACGTCTTCGCACGTCAGACCCATTGATTCAGCTACCGCTTCCCCTTGAAATTGAAACCATACGACAGGAGAAAGGCATAGCATGACGAACAACTTGAGACAGACTTACGCTGAACGATGCTCCAGCCGACGGAGGCGCTGCTCGTGGTCTTGGACTTGCTCGCTAGTATCAAAGGCTTCGGTGACATGCGTCAGAGTTTCGGCGATAGCATCCTGGACTTGGTCGACCTTGTCGTCAAGACGTTTGATATCCGCTTTTACGCTAGCGACGTCTTCCTTTAATTCTGTCCTGAGACCGGTGAGGTCCTCCTTGGTCGCCACGACTACTAGCTCCTGCGAGATAGTCGTAGTGATGAATTGTTTGAGATCAGTAAATAATTCTTCATTGGTCATAACTACATACCATTATGCGCCAGACAGAAAGTTTGTGCAACGGCTACTTGCCCCCTGCCCAATTCCGAAAAGGAGGACCGGATGACCAGCGCCTACCTCACCCCCGACGATCTCGACCCCGAGGACAAGGACCCTCCACCTTCGCCCTTGGCAGCCGGCTCATCAGCCGAGCCGGGCAAACGCTCCGTCCGCTACCTGCGGGTCTCCTCACGAGCCCAGATGGACACCGACTCCGACGTCGTCGCCAATGGCAACTCCATCGACTCACAGCGCAAGGCCACCACCGCCAAGGAACAGGCTCTGGAGCTCACCAACGTCGATGAGTACATCGAGCCCGGCAGCTCCGGCCAAACCATCGCCGGACGGCCGGTCTTCCAACAGTTGCTGAGCCGCATCATCACCAAGCGCGACGTCGACTACCTGGTCGTCGACATGCGCTCCCGGGCCTTTCGCAACCACATCGACGCCGCCGTCACCAAACAGCAGCTCCTCAAGCTCGGCGTCAGGCTCATCTCCGCCCAAGAAGACTTCGGCGAAGGCATCATGGCCGACGCCATGGAAGCCATCACCGACATCTTCAACGAAGTCCAAGTCAGGCTCAATGGCCTCGACATCAAGAACAAGATGGGCAACAAAGCGCGAAACGGCGGCACGATCGGCCGCGCACCGTTGGGCTACCTCAACGTCCGACGCCTGATTGACGGCAAGGAGATACGCACCGTCATCCTCGACCCCGACCGCGCCCCACTCGTCCGGGTCGCCTTCGAGCTATACGCCAGCGGCGACTACACCCTCGCCGACCTATCCGACGAGCTCCACGACCGCGGACTGCGCACCAGGCCCACCGCCCAACATCCAGCCAAGCAGGTCTCACTCAACAAGCTTTCGCAGATGCTGCGGGATCGCTACTACATCGGCGTCATCACCTACCTAGGCGAAGCGGTCGAAGGCCGGCACGAACCACTCATCAGCGAGGACCTCTTCGACCGCGTCCAAGACATCCTCGAATCCCGCTCAATCGCAAAGGAGCGCCGCCGCGTGCACCACCACTACCTCAAAGGCTCACTCTTCTGCGGCCGTTGCCAGCGCAAAGGGATCACCCAGCGCCTGATCCTCCAGCACACCGTCAACTCCCGAGGCAGCCAGTACACCTACTTCTTCTGCCGCAACAAGCAAACCAGCCGATGCGACGCCCCGCACATCAACGCCATCCTGGTCGAGGACGCCGTCGAAGCCCACTACGCGCGCGTCCGATTCAGCCCCGCGTTCGTCAATGATGTCCGCGCCCACATCGCCGACGTCATTGACGAAGAAGAAGCTGCTGCCCAACTCCTCCACCGACAGCTCACCAACGAACTGCGAACACTCGACACCCGCGAAGACAACCTGATCGACCTGGCCGCCAGCGGGGCCGCCAGGACCAAGATCCAGGCCAAGCTCCGCGACATCGAACGCCAGCGACGACGCCTCACCGAACGCCTCACCGCCACCAGCGACGACCTCTCCGACAGCGCCCGACTCATCGACATCTGCCTCACACTCCTCGAAAACCCCCATGGGCTGTACCAGCGCTGCGACGACGAACAACGCCGCCTCCTCAACCAAGCGATCTTCCACGGCATCTACATCGACGAGGAAGACGTGACTGGCCACGAGCTCAAGGAGCCATTCGACCGCCTCCATGCCATCCAAAACGCCCGCCAGCTTGCGCAGGGCGACAAGCCCGACCCAGGCGCCACCCCATCACGCCAGAACGCCAGCAGGGCCGTCTCCGACAAGGGAGACGGCCCTGCTTCGTTGGGCGGTGTCGAGGCTCTCCTAGCGGGCATTGATTCGGCCCTGTGTTCTAGTAAGCCTCGCAAGGTGGAGGTGGCGGGAATCGAACCCGCGTCCTTCGGCACCGAGGCAGGGCTTCTCCGGGCGCAGCCTGCTGTGCTTTTCTCAGCCCCGGCGATCACGCAGGCAAGTCGCCGACGGGCTCAGCCGCTGTTTGGTTTCCCTACCGGCCCCGCGGCCGGTCCAGTAGGTGGAGTCTCCTTACGATGCCAGATCCCGGGTCGGAGACGGTCCCGGGCTGACAAGTTCGCTACTCGCCTCAGGCGGCGAGGGCGAACTGATTCTGCGTCTTGTTGGCAGATATTGGTTCGCGGCGCAGGATTTACGAGGTTGCCTCCGCGATCCTCGGCCCGCTTCCCCATGCCTCGTGGAGTCGAAGTCGAAGCCAGTCACCCCCCTGTTCAGTTATCAAGCCGGACGCGTCCGGCTTCCACATCATAGAACGTTCGCAGGGTGAGGTGAGATTCCCGGGGGCAAAAGAGAACCCCGGTGGGTGCGGCTGGCGCACCCACCGGGGTGACCGGCAGGGTCGGGCCGGTCCGGACGGCAGAGCCTCCCCCGAGACGAGGCTCTGGTCTCATCACGGCGACTGAGTCCGCAACCCCCCAAGCGGTTTCTCAGTCACCCTTAAAGACGCAAGTAGCGGGCCGGATGGTTGCGCCCGCGAGGTAAAGACGTCACAAAGTGATAACGATGCAGGTCAGCGGCGGTTGGAGGGGCCGCTCATGAACAGTTTGGCCACCTCGGCGGCGGAGACCTTGCCCTCGATGGCGAGGGCGAAGGCCACGTCGCCGCGGGAGCCGACGAACCACGAGACGACCTTCTGCCGGCCGCCGGCGGTGTAGGGGACGACGGCGGTGACGCCGCGGACGGGGGTGCCGCTGAGGTTGGCGGCCCGGGCGGCCCCGTACTGGACCGACTGGCGCATCAGGTTGTTGAGCGAGGTCACCGAGCCGCCGTCGAGCGGCCGGGGGTCGATGTGCTGGGTGGGCTCCGGCGAGTCGAGCAGCTGCGGCGGGCGCCAGGTGCCCGAATCGACCGCCCCGGCGATCAGGGCCATCCCCAGCGGGCTCATCAGCACCCTGCCCTGCCCGATCATGGCCAGGGAGCGCTCCGAGCTGTTGGCGGGCGGCGGGAACGTCCCGGAGAAGGCCCGGACGGGCACCAGCCGGTGTCCCGCGCTGCCGTTCTCCGGCTCCGGCTGGCCCCAGGCGCCGCCGATGCCGAAGAGGTTGGCCGCCGTCATCAGCGAGGCGTTGTCGAGCGTGCCGCCCAGCGCCGCGAACGCCGTGGCGCACGACAGCGCGAAGTCCATCTGGAACGTCGCCTTGGGCCGCGCCCGCCCCGGGTTGCGGATCAGCGTGTCGCCCACCTCGGCCCTCGACCGGCAGGGCGCGGGGGCGCCGAGTTGCTGGCCCCGTTGCAGCAGCGGCTCGGTGCTCACGATCGAGAACGTCATGCCCGGCGGGTAACGGCCCTCGAAGGCGAAGTTCTCGCCCTTCGTGCCGTGGTTGGCGACGGCCAGGATGCGTCCCGTCGGCGCGTTGACCGCGACGAGCGACGCGGGCACGCGGAGCCGGCTCAGCGCCTGCTCGGCGCTGAGCTGGTAGCGCTGTTCGAGGGTGGTACGGACCGGCTCGCTCGGGGTGCCGCGCCACTCCGCCAGCGGCACCTCCGGGTGCAGCCCCTGGGTGTCGGTGGCGACGACCCGCACCGCCGGGATGCCGGCCATCCGGCGCTGGTAGAGCAGCTGCAGCCCGGTGACGCCGATCGTGTCGCCCGGCTGGTACGGCGCGCCGACCTGCTGCAGGCGGGCGGCGGTCGCCGGGCCGAGGGTGCCCACCAGCTCACGGGCCATCTTCGGCGCGATCTGCAGCTTCACCCGCTTGAACCGCAGCCCCTCGATCTGCCGCAGCTGCGCGTCGAGGTTGCGATGGTCGGGCAGTTGCAGGGTCAGCAGCGGCAGGAACTCCTTGGGCGGCGCCGAACCCACCCGCCCCATCAGCCGGTCGGCCTCGAGCTTGGTCTTCCTGGCGAGCGTGCTGAGCGTGCCGCGGCGGTCGCGCAGCTCCTCCGGCACGACCCCGACGATGTCGGCGTCCACCGTACGCAGCAGGGAGTTGCCGCTGGCGTCCTGCACCGGCGCGCGGGCCTGCGACTCGGTGATGACGGCGAGCCGGTCGCCGGAGGCCAGCTTGGGGTTGATCACCGACGGGCTCCACTGCACCTTCCACACGCCGTCCATGCGCTTCAGGTGCAGCCGGCCGCTGTAGTTCCACGGCTCGCCGTTCTCGCCAAGATCGACCTTGACCTCGAAGGCGGCGTCCGCCTCGTCGCCGTGCCGGGTGACGCGGCGCAGCCCGAGCCGCATCGAAGCGGCGTCGAGCTGGTCGCGCACCTGGCTGAGCGCGGCCGCCACCGCCGCCGGCTCTCCCGTGGTGTGCTTGGCCGCGGCCGGGTAGTTCTCGACCTGCCAGGCGATCAGGAAGTCTCGTACGGTGGGCATCGCCGACGGCTCGGAGAAGCAGCCGGCGCTGACCGAGGCGACGAGCAGCCCGCTGACCGCCGCCGCCCCCGACCGGCGAAGTCTCGTCTTGGGCCAGGCCCGCACCGCTCTCGGCACCGCCCGCCCGGCCCTAGCGGCCCGCACTCCTGATGACATCGGACATCCCTCAGCGCGTCCGATGCCGGACGACGCGATCCATTTCTCGCTTCGCCTCGCGCCGCGCGATGGCCTGACGCTTGTCGTAGGCCCGCTTGCCACGGGCGAGCGCGATCTCGATCTTGGCCTTGCCGTCCTTGAAATACAGGGCCAGCGGCACCAACGTCAATCCCGGCTCCTGCGTCTTGGCCTCGATCCGCACGATCTCGCGCTTGTGCAGCAGCAGCTTGCGCGGCCGGCGCGGCGCGTGGTTGGTCCACGTGCCCTGAAGGTACTCGGGGATGTGCACGCCTTCGAGCCAGACCTCGCCGTCCTTGACCCTGGCGTAACCGTCGGTGAGCGCGGCGCGGCCGGCCCGCAGCGCCTTGACCTCGGTGCCCGTCAGCACCATGCCGGCTTCCCACGTGTCCTCGATGTGGTAGTCGTAGCGGGCCCGCTTGTTTTGGGCCACGAGCTTTCGTCCTTGCTCACGTGGCACGCGATCAGCCTCGGTCCCTGTCTCTCCAGCTGTTGGCGGCGTTCGACGAGCCCGGCCACCCCGGCCACGGCTCCCACCCCGACCCCGGCGAGGCCGGCGACGCCGACGAACTCGATGAACTCGATGAACTCGATGAATCTTGTGACGAACGTTGCGCGGCGGTGGTTCCGGAGCGGCCAACGGCATCCCGCCCGCCGCGCCCGTCGACGCGATCCGCTCCGCGCCCTCCGTCGCCCGCCGCGCTCGCGCCGGCGTCCGCCGGCACGGTGGCGAGCAGCCCGCGCAGCACGGTCAGCGCCCGATGCTCTGCCTCGCGGGGCAGCCGATCGGCGGACACGACCACGTCGGGCTCGACGCCGACACCATCGAGGTTACGGCCCGCCGGGGTGAGATAGCGACCGACGGTCAGCTCGATCGCCGAACCGTCGGGCAGCCGAACCGGCTCCTGGATCGACCCCTTGCCGAACGTGCGCGAGCCGACGATCACCGCGCGGTCGCGATCACGCAGCGACCCGGCCACCACCTCGGCGGCGCTGGCGGTGCCCGCGTCGACGAGCACGACCAGCGGCGTCCTGGTGTCGCCGCCGCCGTCGGCGAACAGCCGGTGCGACGCCGAGCCGCGCCGCTGGTACGTCACCACCGGCCCGCCGGGCAGGAACGCCGACGCGGTCGCCACGGCCTCGTCGAGCAGCCCGCCGGGGTTGCCGCGCAGGTCGAGCAGCACGCCCGCGCTGTGCCGGTCGGCGGACCGGGCCAGCACGTCGCGGATCTCACGCGCGACGCCCCTGGTGAACGCGGTGAGCCGGATGAGCTGCACGTGCTCGGCCGGCTGCGCCACGGTGACGTCGGCGGCCCGGGCGGCGGCCCGGACCAGCCGGAAGTGCAGCTGGGCCGCGCCACGCCGGACGACCAGCTCGACGCCCGACGACGGCTCGCCGCGCAGCGCTGTCGCGATCTTCGACAGCGACCAGCCGATGACGGACGCGCCGCCCACCGCGGTGATGATGTCGCCGGTGCGCACTCCCGCGCGTTCGGCCGGGGACCCGGGCTGGACGCTCGCGATCCGTACGGTGGACTCGTCGTCGGCCGTGCCGAGCCACAGGCCGACGCCGCTGTAGCGACCGTTGAGCCGGCCCTGCACGTCGTCGAACTCCCGGGCGTCGTAGTAACGGGCCCAGCGGTCGTTCAGCCGTTCCAGCATGCCGTTGATCGCCGCGCGGTCGAGCTCGGCTCGCGACACCGGCTCGGCGGCGTCGGTGGACAGCCGGTCGGCGGCCTCGTCGAGCACCGTCCGCGACGAGGACTGTTGCGCCTCGCGCGCCTGCTGCGCCGCGCGCATGCCGGGCGCGGCGCCCGTCGCCACCCCGGCACCGTACGCGCAGATCAACGCGGTGCACAACACCAAGGCACGCAGCACACGACCGGTACGGCGGCGGCGGTTCATGCTCGCAGTTTACGAGGACGACGTCGCCGGCACGGTCCGAACCGACACTCGCGACCGGGTCGCCGCTGGCCCGTCAAATTCTCAGGTACCGGCGCAGCGTGAGGAAGGACGACACCGCGCACAGCAACACCCCGACACTGATGGAGAAGATGATGACGCCGACCACCGACCCCCAGCCCAGCTGGCTGGCGAACTGCAGCGAACCCTGCAGCCGGTCGATCAGGAACGTCTTCGCCCCGACGAGCAGCACCGCCGAGAACAGGCCGCCGACGAGCCCGGCGATGGCGCCTTCGAGGATGAACGGCATCTGAATGTAGATGTTGGACGCGCCGACCAGCCGCATGATGCCGGTCTCCCGCCTGCGGTTGAACGCCGACAGCCGAATCGTGTTGGCGACCAGCAGCACCGCCGCGAAGACCTGGATGAGCGCGATGAGCAGCGCGGCCCACTGCAGGCCGTTCAGGATGCGGAAGAACTTCTTCAGGATCTCCTGCTCGTTGATCACCTGGTCGACGCCGGGCCGGCCGTTCACAGCCTGCGCGACCGTCTTGTACTCCTGGGGGTTCTTCAGCCGCACGCGGAGGGAGTCGGGGATGTCGCCCTCCTTGGTGCTCTGCACGAAGCCCGGCGTGCTGGAGAAGCGCTCCTTGAAGCGGGCGTACGCCTGCTCCTTGCTTTCGTACTCGACCTTGCTGACCTGCGGCATCGCCTTGAGGTCGCGCTCCAGCTGGTCACGCTGGGCGTCGGTCCTGTCGGCCTTGTTGCAGCTGCGATTCGTGCTGGTCTTGCTGCACAGATAGATGGAGACTTCGACCCGGTCGTACCAGTAGTCCTTGGAGCTGTCGACCTGTGCCTTGATGAGCAGACCTGTGCCAAAGAGCGCCATCGCGATCGCGACGGTCACGATGAGCGCGATCGTCATGGTGAGGTTCCGGCGGAGACCGATCCAGATCTCTTGCAATACAAACTGTACCCGCATGTCTCGCTAGTCCTCGCAGTTCGGTGCCGGCCATGAGTCGGTACGGTCGTGCAGCCGGTCGGGTTCAGGTCGGTGGACTCAGCAGGCCGGCCCTTCCTCAGGTCCGCAGGTCCTCGGGTCAGTAGGCCTGTCCGTAGACCCCCCGCGACTGGTCTCGAACGACGCGGCCGTCCTCGAGCTCGACGACCCGCTTACGGAAGGCGTCGACGATGGCGGCGTCATGGGTGGCCATGACGACGGTGGTGCCGGTGCGGTTGATTCGGTCGAGCACCTTCATGATGCCGATGGACGTCGCGGGGTCGATGTTCCCTGTCGGCTCGTCGGCCAGCAAGATCATGGGCCGGTTGACGAAGGCGCGTGCGATGGCGACGCGCTGCTGCTCGCCGCCGGACAGCTCGTCGGGCATGCGGTGCTGCTTGCCTTCGAGCCCGACCAGGTCGACGACCTCGGGCACCACCCGGCCGATGAACCGCCGTGGCTTGCCGATGACTTCGAGCGCGAACGCGACGTTCTCGAAGACGTTCTTGTTGGGCAGCAGCCGGAAGTCCTGGAACACGCAACCGATGCGGCGGCGCAGATGGGGAACTTTCCAGTTCGACAGCCGGCTCAAGTCCTTCCCGGCCACGTGGATGTGACCTTGGCTAGGGCGCTCCTCCTTGAGGATCAGGCGCAGGAAGGTCGACTTGCCGGACCCAGAAGGCCCGACGAGGAACACGAACTCGCCCTTCTCGACAGCGACGTTCACGTGCTGAAGGGCTGGTCGGCTCTGGTGGGCGTAGACCTTGGTCACGTTGTCGAAGTGGATCACAGCTGCATCACGGCGTGCCAGTCTAGGGGCTGGTGAACAGTGGCGTCGGCATTTGTGCGAAATACCACCGTTGACGTTCCGGTTTGGCGGACCGGTTGGCCATGGAGCAGTCTAGGGGGGACACTGGAGTAGAAGGTCCAACTTGGACACAGTGGCCTGGGGAGGAACCAGATGAGCTGCGAACACTTGATCTGCGCTCGCTGCTCTGGGCCCGTTGTCGAGGGCCGTTGCCCCACCTGCAGGATGGCCCGCGCCGAAGTCCATCACCACGGCTTTGCCGGCCCACAGGCGGCCGTGATAATCGCGCTGATCTTGATATTCGCGCTGGCGTTGGCGCTACGTCACCTCTCGTAATCGGCTCGTCGTCAACAGCGGCGTCAACGCACACCCCAAAGCAAGTAATGCCGTCCGGCGTTTGACCGCTTGATCGCTTGATCGCTTGATCGTCGGGGTTATGACTGCTCGCGCTGGCGCAACCAGCGGATCTCGGCCTCGACGAAGTCGTCGATCTCGCCGTCGAGGACCGCGCTGGGATTGCCGGCCTCGACCCCGGTGCGCAGGTCTTTGACGATCTGGTAGGGGTGCACGACGTAGTTGCGGATCTGCGTGCCCCAGCTGCTCGTGCTGTCGCCGCGCAGCTCGTTCATCTTGTCCGCCTCCTCCTGGCGCTTGCGCTCGAGCAGCTTGGCCTGGAGGACGGTCATCGCGGTGGCGCGGTTCTGCAGCTGGCTGCGCTCGTTCTGGCAGGAGACCACGATGCCGGTCGGCAGGTGCGTGATGCGCACCGCCGAGTCGGTGGTGTTGACGCCCTGCCCGCCGGGGCCTGAGGAGCGGTAGACATCGACCCGGATCTCGTCTTCGGGGATGTCGACGTGGTCGGTCTGCTCGACGACCGGGACGATGTCGACCCCGGCGAAGGAGGTCTGCCGCCGGCCCTGGTTGTCGTATTGCGAAATCCGCACCATGCGGTGGGTGCCGTGCTCGCCGCGCAGCGTGCCGTAGGCATACGGCGCCTTGATCGCGAACGTGGTCGACTTGATGCCGGCCTCTTCGGCGTAAGAGGTGTCGTAGACCTCGGTCGGATAGCCGTGCCGCTCGGCCCAGCGCAGGTACATGCGCTGAAGCTGCTGGGCGAAGTCGGCCGCGTCGACGCCGCCGGCCTGGGAGTTGATCGTGATCAGGGCTTCGCGGGCGTCGTACTCGCCCGACATGAGGGTGCGGATCTCGAGCTGCTCGACCTCGGAGCGGATGGCGGCCAGCTCACGGTCGGCCTCTTCCCTGGTCTCGGCGTCGTCTTCGGTCTCGGCCAGCTCGTAGAGCACCGCGACATCGTCGAGGCGCCGGCGCAGCCCTTCGACCTTGCCCAGCTCGTTCTCCAGGTTCGACAGCCGCCGCGTCACCCGCTGGGCGCGCTCTTGGTCGTTCCACAGCCCAGGGTCGGCGGCCTCGTCACGCAGAGTAACGATCTCGCGCCGCATGGCATCGAGATCGAGCACGGACTCGACGCCGGACAGCGCCGAGTTGAGCTCCTTGAGCTGGTCGTTTGGATCGATTACTGCCACGACACACCAGCCTAGTTGACGCGACGGCCTCACTCGCCCGCCCGCTTCCGTCGCGCGCATCTTCCCACACGATGGTCGAAGGCGTTAGCGGACACCACCTTCCCAAGATCTCGGCTTCCACTCGCGCGCAGGGGCGGTTTCTCCCCTGGGGCCCGCTCCTTCGTTCCACGGGACCGCTCCTTCGTTCCACGGGGCTGGTTCCGGTCCCGCAACTGGCATACTCACGGCGATGGGTAGTAGACGTCGGACCACGGAGCGGGCGCTCCCCCTCCTGGTCGCGCTGGTGCTTGCGGCCGCGGCCGGGTGCTCCCCGCGCGACAGCCGGCCGACGCCGTCGGTGGCCACCACCGTGGGCGGCAGCCCGGTCGACGAGCGGCTGACCCCCGAGATCGCGACCCGCGCGTTCCGGTCGTACGTCCAGAACGACGACGTGGCCCGGGCCAGCGGCGACGAGCGGCTCGCCCTCTCCTGGGCCGAGGACGGCCAGGCGCAGCTGATCGCGGCCGAGTTTCGCAAGGCGGCGTTCACCGGCGACCCCGTGCCGCGCTACGCCTACGCCGGCCAGCGGTTCTACGTGCCGCGGCTCACGGAGTACCCCAAGTGGTTCGTCGTCACCGCCGGCCGGACGATCGCGACCGGGGGCAGGGCCGGCGAGGGCCGCGGCAAGCGGACCGTGCTGATGGCCTTCGTCCGCAAGTCAGCCGACTCGCGCTGGCGGCTCAGCCTGTCCACGCTGCTGGACCCCAAGGTCAAGCAGCCGCAGATCGTCGTGGGCGACGACGGGTACGCGACGCCGCTCGCGACGTTCGACGTCGGGCTGACCATCCAGCCGCGCATCGTGCCGGCCATGCAGGCCACGCTCGCCGAGGAAGGCCCCGAGAGCCTGGCCACCAAGGTCATGCGCACCGGGTCGCACACCTCCGGCTACTACCTCAAAGACCAGCGCGCCAAGCAGCGCGACAAGGAGCGCGGGCTGGCCTACGACAGCGTCTACGCGGCGACCGGCTTTCCGATCTTCGCGCTGCGGACGGCCGACGGCGGCGGGCTGGTGCTGTACGCGCTCTCCAGGAACACCGTGACGTTCGTCAAGGACAAGGGGAACGGCCGCCTGTCGGTGCCACGCGACGCCGCCCACCTCCTCGACACGATCGTGCTCAAGGACGAACTCGACGTGACCGAGACACTGCAGTTCGCGGCCACCGTTCCGGCCAAGCCCGCCGGCACCAAGAACAAGACGGCGGACGAGCCCGGCAAGACCTCGGCGAAGGCCGCGGTCGTGGCTTCCGACGGTGCCGTCATCAGCGCGGAGACCACCGAAGCAGACTGACCCCCGCTTGCCCCGGCTTCGGCCGGATCGCCATGGGCCGCCGCGTGGGCGTGGCAGAATGCTGTGCCGCCGTATCCTCTGCCGCCGTATCCTGTGCCGCCGTCCCCGTCCGAGGCTCTTCGAGGGGTCACCGTCCATGCTCCGCCGCCCCGCCGCCGTCCTGTTGGGACTGATCGTGCTCGCCGCCGGGGCCGGCGGCACCGGGTGCGCCGACGACGATCCGAGGGGCCGCGGCCAGACCCAGCGCGACCCCATCGCACGCCAGGACCTGCGGCCTGCCGTCTCCCCCGGCGAGTCGCTGCGGGTCATCGACGACTACGTGACGGGCCACAACAAGGCGGTCGCCGGCGCCGACGGGCGGGCCTGGCGCGGTCTGCTCGCCGACCCCATGGCGGCGTTGGCCGACGCCCGGCTGCGGATCGGCCGCGGACGCCCGCCCGAGCGGCAGGCCATCACGCTCGTCAACCCGGTGCTGTTCGTGCCGAAGCTGGACGCCTCCTTCCCCAAGTGGTTCGTGGTCGCCGTCATGGAACGGGTGGGCCCGCACGGCAAACCGCACCAGGTGCTGCTGTTGTTCACCCGCTCCGCGCCGGACGCGCCCTGGCGGCTGGCCAACAGGACGGTCACCTCGGCCAAGCTGCCGAAGATCGCCACCGACGGGCAGGGCTACGCCGTCGCGGTCTCGGCCGAGCAGCCGCCGGGGGGACGGCTCGCGGTGCCGCTCGGCAACCTGGCCACCGCGCACGCCGCCTACCTCTCGAACGACGCGAGCCGCACCTTCGCCGACGGCTCCTACACCAGCGGCTGGCGCGCGGAGCGGGCGGCGGGGGCGCGCCGCGCACAGGCCGGGGGCTGGCTCGACACCGTCCAGTTCGGGCAGACCCGCTACTCTCCGGCCGCGCTGCGCACCAAGGACGGCGGAATCCTCGCGTGGTACGCCGTAAGCCGGGTCGACAGCTTCGTCGCCGACCGGTCGAGCCGATCAAGCCGCCCGAGCCGATCAAGCCGCCCGGGCGGGTCCGAGGCGGCGGCGCCCGACCCTGGCGCGATCTCGGCCGACGTCCGCGGCTACCTCGACCGGCCGCTCGGCGGAACGCGCACGGAGGTGCGGGCCGCCTGGCTGCTGCTGCCGCTCACCTACGTTCCCCCC
This sequence comes from Streptosporangiaceae bacterium, assembly GCA_035765195.1. GTDB lineage: Bacteria > Actinomycetota > Actinomycetes > Streptosporangiales > Streptosporangiaceae > CALAED01. The sequence goes on from DASTYC010000007.1 coordinate 125,677, forward strand.
GGCGGCGGGCGGCCCGCCGTGCTCGGCCAGACCACCGGCCTCACCTCCGCCGCCGCCATCGAACACTGACGACGCCGGTAACCCCTACGCCGGTAATCCCTACGCCGGTAACCCCTGGGGCTCACACGGTGTGCGGCAGGGTGCTGGAGGTGACCAGGGTGCGGATGGCCTGCAGCGCCACGGACAGGGTCGCCAGGTCGAAGCTGTCGCTCTCCCAGATCTCCGACAGGGTCTGGCGGGCGCGCAGCACCGCGGCGGCGTTCTTGTCGGTCCAGGCGGCCAGCCGGTTCTCGGTGCTCGCACCCGACTCGCTCATCACCAGGACGTCGCGGGTCAGCGCCGCGTGCGCCGCGTACAGGTCGTCGCGCAGCGCCGACCGGGCCATCGACTTCCAGCGGTCGCCGCGCGGCAGCGCGATGACCCGCTCGCGCAGCCTGGCCAGCTGCAGCCGGTCGGCCAGGTCGAAGTAGACCTCGGCGACCTCCTCCACCGGACGCCCCGTGACGTAGGAGATCTCGACGATGTCGAAGGTCGAGTACGCCGGCACCATCATCGCCACGCACTCGGCCAGGTCGCCGGGCACGCCCCGCTCGGCGAAGGTGTCACGCCGCTCCTCGAATCCGGCCAGGTCGCGGCCGACCAGCAGCTTGGGCAGCGACGGCGCCAGCTTGGCGGCGCCCTCGGCGAAGAACTCGACCGTGCCGCGCACGTCGAACGGCGGCCGCCGGTTGCGCAGCAGCCAGCGGGTGCCCCGCTCGGTGAGCTTGCGGGCCTCCAGCAGCATCGCGATCTGCGTGGCCTCGGCGACCTTGTGGTCGAGTTCCTCGACCGACGCCCAGAACCGCGGCATCTCGAAGACCTCGCGGGCCACCAGGTAGGCATGGGCGATGTCGGGGGCCGAGGCCCCGGTCTCCTCGGTCATCCGGAACGTGAACGTGATGCCGCCGTGGTCGGCCATGTCGTTGGCGACGCCGTTGGCGATGATCTCGCGGCGCAGCGGATGCCGGTCCATGTACGCGCGGAAGCGCTCGCGCAGCGGGGACGGGAAGTAGGAGACCAGCCAGTCGGCCAGGTAGGACTCGTCGGGCAGATCGGAGGCGAGCAGCTCCTCGTCGAGGGTCAGCTTGGTGTAGGCCAGCAGCACCGCGAACTCGGGCCCGGACAGCCCCACGTCCCTGCCCCGCACGTCGCGCGCCTGCCGGCGCTCGGCGAGCGCCTTGTCGTCGGGCAGGAACTCCATGCGCCGCTTGAGCTTGCCCTCGCGCTCCAGCTTGCGCAGGTAGCGGGAGTGGACGTGCAGCATCGCCGGCGACTGGGCGCGGGCGGCCGCGAGCACGACGTTCTGGTTGTAGTTGTGGCGCAGCACCAGCGACGCGACCTCGTCGGTCATGTCGTACAGCAGCTTGTCGCGCTGCTTGCCGGTGAGCTCGCCGTCGCGGACGACCTGGTCGAGCAGGATCTTGATGTTGACCTCGTGGTCGGAGGTGTCGACGCCAGCCGTGTTGTCGATGAAGTCGGTGTTGACGAGCCCGCCGGCGCGGGCGAACTCGATGCGGCCGAGCTGGGTGACCCCCAGGTTGCCGCCCTCGCCGATGACCTTGCAGCGCAGTTCGTCGGCGTCGGCGCGAACGGAGTCGTTGGCCTTGTCGCCGACGTCGGCGTGGCTTTCCAGCGAGGACTTGACGTACGTGCCGATGCCGCCGTTCCACAGCAGGTCGACCGGGGCGCACAAGATCGCGTGAATCAGCTCGTACGGCGTCATCGCGGAGATGTCGCTGGAGATGCCGAGCATCTCGCGCAGTTGCGCGCTGAGCCGGATCGACTTGGCCGTACGGGGGAACACTCCGCCGCCCGGCGAGATCAGCTTCTCGTCGTAGTCGGCCCACGAGCTGCGGGGCAGGCGGAACAGCCGCTCCCGCTCCTCGAAGGAGGCGGCCGGGTCGGGGTCGGGGTCGATGAAGATGTGCCGGTGGTCGAAGGCGGCGACCAGCTTGATGTGCCGGGACAGCAGCATGCCGTTGCCGAACACGTCGCCCGACATGTCGCCGATGCCGACGACGGTGATGTCCTCGTGCTGCACGTCGACGCCGAGCGAGCGGAAGTGGTAGCGCACCGACTCCCACGCGCCGCGCGCGGTGATCCCCATCGCCTTGTGGTCGTAGCCGACCGAGCCGCCGGACGCGAACGCGTCGCCCAGCCAGTAGCGGTAGGCGGCCGCGACCTCGTTGGCGATGTCGGAGAACGTGGCGGTGCCCTTGTCGGCGGCCACCACGAGGTAGGGGTCGTCGCCGTCGTGGCGCACGACGTTGGGCGGCGGCTCCACCTGCCCGTCGACGAGGTTGTCGGTGATGTCGAGCAGGGCGGAGACGAACTGCCGGTAGCAGGCCACGCCCTCGGCCTGGTAGGCCTCCCGGTCCGCCGGGTCGGGCTCCCGCTTGCACACGAACCCGCCCTTGGCGCCGGCGGGAACGATCACGGTGTTCTTCACCGCCTGCGCCTTGGCCAGGCCGAGGATCTCGGTGCGGAAATCCTCCCGCCGGTCCGACCAGCGCAGCCCGCCCCGGGCCACCGAGCCGAAGCGCAGGTGGACGCCCTCGACGCGCGGCGAGTACACGAAGATCTCGAAGCGCGGCCGCGGCTGCGGCAGGTCGGGGATCCGCTCAGGCGCGAACTTCACGGCAAGGTACGGCTTGTCCTGGAAGAAGTTCGTACGCAGCGTCGCCTTGATCATGGACAGCAGGGCCCGCAGGATGCGGTCCTCGTCGAGGGAGGCGACCTCGTCGAGCGCGCCCTCGATCTCCTCGGCGATCGCGGCGCTGCGCTCGGCCTCGGCCCCGCCTCCTGCGGGTCGCGACGGCCCCGCGTGCCTGGGGTCGAAGCGCGACTCGAACAGGCGCGCCAGCAGCCGGACGATCCTCACGTTGCCCAGCAGGACCCGCTCGATGTAGCCCTGGCTGAAGGTCGTGCCGGTCTGCCGGAGATAACGGGCGTACGCCCGCAGCACCATCGTCTGCCGCCAGGTGAGCCCGGCGTGCAGCACCAGCGCGTTGAAGCCGTCGCTTTCGACGTCGCCGCGCCAGACGGCGCGGAAGGCGTCCTGGAACAGCTCCTTGATCTTGGCGTCGGTGGCGACGGACGACGGGTCGTGCCGCAGGCCCAGGTCGTAGATCCAGCGGCGGGCCCCGTCGGCCGGGGTGATCTCGTACGGCCGTTCGTCCACGACCTCGACGCCCATGTTCTGCAGCAGCGGCAGCACGTGCGACAGCGAAATCGGCGGGCCGAGCCGGTAGAGCTTGAGCCGCCGCTCGCCGGGCGCCGCGTCGTACGGCTCGTACAGGTTGATCGAGATCTCGCCCTCCTCGGTCAGCCGGTCGAGCCGGACGAGGTCGGCGACGGCCGTACGAGCGGGGAAGTCGGCCTTGTAGCCCTCGGGGAAGGCGCCAGCGTAGCGCCGCGACAGCGCGCTCGAGCGCTCCTCGCCGCACTGCGCCACGATCGCGTCGGCCAGGTCGTCGGCCCACGCCCGGGTCGCCGCGGCGAGCTTGGCCTCGAGCTCCTCGGCGTTGACCTCGGGCAGCGGCTTGCCCCGCTCGCCGCGGACCACGACGTGCAGCCTGGCCAGCAGCGACTCCGACACCTGGGCGCTGTAGTCGACGGCGACGCCGTTGAAGGCCGACCGCAGGATCTCCTGGATGCGCAGCCGGATCTGCGTGGTGTAACGGTCGCGCGGCAGGTAGACCAGGCAGGACATGTATCGGCCGTAGGTGTCCTTGCGCAGGAACAGCTTGAGCTGACGCCGTTCGCGCAGCCGCAGCACGCCGAGCGCGATGGGGACGAGGTCGTCGACGGAGATCTGGAAGAGCTCGTCGCGCGGGTACGACTCCAAGATCTCGATGAGGTCCTTGCCGTCGTAGCTGTCGGGCGTGCAGCCCACCCGGTCGAGCACCTCGTCGAGCTTGCGCTTGAGCACGGGAATGTGCTCGATCGACTCGGTGTAGGCCACATGGGTGAACAGGCCGAGGAAGCGGCGCTCGCCGATGACCTCGCCGGACTCGTCGTACTGCTTGACCCCGACGTAGTCGAGGTAGTGCGGACGGTGCACGGTGGCCCGAGAGTTGGCCTTGGTGAGGATGAGCAGGCGCTTTTCGCGAGCCCTGGCCCGGACCTCGGGCGGCAGCGCGGCGAAGCTGCCCGACGCGCCCGTGTCGGAGCGCAAGATGCCGAGGCCGGTGCCGGGGACCGGCCGCAGCACGGTGCCGTCGTCGCTGAGCTTGTAGTCGCGGACGCCGAGGAAGGTGAAGTGCCCGTCGGCGAGCCAGTCGAGCAGCTCGATGCCCTCGACGATCTCCTTCTCGGACAGCGGCAGCGGACGCGCGTTGATCTCGCCGGCGATCGCGCCGGCGAGGGCGCGCATCTTCGGCTCGTCCTCGACGGCGGCCCGCACGTCTTGCAGGACGCGTTGCAGATCGGCTTCGAGCTGGTCGAGCAGCTCGCGGTCGGTGGTGCGGTCGACCTCGATGTACATCCAGGACTCGTCGATGTCCTGATCGGTCACCTTGACGCCGACGACGGCCTTGAGGTGGCCCGCCACATCGCGGGTCACGCCGAGCTGCGGATGGATGATCAGGTGGGTGGTGAGGCTGTGCCGGCTCAGCTCCATCGTGACGGAGTCGACGAGGTAGGGCATGTCGTCGGTGACGACCTGGACGACGGTGTGCCCGGGATCCCAGCCGTGGTCTTCGAGGGTGGGGGTGAAGACCCGTACCTTGGCGCGGCCCTGCGGGCGCTCCTCGCCGAGGGCGCGGTGGGTCATCGCGGGGCCGTAGATGTCCGAGGGATCGCGATCGAGCAGGTCTTCCGGCGCGACGTTCTGGTAGTAGAGCCGCAGGTAGGGCAGTGCCTCGTCGGCCGGGACGCTGCGCGGACCCGGGGCGTTGCCGCACGTCTCGGCCGCCCGCAGCAGCAGCTCGTCCTTGGCCAGCTCCAGCTTGCTTCCGGCGGGAGCGCCGGGCAGCGGTCTGGCTGCTCCTGGCCCGTCGGCGCCGGGCGCCGAGCCGTCGCTCATGTCGCGCTCACCATCGCGCTCGCCATCTCTCCACTCCCCTTTGAGTCAGAGCAGGGTCCGCAGGTCCCACAGCAATGGGTAGTACCGCATATCTAGACGTTTACGCAGATAAGGGGCTCCCGTCGACCCCCCGGTGCCCGACTTCGTGCCGATCTGGCGCTCGACCATCTGGACGTGACGCTTCCGCCAGAGGGCCGCCATCTCGTCATGGGTAAGAAGATCCTCGGCGAGTTGCCAAAGATCGTCATAGCGGTCCCGGCCGCGCGCCACCGCGGTCAACGACTCCCGCAGCGCGTCGTCGTCGTCCGCGGCCAGGCCGCGCGAGCGGAGCAGATCGACGTACGCGTCCCACAGCGTCGGCTCGGCGAGCCGGCGCTCGAGCCGCGCCTTCTCGGCTTCGGACAGCCCCCGGAAACGGCGCACGAAACCAGGGTCCTTCGCGCCGGACAGGAATTCCAGTTCCCGGAACTGGACGGATTGGAATCCGCTGGCCGGGGCGAGCGCCGCGCGGAACTCCATGAAGTCCTGCGGGGTCATCGTCTCGAGCACCTCGATCTGCTCGATGAGGACCCGCTCGGAGGCGTGCACCCGCCGGAACAGGTGCCTGGCGAGCCAGACCTCCTGCTCGAACATCGCGTCCCTGATCTGCTCGAGCTCGTGCAGGAGCAGCTTGAACCACAGCTCGTAGATCTGATGGATCGTGATGAAAAGCAGCTCGTCCCTGGCCACGGGGTCGGTCTGCGGGATCTGCTGGGCCAGCAGCTCAGAGAGCCGCAGATAGCTCCCGTAGGTGAGGCGTCCGCCCTCTTCACCGAAACTGCGTCCGGGCGCGTCGGACCGCGTGCCGGGCGGGCCGGAGCCCTGCCCGGAGCCGACCACGGTCGCACCACGCCGTTGTGGTGTTGCGGTCACACCGAAAAGGGTAGCGGCATTGCCGGCGGCAACGAACACCGTGAACGTGCTGACCACCCGCAAACCAGGTCGCATGCCAGCAGACCGCTCAGATCGCCATCGGCGCCGTTCACCGCCCGCTCAGGGCCGTTCATTCATGCAGCTCAGGGCGGTCAGGCGGCCTCAGGGGCGCGAGGACGGCCCGGGAGGAGGGTTGGACCGATCTGGGTCGGCTCAGGGTGATTCAGGGCCATCCAGGCCCAGGCCCCGGTGCGGATCCGGCCGGGACCGGACAAGTCGACTCAGGACGGCTCAGGACGGCTCAGGTCGGCGGAGAGCCGGACGGATCGGGCGGCGTGGGTGTCGGCGTCGGGGTCGGCGTGCGGGTCTTGGTGCGCGTCGGCGTCGGCCGCGTGGACGTGCGGGTCGGGCGGGGCGTCGGGGACCGCGTCAGGGAGGTGGTCCGGGGCGCCGTCGGCCGGACGGTCGGAGTCGGCCTGCTCGTCGGCTCCACGGTGGGGGTGAGCGGCGGCGGTGCCGACGCCGCGTCGGAGGTCACGGGGGCGCCGGTCGGGTTGTTCACGTTTTGGACCCCGGACGAGGACTGGGCCATCACGTAGGCCGTGCCGCCCACGGTCGCCGCGACGGCGACGATCGCGGCGGTGGTGAGGGCGACCGCACGGGCGCGGCCGCGGCCGGGCGGCGGCTCCGCGGCTGCCGCGAACTCGCGGTCCTCCGGATGGGTGAACTCCGCCCATGCCGAATCGGGGAACGGCGGCGCGGGCTCCCCGCGCCCGCCGGGCAGCGACCGGGTGTGCTCCGCCGCGCCGGCGAAGTCATCGGGGCCGAACTCCGCCGCGGCCGGGGATCGCGGCCCGGTCTGGTAGGCGGACGCGGGATCGGCCGGCGGGCGGGCCGTGGCCTCGGCGATCTTGACGAGGATGGCCGCGGGGTCTTCGTTGGCGGGCGTCGCGGCCGGGCCCCCCACCGCGTCCTCCTGCCCGAGCAGGCGCATCAGCAGTTGCCGGGCGGTGGGCCGGTCGGCCGGGTCCTTGGCGAGACAGTCGACGACCAGGCCGCGCAGCGGCTCAGTGAGGTCGCCGAGGTCCGGCTCCTCGTTGAGGGCGCGCTGGATGACCGCGGGGATCGAGTCGTTGCCGAACGGCGGCCTGCCGGTCGCCGCGTACACCATGGTGGCCGCCCAGCAGAAGATGTCGGCCTCTTTGCCGAACTCCCTGCCTCGCATCTGCTCGGGCGACATGAACGACGGCGTGCCGATGACCCGGCTGGTCATCGTGTTGACGCCGTCGAAGACCCGGGCGATCCCGAAGTCGATGACGCGCGGGCCGCCGGGGCCGATCAGCACGTTCGCCGGCTTGAAGTCGCGGTGGATCACGCCGGCCTGATGGATCGCCACGAGCGCCGTCGCGGTGCCGATCGCCAGCCGGTCGAGCGCGCCGCCGGAGATCGGCCCCTCGGTCTGCACGAGCTGCAGCACCGACGGGCCGGGGACGTACTCGCTGACCAGGTACGGGCGTTCGCCCTCGATGTCGGCGTCGATGATCTGCGCCGTGCAGAACGACGCCACCTGCTTGGCGAACTCGATCTCGCGCAGAAAGCGAGTACGCGCCATGTCGTCCGCGGTCAGCTCACGATGGAGCAGCTTGATGGCGACATCGGTGCCGTCCTCGGCCCGGCCGAGGAAGACGATGCCCTGACCGCCGTCGCCCAACCGCCCGAGCAGTTCGTACGATCCCAGCCGCTTCGGGTCACCAGGCCGCAAAGCGTCCGCCTGCATGTACGGACCGCTCCCCTCTGGACTTGATCGCGATCTGTTCGCGGGTGAGCGCCGTCGCACCCTTCAATTTCGAAACATCAACACCATACGGCCCCAGGATCGTCGCCTCCACCGGAATTTGTGACGACCTGATCACGTTGGGCGGTTACGGAGCGTAGGACTCGTTACCCTCCGTAATCGATGAGTGGTACGGCGTCGCGGTCACGACCGCGGTCGGAGTCGCGGTCGGGGTGGCCGTCGGAGTCGTGGCCGGCGTCGACGGCGGGGTGGCGGACGGCGTCGGCGTCCAGGTGGGGGTGGGGGTGGCGTGACCGCCGCCGCGGCCCGACGTGCCGGTGGTGATCTGCCGCGTGGTGCCGCCGGAGGACTTCCCCGTCTCTCCCTGGGGACGTCCGGTCCCCTGCGACGGCCCGTTCCGCTCGGTTCCGGTCTGGGCGGCCGGGCTCGTGCCCGTGGTCGCCTCCTCCGGGGCGCCGGACGTGCCGTACGGCCGCATGGCGGTGAACAGCAGCGCAACGATCGCCACCACGACCGCGACCAGGCCGGCCACGATGAACGCGCGGCTCAGCGCGGACCGATCCGGCCTCGGCAAGGCCGCCCGCGGCGCCGCGGGCTGCGGCGAGGCGGCCTGCGGCGAGGTGGAAGCGGCGAATGTCCGCGACGCGTCGAAGGCCGCGATGCGGGCCGCGGCGCCGGGCGTGCGGAGGCCCGCGATGGTGGCGGCCTGGGCGAGGACGTCCGTGGCCACGGCGTCCTCGGCGGCGGCCCCCGCGGCCGCCGCCGCGGCCCACCCGACCGGCGCGGCCGGGACGGTCGGCACGACCGGGACCGGCGGCATCGCCGGTACGGGCGCCTCGCCCTGCCCCAGCAGCCGCAGCAAGATCTGCTGGGCCGTCGGCCGCGCGGCGGGGTCCTTGGCCAGGCAGTCGCGGACGAGCCCCCGCAACGGCTCGGGCATGCCCGTCAGGTCGGGCTCCTCGCCGATGATCCGCTGGACGACCTGCGGGATCGAGTCGGTGCCGAACGGCGGCCGGCCCGTCGCCACAAAGACGATCATGGCGCCCCAGGCGAAGACGTCGACGGCGGCGTCGACCGGCCCGCCCCGGACCTGCTCGGGCGACATGTAGGCGGGGGTGCCGAACACCCGGCTGGTGGCGGTCGCCGTCGTGGCCAGCGCCTTGGCGATCCCGAAGTCGATCACGCGCGGGCCGTCGGGGCCGATGAGCACGTTCGCCGGCTTCAGGTCGCGATGCACGATCCCCGCCTGATGGATCGCGACCACCGCCGTCGCGGTGCCGATCGCCAGCCGTTCGAGCGGGCCGTCGGACAACGGGCCGCCGTCCTTGATCAGGCGGTACAGGGAGGGCCCGGGGACGTACTCGCTGACGATGTAGGGCCGGTCGCCCGCGACCTGCACGTCGAGGACCTGGGCCGCGCAGAACCTGGCGACCTGCTTGGCCGCCATCGCCTCGCGCACGAACCGGCGGCGCGCCTCGGTGTCCTGCGTGAGGTCCGGATGCAGCAGCTTGATCGCCACGCGGTCGCCGGAGGGTGACGTGCCGAGGAAGACGGTGCCCTGGCCGCCGACGCCGAGCCGGCCGATCAGGTCGTACGGTCCGAGCCGGCGCGGATCACCGGGTTGGAGCGGGGCACCGTTTCCATCGACGGTCGTCTCGTCCACGACTGACCGCTCCCTTCGGCATGGCGTGGGACCGGCCGAAGGGGGGATGGCCCCGGTCCGGCCCCACATCCGGGTGAGATGCATCCCTTCACGAGAGGGTTCGCCGCCCGGCTCGGCGCGGATTGGTGCGGGCCGCAGAACAAAGGGGCCGTTTTCCGGCGCCGCGGCCTTCTTTATTGCCCCCCATATCGCTCCTGACCTGCATAAACCCCCTCTACGACCGGGGTTTTGCCCGGACGATCGGGGTACGGAGACCGACGCTTAGTGATCTTCACGATCCGCTAGGAGGTCGAAGGAAGATGTCCGTTCCGTTAAGAGTCGCCGCGTGCGCGACCGCGATGGCGCTCACGCTGACACCCGAGGTGGCCGGGTCGCCGGCCGCCGCCGGCGTCGTGGACCCGACGGCGGTGCAGATGCATCGCCGCGAAGACCAGCTCTCCCAGCTGCGGCGCAAGCAGGACCTGCTGCGGCGCAGGCAGGAGCAAGCGCAGCGCCGGCATGAGCGGCACCTGGCGCTGGTGCGGCTGCGGCAGGCCGTACACCGCAAGCAGGTGCGGATGATGGCCCGCTATCGGGCCCGCGCCGAGCGAGCCGTGCGGTTCGCCTACCGCCAGCGCGGCAAGCCCTACCGCTGGGGCGGCACGGGCCCGCGCGGCTACGACTGCTCGGGCCTCGCGCAACGCGCCTGGCGGGCGGCCGGGGTGCGGATCCCACGGATGACGTACGGGCAGTACCGCATCAGACCGCGCATCGCGCGACACCGGCTGCGCCCCGGCGACCTGGTGTTCTTCCATGGTCTCGGGCACGTCGGCATCTACGTCGGGCGCGCCAGGTTCATCCACTCGCCGCACCGCGGCTCGCACGTCCGGGTGGACCGGCTGCGCGGCTACTACCGCAAGGCGTTCGTCGGGGCGGTCCGCCCGGCCTGGCCGCGCCTGCCGAAGCTGCCGTCCCTGCCGCCCACGCCGCACCAGCGCCACCGCTGACCGGGCCGACGGCTGACACAGCCACAGAACTGACGATCTGGGTCCTCGCCGTGCTCGGCCCGAGTGCGGCGAGGACCGTCAGTCCGCTTCCCGCGGGCGGTAGTAGCGGAGCACCTCGGGGTTGGCCATGGCGCCGGGGTTGGCGGCCTCCTCGACGGGGGTGCCGAGCAGGATCTTGCGCACCGGCACCTCGAGCTTCTTGCCCGACAGCGTGCGCGGCACGCCGGGCACCTGGTGGATCTCGTCAGGGACGTGCCGGGGCGACAGCGCTGAGCGCAGCGCCGCCCGCAGCCGGGCCGCGAGGTCGTCCGACCAGGAGACGCCCTCGGCGAGCTGGATGTACAGGATGAGCCTGCCGTCCTGGCCGAGCCGGCCGGTATCGATCACCAGGCTGTCGTCGATCTCGTCGAACGTCTCGACGACGCGGTAGAAGTCGGCCGTGCCCATGCGGATGCCGCCGCGGTTGAGGGTGGAGTCGGACCGGCCGTAGATCACGCAGCCGCCGTCGGACCGCACCTTGATCCAGTCGCCGTGCCGCCACACGCCCGGGAAGACGGCGAAGTACGAATCGCGGTAGCGGTCGCCGGACGGATCGTTCCAGAAGTAGATCGGCATCGACGGCATCGGCTCGGTGATGACCAGTTCGCCCACCTCGTCGATGACGGGCCGCCCGTCGGGGTCGTACGCCTCGACCTTCGCGCCGAGGAAGCGGCACTGGATCACGCCGGCCCGGACCGGCAGCAGCGGCGACGGCCCCACGAACCCCGTGCACAGGTCCGTGCCGCCGGAGAACGAGCCCATCGGCACGTCCTTGGAGACGGCGTCGTAGGCCCACGTGAAGCACTCGGGCGCCAGCGGGGAGCCGGTCGAGCCGAGCGCGCGCAGCCGCGACAGGTCGTGGTCCGCGCCCGGGCGCAGGCCCTGCTTGAGCGAGGCCTGGAGGTAGGGCGCGCCGACGCCGAAGTACGTCACCCCGGTCTGCGCGACGAGGCCCCACAGATCGCCGGGCGCCCCGTCGTACAGCACCACCGTGGAGCCGACCAGCAGGCCGCCGATCAGGTAGTTCCACATCATCCACCCGGTCGTGGTGAACCAGAGGAACACGTCGTCGGGCCCGAGGTCCTGGTGGAAGGTCAGCGACTTGAGGTGTTCGAGCACCACGCCGCCGTGGCCGTGCACGATCGGCTTGGGCAGCCCGGTGGTGCCCGAGGAGTACAGCACCCAGAGCGGATGCTCGAACGGCACCGCCTCGAAGGCCGGCTCCCCCGGCTCCTCCGGCGCGTGCGCGAGCAGGTCGGCGTAGGGCATGCCCTCGATGCGCGGCGCGGGCTGGAGGTACGGGACCACCACGGTGTGCCGCAGCGACGGCAGCGCCGCCTGGATCTCGCCGACCACGTCGGTGCGGTCGAACGGCTTGCCGTTGTAGTGGTAGCCGTCGACGGTCACCAGCACCGCCGGGTCGATCTGCGTGAACCGGTCGATGACGCTGGCCGAGCCGAAGTCGGGCGAGCACGCCGACCAGACCGCGCCCAGACCGGCGGTGGCGAGGAACAGCACCAGCGCCTCGGGGATGCTCGGCAGGTAGGCCACCACCCGGTCGCCGCGACCGACGCCCAGCGCCACCAGACCGGCCCTGGCCCGGGCGACCTCGCGGCCGAGCTCGCCCCAGGTCAGCGTGCGGTCGGCGCCCGACTCGTTGCGAAAGATCACCGCCGTACGGTCGCGGAATGCGGGGTCGGTCGTGCGGCGCAGCGCGTTCTCCGCGTAGTTAAGCGTCGCGCCGGGGAACCACCGCACCCCCGGCATGGTCGTCCCCTCGCGGACCGGGCCGGCGCCGCGGACGCCGCGGACGTCGAAGTAGGTCCAAAGCGAGTCCCAGAAGGCGTCGATCTCGGTGACCGACCAGCGCCACAGCTCGTCGTAGGACTCCGCGCGCACGCCGCGATCGCCCAGCCAGCGCATGTAATGGGTCACCCGCGCCCGCTCGACCGCCTGCGGCGACGGCTCCCACAGCAGCTTTCCTTCGAGCTGGTCTTCGGTGGTCATACGGCATCCCTGGTCAGGTCGTCGACGGCGCGGACCACGGCGGAGGCGTCGTCCAAGGCGGGCAGCACGACATCGGCGCCGGCGCCGCGCAACTCGGCGGCGGTCGCGGTGCCGGTGGCGACCGCGATGATGGGGACTCCGGCGATCTTGGCGGCCTGCACGTCGCGGGCCGAGTCCGCGATCAGCAGCGTCGTCGGCTCCACGACCACTACGCCGAGCGTCTTCTCGACGTACTTGCGCGTCGCCTGGGCCCGCGCCAGCTCGATCAGCGCCGCCCGCGAGTACACCTCCGAGCCGTAGCCGCCCACTTCGAGGTCGAGGTACTTGTCGAGGCCCAGCTCGGTCAGCTTGACGATGGCGTTCGGCTTGATCGACCCGGTCAGCACCGACTGCACGAGGCCGGGCAGCCGCCCCACCGCGGCCAGCGCCTCGCGGGCGCCGGGCAGCACGCGGCCATGGTCGCGGACGCTTTGGCGGCGTGCCGCGAACGCCTCGGCGAGCGCCTTGGTGAAGTCGGGCAGGTGATGGTCCTCCGTCGCGATGTCGTTGAACGCGAGGGTATCGAAGATGATCTCGGATTCGGTGCGCCCGGCCGTGGGCGCCAGCCGGACGAGCGGCCGGCCGGTGACCCGCTGGAAGGCCTCGGCGTAGGCCTCGCGCGTCACCCGCCCGACGTCGACCAGAGTGTGATCGACATTCCATAGCGCCAGCCGCCGAACCGCTTCCATGAAGAACCGCCGAATCCCTAGCTCAGAGACGGACACAGGCCTCTAACAAGGCGCCCCCATCGTCCGGCCTGGCGCCGGTCTCCGCAACCGGAGCCCGGTCAGGAACCGGTAACCCCGCGGCACCCTCATGACCGGGACACGATCTACTGGGAGGGGCAGCCGTCGCGCTCCGTTCTCATCATTCAAAAGGGCCACCTCAAGGTGACCCGGCGCACCGCCGACCGGCCGTGATCCCATCCTCGCCCTGCGCGGTGGACTCCGAACAGACCGCCCCAGGGACCGACGACGACGAGGACATGTCTCTGATGTCATCGGGTCTAGATGAGGGTTGCCGCTGGGACGAGGGCGCCGCGATAGGGCAGGGCGTGCTTGGCGTACCTGGTGGCGACGGTCCTAAGCGTCATAATGCTCCGATCCGAGAAGGTCTCGTTTCGGACGATCTGATCTCGTAGCATCTCACCATGGTGTCCTTGTGGAATGAACCGCTGCCCCCTGCTCGCCCTCCTGCAGAGCTGGAGGTGTACCGCCTCCCCACAGGGACGTACCGGACACGGGCCGCCTTCGCGTTCTCAGGTGGCTCGATTTTCGACAAGCGCCACTTCGCCGCGACCGCCGTGCTGGTGCGCCACCCGAAGGGCGACCTCCTGATCGATGCGGGCTTCGGCGCCAAACTCGACGAGCACATCGCGATGCTGCCTCGGTGGGAGCGCGCGCCGTATGAGCGGGCGAAGACGGCGCGTGAGCAGCTGGACGCGGCCGGTTATGACTTCTCCCGCCTGCTTGGCGTCGTCGTGACGCACGTGCACTGGGACCACGTCAGCGGGCTCGACTCCCTGGACGTCCCCGTGTGGATGAACAACGACGAGGTGGGCTACGGCGCCGACGACTCGCACGGCGCGGTCTTCCGCGCCGTGTCGTCGGGTACGCAGATCCGCCACTACGACCTGGACGACCGGCCCTATCTGGGCTTCCCGGCGAGCTGGGACGTCCACGGCGACGGGTCCGTCGTCATCGCCCACGCGGGCGGTCACACACCGGGTTCGGTGGTGGTGTTCGTGGCTCTTCCCTCGGGTGAGCGCTACGGCTTCATCGGCGACCTCACCTGGCAGTGCGACGGCATCACGCGTCACAAGCAGCGGCCGTGGTTCCTGCGCGGCATGACCGACGTCGACCCTGCGGGGGTCCGCGCGGGGCTCGAGCGCTGCATCGCGCTACGGGACGTGGTGCACCTCGTGCCCGCGCACGACGTCTCCGCTTACGACCCGATTCCGCCGTTGCCGGCCGTAGCGGCGTCTGCCGGCTCGAGCTCATGACCGGGCCCGAGGGCGCGGCGCCGCACGGCTCCCCCGACGGCGACGCCCCGATGCTTGCCCAACCGACGATGGGCCCTGGCGCCGACTCCGAGCTCACATGGCTGCTGCACCGGGCCGCGCAGCGAATGCGGTCGGCGACCGGTGAAGCAGCTGCTCAGCACGGGCTGACCCTTCGTCACCACATCATGCTGAGCGCCCTGCATCTCGCGCCCGGCATGACGCAAGTCGAACTCGGCAGGGCGGTGGGGATGGACAAGACCACGCTCACTAGTGAGCTGGACCGGTTGGAGCGACTCGACCTGGTCAAGCGCAGCATCCATCCGCGCGACCGGCGGGTGCGCACGCTTGCCATCACCGAGCAGGGCGAGCACCTGCGTCGGCTGGTGTCGGCGGAGACCGAGCGGGCCGAGCGGGCCGCTCTCGGCGCCTTCAGCGATGCCGACGTCGCCCGGCTGCGGCGCATGCTCTACAACCTCATCGGCGGCACGCACGACCAAGGGACGTGCCTGTGAGCGCTGCAGAGAGGGTTCCTCGCCGGACCGCGAGGCGGCTGCAGTCACAACCCCATGACCGGGGGGTACGCAGGAGACCGCGGTCCGCCGGCGCCGTCAGACCGACCAGCCCACCCCTCGGCGGGTGTTGCGGCGAAGGAGGTATGAATCAAGTCAAGTCGCTCCGTGGTCGGCGACCGCCCGGCCTCTACGATCGGGCGAGGAGGTGGCGGCGATGGTCGAGTCGGACGACGTGATCAGGGACGTTCATTACATCGCGCCTCTGTACCGGAAGGCAGAGGCGGCGAGGATCATCGCGGTGCCATCGACGACGTTCCGCAACTGGGCGGTCGGTTATGCCTTCAAGCGACTGGACGGCTCGGAGGTCGTTTCTCAGCCGATCGTCACCACTGTTCAGCCGGCCACCCCGCAAGGATTGAGCGTTCCGTTCATCGGCCTCGCCGAGGCATACATCGTCGCCGCCTTCAAACAGGCCGGCGTGCCTATGCGCCGGATCCGGCCGGCGGTGTTGTGGCTGCAGGAGCACATCGGCCTGGAACAGGCACTGGCCAGCGAACGGCTGAAGACGGATGGCGCCGAGGTGCTCTGGGACTACGGCCATCAGTCGGGGGACGAGGCGGATCGGCAGATGGTGGAAGGCTTGGTGGTCGTGCGCAGCGGCCAGCAGGTGTTTCGCCCGGTGGTCAGCAACTACCTCCAGCGAGTCACCTACGAGAACGGCTGGACCCGGGTCATCGAGTTGCCCACATACCAGGATGTAAGTGTCGTCGTCGACCCGTGGCTCAACGGAGGCCAGCCGACGCTCGCCGCGCGCGGTGTCCGCGTCGCCGATATCGTCGATCGACTCGCAGCGGGCGAGGATCCCGTCGATGTCGCCGATGACTACGACATTCCTCGACGCGACGTCGAGTTCCTCCGGCGGGTCGCGTAAAGGTGTCAGGGGAGGCAAAGCCGTCCGGGCTTCGTTTCTTTCTGGATCGTGGACTTGGCTCAAAGATCCTTCCTGCGGCGTTGCGCAAGGCAGGATGGGAGTTAGAGACAATGGACGAGCGTTACGGCAAGGCTCAATCGCAGGGCATCCCGGACACGAAGTGGATCGAAGAGGCGACGCTGAACGGCGACGTCATTTTGTGCAAAGACCTGAAGATTGCCAGAAATCCACTCGAAGCCCAGATCGTCTATATGACGTCTGCTCGGGTGTTCGGTTTGGCCAACGCCCAGTTAACCGGTCCGGCAATGATCAATTGGTATCTGGGGCGAGAAGCCGAGATCTTTCAGATGGCGCGGCACACTGGCGGTCCCTATGTCGCCGCCGTGCATGCCACGCAGCGGTTGCGGCGGGTGAGACTCGCCTATCCGCTCCAGTGATGGCAGGCATTTCAACCTAGGCTCCCAGCCCCACGGGGGTGGGGCTGGGATGGCCGCGCTCGGGAGTTAGAGGGTGTACCGGCCGTGCTTGAGGTCGGTGAGGAGCCGGGCGAGCGAGCGGCGGCTCATCTCGATGTACGGGCCCGAGACGTTCTTGCTGTCCCGTACGGCGATACTGCGGGGGGTCCTGGCGAGCTCAACGCAGGTGTCACCGCCGTTGGCGCTCCTGCTGGACTTCCGCCACTTCAGGTCTTCCATTCTGCTGCCATTCTCGTGATGAGTTTGATCGATTCAGTTTTGGGGAGCGCGTCCGATCGCAAGAGCTCCCAGATGCGGTGGATCTTGGCTATCTGCTCCTTGCCTTCGATCACCTCCCCGGTGATCGCGTTGTCGAGGTAGGCGACCTCGTCGCCGCCGTCAAGGCTCGCGATGACGAACGGCCCGGTGATCTCGGCGCACGCGTCCGCGGTGAGCGGGAGGATGTGGAGGCGGATGTTGTCGCGTTCGGCCATCGCGGCGAGATGCGTGAGTTGTTCGCCCATGATGGCGGCGTCGCCCACCTTGCGGCGGAGCACGCTCTCGTCCAGAAGCGCGACGAACATGGGCGGGTTGTCGTCATCGAGGATCTTCTGTCGTGTCAGTCGTGATTCGACCTGTTCGTCGTTCGATAGTACGGCACGTGCGTAGCCCTCGGTCTGCAGTAACCCATGGACTATCGAGGGCTGGAAAGACAGGAGCTGGATCGCCTGGGCCTCGACGTCGATCCACTTGTCGAGCCATTCGTGGGCGACCTCGCGCGGCAGCCATTCGACCAGATAGCGCCCCAGATATCCGTTGGTGCCCAGTATTTCCTCGATGCGTTCGACGTCTTTTCGGTGCGGTTTCCGGTGACCGTTGAGCCACTGGCTCACGGTGGACGGCACGACGTGCATCGCCTCCGCCAGCTCGCGGCCTTTCATGCCGGCGGCTTCGAGAGCATGGGCCAGCTCATTACCCCATAGCTCTTGCGCCGTCTTACGTCTTGGGGCCATCGAGGGATCACATCCTTCGCGTGAAGTCCATTCGTCGCTTACGTAGGGGCGGAAGAAGGGGAGGTCCTTCCGGAGAGTAGCGCTGTGGCGTCAATCTGTAGGCAGATTACAGATAGCTAGCGAGGCGAGACAATGAGCGACGGCGACGAGCTTGCCGCCCTGGTGGCCGACTGGCCCGACTGGCAGATCTTCCGGTCCCGGGAGGGGCGGTACTGGTGCGCGCGCTACCGCCACCACATCCCCGCCGACCTGCTGCTCAGCGGCCGTGACCATCCGCACGCCACCGTCATCGCCGACGGCCCCCACGACCTGGCGGCCGAGCTGGCAAAGCAGCCCGCGTTCACGAAGGGAACGAAAAGCGGTGACCGTTGACGCCGACCTCAGCAATCGGGAACAACTGCTCGCCATGGCGGCCGAGTTGCAGACCATGGCCGACCTCATCGAGAAATACCCGGCCGAAGCCCAGCTCATTATGGCGGCGCTCGAAGATGGGCTGACGCTCGGTCCCATGCGCGTGGCCGGCGAAAGGCCGGCCCGATGACAGCGGCTCCCACCGCTCTCGATCCCCGGGAAATCGCCCGGCAGATCGAATGCCACCGGCGCCCGTGGTGGGTCGTTTGGTATGGCCGGCACACCGGATGCTATTGGGCGATGTCCTCGTGGGTGTCGGGCGTACACGGCATGCTGTCCGCGCCGAGCCCGGAGGCACTCATCGCGGCGATCGCCACCTTTGAAATGCTCCACCCCAAGCCCTCGCAGCAAAATGTCCATGCGCTGGGTCATTGAGGAAAGCGATGACTGCGGCGTGTGCTGGCGGCGGAGCGCGGTATCCGGGTCGTACGCGGCACCCTTCAGTTCCAGAGCAACGTATAGATCTGGAGACCCACGACGGCGGCCAACGTGGCGATCAAGAGAAGCCGGACCCGGTCGGCGCGAACAAAAGGTGAATGGCGGAGACGCAGCCAGGCCCCCGCTATCACCGTGAGGAGGGCGACGGAGACGATGGCTCGCCCGAGCGCGCTTGGCGCGACGGCGCCTATCACGAGGGCCAGCACGACGCCGTAGACAAGCCAGCCGGCGATGTGCGTAGGCCGAGCAGGCCGAGGCCCCGCGGCCGGTTGCCGTGGACCGGCCGGCGACGGGGGGTGCGGCGGCCCGGCCGGCGGCCCGGCCGGTGGGCCGGCCGCGGATCGGTCGGGAACGTCCGCCGGGCGCGCGGCCGCTTCCGGAGCCGCGGCCGGCTGACGTGACTCCTTGTTGTTGCCGAGGCGCTGCAGCCGGGTCTCGCGCAGGGCGAGCAGCGAGATCACGACGCTCGCCACCGAGGTCGTGGCCTGAATCACGTCAGTTGTCGTCGACATGGAACAAGCGGGGCCGTCACTCCCCGACGCTCAGCACCACGTCGACATTGCTCTGGTCGGGTTCTTGCACCTCGACCATGACCAGGTCGGCGATCTTGCCCGCTCCCAGCACGTCGACCTGGGCCGTCCGCAGCGCGGCCAGCCGCTCGGGGATGTCGGTCACGGTCAGCCGGGCGACCTCGGTGCGCATCGACACCTTGGTGGCGGACTTGGTCTTGCGGACCTCGCCGAGGACTTCGGCGGCGACCGTGAGCGGCAGGGACGGGACGTTCTCCGCCGTGAGGTCGGTGCGGGACAGGGTCTGCAGTTCCGCGACCGTGGGCCACGGCGACCGGTGGATGGACCCACCGGTGAAGCCGGCGAGCGCGCCCTCCTCGGCGGGACACCACGACCAGACCTCTTCGGTGACGTAGGGCAGGATCGGCGCGAACAGGCGCAGCATCGTGGAGATGGCGAGGCGCAGGGTCAACCGGGCCGACGCGGCATCGGGAGTCTCCCGATAGGCGCGGTCCTTGACCAGTTCGAGGTAGTCGTCGCAGAACTGCCAGAAGAAGGTCTCGGTGCGCCGCAACGAACCCGAGTAGTCGTAGTCGTCGAAGGCGTACGTCGCCTCCTCCACCAACGTGGCCAGTTCGACCAGCAGCGCGCGGTCCAGCGGCTCGGTCACCCCGGTGCCCGGCGGGACGGGGCCCAGGCTCAGGGCGAAGTTGGAGGCGTTGAGGATCTTGATTGCCAGCCGCCGGCCGATCTTCATCTGCCCGGGGTCGAACGCGGTGTCGGTCCCCGGCCGGCCGCCCGCCGCCCAGTAGCGCACGGCGTCAGACCCGTACTGGCGCAGCAGATCGGTGGGCACGATGACGTTGCCCTTGGACTTGGACATCTTCTTGCGGTCCGGATCGAGGATCCAGCCGGAGATGCAGACGTTGCGCCACGGCAGCGAGTCGTGCTCGTAGTGGCTGCGCACCACCGAGGAGAACAGCCACGTACGGATGATCTCGTGCGCCTGCGGCCGCAGATCCATGGGGAAGGTGCGGGCGAACAGATCGGGGTCCTCCTCCCAGCCGCAGACGATCTGCGGGGTGAGCGAGGAGGTGGCCCAGGTGTCCATCACGTCGGGGTCGCCGGTGAAGCCGCCCGGCCGGTCGCGCTGGTCATCGGTGAACCCGGGAGGAACGTGCGACTGCGGGTCGATCGGCAACGTGTCCTCGGCGGGGACGATCGGCCGCTCGTAGTCGGGAAGTCCTTCGTCGTCGAGCCGATACCACAGCGGGATGGGCACGCCGAAGAACCGCTGCCGGGAGATCAGCCAGTCGCCGTTGAGGCCCTCGACCCAGTTGTCGTAGCGGTGCTTCATGAACTTCGGGTGCCAAAGGAGTTCCTGGCCGCGGCCGAGCAGGTCGCCGCGCAACGCGGCCGAGCGCCCGCCATTGCGGATGTACCACTGGCGGGTGGTGATGATCTCCAGCGGCTTGTCGCCCTTCTCGAAGAACTTCACCTGGTGGGTGATCTTCCGGGGCTCGGCGACGAGTTCGCCCCGCTCGCGCAGCAGCTCGACCATCACCTGCCGGGCGCCCTCCGCGCCCTTCCCGGCGAACGCCGCGTAGGCCTCGCGCGCCTCGTCGGTGCCGAGCCAGGGCGGCGGCTCGGCGGAGAAACGCCCGGACTTGTTGAGCACGGGACGGGTGTCCAGCTCCAGCTCACGCCACCACATGACGTCGGCGACGTCGCCGAACGTGCACACCCTCGCGATGCCGGTGCCGCGGTCCGGCTCGGCCGCCCGATGCGCCTTGACCGGCACCTCGACGCCGAAGACCGGGGTGCGCACCGTCGTACCGAACAGCGGCTGATAGCGCTCGTCGTCGGGGTGGGCGACCAGGGCGACGCACGAGACCACGAGCTCGGGCCGCGTGGTGGAGATGATCACAGAGTCGCCGTCGGGACGGTGGAAGGCCAGGTCATGGTAGGCCCCGGGGCGTTCCCTGTCCTCCAGCTCCGCCTGCGCCACGGCGGTCTGATAGGTGACGTCCCACAGGCTCGGCGCCTCGGCGGAGTACGCCTCGCCGCGTTGCAGGTTGCGCAGGAAGGCCCGCTGGCTCACCCGCTGAACGGGCCGCGCCACGGTGGAGTACGTCAGCGACCAGTCGACGGAAAGGCCCAGCATCCGCCAGAGGTCCTCGAAGACCTGCTCGTCTTCGGCGGTCAGCCGCACGCACAGTTCCACGAAGTTGCGGCGGCTGATGGTGCGGAAGTCCTGTCGCTTCTTCGGAACGGTGTCCGGGGGCGTGAAATCGGGGTCATAGGGCACTGATGGATCGCACCGGACGCCGAAATAGTTTTCCACCCGTCGCTCGGTGGGCAGGCCGTTGTCGTCCCAGCCCATCGGGTAGAAGACCTCGCGGCCGCGCATCCGCTGGTGGCGGGCGATGATGTCGGTGTGCGTGTAGCTGAACACGTGACCGACGTGCAGGGAACCGGACACGGTGGGCGGCGGGGTGTCTATCGAATAGATGTCGGCGCGATCGTGGCTGCGATCGAAACGATAGGTGCCCGCGGACTCCCACCGCTGTGCCCAGCGGTCCTCGAGCCCGTCCAGCGAAGGCTTCTTCTTGTCCATCATCAAATCCATCGGCGTTGGCGATTGTCGAGGCGTCTCGACCGGGGAGCAAGGTAACCGGACTACCACGCCACAGCTGGCAACTGGCTGCCCGGCCGCGACGTGGCATCAACGGTTCACCCGACGAGCACCAGCCGACGACCACCGGCTGCGGTCAAGCCTGGCCGGGATCTCCCTCCGCACAGTGTAGGCCGTCCGCGCCGCGCTCCCGCAGCCAATAACGGCGGCACACCGGCCGACCCGGCGGCGCATCGGGGAAGGGCAGATGGGGTAAGTCTGCGCTAACCGGGCTGACCGGTCATGGTGCGCCGCACGCGCCGACCGAGTGCACGGAACGACAAAGATGTCGGGATCATGGGAGCGCAGGACATGGACGCCGTCACCAACGTGCCCGTACCGGCCAACGAGCCGATCAAGTCGTACGCCCCGGGCAGCCGTGAGCGGGCCGCGCTGGAGGCCAAGATCAAAGAGCTCGCCGGCGAGCGGCACGAGCTGACCATGACGATCGGCGGACAACGACGACTCGGCGGCGGCGCGCCGATCGAGGTGGTCCAGCCGCACAACCACCGCCATGTGCTGGGAGCCATGGCCAACGCGACGGAAGAGGACGTGTGGTCGGCCATAGACGCCGCCGCGGCCGCCGCTCCCGGCTGGCAGGCGCTGTCGTACGACGAACGCGCCGCCGTCTTCCTGCGGGCGGCGGACCTGCTGGCCGGGCCGTGGCGGGCGACGATCAACGCCGCGTCGATCCTCGGGCAGTCCAAGTCGGTCTACCAGGCCGAGATCGACGCCGCGTGCGAGCTCATCGACTTTTGGCGGTTCAACGTCGACTACGGGCGGCGGCTGCTCGCCCACCAGCCGCTCTCCTCGCCGGGCGTGTGGAACCGCATGGAGTACCGCCCGCTCGAAGGCTTCGTACTCGCGATCACCCCGTTCAACTTCACGTCGATCGCCGCGAACCTGCCCACCTCGCCCGCGCTGATGGGCAACGTGGTCATCTGGAAGCCCTCCCCCACCCAGCAACTCGCCGCGCACATGACCATGCGGCTGCTGGAGGCGGCCGGGCTGCCGCCCGGCGTGGTCAACCTGGTGACGGGAGACGGCCAGGCGGTGTCCAACGCGGCGCTGACGCACCCCGATCTGGCCGGCATCCACTTCACCGGCAGCACCGCCACCTTCCAGCACCTGTGGCGGACCGTCGGGGAGAACATCGCCGGGTACCGGACCTACCCGCGGCTCGTCGGCGAGACCGGCGGCAAGGACTTCGTCGTCGCGCACCCGAGCGCCGACCCCGAAGCCCTCCAGACCATCTTGATCCGCGGCGCATTCGAGTATCAGGGCCAAAAGTGCTCGGCGGCCTCGCGGGCGTACGTGCCGCGCTCGCTGTGGGAGGCGATGCGCGACGACCTGTGCGACGTGACCGAGTCGCTGACCATGGGCAACGTCGCCGAGGACCTGTCGTTGTTCATGGGCGCGGTCATCGACGAGCGGGCCTTCGCCAAACACAGCGCGGCGCTGGAGCGGGCGCGGTCGGTGAGCGGGCTGCGCGTCCTCGTCGGCGGCGGCGTCGACGACACCGAGGGCTACTTCGTCGAGCCGACCATCGTGGAGGCGGCCGACCCTGGAGACGAGATCTTCACCAGGGAGTACTTCGGCCCGATCCTCGGCGTGCACGTCTACGACGACGGCGACTACGACGCCATGCTCACCCAGATGGAACGGGCCGCTCCGTACGGCCTGACCGGCTCGATCGTCGCGCAGGACCGCGCCGCGATCGCCGCCGCCACCGAGAAGCTGCGCTTCGCCGCCGGCAACTTCTACATCAACGACAAGCCCACGGGCGCGGTCGTCGGGCAGCAGCCGTTCGGCGGCTCCCGGGCCAGCGGCACCAACGACAAGGCCGGCTCGATGTTCAACCTGACCCGCTGGGTGAGCGTCCGGTCGATCAAGGAGACGTTCGTCCCGCCGACCGACCACCGCTACCCCCACATGGGCTCATAAGCCCGCGTCCTGAGCCCGGCTGGCGGCAGCTGCCCTGCTCAGCCCCGTGAAATCGCGTTGCCCAGGCTCCGGAATCGCGGAAGAAAACCTCCGGAATCGCGGAAAACATTCGCCGGAATCGCGGAAGAAACGGGTAGCCTTAGGGCGTGCGAGGGGTGCTGACAGGGCTTGCGCAGCGGCGTCTGACAGACGTCGTTGAAGCCCGTCTCGCCGAGGAACCGGTCGTTGTGCTCAACGGGCCACGCACCGTAGGGAAGAGCACCCTGCTCAGCCGGCTGGCCGAGCGGCTGGGACGAACGGTGATCGACTGCGACGACCCGGCGACGAGGTCCGCGGTGCGCGATGATCCGGCCAGGTTCATCGAATCAGACCAGACCGTGCTGATCGATGAGTACCAGCACGTACCTGAGTTGCTGGATGCCATCAAGGCTCAACTCAACCGAGATCTCCGCCCGGGCAGGTATGTCCTCGCCGGTTCGACCCGGTACGCGACGCTACCGGAAACCGCGCGGACGCTCACCGGTCGCGTGGACATCATCCCTGTTCTACCGCTATCTCAAGGCGAGATCGATGACGTGCATGAGTCGTTCGTCGCCAGGCTCCTTGACGGCGCGGGTATCGAGATCGCGTCGCCCCGCGCCCCAGCTTCCCGTGACGAGTATGCGCTCCGCTCGACTTCAGGCGGCCTGCCCGTGGCCTTGCGCCGCCCGCCGAGTCGTTCTCGGTCTCGCTGGTTCTCCAATTACGTCAACCTGGTCATCGATAAGGACGTCCTGGACATCTCGCGAGTCCGGCAGCGCGAGATGCTTCCCCGCCTTCTCCGCCAACTGGCCGCCCGATCCGGCCAAGTCCTGAACATGGCCGCGATCGGATCGACCATCGGCCTGGAGAAGACGACGGCGGAGAACTACACAAAGCTCCTCGAGGCGGTTTTTCTCGTCAGCCGACTGCCTGCCTGGGGCACGACGCTCGGCTCAAGAGTCGGCAAGCACCCGAAGATTCACATTGTCGATTCCGGCGTGATGGCGTGGCTGCTGAACCTCACCCCGCAGAAGATCGCCCTCGCTGCACCGGCCACGCTCAGCGAGTATGGCCACCTCCTTGAAACCTTCGCCGTAGGCGAGATTCTCAAGCAGGCCAGTTGGTCGGATGCGCCAGTGATCGCCGGGCATTTCCGCACCGAAGCCGGGGACGAAGTCGATCTCGTGCTAGAACGTGACGACGGTCAGGTGATCGCATTCGAGATCAAGGCCGGCTCGCGTATCAGCGGCGAAGACCTCCGCGGTCTGCGCTACCTGAAAGAACGTCTCGGTGACCGCCTGGAAGAAGCGATGGTCCTGTACACAGGCGTACACGCCTATACACACGATGGCTGGATCACGATCCTGCCATTGAGCAGGCTGTGGGCGTGAGCACGATCTGGCGCTCGCCGCGGATGGAGACGTGGAGATCGGGTGGTCGGATCCGCGACCAGGACGGTCAGATGTGGTCGACGGCCTCGGCGAGGCGATTGACGACGGGGACGCCCACCAGTTCGAGGCTCGCGCGGGCCGTCATGCCGCCGGTGTACAGCACGGCGCGGGCGCCCGCCTCACGGGCGGCGATCGCGTCGTCGGCGCTGTCCCCGATCACGATCACGTCGGCCGGGTCCACGCCGAGCCCGGCGAGGTGCCGGACGAGCAGGCCGGCCTTGCGCCCGCCCGCCTGCTCGGGCAGCCGCAGCCCGTCGACGCGACGGAACGCGTCGGCGAGGCCGAGCCGGATGATCGTGGGGACGAGTTGCTCGTGCCGCCACATCGACAGCAGCGACTGCGAGTGGCCGGCGGCGGTCAGCACGTCGATGGTGCGGCGCGCGTCGGCGGCCAGCCGGCACTGCTCCATCAGCCGGTGATAGCAGTCGTGCCAGGCGGCGTCGAGCCGCTCCCACTCGCCGTCCTCCAGCTCGCGGCCGAGCAGCTTCTCGTAGGCCACCCAGATCGGGCGGGTGTAGATGGCCCGGAAGTCGTCGACGTCGAACGGGCCCAGGCCATAGGGGGCGAAGATCTCACTTGTGGCGGCGGCGACGGCTTCGACATCGTCGAAGAGCGTGCCGTTCCAATCCCAGACAACATGCACCATTTCGCCACAAGATTAACCGGGCGACGCAGTGCTCGCTCCCGGATAAATCGTCAGCCGAACAGTTGCGAGAGCTCTTGCGTGGCGTACCACATGAGCTCGTGACCCTCTGCGGCGCCCACGCTGAACTGGGCGTCCTCGTCGCCCGCGTCGGCGGCGGGCAGCGCCGCCACGGCCGCGCGGATGTCGCCCGCGGCCGAGAGATCGTCGACATGACCGGAGACGATCTTGGTCAACGGGATCGGCGCCATCAGCCACACCAGGGCCCGTTCGGCGCCGTCGTCGAGCACGGCGTCGCCGGCCTGCTTGGTGACGACATCGTCGGAAACATCGGCGGCCAGCACCACGCGGCGGGGCGGTACCTCGGCCGTGGCTGCCGCGTCGGCCGTGTCAACCGCGTCGGCGATGAGGCGCAGCGACGCCCGCGCCGCGGCCGTCAGGGCCGCGTACTCCAGCTCTTCCAGGTCGCCCTCGGCGTACCACTCGCGCAGCGCGGGGGTCACGGCGTACGCCCGGACCGGCACGGGCCCGACCGCGCCGCTGGAAAGCGCCCGAGCCAGCGCCGGAAGCGTGGACGGCAGGTAGACGCGCATGTCCCTCTCGATGATCGCCTCGGCCCCGTACGGTGCTCAGAGTGTGCCAGGTGTCGCGGCCGGGCGTGCCGCGAAACCGTGATCGGGCGGCAAAGTCAGCGATCTCGCAGCGGCACGCGAAAGAGCTCTTCGAGCCTGTCGACGGTCTGCTCGGGCGAGACATGGTGGACGCCGACCATGCCGACCGCCTCGGCGGCGCGGATGTTGTGCTCGATGTCGTCGACGAAGACGCACTCGCCCGGGTCGAGGCCGAGCGCGGCGGCGGCGTGCCGGTAGATGCGCTCGTCTGGCTTGCGCAGGCCCACCTCGCTGGAGATCACGACGGCGTCGAACAACTCGGCCCACAGCTCGCGCGGATAGTCGTTGCCCCAGGAGTTGGACAGCAGTCCCGTCGAAAGATCGCGCCGGCGCGCCGTGCGCAAGACCGCGTACATCTGCTCGACCGGCGCGAAGCTCTCGAACATGCGCCGCAGCAGGCCCTGCGCCGCGACCGGGCCGCCGTCGACCGTGCGCAACTCGGCGGCGAGCAGCCGCTCGAACTCGGCCGGGTCGAGCGTGCCGTCCTCCAGGCCGTGGATCGGGTTGGGCCCGCCGCCGGCGTAGGCCTCGGCCACCCAGGCGCGCATGACGGTGCGGTAGCCGTGGGCGTCGATGCGGTCGGCGGCCAGCCACGCGGCGATCGAGTCGGCGAGCGGCGAGGTCAGCACGCCGCCCCAGTCGAAGATCAGTCCACGAAGCGCCACGAACCCGATCGTACGGCCGGCCGCGCGGTGCCCGGCACCCCGGACTTCACGGCACATCCCCGGCACATAGCCGTCGGCGTCAGCGGGACATCCCCGCGGTCAGCCCGGCGACGATCTGTTTGGTGGCGACAAGGAACAGCACCACGAGCGGGATCGTCGTGATGACGAGGCCCGCGTTGAGCTGGGCGTGCGCGGTCTCGAACTCGGCGACGAAGTGGGTCAGCCCGACCGGCAGCGTGTACTTGTCGGTGTCGCCGATCAACACCAACGGGAAGAAGAAGTCATTCCAGAGCGGGATGAACTGGAACAACGCCACGGTCGTCAACGCCGGCCGGACCAGCGGCACCATGATCCGCGCGAAGATCCGCAGCTCGCCGGCGCCGTCCATGCGGGCGGCCTCCTCCAGCTCCGCCGGCAGCTGCCGGAAGAACGCGGTCAGCACGAAGACCGAGAACGGCACGCCGCTCGCCGCGTACACGCAGACGAGCCCGATCCGGGAGTCGATCAGTCCGAGCGAGTTGAGCAGGTAGAAGACCGGGACGATGCCGAGCCGGATCGGCAGCATCAGCCCGGCCAGGAAGTAGGCCGACAGCACCCCGTGCCCGGCGAAGCGGTAGCGGGCCAACGGATAGGCGGCCAGCACGGACACGCCGGTGCCCAGCAGCACCGCGCCGCACGTCACCAGCACCGAGTTCGTGAAATAGGTGCTGAAATGCCCGTCGGACCAGGCGCGCGCGTAATTCTCGAAGGCCGGGTGGAGCGGCAGGCCGAGCGGCCGGTCGGCCAGTTCGCGTTCGGTGCGCAGCGAGCCGGCGACCATGACGAACAGCGGCGCCAGCGCCACGGCCGCGTACCCCCACAGCAGCACGCCGGCCGCGGCCCCCGCCGCCCTCGCCCGGACGGGGCGGCGGGGGCGTCCGAGCCGCCGTGCCGGGCGCCCGCTGCCGGCGCGGGGCGGGATCGCTCCGGCAGCGGGCGCCCGGCGCGGGGGCGGCACGGGCGTGGAGACGGGTGCGGTCATGTGAGGCGGTCCTCCATCCGCCGGAAGACGCGGGACGCGGCGAGCGCGGTGCCGAAGATGAGCACGAACATGCAGACCGCGAGCGCCGACGACTGGCCGATCGCGTTCGCGTCGGGGTTTTGATAGGCGGTCCGGTAAAAGAGCAGGCCGAGCACGTCGGTCGCCCCGGCCGGGTTGCCCTGCGAGCCCTCCAGCGAATAGATCAGGTCGAGGACGTTGAAGTTGCCGACGAAGGTGAGCACGCTGACGATGCCGATCGCGGGCAGCAGCAGCGGCAGCGTCACCCGCCGGAACGTGTGCCAGGCCGACGCGCCGTCGCAGCGCGCCGCCTCGTGGTACTCCTCCGGGATGCCGGCGAGCGCGGCACCGAACAGCAGCATCGGAAAGCCGATCCACTGCCAGGCGTTCACCAAGATCGCCACCGGCAGCGCGAGGTGCGGGTCGCCGCGCCATGGCTGCGCGAGCGCGTCGAGGCCGACGGCCCGCAACGTCGCGTTCACCACCCCGAACTGGGGGTTGAGCATCGCCGACCACAGGTAGCCGACGACGATCGGGCTGACCAGGTGCGGCAGGGTGAACGCGGTCTGCAGGAACCGCCTGCCGCGCCGCGACCGGAACAGCAGCACGGCGAACGCCAGCCCGGCCGTGTTCTGCACCAGCATCGTGCCGACGAAGAACAGCACGTTGTGCTCCAGCGCCCGCCACACCTGCTCGCTCAGCGGATACCGGGTGAACAGGTCACCGAAGTTGGCCAGGCCCGCGAAGCCGCTCTGCCGCGTGCCGGACCACCGGAACAGGCTGTACTGCAGGGCCGACACCAGCGGATAGACGATGAAGACCGTGTAGAGCAGCAGGCCTGGCAGCAGGAAGACGAGCAGCAGCCGCAGGCGCGGACGCCGAGAACCCCCGGCGCCGGCAGTCAGCCCCCGCTGCTCGGCTCGAACCACGCGCCGATCCCCTTCTGGATCTCCTTGCCGGCGTCGGCGGCGGACGCGTCGCCGTTGAGCATCTTCTGCAGCGCGGTGCCCTCGGCGTCGCGGCCGAGCGGGTTCCCGTAGCCGAAGTCGACGAGCATCATGTACGGCGCGCCGTGGTCGGTGTAGTTCTTCAGCATCTGGGCGAGCAGCGGGTCACTCGGCGTGACGCCGGGCACCGCGGAGATCTGCCTCAGCTCGCCGGCGAACAGCCCGCCGAACTCCTTGGTCGCCATCCACTTCACCAGCTCCAACGCCTCGGCCTGGTGCCGCGACTTGGTGCTCACGCCGTACGAGCCGTCCACCCAGCCCGATGTGACCGGGTGATCGACCTTCGAGCCGGGCGCCGGCGGCGCCTCGAAGAAGCCGATGTCGAGGTCGGGGGCGGCCTTCTGGAACGGCCCGAGCTCGTAGGAGCCGCCGGGGTACATCGCGGCCTTCCCGCTGGTGAACAGGGCCTGCGCGTCCGGGTAGTCGACCGCGGTGACCTTGTCGGGGAAGTACGGCTGCAGCTGCTTGATCACCTGCAGCGAGGCGAGGTAGTCGGGATCGGTGAAGGTCTTCTTGCCGGCCACCGCCGCCGCGCTGAAGTCCCCGGCGCCGTAGCGGGTGGCGCCGAAGATCTGGTGGGCGATGGCGAGCACCCACGGCTGCAGGCCGCTGGTGGCCATCGGCGTGATGCCGGCCTTCTTGAGCTTGTCGCTCGCCGCGAGCAGCTCGGCCCACGTCGTGGGCGGGGTGATCTGCTGATCGGCGAAGATCTTCTTGTTGTAGAGCACCTGGATGGTCTGCAGCGCGAACGGCACCCCGTAGAGCTTGCCGTCCGTGCGTCCCTTCGCCGCCTGCAGCGTCTCGGCCGGCCAGCCCGACACGTCGACCTTGCCGTCGAGGGGGACCAGGTCGCCGCCCGCGATCAGCGCCTGGACGGGCCCGTACGGCTTGAGCTGGACGACGTCTGGGCCGCCCTGGGCCTTCTTCACCTCGTTGGGCAGCACGACCGCGTAGTCGGCGTTCTTGATGCCCTTGAAGGTGACGCGCACATTCGGATGCTTCTTCTCGTACGCGGAGAAGATCTTCTGGTAGCCGGCCGTGTCCTCTGGGCGCCAGGAGAGCACCGTCAGCCGGACCTTGTCGTCGTTGCCCCCACCGTCCGTGCTGGGAGCGCACGCCGGAAGGACGACGGCGGCGAACACGCTCAGCGCCGCCAACAGCGCGCCACGCCTGCGCATACTCAGACCCCTTTCTCGTGGCCGATCGGCCCGATGTCGTTTCCCCCGAAGGCTTGGTTCGCCCCCCGGCAAACCCCCCGGCAAACCCCCCGGCCCGGTGAGCGGGCCGCTCGACTACTCGGCCGCGTCGATCGCGGCGTCGATCTCCACATTCGGCACGTTCGGCACGTTGCGCACGGCGCGGACGTCGGCAGGCAGCAGCACCCGCAACGCTTCGCGCACGGAGCCGTCGCTCTCGCGCAGCGCCGCCGCGGCGACCTGCGGCGGCACCTCGCCCAGCAAGGACACCAGCGCCACCCGGGTGTCGCCGCCGGCCTCGGCGAGGGCGCGCTCGCAACCGGTGCGGCCCATGCCGGTGGCCGCCATGAGCATACGCACCAAGCGGGCGCGCAGTTTGGTGTTCGTCGCGTTGACCCCCACCATGAGGTTGGAGTAGGTGAGGCCGAGGCGGATCATTGTGGCCGTCGAGATCGAGTTGAGCACGACCTTGGCCGCGGTGCCGGCCTTCATCCGGGTCGAGCCCATAATCACCTCGGGCCCGGTGTCCACGCCGATGTGCACGTCGACCTCGGAGCCGTACGGCGACGCCGGGTTGGAGCTGATCAGCGCGGTGTGCGCGCCCCTGCGCGCCGCCTCGCGCAGGGCGCTGATGACGTACGGGGTGCGCCCGCTGGCCGAGATGCCGATGGCGAAGTCGACGGCGCGCACCTCGGCCGCGTCGCGGGCGCCGAGTTCCATGTCGTCCTCGACCTCCTCGACGGCCTGCAGCAGGGCGTCACGGCCGCCGGCGTGGTGGGCGACGACCCGGCCGGGCTCGATGCCGTAGGTGGGGGGCAGCTCGGCGGCGTCGATCACCGCGAGCCGCCCGGACGTGCCGGCGCCGAAGTAGTGCAGCCGCCCGCCCGCCCGCATGGCCTCGACCGCGTAGTCGACCGCGACCGCGATGAGGGACAGCGTGGCCGCCACCGCGGCGGGCACACGATGGTCCTCGTGGCTGATCATGCGGACGAGCTCGA
Source organism: Streptosporangiaceae bacterium (assembly GCA_035765195.1). Lineage (GTDB taxonomy): Bacteria > Actinomycetota > Actinomycetes > Streptosporangiales > Streptosporangiaceae > CALAED01. Next base: position 156,763 of record DASTYC010000007.1, read on the forward strand.
GCGTGGGCTGGGTGTCGATGTCGACCGTACGGAGGTTGCGCTCCTCGGTAGGAGCGCCGTTCAGCTCACACAGTGGCGGGACTGCGTCGTTGCGGCCGGTCACCGGCGCCTCCGCTCCGACCGCATCGATCGTCCTCTGACGGCGTCGAGCGTGGCTTCGAGATTTTCCTTGGTCGGCGTGTAGGTACGCTGCGCGACGCAGACGAACACGCAGTCGACCACGGTGAGCTGCGCCAGCCGGCTCGCCGTGGCGCCGGACCTGAACGTCGTCTCCCTGGCCGCCGTGGTCAGCACGAAGTCGACCACCTCGGCGATGGGCGAGCGAGGGAAGCTGGTGAGCGCCACGGTCACCGCCCCCTTGCGTCCGGCCTCGGTCAGCGCGTCGATGGTGTCGATGGTCGTGCCCGAGTGGGAGATGCCGATCGCCACGTCGCCGGGGCCGAGGACGGCGGCGCTGGTCAGCATCATGTGCGCGTCGGACCAGGCATAGGAGACGCGGCCGATGCGGTGCAGCTTCTGCTGGAAGTCCATGGCCACGAAGGCGCCGGCGCCCACGCCGTAGATGTCGACCCGCCCGGCGTCGACGATCGCGGCGACGACGTCGTCGAGGGCCTTGACGTCGAGCTGGCCCGCGGTGTCTTCGACGGCTCGGGCGTCGGAGTAGGCGACCTTCTCCACGATCTCTTCCAGAGAGTCGTCGCGGCCGATGTCGCCGCCGACGACGCGGCCGCCCGCGCCCTGCGCGCGGCCCGCCTCGTTGGCGAGCGTCAGCCGCAGCTCCGGGTAGCCGGTGAAGCCGATCGCCCGGCAGAACCTGATCACGGTGGTCTCGGACGTGCCGCACGACTGGGCGAGCTCGGTGATCGTCGAGGCCGCCACCTCCTCGGGGGCGTGGATGACGCGGTGCGCCACCCGCCGCTCGGCCGGTGCCAGGGACGGCAGCAAGGAGCGCACCCGGATGACCGTCCCCAGGGCGACACCGCCCCCTGTCGCGCCCCCCGCCGACACGAGGGTGCTATCCGCCGGTGTAGCCATCATGGTAGAAACTTTCTTACGTACCAGAGATTATGTCAATAGATACCGATCGTTCTCGGAGATCTTGGGGCCCCCATGACCAGCAGCCGCCTCACACGAGGGTGGGCGGCTGCTGGTCGGCGATGGGCGATGGGCGGGGTGCGGCGCGGCCGGCTCGGGTCAGCGGCGGCGGCGCTCGGCCAGCGCCCGCCTGCTGTGCACCGCCTCGTAGGTGAGCTCGAGCGCCTGCCGGGTCGGCTCGAAGGTGCGCTGGGCCACCCCGACGAACACGCAGTCGACGACGGTCAGCTGCGCCAGCCGGCTCGCGGTGGCGCCGGACCGGAAGGTGGTCTCGCGGGCGGCCGTGGTCAGCACGAGGTCGGCGACGTCGGTGATCGGCGACCGCGGGAAGTTGGTCAGCGCGACGGTCGTCGCCCCCCGGCTCCTGGCCACCTCGAGCGCGTCGATCGTGTCGACGGTGGAGCCGGTGTGCGAGATGCCGATCGCGACATCGTCGTGCTCCAGGACGGCGGCGCTGGTGAGCATGATGTGCGCGTCGGCCCAGGCGTAGGACGCGCGGCCGATGCGGTGCAGCTTCTGCTGGAAGTCCATGGCCACGAACGCGCTCGCGCCCACGCCGTAGATGTCGACGCGGCGCGCGCCCGCGATGGTGTCCACGACCTTCTTCAGGGCCGCGATGTCGAGCTGGGCCGCGGTCTCTTCCACCGCCCTGGCGTCCGCGAACGTCACCTTTTCGACGATCAATTCGAGCGGGTCGTCGGGTCTGATATCGCTGCCCACATCGCGCTTGCCCCCGCTTTGGGCCCGGCCCGCTTCGGTGGCAAGGGTCAGCCGCAACTCGGGGTAACCGGAGAACCCAATCGCCCGGCAAAACCGTATGACCGTCGTCTCAGAGGTCTCGCAGGTTTGGGCGAGTTCAGTGATGGTGGAGTTGGCGACCCCCTCGGGATCGTCTATGACCCGTTGTGCGACGCGGCGTTCGGCCGGGGGCAAGGAAGGAAGCAGGGAACGGACCCGGACGACCGTGCTCAGCGGAGGAGCCGATGCCGCGATCGCGGACCCCGCCCCTGGCGACTCCGCCGCCACGAGCTCTTCTCTGGTCGTTTTCCTCATGGAAGAAAGTTTCTTACAATGAACATGCCCCGTCAATGGCCAATTCGTTACGGTAACGACATGGAGACCCAAGTGGCGGGTCCCTATGTCATCGGCGTCGACGCGGGGGGCACGACGACGCGGTGCGTCGTCATGGCGCCCAGCGGCACGATCGCCGGGTACGGCAAAGGACCCGGCGCCAACCGCAACTCCGGGGGCGACGCGGTCACCTCGCTCACCACGGCGCTGCGCGCGGCACTGCGCGACCTCGATCCCTCACTCGTCGCCGGCGGCGTCTTCGGCATGGCCGGCGCCGGCGCGGCGGGCCGCGCCGGCGCCGTGCACGCGGCCACCGAGGCCTGGCACGCCTGCGGGCTGACCGGCGCGCCGACGGTCGTCACCGACATCAGCGTGGCCTTCGCCGCCGGCACCAACGCGGCGAACGGCGTCGTCGTGTTCTCCGGCACCGGCGCCGGCGCGGCGGCCATCAGCCACGGCAACATCGTCCGGCGCGCCGACGGCTACGGCTGGCTGGTCGGCGACGAAGGCTCGGCCGTCTGGCTCGGCCGCGAGGCGGTGCGCGCCACGCTGAACGCCTATGACGGCAGGGGCGCGCCGACGATCCTGGCGGAGACGGTGCCGCGGGCGCTGTTCGGCGACGCGATGGGCGAGCCGGCGGCCATGGCCGGGTCCATGGCCGGGCCGATCCCCGCGGGCGTCACCGCGACCGTCTCCGCGGGCGTCTCCTCGGGCGTCGCCGCGGCCGGTCGGCCGACGCCCGCGCACGCCGCCGTCGCCGAGCGCGTCCGGCCGGCGTCGGTCGGCGGCGACATCGCGCAGGCGATCATCAAAGAGGTCTACGGTCAGCCGCCCTCGGCGCTCGGCCGCCTCGGTCCCCTGGTCTGCCAGGCAGCCCTCGACGGCGACGCCGTCGCCTGGGAGATCACGCAAGAGGCGGCGCGCTGGCTGCTCATGGACGTCGACGCGGTGACCTCGGCGCTGCCCGAGACCGCACGGGACGCCGCCGGGCGGCCCGACCACCCGGTCGTGCTGGCCGGGTCGGTGCTGAGCGGCGGCCCAGTCGCCGATGCCGTACGCGCCGGGCTGCGCGAACGATTCGCGACCGAGCCCAGCCAGGCCGGCGATGGCGCGATCGGCGCCGCCGGCATGGCCCTGCAGCGCCTCGGGCTCGCCGCCGTCTCTTGAACGGCCGCCGGCAGCCGGCATCTCTCCCCGGCTGACCTGCCGAAATCCTCGCCGACCCTCCTCGCTCCACCCCCTCCGCCGTGCTCATGCGCCGCTGCAGCCTTCCGCGATCCGTGCCCGATCCTGTTCCGTCTGTTCCCGGCAGCGCCCGCGTGAGCACGGCGGAGATCAGGCGGCGACGAACCAGCGCGTCCCGGATTTGGTCAGCACATAGCGCCGCGCGACGACGTCGTCCGGCACCGGCGTACCGGCGGCCCACCGCAGGTCGGAGGCGTTGACCGTGTACTGCCCCGGCCCCGGGCCCGGCGTGGCCCCCAGCACCCGCACCGTCCGCAGCTGATGCAGCTCGTCCGGCGTGAGACGTGTCGGAATCGCCTCGATCCACCGCTGACAGCCGCCCGCCGCGGCGAACGCCGTACGCGCGTATGACCGGCTGAGCAGGCCGCACGCCCGCGGGTCCCCCGCCCCGGCGCCGCGCAGGAAGCGCATCAGCACCAGCCGGGCCGGAAACGACGCCCGCGAACCCGCCCGCGAGGCCGGCGACCGCGTCTCGACGATCGGCGGCCGCGAGTCGCCCGGGGGCAGCGACAACGCCGGCTCGGGGGTGAGCGGAGGCAGCGAATCGTCTTCCGGCGACCCGCCACACGCCGACAGCACCAGCGGACCCGCCACGACCATCGCGGCGAACAGACTCCGGGCACCGGACGAGAGGGCAGCGCTGAGGAGGGGAAGCACGGAACCTCCTTGGGGGCAGGCCGATCCTCCCAGGCCACCCGCCGTTCGTCCACGCGAACCGGCGCTTTTCGCCGTACCCGGCGGCAACCGGCGGCAACCGGCAGAAGTCTCCGGAAACCCGCCGCCGGCACCCGCGGAACGGTTTGCCAGCGACGGTCGCGCTGATTACCGTCGGGCGGGTGCGACTGCCGGTACACGGGCGAAAAGCGGTCGCCATCATGAGCGCGCTGGGCCTGATGGCGGTGGCCGGCGCGTGCGGCGGCGGATCAGGCTCGGATGCCGAGCGACGGTCGCCCGCTCCGCCTCCCGGACGCGCGAGCGGGCCGGCCACCGGCTCCGGAGCCGCGCCGCGCCCCACGCCGACGTCGCGGGTCCCCGAGCTGATGCGGCACCTGAGCCTGCGGCAGAAGGTCGGGCAGCTGTTCGTGCCGACGATCGCGGGCGCCACGCCCGCGCGCGGCGTGGCGTTGATCAAGAAGTACCACCTGGGCGGCGTCATCTACTTCCCCGCCAACATGCGCGCTCCGCGGCAGACCGCCGAGCTGTCCAACGCACTGCAGCGCGCCGCGCTGCGATCGGCGGGCGTGCCGCTGCTCATCAGCACCGACGAGGAGCAGGGCATCGTCTCTAGAGTGCCCTTCATCACCCGCTTTCCGGCCAACCGGGCGCTCGCCCAGACCCGCGACCCCGAAGACGACGTACGGACCGCGGCACGGGTCACCGCCGAGGAACTGCGGGCGCTCGGCATCAACCAGGACAACGCCCCCGACGCCGACGTCAACGTCAACCCGCGCAACCCGGTGATCGGCGTGCGCTCCTTCGGGACCGACCCGCGACAGGTGGCCAGGCTGGTGGGGATCGCCGTCGACGCCTACCGCGCGGCGGGCGTGGCCACCGTCGCCAAGCACTTCCCCGGCCACGGCGACACCGACACCGACAGCCACACCGGCCTGCCGGTCATCGACCACACCAAGTCGCGCTGGCGGCGGGTCGACGCGCCGCCCTTCGCGGCGGCGATCGAGCACGGCACCGACGCGATCATGGCGGGACACATCGTGATGCCCCATCTCGATCCGTCCCGGCGCCCCGCCACCATGTCGTCCACCGTGCTGACCGGGCTGCTGCGGGGCGAGCTCGGCTTCGACGGGGTCGTGGTGACCGACTCGATGCAGATGACCGGGGCCCGCCTCACGTACGGCCCGGCGGAGGCGGCGGTGCGCGCGATCAAGGCGGGCGCCGACCAGCTGCTGATGCCGGTGAGCCTGCCGGCGACGTACGCCGCCGTGCTAAAGGCGGTGCGCGCCGGCACGATTCCGCGCGCCCGGCTCGACCAGGCGGTGACGCGGATCTTGCGCATGAAGGAGCGGCGCGGCCTGTTCGGCTCGCCCTACGTGAACGCGGCGCGGGCCGCGAAGGTCGTCGGGTCGAGGGAGCACCGCGCGGCGGCACGGCGGGTGGCCGCACACGTCCGCGCGTCTTGATCCGGGCGCCCGGATGCCGTGGCCGCGCATGTCCGAATCGCGGTCAGCGCCGCCGGTGCGGCGCGTCAGCGCACGCCGCGGGGCCGGCCAGGGCCGGGCCGGTCCCAGGTATTGACGCCATCGGTTGTGGTAGCTAACTTTCCTTGGATCGGGGATTTTGGTCAATTTTTGACTTCAGTCGACCTCCCCTCCACGGAGGGGCGGCCCCCGGGGAAGGGGAGTCCGATGACCCGTCACCGCCGCCGCACCGCCCTCACCGCCGTGTTCGCCCTGACGACGGCCGCCGTGGCGGGCCTGGGCGTCGCGCCCGCACAGGCCGCGGGCCGGGATCCCGGCATCCTGCGGATGATCGAACGGATGACGCTGGAGGAGAAGGTCGGGCAACTGTTCGTGCTGCAGGTGTACGGCAAGAGCGCCGACACCGCCGAGCCGGCCGACGTCGCGGCCAACCGGAAGCTGTACGGCGTGGACAACGCCCAGCAGCTCATCGCCGCGTACCGGCCGGGCGGCATCATCCTCTACTCCGTCGACCCGCCCAACGTCACCGACCCCCGGCAGGTCGCGCACCTGACGAACGGCATCCAGCAGGCCGCGATGCGCACACGCGTGCCGATACCCGAGCTCATCGCGACCGACCAGGAGCAGGGCAGCGTGGTGTCCCGGATCCCGGCTCCGTTCACCCAGTTCCCCGGCAGCCAGGCGCTGGCCGCAGGGCGCAGGGCGCACGACGCGTACACCTCGTCGCGGATCACCGGGCAGGAACTGCGGGCCATCGGCATCAACCAGGACTACGCGCCCGACTCCGACGTCAACGTCAACCCGGCCAACCCGGTCATCGGCGTCCGGTCGTTCGGCTCCGATCCGAACCTGGTCGCCGCGTTCGCCGCCGCCCAGGTCGACGGCTACCAGGCGGCCGGCGTCGTCCCCACGGCCAAGCACTTCCCCGGCCACGGCGACACCGACACCGACAGCCACACCGGCGTGCCGATCATCAACCACACGCTGGAGCAGTGGCGGCGGCTCGACCTGCCGCCGTTCCAGGCCGGCATCGCGCACGGAGTCGACTCGATCATGACGGCGCACATCATCGTGCCCGCGCTCGACCCGTCCGGCGACCCGGCCACGCTGTCCAAGCCGATCATGACCGGCATCCTGCGCGACCAACTGCGCTACGACGGCGTGGTCGTCACCGACGCGCTCGGCATGCAGGGAGTCCGCGACAAGTACGGCGACGACCGGGTGCCCGTGCTCGCGCTCCAGGCGGGCGTCGACCAACTGCTCAAGCCGCCGACGGACGCCGCCGGCAACGGCATCTTCCGGCTCCAGTACGACTCCGTGCTGGCGGCGGTGCGCGCCGGCGAGATCAGCGAGACGCGCGTCGACCGGTCCGTCTACCGGATCCTGCGGCTGAAGAAGAAGCACGGTCTGTTCACGCACCCCTACGTCGACGAGACGAAGGTGGCGAGCCGGGTCGGCACGGCCGAGCACCTCGCCGCCGAGCAGCGCATCACCGACCGCACCACGACCCTGATCAAGAACGCCGACGGGCTGCTGCCGCTCAGCGCCGGCGATCGGAAGGTCCTCGTGACGGGGTGGGGCGTGGCGACCACCCAGACGCTCGCCGCAGCCATCGCCAGGCGCGGCCCGGCGACCACCGTGCTGCAGACCGGCCTCAGCCCGGCGCAGGCGCAGATCGACCAGGCCGTCGCGCAGGCCGAGGGCAACGACCTCGTCGTCGTCACCACCAACCGGGCCTGGGACGTCACAGCGGGATCGGGACACAACGGCCCCGGCCAAATGAACCTCGTCAAGGCCCTCGTGGCCACCGGCAAGCCGGTCGTCGTGGCCGCCGTGCGGGACGCGTACGACATCGGCCGCTTCACCGAGGCCGGCACGTACCTGGCCACCTACTCCTACACGCCGGCCGCGCTCGAATCGCTCACCAAGGTGCTGTTCGGGGAGATCTCGCCGAGCGGGCGGCTGCCGGTGGCGATCCCGGTGGCGGACCGGCCCGGCGAGGTGCTCTATCCGTTCGGTCATGGGCTCGGCTACCGCTGATCGACGCGGTCGCGGCCGGATGCGGACACGCCTGACTCATCAGTCAGCGTGCTTGTCGGTGTTGGCTGGCACGCTCATGCTTGTGGGACTGCTGGTGGGAGCGGTCGGCACGGGGGACACAGCGCGGGCGGCCGGGCCGCCTCCCCCGGCAAGGCTGCGGATGATGTCGTACAACATGCATGCGGGCACCGGTCAAGATCTCGTCTTCGACCTGGAGCGGCAGGCGGCGGTGATCGAGGCCCTGCGCCCCGACGTGGTCGCGCTGCAAGAGATCGACGTCCACTGGTCGGCGCGCAGCGACTACATCGACGAGGCGACGTGGCTGGCGCGGCGGCTGCGCATGCGGGTGTTCTTCGGGCCGATCTACTCGCTGCCCGCCGACCGTCCCGGCGCGCCGCCGCGCGAGTACGGGTTGGCGATCATGTCGCGGTTCCCGATCCTCGCCGCCGAGAACCACAAGATCACCCGGTTGTCGACGCAGACGCCCGACCCGGCGCCGGAGCTGGCCCCAGGTTTCCCGGAGATCGTGATCCGCGTGCGCGGCGTGCGGCTGCGGGTCTACGACACGCACCTCGACTTCCGCGCCGATCCCGCCGTGCGAGCGGCGCAGATCGCCGACATGCTCGCCATCATGGACGAGCGGCCCGGCCCCGCGATACTGGCGGGCGACTTCAACGCGGCGCCCGGCGCGGCCGAACTCGCGCCGCTGTGGGGTGAGATGAGCGACGTCATGTCCCGCACCGGCGGGCCCGACATCCCGACCTACCCCGCGGACGTCCCGCGGGAGCGGATCGACTACGTGACCACCACGCCCGACATCGGCGTCCGCGGCGTGCGAGTGCCGGAGACCGTCGCCTCCGACCACCGGCCCGTCGTCGCCGACCTGCTCGTGCCCCGGAGGCGCACATGACGAAAGAACTGTCCAGGCGCGGCGTGCTCGCCGGCGGGCTGACGGCCGGGCTGACCGGGGGGCTGACCGGGGGGCTCGGGCCGGCCGCGCCCGCGTCGGCGGCCGGTGCCGGCCGCGCCGTACGGACCGGCTTCGAGGTGCTCGCGGCCGACGGCTACGCGGCGCTGCGCGGCCGGCGCGTCGGCCTGCTGTCCAACCCGACCGGAGTGACCCGCGACCTGCGGCACGAGGCCGACGTGCTGCACGCCGCCGCCGGCGTCGACCTCGTCGCGGTCTTCGGGCCCGAGCACGGCTTTCGCGGCTCGGCGCAGGCCGGCGGCTCCGAAGGCTCCTTCCAAGATCCCCGGACGGGCCTGCCCGTCTACGACCTCTTCGGCGCGAACATCGACAAGGTCGCCGGCTTCTTCACGCGGGCGGGCGTCGACACGGTCGTCTTCGACATCCAGGACGTCGGGGCGCGCTTCTACACCTACATCTGGACGATGTTCGACGCGATGCGGGCGGCGGCCCGCACCGGGCGGCGCTTCGTCGTCCTCGACCGACCCCATCCGACCGGCGGCACCGCCGCGGCCGGCCCGGTGCTGCACCCCGAGTACGCGTCCGGGGTCGGCAAGCAGCCGATCTCGCAGCAGCACGGCATGACGGCCGGCGAGCTGGCCGGGCTGTTCAACGCCGAGTTCCTGCCGGCCGTCGAGGGCGGGCCGGCCGAGCTGACGGTCATCTCGATGCGGGGCTGGCGGCGCGGCATGTCCTACGAGCGCACGGGGCTGCCCTGGGTGCCGCCCTCGCCCAACATGCCGACCGTCGACACGGCCGTCGTCTATCCGGGTCTGTGCCTGTTCGAGGCCGTCAACCTGTCCGAGGGGCGCGGCACCACCCGGCCGTTCGAGATCGTCGGCGCCCCGTACGCCGACTGGCGCTGGGCCGACGCGCTGACCGGGCTGGGCCTGCCCGGCGTGCGGTTCCGCGAGGCGTACTTCGCCCCCACCTTCTCCAAGTGGGCCGGCCAAAGCTGCGCGGGCGTACAACTGCTCGTCACCGACCGGAGCGCGTTCGACCCCATCCGCACCGCGATCGCCATGATCGTCGCCGCGCGCCGGCTCTACCCGGGGAGCTTCGCCTGGCGCGAGAGCGCCCCGCCGTACTGGATCGACACGCTGACCGGATCCGCCCAGGTGCGCACCGCGATCGACGCCGGCGCGGACGCCGACGAGGTCGTGGCGGGCTGGCGAGCCGAGTTGGCGCGGTTCCGCGCCACGCGCGACCGCTATCTCCTCTACCGCTGACAGGGAGTGCGATGATGCATCGTGTCCTGCTGGTCGCGCTGCTGGCGCTCGGCCTGTCCGGGTCCGCGCCCGCGCCCGCGTACGCCGGGCCCGCCGCGCCCGGGAGCCACGGGGGCCTGGGGGCATGGGGGCGTTCCGGCGCGGCGAGGGAGGGGCCGCCGACGGTGACGGCACAGGACATCCGGTTCACACCCGGCCGCTCGCTGCGCTACGGCTCCGCCCGCGACGCCGGGCTGTTGCCCGGCCCGATCGCGGCGCTGCCCGCCGACGTGGCGAGGTACATGGAGCCGTCGCCGACGCTTCCGCTGTATCCGGGGGCCGTGGTGCTGGCCGCCCGCGACGGCGTGATCGCCGCGCACAGCGCGATGGGCTATGCGTTGCGCTACGCCGACGACAAGCCCACCGAGCTGCCGGCCGACCAGTGGATCGCGATGCGCGAGGACACCATCTTCGATCTGGCGTCGCTGTCGAAGCTGTTCACCGCGCTGGCGGCCGTCCAGCAGGCGGAGCGGGGCGCACTCGACCTCGACGCGCCGGTGGCCGCCTACCTCCCCGACTTCGGTCAGCACGGCAAGGACGTCATCACGGTCAGGCAGTTGCTCACGCACACCAGCGGGCTGCGCCCCGACTTGCCGTTCTACAACTTCCCGACGCGCGCCGAGCAGCAGGCGGCGCTGTTCGCGGAGTCGCCGCAGGCCGCGCCCGGCACCGCCTACATCTACTCCGACCTCAACCTGATCGCGCTGCAGCTTGTGCTCGAGCGGGCGAGCGGGCGGTCGCTCGACGTGCTGGTGCGCGACGACATCACGCGGCCGCTCGGCATGCGCGACACCGGCTACAACCCGGCGGCATCGCTGCGTCCGCGGATCGCCGCCACGGAGTACGAGCACGCGCCGCCGGCACAGGTCGACCGCGGCCTCGTCTGGGGTGAGGTGCACGACGAGAACGCGTGGGCGCTGGGCGGGGTCGCCGGGCACGCGGGCGTGTTCGCCACGGCCCACGACCTGGCCGTCCTCGCGCAGACGCTGCTGGACGGCGGCCGGTACGGACGGGCCCGCATCCTGAGCGAGGACGGTGTCAGGCTGCTGTTCACCGACTTCAACGAGGCGTTTCCGAGGCACTCTCACGGGCTGGGCTTCGAGCTCGACCAGCGGTGGTACATGGACGGGCTGAGCTCGCCGGTCTCCGCCGGCCACACGGGCTACACGGGCACGTCGCTGGTGATCGACCCGCTGTCCCACTCGTTCGTGATCTTGCTGACCAACCGCGTCCACCCGAGCCGCACCTGGGGCAGCATCAACCCGGCCCGGCGGGCGGTCGCCCGCGACCTGGCCAGGGCGGTGCGGGTGCGGCCGGCGCGGGGCCGCGACGCGTGGTTCTCCCAGACCGCCGACGGCCGCACCGCGACCCTCACCGTGCCGGTCCCGGCGGGCGCGGCGACGGTGTCGTTCGACCTGTGGTACGACACCGAGGAGACCGATGTGGCCGCGCTGGAGGCCTCGCCGGACGGCCGGGCCTGGTCGCCGGTGCCGCTGTCGCTGCGGTCCGGGCCCTACCGCTGGTCGGTCGACGGCGTCGTGGCCGGCTCCGGCGGGCGGCGCTGGGCCCGCGCCGAGGCCGCGCTGCCGGCGGGGACCACCAGGTTGCGGTGGCGGTACACGACGGACCCCTCGCAGCAGGGCCGCGGCGTCTACGTCGACGGCGTCCGCATCAAGGACGCCGGCCACACGGTCGTGTTCGACGGCGAACGACCGCACGACGCCGCCCTCTTCGAGTCCGACGGCTGGCTGCGCACCACCGGCTGACCGGTCCGCGGCGCCCGCGGCCCCGCACCCGCGGCACCCGCGCCCCACAGACCGCGGCGGCCACGCCGTCACCGGCGCTCGCCTTGACCGCCGGTGGGCGGCGTGGGAGTTTCCGGGCATGGCCCAAGGTGAACGCGAGCGGCTGCGCGCGACGTTCACCGAGGACGCCGAGCTGTACGACCGGGCCCGGCCCGGCTACCCCCGCGAGGCGATCGACGACCTGGCGGAGCTCGCGGACCTCGGTCCGGGGCGTCGCACGCTGGAGATCGGCTGCGGCACCGGGCGGCTCACCGTGCCGCTGGCCGAGCGCGGCTGCGAGGTCACCGCGGTAGAGCTGGGCGCGGAGATGGCGGCGGTGGCCCGCCGCAAGCTGGCGTCCTTCGCGTCGGTGACGGTCGTGACCGACGCCTTCGAACGGTGGATGTTACCGGACCGGCCGTTCGACGCGGTCGTCGCGGCGAGCGCGTTCCACTGGATCGATCCGGCCGTGCGGATGCACAAGATCGCCGAGGCGCTGCGCGCGGGGGGCGCCCTGGCGACGATCACCAACCACGCGGCCGGCGGCCGGGCGGCGTTCTTCGCCGAGGTGCGCGAGTGCTATGAGCGTCTCGACGCGGCGGGGCCCGTCGGGCTGAGCCTGCCCACGGACGGCGCGACGGCCTCGCGCGACGCCGAACTCGACAGCCTCGGCAGGTTCGGACCGGTGACCGTCCGACGCTATGAGTGGGAGCTGACGTACTCGACCGCGCGGTTTCTCGAGCTCATGCGGACATCGGCCGCCCATCGCGCCCTCGACCCCGCGGCACAGGCCGCCCTGCTGGAGTGCGTCGGCCGGGTGATCGATGAGCGCCACGGCGGAGCCCTCACCAAGCGACACGTGACCGAGTTGCATGTCACGTATCGGCGGTGAGGGCGCGCCGGCGAGGCCCGGGCCGCGGGATCGAGGCGAGATCGAGTCAGGACTGCGCGGGACGGGTCAGGCAGAACGGCTTGCCGGCCGGGTCGGCATAGACCCGGAAGGTCTTGCGACCGGTGCCGATCTTGGTGGCGCCGAGGGCGAGCACCGCCCGCTCGCCGACGTCGAGATCGTCGACGCGCACGTCGAGGTGATATTGCTGCGGGTAGGCCGGGTCGGGCCACCGCGGCGCCGTGTAGTCGGCCACCTGCTGGAACATCACCGGCTGCTCGCCGTCGCTGCCGATCATGGCCATCCCGTCGCCCTCGTAGGTCACCGGCTTGCCGAGCAGCTCGGAGTAGAAGGCGCTCAGCTCCTTGGCGTCGGGGCAGTCGAGCATCACGCCCATCAGCGTGACGTTGGGGTCGTCGGCCTTGAGGCACAGGTCGAACGGATGTCCGGCCGGGTCGGCCACGGTGTACCAGCTCTCGCTCTTGTTGAGCAGGGACCCGCCCAGCTCGAGAACCCGGCCGAGACCGGCTTCGAGGTCGGGCACCCGCAGGTCGAGGTGCGCCTGCTGCGGCCGGGCCTGCCCCGGCCACCGCGGGGGCTGATGGTCGGGGGCCCGTTGCAGGCCGATCTGCCAGCCGTCAGGCGTGTCGAGCGTGATCCAGTCAGCGTGCGTAAACGACTCAGTCCAGCCGGCGAGACCTCGGTAGAACGCGGAGAGGCGAACGACATCGGGCACGTCGAGCACCACCATCTCCAGCTTTCCGATCATGCGTAACCCCCTCATTTTGGTGTGAGCGCATCCTGCCGTGCCGGTCTGACAAAATCCCTCGTGCCGCGGGCCGTGCCCCGGTGCGGCCGGGACCGCGGGAAGCCTTACGGTGATGTCCTGAAAGGGCACTGTTTCCGCGATTTCTCGGCCAAGAGATGGAGGGACTCGTGTCTCTACGTCGCCGCATCGCCTCCGGAGCCGGACTCTGCGCGGCCGCCCTGCTGATCACCGCCTGCGGCGGCAGCACGGGCGCGACCGTCCAGGGGGCCAAACTCGTGCGAGAGGGCCGGCTCACGACCTGCACCCACCTGCCGTACCCGCCCTTCCAGTCGACGCAGGGCGGCAAGATCGTCGGTTTCGACGTCGACATGATCGACCTGGTGGCCAAGAAGCTCGGCGTCACGCAGCAGATCGTCGACACGTCGTTCGAGACGATCAAGGGCGGCGCCGCGCTGAACGCCGGAAAGTGCGACGTGGCGGCCGCCGGGATGACGATCAAGCCGGAGCGGGCGAAGTTCCTCGACTTCTCCAGTCCGTACTTCAACGCCACGCAGGCGCTGATGGCACGGAAGGACGCCGGCATCGCCTCGCTCGACGACGTGCGGGCCAAGAAGCTCAAGATCGGCTCTCAGGGCTCGACGACCGGCGAGGACTACGTACGGAGCAAGGGTTTCGATCCGCAGTCGTTCGACAACTCGGCCGCCGAACTCGACGGCCTGCGCACCGGGCAGGTCGACGTGATCGTGCAGGACTACCCGGTCGTCCAAGGCTGGCTGAAGGACCCGGCGAACGCGAAGTTCGCGCTCGTCGCCAACCTCAACACCGGCGAACAGTACGGCTTCGCGGTGAAGAAGGACGGCAACGACAAGCTCCTGGAGATCGTCAACGCGGCGATCGCCCAGGCGAAGCGGGACGGCACGTACAAGCGGATCTACGAGAAGTGGATCGGCCCCTGCCAGAACTGCCTGCCGAGCTGATCCGGTGAGCGTGTCCGGGACGACCGAGACGTCGCGGCCGAGCGAGGCGCCGCGGCGGCGGCTGACCAGGCGGCAGCGGCACCGGCTCGTGCTGGGCGGGGAATACACCGTCTTCCTCGCGGTGCTCCTCGCCCTCGTGCTGCTGGCCGACTGGGGCACGGTCCGGCTGAACCTGGCGAACTGGGACGTGGCGAAACAGCTCTTCCCCGACATCATCACGGTGGGGCTGCGCAACACCGTGCTCTACACCCTGCTGGCGTACGCCTTCGGCCTGGTCGTCGGCGTGATCGTGGCCATGATGCGGTTGTCGTCCGTGCCGCCCTACCGTTGGTTCGCGATGGCCTTCGTCGAGATCTTCCGCGGCCTGCCCGCGCTGCTGATCATCATCTTCGTCGGCTTCGGGATCCCGTTCGCGTTCAGCATCGAGATCCCCGGCGGCGTGGTCGGCCAGATCACGCTCGCGCTCGGCATGGTCGCCGCGGGCTACATGGCCGAGACGGTCCGGGCGGGCATCGAGGCGGTGCCGCGAGGGCAGCTGGAGGCCGCCCGCTCGCTCGGCATGTCGTACGGCAGGGCGATGCGCTCGATCATCATCCCGCAGGCGTTCCGCATCATCATCCCGCCGCTCACGAACGAGCTGATCCTGCTGTTCAAGGACTCCTCGCTGGTGCTGTTCCTGGCGGTGACGCTCGAGCAGCGGGAGCTGACCAAGTTCGGCCGCGACCTCACGGGCCAGGTGGGCAACACGACACCGATCGTCGTCGCGGGGCTGTGCTACCTGTTGATCACCATCCCGCTCGGCTACCTCGTCCGGCGGCTGGAGGCGCGGCAGCGAAGGGGGCTGCGGTGAGCGGCGAGGCGACGACGACTCCGGCCGGGCCGGGCGAGGCGGCCGAGCCGGGCGCTGCGGGCGGCACGCCGATGGTCGAGATCCGCGGGCTGCGCAAGTCGTTCGGACCGGTCGAGGTGCTCCGCGGCATCGACCTCGACGTCGCGGGCGGCGAGGTCGTCTGCGTCATCGGCCCGTCCGGGTCCGGCAAGTCGACACTGCTGCGGTGCGTGAACCTGCTCGAGGAGCCGACCGCGGGACGCGTCCGCATCGCGGGCACGGAGGTGACCGACCCCGAGTGCGACATCGACGCCGTACGGCGCCGGATCGGCATGGTCTTCCAGCAGTTCAACCTGTTCCCGCACCTGTCCGCCCAGGACAACGTGGCGATCGCGCCGCGCAAGGTGCTCCGGCGGCCGAAACACGAGGCGGCGCGGATCGCGCGCGAGCACCTCGGCAGGGTCGGGCTCGGCGACAGGGCCGGCGCCTACCCGGCCCAGCTGTCCGGCGGCCAGCAGCAGCGCGTCGCCATCGCCCGCGCTCTCGCCATGGGCCCGGCGGTCATGCTCTTCGACGAGCCGACGTCCGCCCTCGACCCCGAACTGGTCGGCGACGTGCTCGGCGTGATGCGGAAGCTGGCGCTCGACGGGATGACCATGCTCGTCGTCACCCACGAGATGAGCTTCGCGCGCGATGTCGCCGACCGGGTCGTCTTCATGGACGACGGCGTCATCGTCGAACAGGGCCCGCCGGCGAAGCTGATCGGCGACCCGTCGCACGACCGCACCCGCGCCTTCCTGTCGCGCGTCCTGCACCCCACCGCGACCGCGACCCAAGATGGGTCGTGAACTTCATCCGATAGGTCTGCGCCAGATGGCGCAGCGGTTGCCACGACGCGAAGGTTGTTCGATTCTGTTCGGTGACCGCGGACAATCACGCCGGGAATCGCCCGGGTGCGGGGCCGGTTCGCGGAAAGGGTCAGGGAGGTCGGCGGGTCGTGAAGGTATTCGTGGTCGGCGGGGGTATCGGCGGGCTTACGACCGCGTTGTGTCTCGACGCCGCCGGAATCGAGTGCGAGGTGTTCGAACAGGCACGGGGGATTCACGAGCTCGGCGTCGGCATCAATATCCTCCCGCACGCGATCAAGGAACTGGTGGATCTCGGCCTGCTCGACGCGCTCGACCGGGTGGCGATCCGGACGCACGAATTAATCTATGTCAACCGATTCGGCCAGGAGATCTGGCGGGAGCCGCGCGGCGTCGCGGCGGGCTACGATGTCCCGCAGTTTTCCGTCCACCGCGGCCGGTTGCAGGGCGTGCTGCACGACGCGGCCGTGGCACGGATCGGGGCCGACAACATCCATACCGCGCATCAGCTGCGCGACTTCACGCAGGACGAAAGCGGCGTCACCGCGACGTTCCTGCGCCGGGACGGCTCCGACGCCACCGTGACCAAGCGCGCCGATGCCCTGATCGGGGCCGACGGCATTCATTCCACGGTGCGCCAGACGTTCTATCCGGACGAGGGCCCGCCCGCCTGGAACGGGGCGATGCTCTGGCGCGGCGCCGTGGCCTACCCGCCGTTCCTCACCGGCCGCTCAATGATCATCTCTGGCAGCGGGCGGCTCAAGCTGGTGCTCTATCCCATCTCCAACCAGACGGACTCGCCCGAGACGAACCTGCTGAACTGGGCGGTCGTGGTCAAGATCGGTGACGGCTCCACGCCGCCGCCCCGCCGCGAGGACTGGAACCGTCCCGGACGGCGGGACGAGCTCATGCCCCACCTCGAAGGCGCGTTCCGCTTGTCCGAGCTCGATCCGATCGAGCTCGTCAACGCCACCGAGAGGTTCTACGAGTACCCCATGTGCGACCGCGAGCCGCTCCCGCGCTGGTCGTTCGGCCGGGTCACGCTGCTGGGGGACGCCGCGCATCCGATGTATCCGATGGGTTCCAACGGCGGCAGCCAGTCCATTCTCGACGCACGCGCCGTGGCGTCGCGGCTGGCCGAGTCCAAGGACGTCGCCGCCGCGTTCGAGGCGTACGAAAGCGCGCGCCGGCCCGACATGGCGAAGCTGGTGCTCAGCAACCGCACCGGCGGCCCGGAACGCGTCATCGACCTCGTCGAAGAACGCGCCCCCGACGGCTTCACCGACCTCGACGAGGTCGCGTCCCACGCCGAGATCGAGGCGATCGTCAAGGGGTATCGCAAGCTGGCGGGCTTCGACCAGACCCAGGTGAACCGCTAGAGCCGTGTCTCAGCCGGGGGCGTCGGCCCGGGCCGTCAGCCGGCGAGGCGCAGATGGACCGCCCGGTAGCGCGACGGCGGTATGCCGTACCGGTCGACGAAGGCCAGGCGCAGCGTCTCGGCCGACCCGAACCCGCAGCGCTTCGCCACGCTCGCGATCGGGCGCGAGGTTGTGGCCAGCAGGTGCGCGGCGGCCTCGGTGCGGACCTGCCGTACGTACCGGCCGGGCGTCTGGCGGAGATGCTCCAGGAACAACCGGGTCAGATGACGCTCGCTCACCCCGGCCAGCGCGGCCAGCGCGGCGGTGGTCAGGTCGCCGGCCAGGTTGCTCGCGATGTGGTCGGTGATCCGGCGGACCACGCCGTGGTCCGGCGGACCGGCGGCGACGAACATGCTCATCTGCGCCTGGTTGCCGGGCCGCTGCAGGTAGGTCACCAGCATCTGCGCCACCCCGCGGGCCAGCTCGGGCCCGTGGTCCTCCTCGATGAACGAGAGCGTCAGGTCGAGCGCGCTGGTGACGCCGGCGGAGGTGGCCACGTTGCCCTCGCGGATGTAGATCGGGCCGGGATCGAAGGTGACCTTCGGGTACTCGGCGGCGATCTTGTCGACCCACATCCAGTGGGTGGCGGCGCGCCTGCCGTCGAGCAGGCCGGCCGCGGCCAGCACGGCGGCTCCCGTGCACACCGACGCCACCCGCCGGCTCTCGTTGGCCAGCCGGCGTACGTGCCCGACGATCCGCGGGTTGGCCGCCGCCCGCGCGTGCCCCATCCCGCCCGCCACGATCAGCGTGTCGAGCGGGCCGGTGAGCCGTTCGAGGGAGACATGCCCCTGCATCGTCAACCCGTCGGTGCACGTGATCGCGCGGCCGCCGGGCGTGGCGAGGCGCACCCGGTAGGGCGGATGGGCGCCCCAGTTTGCCGAATCGAGCGCCGACGTGACGCAGCAGATGTCGAGCGACTGCGCCTCGTCGTACGCGACGACCACCATCAGCCTTTCGTTCACAGACCCGACCATATGTCGGAATGACAGGGATGCCAAGCTTTCGGACATCCTCCGCGCACGCGCTTGCCCGCGCTCGGCCGGCCGTCGGAGAGTAAAGGCACAGGCGAGATCGAGCGAGAACGAGCACGTCAGAAGGGTCTTTGTCATGAATTTTCCGCATGCACGCCGCCGCTCCTGGCTGCGCTTCGCCCTGCACTACGCCGAGATGGTCATCGCGATGATCGCCGGAATGATGATCTTCGGTGCGCTGGAGGCCGCCGTGCTGAAGCTCGCCGGCCTGAGCTACTCCGCCGACACCCAGCCGATCCTCGCGGCCACCATGATGACCGTCTACATGGCCCTGGGAATGGCGCTGTGGATGCGCGTCCGCGGCCACGACGGACGGGCCGTCCTGGAGATGTCCGGCGTGATGTTCGTGCCCGCCGCCGTCCTCGGACCGCTGCAGTGGGCCGGCCTTCTCTCGGGCGACGCGCTGCTCGCGATCATGCACGCCGCGATGTTCCCGCTGATGCTCGCCGTCATGTTCCGCCGCCGCGCCGAGTACGCCGGGTCGCGGGCATGACCGCGCCGGCCGTGCCGACCCGGGTGGGCCGCTCGGTGCTGCTGCGCCGCTGGCCCACCTGGCTCGGCGTCGCCCTGATCGTCCCGCTCGTCGCGACCGGGCTGCTCACCGAGTTCGCCGAGGGCATCGTCGTCTCGGCGGTCATCTACTGGATCTGGGGAGCCGTCCGGGGCCAGCTGTGGCGGCCAGGCTGGCTGACTCTCGAGACCGCGGGAGTCGCCGGCTTCGGCGCGGTCACGTTGGCGGCGCTGTCGATGAACCCCGGACCGGCGCGCTACCTCCTGGCGGCCGGGTGGCTGGCCCACGCGGGCTGGGACATCGCCCACCATCGCGCCGATCGGATCGTGCCGCGCTGGTACGCCGAGTGCTGCGCGGTGGTGGACGTGCTGCTCGCCGCCGCCATCGTCGTCCTCCCGGCGAGCTGAGGTCTCGCCGCCCCAAAGACCCACCCTGAAGCGGCGCGCCGCCCGCGCGAAAGGCGCGCCGACCCGAGCCGCGCGGGGCCGCCGTGACGAGGGCCGGCGACCCCGCGCGCCCGCTTTTTTGTCCAGGCAGGACGAGGGACAGGTCCGGCGGCGCCGGCGCGGTCAGCAGCTGCCGTGCCGGCCGTGCAGCGCGGCGGTGAGGGCCGCGGCCAGCGTCTCGGCGCTGGGCTCACGGGCGCCTTGCGCGCCTGCCCTGGCGTCCATCAACTGCGTGATACAACCGCGAAACGTCTCGCTGAACTGGGCGTAGTACGGTGTGACCGGCCGCCGCTGGGCTTTGTAGAGCGACCCCGCCAGCACCCCGGCGAACTCCGCGAACTGTCTCGGCGACGGTTGCTCATCGCGGCTGTACTTGGGGTCGGCACAGGGTTTCGGATCCTCGAACGCGGAAGTCCGGGACGGCGGGAACCCGCCGCAGCTGAACAGCTTTTGCTGCGTGTCGGCGCCGGTGAGGAACTTGATGAGCGCTACCGCCTCGGTCCGGTGCTTCGAGCGGGCGGAGACCGCGAGATCCCAGCCGCCGAGCACGGTGAAGCCGGCCTCCGGGAGCTTCTTCACAACGAAGTCGTCGCGCACGCGCTGATCGGCGGTGAGCTGCCGAAAGGCGTAAGGCCAGTTGCGCATGGGGTCGCGGCCGGCGACGAACGCCTGGAGCGACTCGTCTTCCCCGTAGGCCCGCGAGTGGGACAGCAGCCTGGGGTTGGCCTTCGCGAGCCGGTCGAGGCCCCGCAACACCACTCGGGCCGTGCCCACGTCGACCTTGTCGATCTCCCCGCTGAGCACCGGGTCGTGCTGGGTGTTCCAGATCACCTCCAGCGCGTTGACGGTGAGCCCTTCGTAGTCCTTGAGCTGGGTGATGTAGCCCTGGCCGAGCAGGTCCCGCCAGCCGGCCGGCGGGGGCCGGTCGCGCCGTACATAGAGCAGCCCCGCGTCCGTGAACCACGGAATCGCGTACTGGCGTCCCCGCCATTGGCCGGTCCGCATGGTCTGCAGGACGAAGTCGTTCGGCCTGTCCAGCCAGGAGTCCTCGACCTCGGCGAGGAAGCCGCGCCGCACGTACTCCGGGAGCCACACGACGTCGACGAGCAGCACGTCATAGGCGCAACTGCCCGAGGCGAGCGCGGCGGCGAGCTGGCTGCGCGTCGCGTCCGTCGAGCGCGCCACCTCCACGAGCGTGGCGCGCCGGTCCGGAGGTTTGCCCTTGTTCCATTCGTCGATCATGGCCCGCCGCTGGAAGTCGGGGCTGAGGTCGACGTCCGCCCCGATGACCAGCCCGTCGTGCGCGCCGCAGTCGTCGAAGATGGGCCGATAGGACAGCGACCACTTCAGGCCCGGCAGCACCGCGAGCGTCAGCACGAACGACACCGTCGAGGCGACGATGAGCTTGTACCGCCGGGAACGGCCGCCGCCTTGCCGGGCGATGCCGGTCCTTTCTCCCGAAGTCAACGGCTACCCCCAAAGCACCTTGGACACGACCGCGCTGGCGAGATCATCGAGCGCGTCCTGTGGCGATCCGACGCAGGCGGCCGTCCCTCGGTCGCGGAAGGCGTCGATGATCAACGCGATGCGCGGAGCACGGCAATCGGGCGGGCCGGTCGGCACGATGAGCAGTCGCAGGCCCCGGTATTTCTCGAGACGTTCGGCGAGCGCGCGGGCTTGATCGGCATCGCGCGCGCGGGTCGCGGGCGTGTCGTTGACCTGCTGCGCATCGGTGAGCAGCACGATCGTCTGGGTGCCGCGCAGCAGTCGGGCCGCGGTCTGCTCGACCGCCGTGGCGAGCGGCAGGTCCTGCCCGGCCGGGACCTCTCGCTGGATCGCGCCGAGGACGTTCTCGCGCGCGTCGTCGTTGTCCGAGGAGATGACCCGCTCGGTCTCCGGCAGCGCGGCGGTCGAGAAGGGATAGAACGAAATCGTGGTCTCCGGACGAACGTTCGCCGCGACGCTCTGCGCCACTTCCTGTGCCCGGGCGAGCCGCTGCCCGCCCTTCGGCCCGGGATTGGCCATCGAGCCGGAGACGTCGAGCAGCAACGTCAGCGGATCCATGGGCCGGGCCTCGTTGTAGCAGGTGCGCACCTGCTCCAGGGACTCGACGCAGCCCGGGTCGCCGCGGAGGGGATGGGGCGGCATCGCGTCGGGGATGTCCTGCCCGTCCTTGCGCAGACCTCGCAGCCGAACGGCGTCGTCCGGGAACGTGCCCGCGGCGGTGCGCAGTCCTTCGTTCGTCAGTTCGCCGTCGGCCAGCCAGGCCCGGAACTCTTCGACCGCCCGGTCACGCGACGCGGTGTCTTCGCCTGGCCAGCGGACGTGGACGAAGGGGTGCTCGATCACGGGCAGGTCGGCCGTGTAGTACGGGTACAGCCGCCATTTCGGGGAAGGCACGCGACCTTGGCAGGCCGCCTCTTCGCCCAGGTCGTCCCCATGGTCGTACCTCGCGAGCACGCTCTCGGGAACGATCACCGCGGTGCCCTCGGTCGGCGGCGTTCGGCCGTGCGCGTCGTCGTCGCGGAACTGGCACAGCAGCGACGCCGCGTCGCCGGCGGAGGTGCCGCCTTGGTCGAGCAGCCGCTCCGGCGCCATCTTTCCGTCGTCGACCCACTTCGCCTCTCGCAGCGCCTGATAGAGCACCGGGGTCGCCAGCAGCGCGGACTCGGACGTGTCGGCCGAGGTGCGGGTCACGGAGTCGAGTACCTGCTTGTCGCTGAATGTGGAAAGCAGTGCCGCCAGGCGTTGTTCGCCCGGCACGCCGCCCAGCTCACGGCGATTGAAGTCGGCGAAGACGCCCACGACCATCGGCGACGATCCGATCGATTCGTGGATGTCGAGGTGGGCCTTGGCCCGAACGGGATGCGCCTCGCGGGAACATTCGTCCCGCTCCTTCGGGTCGGCAGGCTCTTCGAGCGCCGCCTGTACCGTTTCGGCAAGGGCCCGGCTGCTCGGGATCCAGATGTCGGGTTGCGGGCCGAGCAGCGTCACCCGCGCCTGCAAGTGCGCGCAATCGGAGTCGTCGAGAGCGGTCCCCTGACTCGTCCATCCGTTGACGAAGCCCTTTTCGAGCTGGCCGATCGAGGAGTTTCCGGTGACGGTGATGCTCGCGGCCCGGCAGCCTCGGCGCGACTTCTCGGCCACGTACCGGCGAGCGGCCTCCGTCAACGGCACGACGTCCTCGGGCGCGGTGGTCACCCGCAGGTCGACCGGCTCGGCACAGGACGAGTCGCGAGTCACCGCGGACCATACGTTCGTCGCGAGCAAGAAGACGATTAACGCGCCGGCGATTCCCGGAGCCCCGAACGCCGCCCATCTCACCGCGGCCCACGACACCGCCCCCGTGCGCGAGAAGAACGTCTTGATGGTCGGTGAGTCGATAAGGATGGCGACCGCCACGACGAGAAGCGTGACACCCACCAATATGGCGAGCTGGACGAGCAATGGGAGACGGAGCAATGGGCCGCTATAGGTGGCGAAGAGAACGTTGAGACCCGTGAGCATCAACAAGACGCGACTCTGCCCTCGATGGCGCCGGGCGTCGCGATCTGCCACGGACGTCTCACTCCCATCGCATGGACACACCACGGCACAGGTCGCCGGCGCGCAGATAGGCGCCAGTTTAAGCAGCTCAGCGACGTGAGCGTCCCAAACCTATCGCAACGTGTGCATAACACGTGGGTCACATGACCAGCATGTTAGTGATCGTAAAGGCCCCGGGTCATTCGCCCAGATAGCGGAAATCCGGTTTCGGGTGCATCAAGAAATCGTGGTGGGAGATGTTCCACGCGTACGCGCCCGCCAGCCCGAACGCGACGATGTCGCCGATGCCCAACCGCTCGACCCGGACGCGGCGGGCGAAGACGTCCTTGGGCGTGCACAGCTGCCCGACCAGCGTCACCGGCCCGCCCGCCACCGCCGGGCGCCCCGCCGCCGCGTGCTCGCGCGCCAGCACGGCGAACGGCTGATCGTGCCCCTTGGTCACCGGCGTACGCAGGTGGTGGGTGCCGCCGCGCAGCACGGCGAACGCCTCGCCCCGCGTCCGCTTCACGTCGAGCACGTCCGTGACGTACCAGCCGTGATAGGCGGTCACCGCCCGGCCGGGCTCGACGCGCAGCCGCTCGCCGCCGGCCAGGCCGCGCAGGCCGGCGCCGTAGCCCGCCCAGTCGAACCGCGCGCCGGGAGCGCCATAGTCGACCGCCATCCCGCCGCCAAGGTTGATCTCGGCCGCCCCGAGCCGGGTCCGCGCCCAGCCGACGACCTGCGCGGCCAACTCCAGCATCGCCGTCGCGTCGAGGCCGGAGGCGAGGTGCGCGTGCACGCCCCGCAGGCGCACCCGCGGCAGCTCCGGCAACGCCGCGAGGCACCTGGCGACGGCCGCGTCGTCCATCCCGAACGGGCCGCTCATGGTCAACGCGGCTCCGCGGACCGTCACATCGAGATTGACGCGCAGCAGCACGTCGACCTCGCACCCGTGCCCGCCGCCGATCGCCGCGAGCCGTTCGAGCTCGTACGGGCTTTCGACGTGGATGCGGGCGACGCCCAGCCGCAGCGCGGCCGCCAACTCGTCATCGGTCTTGCCCGGGCCGCCGAAGGCCAGCGGGACGTCCGGCAGCGTCGCCCGCACGTGCGCCAGCTCGCCGCCGGACGACACCTCGATCCCGTCGACGTACGGGGCGAGCGCCGAGAGGACGCGGGCGTCGGGGTTCGCCTTCGCCGCGTACCAGAACTCCGCTGGGCGCAGCGCCGCCCCTATCGCCGCGGCGTGCGCGCGCAGCCCCGCCAGATCGTAGACGTAGGCGGGAAACCGCTCCGCCCGCCCCGCCCACTCCCGTACGCGGCGCGGCACCGCCGGCTCGCTCTGGCTCACAGGCCGAGGGCGGCGAGCGCGGGGAGGTAGGAGCGGGCGCCGGCGCGGGCGTCCGCGGCGGTGCCCGCCGCGCGGGCGGCGACCGCGGCGCGCCTGCACTCGTCGAGGGTGTGGCGGGCCAGCGCGGCGCGGACCATCGGCAGGGACGGGGCGCTCATCGACAGCGACGAGACGCCGAGGCCGACGAGCACGCAGGCCAGCGCCGGGTCGCCGGCCGCCTCGCCGCAGACGCCGCAGCTCCTGGTCGCGTCGGCGGCCGCGCCGGCGGCCATGGCCACCAGGTCGAGCAGCGCCGGCTGCCATGGGTCCTGCAGCCGGGCCAGCGCGCCGAGCTGGCGGTCGGCTGCACAGGCGTACTGCGCGAGGTCGTTGGTGCCGAGGCTGAAGAAGTCCACCTCAGGGGCGATGTCGCGGGCGCGCAGCGCGGCGGCCGGGATCTCGATCATCACGCCGGCCGACGCGATGCCGGCGGCGCGGCACACGTCGGCGAAGTAGCGGGCGTCCGCCGCGTCGGCCACCATCGGCGCCATCACCCGCATCGTGGCCGGCTGCCCCTCGCCGGCCCTGGCCAGCGCGGCCAGCTGATCGGCCAGCACCTCGGGGTAGCGCTGCAGCATGCGCAGCCCGCGCTCGCCCAGGGCCGGGTTGGGCTCGTCGCCCGGCGGCGGCAAGAAGGCGAGCGGCTTGTCGGCGCCGGCGTCGAGCACCCGCACGACCACGGGGCCCTCCGGGAAGGCCTCGAGCACGGCGCGATAGGCCGCCTCCTGCTCGACCACGCTCGGCGGGTCGGCGCGATCGAGGAAGAGGAACTCGGTGCGGTAGAGCCCGACGCCCTCCGCGCCGTGCGCGACGGCGGCGGCGACGTCCCTGGGGCCTCCGATGTTGGCCAGCAGCGGGACCTCGTGACCGTCCGCGGTCCGGCCGGCTCCGGCGGCGGAGGAGACCGCCGCGGCGCGGGCGGCGGCCCGCTGCTCGGCGGCCGCGATGTCGCCGGGTCCCGGATCCACGGTGATCGTTCCGGACGTGCCGTCGACCAGGACGACGGTGCCTTCGGCCAGGTTGGCGCAGCCAGCGCAGGCGACCACGGCCGGCACGCCGATCGCGCGAGCCAAGATCGCGGTGTGGCTGGTCGGGCCCCCTTCCTCGGTGATGAAGGCGAGCACCGACGCCGGGTCGATCAGCGCGGTGTCGGCGGGTGCCAGGTCGCGGGCCACCAGGACGAACGGCACGTCCGACTCGGGGATGCCGGGCATCGGCAGGCCGCGCAGCCGGGCGACCACGCGGTCGCGTACGTCGTCGAGATCGGCGACCCGGGCGGCGAGGTACTCGCCCGCGCCCGCGAGCGCCGCCCGGTAGCCGGCGAAACCCTCGAACACGGCGCGGGCGGCGCCGATGCCCGCGTCGATCTTGGCGTTGACCAGGTCGGCGAGCCCGGGATCGCGGGCCATGAGCGCCTGTGCCGTCAGCACGTCCTGCGCCTCGCCGCCCGCCTTGGCGCCGCGCGCCTCGAGGTCGTCGGCCACCGCCCGCAACGCCTCGTGCGCCCGGTCCCGTTCGGCCGCCGCGTCGCCGTCGTGCTGCTCGTCCAGCGGCGGCGCCGGCACCGAGCCGCCCAGCGTGCGGACCGGACCGGCGCCGACGCCGGGGCTCACCCCGGTGCCCCGCAGATCGGTCAGATCTACCGGGTCGGACGGGCCGGGCACGTGGGACGCGTCAGGCACATCGGATGGGCCAGGCATGTCAGGCGCCGTCGGAACCGGGGTCGGACACCAGTGCCTCGAGCTCGTCGAGCAGCGCGTCGACGTCGTCGCCGTCGGCGCTGATCACGATTTCCTCGTCGTTGCGCACGTCCAGCGCCAGCACGGACAGGATGCTCTTCGCGTTGACCGGCTCGCCGTCGGCCTTGGCGACCCGTACGTCGTACGGCGCCTTGGTCGCGGCCTGCACGAACAACGCCGCCGGGCGGGCGTGCAGCCCGACCTTCGACAAGACTCGCACGCGGCGCTCTGCCACCATCTCTCCTCTCCGGCCCCGGCCTGCGGGGATCAGCCTGTCAGCCCCCGAAGTCCGGGGGCCAGCTCACCTCGGTCAGGTCGCTCACCACGAGGTCGGCGGCGGCGAGCGCCGCTCGCGTCTGTGTGGTGGCCACGCCCACGGTCGGCATACCCGCGGCCTTGGCCGCCGCCACCCCCGCCGGGGCGTCCTCGAACGCGACCGCCTCGCCGGGCGCGACCCCGAGCCGGGCGCAGGCGGTCAAGAATCCCTCGGGGGCCGGC
Source organism: Streptosporangiaceae bacterium (assembly GCA_035765195.1). Classification (GTDB taxonomy): domain Bacteria; phylum Actinomycetota; class Actinomycetes; order Streptosporangiales; family Streptosporangiaceae; genus CALAED01. The sequence continues at coordinate 183,274 of DASTYC010000007.1, forward strand.
TTGCCCTCGGCCACGTCCTCGGCGGTGACCAGGACATCGACCAGGCCGCGGATGCCGAGCCTCGTCAGCTGCCCCTCGGCGTATCGCCGGCCGCCCGACGTCACCACGCCGATCGGCACCCGGACCGCGCTGACCGACCGCACCAGAGCCACCGCACCCGGCACGGGCACGGCGTCCAGCACCTCCGGGCCGAGCTCGTAGGAGACGACCTCGCGGAACAGCTCCTCCACCGTGCGGCCGGGGAACAGATGGGCCAGCTCGGCCAGCACCTCCCGGCCCCGCCGCCCGGCGAACGAGGCGATGAGCGCGTCGTCGTACGGGGCGCCGTAGGTGTCGAACAGCCGCGCCCATCGGGCCCGATTGCCGGGCTCGGTGTTGACGAGCGTGCCGTCGAGATCGAAGACCGCCGCCCTTCTGTGATCCGCGGTCATACCTCAAGTCCACACGAACAGCTCGTCCCCCGACCGTACGTCACCGGATTCGACCACGTCGGACAGCGCGTCGAAGCCCGCGTCCAGCGCCACCACGGCGCAGACGGGAGAGCGGCCCCCGGCCTCGATCTCTCCTGGATCCCAGCGTACGACCGGGGCCCCCGCGCGGACCTGATCGCCCTCGGCCGCCAGCAGCTCGAATCCCTCCCCCTTGAGCTGGACGGTGTCGACGCCGAGGTGCACGAGGACGCCGTGCCGCTCGCCGTCGAGGATGACGAAGGCGTGCGGGTGCAGCTTGACGAGGGTCCCGCTGACCGGGGCGATCGCGTCGCCCGCCGTACGCTCCGGATCGATCGCGGTGCCCGGCCCGACCATGGCCTGGGCGAAGACAGGGTCGGGGACGCCGCTCAACCCGACCGCCCGCCCGCTCACGGGCGCCAGAACCTTTGTCATCTCTAGTCCAGAAGGTCCTCGATATCGGTGGCGATCGTGTCGGCCTCGGGGCCCACGATGACCTGGACGACAGAGCCGCTGCGCATGACGCCGTACGCGCCCGCCGCCTTGAGCGCGGCCTCGTCCACCAGCGCGGCGTCGCTGACCTCGGTGCGCAGGCGCGTGGCGCACGGCTCGATCTCGACGATGTTGTCGGCGCCGCCGAGCCCGGCGACGATGTCCTCTGCCTTGCCCATGATGCTCCCGGTCCTTTGCTTGGGGTGTCGGCTGGTCGGTTGGTCGGTTGGTCGGTGGTCGGCTAGTCGGTCTGGGTCACCTTTCGCAGCCCCCGAGGCAGATCAGGGTCGATCCCGAGCTTGCGCGCCAGGGCTTCGACGAGCAACTGTCCGGGCACGGCCAACGCGATCGGGGCCACCCACTCCGGGAGCTCCGGACCGGGCAGGGCGTGACGGCAGGCGGCGGCCAGCACCGACCCACCCCCGACACCGTACGCGCGGGCGCCGGCGCCGGTCACCCGCCGCGCGAGCGCGATCGTGCCGGGCAGCGTGGGGCCCGAGCCGGCGGCCACCAGGATCGCGGGCGTGTCGCCGTCGACCACCGCGATCGGACCGTGCAGCAGATCGGCGTACGACAGCCCCATGGCGTGCAGGTAGCACGCCTCGTTCAGCTTGAGGGACAGCTCCAGCGCGGTGCCGAAGGCGAGGCCGCGACCCGACACGACGACGCCGGTCACCTCGGCGAGCTCGTCGACCATCGCGGGGAGCGCGCCGGACGACTCGGTGGCCGCGATCAGCCGGTCCACCTCGTCGGGCGCGCGGCGCAGCTCGGCCGCGTCGATGCCGGAGGCGGCGGAGGCGGCGGAGCCGACTGGGCTCGGCGGGCTCGCGGGGCTCGCGGGCGCCGCAGCAAGGCCGAGGCCGACGACGGCCAGCGCCGCGAGCTGGGTGGTGTAGGTCTTGGTCGCCGGCACCGCGAGCTCGTCGCCCGCCATCGTGATCAGAGCCAGCTCGGCGGCGGTGGCCAGCGGCGAGTCCGCGGCGTTGGTGATCGCGATCGTCCGGGCGCCGCAACCGCCCGCCCAGTCGAGCGTCTCCACGATCTCCTCCGTACGGCCCGACTGGCTGATCGCCACCGCGAGGACGCCGGTGAGATCAAGCCGCCTCCGGTAGGTGGTGGCGATCGACGGCGAGGCCAGCGTGGCGAGCCGGCCGGTATGCACCTCGGTGAGGTAGTGGCCGTACACGGCGGCGTTGTCGGACGAGCCGCGCGCGATGAACAGCACCTGGCGGACCTCGCGCGCCAGCCGGGTGATCTCGGGCACCCGTGGCAGCAGGGAGTCGAGCGTGCGGCGCAGCGCCGCGGGCTGCTCCCCGATCTCCGTGCGCATCCGGCTCGTGGTCATGGCTTCCTCTCGAACACCGGCTCGCCGCCGACCCACGTGATCCGGGCCCGCAGGCCACCGCTCGTCGCGGTGCCGCTGCGGGCGGCATCGGCGCGGGCGGGGACGGGCTCGAGCCAGACGAGGTCGGCGAGCGCGCCGGGGGCGATGCGGCCGAGGTCGGGGCGCCCGATCAGGTCGGCGGGCACGCGGGTGGCGGCGTCCACGGCGACGGTGAGGTCGACGCCGAGCCCGACGACGTTGCCGACGGCCGCGTCGAGCCGGAGGGCCGAACCTGCGATGGTGCCGTCGGCGCGCAGCGGCGGCCCGTCGGCGGGCAGGTCGATCGGCTCCCCGCCCAGCTCGTAGCGGCCGGGCGCCATGCCGGCGGCCGCCGCGGCATCGGTGACGAGGACGATGCGCCCGGGCGCTGCGGCGAAGGCCACCTTGCACACCACCGGGGCCACGTGTGCCAGGTCCGCGATCAGCCCGGCCGTGAGCCGGGGGTCGGCGAGGGCCTGCGCGGCGACGCCGGGAGCCCGGTGATGGACGCCGCTCTGCGCGTTGAACAGATGCGTGATCATCCGCGCGCCGGCGTCGGCGGCCTGCCTGACCTGGTCGGCGGTGGCGTCGCTGTGACCCACGCTGACCAGCACCCCTGCCTGGCTCAGGGTCCGTACGGCGTCCAGGCCGCCGGCGCGCTCCGGGGCCAGCGTGACGATCTTGACAGGGCCTGCGGCCAGCAGCGCCCGCACCGCTTCGGGAGTGGGGTCGGTGAGCCATTCGGCGTTGTGCGCGCCGCGCCGGTCCCGGCTGAGGAACGGGCCTTCCACGTGCACGCCGAGCACCCGGCTGCCGGAGGGAAGCGACGGCAGCCGGGCCTCGGCCGTTTGGAGCGCGGCCACGAGCGAGGGGATCGGCGCGGTGATGAACGTGGGCAGGAAGGCCGTGACCCCGGTCTCGGGCAGCCTGCGCACGATCAGGTGCCAGCCCGCCTCGTCGGCGTCGACGAGATCGTGGCCGTAGTAGCCGTTGACCTGGAGATCGATCAGGCCCGGCGCGAGCGTGCCGCCCCGCAGCTCGACATCGGGCCGGCCCGGCGGGGGGCCGGCGCCGACCTCGGCGATGCGATCGCCGTCAAGGCGTACATAGCCGGGCGAGACCAAAGTGCCGGCGGCGGTCACATCACGCGCGACGATCAGCCGCTCGGCGGCGATGAGCAGCGACGTCATGCGCACTCTCCGTGGGCTCGCGGGCCACTCGGCCGGGTGTCGCTGGTCTAGTCCGGCCTAGACCAGTACGTACCATACTCCACTTATCGGACGCAGCGAAGAGTAAGCGCAGGTGGCGTCGGCGTCCATCCTTAACGGAAGTGACCATGTCGTTATTTATCCTTGCCAATTCAGGGCATTGACACCCGCTTCGGGCATGTGGTCTAGTCCGGCCTAGACCAGTACGCCGGACCCACACCTTCAGGGATGTCCATGACATCCATCGATCCGAACAGCCCGGTGCCCAAGTACTTTCAGCTCCGCACGATCGTTCTCGATCTCATCGAAAGCGCGGAGCTGCCGGTCAACGCCGCCGTGCCGTCCGAACGCGAGCTGTGCCAGCGCTTCGGGCTGTCCAGGATGACCGTGCGGCAGGCGATCGACCAGCTGGTGGCGGAGGGCCGGCTCTACCGCGTGCCCGGCAAGGGCACGTTCGTCGCCCGGCCGAAGATCGAGATGCCGTTGCGGCTGGTGTCGTTCTCCGAGGACATGCTGGCCCGCGGCCTGCGGCCCGGCGCCATCGACATCGCCCGGCGGACGATCCCGGCGACCGTGCTGCTCGCGCGCACCTTCGACACCGATCCCGGCACGCCGATCCACGTCATCGAACGGCTGCGGACCGCCAACGGCGAGCCGATGGCGATCGAGCGCGCGCACATCCTCGCGTCGCTCGCGCCAGACCTGCTCGACCGCCGGCTGGCCGACCGCTCGCTGTACGGCGTGCTCGAAGCGGTGTACGGGCTGGTCTTCGACGCGGGCGACCAGATCATCAACGCCGGCGTCGTCGACACGGCCGACGCCCGGCATCTGAAGATCTCTCGGGGGAGCCCGGTGCTGCTGCTGGAACGGCGGTCGTACGCCGACGGCATCTGCGCCGAGCTGACGATGTCCACCTATCGGGCCGACAGGTATCAACTGCACACCACACTCGAAGTCCCCCGCCGGGGGCGGATTCCGTCCCGATAAACCCGAGGAGGCAACCCTCATGAGTTCTACGACAGCAGCGGGCGGCACCGCCGCCGCCCCCGGTCGAGGATCCACGGCCCTCGCCCTGCTCCAACGCATCGGCCGCAGCCTGATGCTGCCGATCGCCGTCCTCCCGGCCGCCGGCCTGTTGCTCCGGCTCGGGCAGCCCGACATCCTCGGCGCCGACGGTCTTGGCTGGGACCGGGTCGCCGAGGTCATCGGCTCCGCCGGTCAGGCCCTGTTCACCTGGCTGCCGCTGCTATTCGCGGTGGGCGTCGCGGTCGGGTTCGCCAGGCGGGCGGACGGCTCGACCGCACTCGCCGCGGTGGTGGGCTACATGGTCTTCCACTTCGTCAGCATGAACATGTTCTTCCACAACTTCGCCGACGACAGCCGGGTCAAGGCCAACATCACCAAGGCGCTGTTCGATCCGGCCAACCCCGGGCAGCCGAACAACGTGGTCGACCTCGGCGCGCAAAACCCAACGGTGGCGCTCGGCGGCATCGTCATCGGCATCGTGACCGCCCTGCTCTACCAGCGCTTCTACCGCATCAAGCTGCCGACCTACCTGGCGTTCTTCGGCGGTCGCCGGTTCGTGCCGATCATCACGGCCTTCGTGTCGCTGCTGCTGGGCGTCGTCTTCGGCTGGATCTGGCCGGTGGTGGGCGGTTGGCTGGCCAACTTCGGCGAATGGATGGAGCGCAACAGCACGTTCGGCGCGGGGGTCTACGGCGTCATCAACCGGGCGCTGCTGCCGCTGGGCCTGCACCACATCCCCAACAACGTCGTGTGGTTCCAGATCCCCAACTGCACCGTCGACGGCAAGGCCTTCTCCGGTGACCTCAACTGCTACCTCAACGGCTCGGACGGCGCGGGCTGGTCGATGACCGGCTACTTCCCGGTGCTGATGTTCGCCCTGCCGGCCGCGGCGTTCGCGATCTGGCGGGCGGCGCCGGTCAACCGGCGCGCGGCCGTCGGCGGCATCATGTTCTCCGCCGCGCTGACGGCGTTCGTCACCGGCATCACCGAGCCGATCGAGTTCGCGTTCGTCTTCGTCGCGCCGCTGCTGTTCGCCGTGCACGCGCTGCTCACCGGCGTGTCCATGGCCCTCGCCAACGCGTTCGGCATGAAGCTGGGCTTCAGCTTCTCGGCGGGCGGCATCGACATGCTGCTCAACGCCACCAAGGACAACACCCACAAGCTGGTGCCGCTGATCATCATGGGACTGATCTACGCGGTCATCTACTACATGCTGTTCAGCTTCCTGATCAGGAGGCTGAACATCCCGACGCCCGGCCGCGAGCCCGAGGGCGTCGAGTCCGTGGCCGTCGACCCGACGGTCGCTCCCGAAGTCGCCACCGCCGGCGTGGCCCCGGGCGCCGAGGGAACGGGCCGGGGCACGGCCCCGAAGTTCGCCGGAGGCTCAGGCGCGGCGGGGACGGCCGGCCCCGCCGCCGCCGGCGGCCTCGACGGCGGCGGGGACGGCGGCGGGGGGGCCGCGTAGCCGCCGGCCGCCACTGATCGCGCCTCCCATCCCCTCCCCGCCCGTGCTCATGCGGTGGCTCCCGGCGCCTGCTGGGGGCCACCGCATGAGCACACCGCCCGCGGCGCCCCGCCTCGCGCGACGTTACGCGGGTGGCCGGAGACGGACAGGACGTATCTCTTCGCGAGCTCATCGCTCTGGTGGACGACTCAACCGAGCAAACGCCCTGCGGCGCGCCGCCGGGCGTTTCCACGTCATCCGCCGGAGGCGCCCGTCATGCCCACTCCCCCCACCTCGCCCACCTCGCCCTCGTCGCCCTCGTCGGGCGGCTCGCGTCCGCTCGTACGGCTCATCTCCTTCGCCCGCACCGAGCCCGGCGCCGCCGGGCCCGGCGCCACGCCCGACGACCGCCCGGTCCGGCATCCCCCCGACGGCGCGAGACCACGGCTGCGCGCCGTACCCGCCGACGAACCGGGCACGCGCGACGACCTCGCTGTCGCCGCGCGGGCGACGGCGCGGGCGTTCGCCGAGGTGATCACGGGCATCCGGCCGCTGCACCACCTGGCGCGGCGGGCCAGCCCCGAGGTGTACGACCGGCTCGGCCGGACGATCCCGCCGACCGGCTCGGCCGGGCACCTCGCGAGCCGGATGATCCGCGTCACGGTGCCGCTCGTTCAACAACCGGTGCCGGGGGCCGCCGAGGTGTGCGCCGTGGTGTTCACCGGCGACCGCGCGCAGGCGCTCGCGCTGCGGCTGGAGCGCGACCGCGGCCGCTGGCGATGCGTGGCGGTGGAGACCACCCTCTCGCCGCGACAGCCAGGTAGCCGCCGGCTCCCCCGGCCCGCCTAGGCCGCGCGAATGGCGGACGGCCTTCCCAGGGCGTCCTGGGAAGGCCGTCTCAGCGATGGCCGATGGCCGCCGGTGTCCGGCCTCCGGTCAGGTGTTGGTGCGGCCGGGGGCGCCGTGGCACCGCTTGTACTTCCGGCCCGATCCGCAGGGGCACGGCTCGTTGCGTGACACCTTGCCGAACTTGCCGGCGCCGCTTCCGTTGCCGGACGAGCCCTCGGTGTGGTGCTCGACGTCGCCGGTCTCGGTCGGAGCGGAGTACTCCAGCTTGCCGGGCCGCGACGGCTCCGCGAGCCCCTTGGCCACGATCGCGGGCCCCTCGCCCTCGCCTTCCTTCTCCGCGCCCTCGGCCGCGGCGGTGCCGGTCTTGGAAGCGCTGGCGGCGACGGCGACAGGGGTCTGGCCGACCTGGGGCTCGGGCTGCTGCTGCTCCTCCACCTGAACCTCGAGGTGGAAGAGGTATCCGACCGACTCCTCCTTGATGCCGTCCATCATGGAGTTGAACATGTCGTAGCCCTCGCGCTGGTATTCGACCAGCGGGTCACGCTGCGCCATCGCGCGCAGGCCGATGCCCTCCTGCAGGTAGTCCATCTCGTACAGGTGCTCGCGCCACTTGCGGTCGAGCACCGACAGCACGACGCGGCGCTCCAACTCGCGCATCACCTCGGAGCCGAGCTCCTCTTCGCGCTTGTCGTAGGCCGCCTGGGCGTCTTCCTTGACCTTCTCGGCGAGGAACTCGGCGTCGAGCGCGGAGACCTCGCCGCCCGCCTCCTCGACCACGTCGTCGACCGTGATCGAGACCGGGTAGAGCTGCTTGAAGGCCTTCCACAGCTTCGCCAGATCCCATTCCTCGGCGAAGCCCTCGCCGGTCGCGCCGGCGACGTAGCCCTCGATGACCTCGTCGATCATGCGGCGGACCTGCTCGTGCAGGTCGGCGCCCTCGAGCACCTTGCGGCGCTCGGCGTAGATGACCTGCCGCTGCCGGTTGAGGACCTCGTCGTACTTCAGGACGTTCTTGCGGATCTCGAAGTTCTGTTGCTCGACCTGATGCTGCGCGGACCTGATGGCGCCGGAGACGACCTTGTTCTCGATCGGCACGTCGTCCGGGTAGTTGAAGCGAACCATGATCGCCTCGACCCGCGCGGAATTGAACAGCCGCATCAGGTCGTCTTCGAGCGACAGGTAGAAGCGCGACTCACCCGGGTCGCCCTGCCGGCCGGACCGGCCCCGCAGCTGGTTGTCGATGCGCCGCGACTCGTGCCGCTCGGTGCCGAGCACGTACAGGCCGCCGGCCGAGACGACCTCCTCGTGCTCCTCCTTGACCGCCTGCTTGGCCTTCTCCTGCGCCTCCGGCCAGGCCTGCTCGTACTCCTCAGGCGTCTCCAGCGGGGACAGGCCGCGGGCGTGCAGCTCGCGGTCGGCGATGTGGTCGGGGTTGCCGCCGAGCATGATGTCGGTGCCGCGACCGGCCATGTTGGTCGCCACGGTGACGGCGCCCTTGCGGCCCGCCTCGGCGACGATCAGGGCCTCTTTCTCGTGGTACTTGGCGTTGAGCACCTCGTGCGGGACGCCGCGCCGCTTGAGCATGCGCGACAGCCGCTCGGACTTCTCCACCGAGGTGGTGCCCACCAGCACCGGCTGGCCCTTTTCGTGCCGCCCGGCGATGTCGTCGACCACGGCCTCGAACTTGGCCTGCTCGGTCTTGTAGACGACGTCGGTCTGGTCGTCGCGGATCATCGGCTCGTTGGTCGGGATCGGCACGACGCCGAGCTTGTAGATCTTGTTGAACTCGGCCGCTTCGGTCTGCGCCGTGCCGGTCATGCCGGCCAGCTTGTCGTAGAGCCGGAAGTAGTTCTGCAGGGTGATCGTGGCGAGCGTTTGGTTCTCGTCCTTGATCTGCACGCCCTCTTTGGCCTCGATGGCCTGGTGCATGCCCTCGTTGTAGCGGCGGCCGTGCAGGATGCGCCCGGTGAACTCGTCGACGATCAGGACCTCGCCGTTTTGGACGATGTAGTCCTTGTCCTTCTTGTAGAGCTCCTTGGCCTTGAGCGCGTTGTTGAGGAAGCTGACGAGCGGCGTGTTGACCGAGTCGTAGAGGTTGTCGATGCCGAGCCAGTCCTCGACCTTCTCGACGCCGCTCTCCAGGATGCCGACCGTGCGCTTCTTCTCGTCGACCTGGTAGTCGCCGTCCTCGCTCTCGGGACCGCCGCCGGCGCGCTTCAGCCGCGGCACGATCTTGGCGAACTCGAGGTACCACCGGGAGTTCTGCTCGGCCGGGCCGGAGATGATCAGCGGCGTCCTGGCCTCGTCGACGAGGATCGAGTCGACCTCGTCCACGATCGCGAAGTTGTGGCCGCGCTGGACGCACTCCTCCAGGCTCCAGGCCATGTTGTCGCGAAGGTAGTCGAAGCCGAACTCGTTGTTCGTGCCGTAGGTGATGTCGGCGTTGTAGGCCTTGCGTCGTTCGTCGGGCGTCATCTGGGCGAGGATGACCCCGACCTCGAGGCCCAGGAACTGATGGATGCGGCCCATCCACTCGGCGTCGCGCTTGGCGAGGTAGTCGTTGACCGTGACGACGTGGACGCCCTTGCCGGAAAGCGCGTTGAGGTAGCTGGGCAGCACGGCGGTGAGGGTCTTGCCCTCACCGGTCTTCATCTCGGCGATGTTGCCCATGTGCAGGGCGGCCCCGCCCATCAACTGGACGTCGAAGTGGCGCTGGCCCAGCGTTCGCTTGGCCGCCTCGCGGGCGGTCGCGAAAGCCTCGGGGAGCAGGTCGTCGAGCGTCTCGCCGTCGGCCAGCCGCTCTTTGTACGTCTCGGTGAGCGCGCGCAGCTCGGCGTCGCTCATCTCGACGAAGTCTTCCTCGATGGAGTTGACCTGGTCGGCGATCCGCTTGAGCTTGCGCAGGATCTTGCCCTCGCCCGCACGAAGGATCTTATCGATGACTACTGGCACTCTCGAGAGCTCCTCGCAGATCGTGGGTCACCGCGAATCTTGGCGGCGCACACACCACCCGTACGATGTCAATCGTAGGTGAGTCCTAGGGTGGACGCTGCCACGCGCGGCGGTCTCTGCACAATAGAAGCTCGGCAACGGGTTTGTGGAGATCCGTTTCACGGCGGAACCACTGATAAGACCTTTATGACAATCACATGGAGCGGAGGCGACATGGCCGAGGGGTCGCACGTCGGGCGGCCGAGTTCGTGGATCGCCGTGGGCGTGATGCTGATCGGATTCGCCGCCGGCGGGTTGGGCCTGGTGCTCGGTCCGTCGTGGCCGCTGTTCTGGGTCGGCGTGGCGATCGCGGCCGTGGGCGGCGTGGCGGCGCTGGCGGTCGGCATCTTGTCCGACGTGGTGGTCTACGCGCAGAACGAGATCTCGTTCGGCGCCCCGGCCGAGGCCGTGGCCGGCGCGGCGGGGGCGGCGGGCGCGGAAACCACGCCCGGGAAGACCGAAACCGCCGCGAGTCCCCGTGGGGAGGCTCCCGCGGGCGACGCCGAGACCCTCGCGAACGGCTGAGACCGCAGGCCGCGAGGGCCGGGCCGGCGATCCGGCTCCCGCGTTACTCGGGTTGTTTCGGTTATTTGTGATATCGGAGTTATTCCAGTTATTCGGCGTCCGTAGAGGTCGTTCCCGCGGCGCCGGCGGCGACCGTACGGCGGAGCGGACCGGCGAGCCGGGGCGGATCGACGACCTCGACCCGTACGTCGTCGCAGCCGACCCACGCCGCCGCCTGCCACAGCGCGACGCGCACCGCGTCGAGGGCGGCGTCGGCCGCCGCGGCGCGCGGCTCGAACGCCACCCTGCGCGCGACGAGCGTACGGCCCTCGCGTGCCGGATCGACCCGGCCGATCAGCCGGCCGCCGGCCAGCAGCGGCATCGTGAAATAGCCGTGCACGCGCTTGGCCTTGGGCACGTAGGCCTCGAGCCGATGATCGAAGCCGAACACGCGCGAGGTGCGCTTGCGGTCCCACACGAGCGAGTCGAAGGGCGACAGCAGGGTGGTGCGATGGCGGCCGCGCGCCGGCGCGGCGAGTGCCTCGGGATCGGCCCAGGCCGGGTCACGCCAGCCGGCGACGGTGACCGGGACCAGGCCGGTGTCGGCGACGACCGCGGCGACCTGCTCGGTCTTGATCCGGTAGTAATCGGCCAGGTCGGCCTTGGTGGCCACGCCCAGCGCCCGCCCGGCCTGTGTCACCAGCCGGGTCAGGCAGGTGGCGTCGTCGGGCTCGTCGGCGCGCAGCTCGGCCGGGATCGCGCGTTCGGGCAGGTCGTACACCCGCCGCCAGCCGACCCGCCGGACGCACACGACCTCGCCCAGCGCGAGCATGCGCTCCACCCCGGCCTTGACGTCGGACCAGTCCCACCAGGCACCGCCGTTCTTGGCGCCGCCGAGGTCGGTCGCGGTCAGCGGCCCGTCGGCGCGCAGCCGGTCGATGATCTTCTGCTCAGTGCCGACCTCGTCGGGCTGCCAGCTCCACCCTCGCTCGCGGTAGGCGCGTCGCCGGAAGGCGAACAGCGGCCACTCGCCGATCGGGAGCACGCACGCGGCGTGCGCCCAGTATTCGAAGGCGGCGCCGCGGCCCCAGTAGGCCTGCTCGACGCGGGCCCGGCCGACCGCGCCGAGCCGCGCGTACGGGATCAGCTCGTGCGACCTGGCCAGCACGGAGATCGTGTCGAGCTGCACAGCGCCCAGCCGGCCCAGCACGCCGGCCACGCCGCCGCGGCGTCCGTCGGCCCCGAGCAGCCCTTGGGCGCGCAGCTGCAGGCGGCGCGCCTCGTCAGGGGTCAGGTCGAACTGCGGTCGCACGGTCACGGGAGAGGTCACGTGGCTGATCGTAAAGGGCGACACCGACAAAGGCCGCAGGGCGGTGCCGCCCGAACGCTCAGGGTCCCGAGAAGGACGGCGCGGCGGCGAGCAGCTCCCTGCCAAGATCTCGGTCGCCCACCACCTCGGCGTCGACGGTCGCCGGGTCGCGCCGACCGCCGGCGAGGAAGCAGAACTCCAGGACGTCCATGCGCAGGCGTACGGCCGGCTCGGGCGGGGCGCCGCCCCCGTCGCCGGCGCCGAGCCCGAGCCTCCACTCGCCGCCGCCAGGGCCGTCGAGCACCACCTGGGCGACCGCGGCGGGCCGGTCCGCACGCGTCACGGCGAGCGCCTTGGGCAGGCTGCGCACCCCGAGCGCGGCGATGGGCGCCAGATGGCGCGGCAGCGGCGGCGGCAGCCGGCGACGCACGGCGGTGGCGATGTCGTCAGAGTGCACCCAGGTCTCGAACGCCCGCGCCACCACGAGATCGGAGATCCGCAGGCGGATGCCGGGGACGCGATGTGCCGCGTCCGCGGGCAGCGCACGGCACAGCGCGTCGGCCTGCGCCCGCCAGCTCGCACGGGTCAGGTCGGGGGGCCTGCGGCGCTCGCGATCGATGGCGGCGGCGGTGCTCGCCGCCAGCAGGTCCCCCAGCACCGAGTCGCCGACGGCGGGCGGCGGCCCCCCGGACTCGCCGCCTTCGGCGCCGGTGCCGACCCCGGTGCCGACGCCGGCCGCCACCAGACCGTCGGTCGCCGCGAGATGGGCCACGACGTCCTGCACATGCCAGTCGTAGATGACGTTGACGCGCCAATCCGCGGCGGAGAGCTCGCCGAGCAGCGAGTCGAGCACGGAGACCTGAGCAGCGTACGGCTCGGCATAGCCGGGGCAGGGCGAGGCCGCGGACCGGCGCGCCTTGGCTCGTTCCATGGTGCGGGCGCGCAGCCACTCGGGCGGCGCCGCCGCCGCGCCGAGCAGGTCCGCGGCGCCGCGCAGCCGGGCCGCTTCCGCGGCGCACGTCGCGCATTCGGGCAGGTGGTCGGTCACCAGCTCCGCCTCCTCCGGGGAACAGGCATCGAGCGCCCACACCCCGAGGAGGGCGGCCGCCGTCTCGTGCGCGGTCTTCATGGCTCACCCGCCTCCCTCGCTGATCGGAACCAGACGCCCCCGCGCCCGCGCCGCGCCCGGTCAGACTCACGCCATGTCCCACCGGGCCCGCGTCGCGCTTGGCGAACGTTCACGGTGCGATCCCCTCCTCCGCCAAAGTGTCGGCGATGCGGCGCAAGGCGAGCCTGATACGCGACTTCGCGGTTCCTTCGGCCAGGCCCAGTTCGGCGGCCACCTGCCGGTAGGTGCGGCCACGGAAGTACGCCAGTTCGACCGCCTCCCGCAGGCCGCCCGGCAACACCGCCACCGCGTGCCTGACCCGTCCGTTCACCTCGGCCGCCGTCACCTCGTCCTCGATGTTCGGCGCGATGGCGTCGTAGGACGCCCAGGCCGTGGACAACGCACGGCGGCGCTCCTCGCGCCGGACGACCTCGACCGCCCGGCGGTGCGCCAGCGTGCCCAGCCAGGTGCGCAACCGGCCCTTGGCGGGATCGAAGGCGAGCGGACGCTCCCACAGGAAGGCGAACACCTCTTGGGTGACGTCCTCTGCCGCCTCGCGGCTACGGGTGATCCGCAGCGCGAGCCCGAACACCAGGGGAGCGAAGGCGTCGTAGACCTCGCCGAGTGCCGTCTCGTCGCCGGCGGCCAACCGGCGGCGTATCCCGTCCGCATCGGACACCCCCACAGGGCACCATCTCCCTGTCCGTCGGGTACAGGTGAGGGATAACCGCTCGAGCATGGCGCGGCGCGGGCGCCTCGACCACACCCTCTTCCGGAAGGTATTCGGCCGGCGGCGGGCCCTGGATGACCGGCGGTCAGGTTATTTCGAGCAGCTTCTCGCGGACGGCGTAGACCACGGCCTCCATCCGCGAGTGGAGCTGGAGCTTCTCCAGGATGTTGCGGACGTGGTTCTTCACGGTGTTCTCGGAGATGAACAGCTCGCGCGCGATCTCGCGGTTGCCGAGGCCCTTCGCGACCAGGCGCAGCACTTCCATCTCACGGTCGGTGAGCTTGGGGGCGGGGACCTGCTGCTGACGTTCGGCGCTGCGTTTGGCCAGCGCCGCGAACTCGGTGATCAATTTCGACGCCATCGAGGGGCTGATGAGCGACTGACCGCCCTGGACGGCCCGGACCGCCTGCGGAACCTCGTCGATCGAGATCTCTTTCAGCAGATATCCGGACGCCCCGGCCTTGATCGCTTCGAACAGATCCTCTTCCTCGTCGCTGATCGTCAACATGACGATTTTGGCGCTGGGAACGGCGCTCTTGATCGCGGTACAGGCCTCGATGCCGCCGCGGCGCGGCATACGGATATCCATCAATACGACGTCGGGCAGCAGATCACCTGCCTTCTCGACGGCTTCGTTGCCGTCGCTGCCCTCGCCGACCACCTCGATGTCGCCTTGCTCCTCGAGCACCATCTCGAGCCCGCGGCGAAACAACGCATGATCGTCCACGATCAGTACGCGGATCGGGTCGCCGGTGGCGGCCGAAGACGCCTCGCCGCGGGTCTCGGGATTCTCGCCCACTCGTCCTCCTCACCGACGCGCCCATAGGGGATTTCTAGATCATGGCATGGCCGAGGTGGTGGCGCGCCGGAGCTCTACTTCGCTGTTCTTCGCTTTCCTCAGTCTTCAACGAGGCGGATTACGCCGTAGTCCCAACCACGGCGACGATAGACGACGCTCGGCCGGCCGCCGTCGGTATCGCGGAAAAGGAAGAAGTCGTGTCCGACGAGCTCCATCTCGAACAACGCCTGATCGATCGACATCGGCTCGGCCTTGTGGAACTTCTCGCGCACCACGATCGGCCCGTTGCCCTCCATCGGGATCGGCACGATCTGTTCGTCGTCGGCCGGGCGCGCGTCGTCGTCGGCCACGCGTCCGTTCGACCGGCCGCGGGCGGCCCTGCCGGGGTTGCCGGAGTCGCCCGATCCGGTGGCGGCGCGCTGCTCGCGCCGGGCCCGGTCGAGTGAGCGATCGTTGCCGCGTGCCCGGCGGGCGGGCTCTTCGGGAAGGATCTCGTCGGCGGCCAGCGACGGCATCGTCGCCAGCTTCGCGGGCGCGCGCGTGCCGTAGTGGACCTTGCGCCGGTCACACGTGCGCCGCAGGCGCGACTCGAGCTTGCCCAGCGCGAGATCGAGCGCGCCGTAGCGGTCGTCGGCCGCGGCCTCGGCGCGGATCACGGGACCGCGCGAGCGGATCGTCAACTCGACGCGCTCGCGCCTATCTGCCTGTCGGGGATTACGTTCCTGGGACACCTCCACGTCCACACGGATCACCTTTTGATCCAACTTCTCGATCTTGGCGAGCTTGTTGTCGACGTGCCGGCGGAACCGGTCGTTCACGTCCGTGTGGCGGCCCTTCACGATGACGTCCACGCGGGACCCCCCATCTCCCGGAATTTGGGCAACACCCGCCCGGCCGACCTGGTCTTCGTCCCCACATCCGCCTGCTGAGGGTCTCGCGGCGCTCTCGCCACTACTCCCCTTCTCCCTGCTCGGAGGATGTCTGATCCTCCGACGAGGCAGGACTTACCTCTAAGCCGCACCGTGATCGGTCGACGAGAAGTCGCCTTACGTGGGCCGTTTAGCCTGCGGCTGGCATCGGCTTGCCGGGCCGTTGCCGACCCGACGCAACCACGGACCCGGGCGGGTGCCATGTCTGGAACGCTAGCCCCTCGGGCCCCGAATGTCAGGGGGGTGAGCGGGGGAAAACTCACGGATAGTCATCGCAGGTGACCACGTTTTGGAACCTTCCACCCGAGAGGCGCGCGCCCCCAACCGGTACAAACACCGGGTCGTGTCCCGCGTGGCGAGACGCCTTCCGTCATGTCACCGGTATGTGGCTATCAGGTGAGTTTTGGCCACGACACGCCCATGCGCTTACAAAGCGCAGCCAAAAGCGGCCGGCCGAATCCGGTCTGTCACGGATCAGATATCGCTACTTACGGTGACGGCCCACCCGGCCGGTGTCTGCGCGGCGTCGCCGCGATCAGCGCCGCCGCGGACACCTCGGCCCCCGCCGCCCGCAGCGCCCTGGCCGCCTCGGCGAGCGTCGAACCGGTCGTGATGACGTCGTCGACGACGATCACCCGCAGCCCCGCCACCTCACCGGGCCGCGCGACGCGCAACGCCCCGGCCAGGTTGGCCGCCCGTCCGGCCCTCGCCAGCCCGGCCTGGTCGGCGACCCTGCGCGTATGCGCGAGCGCCGCCACGCAGAGGGCCGCGACCCCGCGCGACCGCAGCGCGCCGACCGCGGCTGCGGTGACGCGGAGCGTGGGGTCGTGACCTCGCCGCCGGACCGCCGCCCGGGCCGACGGGACAGGCACGACGAGCGGCGGCCCACCCCCGCCGGCCGCCAGCACGGCGCGGGCCAGCGCAGCGCCCAGCGGACGCGCCAGCCCCGTCCGCCCGGACTCCTTGTGCGCCACTATCGCGGCTCGCACCACCCCCTCGTAGCGCGCCACCGCCCACGGCTCGGGCAGCCCCGCCGGGCGCGGCGACGGCACCGCCGGCCGCGCGGTGGCGGCGAACGGGACACGACACCGATCGCACAGCAGTCGCCGCGCGCCGCCGCACCCCGCGCACCGCTCGGGCAGCAGCAGATCGAGCAACTCGACAGGCCATCTCACGGCACCACCCTGAAGGGCTCACGTGCCCGCGCACCAGGCCCGCCGCAGCCTGTGGAAAACCCGCCCGCGGCGACCAAGTCCGCCCGCGGGTCAGCGGGGGCGGGGGGCGTTGGTCCAGGTGAGGGCCTGGTACATGGGGCCTTCGACGGGACCGACCGCCCAGAGGTACGACGTGCCGCGTACCTGCGTTATGGCCCATACCGCCGCGGGACCGCGCCCATCGGGGGTGGGCGGCCGGGAGATGTCCCAGCGGCGGCCGTCCCAGTGGGCCAGCAGGGCGCTCCCGTCGGCGCGCTGGCCCGCCGCCCAGATGCCGGACGCGCCGTCGCCGGCCACCGAGTAGAACTCCCCGTCGATCGCCGGCCCCGGCATCACCCGCCAGGCACGGCCGTCCCAGTGCTCGGCGAGCGGGCGGCTGTCGCGCGATGGCGGCTGGAGGGGCCGGGTCGTGCGCGGGGCGTTCTCGCGGACCACCGGGGCCGCCATGTGCGGGGTGGTCCTCTTGCCCGGGCGGGGCACAGTGGTGCCGCCGACCGCCCAGACGTTGTCGCCCGACACCATCGTCACGTCGGTCAGCTCGCTTTCGGCAGGCAGGCGGGGCGCCGGAGCGGCCGTCCATGCCCTGCCGTTCCAGTGGAGGAGGAGCTGGCGCGGCGGCATGGTGCCGCTCGAGCCGACCGCCCACGCATCGTTCGCCCGGTACACGGAGACGGCGACGAGCTCGCTGTTCAGGGCGGCGCCCTCCGGCAGCGGGACGGCGCGCCACGCGCGGCCGTCCCAGTGCCAGGCGCTCGCCCGGGAGCCGGCGAACCCGTCGCGGCTGCCCACCATCCAGACGTCGGCCGGGGCGCGCGCGTCCACGGCCCGCGGGAAGGCCGGGCCGGTGGTGGGCATGGACACCTCGGTCCAGCGGCTCCCGGACCAGTGGGCGATCTCGGGCGTGCCGTCGTCGTAGCCCACCACCCAGGCGTCACGCGGCGAGGTGGCCGCGATGCCCTCGAGCAGCGTCCCGGCGGTGAACCCCAGCGGCGTCTCCCGCCAGCGGACACCGGTCCAGGCCATCAGCATGGGCCGGGCGCCGCGGCTGCCCGTGGCCCAGGCGACCTCGGGGGCCGGCGCCGCGACGTCGCCGAGCGTCGTGTCGGCGCCGGCGTCTCCGGTGCGGACATATCTCCAGCACGCGCACTCCGCCGCCGCGGGCCGCGCCGGGCCCGAGAGGACGGCGGCACAGACGAGACCGGCGAACGGCGCCGCCGCCAGGCGAAATTTCATCATGTGTCCCCCTGGATTCCCGTTCTGGATCAGGGGTCGGTCTACCGCGAACGGCCCGGCGCGTCGCCACGGCCCGCCGACGCCTACCTCGCTGTTTGCCCTTCGCCGGGGGTGACAAGGCCTGACTCGTACGCCAGCATGACCGCCTGGGCGCGGTCGCGCAGTCCCAGCTTGGTGAAGACCCGCGCCACGTGGGTCTTGACCGTGTGCTCGCTGACGACCAGCCGGGCGGCGATCTCGGCGTTGGACAGGCCGCCGGCGATCAGCACGAGCACCTCGGTCTCGCGCGCGGTCAGGCTGGTCAGCTCGGCGAGCGGCCGCGGCGCCGTCCGGCGCTGCCGCGTGAACTCGCGGATCAGCCGGCTCGTCACCTGCGGGGCCAGCAGCGCGTCCCCGCGGGCCACCACGCGTACCGCGCCGACGAGATCCTCGGCGGTGGCGTCCTTGAGCAGGAAACCGCTTGCGCCGACCCCCAGCGCCTCATAGACGTACTCGTCGACGTCGAAGGTGGTCAGGACCAGCACCCGGATCTCCGGGCGCGAGGCGAGGATCTGCCGGGTGGCCTCGATGCCGTCCATGCCGGGCATCCGGATGTCCATCAGCACGAGGTCGGGACGGTGCCGGTCGGCGAGCCGGACGGCCTCGCGGCCGTCGCCCGCCTCCCCCACGACGACGATGTCGTCTTGGGCCGACAGCAAGGCGGCGAACCCGGCGCGCACGATCGTCTGGTCGTCGACGATCAGCACCCGGATCATGGGCGGGCGGTCTCCTCACTGGTGAGCGGCAGCTCGGCCTCCACCAAGAATCCGCCGTTGGTGGCGGGCCCGGCGGAAAACCTTCCGCCGAGCATCGTCGCACGCTCTCTCATTCCCAGCAGCCCGTGACCGGCATTCGACATATGAGTGGCACCCGTCGCGCTCGCCGGGTCCGCCGGCGGGCCGGGCGGCCATGCCGTGCCGCCGCTGTCGCGCACCTGGACGGCGAGCCGGTCGGGCAGGTAGGTGAGCTCCACCCGTACGGACGCGCCCGGCGCGTGCCTGCGGGCGTTGGTCAGCGCCTCCTGGACGATCCGGTACGCCGACAGCTCGACGGTCGCCGACAGCGGCTGCGCGGACCCGTGCACCGAAAGATCTACCCGGCCGCCGGCCTTGCGGTGCTGCTCGATGAGATCGCCGAGCCGGTCGAGACGCGGCTGCGGCGCGACCTCGGCCTCGGCCTTGGCGTCCGCGCGCAGCACGGTCAGCAGCCGCCGCATCTCGACGAGGGCGCCGCGGGCGGTGCGCGCGATCTCGGCGTAGCCGCGCTGGGCCTCCGGGGACAGGTCGCGCATGGTGTACGGGGCGGTCTCCGCCTGGACCGCGATCATCGACACGGCGTGCGCGACCACATCATGCAGCTCGCGGGCGATGCGGGCGCGCTCGCGCAGCACCGCCTGCTCGCGCTGCACGGTGTTCAGCCGGGACAGCGTCTCGGTCGTACGTTCGCGCTCCAGGGCGTTCGTCTGCTCGGCGGTCTCGACGACGCGGCGGGCCGCGCCGAGCCCGATGGCGGCGATCACCGCGAGCACCGCCACCGGCCATGGGATGCCGTCGAGGCTGCTCGACGCGAGATGGATCACGAGCACGGACGCCGCGCTCGTCACCGCCAGCGCGCCGGCGCTTTGCCTGGGCAACTGCTGGGCCAGCAGGTAAAGCGCGTACAGCCCGGCGAACGCCGTGGTGGCGAGCGGCCGCTCGCCGGACAGCAGGCCCGCGGCGAGCGCGCCGAGCACGACCGCGGCCACCGGGCGCAGGAACTCCCTGCGCCAGATCAGCGGCGCGGTTGCCGCGACGGCGAAGCCGCCCGCCAGGCTCACCACCCGCACGTCGCGCATGGCCAGTTCGGTCAGCGCGGCCACCATGAGGGCGGCGCCCGTCACCGGGGCGAACGCCCACGAGTCGGCGAACTGCCGCCAGGCGTTGAGCCACCGGGGCACCAGCGGCGCGCCCGGCTGGACGCGGGTGCGGCCATCGCGCTGGTCGTACTGCCCCGCCTGCGCGTACTGCCCCGCCTGCGCGTACTGCTCGGTGGGCGCGCGCGGCGAGACAGACCGGCCGAACAGGCGGGCGGCGAGCGCGGCGGCGAGCGGGCGCAGCAGCCGGCCGATCCGCGTCAAGATCCAGAGCAGGATCTCGCCGACGCCCGCGACGATCCGGCCGGACACCCGCCAGGCATGCTGGGCGAACTCCGAACCGATGGGCGGCTTATCGCTGGTCACGCTCCAATTTCACCTCTTCGTGCCGACTGCGGCCTCACCGTGGGGGGCGATGTCCACGCGGAAAGTCCCCCTTAAGGACGACAAGCGTTCCCTCCTTGCGGCGGACGCGCACGCGGACGACCGCGGCGTACGTTCTTGGTGTGACTGAGGGACCGCGGCGCCCCGTGGGGGTCCGGGGCGCCGCACAGAGCTCGGAGCCGTCCGACTCGGGGGTTTGGACGGGGCCGAACTAACGTACCCTCGCCGGTCCGGCCACGCCGTGACCAGCCGCGGGCCCACCTGCGGACGGCGACGGTCTCGCCTTGGGCTGGGGCGAGCGACCGACTTGGCCGGCCGGCGAGGGGCGCACCCTGAACACCGGGCGCGCCCCTCGGTCCGCGCAGGCGACACCCAGGCGACGCCCATCGTCCTCAGACCTTTCGTGCTCAGACCTTGCGCCCCAGCCATCGCAGCGCCTTCTCCTTCTCGAAGTCGAGCGCCCGCACCGGCGGGGCCGAGACCCGGCCGATCCGCTCGCCGAGGTCCCGTACCTTTGCCCGCACCTCCGGATCGGCCAGCACCCGCACACCGAACGCCAGCTCGGCGGGGCTGATGTCGTACCTCCGCTCCAGCTCAAGCGCCAGCGCCACCGCACGCAACTCGCCGTCGCCGAACCGCCGGTGACCGCCGGGCTCGCGCGTGGGCGGCAGCAGCCCCAGCTTTTCGCGATAGCGCAACATGCGAGGAGAAGTGCCGAGCCGCTGGGCGGCCTCCGTGATGCGCATGGCACAATTCTGACAAATCTGTGTTAGAAAGTCGCGTCCAGCCGTGCGTCGGCCCCGTCGGCGCACCTAGACTCACAGCGACCACTGTGACGAGGAGCATCGAATCATGGACTTTAAGGTCGCCGATCTGTCGCTGGCCGAGTATGGGCGCAAGGAGATCCAGCTGGCCGAGCACGAGATGCCGGGCCTGATGGCGGTGCGGGCGGAGTACGCCGAGTCCCGGCCGCTGCGCGGAGCAAAGATCATGGGCTCGCTGCACATGACCATCCAGACGGCCGTGCTCATCGAGACGCTGGTCGCGCTCGGCGCCGAGGTCCGCTGGGTGAGCTGCAACATCTTCTCCACCCAGGACCACGCCGCGGCGGCGGCGGTCGTGGGACCCGACGGCACGCCCGACGACCCCAAGGGCGTCTCGGTGTACGCCTGGAAGGGCGAGACGCTGCAGGAGTACTGGTGGTGCACCGAGCAGGCGCTGTCCTGGCCGGGCGGCGACGGCCCCAACATGATCCTCGACGACGGCGGCGACGCCACGCTGTTCGTGCACAAGGCGGCCGAGTACGAGAAGGCGGGCGCGGTGCCCTCGCCAGCGGCCGACGACCCGGAGGAGTGGCGGGTCGTGCTCGAGACGCTGCGCCGTTCCATCGCCGAGAACCCCGGCAAGTGGACGGCCGCCGCCGAGCGCATCAAGGGCGTGACCGAAGAGACCACCACCGGCGTGCACCGGCTCTATGACATGGCCAGGGACGGCACGCTGCTGTTCCCGGCGATCAACGTCAACGACTCGGTCACCAAGTCGAAGTTCGACAACAAGTACGGCTGCCGCCACTCGCTCATCGACGGCATCAACCGCGGCACCGACGTCCTGATCGGCGGCAAGGTCGCGGTGGTGTGCGGCTACGGCGACGTCGGCAAGGGCTGCGCCCAGTCGCTGCGCGGCCAGGGCGCCCGGGTGATCATCACCGAGATCGACCCGATCTGCGCGCTGCAGGCGGCGATGGACGGCTACCAGGTGACCACGCTCGAGGACGTCGTCGAGACCGCCGACATCTTCGTCACCGCGACCGGCAACTTCAACGTCATCACGGCCGAGCACATGAACCGGATGAAGCACCAGGCGATCGTCGGCAACATCGGCCACTTCGACAACGAGATCGACATGGCCGGCCTCGCCAAGATCCCCGGCGTCGTGCGGACCAACGTCAAGCCGCAGGTCGACACGTGGACCTTCGCCGACGGCCGCTCGATCATCGTGCTGTCGGAAGGCCGGCTGCTCAACCTGGGCAACGCCACGGGACACCCGTCGTTCGTGATGTCCAACAGCTTCACCAACCAGGTGATCGCCCAGATCGAGCTGTTCACCAAGACCGACGAGTACCCGCTCGGCGTCTACGTGCTGCCCAAGCACCTCGACGAGAAGGTCGCCCGGCTGCACCTCGACGCGCTCGGCGTGAAGCTCACCGAGCTGAGCAAGGAGCAGGCCTCCTACATCGGCGTCAACGTCGAGGGTCCGTACAAGCCGGACACCTACCGCTACTGAATGAAGAGTGACATCGCGGACCCCGGGCTCGCCGAGTCCGGGGTCCGGCGGATCGAATGGGCGGATCGCGCCATGCCGGTGCTCCGGCAGATCCGCGAGAGATTCGCCGCCGAGCGTCCGCTCGACGGTCTGGCGATCGCGGCGTGCATGCACGTCACGACCGAGACCGCGAACCTCATCCGCACCCTGCAGGCGGGCGGCGCGACCATCGCCGTCGCGGCGTCCAACCCGCTGTCGACCCAGGACGACACCGCCGCCGCGCTGGTCGAGGAGTACGGCGCCGCCGTCTACGCCCGCGCCGGGGTCGACCGCGAGGGTTACTACGCGCACATCAACCAGGCGCTGGAGCTGCGGCCCGGTCTCGTCCTCGACGACGGCTGCGACCTCGTCAACACCCTGCACACCGAACGTACGGACCTGATCGACTCGGTGCGGGGCGGCTGCGAGGAGACCACGACGGGCGTCATCAGGCTGCACCAGATGGCGCGGGCGGGCGCGCTGCGCTTCCCGATGGTGGCGGTCAACGACACCGCCACCAAGCGGATGTTCGACAACCGCTACGGCACCGGCCAGTCGACGCTCGACGGCATCATGCGCGCCACCAACACGCTGCTCGCCGGGAAGACCATCGTCATCGCCGGGTTCGGCTACTGCGGGCGAGGCCTGGCGGAGCGGGCGCGCGGCCTCGGCGGCCGGGTCGTCATCACCGAGATCAACCCGGTCAAGGCGCTCGACGCCGCGTTGCAGGGCTTCGGGGTGCTCCCGATGGAACGGGCGGCGGCGATCGGCGACCTGTTCATCACCGTGACGGGCAACCGCGACGTGATCAGGGCCGAGCACATGCGGGCCATGAAGGACGGCGCGATCCTCGCCAACTCGGGGCATTTCGACGTCGAGGTCGACGTGCGCGACCTGGCCGGCCTCGCCGTCGACGTACGGCGCGACGTGCGCCCGCTCGTCGACGAGTACGTCCTGGCCGACGGGCGGCGGCTGGTGCTGCTGGCGGAGGGCCGGCTGGTCAACCTGGCCGCCGCCGAGGGCCACCCCGCCGCCGTCATGGACATGTCCTTCGCCGACCAGGCTCTCACCTGCGAGTGGCTGGCCCGGGCGCATCAGGACCTGACGCCCGGGATCTACGACGTCCCGGCCGACATCGACGACGAGGTCGCCCGGCTCAAGCTGGAATCCATGGACATCTCGATCGATGTCCTCACCGCCGAGCAGGAGGACTACCTCGGCTCATGGCGGCACGGTTCGTGAACGCCGATCGTGCCTAGCGGCACCTACCTGCACCTCGACGGGCAGATCGAGGAGCGGTTCCGGTGCGCGCCGGGGGGTGGCGGCTGGCGGTACGTGGGCGAGCGCGCCGACCGCGGGCGCGCCGACCTCACCGTGGACGGCGGCTGGCGGCAGATCCGGGTCGAGCTCGCCGCCCCCGGCGTGCTGATCCGCGGTGGCGCCGTCGGCGGCCGCGAGGTGCGCTGGGTGCGGGCCGAGGTCGAGCGCGAGCAGTCGGCCGCGGCGGCGGGCTTCCTCGGCGACTCGCCCGGGTTCTTGGTGGCGGTGGCCAGGTCGCTGCGGCTCGATCCGGGCGGGGACGCCGTCGTGCCGCTCGTCCGGGTGAGCGGCCCGGCGCTCGCCACGCTCACCGTCACGCAACGCTGGCGGCTCGCCGAAATCACGACGTACGACACCGAACTCGCGCCGCTGCCGGTGGAGCGGTATGAGATCGCCGACCTCGCCACCGGCGAGCCGATGGTGGTCCACCTCGCCGGCGACGTCGTCCTCGACGCACCCGGCATCGCGCTGGCCGACCTCGAATCGCCGCCCACCCTCGGCTGATCACCACTGTCGTGATGGCCCGCCGGGGATGGTGCCGTGGCCGTGGCGGCGGGCCCGGCGCTGGGCCAGCCGCATCTCCTCGCGGCGCCGTCGCTCGGCGAGCACCGCCGACAGCAGGATCTCCGGCCGCACGCCGGGCGGCGGCGGCGGGCTCACCAGGGCGGTCACCTGGCCGGCGATGCGCTCGCCCATCGTGTCGCGGACCGCGGGAATCAGCTCCCAGAACCGCGCGAGATACTGCCGCGCGGTCAGCGCGAGCGCGTCGGACACACGCGACAGCTCCAGCGACGCCGCCCAGCCGGCCAACTGCGGCGGCATCTGCGCCACCGGGCCGAACAGGGCCCCGGCCGGCACCCTGTCCTTGATCACTATGGTGCCGGCGAAGACGTCGCCGAGCCGCTTGCCGCGCTGGTTGAACAGCGAGCAGATGAGCGCAGGAGCCCCGAAGAGCATCCAGAACTCGACGAATCCGGCCAGCGCCCGCAGCAGCGCCTGGCGGAACCACACCGGACCGCCGTCGTCGCCCACCACGCGCAGGCCGAGCGCCATCTTGCCCAGGGTGCGGCCGCGCGTGAACGTCTCGAACGCGGCGGGATAGCCCACGATGATGAGGACGGCCATAAGGATCGTCAGCCCGACGGAGAACGCCTCGTCGGTGATCAGGCTGGTCATGCTCGTCAGCCACAGCACGAAGTTGAGCAGCGAGAACTGGAAGAGCATGTCGAGCAGCAGCGCCACCGCCCTGCTGGCCAGCCGGGCCACCCTGATGTCGAGGGCGACGGCCTCACCGGTGATCAGGTCCGCCACGGGTACCAGTCTGCCGGTCGGCCGCCGGGGACGCTAATCTCGCCGGGTGGACGTCGACGCCTTTGTGGCCGCACACCACGGCGACTGGCTGCGCCTGGAGCACTTGATCAACCGCGGCCGCAGGCTCACCGGCCCCGAGATCGACGAGCTGGTCGAGCTCTACCAGCGGACGGCCACGCACCTGTCAGCGGTGCGGTCGAGCTCGCCCGACCCGGCGCTGATCGGCCGGCTGTCGTCGCTGGTGGCGCGGGGGCGGGTCACCGTCACCGGCGCCCAGGCGCCGCTGTGGCGCGACGCCGCCAGGTTCGCCACCGTGTCGTTTCCCGCGGCGGCCTACCGCATCCGCCGGTGGTGGCTGGGCACCGCGCTCGCCTCGATCCTGACCGGCACCGTCGTGGCCATCTGGGTGGCCCGCAACCCCGAGGTCCAGGCGTCGATCGCCACGCCCTCCGCCGTCCGCGAGCTCACCGAGCAGAGCTTCGCCAACTACTACACCGAGCACGCCGCCGGGGCGTTCGCCTTCCAGGTGTGGGTCAACAACGCCTGGGTCTCCGCGCAGGCCCTGATCTTCGGCATCCTGCTGGGCATCCCGACCCTCTTCCTGCTCTTCAGGACGTCGGTGGAGCAGTTGGGCGTCGTCGGCGGGCTGATGTCGTCCGCGGGCAAGGGCGACGTCTTCCTCGGCCTCATCCTGCCGCACGGCCTGCTGGAGCTCACCGCGGTCTACCTCGCGTGCGCCGCCGGGCTGCGCCTCGGCTGGACCGTCATCGATCCCGGCGCGCGCCCGCGCGGGCCGGCGCTGGCGGAGGAGGGCCGCGCCGCCATGAGCATCGCGGTCGGCCTCATCGGCGCGCTGCTGGTCTCCGGCGCCATCGAGGGCTTCGTCACCGGCCACGTGCACACGACCTGGCTGCGCATCGGCATCGGCGTCGTCGCGGAGGCGGCCTTCCTCACCTACGTCATCGTGCTCGGCCGCCGCGCGGTCAGGGAAGGCGACAGCGGCGACGCCACCCTGCGCCCCGCCTTCGCCCCCACCACCGGCTGATCACAGCAACTCGGCGAGGTCGATGTCGACCGGGAACGGATGCTCCGTTTTCAGAATGCCCATGTGCGCACCGGACGAGGCATATGATTGCGTTGTCCGATTGAATATATGCGTATAGCAGATCAGTCCTTCATCTTCGCGTTCGATGCGCCAATAATGAGGAATGTCTACTGAGGCGTATTCGGCGGGTTTGTCGATGCGATCGGCGCTGATGCTTCCTTTGCTCATGATTTCGACCACGAGGAGTACCTGCAAAGGCCTGATCGGCAGCACATCGGGATCGCCCTCGAAGACCAGCACATCAGGCCTCCTGTTGTGCAAGGGGACGTCCGCGATCCGCAGGTCGACATCCGTCGTCACCTGCCATGGCTCCGGCACCGCTTCTTCCAGCCGATTCGCCAACAGACGGGCGATGCGATTGTGCCGCGGGGTCGCGGAGGGGGACACGATGATGCTCCCGTCGACGATCTCAATGCGCCGGCAGATTTCTTCGGGCATCCGATCGTATTCCTCGGCGGTGATTCCTTCCTCCGGAAGCGTCAACATCCATTCCGGCAGTGTGGACATGACGAATCTCCCTTGGCTTTCGGCGCGGCATATAGGTAGACATCCACCCACAATCCGCCCCTGTGGTCGCTCCCACACGGCGCTACCAGTCTGACATGGGGCACTCCCCCGCGGGAGGCGGGCCGGAATCTGGCCACCGGGGCCCGGGAAAAGCGGCGGCGGTCACAGGCGGCCGGCGGCTTTGAGGGCGAGGTAGGCGTCGGCGAGGGCGGGGGCGATGTCGTCCGGCGGCGCGTCGACGACCTCGACGCCGTACCTGCGCAGCTCGGCGGTGAGGCGGCGGCGTTCCGCGGTGGCGCGTTCGGCGGCGGCGGCGCCGTAGACGGCGGTCAGGTCGCCGCGCTCGCACGCCATCTCGGTCACGCGCGGGTCGGTGACCGCGGCGAGCAGCACCAGATGCCGCGAGGTGAGCTGAGGCAGCAGCGGCAACAGCCCCTCCTCGATCGCGGCCGTGTTGAGCTCGGTGAGCAGGACGACGAGGCAACGCTGCCGCACCCGCGCCATGATCGTCGAGACCATCCCCGCGGCGTCGGACTCGATCAGCCCGGGCTCCAGCGGCGCCATCGCCCGCACCATCGCGGTCAGCACCTCGGTGCGAGCGGCCCCCTCGACGCGGGCGCGCACCCGCCGGTCGTAGGCCAGCATGTCCACCCGGTCGCCCGCCCGCGAGGCCAGCGCGGCCAGCAGCAGGGCGGCGTCCATCGAGCAGTCCAGGCGCGGGATGTCGCCGACTCGTCCGGCGGCGGTCCGGCCCGTGTCGAGCACGAGCAGGATGCGGCGATCGCGCTCCGGCCGCCACGTCCGGACGACGACATCGGCGCGCCGCGCGGTGGCGCGCCAGTCGATGGACCGTACGTCGTCGCCGTCCACGTACTCCCGCAGCGAGTCGAACTCGGTGCCCTGCCCCCGGATCAGCGCGACGTGCTGGCCGGTCAGCTCGCGCAGGCGCGCCAGCTTGCCCGGCAGGTGACGGCGCGAAGGGAACGCCGGCAGCACACGCAGCGTCCACGGCGCCGGGCGGGACCGCTGCCGCGCGGCCAGCCCGAACGGACCGTACGAGCGGATCGTGGCGGTCACCGCCTTGCGGTCACCGCGGCGGGTGGGCGTCAGCCGCAGGTCCAGGCGGCGACGCTCGCCCGGCGGCACGGTCAGCCGCACCGACCTGGGCGTCGCGGCCGCGCTCGGCGGCCAGGCGTCGCGGACCAGAGCGCGGACCGGGCGGCCGCCGAGGTTCTCCAGGATCAGGCCGACCGCGGCCGTCTCGCCAAGCCGTACGTTGGTGTCGCCCGCGCGGTGCAGGCCGATGCGGCGGACGTCGCCGGCGAGCGCGAGATCGGCGATGACGCCGAGCGCGAGCACGCCCTCGACGGCGGCGAGTGCCGCCCAGCTCGGCACGAACAGCGGCACGAGCGCGCCGAGCCCCGCCAGCAGCGCCGTACGGCCGGTCAGCGTCATCGGGCGGCCTCCCCAGCGGGCCGCGGCGGCCCGGTCATCAGGCGGGCGCGGGAACGGTGGTGAGGACGCCCTCGAGGACGCCGTCGGCGGTGGCGCCCTCGAGCTCGGCCTCGGGGCGCAGCTGCACACGATGGCGCAGCGTCGGCCGCGCCAGGGCCTTGACGTCGTCCGGGGTCACGTAGTCGCGGCCGGACAGCCAGGCCCACGCCCGCGAGCTGGCCAGCAACGCGGTCGCGCCGCGCGGCGAGACGCCGAGCGACAGCGACGGCGAGGACCGGGTGGCCCGGCACAGATCGACGACGTAGCCGGCGACCTTCGGGTCCACGTGGACGCCGCGCACGCCGGCGCGGCCCGCCGCCAGCTCATCGGCGCCGGCGACCGCGGCCACCCCGGCGGCACGCAGGTCGCGGGGGTCGAAGCCGGACGCGTGCCGCCGCAGCACCGAGATCTCGTCGTCGCGGGACGGCAGCGGCACCGTCAGCTTGACCAGGAACCGGTCGAGCTGCGCCTCCGGGAGGGGGTAGGTGCCTTCGTACTCGATCGGGTTCTGCGTCGCGCACACCACGAACGGGTCGGGCAGCGGCCGGCCGAGACCCTCGACCGACACCTGCCGTTCTTCCATCGCCTCGAGCAGCGCCGCCTGCGTCTTGGGCGGCGTCCGGTTGATCTCGTCGGCCAGCAGCAGGTTCGTGAACACCGGACCCTCGCGGAACTCGAACTCCGCCGTCTTGGCGTCGTAGACCAGCGAGCCCGTGACGTCGCCCGGCATGAGATCGGGGGTGAACTGCACGCGCTTGAAGTCCATCGACAGCGACTCCGCGAGCGTGCGCACGAGCAAGGTCTTGGCCACTCCCGGAACGCCCTCCAGCAGTACGTGGCCGCGGCACAGCAGCGCGATGACGAGCCCCGTCACCACGGCGTCCTGCCCGACGACGGCCTTCGCGACCTCGCCGCGCAGCGCGCGCAGCGCCGTCAGCGCCGTCTGGGAGTCCATCCCCGCCGTGCCGTCCGTGGCCCCGGCCGGCGCCCCGGCCGGCCGCCAACCTTCCTCCGCGGCCCCGCTCACCATCGGCGCACCTGCCCTTCGAGATCGTCGAGGTAGTCGGCGAGCCCCACCAGCTCCGCATCGTCCACTGGTGCAGGACCGTACAGGGCCGCACCGATCGTCGCCCGGGGTTGGCCGGTCCGCTCGGCGACGGCGGCGGTGACCTGCGCCGCGACGGACATGTCCTGCGCCGCGCTGCTCGGCATCCCCAGCAGCCGGACCAGCCGTTCCCGCGATCCGGCCCGCAGCGCCTCGGCGGCGCGGTCTCTCGCCCGCCGGGACCGGTACAGCCGGGCGCGGCCTTCGACGGCCTCCGCCGACCGTACGACGACCGGCAGCGGCTCGGCCACGATGGGCCCGAGCCGCCGGGCCCGCCACAGCGCGGTCAACAGCACGGCGAGACACAGCTGAAGGACCGCGAGCTTCACGCCGAGCGGCACGAGATCGTAGAACGACTTGTCGGGCGTGCCGCCCGGACCGCGCAGCGGCGGCATCAGCCATACCGCCGCCGACCGCTCCCCGACGAGGTTCATGGCGAGGGCGGCGTTGCCACGGTCGGCCAGCCCTTCATTGGTGAAGGGAAACCGCGAGCCGACGACCGTGACCGTACGCGGGCCGGTCACGCTCAGCCTGACGACGAGCGGCCTTCCGTCGACGCGATAGCAGGCGGCGGACGCGCCGGGCGCCTCGTACGTCGTGCCGATGTCGAAGTCGGCGTCCCCGGCGAGGGTGGCGGCGCCCAGCGCGCAGCCGGGCTCGACGGCCTCGGCGCCGGCGGGCGCGGCCTGCCGGACGCCCGGCGCCAGCTCCCGCAGCGCCGACCGGGTCGGCTCGATCAGCAGCAGGTCGCCGGGCAGGGCGCGCAGGATGCCGAGGTCGACGGCGGTGAGGCGCTCGGAGCGGACCACGACCAGGACGGCGTCCGGCTGGCCGCGCATCAGCGCGGCCGCGCCGGTGACGCTCCGTTCGGCGGAGACCGGTGTGCCGCCGCGGCCGAGGATCTGCACGAGCGCGCGAGTCCCGCCCGAGGTCGGCGACTGCGGATCGAGGTCCTGCGGTTGTTCGCGCGGGCGCAGCGCCGCCAGCACGAGTGCCACGAGGATGACCGCGAGCACCGCCGCCAGCACGCCGCGCACGTTCAGATAGCGACGTCGTGCCGTGCTCACGGGCGCCTCGGCTCGCCGGTTCGCGATCACGTGTCGGCCGCCACGGGCCGGGACTCCAGCGGGCGCGGCCTGGCGGCCTGGACCCGCTCGTCGAGCCTGGTGAGCCTGGCGTATCCGTCGGTGGTGCCGGGGCGGTCGCCGTACCAGACGTCGTCGAAGATCCGTACCGCCGCGACGAAATCGTCGGCCACCTCGGGCAGCGCCGCACCGGCCTCGTCGGCCAGCTCATCGGCGGTACGTCCGGGGCGGGGGTCGAGGATGACGCGTTCCTCCAGGTCGCGGGCGACGGCACGCAGCCTCTCCCGGATCGCCTCCGCCCACTCCCCGGCCGCAGCGTGGCGTTCGGCGGCGGCGCGGTGGTCGGCGGCCGTCATCGGCTCGTCCGCGAGCAGTGCCCGGTCGCGCGCCGCCGCGCCGCCCACGGCCCCCAGCCGCCACATGATCGCGACCACCACCAGGACCAGCAGCACGAGGATGACGCTCAGCGCGATCCAGCCGCCGCTGCCGCCCCCCTGCCCGGCACCGGCGATGTTACGGGTCAGCGTCTCGATCCATTCGTTGATCCGTTCGAGGACCCGGTCCATGACGGACGGGTCGTCGCGGTGGTAGATCTGCTTTTCGAGCTCACGGCGGGCCTGCTCGCGGGCCTGGTCGCGGCCGATCGGATCGCCGAGGCTGCCGAGGATCACCGCGGCCACCCCCCGGGCGGTGCCGCCGGAGCCGCCCAGGCCGCCGGAGCCGCCGGGGGCAGCGGGGCTGCGGGGACCGGCCGCCACAGGTCGAGGAAGTCGGCCGGCCGCGCCGCCGCCGTCTCGCGGGTCTGGAGCTCGAGGTCGAAGCCCTCGCGGCGCATCCGCCGGTCGACGTACAGCAGGGCGATCACACCGGCGTCGAACGGGATGGTCAACGTCCAG
Source organism: Streptosporangiaceae bacterium (assembly GCA_035765195.1). Taxonomy (GTDB): domain Bacteria; phylum Actinomycetota; class Actinomycetes; order Streptosporangiales; family Streptosporangiaceae; genus CALAED01. Next base: position 214,321 of record DASTYC010000007.1, read on the forward strand.
CTCACGATGCGCCCCGCCGTGTCGAGGGCGAGCTGGAGAAAGACTTCGCCGCCACTGAGGTCGTCGCCGAAGAACACGAACTCGGCGACCACGAACGGGACCCGCAGCGCGAAGAAGCCCATGAAGATCGTGATCAGCAGGGTGAGCAGCAGGATGCCGCCGACCCGCCACCACCGCCCCTTGGTGAGCTGCCGCGCGCGGGCGAGCGAGGCCAGCACGCCCTGGCGTTCGAGGACGACGGCCGGCGCGGCGAGCACGAACAACACGTACAGCCAGACCATCAGCACGAAGCCGGCCGGAAACCCGACGAGCCCCGCGAGCACCCCGGCCGCCGCGGGCGTCGTGGGGGCGGAGACGGCGATGATGAACGGCACCACCGGGAGCACGGCCGCGAGCACGGAGATCATCATGATGAGGGTCGCGACGCCGATGAGGTGCGCCAGCCGCGGCCGGGCGTCGCGCCAGACCTGTCCTGGCGCCGCCGGCAGCCCGAACAGCGTGCGGCCCATCGCCGGGGCGAGCAGGCCGGCCAGCAGGAGCACGGCGTACGCCGACATCAGCAGGCCCAGCAGGCTGACGGTGAGCTGGGCGCCCAGCGAGCGCATGATCGGCACCGGGGTGATCTCGTCGCGGGCGTAGTCGCCGATGAGGAAGTACGTGATCATCGACTGCAGCACCTGCACCACGGTCGTGATGACCAACGCCAGGCCGAGCACGCCGCGGGGGTTGTGCCGGATGTTGACGATGGCGCCGTCGAGGATCTCGGCGACTCCCAGGGGCCGCAGGGGGATGTCCCCGCCCAGCAGTTCGGCGCGGTCGGCGCCGAGCCAGCCGCCGGGCGGGGGACCGTCTGCGACCGCGTCGGCGGCCGGCGGAGCGGCGCGCGGGGTCCGGTGCGTGCCGGACGGACCGTCGTGGGGCGCACCCGATCCGGGCGGGGCCCACGCCTGGCCGTCCGACATGTACGCTCCCCGGCGTCGTTTGGCGAGTCCGAGTTCTCCCCGTCGATGACTTACGTCATCCTCGCACGAGCGGCCGGCCGATCGGCTCGGTCAGCGTGCCGCGATCAGCACGCGCGGCGGATCCAGGAGACCCCCATTGTCCCTCCCCTCCCGATCTGCGCTTTCAGATCAGGTGACTCACTCTGCGCGAGCAGAGCGCGACGCAGCGTACTGCCCACCGGTTCGAGATCGCCCGCGTTCGGCGCAACTCGGCATGAGCGGGTAAGCACGAACTCCGATCCAGACCAGGGGGACGGAAAACTTTCGGATTTCGCTCGACTGGAGCAGACTAAGGACGACATAGCACTGCAAGTGGGGTGGAATTGGCCTCGGCACGAGCGAGGCGATCGGGCGACGGCGCAGACGTTTCCCGGTCATCCCGCGGCGTCCGCCGAGCGTCATAACTACAATCCGCCGGTCGGTTCCGGCCGCAACGGCGGCAACCGGTGGTCACACGCGGCGGCCTTGTGGGGGGCTTCGCACGTGCGGTACGCAGGTAGCCTAGGTCAACCGGGGCATGTTGCTTCGGTAACTACAGGTAAACGATGAGGGCCATGAAAGGACGTGTACTGGTCGTCGACGACGACCTGGCGCTTGCCGAGATGCTCGGCATCGTGCTGCGCGGCGAGGGGTTCGAGCCGTCGTTCGTCCATGACGGCGACAAGGCGATCGAGGCGTTCCGGGAGACCCGGCCCGATCTCGTCCTGCTCGACCTGATGCTGCCGGGTGCCGACGGCATCGACGTGTGCCGGCAGATCCGCGCCGAGTCGGGCGTGCCGATCGTGATGCTGACGGCCAAGAGCGACACCGTAGACGTCGTCCTCGGGCTCGAATCCGGCGCCGACGACTACATCGTGAAACCGTTCAAACCCAAGGAGCTGGTCGCCCGGGTCAGGGCGCGGCTGCGGCGCACGGACGAGCCCGCGCCGGAGGTGCTGCAGATCGGCGACATCACGATCGACGTCGCCGGCCACTCGGTGAAGCGGGCCGAGCGCAACATCCCGCTCACCCCGCTCGAGTTCGATCTGCTCGTGGCGCTGGCGCGCAAGCCGCGTCAGGTCTTCACCCGCGAGGTGCTGCTCGAGCAGGTGTGGGGCTATCGGCACGCGGCCGACACCCGCCTGGTCAACGTCCACGTCCAGCGACTGCGGGCGAAGATCGAGCGCGATCCCGAGCATCCCGAGATCGTCGTCACCGTGCGCGGCGTCGGTTACAAGGCGGGTCCCGCCTAGCCGAGCCGTCCAGGCGCATCGAACACCCGAGAGGCCGGTCGTGAAGGCGTGGAAGACCCGCATCCGCCGCGGGCTCGGCACGCTTCGCCGCCTGGCCCGCGGGGTGACACGACGCGCCTATGCCCGGTGGCGGCGTTCGATCCAGCTGCGGGTGGTCGCCACCACGATGGTCATCTCGGTCGTCGTGGTCGCGGTGCTCGGCGTGTTCTTGATGCAGCAGATCACCACGGCCTTGCTCGACGCCAAGGAGAAGGCGGCGGCGCAGCAGCTCGAAGAGGGCCTGGCGATCGCCCAGCGCGACCTCGCCTCCATCGACACCAACGACCCCGACGACGTCCTGGCCAAGCTCGACTCGCTGTCCAAGGGCCTCGCGAGGCGCAGCGGACCGTCGGGGCTCTACCAGGTCGTCGTCCTGCTCGACCCGACGAACGCGGCCATCAACCGCATCGGCGGGTTCGTCTCCACCGACGTCAAGGACAGGAGCGTGCCCGAGCGGCTACGCACCCAGGTGGAGCAGGCCCCGGCCGGCGCCAGGCTGCAGCTGCACACCTACGGGCGGCTCTACTACAACGACCAGCCGCCCGAGCCGGGCCTGATCGTCGGCTCCAAGCTGGGCCACTTCGAGCTCTACTATCTGTTCCCGCTCACCCAGGAAAAGCAGACGCTCACGTTCGTGCAGAGCACGCTGATCGGCGTGAGCGCCGCCCTGGTGCTGCTGCTGGCCGCGATCGCCTCCGTGGTCACCCGGCAGGTGGTCGTCCCGGTCCGGCTGGCCGCCCAGGCGGCCGAGCGCCTCGCGGCGGGCCGGCTCGAGGAACGGATGAAGGTCCGCGGCGAGGACGACCTGGCCCGGCTCGCCTCGTCGTTCAACGACATGGCGGCCAACCTGCAGGAGAAGATCCTGCAGCTGGAGGAGCTGTCGCAGGTGCAGCGGCAGTTCGTCTCCGACGTCTCGCACGAGCTGCGGACGCCGCTGACCACCATCCGGATCGCCGCCGACCTGCTGCACGAGCATCGCGATGAGTTCGACTCTGCCGTGGCCCGCGCCGCCGAGCTGCTGCAAAACCAGCTCGAACGGTTCGAGGCGCTGCTGGCCGACCTGCTGGAGATCAGCCGCCACGACGCCGGCGCGGCGACGCTCGACGCCGAGTCGGTCGACGTCCGCGACCTCGTGCTGCGCGCCGTCGGCGACACCGAGGGCCTGGCCGACCGCAAGGGCAGCAGGCTGGTGCTCCAGCTTCCCGGCGAACCCTGCATGGCCGAGGTCGACTGGCGCCGGGTCGAACGCATCCTGCGCAACCTCCTGGTGAACGCCGTCGAGCACGGCGAGGGCCAGGACATCGTCGTGACGGTGGCCGCCGACCGCGACGCGGTGGCCCTGGCCGTACGCGACCACGGCGTGGGGCTGCGGCCGGGCGAGGCCCAGATGGTCTTCGACCGGTTCTGGCGGGCCGATCCGGCGCGCGCCCGGACGACCGGCGGCACCGGGCTCGGCCTGTCGATCGCCAGGGAGGACGCACAGCTGCACGGCGGATGGCTGCAGGCGTGGGGAGAGCAGGGCAAGGGCTCGCAGTTCCGATTGTCGCTGCCGCGGGTCGCCGGCGCCGAGCTGCGCGGGTCGCCGCTGCCGCTCGTGCCCCCCGACGTCGACCTGAGCCCGGTGCCGTTCAGCGAGCTCGAGCAGGACACGGGCGGGGTCCGATGAGCGTGCGCGGGTGGGCCGGGCGCGTCGCGCTGGCGCTGTGCCTCCTCGGCGGCCTGCTGGGCTGCGTCAACGTGCCCACCGGCGGGCGGGTGACCTCCGGGCGCCCCGCCGAGCGCGCGGGGCCGGTCGACGATCCGTACGTACGGCTGATCCCGGTGCCGCCCGGCAAGGACTGGCTGCCGGCCGAGATCGTCCAGGGCTTCCTCACCGCGTCGGCGGCCTTCGACGACGCGCACGCGGTGGCCAAGATGTACCTCGCGCCAACGGTCGACTGGGAGCCCGACCCCCGGCCCAGCGTCACCATCTACGAAGGGTCGCTCAAGATCGCCCCGCCGGCGGCCAGCGGCCCGGGCGACGGCGGCACCCGGATCCAGGTGACCGGACGCCAGCTCGGCACCATCGGCCAGGACGGCCAGTACCAAGCGATCACCGGCAGGGTCGACCAGTCCTTCCAGCTGGGCAAGGACGCGAACGGGCAGTGGCGGATCACCGCGCTGCCCGACGCGCTGCGCACCGGCATGCTGCTCGGCCAGCGCGACGTCGACCGGGCCTTCCGCACGTTGAACCTCTACTTCTTCGTGCCCGACGGCACCGTGCTCGTGCCCAACCCGATCTTCCTGCCCCTGATCAACCGCCGGGAGATGCCCAGCCAGTTGGTGCGCGCCGTGCTGTCCGGGCCCACGTCCTGGCTGGGCAGGGCGGTGCGCACGGAGTTCCCGCCGGGCACCGAGCTGCTGGGCGACAGGGTCGATGTCACCGAGGGGGTGGCGACCGTCAACCTGAGCCGGCAGGCCGCCCGCGGCAGCCTGTCGGGGATGTCGGCACAGCTGATGTGGACGCTGCGGCAGCTGCCCGAAGTGACCCGGATGCGGCTGGAGATCGACGGCGAGCCGGTCAGCCCGCCGGGCGTGGGGACGACCCAGCAGCCGCACGACTGGCGCAACAACGACGCCGACGTGACCCCCCAGCGGTCGCACCCGGTCTACCTGCGCGCCGACGACGGACAGCTCCAGGAGCTGAACGGCGATCACCCCGAGGCGGTCGGCCGCCCCGGCGCGGTCCGCCTCTACCATCCCGCCGCCTCGATCGACGAACGGTTCGTCGCCGGGTTGAACGAGTCGCGCACCGCCGTGCTGACGAGCGACGTCGGCGGCGGGACACCGCGCCGCGTGCTGGACGCGCCCGACCCGGACGGACGCTTCATCACGCCGTCGTGGGACCGTCTGGGCGCGCTGTGGATGGTGGAGAACCACCGGGGCGGCTCCCGGCTGTGGGTCAAGGAGCAGGGGCGGACGCCGATCCCGATCCGCCTGTGGGATCTGCGCGGGCAACGCCTCAAGGCGCTGCGCGTCGCAAGAGACGGCGTGCGGGTGGCCGTGATCGTCGAGATGAACGGGAACGAGCAGATCCAGATGGGCCGCATCGTGCGCGAGCCGGCCGGCGTCACCAGCGTGTCGAACTTCCTCCCGGTCAGCTCCGAGATCGTGGACGCGGCGGACCTGGCGTGGCACAACGCCAACGAGCTCGCGGTGCTCGGCAGTACCCAGCGGCAGCCCCTGATGGTGCCGTACCAGGTCCCGGTGAGCGGCGGCCAGATCCGGGCCGTCGGCACCGGAGGCGGCGACATGATCTCGATCACCGCGCTGCCGCACTCGCCGCTGCTGATCGGGATGCGGGTCAAGGAGAAGGGCAGGACCGTCGCCAAGATCTGCCGCCAGCGCGACGAGAGCGACCCCATCAGCGAATGGAAGTGCTTCGCCGGCGGCCACGACCCCGGCTACCCGGGCTGACGCCGCGGGCCCGCCGTCAGCCGGATCGGGTCTTTCCTACACGCGCCCATAGTCATCGGCGAGGCGTTCGATATCCGTCTCCGCGAAGTCGCCGAAGGCGACCTCGAGAAACCGGACGGTACGGTCCTGCGGGCTCGCCACTCGATGCTTCTGGCCCCGGCGCACGAAGAACCGATCACCTGCTTTGGCATGGCTCGTCTGATCGTCTATCTCGACGATCAGGCCGTCGTCCAGCGTCACCCACAGCTCGTCGCGATGCCGGTGCAGCTGCAAACTGAGCTGGTGCCCCGGCTCCACGGTGATGATCTTGACGGTGACCGGTTCGTTGAGGCAGTACCGTTCGAACTTTCCCCAAGGACGTTCATCGACGATGACGTTCGGTTCGGCCGGAAGCGACACGATGACTCCCCCTCATTGGCGTTAGCCGCGTATTCGCGGCTGGTTGAAAGTCGCGGGGTTTGCGGTACTCCGGCGCGGCTAGCCGGAGGTGGTATCGGATTGTCTGGCCACCTCGTAGAGGTCGGGCTCAAGGTAGATGAGCCGGGCCATCGGCACCGCTGCGCGCACCCGCCGCTCGGCCGCGTCGATGCCGCGCGCGACGTCCGTCGCCGTGTCGTCGTGCCGTACCGCGATCTTGACCGCGACCAGCAGCTCCTCCGGCCCGATGTGCTCGGTGCGCAGGTGGATGACCCGTTCGACCTCGTCGCCGGCCTCCAGTGCCGCCACGATCTGGCGTTCCACGTCCTCGTGCGCCGACTCGCCGATGAGCAGGCTCTTGGTCTCAATGGCGAGCACGGTGGCGACCAGGCCGAGCAGCACGCCGATGGCCATGGAGCCGACTCCGTCCCACCTGCCGTCGTGGGTGACCACCGCCATCCCGACGCCGACCAGCGCGAAGATCAGGCCGAGCAGGGCGGCGAGATCCTCCAGCAGCACCACCGGCAGCTCGGGCGCCTTGGAGCGGCGGATGAACGCCACCCAGCCATCCCGGCCGCGCACCCGGTTGGACTCGTGGATCGCCGTCCAGAAGGAGTAGCACTCCAGTCCGATCGCGAAGATCAGCACGCCGAACGCCCAGGCCGGGGACTCCACCGGGTGCGGGTCGTTGATCTTGTGCCAGCCCTCGTACAACGAGAACACCGAGCCGACCGTGAACAGGACAACGGCGACGATGAACGCGTAGAAGAAGCGCTCCCGCCCGTAGCCGAACGGATGCTGCGCGGTGCGCGGACGCTGGGCTCGCCTGCGCCCCACGAGCAGCAGCGCCTGGTTGCCCGAGTCGGCCACCGAGTGCACGGACTCGGCCAGCATCGAGGACGACGCCGTGAACAAGAACGCGACGAACTTCGCCACCGCGATGCCCAAGTTGGCGGCCAGCGCGGCAAAGATCGCCCTGCTCCCACCGGTAGCACTCACTGTGCCCTCCACTCAACCTCAGCAGTGCGCGGCCGCAAAAGGGCCCTCCTGCGTCCTCATCGGCCGGCGGTCCGCGCCTTCAAGTCCTGGACGGCGGCGACGGGCGTCGGGTCGATGCCGAGCGCGATCGCCAAGTAGACCGTCGTGTAGTCGGCGAGCGCGATCAGCGTCGCGACGCGCTCGAGCGGGTGAGCGCCCTCCGCCATGAACTCGGTCACCGGAATGCCCCGGGCGCGCGCCAGCTCGACCGATCCCTCGCGCTGTTTCACCGCCTCGGGGTGCTCCTCCACGTCCCGCAGCACGATGACGTGCAGGCCCTGCCCGCCGTCGGCCCGGTCACGGAAGAAATCGTCCTCGCTGCCGCCGAACGGGCCGTCCAACGTGGCCACCTGGTGATAGGCGACGTCGGGCAGCGCGCCGTACACGCAGGGGTACTTGGCGTTCTCGTTGAACTGGCAGGCGAAGCGGCACGCGGCGACGGCCGCGAGCGGAGAGGTGCCCCACACCATCGGCAGGGCGCCGCCGAGTTCGCTCGCGAGTTGTTTGCCCGGGTTGATGAACGACTCGCTGCTCGGCCGGCAGCGATGGCTCACCTCCTCGAGCCGCTGCGCCGTGCTTTCGAGCACGTCGTCGGAGACGTCGGCGATGCCAAGCGAGCGGGCGGTCAGGATCAGCGGCACCGTGAGCGCCCACAGCGCGGCGCGCGGCGGACCCGCCGACCGTACGGGGACGAACAGGCCGCTCGCCTGGGCGGCGATGTCGGCCAGCGGCGACCCCTCGGCGCCCACGCACAGCAGCCTGCCGCCCCGGCGGACGGCCTCGGCGGCCACGGCGAGCGTCTCCTCCGTCGCCCCGGAGCGGGACACCGCGATCACGAGGTCGGCGGCGCCCACCCACCCCGGCAGCCGATAGCCGCGTACGGTGACGATCGGCACCGGGCAGCCGGTGCCGCACACCGCGGCGAGGACGTCGCCGGAGATCGCCGAGGCGCCCATTCCGGCGATGACCAGCGCGCGGGGGCGGCCCCCGGCGGCGAGCGCGCCGATGCCGGCCTCGGCCGTGCGGAACTGGGCCTCCCGGATCTGAGCCGCCGCGGCCGCCACCTGGCGCAGCATGTCACCGGGGTCGGCGGCGCCCAGGGCCGCCACGTCGTCGAGGCGGGCGGCGTCCACCTCGACCGTCACCGGCCTGTCCGGGCCTCGTCCACGAGCAGCACCGGGATGTCGTCGCGCACGGGGTAGGCGTACTTGCACTCGCCGGTGCAGACGAGCTCATTCGCCGTGTGGTCGGCCGTCAGCGTGCCGCGGCAGTTGGGGCAGGCCAGGATCTCCAGCAGCCAAGGGTCGATCTTCATCGGATTCAGCTTTCCTTTCGGACGAGTGCCAAGACCTCGTCCCGCACCTTCGCCATGGTCTGCTCGTCAACGGCCTCGGTGTTGAGGCGCAGCAGCGGCTCGGTGTTGGAGGGTCGCAGATTGAACCACCAGTTCGCGTGACCCACGGTCAAGCCGTCGAGTTCGTCGATGGTAACGCCGGGTCGCCCCTCGAACGCCGCACGGACCGCCGCCGTCGTGGCGTCCTGGTCGGCGACCTCACTGTTGATCTCGCCGGACGCCACGTACCGACTGTATTCGGCGAGCAGATCCGACAACGTGCGGGGCTGCCCGCCGAGCGCGGCGAGGACGTGCATGGCGGCGAGCATGCCGGTGTCGGCCCGCCAGAAGTCGGCGAAGTAGTAGTGCGCGGAGTGCTCGCCGCCGAAGACGGCCCCGGTCTCGGCCATCTTCTCCTTGATGAACGAGTGGCCGACGCGGGTGCGCACCGGCATGCCGCCGTGCGCCTCGATGATCTCGGGCACGTAGCGGGACGTGATCAGGTTGTGGATGATCGCGGCACCGGGGTGCTTGGCCAGCTCGCGCACGGCGACCAGCGCGGTGATCGTGGACGGGGCGACGGACTCGCCGCGCTCGTCGATGATCCAGCAGCGGTCGGCGTCGCCGTCGAAGGCGATCCCGATGTCGGCGCCGTGTTCGACGACCGCGGCCTGCAGGTCGCGGAGGTTGGCGGGTTCGATCGGGTTGGCCTCATGGTTGGGGAAGGTGCCGTCGAGCTCGAAGTACAGCGGGACGATCTCGAGGGGCAGCGCGGGCAGCTTGGTGTCGCCGAGCACCGCAGGCACGGTGTGGCCGCCCATGCCGTTGCCGGCGTCGACCACGACCTTGAGCGGCCGGATGCCCGACAGGTCGACCAGGCGGCGCAGGTGGGCGGCGTAGTCGGCGAGCAGGTCGCGGCCCGTCACGGCGCCGGAGGCGCCCGCCGCCGGCGCGATCGGGCCCGCCTCGACCAGCCGCCTGATCTCGGTCAGCCCGCTGTCGCGCCCGACCGGCGCGGCCCCGGCCCGGCACAGCTTGATGCCGTTGTAGCGCGCCGGGTTGTGGCTGGCGGTGAACATCGCGCCGGGCAGGTCGAGGCTGCCGCTCGCGTAGTAGAGCATGTCGGTCGAGCCGAGACCCGCCTCGATCACGTCGGCGCCCTGCGCGGTCGCCCCGCGCGCGAACGCGGCCGACAGCGGCACGGACGAGCTGCGCATGTCGTGCGCGGTGACGACCGACGTCGCCCCGGTCACCCGGACGAACGCGGCGCCCACGGCCGCGGCGGTCTCCTCGTCGAGTTCGTCGGGCACCACGCCGCGAATGTCGTACGCCTTGAAGATCTTCGCGAGGTCGCCCACTCCTGCTCCCCTGTCGCTGGCGTTCGCACCGGTTGTGTGTGGAGCCTACCGGCGCCGGGTGCCGGGGTTCGCCCTCAGGGCCGGGAAGGAGCCATCAGCGACCGGGCGGCGTGCCGGGCGGACGCGGCGGCGCGGAGCGCAACACCCGCAGGTGACCGCGGCGGCTCACCTCGACGGCCTGCCCCACGGGCTCCTCGCGCGGAGCGGGCCGGGCCGCCTCGCGCACGGCGTCGGCGAGCGCCTCGAGATCGTCGGTGCTGGGCGAGCCCTCCTCGGTGGGAAGCCGGACCAGCTCCCACCCCATCGGCGCGGTGAGCCGTGTCGCGTGCCCGGAGCACAGGTCGTAGCAGTGCGGCTCGACGTACGCCGCGAGCGGGCCCAAGACAGCGGTGGAGTCGCGATAGACGTACGTGAGCGTGAAAACGGCGGGCTCCCTGCACGCGGTTCGGGAGCATATGCGGACGGGGCTCACGAAGGCAGACCGTACCTTTCCCGACTGCCCGCCGCCACTATCTTGGCGAACGTGTCGCCGTATCACCCGAATGGCCCACACATCGCCACATTCCCCTGCCCCACTGGGCGGGCTCGGCATGATCAAGTCCGCGGCGATCATCGTAGCCCCCGATCCCTCCTGGTTCAGGACCTACGGCGGTAAGCTCGGGGTGTGCGATCCCGCGTGTCAGGCTCCGGGCAGCGCGCCCCCCAGGCGCCGGGCGGGGGCCGGGCCGCCCCGCGCCCCAAGCGCCGCGACCGGCACGGCCGCGGCCTGCGCGGGCCGCTGGCGCCGGCGCAGCTCCCCGTCTCGCGCACCCGCTCCGAGCGCTTCGACGACCTCGTCCACGACGAGGTACGCCGGGTCACCGGACGCTGGCAGCGCGAGCTGGCCGGGGTGGAGTTCACGGTCGAGGAGGTGCCGCCCGTCGAGCCGTGGGCCGATGGCGCCGACCCGATCCCGCTCGGCAGGCTGCAGACGGCGGCGGCCGGCCGGCCGGCCCGCATCGTGGTCTACCGCAGGCCGGTCCAGGCCCGTGGCGGCGGCGACGAGCGCGACCTGGCCAGGCTGGTCCGCGACGTCGTGGTCGAGGAGGTCGCCGACCTGCTGGGCCTGTCCCCCGAGTCCGTCGACCCCACATACGACTCCCCGGACGACTAGATTCCCGGTCGCCGGGCGTCAGGGCGTCAGGGGACGACCGCGGTGAGGGAGTTGTCCACCGGGGGCAGCAGCACCGACGTGACCGCCGGAACGACCGGCAGCACCGTGAGCTGGCCGCCCTTGCCGCGCAGCACCCGCGCCGCGTAGACGGGTCCGGCCCCCGGCTGTGGCGTGATCATGATGCCGAAGCCCCTGGCTGCCGGTCCGGCCGGCTCACCCACCCGCACCTCCAGGGTGCGGCCGCCGCTCACCCTGACCGTCTGCGGGACGCCCGCCACGCCCTGCCCGGTGATGGCCTGGATCCGTACGGCAGCGGGCCCCTGCGGCGCGGTGAGCAGCACCGAGGACGACCCCGCCCGGTTGTCGGCGACCACGCCCCCCGCCGAGCCCAGCGGCGGGACGGCGGCGCCATAGGCCACGTCGGCCCCGGCCTGCGCGGTGAAGCCCGCCGTGATCGGCTGATCCGACGCGAGCCGGACGGCCGCCACCTTGCCGGCCAGGGACTGGTCGAGGTCGAGCGGCGTCACCGTCTCGGCGGGCGCGTCGAGCGTGTCCTGGCCCTGCGGCGCGAACGCGCCGTTCGCCGTGATCGCCTGCACCTTCACCCGCGCGTCGAACTCGCCGGGCACCGCGATCAGCAGCCGCCGGCCGCCCGCCCCGCCCGGAATCCCCGGCACCACGAGGGCCGTGGTGGGCGAGGCGGTCAGCGGCGCCCAGTCCACTCCCTTGGCGGTGCGCACCCGGACCGACGCCGCCACCCGACCGGTCGTGGCCCGCACGTGCAGCGCGAGCACGCGGGCGCCGTCGACGATGGAGCCGAGGCCGTCGGGCGACCGGCCGATGCCGATCACCTTGGTGCGGAAGGGATCGACGGGGATGCCGTGCCCGTCGCCGGTGTCGAGCGGGCCCTCCCCCGACAATGCCTCGATGTCCACGGCGGTCGGCTCGGCGTCGACGTTGGCGAGGAACACGTCGATGCTTTCGGCTTCGGCCGGGCCGCTGAGCAGGAACCACAGGTCCGTACCCGGCGCGGCGCAGCGCACCCCGGCCAGGCCCTTGTCGCGGCCCTTGGCCGCGGCCGTCGTCTGCTCCACCTCGAGGCCCCCGGCCAGCGCCCCGGCGGCCCGGATCGCGTACGGCCCCGCCGCGCCCTTGGCGTCGCGGTACCACGATGTTCCCGGCGCGGTCAGCGTCGTGACCAGCGCGCCGCCGGCGACGTCCTTGATCTCGGCCTGGCCGCCCTTACGCGAGGTGGGCGGCGTGATCGCGCTCACCCGCGCGGCCGTCCCGCCGCGGGCGGCGGGGTCGGGACAGACGGCGACGGCCGAGTCGACGGGCACCGGCCGGCCGTGCCCACGGGCCGCCCGGGCGTCCGGGCGCGGGATGCTCGCCACCCCGTAGATCGCCAACAGCGCCACCAGGACCAGCGCGGCGATGCCGTAGCGGTGCCCCAGAATCCGCGTCAGCGCGTTCACCGCTCCCTCGCCTTCTGGTGACCGAGCGCGGCGACGGCGGAGCCCTGATCGGCGGTACCGGCCCCGTTGGCGGCGGGCGCGGCGTCGGCCGGCTCGTCCGTACGGCCGGTCGCGCGGCGCAGCCCGCGCAGCAGCCGCACGCCGCGCGCCGGGCGGCGGCGGGCACCCCGGCCGCGCCGCCGCGCCGCCGATTCGGCGCCGGGGCCCGGTGCCGCGCCGTCCGACCCCGGCGGGGCCCCGGCCATGGGAACGGCCTCGGTCTCGGGCTCGGCGTCTCGATCGGCGCCGGCATCGGCATCGGCATCGGCACCCACATCGAGATCGGCGCCGGGCTCGCCGCCGGACTCGATCTTCGGCTCACCGGCCTGGCCGCCGCGCCGCCTGGCGCGGACCGGCCATGGCTCGTGCCCGGTCTCCTCGGCGCGGCCGCCCGGCAGCGCCAGCGCGATGACGACGAGCAGCGCCGCCGCCTGCAGCCCGAGCCAGACGTGCCGGGTCAGCATGCCGCGGGTCAGCGTGAACTGCCCGCCGCTCGACGGGACGTGCCATGACTGGGCCCACCCGTCGGCCCGCTCGCCGCGCAGCGCGACGCCGTCGAGCCTCGCGTGCCAGCCGCCGTCGGCGGGTTCGGCCAGCAGGAGCGTACGACCTGCGGGTCCGGGCGGGATGCGCACCCGCGCGGTGACCGGGCCCGCGGCCAGCGGTGTGATCTGGTTGCCGTCCAGCAGCATCAGCCGCCCGCCCGGCGCCGCGAGCCGCCACAGCGCGAACCGCTGCGTCCGGCTGAGCCTGATCACCTCGGGGGCGGCGTCGAGCACGCCGGTCAGCGCATCGCGGCCGGGGTTCGGCACGAGGATGTAATGGACGCCCATCCGGGTCAGGCCGCGGCTCTCGTTGCCGCCCCGGCCGGCCAGCAGCCCGGCGACGAGGACGTCCATCCTCCGGTTCGCCGCGTCGGAGGTGAGGATCTCCGACTCCCCGAGCGTCGGCAAGACGCCCCGCAGCACGGTGTAGGCGACCCCGCCGTCGGGCTCGCGGCGCAGGACGAGCATGCGCGGCCGGACGGCGGCGTCGGCAGTCGCCGCCACGAACGCGGGGACCGCCTCGCGGTCGGCCTTGGTCAGCGGGCCGCCGCCGCCGGTGACCCCCCAGTTCACCGCCGCCAGCGCCGGCGCGGACAGCGCGACGGCGAGCAGCACGATCGCGCCGATCCGCGGCAGCAGGCGCCGCCCGGCGAAGGCGTCGACCGCGCGCCGCACCCCGACCACGGCGGCGACCAGCACCCCGGCAGCGGCGAACGCCAGCGGCACGCCCGGCCACGCCACAGCCACGTCGGCGCCCTTGGTCACCGTGGCCGCGCCGGCGAGGACCGCGACCAGCAGTCCGAACAGCGCCAGCATCCAGCCGCCGAGCACGGCCGTACGGTCGCCGCGCAGCGGCAGCGCGCACAGGCCGAGCACGATCAGCCCGCCGGTGACCCAGAACGCGGGCGTGCCGGGGCCGCCGGGGTTGAGCGCCATGATCGACAGCGCGGGCAGCCGCTCGTCGACGAGTTCGGGCCGGTTGAGGCCGATCTCGAGGAGCAGCCGCGACGGATGCAGGATCAGGCCGGCCACCCACGGCAGCAGCAACAGCAGCGGCACGCCGAGCGCGATGGCCAGGTGCCGCCGCAGCGCCGGGACCGCGGGCCCGTAGGCCACCCACGCCATGGCCCCGGCCGCGGCGACCAGGACCCAGGTCAGCGGCATGAACGCCATCGCGATCGCGAGCAGCAGCGCCGTCGCCCACGCGGCCCGGCCGGCCCGGCGCATCCGGTCGGGACCGGGCGGGTTGACCACCTGGAGGCCCTGCACACAGATCAGCGGCAGCAGCACCACCACGACCGCGGTGCCGATGCGGCCCGCCGTCACGGCGCCGGTCGCCACCGGCAGCAGGGCGTACGTCAGCGCCGCCCACGACCGGACGACCGGCGTCGGGATGTGCACTCGGCGCAGCCGCCGGCTGCCGGCCTCTCCTGGCGACATGTCGGGCACGACGCGCTTGGCGGCCAGGTACGCGGTCAGCCCGGCGAGCGGCACGCAGCCGAGCAGCAGCGCCAGCACGGCCAGCCAGGGCTTGCCGAGCAGGACCGTGGACAGCGCGGCCAGCACGCCGACGGCGGGCGGCGCGCCGTCGGCCGAGCCGAGCCCGACCGGGTGCCAGCCCGCGAGGTATTGATGCCACAGGTCCGCCGCGCCGCCCCACGCCGGCACCAGCGCCCCGCCGCCGAGCCGGCCGCCGGAGGCGATCAGCTCGCGGCCCGCCGCGATCGTCACCGCGGACAGCAGGAGCACGGTGACGACCCCCGGGTGGGCGAGCACCTTGCCCAGCCACCGGGTCTCGGGCGTGAGCGGCTCTTCGTCCTCGCCGTCGTCGCCGAACGCGTGGTGCCTGCCGCCGCCGACCGGGCCGGTGCCGGAGACCATGTTGCCGATCGCGTCGATGATCCGGCGCAGCGCCAGGCCGCGCGACAGGAACCGGCGGACGCTGCGATAGGCGTGCGCCCTGCCCGCGGCCCGGTCGGCGCGCATGCGGCGCAGGGTGCTCGGGTGCCGCAGCACGTCGCGCAGGCCGGCGAGCTCGTGCCGCGCCGCGTCCGGCTTCTTCATGACCAGCAGCACCGCGCAGCGCAGCAGCGACACCACGATGTTGCGCACGAGCATGCGGACCATGGCCCGGAACGGCACGTTCGACAGCAGCACCTGCAGCGCGTTGCGGCGGTCGACGCGGCGCGGATCGTCGCTGGTCATGCCGATGGCGCGCTGGCGGCGGGCGGCGGCCTCGGCGTGGTAGACGACGGCGTCGCTCACCGCGAACACCCGGTGGCCCGCGGTGTGCGCGCGCCAGCCCAGGTCGATGTCGTCGCGGAAGAGCCCGAGGCGGACGTCGAAGCCGCCGAGCTCGGTCCAGACGTCGCGGCGGATCAGCATGCCGGCGGTGCTGACCGCGAGGACGTCCTTGACCCCGTCGTGCTGCCCCTGGTCGAACTCGCGCCGGTCGATGCCGGTGTCGCGGCGGCCGGCGGCGTCCATGGTGACGCCGAGCTCGAGCAGGATGCGCTGGTCGTACCAGTCGCGCAGCTTGGGGCCGAAGATGCCGACGTGCGGGTTGTCGTCGGCGACGGCGAGCAGCTGCTGGAGCGCGGTGGGCGCGGGCGCCGAGTCGTCGTGCAGCAGCCAGATCCACTCGACGCGGTCGTCGAGCGGCAGGTCGGCGGTCTCCGGCACCTCCATGGTCGCGCCCGGATGGCGCAGCGCCTCGTTGACGGCCTCGCCGTACCCCGTCGTACGGGGCAGCGTCACGAGGTTGCCGCGGCCGATGACCTCGGCGAGCACGGCCGGGCCGCGGTCGGCGCTGCCGGTGTCCGCCGCGACCAGCCGCTGGACCGGACGCGTCTGGGACAGCAGCGCCTTGAGGGTGCTGGTCAGCCAGCGGGCTCCGTCATGGGCGACGAGAACGGCCGTGACGACGTGCCGATCGCGCTCGTGCCGGTGACGCGCGTTGTCACTTGCAGGCGACAAGGGTCCGCTCGATCTGTCCGAAGTCAAGGTTTGCCCGTGCCGACCGCACTGGCCGGCACGGCTGACCACTGTACGCGCACCCGCGGGGACCGCGCCGCCGCATGCCGCTGAATGACATGCCCCTGAAACACCCGTCTGCCGGCGGTCCGGCCGAGGACGGACGTCAGACGGCCTGACGCTTCAGCTTGCGGCGCTCGCGCTCCGACAGGCCGCCCCAGATGCCGAAGCGTTCGTCGTGCTGGAGCGCGTACTCCAGACACTCCGCACGAACCTCACACGCGCGGCACACCTTCTTGGCCTCGCGGGTCGAGCCACCCTTCTCCGGAAAGAACGCCTCCGGATCCGTCTGCGCGCACAACGCGCGCTCCTGCCAGCCCAACTCTTCACCGAATGTGCCGTGCGCCAGCGGGATGAGCACCTCGCTCACAGCGCACCTCCTAGCCCCCGGAGCCCCATGGTCAAGCCTTCCCTCGAGCTCCATCCCCCGGGAAGGCGCAGAACTACACCATTGAAATTACACGCGTGTACGGCATGGCCCGTCAAGCGGAACCTGTGGCCGAGGGGTGGTGAAGGGCCCGGTTCGATGCGCTAACGACCGCTGCTGACCTGGGATTATTGCGGGCGGCGGTCGTCGCGGTACCAGTTTTGGTCGTTCTCTTCACCGGACTGGGGGTATCCGGGAGCCTGCTGTTGATCGCTGCCGTAGGACCGGGTCCACAGGCCGGCCTCGCCCTCGCCCTCGGCGGGCTCCGCGGGCGGCTGCGCCTGGTAGCCCTGCTGGGGCTGGCCCTGCGGCTGCTGGAACTCGGGCTGGCCGTAGGGCTGCTGGTACTGCTGACCGTAACCGTGCTGCTGCCCGTACTCCGGCTGCCCGTACTCCGGCGCCTGCGGCGGGGGGTAGCCGCCGTACTGCTGCTGGTCGCCGGGCGGGTAGCCGCCGTAGCCCTGGTAGCCCTCCTGGCCGGGCGGCACCGCGCCGGGCGGCGCGGCCGCGGGCCGAGCCGGACGCAGCCCCTGCAGCACGGTGAAGGCGAAGTAGCCGGCGACGCCGATCACGATGAGCTTCGCCGCGCCGTACAGGAACACGGCCATCTTCCCGGACGTTTCCACGCCGATCGTCTCGCCGCTCGCGCCGAGCGCGGCCAGCCAGACGATCACGCCGAAGATCGCGGCGAGTCCGAGCACGGCCAGCCCCGCGATCACGATCAAGCGGGCCTGCGCGCTGGGGCTGTCACCGTACGAAACCAGCAGCACCGCGAGCGCGACGACGCCCGCCACGACGACGCCGGTGAGGACATTGCCGCTGCTGATCTCGATGAGCGACTGCAAGGAGAAGCTCGAAGCGGCGAAGAGCAGGATCAGTCCGGCGATGATCTGCAGGCCAGCGGCGACGATCAGCGCCCAGGCCACGGGCTCACGAAGTCGCCGCACGGCGTCGTGGTTCACGTGATTCTCCAGCGAACGGGGATCAATGGTCGGTACCCCAGCTTTGCATATCCTTCGCGACCCATCCCGGTAGGACGAGGGCAGCGGTGGGTCCCGGCCGCGGTGGGCCGACGCCGGAGCGGATGCCAGACTGGCACACATGCGGATCGTGGTGCTGGCGGGCGGCATCGGTGGAGCCCGGTTCCTGCGCGGGCTCAAGCTGGCCGCCCCGGACGCCGAGATCACCGTCATCGGCAACACGGGCGACGACATCACCCTGTTCGGCCTGCGCGTTTGCCCCGACCTCGACACGGTGATGTACACGCTCGGCGACGGGATCAACGAGGAGCAGGGGTGGGGCCGCGCCGGCGAGACATTCTCCGTGCGCGCGGAGCTGGCCGCCTACGGCGTGGGGCCGTCGTGGTTCACCCTGGGCGACCGCGACTTCGCGACCCATATCGTGCGCACCCAGATGCTCGACGCCGGCTACCCGCTGTCCGCGGTGACCGAGGCGCTGTGCGAGCGGTGGCGGCCCGGCGTACGGCTGATTCCGATGAGCGACGACCGGGTGGAGACGCACGTCGTCATCGCCGACGAGTCGGGCCGCCGAGCGATCCACTTCCAGGAGTGGTGGGTGCGGCTGCACGCTTCGGTGCCGGCGGAGTCGATCACCGCGGTGGGCGCGGCCGACGCCAAGCCGGCGCCCGGCGTGCTCGAGGCCATCGAGGCCGCCGACGTCGTCGTGCTGCCGCCGTCCAACCCGGTCGTGAGCGTCGGCACGATCCTGTCGGTGCCGGGCATCCGGCCCGCCATCGAGGCCAAGAAGGTCGTCGGGGTCTCCCCGATCATCGGCGGCGCTCCGGTGCGCGGCATGGCCGATGCCTGCCTGGCCGCCATCGGCGTGGAGACCTCGGCGCGGGCCGTGGCCGCCCACTACGGCCCGAAGCTCCTGGACGGCTGGCTGGTCGACACCGCCGACGCCGACGCCGTCGGCCGGGCCGTCGACGGCATCACGGTGCGGGCTCGTCCGCTGCTGATGACCGACGTGACCGCGGCGGCCGACATCGCGGCCGCCGCCCTGGAGCTGGCCGATGAGCCCGCTTGAGATCCGGGGCGTGGCCGGGCTCCCGGAGGTCCGCGAGGGCGACGACATCGCCGCGTTGATCGCCGCCGCGACCGCCGCACCCGCGGCCGCGCTCGGCGACGGCGACATCGTGGTCGTCACCTCGAAGATCGTGAGCAAGGCCGAGGGCCGGGTCATGGTCGCCGCCGACCGCGCCAAGGCGATCGAGGCCGAGACCGTGCGGGTGGTGGCGCGCCGCTCCGTCCCCGGCGGCGAGACGCGGATCGTGGAGACCCGCCAGGGGCTGGTCCTGGCCGCCGCGGGCGTGGACGCCTCCAACACGCCGCCCGGCACGGTGCTGCTGCTGCCCGCCGACCCCGACGCCTCCGCCGCGCGGATCCGCGACCGGCTGCGCGAGCTGCTCGGCGTCCGCGTCGCGGTGGTCGTCTCGGACACGCTCGGCCGTCCCTGGCGCATCGGGCTGACCGACGCGGCCATCGGCGTGGCCGGGCTGGCCCCGCTCGACGACCTGCGCGGCCGCGTGGACGGGCACGGCAACCGGCTCGAGGCCACCGTCACCGCCGTCGCCGACGAGATCGCGGCGGCCGCCGAGCTGGTCAAGGGCAAGCTCGACGGCGTGCCGGTCGCGATCGTCCGCGGCCTCGGTCACCTCGTCACCGACGAGACCGGCCCGGGGGCGCGCGCGTTGCTCCGCCCGCCCGCCGAGGACATGTTCCGCTACGGCTCGGCGGAGGTGCTGCGCGCGCGCCGGACGATCAGGGAGTTCACCGCCGATCCCGTCGACGGCGAGGCGGTGCGGCGGGCCGTCGCGGCGGCGCTCACCGCGCCGGCGCCGCACCACACGACGCCGTGGCGGTTCGTGCTGGTCGAGTCGGCCGCCGCCCGTACGACGCTGCTCGACGCGATGCGCGACGCCTGGATCGCCGACCTGCGCCGTGACGGCCGCACCGAGGAGTCGATCGCCCGCCGGGTGCGGCGCGGCGACGTGCTGCGGCGCGCCCCGTACCTCGTCGTCCCGTGCCTGGTCATGACGGGCGCGCACACCTATCCCGACGAGCGCCGCGCCCGCGCCGAGCGCGAGATGTTCCTCGTGTCGATGGGCGCCGGCGTGCAGAACCTCCTCGTCGCGCTGGCCATCGAGGGGCTCGGCTCGTGCTGGGTGTCGAGCACGATGTTCTGCCCGGACGTGGTCCGCGAGGCGCTCGGGCTGCCCGCCGACTGGGACCCGATGGGCGCGGTCGGCGTGGGCCATCCGGCCCGCCCGCCCGGCGACCGGCCGCCCCGCGACGGCGCCGCCTTCGTCGAGACCCGCTGACGCCCGCCAACGCCCGCGGGCCGGTCGCCGCTCAGGTCTCCGGGCAGTCGGGGGTGCACAGGCGGCGGGCGATGGAGTCCATGAACACGTTGATGATCTGGTTCGGGTCGCGGGTGGAGTAGACGCCGCCGCCGGTCGCCTGCGCGATCCGATCCATGGACGCCGTGTCGATGTCGGTGCCGAAGGCCACGAAGATGATCTGCACCGGGCGCTGAGGGTCGGCCTCCTTGCGGATCGCGTCGAGCAGCCCGTCGGTCGACAGCCCGCCGGGCGCGTTGTCGCCGGTGGCGGCCATGACCAGCATCGCGTTGAACTTGTCGGGCCGCCAGGTGCGCTTGAGCTCGCGGTAGGCCGCCAGGATCGTGTCGTTCATCTTGGCGGACTGGCCGGTGGAGCGGGTGGCCGGCGCGATGCGCTGCAGTTCGGCGCGCCGGCTGTGCCCGCCGAGCTGCTGGGTGATCGGCCCGATGGGCACCATCTGCTTGTACGGCTTGTCGCCGCTGAGCCGCTCGGCGTACTGCCACAGCCCGATGTTCGTGTCGTTCGGGAACAGCTGGAGCCCGAGCAGCGCCGCGCGGATGGCGAGCCGCAGCCGGGTCTCGCCCGCGCCGGGTACCTCCTGGGCCATGGACCGGGACACGTCGGACAGCACCAGGATGTTCGTGCCGAGGCCGAGCCGGTTCCACGCCTGCAGCGCCTCATCGACCTGGCCCGGCTTGGGCGCGGCAGCGACGAGCCTGGGCGTGTAGCCGTTCACCTCGTAGCGCTGGGCGATCTCGCGGTTGATGAAGCCCTCTGGGGTGCGGAAGCCGAAGCGCTGGACGGTCTCCAGGGACAGCCGCGACCGCAGCGTCCACCGGAACGCCTCGACCGCCTCCTTGCGCACGGGGTCGGTGGTGGTGACCGCGAACGGGTAGTCCATCAGGACGCTCCCCTCCTTGGGCAGGAGGGGCGTCGCCGGGTTGGGCCGGTGCGTGTCGTTGTAGACGAACACGGCCTGCTCGGTGGACACGACGATCGGCCTGCTGTACCTGGCCAGCCCGGTCAGGTACGTGAACATCGTGGTGTTGTCGCTCCACGTGCTGCGCTGCATGCCGCGGACGAACGACGTGAGCAGCGGGCCCGACCGCCGGCCGGCGCCGATGATGCGCCGGATCGCGATCATGGTGGCGATGCCGGCGCCGCTGAGCGAGGGGTCGAGCATCTGCACCGACACCGGCGTCTTGGTCCGCGGCCCGCCGAACAGCGTGGCGTACCTCGGGAAGAGCATTCGCCAGCTGGGCTCGATGTCGCGCCGCCGGAACTCCGCCGCCACCGCCCGCGACGTGGCCAGCACGACCGGGGAGCTGGCGACCGAGCTGACCTCGGTCGAGACGGTGCGCGCGCCCGTCGCCGAGTCGCGTGCCACGTTCACCCACATGGACGACTCGGGCACCCAGCCGTCGACGTTCAGCTTCTCGCCGCCGGCGAACGGCCCGCCCGACAGGAAGCGGGCGACCTTGGCCGGCTCCTTCTCGTAGACGGCCACCCGGACGCAGCGGCCGCGCACCTCGTGCGGCTGGACGTTGAACCTGGAGGCCACCTCCATGATCGCCGGCGCGATGTCGGGCTGCGCGGCGATGCTGACCAGCAGCGGGTCGCCCGAGCACGTCTTGGGGAACTCGCGCAGCGCCCAGCCGCCGCCGATGAACGCGACGAGCAGTACGCCCGCGCTGACCAGCGCAAGGACGAGCCGCGGGCGCTGCGGGCGCCCGCTCAAGCGACGCGGTGTGGCTCGTTCCGCGCGCTCATCCAACTCCACCAGCCGGCCTCACGGTGTGTGTCGTCTTTCCGGCCCGGGGTGCGACGCGCCCCCCGTCGAGCGGCCACCCTCGGCCATTGGCCATTGCTTTGGCAACTTAATGCCGAACCACCCATCCACCGCAAGCGGAGATGCCGGATTTATAGCGTTCCGGCGACCTGACAAACCGCCGTTCGTCTGTTCGGCGGGCGTCCGGCCGGGCGTCCGGCGGGTGCTCACCGGACCAGCGGCAGGAACGTGCCGACGCCGTCTGTCCGCCGCGCCGCCTGGATCCGCTCGGCGCTGACCCGGCCGTACGTCGTCGTCCGCTGCCGTGCCGGGCGCCCGGCCCGCTCGGCCAGCCCCTCCAGCGCGCTCATCGTCTTGAACGAGCCGTGCTCGGAGCCGGCCATCCGGCTGATCGTCTCCTCCATGAGGGTGCCGCCGAGGTCGTTGACGCCGCCGCGCAGCAGCCGCACGCACAGCTCGTCGCCGAGCTTCACCCACGAGCACTGGATGTTGTCGATCGCGCCGTGCAGCATGATGCGCGCCAGCGCGTGCACCGCGCGGTTCTCGCGCTCGGTGGGGCCCGGCCGGGCCAGCCCGGCCAGGTAGATCGGCGCGTTGTGGTGGACGAAGGGCAACAGCACGAACTCGGTGAATCCGCCGGTCCGGTCCTGGATCCGGCGGAGCAGCCTGAGGTGGGCGACCCAGTGCGCGGGCGTGTCGACGTGGCCGTACATCATGGTGGACGTGGTCGGGATGCCCAGCCCGTGTGCGGTGGTCACCACCTCGACCCAGGCGTCCGCGGGCAGCTTGCCCTTCGTCAGCACCCAGCGGACGTCGTCGTCGAGGATCTCGGCCGCCGTTCCCGGCAGCGAGTCCACCCCGGCGGCCTTGGCCTCCCGCAGCCACTCCTCGATGGACATGTCGGCACGGTCGGCGCCGTTGACGACCTCCATCGGGCTGAAGGCGTGCAGGTGGATGTCAGGCGCGCGGCGTTTCACCTCGCGGGCGAGGTCGAAGTAGGCGGTGCCCGGCAGGTCGGGATGGATGCCGCCCTGCATGCAGACCTCGGTCGCCCCCGCCGCCCAGGCCTCGTCGACGCGCCGGCCCACCTGGTCGAGCGACAGCGTGTAGGCGTCCGCGTCGCTGCGCCGCTGGGCGAACGCGCAGAAGCGGCAGCCGGTGTAGCAGACGTTGGTGAAGTTGATGTTCCGCGTGACGACGTACGTCACCTCGTCGCCGGCCGCGTCCTGCCTGAGGTGATCGGCGAAGTCCGCCACGGCGTCCAGCTCGGGCCCGTCCGCCGCAAGCAGCGCGAGCGCGTGCGCGTCGGACAGCCCGCCCGGATCGCGCTCGGCGGCGGCGAGCGCGGACCTGACGTCGGCGGCGAGCCGCCGCGGCGCGCCGGCGGCGTCCCCGGAAGACCCGGAAGTCCCGGCGGCCCCGGCGGGCAGGCGTTCGCGCAGCGCGGCCCAGTCGCCGTACACCTCGTCGAAGTCGTCGCGCCGGTCCGCGGTGCGCCCCGCCGTGTCGATCTCCACGTGCAGGTCCGTACGGCCGGTCGCCGCGAAGCCCCCGTCGGGCTCCTGCCAGGGCCGGCCGACGGGGCGCGCTCCCTCGCGGGCGAGGCCGGTCGCCGGATCGGCGAGCGCCGCCACGTGCCCGGCCACCCTGGGGTCGAGCCACGGCTCGCCGCGCCGCACGTACTCGGGGTAGATCGTGAGACGCTCGCGGAGCGCGAACCCGGCGGCGGCGGTCCGGGCGGCCAGCTCGTCGAGCTGCGGCCACGGGCGCTCGGGGTTGACGTGGTCCGGGGTCAGCGGCGACACCCCGCCCCAGTCGTCGATGCCGGCCCGCACCATCAGCTCGTACTGCTCGTCGACCAGGTTGGGCGGCGCCTGGACGCGCGCCTTCGGGCCGAGCACCACCCGGGCCACCGCGATCGTGGCGGCCAGCTCGGCCAGCTCGGCGTCGGGCACGTCCCGCATCTTGGTGTCGGGCTTGGCGCGGAAGTTCTGGATGATGACCTCTTGGATCGCGCCGTACTCGCGCATCGTCGCGCGGATCGCGAACAGCGCGTCGGCGCGCTCCTCGACTGTCTCGCCGATGCCGATGAGGATGCCGGTCGTGAACGGGACGGCGCAGCGGCCGGCGTCTTCGAGCACGCGCAGCCGCACCGCCGGGTCCTTGTCGGGCGAGCCGTAGTGCGCCCCGCTCCGCTCGGTGAACAGCCGGGTCGAAGTCGTCTCGAGCATCATGCCCATCGACGGCGCGACCGGCTTGAGCCGCTGGAAGTCGCGCCAGCCCAGCACCCCCGGGTTGAGGTGCGGCAACAACCCGGTCTCCTCCAGCACGCGGATCGCCATCGCGCGCACGTACGAGAGCGTGTCGTCATAGCCGTGCGCGGCGAGCCACTCGCCGGCCTGCCGCCACCGGTCCTCGGGCCGGTCCCCCAGCGTGAACAGCGCCTCCTTGCAGCCCAGCGCCGCGCCCTGCCGGGCGATCTCCAGCACCTCGTCCGGGCTCAGGTAGGGCGCGTCCAGCCGGTGCGGGACGGTGGCGAACGTGCAGTAGCCGCACCGGTCGCGGCACAGCCTGGTCAGCGGGATGAAGACCTTGCGGCTGTAGGTGATCACGCCCGGGCGGCCGGCGGCGTCGAGGCCGGCGTCGCGGACCCGAGAGGCGACGGCCAGGAGATCGTCGAGCGCCGCGCCGCGCGCGTGCAGCAGCACGGCGGCCTCGTCTCGGTCGAGGGTCTTGCCGTCCCTGGCGCGGGCGAGCGCCCTGCGCAGGGCCGCCCCCGATGGCACGGGACGCTCCGCGGGGGCGGCGGACGCGTCGGGGGTCGAGCCGGACGACGGGCTGGCGGGGGGCCGCGAGTGCGCGCTCATGCCACGACATTACGTCCAGGGCATTCACTTCATTCCGGGCGCCCCGCATCAACTTTTCCGGTTGACCACAGGTCGACGCGGCGGCAAGGTAACCGCCGCCTGCCCTCCGGCGGGGACGGGCGCTCGCGACTCAGGCCGGGGCGGCGCGCCACCAGCTCGTCCGCGGTCGCGCGCAGCGCCTCCAGGACGGCCTTGACCGACGGACGCGCCTCGGCGCCGCGCCGCCGCCAGGCCACGATCCTGCGGCGCAGATCGGCATCGGCCACGCCGCGGACGACGACGCCCGGCTGGTTGGCGACCTGGGCGAGCTCGGGCAGCAGTCCCACGGCCTGGCCGGCCGCGATCAGGTTGAGGAGCACCCGCACGTCGTTGCTGTGGTGGCGGACCGTGGGCCGGTAACCGCCGATCTCGGCGCAGGCCCGGCGCATCATCTCCGCGTGCCGCGTCCCGCTGTGCGTGCTGACCCACGAATCGCCCTCCAGATCGGCGAGCCGGACCGCCCCGGACCTGGCGAGGCGATGGCCCTCGGGGAGCACCAGCCGCATCGGCTCGGTGAGCAGCGTCTCCGGCTCGAGGTCGGCCGCCCGGGGCAGCGGCATGTGGACGTACTCGTTGTAGAGGACGAGATCCACCTCTTGCAGCGCCAGCTTGCGCAGGACATCCTCGGACTCCTCGTCGATGACCTCCACGACCAGGTCGGGGTGGCGGCGGCGCAGCCCCGGGAGCGCGGGTGCGATCAGGTTGAGCACCGCGACCTGGTGTCCGACGACCCGCATCACCCCGGCCACCCGGCCGCCGGCGGCCAGCGTCGACTCCTCGGCGTGCTGGGCCTGCGCCAGCAGGATCTCCGCCTGGCCGGCCAGGACCTCGCCGGCCTCGGTGAGGCGAAGGCGCCGGCCGGCCCGCTCGACCAGCGGAACCTTGACGTCCTTTTGCAGCTGCGCGAGCTGCTGCGAGACCGCGGACGGACTGTAGCCCAGCGCTTCGGCGACCGCGCCGACCGTGCCGCGCAGCTTGAGCTCGCGCAGCACCCTGAGACGGCCCAAGTCCAACATAGTTCAGCGATTCTTACACATTCCGTCCAGAAATACTCGCTGGACCTGAACAGTCAAAGAAGCCCAAAATCGGGATACGACGGGAAAAGAATTCGAGGACCACCCATGTTGCTGCTGCTTGCTCTCTTTATCGTGCTCGCTGTGCTCGGTCCATTCTTCGGCGCCGACAGCCGAGACGGGCTCGACTGGACGGCCCATCACTTCTGGCTGCGCCGCAGACCCGGGCCGGAACTCAAAAGGACCGATAGTCGCGGACCGGCATCCGGGGGCCGCGCCGCGGCGGACGGCTGCCGGACAGCTCCAGCAGCCGGGTGACGCGGTAGCGGTGCCCCGCGTACGGCTCGAGCAGCTCGAGCATCCCCGCGTCGTCGACCTTCCGGCCGGTGAGCGCCCAGCCGACCATCCCGGGGATGTGGTAGTCGCCCACCGAGACCGCGTCGGGATCGCCGTACGCGCGCTGGCGCACCTCCGCCGCCGTCCACACCCCGATGCCCGGCAGCGACCGCAGGCGCGCCGCTGAGGCATCGGCCTCCAGCCGCCGCGCGACCCGCGCCGCGTTGATGATCGTACGGGCCCGGACCGCCTCGGCGCCGGACCGGTGCCACTCCCACGACGGGATCCGGGCCCACACCTCAGGCGGCGGCGGCACGCGCATCTCGGGCGCGCCGGGCGCCGGCTCCCCGTACCGGCGCAGCAGGTAGCGCCACGCCCGCCGCGCCTCGGCGCCGGGGACCTTCTGCTCGAGGACGGCCGGCACCAGCGCCTCGAAGACACGCCTCGTCCGCCCGATCCGCAGACCCGGCAGCCGCATGGCCGCCTCCCGCAGAACCGGATGCGCGGGCTCGAACGACGCCGGATCGTCGGCCGCCCCGAGCAGCTCGGGCAGCCCGTCGAGCAGCCACTCCGCACCGGGGCCCCACGCGGCCGCCTCGATCGCCGCGCGGTCCTGGCGGGCGCACAGCCGCAGCGTGCCCGGGCCGTCGGGGGTCGTCGACGCGCGCCAGATCGCGCCGTCCTCGGTGACGCGGAACGCCGGATCACGCGGCCCGCGCCGATGCGGCGAAAGCGTCCGGCCCACATCGACCGGCCACGGCGGCCGCCACTCCCTCGTCAACACACGTCCAGCCCACCTCTGCCAGGAATCACCAGCCCAGCTGGAGGACCTCCTCGCCGGCCTCCTTGACGTCCTTGACGGTGTCGACGCCGCGCCAATAGCCGGTGATCTTGTAGCCGGCCAGGAGCTTGTCCACGGCCAGGTGCGGGAACGTGGTGTCCTCGTGGTCGCCCTTCTCCGGAAGGAGATGGATCACGTCCGGTTCGAAGGCGTACACCCCGCCGTTGATCCAGTAGGGCAGGCTCGGGGACTGGACGAAGCCGGCGATGCGGTCGTGCTCGTCGAGCGTGGCGATGCCCCAGTTGGTGCGGTACTGGGCAAGCGCGATCGTGGCCATCGCGGCGGCGCTCACGTGCCGGTCGATGAGATCGCCCAGCGGGAACCGGCACAGCACGTCGCCGTTGAGGGCCAGCCAGCGCTCGCCTTCGAACGGCAGACGACCGGCGGCGAACCGCAGCGCACCGCCCCGGCCGAGCGGCTCGGACTCCACCGCGACCTCGATGGTGAGCGGATAGTCGTGCGCGGCGAGGTGCTTTTCGAGCACGTCGGCGAGATATCCGCACGAGATCACGACATGCTCGCAGCCCTGCCCGGACAGCCACTCCAGCTGCCAGTCGACGATGGGCTTGTTCGCCACCGGCACCATCGCCTTGGGCCGGTCGTCCGTGTAGGGACGCAGCCGGGTCGCCTGACCACCCGCCAGGATGATCGCTTGCCGTGCTCGCCCCTTCTTCCCCGTTATGGCCATGTCGGCACCCTACCGCCGCGACCCGCGCCGACGCCCGCCCTTAGCTGGACATGGCCCGCTGGTAGGAGGCCATGTGCGCCTCGGCGGAGGCCGCCCAGCTGAACTCCTGGGAGCGGATGAAGGCCGCCTCGGCGAGCGCCTTGCGGCGTTCGGGGTTGTCGAGCAGCGCGCGCAGCGCCGCCGCGATGCTCTCCTCGTCGGGCTCGGTGTAGGCGACGGCGTCGCCGCCGACCTCGGGCAGCGAGGAGTGCGGGGTGGTCAGGACCGGCGCGCCGCAGGCCATGGCCTCCAGCACCGGCAGCCCGAAACCCTCGCCCCGGCTGGGCAGCGCGACGATCTGCGCGCCGCCGAAATATCCCGGCAGCGACGACCAGCGCAGGTAGCCGGGGCGGACCATGCGCAGCCCGGCCGGGACGGTGGCCATCGCCGCGTCGACCTCGTCGTCCCAGCCGCCGCCGCCCGCCAGCACCAGCGCCGGCGGGTCGGGCCGCTCGGACACCGCGCGCACCCAGCCGCGGATCAGGTTGGGCACGTTCTTGCGCGGATCGAGCGCGCCGAGGAACGCGATGTAGGGGTGGCCGCGCAGGCCGAGCCGGTCGGAGACCCGGCGCAGCTCGTCTTCGGCGGGCCGGTGGAACGCGTCGTGGTCGACGCCGTGGTAGGCGACGTCGATGTGTGTGGGGTCGGCGGCCAGCAGCCGGACCAGCTCGTCCCTGGTGGCCTTCGACGGCACGATCAGCCGGGTGGCCCGGCGGCACGCGGTGCGGGTCGCCGACTTGATGTAGGTCGACCGCACGGGGTTGTGCACTTCGGGCTCGGAGAAGTAGGTCACATCGTGGATGGTCGCGACCGTCGGCCGTCCCGGCCGCAGCGGGATCGAGTAGTACGGCAGGTGAATGACGTCGGCGGCCACCTGATCGGCGATGACCGGCAGACCGGTCTGCTCCCAGGCCAGCCGCGTCTGGCGATGCGAGATCGCCATCGGGCCGGCCACGATCTTGGTGTGCGGCGCCAGCCGAGAATATCGCTCCTCATCGGAGCGCTGGCAGGCGAGCACAAGGTCGGCGCCGGCCGCGTCCAGCGCCGCGACCAGACCATCGACGTATCTGCCGAGCGCACCGCGGTCGGCAGGCACACCAGTCGCGTCGACGAGGATCCGAGGCGCCACAATCCTCCCTTGCTACGAACGCCCGTGGGCCACCGGGATGGTCACGCCAAGGGGCCTGGCGCGCCTTGTCTTGCCTGTGGCGGGGTCGCCCCTGTCCGGAAGCCTACGCCGTGACGGGCTCGGGTGGGGTGATCAACCGGGGACCGGCAGGAGACAGCGGCGTCTTTGTCGCCACCCACAAGAACGTGGGGATGATCGGACGGAGCGCCCGGATCGCGGGCGCGGGCAGCTTCGCGACCGGCGCGGGCATGTCATCGGCGCCGTGGAACCGATCCGGTTCCGATATCACGGCGAACGTGTAGTCCCAGACGTGGAAATCACGAACCATCGCGCGCAGCGCGCGGCGCCCGCGGAACCGCTCGTAGTAGTGATCGGCCCGTCCGCTCGCCCGCACGTACCGGTCGGCGAGTCCGGGCGGCAGGTACGAAAGGAATGGAAGCCGGTAGTGCGGCTCCATGATCCCGTACTTGTTGCCCAGGCCCAGGTACAGCGCCCCGTCGTCGGCGAGCACCCGATGCAGCTCGGCCACGATCGCGTCGGGGTCCACGACGTGCTCGTAGATGTGGTTGAAGACGATCGCGTCGAAGGTGCCGTCGGGGAAGGGCAGCCGCTCGCCGTCGCCGCAGACGAAGCCCACCCGGCCGCCGAAGGCGTCCTTGGCGCGCTTGAGCCCCGGCACGTCGATGTCGATGCCGACGGTGTGTTCGGCGCCGGCGGCGGCGAGCTCGTCGGAGATGAATCCGGCCGAGCACCCGACGTCGGCCACCGTCAGCCCGGCCAGGTCGGCGCGCCCGAGGAAATGCGTCAGCACCGCGATCAGCTTGGCGGCCTTGCGCCGGCGTTTGTCCTCCTCGAGCATCGCGCTTTGGATCTCGGAGTACGCGAGCTGCGGGGTCCGCTCCCTGTCCTTGGTCCGCTCCTTGGGCATGGCGGCCAGTCTAGGGGCGGCGGCCGCGCCGACGCGGGGAACGTTCACCCATCGAGGCGCGAAGCCGTAACCTTGAGCGAGTGATGCGCCGCCTGCGGGCGAGCCGGGCCCTGCGCGCTGGGTTCGCGGTGCTCGCCGTCGCGTTCCTGGTCTCCGCCTTGGTCTCCCAATGGGGCAAGGCGACGGCGGCGCTGTCCGCGCTGTCGTGGTGGTCGGTGGCGCTCGCCACGGTCGCCGGGGTGCTGGCCCCGGGCGGTGCCATGCTGGCCTGGCGGACACTGCTCGCCGATCTCGGCTCCCCGCTGCGGCCTGGCCCGGCCGTCCAGGTGATGTTCCTCGGCCAGCTCGGCAAGTACCTGCCCGGCGGGGTGTGGCAGGTGGTCGCCACCATGGAGCTGGGCCGAGACCACGCGGCGCCGCGCAAACGCACGTTCACGGCCACCGTCCTCGGCATGGCGATCACGCTGGTCAGCGCGTTGGCGCTGACCGCGGTCGCGTTGCCGTTCACCTCGGCCGGCGCCGCCCACCGCTACTGGTGGGTGCTGGCGCTGGTGCCGGTGGTGGCCGCGACGCTGCACCCCCGCGTGCTGACCGGGGCGCTGAACGCCGCGTTGCGGCTGGCCCGGCGGGAACCGCTGGAGCGCGGCGTCGGCGGCGGCGCCCTCGTCCGGGCGCTCGGCTGGACGGTGCTCGGTTGGGCGCTGCTCGACGTGCAGGCGTGGCTGCTCGTGACCGACGTGCACCGCGGCGGGCTCGCCGACTTCCTGCCGGCGGCCGCCGCCTACATGCTGGCGTGGTCGGTCGGCTTCCTGACGATCTTCGCGCCCGGCGGCATCGGCACCCGTGAGGTGGCCATGGCCGCCGCGCTGGCCCCGCTCATGGACTGGCCGCAGGCGCTCGTGATCGCGACGGTGTCCCGGTTGATCTCGATGGTCGCCGATCTCGCCTGGGCCGGGCTGGCGTTCGGGATCGGCCGCTTCGCGCCGGCGCGCCGCGGCGGCCAGGCCCCGCCGAGCTCCGGGAACGTCCTGGCACCCGCGGCGTTGCACATGGACGGGAGCACGGACAGGGGTACGGACGGACGCGCCGAACGATAGGCGGCCAGAGCGGCCACAGAGGAGTGATCATGGGCGCAAGCCCAAGCGCCGGCTGCCGGCCGCCATCGAGCCGCATCTGTAACGCAGTTTCCGATAAATTCAGTAAATGGCCATAAGAAAGTCCGTCAGGTAGCCCGCTCGTGAACTCTTGATGACCTCTCGCCGGTCGGCCGCAATTGGCTGATCCGCGGCTATACGCTCCGCCGAGAATCGGCAGCCCGGGCCCCGGCCCGCGCCGCCGGCGGTTCGAGCGCCCGCAGAAGCGGAGGTCGTCGTGGTTCAGAGCCCGGCCGTCCCCGAGACACCTGACATCGTCATCGGCAACACCACGTTGAAATACACCGCCAAGAATCCGGCCATCCGGTTTCTCACGGAAAGGTGGGTGGCCAACCTCGAAAGGGTCATCGGCGAGGTCGCGGAGGATTCCTATGGCCGGCCGAAGCGTGTGCTGGAGGTAGGCTGCGGCGAGGGGGTCATCGCCGACAAACTGCACCGCCGCTTCGGGGAGGTCGTCGCCCTCGACCTGCCGGACGCGGGCCTGCGGTCCTGGTGGCGCACCTACCCCGGCCCCGGCTACCTGCACGCCGACGCGCACCACCTGCCGTTCGACGACGACCAGTTCGACCTCGTCGTCTCGGTCGAGGTGCTCGAGCACCTCACCGACCCCGAGCGCGGGCTGCGCGAGATGGCCCGGGTGTCCCGGCGGCACGTCGTCTTCTCCGTGCCGCGCGAGCCCATCTTCCGCGGCTGCAACCTGATCGCCGGGCGATATGTCCCGGATCTCGGCAATACCCCGGGCCACCTCAACCACTGGTCCAAACGGGGCTTCGCCAAGTTCGTGAGCACGGTGGCGGACGTGCGGGGGATCACCACGCCGTTCCCATGGACGACGATCTGGGCCACTGTACGCGGATAAATACTCGCCGGTGCCAGGTCGTTACCTTCCGTTCACCTGGGAGTTTGCGTGTTTCCACTACGCTTACCGGGTGAAAATCCGGTCACGTGCGAAGCGGATCTTCCGGCCGACGTTCATCGTGCTGGCGCTCTGCTTTTGCGGATACGCCCTCGCCACGCGGTGGGACGAGACCAGCCGCGCGCTCGCGAACATGTCGTGGCCGGTCGTCGGGCTCTCCCTCGTCTGCGCCTTCGCCGGCATGTGCGCGCTGATGATGGGCCTGCGCGCGGTCCTGGCCGGGTTCGGTTCGGAGCTGCCGCTGCGCGGGGCCGCCCGGGTCTGGTTCATCGCCCAGCTCGGCAAGTACGTCCCGGGCAAGGTGTGGGTGCTCGCCGCGCAGGTCGAGCTGGCCCACCAGTACAAGGTGCCCCGGCTGCGCATGGTGAGCGCCACCCTGCTCAACATGGCCATCACCATGGCGACCGGGCTGGCGATCGCCGCGGTGGCGCTGCCGCTCACCTCGCCGGCGGCGACCGTGGACTACTGGTGGCTGTTCCTCCTCGCCCCGGTGCTGCTCGCCGCGCTGCACCCCAAGATCGTGACCTGGGCGCTCAACCTCGGGCTCAAGATCATCCATCGGCCGCCGCTGGAACGCCCGGCCGACCTGGGCGCGACGCTGCGGACCGTCGGCTGGAACCTCGTCGGCTGGGCGCTGTTCGGGGCGCACATCTGGCTGCTCGCACTCGACGGGGGCGGCACGGGCAAGAGCCTGCCGCTCGCCGCCATCGGCGGCTACGCGCTGGCCTGGACCGTGGGCTTCCTGTTCTTCATCACGCCCGGCGGCATCGGGGCGCGCGAGGTCGCGCTGGCCATCACGCTGGCGCCGGCGCTGCCCGCCGGCGCGCCCGGGGTCGTCGCGATCATCTCGCGTGTGGTCTTCACGCTGGTCGACCTCATCGGGTCCGCCCTGGCGTTCCTCGCCGGCGGCCGCGTGCCCGTCCGGGCCCGGCCCGCGGCGACGGCGACGCCGACGGGCGACATGGTCGCAGAAACGCCCGGCGACGGCCTGAGCGGCTCCGGTCAGGGCTTGAGCAGCTCTTCGAGATAGCGGTCCCAGTACGGCGCGGGGTCCACCGCCCGCACCCCGCGGCGCAGCCGGTCCGGCTCGCCCTCGGCGTAGAACCGCTTCAGAGCGTCTGTAAGCGAGCCCACGTCGCCCGGCTCGCACAGCACGCCGTCAACTCCATCGCGGACGTGCTCGGCCAGCGCGCCCGCGGTGGTGGCGATGACCGGAACGCCCTGTTCGAAGGCCAGCGCGACGTTCTGGGAGGCGGTGGCGGAGCGGTAGGGCAGCACGAGCGCGTCGACGCCGTCGAACAGCTCCGGGATCGCCGTCGCCGGCACGTACCCCGGCTGCAGCTCGACCCGGTCGGTGAGGCCCAGCGCGCGCACGAGCCGCCGCGTCTCGTCGAGGCCGCCCCAAAACTCCCCCGCCACGGTCAGGGAGACCTCCGGCGGACCGGCCGCCATCGCGCGAAGCAGGATGTCCAGGCCCTTGTAGGGGCGCACGATGCCGAAGAACAGCAGCCGGTCATAGCGCCGCGCCGGCCGCTCTCCACCTGCTCGGCGCGCGGGCAGGTGCGGCGGCAGCCCGGCCAGCCGGACCGGCGTGGGGGCCAGGGCGCGCGCCAGCGCCGCCTGCTCGGCGGAGTGCACCAGCACGTGATCGACCCGGCGCAGCAGCGTCCGCATCAGCATCGGGTCGTAGGCCTTGCGTTCGTGGGGCAGCACGTTGTGGCACAGCGCCGCGGTGCGGGGCCGATGCCGCCCGAGACCGACGATGATGCCGTGGTAGGCCGGCACCTGCAGCGGAGTGAGCACGGTGAACACCACGAGGTCGGCCGAGCGGAGCCGGCGCCCGGCGCGCACCCAGCCCGCCGGGCTGTGCCAGGACAGCGCCCATTGAGTCGCCGGGAACGGCTCGCCCTCCGGCTCGGAGATCTTCAGCCTGCCGGGATAGGCGAACGAGGGGTACTGCGTCCGCCAGGACTCCAACGTCACGTCGTGGCCGGCGGCGGCCAGCCGATGCGCCAGCTCGGTCGTGTGATGGGCGCCGCCCCCCTTGTAGGGGAAGGTGGGCCCGACGATCGCGATCCTCACTGACTCCCTCGGCGGTCTCACGTGGCTGTGGCGGTGTTCCCCCTTGCGGCGTTCCCCCTTGTCGCCACACCGTACCGTACCGTCACGTGTCCCCCCGCGAGCGGACAATGAGGTCGGCGAGCAGCGCCAACGAGGCGATGATCAGTCCGGTGACGAAGATCAGGACAGTGTTGATCGCGAAGTAGAGCGGGTGCAGGAACTGGTCGACGATGCCCTTGATCACGCCGATGCCGATCAGCCACAGCGCGGGCGGCATCAGCACTTTGAGCGGGTTGAAGTACATCACCATCCGCAGCACCTGCAGGATGTAGCGATAAGCGTCTTTCAGGAACTTGAACTTTGATTTGCCGGCCCGTTTGAAGTAATCAATCGGGACATATCGCACATTGTGCTGGTTGGACAGAAACGCGATCGTGATCGTCGTGACACACGAGAACCCGGGCGGCAGCAGCTTGAGGTAGGGCAGGGAGACCTCGCGCCGGAACGCCCGCAACCCCGAGTTGAGGTCGGGGATCTTGGTGTTGGTGAGCCGCTCGGCGACCTTGCGGATGAACCACTTGGCGGGCACCCGGAGCAGCTTGTGGCTGCCCATCTCCGACGTCCGCGCCCCCACCACCTGGTCGATGGTCGGATCGGAGTCGAGCATGTCGACGAGTTCCGGGATCCGCTCGTTGGGGTAGGTCATGTCGGCGTCGGTCCACACGACGATCTCCCCGCGTGCCTGCAGGGTGCCGATGCGCCGCACCGTGCCCGAGCCGCTGTTGTGGGCGAACGGGACGACCCGCATGGCCGGGAAGCGGGTGGCGGCCTCGTTCAGCCGGGACAGGGTGGCGTCGGTGGAGCTGTCGTCGACGGCGAGCAACTCATAGGAGTGGCCGCTGGCGTCGAGGGCCTTGCAGATCCGCTCGACCTCGTCGACGACGTGGTCCTGCTCGTTGTAGCAGGGCAGCACGACGGTCACGTGCGGAGGGGTCTGTTCGTCGGACGTGTTCACGCAGCGCGAGGATACTCTCCGACCAGCGAATCCGTGGTCAGGACGCCGGCGCGAGCCGATCTGATCATCAGTTGTTCACCTGTCGCTCAGCGCCCGTACGGCGGCTGGGCCATCCAGACGTTGATCGTCAGGCTCCAGGTGCCGTTGGGCGGGGTGACGAGCGTGTGCTCGTCCTGCCGGGTGCGCAGCCCCATCACCTGGCGGGCCGCCCCGAACGGCGAGACGTCCGAGGCGCCCGCGCCGAGCACGACCGGCCGCCGCCCGGCCGCGTCGATGGCGGCGATGACGCGGCGGGTGGCCTCCTGGTCGCCGCGCGGCGTCCGGGCCACCGGAACGCCGCACATGCCGCGGATCACCTGGCTGAACCGGTCGGCGGTCACCGGCTGGGCGATGACGACCGACGCCCCCGGCCCGATCGCCGCGCACAGCCGCCGCACCGCCGCCACCTCGCCCTGCTCGGTCCGGGTGAACATGATGCCGGCGGAGGCCGCCACCACCGGAACGAGCAGCACGATCGCGCCGCACCCGGCGACGACGCCGGTGACCTGCGGGCTGTAGCCGAGCCGCCGCACCCGCCGGACGATCCAGGCCAGCGCCCACAGCCCGAACAGCAGCAGCCCGGGGACGACCACGGCGGCGAGCCGGCGCGACGCCCACGGGTGGTCGGGGGTGATCCCGGGGCGCAGCAGCGTGGTCACGGTGCTCCACGCGATCACCCCGTACGGCAGCGCCCACTCCGGCGTCTGGCGGCGCAGCAGCCGCCGGGCGAGCATTGCCGCGCCGAAGGCGGCCAGCAGCAGCGCCGGCAGCCCGATGTACCAGACCACCCAGTAGAGGCTGATCTCGGCGTACGTGCGATCCGGCCGCACCGGCAGCCCGTTGACCATCTGCACGGTCTTGATGAACAGGGCGTTGAGGCGGTCGTCGGAGCTCACCGGCCGGCGGGTCACGGTCTGGACGTACGGGCGGACCGCGAAGGCGATCACGACGAGGATGGCGGCGATCGCCGAGAGGTCGGGGACCCGGCCGCGGCCGATCCAGGCCCCGAGCCGGCGCAGCGGCTCGCCGGTGGGCGGCCACCACAGCAGCGTCACGATGATGACCGTCGTCATCACGATCGCGGTGGCCATGAGCAGCAGCGGATCGAGCGACCCGCTCAGGTACTCCAGGTAGGGGCGCGACAGGACGTACCCCTCGGTCAGCCCGGCGCCGGCGCCCAGCGCGAGCCCGGTGAACAGGGGCAGCCCGGCGCCGCGGCGGCGGGCGACCAGCAGACCGGCGAAGACCACGACCGGCAGGATGTCGCGCAGCCCGTCGATGCGGACCACGACGATCAGGCCGAGCGCCAGCCCGCCCAGGAACGCCCGCGTCGCGGCCACGCCCGGGCGCCGCCGGGCGACGTCCGCCCGCGTGTCGTGGATCAAGGCGAGGCCGCCGAGCAGCAAGATCAGCGCCGGAACCTCGCTGTAGGTCGAGCGGGACACGTACATCATCGGCAGCGTCAGCGCGAGCGCCAGCGCGCCGAACGGCGCCCAGCGCGGTCCCACCAGCCGGGCGGTCAGCCCACCGAACGCCAGCACGGCGCACGCGCCGAGGATCGCGGGCATCGCGAGCATGACCTGCGTGCCGCCGAGCCAGCCGCCCGCGGCCAAGATCATCGGAAGCCCGGCCATGAACTGCGGCACCATGACGCCGCCGCGCTGGAAGAACGCGGGGCTGCCGTAGGACAGGGCCGGGTCGCCGCCGCCGAACGCCCAACGCATCTGCGGGATCGGCAGCGACCCATGGTCGGCCAGCCAGGTCGCGAACTGCACGTAGGAGGCCGGGTCGCGGCGCACGATGATCTGCTCGGACTTCATCGCGAGCTGCAGCGCGAGGAATCCGGCCGCGACGGCGACGACGCCGACGATCACCCACCACGAGATCCCGCCGCCCCGACCGGTGCCCGGCGGGCGGCCGGCCACCCGTACCGCCGCATACCCGCGCAACGGGTCGCCGTACGCGCCGGGGAGCCCGGCGCCGCGCAGCCCGAGCCACAACAGCAGCCCGGCCACCGGCACGAAGAGCGCGAGAACCGGCCCGACGGCGAAGACTCCGGCGAACAGGAGCGGCAGCCCGGCGATGAGCCACGCCATGACGATCAGCGCGGGCGCCACGGTGAGCCGGGCGAGCAGTCGCCCGGCGCGCTCCGTGTCGGTGTCCATCGACCTCGGAGCGTAGCGGTCCGGGCGCGCCGGATCGCCGTCTCGCGGCTCGCCCCGCGTCAGCGACCGCACCGCGGCACCCCTCGCCCCGCTCGATCTGTCGTGACCATGCCCCTGGCTCCCGTTCCGTCGCGACGCGTCGCGATACTCGCACGGCAAGGATCGCATGATCACGGGCGTGGCCTAGGCTCGCGGGCATGTCCGATCCCACGATGCCGGGGGCCGCGCCGCCTCGCGGGCTCGCCGACGTACTGCGGGTGCGGGCGGCCGAGCGGGCGGCGGCCCCGCTGGTGACCTTCTATGACGACGCGACCGGCGAACGGATCGAGCTGTCGGGCGCGACGTTCGGCAACTGGGTGGCCAAGACGGCCAACCTGCTCGTCGACGGGCTCGGCGCGCAGCCCGGCGATCGAGTCGCGCTGGCCCTGCCGCCGCACTGGCAGACGGCCGTGTGGCTGTTCGCCTGCTGGTCGGCCGGCCTGGTCGCGGCCCCGGTGCCGCATCCGCTCCCCTCGGCGCCGGACGAGGAGGCTACGGCGGCGACCGTGGCGGGGGCGGACGTGCTCGCGGTGACCGAGGCCGACCTGCCGCGCGCGCTGGCGGCCGGCGGTGCCGCGGAGGTCGTGGGCCTGTCGCTGCACGCGCTCGGCGGGCCGCTGGGCGACGCCCCGGCAGGGATCACGGACTACGCGGCGGACATCCGCGCGTACGGCGACCAATTCGCCCCGTATGCTCCTGTCGACCCCGACGCGCCGGCACTTCATGTGATGAGCGTCACATTTACCGGTGCCGAGGTGACCGCACAGGCCGTTTCCTTCGTAAGTAAAACAGGGCTAGATTCCTCGACGCGCGTGCTGACCATGGTGCCCTACCACACGGTCGAGGGACTGCTCACCGGCCTGCTCGCACCGATCATCGCAGGAGGTTCCATCGTCATCACCCGTAACATCGACAACACCGACAAAGCAGCCCTGGAGCGGCGAATCTCGCTGGAACACGTGACCGCGGTGGCCGGAGTACCCGGATGGGATCCGCCATCTGGGTCCGTCTACGGGCTGCCCTGATCTAGTCTCTGGAGCCGATGAGCGACAACCCCCACTTCATGGATTACGTCGACGACGGCTATGTCGCGGAGCCGGCGCGTCGGCGGGGTTGGCGTGTCCTCGGATGGATCTCCGTCATCCTGTCGGTGATCATGGTAGCCACCAGCCTCACCGCGTACGCGGGTTACCTGAAGCTGCAGGGCAACATCAACCACGAGGACATCGACGCCGCGGTCGGCCCCAACCGGCCGAAGAAGCTCAACAACGCGCTCAACATCCTGCTCATCGGCTCCGACACCCGCGCGGGCGCCAACGCCAGGTACGGCCGCGGGCTCGCCGGCGAACCCCCGCGCTCGGACACGATGATCCTGCTGCACCTGTCGCCCGGCGGCGAGCAGGCGGTGGGCATCAGCTTTCCCCGGGACCTGATGGTGCCCGTCCCCTCCTGTAAGAACCGCGCCGGCGCCGTCGCCCCCTCGCAGCCGATCGCCCAGATCAACTCGACGTTCACCACGGGCGGCGCGGCCTGCACGATCAAAACGATCGAGGCGTTCTCGAACATCAAGATCGACCACTTCATGCAGGTCGACTTCGCCGGGTTCAAGAACGTGGTCAACGCGATCGGCGGCGTCGAGGTCTGCCTGCCCAAGGACGTCAACGACCCCAAGAGCGAGCTGCGCCTGTCCAGGGGCCGGCACCTGGTGAAGGGCGAGACGGCGCTGGCGTACGTCCGGACCAGGCACGGCCTCGGCGACGGCTCCGATCTGGACCGGATCAAACGCCAGCAGCAGTTCCTCGGGTCGGTCGCCAACAAGGCGCTCAGCGCCGGCGTGCTCGCCAACCCCGGCAAGCTGGCCCGCCTGCTCAACGCCGGCACCAAGTCGCTCACCACCGACAAAGGCCTGGACGTTCCGTCGATGCTGCGGCTCGGCCAGAGCCTGCAGGGCATCACCTCTGGCCGGATCCGCTTCATCACGGTCCCGTACGCCGCCTACGCGCCCGACCCCAACCGGGTGACGCTGCGCCAGCCCGCGGCGAACACGTTCTTCGGCCAGATCCGCAACGACAAGGGCATCCAGGAAGAGGCCAAGACGCCGGCGCCGAAGGTCCCGCCGAGCCGGGTGCGGGTGCGGGTCTTCAACGCCAGCGGCGTGCCGGGCCAGGCGCAGCGGGTCGCCGACCAGCTCAAGGAGCAGGGTTACCGGGTGCTCGCCGTCGGCAACGCGCCAGGCGGCACCGGCGGCAAGACCAAGGTGCTGTACGGCCAGGGCGCCGGGCCCGCGGCCACCACCCTCGCCGGCATCGTGCCGGGCGCGCGGCCCGCCCCCCGCACGTCGGGCGCCGCGGGCGTCGTCGACCTGATCATCGGGTCGAACTGGACCGCGCTGAAGACGACGCGACGGGTCTCCATCCCGCAGCAGCAAGGTGAAATTCGCGCAAATCAGAACATCTGCAAAACACGCTGAAGGTTCTTGTAAGGTCGAGAACCGGTCCTGTGCCCCCAGGGACCGGAGTTAACGATGACACAGAGCGCACCTCCAGCCGTCCCCCCGCAGGCCGGGTCCGCACCCTTCGAGACGCACGCGGACCGGCCGGCCGAGCGGCGCGACGGCCGACCCGACACCGAAACCCCTGCCCGGCCCGGCGGCACACGGCACAAGCAGCGTGACGCCCATCTGGACAACGCGAAGTTCCTCGGCGTGGTCTTGGTGGTGTGCGGGCACGTGCTCGAAGACCTGCGCGACGCGACGGGCGCGCACGCGCTCTACCTGTTCATCTACATGTTCCACATGCCGCTGTTCATCGTGCTGGCGGGATACTTCTCACGGAGCTTCACCTTCTCCGCCGGCAAGGCCCGCAAGCTCATCACCAGCCTCGCCGTCCCGTACGTCATCTTCGAGATCGCCTTCGCGTGCTACCGGTGGGCGCTCGGCGTCGCCGACAAGCCGACCATCTCGTTGCTCGACCCCTACTTCGTGACGTGGTTCCTGCTGGCGTTGTTCGTGTGGCGGCTGTCCACCCCGGTGTGGCAGCAGCTGCGCTGGCCGATCGGCGGGGCGGTCGTGATCTCGGTGCTGTCCGGCACCGCCGACCTGCCCACGATGATGGACCTGTACCGGATGCTCGGACTGCTGCCGTTCTTCGTCATCGGGCTGATGCTGAAGCCGGAGCACTTCGAGCTGCTGAAACGGCCGCGGGTACGCGTGGCCGGAGCGCTGGTGCTGGCCGGCGGCCTCATCATGGCGAACCTCGTGCACCGGAAGATGACCACCGAGTGGGCGCTGTGGCGGATGGGGTTCGCCGACCTGCACGTGAGCAACCTCACCGGGGCCGGCATGCGGCTGGGCATGCTGCTGGCCGGCGCGACCCTGGTGGCCGCGTTCCTCGCCATCGTCCCGTCCCGGCACACGTGGTTCACCCGTCTCGGCGGCGCGACCATGTACGCCTACCTGCTGCACGGCTTCGGCACCAAGCTGATGGAGGCACGGGGCTGGTACGACCCCTCTTGGCTGCACACGGTGCCGGGCGTGGCGGTGGCGATGGCGGCCGCCGCGGGCTTTGCCGTGCTGCTCATGACGGCACCGGTGCGGCGCGTCACGCGCTGGGCCGTGTCCCCGGTGATCGACTGGGCGTTCACGCGGCCGGGAACGTACGCCGGGCCGCCCCGGAGGAACGCATGACCGCCCAGGCCGTCACCGAGGTCACGGGCGCCGCGGGCGCCGCGGACGTGGCGGACGTCGCGGGCGCCAAGAACACCGCGCCGGAGCGGCCGGTCAAGACGCGCGACCCGTTCTTCGACAACGCGAAGTTCCTCGCCATCCTCCTCGTCGTCTTCGGGCACGCGATCGAGCCGCTGCGCGACTCGCGCGGGGCGCACGCGCTCTATCTGTTCGTGTACACGTTCCACATGCCGGTGTTCATCATCATCACCGGCTATTTCTCACGAAGTTTCACGTTCTCGACCGGCAAGGCGCGCAAACTCATCACCAACCTCGCCGTCCCCTACGTCATCTTCGAGACGGCCTACTCGGTCTTCCGCTGGGCGGCAGGGGGCAAGGACTTCGAGATCAGCCTGCTGGCGCCGGTCTGGCTGACCTGGTTCCTGATGGCCGCGTTCTTCTGGCGGCTGTCCACACCGGTCTGGCAGCAACTGCGCTGGCCGGTCTCGATCGCGATCCTCATCGCGCTGCTGTCCGGCATGAACGACCTGCCGAGCACGTTCGAGATGCATCGCACGCTCGGGCTGCTGCCGTTCTTCGTCGTCGGGCTGAAGCTCCAGCCGAAGCACTTCGAGCTGTTGCGCCTGCCGGCGTCCCGGGTGGCGGCGTGCGTGGTGCTCGCCGCCGGACTGGCCGTCGCGTTCGCGGTGCATGGCCACATGACGATCGAGTGGGCCTACTGGCGGCACGGCAACGATTACCTCGGCGTCAGCGAGGTCACCGGCACGGCGATGCGCCTGGGCATGCTGGCCGCGAGCCTGGTGCTGTCGGCCGCCTTCCTCGCGCTGGTGCCCTCGCGGGGCACCTGGTACAGCGCGCTGGGCGCGGCCACGCTGTACGCGTACCTGCTGCACGGCTTCCCGGTGAAGCTGGCCGAGTACGAGCACTGGTACCGCCCCGACTGGCTGCACGGCCCCGCCGGGATCGCGGCCATCGCGGCGCTCAGCGTGCCGCTCACGATCGCGCTGACCCGGCCCGTGGTGCGCAGGGGGCTGCGCTGGGCGGTGGAACCGACGCTATCGTGGGCCTTTACGCCGCTTCGGCGTCCCTGATCGACTTTCCTTGTAGCATGCCGCGCGTCGAAGGACATGATGTATTTCGGTTAACACCACATAACATGCCCATTGCCGTCTCACGTCGGCGGGATGATCTGTAAGGAGCTCCGCAGGAGCGAAATCTCGCAGCGTCCCCGCCGACCTATCGTGGAAACAGTTGATGAACTCCGCTGACAGCGACAACCAGATCACCTTGAGCGTGGTGGTACCCGTACATCGGGTTCAGGGTTACCTCCGAGAGTGCCTCCACTCGATCCTCGACGAAGCCGGTCCGAACCTCGAGGTCATCGCCATCGATGACAAGTCGCCCGACGGGTGCGGCGAGATCCTCGACGAGTTCGCCGAACGCGACTCCCGGGTCCACGTCAAGCATCTGGCGGAGAACGTGGGGCTGGGCGAGGCCCGCAACATCGGCCTCGAGATGACCTCCGGCGAGTACGTCTGGTTCGTCGACAGCGATGACTCGCTGCCCACCGGCACGGTGCCCGCGGTGTTCGAACGGCTGGCCGAGACCAGGCCCGACGTGCTGATGATCGACTACGCGCGTACGTACTGGACCGGCCGGGCCAACCGCAACGTGCTGCAGCAGCTGTTCCGCGTGCCCGACTCACCCGAGGTCTTCACCCTGCGGGAACGCCCCGACCTGCTGCAGATCCTGCCGTTCGCG
This sequence comes from Streptosporangiaceae bacterium, assembly GCA_035765195.1. Taxonomy (GTDB): domain Bacteria; phylum Actinomycetota; class Actinomycetes; order Streptosporangiales; family Streptosporangiaceae; genus CALAED01. The sequence continues at coordinate 256,732 of DASTYC010000007.1, forward strand.
TGGAACCGGGTCATCCGCCGCGAGTTCCTCGTCAAGCACGGGCTGCGCTTCACCAAGGGCTTCTACGAGGACTCCCCGGTGTCCTACCCCGTGCTGCTGGCCGCCGAGCGCATCAGCATGCTCGACCGGGTCTGCTACCACTACCGCCAGCGCCGCTCCGGGCAGTCGATCACCAAGACGCGCAACGCCAAGCACCTCGACGTCTTCGGGCAGTACGAGAAGATCTGGGCGTTCATCGACGGCATGGGCAAGGCCGGCGACCACTTCCGGGCGATCATGTTCGACCGGATGATGTGGCACCTGCTCATCGTGTTCGCCAAGGAGGACCGCGTCCCGCGCCACCTGCGCCGGGAGTTCTTCGGCGGCATGCACGGGCTCTACCGGCACCGTCCGCCGGACCACGTGGTGCCCGGCGGCCTGCAGGGCATCAAGTACCGCCTCGTCGAGCGCGACGCGTACCGGCTGTTCAGCCTGCTCAAGGTGGCCAACCTCGGCAGGATCTTGGTGCACGGCCGGTTCCGCGGCGTGCGCCGGACGCTGCGGCGGGCGGGCGGCCTGGTCAGGCGGCAGGCCAAGCGGCTCTACTACCGGGTCCAGCTGCGGCTGCCGATGGACCACAAACTCGCCGTGTACGCCTCGTACTGGTACCGCGGCTACTCCTGCAACCCCCGGGCGATCTACGAGCGCGCCGCCGAGCTCGCGCCCGACGTCAAGGGCGTGTGGGTGGTGCGCCGGACCGCGCGCGCGCAGGTGCCCGAAGGCGTCCCGTGCGTGGTGGACGGCACGTGGGCCTACTACCGGCTGCTGGCGCGGGCGAAGTACTTCGTCAACAACGTCAACTTCCCCGACGAGATCATCAAGCGGCGCGGCTCGGTCCACCTGCAGACGCAGCACGGCACCCCGCTGAAGACCATGGGCCTGGACCAGATGAAGTACCCGGTCGGCGCGAGCGACATGGACTTCGACGAGCTGCTGCGCCGTTCCGACCGGTGGGACTACCTGCTGTCGGCCAACCCGCTCACCACCGAGGTGTGGAGCCGCGTCTTCCCGTGCCGCTACGAGATGCTGGAGTACGGCTACCCGCGCAACGACCGCTTCTTCGCGGTGACCGACGACGAGGTCGCCCGGCTGCGCGCCGAGTTCGGCATCCCCGAGGGCAAGACCGCGATCTTGTACGCGCCGACGCATCGCGACTACATGGGGAAATTTGAGCCGATGTTCGACATCGGGCGCTTCGTCCGCGAGCTCGGCGACGACTACGTGCTGCTGCTCCGCGCGCACTACTTCTACCCGCGCAAGGACCTCGCCCGGATCCAGGGCTGGCCGGAGGGACGGGTGATCGACGTGTCGGCGCATCCGACGATCGAGGACCTGTGCGTGGCATCCGACGCGCTGCTCACGGACTACTCGTCGATCATGTTCGACTACGCCAACCTGGACAAGCCGATCGTGATCTACGCCAACGACTGGGACACCTACAAACGGACCCGCGGCGTGTACTTCGAGCTGCCAGAGGAGCCCCCGGGCGCGGTGGCGACGACCGAAGACGAGCTCATCGAGGCCTTCCGCGGCGGCGCGTACCGCGGCGACATCGCGGCCAAGGCGCACGCGGAGTTCCGCCGCCGGTTCTGCCGCTTCGACGACGGCCACGCCGCCGAGCGCGTGGTCCGCAAGGTCTTCCTCGCCGACGAGGGACAGAAATAGCCGCCCATGCCCGCCATCGTCAGCGTCATCGTCGTTCCCGAGGGCGATCCCGAACAGGTCTCCACGACCCTGGAGTCGATCGCCGCCCAGTCCTATCGCGACCTCGAGGTCCTGGTGGTCGGCCGCGCCGGCCCCGACGACCACCTGCCGGCCGTCGACCTGCCCGACGACCGGTTCCGCCTGGTCGAGGCCGGCCCGCTCACCCGGGGCGCCGCCCGCAACCTGGGCGCACGAGAGGCGAGGGGCGAGTACATCGCCTTCGCCGAGGCCGGCGACGTGCTGCCCGCGGACGCCTACCAGCTGCTCGTCGCGTCGCTGGCCGAGACCGGATCGCGGTTCGCCGCCGGCAACGTACGCGTGCGCGGCGAATCCGCCACCCGGCAGTCCTCGCTGCACCGCGACGCCTTCCGCAAGTCGCGCCGGCGCACCGATATCCGGCAGTTCCCGCCGTTGTGGAACGACCGCTACGTCACCAACAAGGTCTTCCGCCGGTCGTTTTGGACCGAGCGCGAGCTGGCCTTTCCCGACTCCGGACGCTACGACGACCTCGCCGTGGCGATCGAGGCGCACCTGCTGGCCGACGCCGTCGATCTGGTGTGGCGGGCCGTCGTGCACCGGCGCGACCCGGTGTCGGTGCCGCCGACCACCGACCCCGGCGAGATCACCGAGGGGTTCGCCGCGGTCGAGTCCGTCGCCGCCCGGCTGGCGGGCCACTGGCGGACCAAGGACCGGCGCCGGTTCACCGAGACGGTGCTGGATCGTGAGCTGCGCGCCTTCCTCGACGCGCTGCCGGACGCCGACGACGAGGTCCGGGCGCACGTCGTCGCCCGCGCCGCCGCGTACGCGACCGGCGTGGAGTCGCGGGTCTTCCGGCGGCTCCCGGCGCTGACCCGCCTGAAGTGGCACCTGGCGCGGCACGAGCGAACGACCGAGCTGGTCAAGGTCGTCCGGTTCGAGCGCGGCAAGACCTCCGCGTCCATCGTCCGGCAGGGCCTGCACCGCTACGTCGTCTATCCGTACTGGAAGGACGAGAAGCTGGCGATCCCGCCGGCGGTCTACCGGGCCCGGCACGAGGTGTCGCTGCGCAGCAAGCTGCACGAGGTGGCCTGGAAGGACGGCAAGCTGCACATCACCGGCGAGGCGTACATCAACTCGGTGAGCATGCGGCGCCGCTGGACCTCGGCCAAGGCGATCGCGCTGCGCGCCGGCAAGCGCACCCTCGTGGTGCCCGCCCGGCAGCGGACCGCCCCCGCCGGCGGCTCGGGCGCGTGGACGTGGTTCACCGCGACGATCGACCCCGACCGGCTGCGCCGGCGCCGCCGGTGGACCGACGAGACCTGGAAGGCCCAGGCCGCGGTGTTCAACAGCGGGCTGTTCCGGCACGGCCCGCTGCGCGGCGGCGGGTCCGGCAGCGGCGCGCACCCGCCGTACCACTACGTGGCCGACGACGTGCGGATCGTCCCCGTCATCGAGGACGGCGTCTTCCAGATCAAGGTCGAGCGGGTCCGCGCCAAGGTGACCGAGCTCTCCTGGGCGGGCGACCGGCTCGAGATCGGCGGGGTCATCAGCGACGGCACCCCGACGGGCCTGCGGATCGCGCACGGCGAGATCGCCGAGACGGTGCCGGCGGCCGAGGTCGACGGCCGAAGGTTCCGGGCGACCGTGCCGCTGTCGCTCTTCGGCGCCGACGGAGCCGACCCGGCGGCGATCGACGACACCCGCACCTGGACCGTCTCGGTGTCCGTCAAAGGCCGGCGCTCGATCCCGCTGGTGATGGGCGCGGACGAGGGCGGCACGGCCCGCACGCTGAAGGGCGAGGTCGAGGCGATCGCCGAGCCGAACGCCGGCGGCTACCTGCGCGTCCGGGTCCGCACCGCCCGGCTGGTCGTCACCGGCCTGTCCTGGGCCGCCGACGGCACTCTCACCGTGAGCGGCGCCCACCCGACGCACGAGCGCGGCGAGATCGTGCTGCGCGGCCGGGGCCGGCGGCAGGAGCTCGCGTACGGCTGCACCGAGGGCACGGCCGCCGTGCCCGCGGCGGCGGTGCGGACGCTCGCCGGCGTGCTGCCGCTGCGCGCCGGGAAGTGGGACATCTTGTTCCGGCCCGGTCCCGGCGAGCGCGCGCTCGCGGTCTCGCTGGACCCCGGCGCCGCGGCGGAGCTGCCGCGGTCGATCGAGGTGGCGCGGCGCGGCTACACGGTGGAAAACCACGGCGGGCGGCCGGTGCTCGCCGTCACCGGCGACGTCTCCCCCGAAGAGCGCGCCGCGCAGCAGAAGCTGCGCGAACAGGCCTACCGCAAGGTGGAGCGCACCGGCCTGAAGGACCAGGTGCTCTACTCGTGCTTCAACGGCCGCCAGTACTCCTGCAACCCGCGCGCCATCCACGAGGAGATGGTGCGGCAGCACTTCGACATCCCGCAGCTGTGGGTGGTGCACGACCAGCAGGCCGAGCTGCCGGACACCGTGACCCCGATCCGGCTCAACGGCGCGGAGTGGCACGACGCGATGGCCGCCAGCCGCTACATCGTGACCAACCACCGCATCGGCGACTGGTTCCAGCGCCACCCCGACCAGATCGTGCTGCAGACCTGGCACGGCACCCCGTTGAAGAAGATCGGCCGGGACGTCAAGGAGGTCCACTTCGCGTACGCGCCGGGCATGAAGCAGGCGCTGCAGGGCGCCGCGAACTACCCGAAGCTGCCGGAGTGGAGCTACCTGCTGTCCCCCAACCCGTTCAGCACCAAGATCATGAAGCGGGCGTTCGCGTTCCAGGGCGAGATCATCGAATCCGGCTACCCGCGCAACGACGTGCTCTACAGCGCGGACGCCAAGCTGATCGCCACGGCGGTCCGCGCCCGGATCGGCATCCCGGCCGGCAAGCGCGTGGTGCTGTACGCGCCGACCTGGCGGGACGACCAGTTCTACGGGCGCGGCCGCTACAAGTTCGAGATGCCGATCGACCTCGACCGGGCGCGGGCGGTGCTGGGCGACGACCACGTCGTGCTCGTCCGGCTGCACTCCAACATCGTCGACGGCGTCCCGAACGCGGGCGACGGATTCGTCTACGACGTGTCGCTGTATCCGGAGATCGCCGAGCTTTACCTGATCTCCGACGCGCTGGTGACGGACTACTCCTCGGCGATGTTCGACTACGCCAACACCCGCCGGCCGATGCTGTTCTTCACCTACGACCTCGCCGACTACCGCGACCGGCTGCGCGGCTTCTACTTCGACTTCGAGGCCGAGGCCCCCGGCCCGCTGCTGGAGACCTCCGACGCCCTGATCGAGGCGCTGCGCGCGATCGGCTCCGCGACCGCGCCCTACGCCGCGGCCTACGACGCCTTCGCCGAACGATTCTGTTCCCTGGAAGACGGCAAGGCCGCCGCCCGCGTCATCGACCGCCTCTTCCGGACGACCTAAAGAACCATCGGCCTTTTACTACCAAATCGCCATTAATAATTGGCGAACTGCAGTCGTGGCAGGTGACGTGCCGGTCTTTGCCCTGGCCATGTTCGGACACGAACGGCGGATTGCCCGCCGACTTCTCGGCGGGCAAAGCTTTGCTGATTTGTTTTCCGGACGAGCAGATCGCTCATTAAGGGGGCCAAGATGCCTCACCGAACTCCACGGCGGGCGTCGGTCGCGCTCGGCGCCGCGCTGGGCCTCGTGCTGCCCGGCGTGCCGCAGGCGACGCCTTCCGCGCACGCCGCCACCGCGGCCACCGCGGCCACCGCCGCCACCTCGTCCGACGCGGTCCGGCTCGCCGACCTGCCGGCCCGGCCGTTCGCCGCGCACCGCGGCGCCGGGGCGTTCCTCGCGCCCGAGAACACCGAGCAGGCGTTCGCTGCCGGCATCGCCGACCCGTACGCCGACCTGATCGAGTTCGACGTCCAGGTGCTCGCGGACGGCGAAGGCGCGATCATGCACGACCCGACCGTCGACCGCATCACCACGTCGACGGGCGATGTCGCCGACTTCACCAGCGCCCAGTTCAAGGCGTTGACCGTCGACGCGCGGTCGTGGTTCGGCGGCACCGCCGCCAACACCCACCCGTTATTACTGGATGAGTTCCTCGACCGGTTCGCCGGCAGGAAGACGCTGCTGGCCCACCCCAAGGACACGGCGGCGATGCGCCTGGTGATCAACGAGATCACGCGGCGCCGCCTCGGCGGCCAGGTGCGGATCCAGACCTTCTCCCGGTCCGACGCCGTCCTGGCCAAGAACGCCGGGCTGCAGGCGCAGGTCCTCGTCGGCGGCGTCACCCAGGCCGGCATCGACACGCCCGCGGCCATCAGGGGCGACGGGCTGAAGTACGTCTCGCTGTGGCAGGGGCTTCCCGACGCGACCATCAAGTCCTACGTCACCGCCGGCCTCACGGTCAGCTGCTACGACGTCGACCGGCAGTACCGCCGCGACCAGCTCTACAAGCTGGGTGTGGTCGGCATCGACGGCAACGACCCCGTCTACGTGCACGGCGACACCGCCGCCTACCGGCGCACCGGCGACCCGTTCGCCACCCGGACCTACTGGTACGGGCACATGTCGCAGACCCAGACCGCGGCCAGGTTGTCCGCGGCCTACCGCGGGTCGTTCGCCGATCCCGGCTGGTGGTCGATCGCGCGGGGCACCAGCCCGCTGTTCGTCCGCCAGGGGTGGGCCGTGCCGCCGGATCGCCAAAAGTACATCCTGCACGCCTGGATCCGGTACGACGCCCTCGGCTCCGACGCCACCCGCTGGGCCGGCGTGTACTTCTCCGGCGCGTACGACCACGCGTTCAACGACGCCGGCAACAGCCGCAACAGCGGATACACCGCGATCCTGCGGCAGAACGGCAGCCTGGAGCTCTACCGCAAGGACCCGTCCGCCACCGTGAAGCTCAAGACGGTCGCGACCCCGGCGGTCAAGACCGGCACCACCGCCAAGATCAGCATCCGGGTGACCGGCACCACGGTCTACGCCCATCGCTACGACGTCACCAGCACGGCCATCAAGGCGACCGACTCCGCGTACCGCGGCCCGTACATCTACCTCGGCCGCGCCGCCGCGTCGAACGCCCAGGGTCCCGGGGTGTCCTTCGACAACGTCGCGTTCTTCTAGGTGTACTGACCATGGACGTTGGTGACGCCGGTGAGCAGGCCGGCGAACTGGGCGCAGACCTTGTCGAGCGCGTAGGAGTCGCGCACCTGGGCGTGGGCGAGCCGGCGTTCGTCGTCCCATAGGCCGTCGCGGACGGTGGCGGAGATCGAGGCGGCCATCGCGGCCGGGGTGGCGTGGATCCAGTGCGGATCGTAGATCGTATCGGCGCCCGGCCAGTTGAGCAGCGCCGGGATCGCGCCCGATGCCATGCCCTCGGCCGGGGCGAGGTGGAAGCTCTCGTCGTCGCTGGTCGACAGCACGAACCCGATGCGGCGCAACCAGGCGCCGACATCCGGGCCGAACGGGTCGAACACCACGGCCCCGGCGAGGGCGGGCGACCGGCGCACCCGCCGGAAGACCTCCTCGAAGTGGGCGCGTTCCTCGTCCTTCTGCCAGATCCACCAGTAGTCCCACGGCAGCTTGGACTTGACGAAGAGGGTGAAGCGCGGGTCGTCGCGGCGCAGCTCTTCAAGCACGTCAAGCGCCACGTCGAGCCGCTTGCGGGACGGGGCCATGCCGATGAAGCCGATGTGGTGCTGGACTCCCTCCAGCTTGGGCCGGTGGAGCTGGTCGACGTCGACCCAGTTGGGCACGACGACGACCTTGCTCTCCGGCCAGCCCGTGATCTTGCGCGTCAGCTCGGCGTAGTGCGGGCTGACGCAGATGACCGCGTCGACGGCGTCGATGTCGAGCCGGCCGGGCCACGAGGCGTACAGCTCGAACCGGTGCAACCGGACGACCAGGCGCTGCCCTGGCCGCTTGTGCTTGGCGTACCACACCGCGTTGGGGCCGCACCACTCGCAGACCACGACGTCGGCCCACTCGGCGATCTCCTTGCTGCGCTTCGGGTCGTGCACCTTGAGCGCAGGCCAGTGATCGACGCGGACCTCCATGTCGGAGCGCGACTTGAGGTAGTCGAGCAGCGCGGAGAAGAACTTCAGGTCATGGCCGGCGACCCCCACCCTGAGCCGCCGCGTGTCGGCGGCGTGCTCCGTCCGGCGGGCGGGGAAGGCGCGGCGCAGGTAGCGCGTCAGCCGGTCGGCCGCCGCGTCGAGCGAGAAGCCGGCGGCGGCGGCCAGGCACCGGTCGCGGGCCAGCGCGTAGGTCCGCGGGTCGGCGCCCGCCGCGGTGAGCACGTCGACGACGTCGTCTTCGGTGGCGGCGAACAGCGGATAGTCGGCGCCGAGGAGCCGTTCGTGCATCGGCGTGCGGTTGAGGACGACGGGGACGCCGAGCGCTCCGCACTCCAGGACCTTGGTGGACAGTTCGAGGCTGGTGTCGAGATCGGCGTCGCGCCACGACAGCGCGATGTCGCACTCGGCGGACAGCCGCATCGCCTCGCCGCGCGGGTGGCCGCCGTGCCAGACGACCCCGGTGGTGAACTCCAGGGCCGCGCGCATGCGCTTGGTGAACCCTGGGTCGGCCGGATCCCTGTGGATCTTGTCGCCGATCATGTGCAGTTCGGCGGGGACGCCGGCGGCGGCCAGCCGGCGCGGCAGCCCGGTCATCTCGTAGGTGTTCCAGCGCGGCGCGAACTTGCCGGTGTAGACGAGCTTCAAGGGCGCGGAGCGCACGACGGCCCGCTCGGCGGCCGAGGACGCGGCCGGGGACGGGGAGGGGGCCGGGGCCGGCTCCAGTTCGTCGGGCAGCACCACGACCGGCGGGAACAGCACGCACTTGCCCGCGGTCGCCGGCACCGCGCTTTCGAGGAAGCAGCGCAGCTCCTCGGTCTGGCAGAGCAGGAACCTGGAGGCCCGTGCGATCCGCTTGAGCTCGCCCCGGCGCGCGCCGGTGAACTCGGCGGCCGACTGCGGCACGTCGGTGAGGTAGGTCCACAGCCGCCCGGCGAGCGGGCTGTGCGCCAGCAGGTGCGCGAGCTGGCGGCCCCGGATCACGATGAGGTCGTAGGGCCGCTCGGCGTCTATCGCGGTCAGCACCCGGACCGCACGCCGCGGCGACATCGACTGATCGGGCTCGGTGAGCCCTTCCAGGTGCGGCCGGCGTACGGTCACCTCCGGCAGCCCGGCGAGCGGATCGACCAGCCGGGCCGTGCGGACGGGGGCCTTGAGGACGAGCGTCACCGCGCACCCGGCCTGGGCCAGGGCCTGCACCATCGCCTGGGCCCAGATCGCCGAGCCGTCGATCAAGTTGAGGTCGACGTCGCCGTACACGAGGGCGCGAGGTCGCACATGCGTTCCTTTCATGTCGTCGGGCCGCGCGCCCGTGTGGGGGCGCGATCCGACCGGTCGGGTCAAAGCGCTAGCAGGCGGGCACCTTGGGTGGCCCATTCGGTGGGAAGCCCGCCCGAGACGTACCGCTCGCGGCGCACCAGCGCGGGCTCGATGTCGGTGACAAAGGTGTACGGTGCGTCCTCGCCGCCCCCGCCGCCCACGGCGTCGGCGCCGGAGCACTCGGCCGCGCAGACGAGATCGGCCAGATGCGTGGCGGGGACCTCCCCCCGCGCCGGCCACGGGGCGACCCACGCCGACCGGGCTCTCGTCGCCGAGCCGGGCGCGGCGATGTCGCGCTCGGCGAGTTCGGCGGCCGCGACGGCGGCGCCGGGACCGGTCACGATGGCCTCGGCCGGCCGGAGGATCTGCGCGAGCAGCCCGGCCACCAGCCGCCGCGCGTCGGCCGCGTCGGCCACGTGGGCGAGCACGGCCACCCGCCGCTCGTGCAACGGGTCGGCCCGCAGGCCGAGGCTTTCGCACAGCGCGGCCAGCCGTACGGGCGTGGCGTACCGCAGGAACAGCGTGCGCAGCGCCGGGCGCGGGTCGTGGCCGCCAGCCGCGGCCGCGAGCGCCGCCACCGGGACCGTCCCCTCCGCGCCGCCGGACAAGGGCCGCGCGGCCCCGCCCTCGGCCACGGTGTACACGTGTTCGCGCAGATCGGCGGGCAGGCGCTCGGTCACCGGCTCCGGGCACAGCACCAGCGCGCCCGCGGCGAGCTGCTCGGGCACCTGGCTGGGCGCCAGCGCCAAGGTGATCGCGCTGCGCCGCAGCAGATCGGGCAGCGTGCGCGGGTCGCAGGCCACCGTGCGGGCGCCGATCGCGGCGGCGATGTCGGCGGCGGCCCGGCGCACCCCCGGCGGCACCCGCGCCGACCCGCCGAGCGGCTCGACGACGACCGGCACGGTGTCGCGGGGGATCACGCCGACGGGGTTGAACCGGCGCAACGAGACCCCCGGCGAGCCGGTCGCGGTCCAGTCGAGCCGCGCCAGCCCCGGCGGCGCCGCACCCGGCTCCTCGCCCGACCGCGTCTCGTCCCACAAGACGACGGGCAGGCCGCGGTCGCGGGCCATTTCCATGAGCGCGCCGAGCGCCTGCTCCCTGTCGTAGACCCCCGGCTCGCCGAGGTAGGCCCAGGCGCCGCCCGCGGCGCCCGCCGCGGCGTCGACGATCAGCAGGTCGGCGTCGGCGGTTTCGAGGGCGAGCGCGGCGTCGTGCGGCAGCAGCGATACGACGCGGGCGCAGCCGGCGGCGGTGTCCTGGCAGCCCGGGCCGAAGACGCCGGCGATGGTGAGGGCGTCGGTCGGCCCGGCCAGCAGCAGGCGGTCTTCCGGGCGGGGCAGGCCGGCCAGGTCGAAGTAGGCGCGGCGCTCGCCGTTCGGCCGCGTCTGCGGGGAGTCGCGGCGCCGCCACAGCCGATACAGCTGACGGGGCAGCCGGACGGCCCCGCGCGCCGGCCGGCGGGCGGCCGCGGCGAAGACCCGCCCGAACTGCATGGTCGTGGAATTCTCCAGGGCGGCCAGCCGCTCCTCGAGCTCGTGCACGCGCGCCTCGCGGTCGCGGAGCGCGGCACGCAGCTTGACCACCTGCTTGGCGGACTTCGCGGTCGTCATGTCAGCCACCGAGGTACCCCATGACCACGTCGGCGATGCGCCGCCCGGCCCGGCCGTCCCACAGCGGCGGAGTCGGTCGCCGGACCGGCAGGCCCGCCGCGTCGTTGACGCCGACACCGTTTGCCCCATTGGCTCCGTTCATCCCATTGGCGCCGTTGACGCCGTTGGCCAGGGCCTTGGTGGCGGCCGGCACCAGCTCGTCGAGCGTCACCAGCCGGTTGGTGCCATGGGTGATCGTGATGGGTCGTTCGGTATTGGGCCGGACGGTCAGGCATGGAACCCCCAAGATCGTGGTCTCTTCCTGGATGCCGCCGGAGTCCGTCACGATCGCGGCCGCCCCGCGGACGGCGGCGATGAAGTCGATGTAGCCGAGCGGGTCGAGCACGCGCAGCCGCGGATGGTCGGCGAGCCCGGCCGCCATCAGCACCGAGCGGCCCCGCGGGTGCAACGGGATGATCAGATCGGCCAGGTCCGCGATCTCGTGCAGGCGGCGGACCAGCTCGGCGGCGATGGCGGGGGAATCGACGTTGGCCGGGCGGTGCAAGGTGGCGAGCACGTAACGATCGGGCAGTTCGTAGGCCGCCTTGACCCGCTCGGTGTCGAAGGTGTCGAGGTTCTTCAGCAGCGTGTCGATCATCGGGTTGCCGACGAAGTGCACCCGGTCGACGGGCACGCCCTCGTTGGCGAGGTGGCCGATCGCCTCCGGACTCGTGACGAAGCACAAGTCGGACAGCTGGTCGGTGAGCCGCCGGTTGATCTCTTCGGGCATGGTCATGTCGAAGCTGCGGAGTCCGGCTTCGACATGAGCGACCGGAATGCCCATCTTTGCCGCGACGAGGGCGGCCGCGATCGTCGAGTTCACGTCGCCGTACACCATGACCAGGCCAGGTGAACGCTTCGTGAACTCCGGTTCAAGACCAATCATGATCGCGGCGGTCTGCGCGGCATGGCTGGCGGAACCGACCTCGAGGTTCACGTCGGGCTCGGGCAGCCCGAGCTCGTGGAAGAAGATCTCCGACATCCGCTCGTCGTAGTGCTGCCCGGTGTGGACGACCGTCTGATCGGCATCGCGGAGCGCGGAGATCACCGGCGCCGCCTTGACGAAGTTCGGTCGCGCGCCGAGAACGTGCACGATCGGCTGAAGCATAATTTCCCTTCTGTTCATCGGAGTCGCCTACGCTCGCCCGCCGTGCTTGAGACGACGCGGCACCGAGCCAAACTGATCGTCTATCCGGCCGGGCTCGCCTGGCGGCAGCTGCGCGACGACCCGCGCCGGGCCGTGCTGCTGGCCCTGCGGCTGGGGCTGCGCTGCGCGCCGGCCCGGCTGCGGCGACGGCTGAACCGGACGCGGCTGGGGGCGCTGACCACGCCCCGGCCGCGCGATCCGCACCGCGAGGCCGTCGACCTGCGGGCCCTGCTCGACCTGCCGCCGCCCGGCCGGCGCGCCGTGGCGGGGCCGCCGCGTCGCGGCGCCGCATCGCCGGGGCCCGCCGTGCTGCACCTGGTGACCAACGCGCTGCCGCGCACCAGCGCCGGCTACACCGTGCGGACGCACCAGATCGCGCTCGCCCAGCGCGCGGCCGGGCTGCGGCCGCACATCGTCACCCGGCTCGGCTACCCCATCGCCCAGGGCATCGCGGACACCCGGCCGAGGGTGCGGGTCGACGGCATCGACTACCACCGGCTGATCCCCTGGCTGCCGCCGCGCGGCCCCGCCGCCGCGCTGGCGACGGCCGCCGACCTGGCCGGCCGCCTCGTCACCACGCTGCGGCCGAGCGTCCTGCACGCGGCCAGCAACCACCTCAACGCCGCCGTCGCGCTGGAACTGGGCGACCGGCACGGCCTGCCGGTCGTGTACGAGGTGCGCGGCTTCCTCGAGGACTCGTGGCTGTCGCGCGCCGCCGGCAACACGCAGGACGCCGAGTTCTACCGGCTCAGCAGGGAGCTCGAGACGCGGTGCATGCGCGCCGCCGACCACGTCATCACGCTCGGCACCGCGATGCGCGACGAGATCGCCGAACGCGGCATCGACCCGGCCGGCGTCACCGTCGTGCCGAACGCCGTCGACGACGCCTTCCTGCAGCCGCTGCCCGACGCCGGCGACCTGCGCGCCCGGCTCGGCCTGGGCACCGACGCCGTCGTGGTGGGGCTCACGTCGTCGTTCTACGGCTACGAGGGCATCGACACCTTGATCGAGGCGGCGGCGCTGCTGCACGACCGCGGCACGCCGATCCGGCTGCTGCTGGTCGGGGACGGCCCGGAGCGCGGCGCGCTGGAACGCCTGGCGGCCGACCGAGGGGTCGACGCCGTGTTCACCGGTCGCGTGCCGATGTCGTCCGTACGTCACTATCACGCCGTCCTAGACCTATTCGCCGTTCCTCGCCGGGCCGACCGGGTATGTCAATTGGTGACGCCATTGAAGCCGATCGAAGCTATGGCCGGAGGAATCCCAGTAATAGCAAGTGATGTCAAGGCGCTCCGCGAAATTGTAGAACCTGACGTGTCCGGAGTGTTAACTCTTCCGGAAGACCCGGAAGCCTGGGCGAATTCCTTGGAGTCACTCATTTACAGTCCCGAACAACGCCGGAAGATCGGGCAGGCGGCCCGGGAGTGGGTCCGGGCGGAGCGCACGTGGCGCGCCGTGACCGCCCGTTGCCTGGCCGCCTACCGGAAGCTCGGCGTCGGCTGAACCGGCCCGCGCACGCCCCCGGGCCCGGCTCGGTCACCGCGTCGCATGGGGGGCACAGCGAAGGGAGCCACCGTTGGATCTGGTGGTCATCGGGCTGGGCTACGTGGGGTTGCCGCTGGTCCGGGAGGCCTGCCGGGCCGGGCTCCGGGTCGGGGGGCTCGACCGGGACGCCCGGGTCGTCGCCGGGCTCAAGGCGGGCGTCTCGCACGTCGACGACGTGTCCGACGCCGAGGTCGAAGAGATGCTCGCCGTGGGGCTCGTGCCGACCAGGGACGAGGCGATCCTCGACGGAGCCCGCACCGTGGTGATCTGCGTGCCGACCCCGCTGTCGGACGAGGGCGGGCCCGACCTGACCGCCGTGCGCGGAGCCAGCAAGGCCGTGGCCAAGCACCTCGGGCCGGGCACGCTCGTGGTGCTGGAGTCGACGACCTACCCCGGCACCACCGACGAGGTGGTCCGCCCGGTGCTCGAGACGTCCGGCCTGATCGCCGGCGAAGACTTCCACCTGGCGTTCTCGCCCGAGCGCATCGACCCGGGCAACCCGGTCTACGGCGTGCACAACACGCCCAAGATCGTCGGCGGCCTCACCCCCGCCTGCGCGTCCGCGGCCGCGGCCTTCTACGGCAAGTTCGTCGAGACGGTCGTGCAGGCCAAGGGCACCCGCGAGGCCGAGATGGCCAAGCTGCTCGAAAACACCTACCGGCACGTCAACATCGCGCTGGTCAACGAGATGGCGGTGTTCTGCCACGAGCTCGGCATCGACCTGTGGGACGCGATCGAGTGCGCCGCCACCAAGCCGTTCGGCTTCCAGGCGTTCCGGCCCGGGCCCGGCGTCGGCGGGCACTGCATCCCGATCGACCCGAACTACCTGTCGTACAAGGTGCGCTCGCTCGGCTACCCGTTCCGGTTCGTCGAGCTGGCCCAGGAGATCAACGACCGGATGCCGCGCTACGTCGTGGAACGGGTCCAGCAGCTGCTCAACAGGGAGGGGCGGGCGCTCAAGGGCGCGCGGATCCTCATCCTCGGGGTGACCTACAAGGCCGACATCGCCGACCAGCGCGAATCGCCCGCGCGCCCGGTGGCCCGCCGGCTGCTCCGGCTCGGCGCCGAGCTCTTCTACCACGACCCGTTCGTGCGGTCCTGGCAGGTCGACGGCGCGCCCGTGGCCCACGCCGGCGACGATCTGACGGCCGCGCTGCGGGCCGCCGACCTGACGATCGTGCTCGCCGAGCACAGCGCGTACGACACCGAGACGCTCACCGGGCACGCCCGCCTGGTCTTCGACACGAGGGGGCTCACCAGGAACGCGGCCGGCGAGACGATCGAGCTGCTGTGAGCCGCGCCGACATACGAGTGGCCTCGGAACGTACACCTGATCGCCAAGTTGAATTCACCGGCGATTTCCGGGGCCGGAGCAGGATAGATTCTGGTGGATTATCGCTGCCTTCCGGCGATACGGAGGCGGGCTCGGCGCGCATTCCGTAAATTCCCGGAGAAAGACCAAATATGAGGATCTGCGTCTGCACCGTGGTACACCATCCCGAGGACGCCAGGATTTTGCATCGGCAGATTCGTGCGCTTCTCGACGCGGGCCACGAAGTCACGTATATCGCGCCGTTCCGCGCCTGCAACGTGACGCCCTGGCCGAGCGTCACGCCGGTGGACGTGCCACGGGCGACGGGGCGGCGGCGGCTGCGCTCACTGCGGGCCGCTCGGACCGCGCTGACCCGGCACGGTCTGTACGCCGACGTGGTGCTGCTGCACGACCCGGAGCTCCTGCTCGCGCTGCCGCGCGCGCTGCGCCGCGACCGTCACGCGGCCGGCCGCGGGCCGGGCGGTGAGTACGGCGGACCGGTCCGCCCCGTCGTGGTGTGGGACGTCCACGAGGACACGGCGGCCGCGCTGACCGCGAAGGGCTGGGTGCCGCGCCCGCTGCGCCCGCTGCTGCGGCCCTACGTCCGCGGCCTGGAGGCGCGGGCGGAGCGGCGCTATCGGCTGATCCTGGCCGAGCCCGGCTATAGGGTGCGCTTCGCCTACGACCATCCGGTGGTGCCCAACACCACCTACGTCGGCGACCAGCCGCCGCCCGCCCCCGACGACCGCCGCGTCGTCTACGTCGGCCAGCTGTCGCGCGCCCGCGGCACCGCCGACATGATCGCGCTGGCGCGGGTGCTGCACGCCGAGGGCATCGCCGTCGAGCTGATCGGCGCCGCCGATCCCGACGTGCGCCCGCAGCTGCGCGAGGCTCAGCGCGAGGGCGTCCTGCGGTGGTACGGCTTCGTCCCCAACGACCGGGCGCTGCGCATCGCGGAGGGCGCCCTGGCCGGGCTCGCGCTGCTGCATGACGAGCCGAACTACCGGCACTCCATGCCCACCAAGGTGGTCGAGTACATGGCGCACGGCGTGCCGGTGATCACGACGCCGGTGCCGCCCGCCGTCGACATCGTCGGTCCCTCCGGCTGCGGCATCATCGTCCCGTTCCAAGACCGGGCGGCCACGTTGCGGGCCGTCCGGCGACTGCGCGACGACGCCGAGCTGCGGGCCGGCATGGGCAAACGCGGCTACGACGCCGCGCGCGAGCGGTTCCACTGGCCGGTGCACGCGCAGCGGTTCGTCCGCCAGCTCGAATCCTGGAGCTCCGCGCCGATGCTCACTGTGCCCGCAGGTGAGCCGCGGCCGACCGAGCGAGCCGAGTAGCCATCCCCGGCGACTGAAACGCGTCGACAGCGAGGATGTAGCGGCCGACCCGCACCGCGATGGTGCCCGACGGCAGGCCCAGCTCATACGCCTCGTCGCCGATGCCCGGCACGTCCCTGGCCCGGCCCTGGGCGGCGCGCAGCGCCGCCAGCAGCCCCGCGGCGGCGCCCGGCGTGTCGGCCACCCATTCCACGGTCACCCGCGGCGCGGCGGCGCTCTGTTCCTCGCCCGGCCCGCGGCCCGGCGCCTCGTAGGTGCAGCTCACCGCCCGCGACAGCCGCACGCGCCCGACGCGGGCGTACTCGCGTCGCGGCCGGTAGTCGAGGGTGCCGGCCCCGAAACCGGCGAGATCGCGCTTGTGCAGCAGATCGCAGGCATCGGGCCAGTCGGCGGCCGCCACCCCGCCGAGCTCGGCCGGACCTGGACCGGACGCGGCGCCGCGCAACGCCACCAGCCGCGCCGCACCGAACGGCCGGGGCGCCGCCTCGGGCACACCGACGTACAGCAGTCCGCCGCCCGCGCCCAGCCAGGGCCGCACGATGTCGCGCCGCGAGCCGAGCACCAGGGGCGTGGGCACGGTCGTCACCTCGCCGCCGGTCAGGCCGATGATGTCGATCCCGGCCGGGAGGAGGTTGGCGGCGAGGCTCGGGCGCAGCGCGTACAGCCGCCCGCCGCTGACGGTCACCGCCGCGTAGTCGGGCGCGTCGCGCCGCCACAGCGTCCGTCCCGACCGCAGATCGACGGCCTCCACGCTGCTGCGCTTCGCGTCGCCGGGGCGGTAGACCAGGATGAGCCGGTCGTCTTCGACGGCGAGCGGGCACATCGTGGCGCACGCGTCGTCGCCGGCGCGGCTCAGCAGCTGGCGGCCGTCCCGGTAGACGCGCAGCGCCGTGCCGTCGAACACCACGACCGCCGTGAGCGCCGAGCCGCGCACCGCCACCTCGGGCGGGTCGGCGCCGCCGTAGGAGGCGTCGAGCCGCACGCGGCCCGTCGCCGGGTCGACGGCGAACACGCGACTGTGGCCGGCGCAGCCGAGCGCGACCGCGGTGACCGGGTCCGGGCCGTCGGCGCCGTCGGAGGCGTACGCCGCGGCCTCCGGCAGCGCGCATCCTGTCGGCAGCCCCTTCGTCCACAGCCGGCGCCCGGTGGCGGCCGACCTGCCGTGCAGCTTCGTGCGGTCGCCATCGGTGGTGAGGACCACGCCCGAGGCCGCCGGCCAGCGCAGCGTCGTACGGTCGGTCGCGGCGGGTATCGCGCCGCTTTGCCGCCACAGCTCCCGCCCGCTCACCACGTCGAAGCCCAGCAGCAGCCGGTCGCCGCGGTTCCCCTCGCGCTCGGTGTAGACGACGATCCGATCCTCGGTGGCCGCCCAGCCGAGCAGCGCCCAGCCGCCGCGGTAGTAGTGCCAGCGGGGCTGTCCGGACCGCCCGTCGCGAACGCTCAGCCCGTGCCCCGATACGACGATCAGTTGGCCCTTGACGACGGCGTGCGCCACCTGGTCGTAGGGCGGCAGCCCGCTGTGGTGCACCGGCGTGGCCAGTTGCCACGACGTCACGACCGGCCCCGGCGGCGGGCCGAGCGCGGCCAGCGGCGGCGCGGCGGCGGCGGTCTCGGACCGGTCGACCTGCCACCATTCGGCCTGCAGCACGAAGCGATCGACCAGCACGGCGCCGGCGACGAACGCGACCAGCGTCGTCACCGCACCAATGATCAGCCGCTGCCGGCTGCCGAGCACGAGAGCCTCCTCTCGGTATAGGCGCTACCCACCATGCCGCGCGGCGCCCCGTCGCGCGACCGGAAGAGCGGTGTCGGCCAGGGAGATGTACGCCTTTTACCGGTCTCCGCATAAGCTCTCTCATCTGCCGTTCTTCGCGGGAGAACTTTCGAGGAGCCACGCATGCCGTCGCCGGCCAAGGATCGTGAGATCGCCGCCGAACAACGTCACGTCGACGCGGCGTACGAACGGCTGGAGGAGATGCGCGCCGACGCTCAGCGCATGATCGTCGAAGGTTACCGGCAGGCGCTGGCCGGCACCAAGGGCTCCCTCGTCGACCGCGACGCGATGGTCTACCAGGCCGCGCTGCGCGCGCAGGCGCTCGATGTGGCCGACGACGGCCTCGTGTTCGGCAGGCTCGACATGGCCGGGGGCGAAGTACGGTACATCGGCCGCGTCGGCGTGCGCACCCGCGACCACGACTCGCTCGTCATCGACTGGCGCGCCCCGGCCGCCGAGGCCTTCTACCGCGCCACCCCCGAGGACCCGCGCGAGGTGGTCAGGCGGCGGGTGCTGTACGCCAAGGGCCACCAGGTGGTCGACCTCGAAGACGACCTGCTCGATCCGTCCGCCGTCGACGGGCTCACGATCGTGGGCGACGGCGCGTTCCTCGCCTCGCTCGCCCGCACCCGCGAGGGCGCGATGCGCGACATCGTCGCCACCATCCAGCGGGAGCAGGACGAGGTGATCCGCGCCCCGGCCGACGTGACCGTGCTGGTGCGGGGCGGCCCCGGCACCGGCAAGACGGCGGTGGCCCTGCACCGGGTGGCGTACCTGCTGTTCCGGCATCAGCGCCGGTTCGGCGGCCGGGGCGTGCTGATCGTCGGGCCGAACCGGCGGTTCACCTCCTACATCGAGCGGGTGCTGCCGTCGCTGGGCGAGGGCGGCGCGACGCTGCGCTCGCTGGGCGACCTGGTGGAGGGCGCCGAGGCGGTCCGGCACGACCCGCCGGACATCGAGCGGATCAAGGGGGCCGCCCGGATGGTCCGGCTGCTGCGGCGGGCGGTCGCCGCCGCGCCGCCGGGAGCGCCCGACGAGCTGCGGGTGGTCTACCGGGGCGTGGTGGTGCGGCTGGACCGCCCGCGGCTGGAGCGGGTGCGGCGCGAGGTGCACCGGCGCCGGGGCACCGTCAACACGGGCCGTCCGCGCGCCGCCGACGCCCTCGCCGCAGCGCTGTGGGCGCGCTTCGAGGAGATCGACGGGGCCGCGGACGCGCCGGGCACGACCAGGCGCGCGTTCGTCGAGCACGTGACCGACGAGTTCGCCGACTTCCTGGCCAGATGGTGGCCGATCCGCACCCCGCTCGACGTG
Source organism: Streptosporangiaceae bacterium (assembly GCA_035765195.1). Lineage (GTDB taxonomy): Bacteria > Actinomycetota > Actinomycetes > Streptosporangiales > Streptosporangiaceae > CALAED01. The sequence goes on from DASTYC010000007.1 coordinate 275,884, forward strand.
CTGCGCTCGCTGGCCGACACCCGGCGGCTGCGCCACGCCGCGGGCCGTGACCTGAGCGGCGAGGAGGCGGCGCGGCTGGCCGCCTCCTTCGCCGCGCCGACGCTGTCCTACCAGGACATCGCGCTGCTGGACGAGCTCGACGTGCTGCTCGGCACGCCGCCGCGGCCGCCGGCGAACCCGGACGAGGACGACGACCCGTTCGTGGTCGACGGCATCAACCTGCTCACCGGCGAGATCACCGACTCGTGGCGCCCCGGCCTCACCGAGCTGACCACCGCGATCGAGCGCATCGAACGGGCTCGCCGGATCGACGACGGGGCCGCGATCTCCCGCGAGTACGCCCACGTCGTCGTCGACGAGGCACAGGACCTGTCGCCGATGCAGTGGCGCATGCTGGCCCGGCGCGGCAGGCGGGCGACCTGGACGGTGGTCGCGGACCCGGCGCAAAGCGCGTGGGAGGACCTCGCGGCCGCCGCGGAGGCCATGGACGCGGCGCTCGGCCCACGGCTCCGCAAGGAGTACGAACTCACCACGAACTACCGCAACTCCGTCGAGATCGCCGCGACTGCCCGCCGCGTCCTCGAACTGGCCGTTCCCGGCGCCCGCCCGGCCCGCGCGGTGCGCGCCTCGGGCCACGACCCGGTCGTCCGGCTGGCGCCCGCGCCAGCCGCAGAGGTGACGGGCGCGGTCGTCGACCTTCTCGGCGAGGTCGAGGGCACGATCGGCGTCATCGTCCCGGTGACGTTCACCGGCCCCGACGCGAGCTGGTCGGACTTCCCCGACCGCGTCCAGGTCCTCGACGCGCTCGACGCCAAGGGCCTGGAGTTCGACGCCGCGGTCATCGTCTCCCCCGAGGAGATCACCGCCCAGTCACCGACCGGCCTGCGCACCGTCTACGTGGCCGTCTCCCGCGCCACCCAGCGCCTCACCGTCCTGACCGCCGACCCCGCCTGGGTCACCACCCTCACCGCCTAGTGTCACCGGCGGGTCAGATGACGGGGGGGCGACCGATGCGGGTCATCTTCCAGACCGTGCTCCACCGGATCGGGCGGCGGGTCCCCGCCGGCTTGCGCCAGCCCTCGGCGAAGCCCTTGAACCACGCCCGCAACGCCGCCGGCCGGCGCTCGCGCACGATGGTGATCGCCATCCACACGCCGAGGTAGACGAAGACGAGAGGCCACGGCAGGTTGCGGCGGGCCAGCCACACCCGGTTGCGCGCGTTGTAGCGGTAGAACAGGTCGTGCCTGGTGGGCAGCACCGCCGGGTGGAACATCACGGCCGACGCGTCGTACTCGATCCGGTAGCCGGCGTCGAGGACCTTCCACGCCAGGTCGGTCTCCTCGTGGGCGTAGAAGAACCGCTCGGGCAGACCCCCGGCGGCCTCGAACGCGGCCCGCCGGACCGCGCAGGCGCCGCCGAGGAACGTCGTCACCGCCGAGGAGCGTTCCGGATCGCCGGCGCGCAGCCGCGGCACGTGCCGCCGCTCCCCCGATCCGCCGTCGGGGTCGCGGACCCGGAACGAGATGACGCCCAGCTTGGGGTCGGCGGCGAACCGGTCGCGCAGATACGTGCCGAGTCGCGTGGAGCGGTACCAGCCGTCGTCGTCGAGGAACAGCACGACGTCGCCGGAGGCCGCGGCCACGCCGCTGTTGCGCCCCGCCGGGATCCCGACGTTCTTCGGCAGCCGCAGGATCCGGACCCGCTCGTCGTCGTGGTACGGCGAGCCGGGCGGCAGCGGGTCGGCGCCGTTGCCGACGAGCACGACCTCGACCTCGATGTGCTCCTGGCCGAGGACGCCGGCGATCGCGCGGTCCAGCTCGACGGGCCGGTTGCCCATCGTCAACACCACCGCCGACAGCTTCACGGCACCCCTCCGGCGGGGCGGCGGCGGTCGCACGCCGGGGTCACCGGAGCCGCCGCGAGGCGAGGATGCTGATCAGATGGAGGACGGTCTGCAGGACGGCGACGAACGCGACGGCGACGACCAGGCCGCGGGTGACCGTCAGGCCGCCCCTGACGTAGTCGATGACGGCGGCGGCCATGATCAGCAGCGACACCTCGACGGCGCCGACGATCCGGTGGAAGCGCAGCATCGATGCCGCCTGCCTGGCCAGCGCCAGCGTCGTCGATCGGGGCCGGAGCGCCCGATCGCCGCCGGCCGGGTCGACGGCCACGCCGGACTTGGCCCGGGCCACCACGACGTTGTCGGTCTCGGCTTTGATCAGTGCCGCGCCGAGCGCGGCGACGAGGCCCAGCTCGACCCAGCCGCCGGACCGCAGCGCGCCCTCCGCGCGGTAGCCGAGCCCGACGAGCAGCGCCACCTCCGACAGGTAGTGGCCGATCCGGTCGAGGTAGACCCCGGTGACCGAGGTCTTGCCCGTGAACCTGGCCACCTCCCCGTCGGAGCAGTCGAGCAGCAGGTACACCTGCACCAGCAGCACGCCGACGGCGGCCCCCACCAGCCAGGGCCACTCGGGCGGCGACAGCGGCAGCGCCACCGCGACGCCGCCGAGCATGCCGCACACCACCATCAGCCCGGTGAGCTGGTTCGGGGCGAAGCCGATGCGGATGAACAGCCAGGAGAAGTACGGCGAGATGGATCGCATGTAGAGGCGGCCGGCCCAGTGCTCCTCGTTGCGCCGGTCCATCAGGCCCGGAGGCTGGCCGCCCGTGCGGACCTCGGCGATCGTGGGGGGTCTGCGCGCCGCCATGTCAATGCCCGATCACCCGGACGTACTCACCGACCGCCTTGAGGGCGGCGGGCTCGTCCAGGCCCAGGTACTCGAGGATCGTGTACCGGCCCGGCCGGGTCTTCGGCGCGTGCACGACCGCCCGCGCGAACTGTTCGTCGGTGAGCCCGATGTCCTTCGGCACCAGCGGCAGCCGATGGCGGCGCAGGCAGTCGGCGATGACGCGGGTCCGCGCCGGGTCCTCGTCGAGGAACTCGTGGCGCAGGAAGAAGCAGAACGCCGCGCCGACGCCGGCGAGCTCGCCGTGGTTGGCGACGCCGGGGTACATCTGGTCGATCGCGTGCAGGATCTCGTGGTCGCCGCCGCTGGCCGGGCGGGACGACCCGGCGAAGGACATCGCCATTCCGGACAGCACCAGGCCCTCGGCGAGGACCGTCAAGAAGCGATCGGAGCCGATCGACTCGGGCTGGAAGACCAGCGCCTCGGCGGCGTTGCGGGCCAGCGTCAGCGCGAGCCGGTCGATCGGGTCGCCCTGCTCGCGATGGGACAGCTCCCAGTCCTCGACCGCGGACAGGTTGCTGAGCACGTCGCCCACGCCCGACCTGACCAGGCGCTTGGGGGCCGCCCGCACGTAGTCGAGGTCGACGACGACGGCGATGGGCATCACCACGCCGAACGAGCCCTTGCCCTTCTCGTGCTCGAGCGAGGCGACCGGGGAGCAGATCCCGTCGTGGGACAGGTTGGTCGCCACGGAGACCATCGGGATGCCGGCCAGCGTCGCGGCGTACTTGGTCGTGTCGATCGTGCGCCCGCCGCCGATGCCGATGACCGCCTCGTAGGACCCGCCGCGCAGCGAAGAACCGAGTCGTACGGCGGCGTCCACCGACGCGCCCTCGACGTGGTAGATCTCGCAGTCGCGCAGCGTGGGCCGGACGTCCTCGGTGATCTGGTCGCCCTGGCCGGCCCCGACGGCGACCGCGACCCTGCCCTCCGTCGCGATCCGGCGGTCGGCGAGCAACTCGCCCAGCGCGGCGATGGCGCCCCGCCGCACGTCGATCGACAGCGGCGCGCTGAGCATTCGCGCGAGCAGGGGCATCTAGTGCTCTTTTCGGGGGGTGATGCCGTACGCCTTGGCGATCCGGCGCGCCTTTTCCAGGTCGGCGTGGTTGTCGACCTCGACCCAGTCGACGGCCCCGATCGGAGCGACCGAGATCTCACCGCCGCGGTCGACGAACTCTTGGTAGCCGTCTTCGTAGTAGAGCCCGGGGTCGCGCCGCCAGGTCGCCTCGAGGGCGGCGGCGAGCGGCTCGGCGGCCGCCGGCTCGACGAGGGTCGCGCCGATGTACTCGCCGTACGCCCCGCCGGGGTCCATGAGCTTGGTGATGGCGGCCAGCCTGCCGGCGCCGTCGAGCGTGACCTTCATCTCCTCGTCGGCGAGTGTTTTCACGTTGTCCACCGCCAGGAGGATGTCCGGCCCACGGCCCGACAATAGGGTTTTTTCAACGCTCACCGGATGTACCGTATCGCCGTTCACCATCAGGACGCCCTTGGAAAAGTAATCCCGCGCCAGCCACATGGAGTAGGCGTTGTTCCACTCCTCGGCCTTGTCGTTGTGCACGAGCGTGAGGGCGACGTCGTACGCGGCCTCCAGCGCGGCCGTGCGCTCCTCGACGGCCTCGGCGCGGTAGCCGACGACGACGACCACCTCGGTCAGTCCGACCTCGGCCATGTTGCGCAGCGCGATGTCCAGGATCGTCGTGTCTCCGTCGACCGGCACCAGTGCCTTGGGGAGGGTGTCGGTGTACGGCCGCAGGCGGCGTCCCGCGCCGGCCGCGAGCACCATGCCGATCATGATCCCGCCTCCTCCTCGTCCTCGAGGTTGATCATTACGCCTTCGCCGCGCTCGGTGCGCGCCCATGCGGAGACGCTCTCGACACCGAACAGCACGCCAAGATAGGCGGCCAGGGCAGCGTACGCGAATGACGTGATGCCGACGAAAGCGGACACCGCCGCGATGAGCATCCGGCCGTCCCAGCCCAGCCCCGCCGCGAACAACCAGGCCGGCGGCCAGAGCCGCTGCCGGGTGCGGTAGACGATGTCGTAGTGGTGGTAGGCGAGCACGGCGATCAGCACATAGATCAACGGCTCCGGCACGCCCTGCGCGAACCCCAGCGCGGCCAGGTAGCCGTACTCGATCGCCCGGATGATCGGCGGCACCAGCCAGTCGAGCCGGCCGTCGTGTGCGTGACTCGACGTCGGCCCCGTCATGAGCAGCGCGACGACGGGGGCGAACACTAGTATTCCGGCCTCCCCGCCGACATCCGCCAAGATCAACACGGCGGTGATCCCGGCCGCGACCAGGGCGGGCGCGAGCGGCGGCAGCATGCCGTGCGTCAGCCGGCCGAGCGCCTGGGAGATCCAGCCGTCGTCGCGGTAGGCGAGCAGGCGGCCGGATTGGTATGCGGCCGGGTCCGGCGGGCGGGGTCGGGAGATGGTCGTCATGCGAGGGACCTCAGGATCCGGCCGGTCAGGGTGTACGCGGCGGCCAGCAGCCCCCAGGCGAGCAGCACGACGAACGTCACCCTGGCGTTGAACAGCGCGGCGGACAGCGAGATCAGCGCGAACCGCTCGCCGATCGGCAAGATAACGATCTTCTTCGCCCAGCGCAGCCCGCTCATCCGTTCCGTACGGTTCGACAACCAGATGGCCATCCGGCCGAGGCCCTGGCGCGGCCGGGGCGACGGGTCGAGGCCGCCGGGAACGGCCGCCGGCGGCGCATCGAGCGCGCTGTCGTCGGGCGCGTCGAGCGGCAGCGCGGGCAGCGGCGCCGCGCCGGTGGCGCGCCGCTTGGCGGCACCGAAGGCGAAGTCCACCATATGTCGACATGTCTGGACGGCCATCGCCGCGACCGCGAGGCGCCACACGTCGCCGCCGTGCACCGAACTGGCCGCCGCCGCTGCCGTCGAGCCCACCGCGAGCCCGGCGTACGCCACGTACTCCTTGGCCCGGTCGAACGTCGCGTCGAGCCAGGCGCCGAGCGTGCTGAACTGCCTCGTGTAGCGGGCCAGCTGCCCGTCGACGCAGTCGAGCACGAAGGCGATGTACAACAGCGCCGCGCCCACGATCATGCCCGTCCGGGTGCCGGCGGCGAACCACACCGCCGCCACCACGGCCACGCCCATCGAGATGGACGTCACCACGTTGGGCGTCAGTCTGCGGCGCGCCGCCCAGCGGGCGATGCGCCAGGAGTAGGAGCTGACCGCGTAGGTGGTGAAGAACCCGTCGTTGCTCTTGACGGCGGCGTCGAGCCGGACGCGGTCTTCGTCGACGGACTCGACGGCCGCGCGGGCCGCCGCGGCCTCGCCGGCGGTGAGGGCGCGCTCGCAGACCAGCACCCGCACGCCCCGGCCCCGCACCCGCACGCCGGCCCGCACCAGGCCGGTGAGCAGCAGCGCCGGGACGTCGTCGCCGCGCGGCGCGGTCGTCGGCAGGATCGGCGTGGACGCCGCGGTCGACGCGGCGTCGAGGTCGCCCTCCACGTCGTGGTCGACGAACCGCTCGAACTCCTCGGGCGCGGGCTCTCCGGTCGTCCGGATCGCCGGCACCGGGCGCAGCGCTTCGACGAGGCCGGCGAGTTCCTCGGCGACGCCGGCGAGCGCGGCGGTCTCCGGCGGCGCGACCCGCAGCACGCCGCGGAACACCGCGTTCGGGTCGGTGACCTGGTGATAGCGCGACCCGGCAGACACGATCCGGGACCGGCCCAGCCGCACGACGGGCCGGGTCGGCAGCCCAGCCGACCGGGCACGCGAGATCACCGCGGCGGCCGGCGCCTTGGAGTCGAGAACCAGCCGGGTCAACAGCTCGTCGCTCGCCACGAGGTCGCCGTGCACGATGACCAGCGGCCGCCGCGCCGCCCTGGCCAGCTCGGCCACGACGCGGAGATCGTCGGCGAGGTCCTTGGTCTCGATGACCTCGAAGCCGCGTCCCCGCAGCGTCGCGGCGAACTCGCGCCGGGCGATGATCCGGCTGTCGTGTACGTTGAGCGAGGCGAACTGATCGAGCAGGCGCTCCAGGAGCGTGGTGCCGGAATCGTATGGCAGATCGGCCGTCGGCCCGGCGTCGGGCCCGCCGGGGGCCGCCTCGGTCGCCAGCACAACAGCCAAAGTCATCGACGCCCTCCGAACGTCAGGACACGGGAATGCACCGCACAGGACAAGATCAAGACCTCGAGTGTTCCCACAGCGTAGCGGTAAGAATGCGTCGAGCGGGCGCCACTTCCCGGCGGTGACCGCCGCGATGACAGTCACAGCCGTCGTGCTCGCCGGCGGCGTCGGACGCCGGCTCGGCGGGCCCGCCCCCAAGCAGCTCATCGAAGTGGCCGCCCGGCCCATCCTGGCCTACTCCATCGAGGCTTTCGACGCCGCTCCGGAGATCGACGAGGTCATCGTGGTCATGGCCGAAGGTCACGAGGACTCCGCCAGCGATATCGCCCGCCCGTTCGCCAAGGTGCGCGCGGTGATCAGCGGCGGCGACTCCCGTACGGAGTCGACGCTGCGCGCCCTGGAGGTCCTGGCCGACGCCTCCGATGACGCGCGGGTCCTCTTCCACGACGCCGCCCGTCCGTTCGTCGACGCCGGCATCATCGCCCGTTGCGTCGAGGCCCTGCGCTCGTTCGACGCGGTCGCGGTGGCCGTGCCGACCGCCGACACCATCGTGGAGGTCGCGGGCGACGAGGTCGTCGCGATGCCGCCGCGCGAGTCGCTGCGCCGCTTCCAGACCCCGCAGGGCTTCCGGCTCGGCACGTTGCGCAAGGCCTACGACCTCGCGCTCGCCGACCCGTCCTTCAGCGCGACCGACGACTGCGGGGTCGTGCACCGCTACCTGCCCGGCGTGCCCATCCGCGTCGTGTCCGGCGACGAGCGCAACCTCAAGGTCACCCACCCGCTCGACCTGGTCATCGCCGAACACCTCGCCGCCCACCCGCCCCGCCGGGCTACTTGAGCAGCTGGCGGGCCATGACGACGCGCTGGATCTGGTTGGTGCCCTCGTAGATCTGGGTGATCTTGGCGTCGCGCATCATGCGCTCGACCGGGTAGTCCTTGACGTAGCCGTAGCCGCCGAGGAGCTGGACGGCGTCGGTGGTGATCTCCATCGCGGCGTCGGACGCGTAGCATTTCGCGGCCGATGACATGAAGGTCAGCTCGGGGACGCGCTCGCCGTTCATGACGCGTTCGGACTTGGCCGCGGCGTGGTAGGTGAGCTGCCGGGCCGCCTCCAGCTTCATGGCCATGTCGGCGAGCATGAACTGCACGCCCTGGAACTCGGCCACCGGCCGGCCGAACTGGCGGCGCTCCTTGACGTACCCGATCGCGTAGTCGAGAGCGCCCTGGGCGATGCCGAGCGCCTGGGCGGCGATGGTGACGCGGGTGTGGTCGAGACAGGCCAGGGCGGTCTTGAAGCCGGTGCCCTCGGCGCCGATCAGGCGGTCGGCGGGGATGCGCACGTCGTCGAGGATGACCTGACGGGTCGGCGAGCCCTTGATGCCGAGCTTCTTCTCGGGTGGACCGAAACTCACCCCAGAATCGTTCTTTTCCACGACAAAGGCGGAAATGCCGCGTGCGCCCTGGGATGGATCGGTGACGGCCATCACCGTGTAGTAGTCCGACTCGCCGGCGTTCGTGATCCACATCTTGGTGCCGTTGAGCACCCATTGGTCGCCGTCGCGCGTCGCCCGCGTCTTCATGGAGGCCGCGTCGCTGCCGGCCTCCGGCTCGGACAGCGCGTAGGAGAACATCGCGTCACCGCGCGCGACGGGGGCGAGGTAGCGTTTCTTGAGCTCCTCGGAGGCCGACAACAGCAGCGGCACGGTGCCGAGCTTGTTCACCGCGGGGATCAGCGACGAGGACGCGCAGGCGCGCGCGACCTCCTCGATGACGATCACCGTGGCGAGCGCGTCGGCGCCGGCCCCGCCGTAGGCCTCCGGAATATGCACGGCGTGCAGGTCGGCCTGCTTCAGCGCCGCGTAGGCCTCCGCGGGAAAGCGGCTCGACTCGTCGACGTCCGCGGCGTACGGGGCGATCCGCGCCTCGGCGAGGTCGCGGACCGTCTGGCGGAGCAGCTCGTGCTCCTCGGTCGGCTCATAGGGCGGCGCGGGGCGATCGGGGTCCATGCCCTGATGCTACCGACCAGTACCCTCTTGAGTGATTCCCGGCCGGGGTAGTGACAGACACTGGGGAAGGAGATCAGTGACCCATCGCCTGACGGTCATCGGCACCGGATACCTCGGGGCGACCCACGCCGCCTGCATGGCGGATCTGGGGTTCGAGGTGCTCGGTCTCGACACCGACGAGGACAAGATCGCGCGGTTGTCCGCGGGTGAGCTGCCGGTCTACGAGCCGGAGCTGGAGTCCGTGCTGCGGCGCAACCTCGAGGCCGGCAGACTGCGGTTCACGACGTCGTACGACGAGGTCGCCGAGTTCGGCGATGTGCACTTCCTCTGCGTCGGCACGCCGCAGAAGGCCGACGAGTACGCCGCCGACCTGACCTACGTCGACGACTCCGTCACCGCACTCGCCCCGCGGCTGCGCCGGGCCTGCCTCGTGGTCGGGAAGTCCACGGTGCCGGTGGGCACCGCCGAGCGGCTGGCCCGGCGACTGGCCCGGCTCTCGCCGGTGGGCGCGGACGCCGAGCTGGCGTGGAACCCCGAGTTCCTGCGCGAGGGCTTCGCCGTCACCGACACCCTGCACCCGGACCGCATCGTCGCCGGCGTGCGATCGGACCGGGCGGAGAAGGTCCTCCGCGAGGTGTACGCGCAGATGATCGCCGACGACACGCCGTTCATCGTCACCGACTACCCGACGGCCGAGTTGGTCAAGGTGGCCGCCAACGCGTTCCTGGCGACCAAGATCTCGTTCATCAACGCGATGGCCGAGGTGTGCGAGGCCTCCCATGCCGACGTGACGAAGCTGTCGGAGGCGCTGTCGTACGACGACCGCATCGGCGGCAAGTTCCTCGGCCCCGGGCTCGGCTTCGGCGGCGGCTGCCTGCCCAAGGACATCCGCGCGTTCATGGCGCGCGCCGGCGAGCTCGGCGTCGACCAGGCGCTGTCGTTCCTGCGCGAGGTCGACGCGATCAACATGCGCCGCCGCGTCCGCATGGTGGACCTCGCCCGCGGCCTGCTCGGCGGCTCGTTCATCGGCCGCACGGTGGGGGTGCTCGGCGCCGCGTTCAAGCCCAACTCCGACGACGTGCGCGACTCGCCGGCGCTGGAGGTGGCGGCGACGATCCGCTCCCAGGGCGGGAAGGTCACCGTGTACGACCCGAAGGCCCTCGCCAACGCCAGGCGGGCCCATCCCGAGCTGGCCTTCGGCGGCTCGGCGCACGAGGCCGCGCGCGGCGCGCACGTCGTGCTGCTGCTCACCGAATGGCAGGAGTTCCGCGAGATGGACCCCGACGTGCTCGGGGGGGTCGTGGCGGAACGCAACATCGTCGACGGGCGCAACGCGCTCGATCCCGAGCGCTGGCGAGCCGCCGGCTGGCACTACCGCGCGCTGGGCCGCCCCTGATCGGGAACACCGGCGGGCCGGGCGCGTTGTAAACGGACATGGATGATCGATACGCCGACGTCGGCGTCATCCGGCGGCTGCTGACCGAGTCGAAGACATGGGCGTTCGTCGGGCTGCGGAACAACCCGGGCCGCACCGCCTACGACATGGCCAAGCTGCTCCAGGAGCGCGGCAAGCGCATCGTTCCCGTCCACCCGGACGCCGAGGCCGTGCTGGGCGAGACCGGGTACGCGGCGCTGGACGCGGTGCCGTTCCCGGTGGACGTCGTCGGCGTCTACCGGCGGGCCGCGCACGCCGGGGCGGTGGTCGACGAGGCGATCGCGCTCGGCGCCAAGGCCGTGTGGCTGCCGCTCGACGTCATCGACGAGGCGGCCGCGCGCCGCGCCCACGACGCCGGTCTCGACGTGGTCATGAACCGCTGTCCGGCCATCGAATGGGCCAAGCTGGATCTGCCGCGCTAGCGGCAGACCTTCTGTGTGGCGGTCTTGGCCTGGATGCCCCCGGCGCCTGCCGCCCGGCCCGGCTGACCGGCGCCCGCCACCTCGACCCTCTTCGCGCCGTTCCACGACGAGCCCACGATCACCTGGACCGTGTTGCCGATCGACGAACTGCGCTTGAGCCTCGCCCCGGGGAGCGCGGCCGCCAGCGTCTTGGCCGAGTCGGCCCGGCCGGGGCCGTACTGAATGATGGTCGTCTTGCGGCCGGTCGTCTTGGCCGTGCCCGGCACCACGACCGTCTCGAACCCTGCCGCCTGCAGTTGACGGGCCGCCTTGCGCGCCAGCCCGGGGGTGCCGACGCCGTTCAGCACCCGGACGGTGATCTTGCCGGGCGGCACGGTCAGCCGCTGCCCGCCGGCGGACGCCGTGGCCGTGGGGGCGGGCGCGGCCGGCTTCATGACCGGCTGGTCCTTTTTGATCTGCCGGAACAAGGCGCCCGCCGCGCGGCCATCCCACAGCACGGTGGACTGCGGCGGCGAACCGCTGATCGAGGCCACGTAGTTGGAGTTGGCCAGCGGCACGTCGGCGAAGACGACGCTGTCGGTGGTCAGCCCGCGCAGTTGCCTGGTCAGCGCGTTGACGTCCTTGGCGAGCCCGGGATCGACGCGCACGCTCTTCAGCGAGGCGTTCAGGAACTTGGTGGACTTGACCGGGTCGGCCAGCGTCGACGTGCTGAGCGCCTGCTGCATCATCGCGGCCATGAACTCCTGCTGACGGCCGATGCGCGGCAGGTCGCTGCCGCCGGTGAGGCTGTAGCGGGCGCGGGCGAAGGCCAGGCCCTTGACGCCGTCGAGATGGTGCTTGCCGGCCGGCAGCTTCAACCCCGACTTCTTGTCGTTGATCGCCTGCTCGGTGCAGACCGTCACGCCGCCGAGCGCGTCGACCATCTTGACGAACCCGAGGAAGTTGACCTCGACGTAGTGGTCGACCCGGATGCCGGTGGCCCGCTCGATGGTCTTGACCGTCAGCGACGCGCCGCCGAACTGGTAGCTCCAGGTCAGCTTGCCCTGACGATCGGGGACGTGGGCGCCCCGCGCGCCCTCCGAGCCGTTGGACCGATGGGCGGGAATGGTGACGAGCGAGTCGCGCGGCAGGTTGACGATCGTCACCTTGTCGTGGTCGGCCGACAGATGGACCAGCATCATCGTGTCGGAGCGGGCGCCGTCGTCGCGGCCGAGATGCAGCCGGTGGATCTGCTCGCGCGACAGGCCGTCGCGCCGGTCCACCCCGGCGATCAGGATGTTCATCGCGCCCTTGGGGCCGGTGTCCGGCCGGCCTTCGAGCCCCTGGAACGGGTCGACCTTCTTGATGTTGTCGGTCACGTAGCCCTGGAACGCCCAGGCGACGCCGGACGTGGCCAGCACGATGCCGGATATGGCCGCGGTGACGGTGAGCGTGCGGCGCTTCCTGCGGAGGTCACGGGCGGTGCGCTGCCCCACCGGCGCGGACGCCGCGGACACGGAGCCGGAGTCAGAGCCCGAAGAGCCCGAAGAGCCCGGTCCGGGGGCGCCGTGCCGGCGGCGGTGCCGCACCGGCACCCGCGGCGCGCGCTCGCCGTCGATCGCGACCCCGTCGACGTCGTCGCCGGCCCCGGCAGAACCGTCGGCGCCCGCATCCCTCGCGCGCGCCGGGTCATCGCCCGCGGAACGTCCGCCACGACGCGGACGGAAGTACCGTTCGAACGGATCCGAGTCGTCGTCCACTTGCCGCCGCCTCCCCAACGCCCCCCCGAGCAAAAGACGGTTGAAGCCGTACGATCGTTGCCTGAGACCTGGATAAGTACAGTAGCGTGACGCCGAGATGAATCCCTCATCCCACGCCCAGAACGCCACCGACCGCACCACGTGGCCCGCGGTCTCGCTGGTCATGCCCGTCCTCAACGAGGAACGGCATCTGACCGACGCCGTGCGGGCCATCCTCGCCCAGGACTACCCGGGCGAACTCGAAGTGGTGCTCGCGGTCGGCCCGTCCAAGGACCGCACCCAGGAGATCGCGGAGAAGCTGGCCGCCGACGACCCGCGCGTCATCGTGGTCGCGAACCCGTCTGGCCGCACCCCGCAGGGCCTCAACATCGCGGTGAAGGCCTCGCAGTATTCCATCGTGGTCCGCGTGGACGGCCATTCCCTGCTGCCGCCCGACTACGTGCGAGTCGCGGTCGAGACCATGGAAGAGACCGGGGCCGACAACGTCGGCGGCATCATGGCCGCCGAGGGGGTCACCCCGTTCGAGAAGGCCGTGGCCCGCGCGATGACCACCAAGATCGGCGTCGGCAGCGCGCCCTTCCACGTCGGCGGCGTCGCCGGCGAGGTGGAGACCGTCTACCTCGGCACGTTCCGGCGCAGCGCGCTCGACCGCGTCGGCGGCTACGACGAGACGTTCGTCCGCGCCCAAGACTGGGAGATGAACCACCGCATCCGCCAGACCGGCGGCAAGGTCTGGTTCACCCCGCGGATGCGCGTCACCTACCGGCCCCGGCCCCACCTGCGCGCGCTGGCCAAGCAGTACTTCGTCACCGGCCGCTGGCGGCGGGTCGTCGGGCGCGAGCATCAGGGCACCTTGAACCTGCGCTATCTCGCCCCGCCGCTCACGGTGCTCGCGATAGCCGTCGGCGGCGTGGCCGGCGCGTTCGGCTTCTGGCCCGGGTGGCTGCTGCCCGGCGGCTACGCGGCCGCCATCGTCGTGGGCGCCGCGCTCACCGGCCGCGGCCTGCCGCCGTCGGCGTGGGTCCGGCTGCCGCTGGTGTACGCGACGATGCACATCTCCTGGGGCTGTGGCTTCCTCACCAGCCCCCGCGGTCTCGGCCAGGCCAGGCCCTAAGCATCGCGGCGCGGGGTGCCCCAGTCGGGTGCGGCGCTGAAGCCCCGCTGTTCCTCGGCCGACGGCCTGGTGCCGAGCGGCGGCGGGCCCTCGTCGCCCAGCGGCCGGCCGTACTGCGGCGAGTGCTCGTACGGAAGCGGCTCGGGCATCGTGTGCTGAGCCGCGTACGGCTGCTGAGCGTCGTACGGCTGCTGGGACTCGTACTCGAAGGACGGGCCGACTTCCTCGCGGCCGCGCCAGCGGCCGGGGAACAGCGACCCGAACAGCAGCACGAGGCCGATCATCAACAGCAGGCCGGTGCCTCCGATGCTCTGGTAGCCGGCGTCCAGCTTGTCCAGGCTGTCCGGCAGCTTGCCGGCCGTGTTCTCGGCCGCCCAGGTGGGAGAGGCCGCCCACACGCCGCCGAGCCCGGTGAGCACCAGCCCGGGAATCAGGGAGGCGAGCGGCGACAGCCGCGTGCCGATCACGATGCCCAGCACCACGGCGGTGAGCCCGAGACTGCCGAGGCCGATGCGATACTCCGCGCTCGTCGGCCCGAACTGCTGCGCTCCGGACAGCGTGCGCCAGGTCCCGTACGCCAGCGCGGCCGCGAAGGCCGGAGCCAGGATCAGGCCCACCAGGACTCCCCATCCATGCCGCGCACCGTTGGACATCACGATCTCCTCACCACAGGAACTGGCCTGATAACGCACGAGGCTATCTGCTCAGATCCGGCATGAGACCTCATAGGGGGAATTAGGACACTCAGAGCGATACGTCCGCCCGGGCCGATACTCGGCCGTCAGTCGGCGTCCTTGAGGCGGGCGCCCTTCGCCTTCGCCTGGGCGTACAGCTCCGCCTGGAAGGCCTTCATCTTCTCGCGCAGCGCCGCGCCGCGCGCCGAATCGTCCGCGGCGAGGATGCGGACGGCCAGCAGGCCCGCGTTGCGGGCGGCGCCCACGGCCACGGTCGCCACCGGCACGCCGGCCGGCATCTGCACGATCGACAGCAGCGAATCCATGCCGTCGAGGTACTTCAGCGGCACCGGCACCCCGATCACCGGGAGCGGCGTGACCGACGCGAGCATGCCGGGCAGGTGGGCCGCGCCGCCGGCGCCCGCGATGATCACGCGCAGCCCGCGCTCCGCCGCGGCCGAGCCGTACGCGATCATGTCGCGCGGCATCCGGTGCGCGGAGACGACGTCGGCCTCGTACGGCACGCCGAACTCCGCCAAGGCCGCGGCGGCGGCCCGCATCACCGGCCAGTCGGAGTCGCTGCCCATCACGACGCCGACGAGGGGCGCGGCGGGTTCGGTCATGTCGGTCCTCGCAGGTGGTCGGCGGCGTGCCGGGCGCGCTCGCGCAGGTCGTCGACATCGTCGCCCACCGCGGTGACGTGCCCGATCTTGCGGCCCGGCCGGACGTCCTTGCCGTACATGTGCACCTTGATCGCGGGGTCGCGGGCCATGACGTGCGTGTAGCGGGAGTACAGATCGGGATCGGCGCCGCCGAGCACGTTGGCCATGACGGCGTACCGGGCCGTGGGCGCCGTCGAGCCGAGCGGGAGGTCGAGCACCGCCCGCAGGTGCTGTTCGAACTGCGACGTGCGCGCCCCGTCGATCGTCCAGTGGCCGGAGTTGTGCGGCCGCATGGCCAGCTCGTTCACCAAGACGCCGTCGGCGGTCTCGAACAGCTCGACGGCGAGCAGGCCGACGACGCCGAGCGCGTCGGCGATCTCAAGGGCGAGCCGCTGCGTCTGCGCCGCGACCTCCTCGGGCAGCCCGGGCGCGGGCGCGATCACCTCGCGGCAGATGCCGTCGCGCTGCACGGTCTCGACGATGGCGTAGGCGGCTCCCTGGCCGTGCGGCGACCTGGCCACCAGGGCCGCCAGCTCGCGCCGGAACTCCACGTGCGCCTCGGCCAGCAGCGACACGCCCGCCGCCGCGGCGTGGGCCAAGACCTCGCGCGCCTCCTCGGCTGACGCGCAGAGCCAAACGCCCTTGCCGTCGTAACCGCCGCGGACCGCCTTCAGCACGACCGGCCAGCCGCTCCCCGCGGCGAATGCGGCCACGTCGGCGGGCTCGCGCACCGGGACATAACGCGGGCAGGGCACGCCCAGCTCGGTGAGGCGCTCGCGCATGACCAGCTTGTCCTGGGCGTGCAGCAGCGCGGCCGAGCCGGGCCGGCAGGCCACCCCGGCGGATTCGAGCGCCTGGATGTGCGGACCTGGCACGTGCTCGTGGTCGAACGTCACCACCGCGCAGCCGGCGGCGAAGCCGCGCAGGTCGGCGAGCGACGTGTGCTCGCCGATGTGCACGTCGGAGCACACGCGGGCGGCCGCGGCGTGCGCCGAGTCGCTCAGCACGCGCAGCGGCACCCCCAGCGCGATGGCGGCCTGGTGGGTCATGCGGGCGAGCTGGCCGCCGCCGACCATGCCGACCGCGGGCATTTCGGTGCGCTGGGCGCCGCGCTCCGCGCCGCGCGGGCTGTCCGCCGTCTCCGCCGTCACGCGGGCCAGCGTAGTCGCCCGGTCCGCCTGCCTGCGCCGCAGGTGGGGCTCACAGCCCGAGGTCGCGGGCGATGAGCATGCGCTGCACCTCGGAGGTGCCCTCGCCGATCTCGAGGATCTTGGCGTCGCGCCAGTGCCGGGCGACGGGGAAGTCGTTGATGAAGCCGTAGCCGCCATGGACCTGGGTGGCCTCGCGGGCGTTCGTCACGGCGATCTCCGAGCAGTAGAGCTTGGCGATCGCCGCCTCGCGTTTGAACGGCTCGCCGCGCATCATCTTCTCCGCGGCCCGGTACCACGCGAGGCGGGCCGTGTGCGCCCGCATCTCCATGTCGGCGATCTTGAAGGCGATCGCCTGGTTGGCGCCGATGGGCGCGCCGAACGCCTCCCGTTCCTTGGCGTATTTGAGCGATTCGTCCAGGCACCCCTGGGCGAGCCCGGTGGCGAGGGCGGCGATGGCGATGCGGCCCTCGTCGAGGATGGACAGGAAGTTCGCATAGCCCCTGCCGCGCCGGCCGAGGAGGTTCGCCACCGGCACCCGGCAGTCGGCGAACGCCAGCTCCCGGGTGTCGGAGGCGTGCCAGCCCACCTTGGAGTACGGCTTGGACACCGTGCAGCCGGCCGCGGGCATCGGGACGATGATCGACGAGATCTCCCTGGTGTCGGGGTCGGTGATCGCGGTCACCGTGACCAGCCGGGTGATGTCGGTGCCCGAGTTGGTGATGAAGCTCTTCGTGCCGTTGATCACCCAGTGGTCGCCGTCGACGTGGGCCGTGGTCCGGGTGGCCCCGGCGTCCGATCCGCCGCCGGGCTCGGTGAGGCCGAACGCGCCGAGGGCCCGGCCCGCCGCCAGGTCGGGCAGCCAGCGGCGCTTTTGCTCCTCGCCGCCGAAGCGGAAGATCGGCATCGCGCCCAGCGACACCCCCGCCTCGAGGGTGATCGCCACCGACGAGTCGACCCGCGCCAGCTCCTCGATGGCCAAACACAGCGCAAAGTAGTCGCCACCCATTCCCCCGTATTCTTCGGGAAACGGCAGCCCGAAGAGTCCCATTGAGCCCATCTGACGGACAATGTCGTAAGGGAACTCTCCGGAGGCGTCCAGACGCTCCGCCTCCGGCGCCACGACGCGCCGGGCGAAGTCCTCGACGGTCTTGCGGAGGCTTTCATGCTCGTCACTGAGCCGATAGTCCATAACCCGTCATGCTGCCACGCGGGCCCCGTATCCTCACTGGGGTGGCCCGGAGGTGCCGAAGAGCCCGAAAGGACGTGCAGTCTTCGTGAGTTTCGCCGTAGACCTGTACCAGCGGTTCGCCCGCTTGTTCCATGAGCTGGCGAAGTTCGGGAGCGTCGGCGCCGTCGCGTTCGTGATCACCACCGGCACGGCCAACCTGCTGCACGGCGGGCTGGGCGTCGGGCCGCTGACCTCCAACGCGATCGCCACCGTCATCGCCACGACGTTCGCCTATTTCGCCAACCGCTACTGGACGTTCCGGCATCGCGATCGCAGCGGGCTCGGTCGCGAGTACATGCTGTTCTTCCTGCTCAACGGCATCGGCCTGGTGATCACCGAGCTTTTCATCGGCTTTACGCACTACGTGCTCGACCAGCGCAGCCTGATCGCCTTCAACATCGCCCAGATCGTGGGCACCGGCGTGGCGACGCTGTTCCGCTACTGGTCGTACAAGAGGTGGGTCTTCCTGCCCGCCGCGCTGCCCGCGGTCGACCCGCACACCGGCCTGCCCGAGGCGGCCGGACAGGGCGAAACGGACGGATCACACCGGCTGGGGCGCGTCCACGACATCGAGCGCAATCCGGAGCCGAAGCCGGGCACGGCGGATTTCAGCCGGGTCTCCTGAGCTCGGGGCGGTTCCCCGCGCGTCAGGCCGGGCCGCTCACCACGCGTTGCCGCGGGCCCCACACGTCCGCCTGCCGCAAGAAGATCGCGAACAGCGCCGGCCGGGCCCGGACCAGCTCCAGCCGCCCGCCGTCCACGGCGACCAGCGAACGGGCGAGCGAAAGCCCGAGGCCGGTGCCCTTGCCGCCGGTCACGCTGCGTTCGAACACCCTGCGCTCCAGTTCGGGCGGGACCCCGGGCCCCTCGTCGCCGATCTCGACGACGACCGAGCCGGACGTCATCTTCGTGGTGACGGTGACCAGGCCGTCGCCGTGGACCAGCGAGTTGTCGAGGAGGGTCGCGATCGTCTGCGACAGCGCCTCCGGGCTGACGACCGCGATCAGGCCGCGCTCCCCCGCCAGCCGGATCTCCCTGCCCGCGTGCTGGAAGATCGGCCGCCACTCCTCGGTCTGCTGATCGACGATGTCGTCGATCTTGGCCGGGCCCGCTTTGCCGGTCCGGTCGTGCCGGGCGCGGGCGAGCAGTTGTTCGACGACCGCGGTGAGCCGCTCGGTCTGGGCCAGTGCCGCCGCCCCCTCCTCGCGGATGAGGTCGGGGTAGTCGGCGGCCTCGACGATCTCCTCCAGCCGCATCGACAGCGCGGTCAGCGGGGTGCGCAGCTGATGGCTGGCGTCGGAGGCGAACTCACGGCTGGCGGCGAGCAGGTCGGCGATCCGCAGCGCGCTGCTGTCGAGCACCTCGGCCACCCGGTCGACCTCGGGCAGGCCGTAGCGGCGGCGGCGCGGCCGGGCGTTGCCCGAGCCGAGCCGTTCCGCGGTGTCGGCGAGGTCGACCAGCGGCAGCGTGAGCTTGCGCGCCTGCACCATGGCCAGGCCGACCGCGACCGCGATCCCGAGGGCCACCAGGCAGCCGATCAGCACCAGCTGCCGCACCGCGTCGCGCTGGACCACATCGGCCCGCTGCGACACCTGGACCCGCACGCCGCCGCCGGAGCTCGACCGCGTGATGAGCGGGCCCGCCTGGCCGGGCGGATGGTGCCTGGCCTCGACCTTCGACCCGTCCGGCAGGGTGATCACGATCTCCCGGTCGGCGTAGGCATCGGCGATCTCGCGGCCCTCGATCGGCTTGCCCTCCTCCAGGGCGAGCTGGACCTCCTTGACGAGCGTCGTGGCCTGGCCGGTCAGCCGGGCTTTGCTCTCTTCGTAGATGAGCTGGTTGGTGGTGTACGCGAGTGGAATGCCAAGCAGCAGGACGGCCACCACGGCGACCGCCAGCGTCGACAGAAGTAGCCGGCGCCGCATAGAGGGCTCCTTAACTTCCGGGGGGCAAGGCGCCGGCACGGCGCCGATAGGGGTTGTGAGGTGGGGTGTCCCGTGGACGCCCGCTACGCGCGGCGACAAGCGGGTCCACGGGACACGCCCTAGTCGCCGCGCTCGAAGCGGAAGCCGACGCCGCGCACGGTCGTGATGTAGCGCGGGTGCGCGGCGTCGTCGCCCAGCTTGCGGCGCAGCCATGAGATGTGCATGTCGAGGGTCTTGGTCGAGCCCCACCAGTTGGTGTCCCACACCTCCCGCATGATCTGCTCTCTGGTGACGACCTTGCCGGCGTCGCGCACCAGCACGCGCAGCAGGTCGAACTCCTTGGTGGTCAGCTGGAGCTCCTGCTCTCCCATCCAGGCCCGGCGGGACTCGGCGTCGATCCGCACGCCCTGCACGATCGGGGTCTCGGTGCTGCCGCGGCGCAGCAGCGCCCGCACCCGGGCGAGCAGTTCGGCGAGCCGGAACGGCTTGGTGACGTAGTCGTCGGCGCCCGCGTCGAGCCCCACGACGGTGTCCACCTCGTCCGCGCGGGCGGTGAGGATCAATATGGGCACCCCGTGGCCCTCCGACCGGACCCGGCGCGCCACCTCGAGCCCGTCGAGCTCGGGCAGTCCTAGATCGAGAACGATGAGATCAACGCCGCCCCCGAGGGCACGCTCGAGCGCCTGCGGACCGTCCGGGCTGACTTCAACGTTGTACCCCTCGCGGCGCAGCGCGCGAGCGAGGGGCTCGGAAATGGACGTGTCGTCCTCGGCGAGCAGTACTGAGGTCATGGACACCGAGGATAGGACTATTCAAGAACGTTTCCCGGCCACTACGACGCTCTTGACCTGCGGTTTGCCATTCATGGGCAATTCTCGAATGTGGCGGTACCAACACCAAGTAGAGGTAATCTCCGGGCGATTTCCGGACGATTAGACCGGCGTGACGCCGTGCCGGCGATGGGAGAATGTGCGGTCCTTGCCGCGTGCCGCGGCGAACCGGCGGACGAGTTCCCCCCGCAGGTCCTCGGGCTCGACGATCGCGTCGACGACCAGTTCCCCGGCCAGCCGGACGATGTCGATGTCCTCCTCGTACTCGGTGCGGAGCTTGTCGACGTACGCCTCTCGCTCCGCCGGGTCGTCGATCGCGGCGATCTTGTTGAAGTACACGGCGTTGACGGCCGCCTCCGCGCCCATGACCGCGATCTTGGCGGTGGGCAGCGCGAGCGTCGCGTCCGGCTCGAAGCCCGGGCCGGCCATCGCGTAGAGCCCAGCGCCGTACGCCTTGCGGACGACCACGCAGATCTTCGGCACCGTGGCCTCCGACACCGCGGTGATCATCTTGGCGCCGTGCCGGATGATGCCCTCCTTCTCCACCGCGGTGCCGACCATGAAGCCGGGCACATCGGCGAGGAAGAGCAGCGGCACGTTGAAGGCGTCGCACTGCTGGATGAAACGGGCCGCCTTGTCCGCCGAGTCGACGAACAGCACGCCGCCCTTGATCATGGGGTTGTTGGCGACCACGCCGACGACCTCGCCGCCCAGCCGGCCGAAGCCGATGACGAGTTCCTTCGCCCACAACGCGTGGACCTCGAAGAAGGAGTCCTCGTCGACCAGGCCCCTGATGTAGCGGCGCATGTCGAACGCGACCCGCTCGCTCGCCGGCACCAGCTTGCGCAGGTCGATCGCCTTCGGCGGGCGCGGCTCGCGCGCCGGCGGCGACGTTCGCCAGTTCGACGGCAGGTAGGCGAGGTACTCCTTGGCCGCGGCGAGCGCCGCCGGCTCATCGGCGGCCAGATGATGGCCGCAGCCGGAGACCGAGCAGTGCATCCGGGCGCCGCCCATCTCCTCCAGTGTGGTCCGCTCCTTGATGACCATCTCGACCATGCGGGGGCTGCCGAGGTACATCGAGGCGTTGCCGTCGACCATGACGACGTAGTCGCAGAACGCCGGGATGTACGCCCCGCCCGCGGCTGACGGCCCGAACAGCACGCAGACCTGCGGGATCGCCCCGGAGGCGCGCACCTGGCTGTGGAAGATCTTGCCCGCGCCGCGCCGGCCGGGGAACATCTCGACCTGGTCGGTGATCCGCGCCCCCGCCGAGTCGACCAGGTAGATCATCGGCACGCCCGTCTGGTAGGCCCGTTCGATGACGCGGATGATCTTCTCGACCGTCCTGGCCCCCCAGGACCCGGCCTTGACGGTCGAGTCGTTCGCCATCAGCGCGACCGGCCGGCCGTCGACGGTCGCGGTGCCGGTGATCACGCCGTCGGCGGGCAGGTCGCCGGCGAGCGCGTTGGCGTAGAGGCCGTCCTCGACGAACGACCCCTCGTCGACCAGCAGCCGGACGCGCTCCCGCGCGAACAGCTTGCCCTTGGCCGCGTTGGACTCGTGGTACTTCGCCGCGCCGCCCCGCTCGACGGTGGCGCGCAGGTCGGCGATGTGGGCGTGGCCGGCATCGCCCAAGTGCTCCCTCAGATGCTCCGTCACGACTCGGAGCGTACCCACCCGACTTACCGCTCGGCCCACACGGCTTACCGCTCGGCCCACACGGCCAGAGACTCGGCCGGGAGGTCCGGCGGGCGTACGGACGGGTGGCTGGTCAGCAGCGGCTCCGCCCCGCCGGGACCGACGAGCCGCTCCGGGAGCCGTACGGGCCGGGCGCCCAGGTTGGCGGCGACGCGCAGCCGTCCGCGCGTCAGCACCAGCCAGCGGCCGTCCTCGTCGTAGTCGGCCCGCGTCTCGGTCAGCCGCGGGTCGGTGAGCTCCGGGTGCGCCCGGCGCAGCGCGATCAGCGCGCGGTACCACTCAAGCAGTTCGCGGTGGCGGGGCTTGCCCGGCTCGGCCCAGTCCAGGATCGAGCCGCGGTAGGTCTCCGGGTCCTGCGGGTCGGCCGTCTCCGTCCAGCCGTGCCCGGCGAACTCCTCGCGCCGCCCGGCGGAGACGTTGCGGGCCTGTTCGGGGTCGACGTGGTCGGTGAAAAAGCACCAGGGCGTCCCGGCGCCCCACTCCTCGCCCATGAACAGCATCGGCGTGAACGGCGACGTCAGCAGCAGACCGGCGCCGACCTTCAGCGACGACGGCGACAGCGTGGCCGAGATCCGGTCGCCCACCGCGCGGTTGCCGATCTGATCGTGGTTTTGCAGGTAACCGACGAACCGGTGGGCGGGCACGCGCGCCACGTCGACCGGGCGGCCGTGCCCGCGGCCGCGGAACGTGGAGTAGGTCCCGTTGTGGAAGAAGACCTCGGTCAGCGTCTTGGCCAGCGCCGCCATCGAGCCGAAGTCGCAGTAGTACGCCTGCCGCTCCCCGGTGAGCGCCGCGTGCAGCGCGTGGTGGAAGTCGTCGCTCCACTGCGCGTCGAGCCCGTACCCGCCGGCCTCGGACGGCGTGATCAGCCGGGGGTCGTTCAGGTCCGACTCCGCGATGAGGAACGGCCGCCTGCCGAGGTGGGCGGCCGCGGCGCCCACCTCCCTGGCCAGTTCCTCGAGCAGGTGCACCGCCCGGAAGTCGGCGATGGCGTGGACGGCGTCGAGGCGCAGCCCGTCGATGTGATAGTCCCGCAGCCACATCAGCGCGTTGTCCACCACGAAGGCGCGGACCTCGTCCGAGCCGAGCCGGTCGACGTTGACGCCCTGGCCCCACGGCGTGGGGTGGGCGTCGTTGAAGTACGGCCCGTACCGGCCCAGGAAGTTGCCGGTCGGGCCGACGTGGTTGTAGACGACGTCGAGCACGACGCCCAGCCCGTGCCCGTGGCAGGCGTCGACGAACCGCTTCAGCCCGTCCGGCCCGCCGTACGGTGCGTGCACCGACCACAGGTGCACGCCGTCATAGCCCCAGCCGTGCCGGCCGGGGAACGCCGCGACCGGCAGCACCTCGACCATGTCGACGCCGAGCTCGACCAGGTGGCCCAGCCGTTCGATCGCGGCGTCGAACGTGCCCGCCGGGGTGAAGGTGCCGACGTGCAGCTCGTACAGCACCGCGCCGGACAGCGGCCGGCCCCGCCAGTCGTCGTCGTGCCAGGCGAACCGATCGTGCTCGTAGACCCTGCTGCGGCCGAGCACCCCATAGGGCTGCCGGCGCGAGCGCGGGTCGGGGAGCGGCCCGTCGTCGGGCAGGCCGGTGCCGGACCCGTCGACGCGGAACCCGTAGTCGGTGCCGTGTCCGGCGGCGGCGACATCGGCGCGCCACCAGCCGGCGCGGTCCGGCACGGGCGCCATGGCGTGGCGAACCGCCCCGTCTGGCGGGCCGACCTCGACCTCGACGCGTTCCGCCGCCGGCGCCCAGACTTCAAAGGTCGTCATCCATGATCCTCGGATACGTCGGACAGGTCCGCGGGGACGAGCAGCGCGACGGGCAGCCGCGCCAGCACATCGGCCGGCGGCAGCTCCCGGCCGGCGTGGGTGCGGCCGGTGAGCACGTCGCGCCAGCGCGCATGGCCCTCGGCCGGCAGGGCGGTCGCCCGCCATCCGCCGCCGCGCTCCAGGCCGACGGGCAGGCGGGTGGCCACGGTGATCGCGTCCCCGCGCCGGAAGGCGACGACGTGGCCGGCCGCCGGGCCCGCCGCGATGACGGGCTCGTACCCGGCGGCGAACCAGTCCGGCCGGCGCCGCCGCAGCCGCAGCGCCCGCGAGGTCACGAGCAGCTTCTCGTCGTCCAGGTCGCGCGGCGCGCCACCGGCGTCGAGGCGGTTCAGCCGCGCGTGCCGGCGGCCGTAGTCGACCGGGCGCCGGTTGTCGGGGTCGACCAGCGCGAGCCCGAGCAGCTCGCAGCCCTGATAGACGTCGGGGATTCCCGGCATGGTCAGCTGGACCAGCTTTTGGCCGAGCGTGTTGACCCGGGCGTACGGCGCGAGCAGCCCGACGAAGTCGGTGACGTCCTTCAGCAGGTCCGCGTTCGCCAGCACCTCGGTCGCGTGCTCGGCCACCGCCTTCTCGTAGTCCGCGTCCGGGTCCTCCCATGACGTCCTGGTCTTGGCCTCGCGCATGGCCTTGCCGAGGAACTCCACGAGCCGCTCGCGGTCGAGCGGCCAGGCGCCCACGATGGTCTGCCAGAGCAGATAGTCCAGGTCGGGTTCGAGCGGCGAGGTACCGGCCAGCTTGCGCCAGCGCGGCACCGCGGCCGCCCATTCGCCGGGCAGTTCGGCGAGCACGGCGAGGCGGGCCCGGACGTCTTCCTGGCGCTTGGTGTCGTGGGTGGACAGCGCGGTGAGGGTGGCCGGCCAGTCGGCCGCCAGCCGGGCGCAGAACTCGTGGAAGCCGGCGGACGAGGTGGCGAGCCGGTCCGGCTCGCCGCCGACCTCGTTGCGCGCCACCAGCCTGGACCATCGGTAGAAGGCCGTGTCCTCGATGCCCTTGGCCATGAGCGCCGCCGAGGTCTGCTGGAACCGCACCACCACGTCGTCGGCCGTCTCATGGCGGCCGCCCGCCAGCACGGCGGCGACGGCGTCCACCACCGGATGGTCGGCGGCGGGGAGCCGATCCCTGGCCGTGTCCGCCGCCCGCCCGAGGATCTCCATGCTCGTCTCGTCCGGCGGCTCGCCCGGCACGACGTACGTCCGGTAGACCGGCAACGCGACGAGCAGCTCGGCCAGCACGCGGCCCAGCGCGCCGGAGTCGTGCCCGGGCAGCGCCCGGCACAGCGAGCGGTGCAGGCGGGCGACCTCGGGTCGCAGGCCGTGCTCGGCTGCGTGCCGCTTGGCCGCCCGCGCCACCGGGGCGAAGTCCTCCGGCCCTCCGGTCAGCGCGGCGTACGTGGCGGTGAGCGGCGCAGTCCCGGCCGGATCGACGAACAGTCCGTCCACCATGCCGAGGGCGTCGTAGCCCGTCGTCCCCGCGCAGGGCCAGTCGGCCGGCAGCCGTTCGGCGCCGGTGAGGATCTTCTCCACCACCACCCAGGCGCCGCCGGTGCGCTCCGCGAGCCGGCGCAGGTAGCCGCGCGGATCGGCCAGCCCGTCGGGATGGTCGACGCGCAGGCCGTCGATCAGGCCTTCGGCCAGCAGCCGGAACGGCACCTCGTGCGTGGCGGCGAAGACGTCGGGGTCCTCCACGCGGAGCCCGATGAGGCCTGAGATGTCAAAGAAACGCCGGTAGTTGGGCTCGCCCTCGCCCGGCAGCACGACCCGGCCGTCGCCCGCCGACCAGTCGATGTCGAACCACCGGGCGTACGGCGAGGCGGGCCCGTCGCGCCGTACGGCGGCCAGCGGCCCGTTCAGCTCCACCGGATGCGGCACAGCCATGTGGTTCGGCACGATGTCGACGATCACCTTGAGCCCGGCCGACCGGAACGCCTGGACCATGGCGCGAAAGCCCTGCTCCCCGCCGAGCTCCGCGGAGATCATCCGGTGGTCGACCACGTCGTAGCCGTGCGTCGACCCGGGTGCCGCCTGCAGCACCGGCGAGAGGTACACGTGCGAGACCCCGAGCGCCGCGAGGTAGCCGGCCTGGGCCGCGGCGGCGGCGAAACCGTTGGGCCGCTCGCCGCCGGGCTTGGGCGGGCGCAGCTGTATCCGATAGGTGCCGGTCGCGTCAGACACGGCGCAGTACCTGGACCGACCTGGCCGTCACCGAGATCGACTCCTCGGCCTTCATCGCGTCCCCCTGCTCCGGGTCCAGCTCGGGATTCGCGGTGTCGAGCACTCTGATCCACTGGCCGCCATAGCGCGCCGGCGGCAGCGTGAACGTCAGATCGGCGTCGTCGGCGTTGAACAGCAGCAGGAACGAGTCGCCGCGGATCGGCTCGCCGCGCCGGTCCGGCTCGTCGATCGCATCGCCGTTGAGGAAGACGGCCAGCGAGTTGGCGAACCCGACCTCCCAGTCGTGGTCCGACATCTCCCGCCCGCCCGGGGTGAGCCAGGCGATGTCGCTCAGCTCGCCCGGCACGCCGCCGGCGCTCCTGATCGGTTTTCCGTGGAAGAACCGGCGGCGGCGGAACACCGGGTTCTCGGCGTGCAGCCGCGACAGCCGGCGGACGAAGGCGGTGAGCTCGGCGTGGGCGGGCGCGGCCGACCAGCCGATCCACGCGATCTCGTTGTCCTGGCAGTAGGCGTTGTTGTTGCCGCGCTGGGTGCGGCCCAGCTCGTCGCCGTGCGACAGCATCGGCACGCCCTGCGACAAGAACAGCGTGGCGAGGAAGTTGCGCTCCTGTTTCGCCCGCAGGGCCAGCACGGCCGGGTCGTCGGTCGGGCCTTCGTACCCGCAGTTCCACGACCGGTTGTCGTCGCTGCCGTCGCGGTTGGCCTCGCCGTTGGCGTCGTTGTGCTTGTAGTTGTACGAGACGAGGTCGCGCAGGGTGAACCCGTCGTGGCAGGTCACGAAGTTGATCGACGCGATCGGGCGGCGGCCGTCGTCGGCGTACAGGTCGCTCGAGCCGGTCAGCCGGGAGGCGAAGTCGGGCATGGTGGCCGGGCGGCCACGCCAAAAGTCGCGCACGGTGTCGCGGTACTTGCCGTTCCATTCCGTCCACAGGGGCGGGAAGTTGCCGACCTGGTAGCCGCCTTCGCCCACGTCCCACGGCTCGGCGATCAGCTTGACCTGGGAGACCACCGGGTCCTGCTGCACCAGGTCGAAGAAGGCGGCGAGGCGATCGACGTCGTGCAGCTCGCGGGCGAGCGCGGCGGCGAGGTCGAAGCGGAAGCCGTCGACGTGCATCTCCAGCACCCAGTAGCGCAGCGAGTCCATGATCAGTTGCAGCACGTGCGGGTTGCGCATCAGCAGGCTGTTGCCGGTGCCGGTGGTGTCGAGATAAAAGCGCGGGTCGTCGTCGACGAGCCGGTAGTACGAGGCGTTGTCGATGCCGCGAAACGACAGCGTCGGGCCCAGGTGGTTGCCTTCGGCCGTGTGGTTGTAGACGACGTCGAGGATCACCTCGATGCCCGCCTCGTGCAGGGCCTTGACCATCGCCTTGAACTCGAGCACCTGCTCGCCGAGCTCTCCGGACGAGGAGTAGGCGTTGTGCGGGGCGAGGTAGCCGATCGTGTTGTAGCCCCAGTAGTTGCGCAGCCCGCGCTTGGTCAGCAGGTTGTCGTGGACGAACTGATGGACCGGCATCAGCTCCACGGCGGTCACGCCGAGGTCGCGGAGGTAGTCGATCATCACCGGGTGCGCCAGCCCGGCGTACGTCCCGCGCTGTCGCTCCGGAATGTCGGGGTGCGTGATGGTCAGGCCCTTGACGTGGGCCTCGTAGATCACCATCTCCTCGTACGGGGTGCGCGGCCGGCGGTCGGAGTCCCAGTCGAAGTAGGGGCTGACCACCACGGACCGCATGGTGTGGGGCGCGGAGTCGGTGTCGTTGCGCGACTCGGGGTCGCCGAACTGATAGCCGAAGCACGCCTCGTCCCAGTCGATCGCGCCCTCGATCGCCTTGGCGTAGGGGTCGAGCAGCAGCTTGGCCGGGTTGCACCGGTGGCCCTGCGCGGGGTCGTACGGCCCGTGCACGCGAAAGCCGTAGCGCTGCCCGGGCACCACGCCGGGCAGGTACCCGTGCCAGACGTAGCCGTCGGTCTCGGGCAACGCCACCTTGGTCTCCGCGCCGTCCGCGTCGAACAGGCACACCTCGACGCCGTCGGCGATCTCGGAGAACAACGTGAAGTTCGTGCCCGCCCCGTCGAAATGGGCGCCGAGCGGGTACGCGTCCCCCGGCCATACCTCGGTCATGATCCCAGTCTCCCGCCCGCCCGGTTTGATCCCGCTTTGATCCAGCTTTCATCCCGCTCACAGGGGAGTTCCCATCCGTTAATGGACCACACGTGGTGGAACCCACACAAACTGGAGTGGCGGTCGCCCGCCGCGGTCTGATTTACTTAGGGGAGGCTTACCTAAACGAGACCCCTGAACAAGGTCCCGCCGCCGCCGCGAGAGGTGTCCTGCCCGATGTACGTCTGCGTCTGCCACGCCGTCACCGAAGACGAGGTGCGCGAGCGCGCGGCCGCCGGGGCCACCTCGGCCAAGGCGGTGCGCGCCGCCTGCGGCATGCGGCCGGGCTGCGGCGCGTGTGTGCGGCGGATCAGCGCGGTGCTCGCCGAGTGCGCGGCCGAGCACCCGGAGCGCCCCGGCATCGACCCCGTCGAGCACGCCCCCGCCGCGTGAACCGTCCACCCGGCCTCCCGCGACACAGCGGTAACGGGCGTGCCAGGATGGCTCAATGGAAGGCGACACCGAGGTCATCGCGCTGCTGAACGAGCAGCTCACCGCCGAGCTCACCGCGATCAACCAGTACTTCCTGCACGCCAAGATGCAGGAGAACTGGGGCTTCCCCCGGCTGGCCCGGCATACCCGGGCCGAGTCCATCGACGAGATGCGGCATGCCGAGGTCCTGACCGACCGCATCTTGTTCCTCGGCGGCCTGCCCAACTACCAGCGCATCGATCCGCTGCGGATCGGCCAGAACGTTCCCGAGCAGCTGACGGCCGACCTGGCCATCGAAATGGAGGCCATCGAGCGGCTGCGCCGCGGCATCGAGCTCATGCGCTCGCGAGCGGACGTCACGTCGGCCCGCATCTTCGAGTCGATCCTCGAAGACGAGGAACAACACGTCGACTATCTCGAGACCGAGCTCGAGCTGCTCGCGAAGCTGGGCGAGCAGCTCTACCTGCAGCGCTACACCGAGCCGCCGGGCGAGTGATCCGGGCGAGCGATCCGGGCGAGCGAAACGGCCGCGCACGCGGCCGGTTCGTTAACCTTCGGGTGGCATGCTGTTCGTCAGCTCGTAACCTTGGGCCGAGGGGGCGTCTGACGTGGCGGACATTGTGGAGATCGAGCGAAAGTATGACGTCGATCATGATTTCGCCGTGCCGGACCTCACCGGGCTGCCCGGATGCACCGACGTCGGCCGACCCGAAACCCATCTGCTGGTCGCCACGTATTTCGACACCGACGACCTGCGGCTGGCCGCGCGCGGCGTCACGCTGCGGCGCCGCCGCGGCGGCGAGGACGCCGGCTGGCATCTGAAGATCCCCGTCGGCCCGGACGCCAAGAACGAGCTGCGCGCCCCGCTCGGCAAGGCCCAGACCGTGCCCGCCCGGCTGTCCGCGCTGGTCACCGCGTACACGCGCGGCCGGAAGCTGATCCCCGTGGCCAGGCTGGAGACCCGCCGTACGATCACCAGGCTGTGCGGCGAGGCGGGCGAGGTGCTCGCCGAGGTGGCCGACGACTCGGTGTCGGGGCAGCGGCTCGACCAGGTCGTGGACGACACGACCGTGGCCGCCTGGCGCGAGGTCGAGGTCGAGCTCGGCGCCGGCTCGCCGCGGCTGCTCGCCGCGGTGGGCAAGCGGCTGCGCCGGGCCGGGGCGCGCCGCGGCGCGGTGACCACCAAGCTGGGCCGGGTGCTCGCTGTGCCCGCCGACGCGGCGGCGCCACCCGCGGCCTGGTCGACGGCCGGCGACGTCGCCGTCGGCTACCTCGCCCGCCAGGTCGATGCGATCTTGTCCTACGACCCCAAGGTCCGGCTGCAGGAGTACGACGCGGTGCACAAGATGCGCGTGGCCGTCCGGCGCACCCGCAGCATCTTGAAAAGCTACGGGGCGGTGCTGGACCGCGGGTGCACCGACCCGCTGCAGCCCGAGCTGAAGTGGCTGGCCGACGCGCTCGGCGAGGTCCGCGACCTGGAGGTGCTCAGGGAGCGGTTCACCGGGCGGCTGGCCGAGCTGGCCGACAACGGCTCGCACCCGTGGCTGGACGCCCTCGCCGCCGAGGAGCAGGCGGCCTACCGGCGGCTGGGCGCCACGTTGAAGGACCCCCGCTACTTCGTCCTGCTCGACGCGCTCGAGGACCTCGTGGCGGCCCCGCCGCTGACCGACCGGGCCCGGCGCCCCGTCCACAAGGAGGTGCCCCGCCTGGTCGTCAGGTCGTGGCGCCGCCTGGCCAGGGCGTACGCCTCGATCGAGGCGGCCGACGACCGTGACGCCGCCCGCCACGAGACGCGCAAGGCGGCCAAGCGGGCGCGCTACACCGCGGAGGCGGCCGCCGCGGCACTCGGCAAGCCAGCCGCCAACGTGGCCGCCCAGGCGGAGAGCCTGCAGGAGGTGCTCGGCCGCTTCCAGGACGGCGTGATCGCGCAGCGGCACCTGGCCGCGACCGCCGAGAGGGTAACCGACCCGCGCGAGTCGTTCACGCTGGGCACGCTGTCCGGAATCGAGTACTGCGCGGCCGTCGCCGCGCTGGACGAGGTCGACGCGGTGTGGCGGCGGGCCTCCGACCCCAAGCACCTGCGCCGGCTGGGCGGCTGACCGGGCTCCCGCGCCTCAGCTCCGCGCGGGGACGGCGTGGTGGCGTTCCATCGCGGCGATCTCGCCGTCGCCGATGTGGACGATCCAAAAGCCGCCCTTCCGCAGGCCGGGATCGTCGGGCGTCTTCTCGCCGAGCTCCGAGCACAGCGCCCTGACCAGCTCGGCGACGATCTCGCCGTGTGTGCACACCACGGTGGGCGTGCGCGTGGCGGCCAGCTCCAGCACCGCGGCACGAGCCTCGGCCAGGTTGGCCACGCCCGCCCGGTACCCGCCGCCGTCTGCGTCGCTCCCGGAGGGGTCGAGGGCGACGGAGGCCACCGTGAAGGCCGGTTCGGTCTCGACCCGGATGCCCCAGCGCAGCGCGTACGGGATCACCGTGCCGACGCAGCGGACGGTGGCCGAGCTGATCACGCGCAGCGACCCGAACGCGCCGAGCAGGTCGGTCAGCGCCGCGGCCTCGGCCAGCCCGCCTTCGTCGAGCGGGCGCAGCGCGTCGTCGGCGGGCCAGGCGGCGCGCTCGCCGGCCGAGCCGTGGCGCAAGATGACGATCGGGATGGTCTCGCGCGGTCCGGCGTCGAACTCGTGCAGCAGATCGATGTCGTGGGCGTAGGTCAGGCGCTGCTCGGCGTAGCTCACCGGCAGCCACTCCAGCCGGTCGACCTCGGCGCCCGGTACGAACACCCCGGGCTCGCCGGTCGCGGCCCAGTAGTCGACGCGCTTGGAGCGGCCGTTCTTGAGATAGGTGCGCGCGGGCAGCCGCCGGCCCAGCCGCGGCCGGACGCCGGTCTCCTCCTCGACCTCCCTGACGGCGGCCAGCAGTACGTGCTCACCGCGGTCCAGCTTGCCCTTCGGGAACGACCAGTCGTCGTAGCGCGGCCGGTGGATCACCGCGATCTCGATGCCGACGCCGTCGTGCCGCCACAGCACGGCGCCCGCCGCGCGGGTGATGCCGTCGGGCTCATCCATCCACGGTCCTCCATCGCCTGGTCCGCATCAGGAAGCTTTGAATGTCCAGCGGCGCCGGCTCGGTCGGCCCGACCGGGTGCCTGGTCCACACGCCGCTCCCGTCCAGCCACCACGACACGGTGTTCTCGTCCATCGCGCGGTCGACCAACTGGATGAGGTCGGTCCGGTGCCCGCGGTCCTCGACCCGCACCAGGGCCTCGATCCGCCGGTCCAGGTTGCGGTGCATGAGGTCGGCACTGCCGATCCACACCTCGGGGTCGCCGCCGCGGTCGAAGGCGAACACGCGGGAGTGCTCGAGGAACCTGCCGAGGACGCTGCGCACCCTGATCGTCTCCGACAGCCCGGGGATGCCGGGACGCAGGGCGCAGATGCCCCGCACCCAGACGTCGATGGGCACGCCCGCCCGCGACGCCCGGTACAGCGCGTCGATCACGACCTCGTCGACGACCGAGTTGCACTTCAGCCTGATCCGGGCGGGCCGGCCGGCCCGGTGATGTTCCACCTCGCGCTCGATGCGCAGCACCAGCCCGGAGCGCAAGGTGTGCGGAGCCACCAGGAGCTGCCGGTAGGAGATCTGCCGCGAGTAGCCGGTCAGGTGGTTGAACAGGTCGGTGACGTCCTCGACGATCTCCGGGTGCGCGGTGAGCAGGCCGAAGTCCTCGTACTGCCGTGCGGTCTTGGGGTTGTAGTTGCCGGTGCCGATGTGGCAGTAGCGGCGCAGCGAGCCGTCGGACTCCTCGCGGACGATGAGCGACAGCTTGCAGTGCGTCTTCAGCCCGACGAAGCCGTACACCACATGGCACCCGGCCTCTTCCAGCTTGCGCGCCCACTCGATGTTGGCCCGCTCGTCGAACCGTGCCTTGAGCTCGACCAGCACGACGACCTGTTTGCCCGCCTCGGCGGCGTCGATCAGCGCGTCGACGATGGGCGAGTCGCCGCTGGTCCGGTAGAGCGTTTGCTTGATCGCGAGCACATGGGGGTCGTCGGCGGCCGCCTCGATGAACCGCTGCACGCTCGTGGTGAACGAGTCGTACGGGTGGTGCACGAGGATGTCGCGCTCCCTGATCGCGGCGAACACGTCGGCGTCGCTCGGCAGCACCGTCTTGGACGGCACGAACGCCGGGTACTTCAGCTCGCTGCGGTCGAGGTCGGCGATGGCGTGCAGGCCGCCCAGGTCGAGCGGCCCTGGCACCCGGTAGATGTCGCGTTCCTCGATGCCCAGCTCGGTGGTGATGAGGTCGAGCACCTCCGGGGTGATGGACTCCTCGACCTCGAGCCGGACGATCGGACCGAACCGCCGGCGGAGCAGTTCCTTCTCCAGGGCCTTCAACAGGTCCTCGGTGATGTCCTCGTCGACCTCGAGGTCCTGGTTGCGGGTGACGCGGAACGCGTGGTGCTCGACCACCTCCATGCCGGTGAACAGCTGGGTCAGGTGCGCGGCGATCACGTCCTCGAGCGGGGTGTAGCGGTTCGGCGACGCCTCGATGAAGCGCGGCAGCAGCGGCGGCACCTTGACCCGGGCGAAGAACGACGCCTCGGTGTCGGGGTCGCGGACGAGGACGGCCAGGTTGAGCGACAGACCGGAGATGTACGGGAAGGGGTGGGCGGAGTCCACGACGAGCGGCGTCAGCACCGGATAGATCCGCTCCCGGAAGAGCCGCCGCAGCCGTTCCTGCTCGGTGTCGGCGAGGTTCTCCCAGCGGAGGATCTCGATGCCCTCCTTGGCGATCGCCGGGGAGATCTCCTGGTGGTAGCAGGCGGCGTGCCGCAGCATCAGCTCGTGGGTCACCTCGGCGGTGCGGCGCAGCACCTCGCGCGGCTGCCGGCCGCTGGCCGACTGGACGGCGAGCCCGGTGGCCATCCGCCGGGTGAGGCCGGCCACCCGGACCATGAAGAACTCGTCGAGGTTCGTCGCGAAGATGGCGAGGAACCGTACGCGCTCGAGGAGCGGCAGTTCCGGGTTTTCTGCGAGCTCCAGCACCCTCTGGTTGAACCGAAGCCAGCTCTCTTCCCGGTCCAGGAAACGATCTTCTGGAAGTTCGTCACCCTCCTGCGTCAAATATCCAGATTCGGCGCTCATGACCTAATGATTCCTGATCCGCACCAACATTGGGTTAACAACCCCCTGCCCACACCAGGTATGTTCACGCGGATCCCCAAGGTCATGCGCGGCCGGTTCAGGGGCCGGGCCACACGGGCGGGCGCTTCTCTGCGAACGCGGCGATGCCCTCCCTGCGGTCCGCGGAGAACGCGGCCGTGCGCCAGGCGGCGTCCTCGATGTCGAGCCCGGCGGCCAGGCCGACGCCCGCCCCGCCGCGCAGCGCCCGCTTGGCCGCGCGGACGGCCACCGGCGAGTTCCGCGCGATCAGGCCGGCCAGCTCGATCGCCTCGTCGCGGGCCGCCCCCGCCGCCACCCTCCGGTCGACCAGGCCGCACGAGACCGCCTCGTCGATCGCGATCCGGCGCCCGGTCAGCACGAGGTCGGCAGCCCGCCCCGGACCCAGCCGGCGCAGCGCGAGCTGAGTGCCGCCGCCACCCGGGACCAGCCCCACGCTCACCTCCGGCAGCCCGAACACCGCGGTCTCGTCGGCCACGATCAGGTCGCAGCACAGCGCGAACTCACAGCCGCCGCCCAGCGCGTAGCCGTGCACGGCGGCGACGACGGGCTGCGGCAGGTTCAGCACGCCGCCGAACGCGGCGCGGAAGACCTCCCGCTGCCGCATCAGGTCCGCGTCGGTCATCGCGTTGCGTTCCTTGAGGTCCGCCCCGACGCAGAAGGCCTTCTCGCCCGCCGCGCTCAGCACGACGGCCCGTACGGTCTGATCGGCGGCGATCTCGCCGCACACCGCCGCCAGCCGCGCCGCCATCGCCGTCGACAGGGCGTTCAGCGCCGCCGGCCGATCCAACACGATCTCGGCGACCTGCCCGTCGGCCGGCCGCCGCACGCTCACAGTGTCCGCGTCCCCGCTCACGCCGACGCCCTCCTCGTTGCTCGCCTGGTTCGCACCCCTAGTCTTCCGGGGCGGTGCGGCGGCGCAGCACGTGGGGCTGGATGAGGCCGAGGCCGCGGGCGGGACGGCGGACCAGCCGGTGCACCTGGTAGCCGGCCAGGCCGTCGAGCTCGGCGGCGAGCCCGGCGTCGATGAGCACGCTGCCGGGCCGGGCGATCGAGGTGAGCCGCGCCGCCAGGTTGACCGTCGTGCCGAACACGTCGCCCATCAGCGGCAGCACCGGCCCGTACGCCACGCCGACCCGGACGTCGGGGATGCCCTGATGCGAGGTCACCGCCTCGCAGAGGCCGAGCGCGATCTCGCAGCCCGTCCGCGGCGCCTCGGCGCTGAACAGGACCTCATCGCCCAGCGTCTTCACCAGGCGGCCGCCCCCCGCGGCGATGACATCCGCCGCCGTCTCCTCGAACGACTCGACCATGCGCGCCAGGTCGACCTCGTCCATGTCGCGGCTCGCCTGGGTGAACGACACCATGTCGGCGAAGCCGACGGCGAGGCGCGCCCGGACGGGCACCGTCTCATCCTCCGCGGCCGCCACGGTCATCGCCCGGGCGCCCGACGCGGCGAGCTGGCGCCGCCAGGCGTGCACGATGAGCGGCTCCAGCTCCCCGATGTGGGTCTCCACGGCGCCGAGGATGGCCTTGATGTCGTCAGGCGGCGGCGGGTCCTGCCCATCGGCGATCTCGCCGATCATGATGTCGACCTGCCACTCGGCCAGCCTGGCCATCGTCTGGCCGACGGCGCGCACCATCCGGAGCAGGGCGGCTTCGTCGAAGAAGCCCTCGTTCATCAGCTGTCGCAGGCGCGCCAAAGCGGTGATGTCACCTTCGGAGAAGGCGACGGCGTCGTCGGCGGGCTGCGGGTAACCGAAAGCGCGCCACAGCCGTTCGGCGAACTCCGTCGACACGCCGGTCATCCGGACCGCGTCGAGCCGGGTATAGCGCAGCTCGCCGCCGAGCAGCAGCTCTTCGATCTCGTTCGGCTCCGGCAGCCGCGGTGCCTCGCTCACGCGCCGGACCGTCGTTCGTGCGCGGCGTCGGGGGCGAGCGGCAGGGCAGCGGGCAGGTGAAACACGGTCTAGCGGCCGTCCCGTACCCCGTCGGCGAGATCATCGATCAGCCGATAGATTTCCTTGTGCCACTCGTCCACCTCGGGCAGGTTCTTGAGGACGAGCTGTCCGCGTTCGCCCCCCGACTCCACCGTCAGCGTGCCCTTGCCGAGCATCCGCTCGATCAGCCGCTGCGCGTGCGAGGCGTCGTTGATCCGCCCGATCGGGATGGTCCTGACGGACCGCGAAAGGATGCCTTCCCTGATCACCAGGCCCTGGTCGGTGAGCTCGTAGCGCGTGGCGAACCAGCGGAGGAACGGCACCACCGAGAAGACGAAAGCGATGATCACCGCCGCCCCGGCGATGCCCAGCCGCACCTGGGTCCGCGCGCTCCAGGAATCGGGCACGAAGAAGATCAGCACTCCGGCCACGGCGACGATCACGACGAGCAGCAGGATCGTTCTGATCAGCGTCGTCCAGTGCGGATGGTCGCTGAGGATCACTTGCCCCTCGGTCGTGGACTGCTCAGGTTGCCCCATGGCGCATATCGTGGCAGAAAACTGGCGGGGCAGTGATCGAGAGCGCAAATCGGGTCACGCTCCGACGCGTACGTGCACGACGTCGCCGACGCTGACCGCCTCCTCGGCCCCGTCGGCCGTGCGCACCAGCAGCCGTCCGAAGCTGTCGATGTCGGTCGCGGTCCCGGTCAGCACGCGCTCGCCCGGCATTTCCACCCGCACGTCCCGGCCGAGCGTGGCGCACATCTCCCGATACGCCGCCCGCAGCCCACTCCGATCCGGGTCCCCGCCGGCCGCCCGCCAGCGGTCGTACCACCGCTCGAACTCGCGCAGGATCGCGCGCAGCAGCACCCCCCGGTCGGTGACCGCGGCGCGCTCGATGGCCAGCGATGTCGCCGCCGGCACCGGCAGATCGTCCGGCCGCAGGCCGACGTTCAGCCCGACGCCGACGATCACGGCGTCGCCGGTGTTCTCGGCCAGGATGCCGCCGAGCTTGCGTTCCCCCACGAGCACGTCGTTGGGCCATTTCAAGGCGGGCCGCACCACCCCCGCGCCGCCCGGGGGCTCGCCGAAGCCGCCCGCGTCCGCCCGCTCCGTCAGCCCCGCCACCGCGGCCGCGACGGCCACGCCGGTGAGCAGCGGCAGCCAGGTGCGCCGGGCGCCGGGCGCCGCGGGCCGCAGCAGCAACGAGAACGTCAACCCGGCGCGCGGCGGCGCCTGCCAGCTCCGGCCGAGCCGGCCTCGCCCCGCGGTCTGCGCCTCCGCCACCAGCACGGTGCCCTCCGGAGCGCCGCCCCCGGCGGCGGCCACCAGGTCGGCGTTCGTCGATCCGGTCTCCGCGACGACCCGGATCTCGCGCCACAACCCGTCCGGCCGCACCAGCGCCCTGACCAGCGCCCGCTCGCTTAGCGGCGGCCGCTCCAGATCGCTGTACGGGGACTCGCTCATCCCCCCATCCAACCGCACCCGAACCGGCACGCCGGTGCCGGCAAACGGTCCTACGCCATGTGGATGCCGCCCTCCGGCCGTCCAACGCTGGTCAAGCTGCTCGACCAAGGCAAGATTCCCTTCGAACGAGCGGGCCGAGGCACGCCGTGCTGTCGCGAGACACCAACCCAAGCGCCCCAGCAGCGGTCTCAGAACGGGATGGGTTCGCGTGAGTCTGGTCGCGGCGGTGGTCGGCCTGGCTCGGTGGGCAACGCTGACGGATCGCGCCAAATGGGGCCGTCCTCGTGGCCATCGGGCTGGTGTGGGGGTGCCGGTTCGCGAGGAGCGGGATCGAGGAGCGGCTGGATGATCAGCGGAGGCCGTACCCGGTAGTGCATGCCGAGCCGGGATATCCACACCAGCCGGTCGGAGGCGAGTTTGACGACTCGCCATCCCCCTTCGTGCCGGAGCCGGTGGTCGTGGCGACAGGCGGAGCCGATGTTGCCGTCCCGAGTCGCGCCGCCGCGCGCCCACTCCTGGATGTGGTCGCCGTCGGTGCCGTGCGCCGGAGTGCGGCACCGCGGATGCGTACATGTACGGTCGCGGATCTCAGTGCGGCGACGCATCGGCTTGCCGGGGGCGCGAGGGCCACGCTCGTCGCCGCCTCCGGGGTGCCGCTCGGACCGGCCGTCGGAATGAGCGGGAGAGGCGGCGAAAGGCTGGTCGCCTTGTTCCTGTTGTTCCTGTTGGCGGGCTTGGTCGAGCAGATCCACGATGACCTTGGCCCAGCCGCCGAGGCGCTGCGGTCTGGCGGCGAGTTGACGAAGGTCAGAGCGTTTGATGTGCAGCTCGACGATGCCGCCGCGACACGGTGAGGCCGCGCGGGACGGGTAGTCGTCCGGGCGGCGCCGGAGGATGCCCTCGGACAACAGGCGACCGTCGTCGTCGGTGATCGCGAAACGCCACTCGGCGGCGGTCTGCTCGCGCACGAGCCCACGGGCGGACTCGGCGTCGACGAAGCCCCATCCGGCGATCTCGCCGGGATGGTCGTCCATGCCGAGCAGCGTGGTGATCTCGACCCGTATCTCCACACCTTGCCGCCGCACCGGCCGAAAGCGCCGGGCACCGTCGATCTCGCTGCTGTGGCTCGGCCGTTCGGTGCGGCCTGGGCGGGCGTCGAAGGGCGCCGGTTCGGGGGTTTGCGTCCTGCGGTCGGGTGAGCTGAACCGTGTGGTGGTGCGGCCCTGCGCTGCCGACCTCTCCTTGGGCGGGGACACGACCTGATCAGCCGCGGATGGCCGGGATGCTTCACTGCCGTCGCCGTGGTCGGCCCGGCCGGTGTGACCAGAGCCGGTGCGGTGGGGTGTCACGTGTGGCCAAGGGCCATGGATTACCTGTCCACCGGAGCGCGAGGTCGCTGCCGCCGGGCCGTGGGGCGAAGCCGCGTGCGTGTGGCAGTCGTCATCGCCGCTGTGCTCGGCCGGTGGTCGCGCGAACGGGACGGGCCCGGCTTCTTGGGCTGTCGCGGTGGCGTGGGCGATGATGTCGCGTTCGGGCCAGCCGGTGTAGGAGCCGTCGAGCATTCCGAGGTAGAGGTCGGCGCGGATCTGATCGATCGGGCGCCCATCCCCGGCGTGTTTGATCTTTCTGGCCAGAGCGTCGAGGTGGGAGCACGCGGCGGCGGCCCGGTCGGCGGGAAGCTGGTAGCCGCAGATGTTGGCCGACCCGTCGTCGTTGCGGTAGCCGACCACCTTGCGCTCTCGCACGGCCTCGGCGTAGCGGCGCCGGGCCCAGTCCGGGTCGATGGCGATCGCGAGCCTTTTGATCTGCTCGGTCAGCTGCCCGGTGGTCAGCTGGGGCGCGCCGGGCAACAACGCGTCGCAGATCTGCCGGGCTTGGCTGTCGGTGAGACCGCCGGTCCACTCGGAGAACACTTTGGCCTTGGGCAGGTCGATCGCGCCACGTTCGAGTGTGGCGAAGACGGCGGGGAGGCGGGAGCGCAGATCCCAGGCGAGGGAAAGCTGGGCGGTGGCGGCGGCGCGGGTCCACACCAAAGCGCCGCGGATCTCGTCGGCGGAGAACTCATCCGGCGCGTCCATGCGCGGCAGCGCGTCGTCGGGACCGATGCCGCAGACCGCGACCTCGGCCATCGCCGCCATTAACCGCGCCTGCTCGTGGGCGACCTGCCGGTGGTGTGCTCGCATGACCGTCACGCAATCGAGACCACCGAGGCGGCTCAGGTCGATGCCGGCCAGGACGGCCGCCAGCTCCGCCCCCGGCGGCATGTCCGCCAAGCCCGCCGGAATCGGCAGCCGCGTCTTTTTCACGAAACCAACGCTAACGATGAGCACTGACAAAATCGGGCCGTCAAGAGCGGGGAACCCAAAGAATCTTAAAATGGCCGGCTTGCGACTCAGAAACGACCGCATGATCGTGACAGCAAATCGGGAACACTGCGGAAAACACCACACAAAGCGGGAAATCTACGTGTGCGCACTTAGGAATGAACGAGGGCACCGCAAACCTCCCCAACCGAGGGCCTGCCGGAATCTCAGTCCACCCACGAACTACCGGGTCAGCCTGTATTGGATGAAACGTTAGACATGCGACCGGTCACCGGGGGTCGTGCTGATCACGGTGGCCGGCACTCGCGTCGGGCGACTGTCCGCGGCGGTCGATCTCGATCGCGAAGGAGACCCATCTCGTTATCGTCGCGTTGATCTTGAACAGCCTCGGCTTGATCTTATGGACCGCGAAGAATGTGACGACAACGACCGCCAAGACGAAGAGGCAAACGACGACCACGAGAGCCAACACGAGACACGCTCCTGTCAGCCGCCTCGCGTCCGCGTCGTATTCCTGTTGGTGGGCGAACAGTGCACCCGGCCTTGTTCGACCCGCGCGCGGCCACAGCTAAGCCCTGTGGGCTCCTTCCACGCACGGATTCAATTGGACGCTCGGACGGCTGGACATCGTGACTCGTTGATGTTCGACCGAGTGCGGCAGTGAGTCTACCGCCGCTTCGCCCAATCTGTGCCGACTTTGGGGACTGCGTCGCCCCGCTGACGCAGCACCGCAGAGCGCGGACAAATGGCGAGGGGCGCGGTCAGAGGTCGTGGGTGCCGCGGCGGATCTCGTCGAGGAAACGGCGCCACTCGGATCGGCCGAACCGCAGGACCGGGCCGTTCGGGCTCTTCGAGTCGCGCGCCGCGATCGTCCGCGCGGCCGTGCGCGCCACTTCGACGCACTGTTCGCCATTAGAGCCGCTGCGCGACGACTTTCGCCAGCTCAGCTCGTCCATTCCGCGATCACCTTCTCTATCAACTCGAGGGATTCCTTGGGGGAAAGCGCGGCCCTCCTGATGTCCTCCCATACTCTGGTGATCTGGGCCACCTCATCGTGGCCCTCGACGATCTGACCTCTGAGGGCGCTGTCCAGGTTGGCGATCTCGGTGCCGTCGAATCTCGCGAGCATGAAGGGGCAGCCCGCGTAGTAATCCACGCCCGACGGCACTATCTGCACGACGATGTCCGGGTGCTCGGCGAGATCACGCAGGTGCGTCAGTTGCTCGACCATCACCTCAGGACCGCCGACATTGCGGCGCAACGCGTACTCGTCAATGACGAACAAGCAGGTGGGCGGGTCGCCGTCGCCGAGGATCGCCTGGCGGGCCAACCGGGCGCGTACGCCTTCTTCGACATCGATAGACGCGCGCCGATTGTGTCGGAGCACGGCGCGCGCGTAGCTCTCCGTTTGGAGGAGGCCGGGAACGACAGAAAGCTCGAAATTGTGGATCAAGGTCGCACGCGCCTCGGCGGACAGCCATTTGTCCTGCCACTCGGTCGGGACCTCGCGGCTCACCCACTTGTCGAGCAGTCGCGCTAAATAGCCATTGGTGCCGAGCACCTTCTCGCAGTCTGCGAGATCTTCCTTTCTGGGGAGCCGCCGGCCGGTCTCCCAGTGCGCGATCAGCGACGCGGAGACGTGCACGTTGTCATGAGCGGCGAACGCGACCTGACTGCCGAACCCGGCCGCTTCACGAGCGCGCGCGAACTCATATCCCCAAAGCTCCAGCGCTGTCTCGCGTTTCTGCGCCATCGCTTTTCCTCCTCGGGGCACATGCGTTCTCGGGAGCGCG
Source organism: Streptosporangiaceae bacterium (assembly GCA_035765195.1). Classification (GTDB taxonomy): domain Bacteria; phylum Actinomycetota; class Actinomycetes; order Streptosporangiales; family Streptosporangiaceae; genus CALAED01. The sequence goes on from DASTYC010000007.1 coordinate 316,921, forward strand.
GCTGTGCGGTGCCGAGTTTAGTCCGGGAAACGGCGCGTTCAAAGTGGAGCGACAAAAGGGAAGAATGGGTCAGCCGGTGTTCTGGAGTCCGGCGGCGACGCCGTTGACCGAAAGCAGCAGCAGGTTGTCCAGCCGTTCGCGCTCGGCCTCGTCGTCGACACCGGCCCGCAGCGCGGTGAGCGCCCGCAACTGCAGGTGCGAGAGCGCGTCGACGTAGGGGTTGCGCAGCTCGACGGCGCGGGTGAGCACGCGACGGTTCGCCAGCAGCCTGTCGTGCCCGGTGACCGACAGCACCAGCGTCCGGGTCAGGTCGTACTCGGCCAGCACCATCGAGGTGAGCTCGGGCCGGCCGCCCAGCGCGAGGTAGCGCTCGGCGATGGCCCGGTCGGTCTTGGCCAGGCTCATCTCCGCGTTGTCGAGCAGCGAGGCGAACAGCGGCCACGACTCGTACGCCGCGCGCAGCCGGTCGAGGTCGGGGACGGCGGCCAGGCCGCTGCCCAGGCCGTACCAGCCGGGCAGGTTGACCCGGGTCTGCGTCCACGCGAACACCCATGGGATCGCGCGCAGGTCGGCCAGGTCGCGTGTGGCGGTGCGGCGCGACGGCCGGGAGCCGATGCGCAGCCGCGAGATCTCCTCCAGCGGGCTCACCCGGGCGAACCACTCGGCGAACCCGGGGGTCTCGACCAGCGCGCGGAAGGCCGCGTGCGCCGCCGTGCTGAGCCGGTCGGCGAGCGGCCGGAACCGGTCGGCGGCCTGCCTGGCCCGCTCTTCGACCGCCGGCGTCGAGGCCAGCAGCACGGCGTTGCTGACCTGCTCGAAATGACGGCGGGCGATCTCGATGTGGCCATAGCGAGCGAAGATCACCTCGCCCTGCTCGGTGACCTTGAACCGGCCGGCGACCGACCCGGGCGCCTGCGCCAGCACCGCCCGGCCGGCAGGCCCGCCGCCGCGGCCGAGCGCGCCGCCGCGACCATGGAAGAGCGTGAGCCGGACGTCGTGCCCGGCCGCCCACGCCGCCAGCGCCGCCTGCGCGTCGTACAGCCGCAGGGTCGCGGTCGCCGGGCCGAGCTGCTTGGCCGAGTCGGAGTAGCCGAGCATCACCTCCAGGCGGCGGCCGGACTCCTCCAGCCGTCGCCGCACCGCGGGCAGGGCCAGCATGTTCTCGAGGACGGCCGGCGCCCGGTCGAGGTCCTCGCCGGTCTCGAACAGCGGCACGACGTCGAGCACCGGCGCCCGGCCGCCGATCGCCGCGTGTGCCGCCAGCTCGTGCACGGCGGCGATGTCATCGGCCGACCGCGTGAAGGAGACGACGTAGCGGCGGCAGGCGGCCACGCCGAAGCGTTCCTGGATCCAGCCGACGACGCGCAGGGTGTCGAGGACCTCCTCGGTCTGCTCGCCGTAGGGGCCCGGGCCGCCGCGGATCTCGGCGAGCGCCTGCCGGTGCACCTGCGAGTGCTGCCGGATCTCGAGCTCGGCGAGGTGGAAGCCGAACGTCTCGGCCTGCCAGATCAGGTGCTGCAACTCACCATAGGCCTGCCGGACGGCGCCCGCGGCGATCAGCGACTCCTGGACCAGGTGCAGGTCGGCGAGCAGGTCGGGGGCGCCGGAGTAGGCGAGGTCGGCGTGGCGCAGCCGGGTGGCGCGGATGCGCTCGGCGGCGAACAGCAGCAGCTGGCGGTGCGGCTCGCCGGGCGAGCGCTTGGCGATCCCGGCGAGCAGCTCCGGGCTCACCGCGCGCGCGGCGGCCAGCGCGCCGAGCAGCGCCGGCGTGGGCGGCGTGGTGGTCTCGTGCGCCGTGAGCGTGCGGCCGATCCGCGTGCAGGCGTTCTCCAGCGCGCGCAGCACGTGGTCGGCCTGGATCGTGATCGCCTCTCTGGTGACCTGTGCGGTGACGTGGGGGTTGCCGTCGCGGTCGGCCCCGATCCAGCTGCCGAACCGGACGTACGCGCGGGTCAGCGGCGGGCGCGCGCCCGCTTCCGGCGCGAGGACCACGTCGACGGCCTGGTAGATCGCCGGGACGGCCCGGAAGACGGTCTCGTCGAACATCGCCATCGCCGTGCGGACCTCGTCGAGCGGGTCCATGTGCGTGTGCCGGCGGTGCGCGGTGCGCCAGAGCAGGTCGATCTCTTCCATCAGCCGGCGCCGCGTCTCGGCCTGCTCGCTCGCCCCCAGGCGCGGGTCGTAGGTGCGCCCAAGCAGGCCGCTGATCCGCAGGATCGAGGTGACGACGGCGCGGCGGCGCGCCTCGGTCGGATGGGCGGTGAACACCGGATGCAGCTCAAGCCCGCCGAGCAGTTCGTGCAGCCGGTCGGCGCCGGAGGTCGCCCTGATCTCGGCCACCGCCGCGGCGACCGACTCGCGCAGCGGCTCGGCGCCGGTGTCCCGTTCGCGGAGCGTGCGGATCCGGTGGTGCTCCTCGGCGAGGTTGACGAGGTGGAAGTAGACCGTGAATGCGCGGGCGACCAGCTCGGCGCGCTCCAGCGACCACGACTCGACGAGCTCGGCGACCTCCTCGATCCGGGTCTCGCCGTGCCGCGCGGAGATCACGGCGAGGCGCAGCCGCTCCACGTCGTCGAGCAGGTCCTGGCCGGCGTACTCCGCCAGCACGTCGCCGAGCAGCGAGCTGAGCAGTCGTACGTCGCGGCGCAGCGGCTCGGGCATCTCCTGGCGCGCTGAGTCGCGGGCGGCCGCGGCGTCGGCGGATCGGAAAGCGGACACACAGGTCAGCGTAGTGGGCCAAGTAGTCAGGCCAACGCGGCGGAGTCGTCGGCGACCCTGCCGTCCTGCATCCGGACCACCCTGTCGCAGTGGATCGCGGTCTCGGGGTCCTGGGTGGCGAGCAGGACCGTGACGCCGAAGTCGTCGCGGACCCGCACGATCAGCTCGATGATCTCGCCGCCGGCCGCCGAGTCGAGCGCCCCCGTCGGCTCGTCCGCCAGGAGCAGGCCGGGCCGGTTGAACAGGGCGCGGGCGATCGACACCCGCTGCCGGTCGACGGGGCGCAGCCGGTCGGGCCGCAGTCCCTCGACTCCGCTCAGCCCGACTGCCGCCAGCAGCTCGCTGGCCTGCTCCGCGGCGTCGCGGGAGCGGCCGGGCGCCAGCACGCGCACGTTGTCGAGCACGGTGAGCTCGGGCACCAGCAGATCGCGCTCGAACACCAGCCCGATGCGCCGCCGGTAGCCGGGCAGCTCTCGCGCCGGCAGCGCGGTGACCTTCTCGGTGTCAACCACGATCACGCCTGAGTCGGCGCGGTCGAGGCCGCCGACGAGGCGGAGCAGGGTCGACTTGCCCGATCCGGAGGGGCCGACGACGGCCGTGACGCTCGCCGGCGCGAGGTCCAGGCCGACGGAGTCGACGGCGACGACCCGGTGCCCGCCGCTCGCGATGAACGTCTTGGTCAGCTCGGCGATGGACACCAGCGCGCCGGCGTGAAGGGCGGGGGCGGCCCGCGGCTCCGGCTCGGTCATGCCGCCCGGCTCCGTTCGGCGCCGGGCACCGACTGTGCTGCCAGCACGGCACCCGCCGCGCCGGCGGCCAGCGCGACCGCGAGGGCGACGGCCGCGGCGGGCCCGGCGCCCGCCTCGGTGTCGCCGGCCGCGGCCAGCGGGGCGGCGACGGCGGCGGCGATCACGCCGATGACGGCGTACTCGGCCAGCACCGCGCCGGCGAGGTGGCGCGCCGGCCGGCCGAGCGTCGCCAGCGTGCGCAGCTCCGGCCGGAACCCGCCGCAGACGAGCGCGGTCGGAAGGTAGAGCAGGCAGGCCAGCACGAACAACGTGGACGGCGCGGCGAGCGCGCCGAGCGCGGCGGCGAGCGACGCCGGCGCCAAACCCCGAACGGGCCGATAGCGCAGCCGCGACCATGCCAACCGGATCATCCCGCACCTCAGGTGTGCCGCTTCGAGTTGTGCCCCGTTCCGCTGTCGCGCCCGGGTTGGCACGTAGCGTATGCCCGCGGCCGGCCGGGCGGCAGGTGGCGGGCCGGACAGATCTGGCCGGTCAGTGCCCGGTTACCCTGGCTCGCATGGCCACGCACGCGCCCGAGCCGCAGGGCGACTTCGATATCCACACCACCGCCGGCAAGATCGCCGACCTGGAGCGGCGCAGGTACGAGGCCGTCCACGCGGGGTCGGCGCGAGCGGTGGAAAAACAACACGCCAAGGGCAAGATGACCGCCCGCGAGCGCATCGACGCGCTGCTCGACGAGGGCTCGTTCGTCGAGTTCGACGAGCTCGCGCGGCACCGGTCGACCAGCTTCGGCATGGAGAAGAGCCGCCCGTACGGCGACGGGGTCGTCACCGGGCACGGCACGATCGACGGCCGGCCGGTCGCGGTGTTCAGCCAGGACTTCACGGTCTCCGGCGGTTCGCTCGGCGAGGTCTTCGGCGAGAAGATCTGCAAGGTCATGGACCACGCGCTGAAGACGGGCTGCCCCGTCATCGGGCTCAACGACTCGGGCGGCGCGCGGATCCAGGAGGGCGTCGTAGCGCTCGGCCTGTACGCGGAGATCTTCAAGCGCAACGTGCACGCCTCGGGGGTCATCCCGCAGATCTCGGTGATCATGGGACCGTGCGCGGGCGGCGCCGTGTACTCCCCGGCGATCACCGACTTTGTGGTCATGGTGGATCAGATCTCGCACATGTTCATCACCGGGCCCGATGTGATCAAGACGGTGACGGGCGAGGAGGTGACGTTCGAGGAGCTCGGCGGCGCGCACACGCACAACACCAAGTCGGGCGTGGCGCACTACCAGGCGGCCGACGAGCAGGACGCCGTCGACTACGTCAAGGAGCTGCTGTCGTACCTGCCGTCGAACAACCTCGGCGACCCGCCCGCCTACGACGCGGCGCCGGCCGACGCGGACGAGCCCGACGCCGAGCTCGACACGCTGATCCCGGACTCGCCGAACCAGCCGTACGACATGCTCACCGTCATCGGGCACGTCGTGGACGACGGGGACTTCCTCGAGGTGCACTCCCAGTTCGCCCCGAACATCGTGTGCGGCTTCGGCCGCGTCGAGGGCCACTCGGTGGGGGTGGTGGCCAACCAGCCGTTGCGGTTCGCCGGGACGCTGGACATCGCGGCATCGGAGAAGGCTGCTCGATTTGTGCGGACTTGTGACGCCTTCAACGTGCCAGTCCTGACATTTGTTGATGTGCCGGGGTTCCTGCCGGGCACCGACCAGGAGTGGGGCGGCATCATCCGGCGCGGGGCCAAGCTGCTGTACGCCTACGCCGAGGCGACCGTGCCGCTGGTGACGGTGATCACACGCAAGGCGTACGGCGGCGCGTACGACGTCATGGGGTCCAAGCACCTCGGCGCCGACATCAACCTCGCCTGGCCGACCGCGCAGATCGCGGTGATGGGGGCCCAGGGCGCGGTGAACATCCTGTACCGGCGCGAGCTGGCGTCCGCCCCCGACCCCGACGCCAGGCGCGCCGAGCTGATCACCGAGTACGAGGACACGCTCGCCAACCCCTACATCGCCGCGGAGCGCGGGTACGTGGACGCGGTCATCAAGCCGTCGGAGACGCGGGCGCAAGTGGCCAAGGCATTGCGCACGTTGCGAGACAAGCGCACGTTCCTCCCGCCGAAGAAACATGGGAACATTCCCCTGTGAACCTGCAGATCGTACGCGGCGACGCCACGCCGGAGGAGATCGCGGCGCTCGTCGCGGTGCTGACCGCGCGGGCCCGGCGCGCCGCGGTGGCCCGCGGCTCCCCCGGCGAGCAGGCGGCCGGGAGTTCCTGGCGCGGCGGCGCGGCGGCCGTCCGCGCCGGCGTGGGCGGCTCCGCCCGGCCCCGGGCGACGACGTGGGCCGATCGGTCTCGTGGGCTGCGCGTCCCGATCGCGCCGGGCCCGGGTGCGTGGCGGGCGAGCGCTCGGCCGGGCTGATCGGCCGGGCTGATCCGCGGGCAGCCGCGGCAGTCGGCCGCAGCCGACCACCAAAGCCCGTTATGTCGCGATTGATAGCGTCATGTCGTCATGGGCGACTGACACCCGATTACATGGCGATAACCAGTGAAATCACCTAGTGGACCATAGGCCACACACTGTCCCGTTCCGCTCCGGGAGTGGGTTGGCGGGAATAAAGTGGATGGCCCATGACTACCTCGGAGTTCGTCCCCCAGCCCGCGCGGTACGCCATCTTCGTCGACGCGGGGTATCTCTACGCCGCCTCGGGGGCGCTGCTCCTCGAGGCGACGTCGCGCCGGGAGTACCGGGTAGCCGCCGAAAAGCTCATCGAGGCGCTGACCGATCACGCCGGCAACCAGCTCGGCGGCGCGCTGCTGCGGGTGTATTGGTACGACGCCGCGCCGCGCCGGCAGCCCACGGTCGACCAGCGCGTGATCGCCAACCTGCCGCTGGTCAAGCTGCGGCTGGGCAACCTCAACGCGCAGGGCCAGCAAAAGGGCGTCGACGCCCAGCTGCGCGCCGACCTGGAGGCGCTGGCCAGGCACCGCGCGATCAATGAGGCCGTGCTGCTGGCCGGCGATGAGGACATGCTCCCGGCGGTCGAGGCCGCGCAGCGGTACGGGGTCCGCGTGCACCTGTGGGGGGTCGAGCCGACGCACGGCTCCAACCAGGCCGAATGGCTGGTGTGGGAGTCCGACACGGTCGAAGTGCTGCCGGCGGAGTTCCTGCGGCCCTACTTCGGCAAGGCCGGGGTGCTCACCGTGCCGGCCAGCACCGCGCCGGCCGACGCCACGCCGGTGGCACCGCGGGCGGCACGCGTGCCGTCGCCGTCCCAGGTGTTCGCCGGGCGGACCCACATCAAGTCGCTCCCGCCCGCGGTCAAGCCCGCCACCCCCGCGACGGCTCCCGCGGTGGGCGCCGGTCTCGGCGGCGCCAATGACGGCAAGCTGGGCCCCGACCGCGAGCACATGCTGGAGATCGGCGAGCACGTCGCACAGAAGTGGATCTTCGAGCGGGGCCGCGACAACATCCGCGACCTGCTCCCCGGCCCGATCCTGCCGCCCGTGATCGACAAAGAGCTGCTGATCGAGGCCGAAAAGGAGCTCGGCCGCTCGCTGCGCCCCTATCAGGAGGCGCGCACCTGGCTGCGCGACGGCTTTTGGGAACGCGTCTACCGCGAGTTCGGGATCGGAGTCGGCAAGTCGGTGAGCTGACCGCGCACGGTGCGGTCCGATTTCCGCCAGCGGACGCCTGCGCGCTCCGGTTGAATCGACCGCGTCACAGCGAAGGGACTTGCCGGTGATCCGCAGCACGGTTCTGGACACTCCCATCGGGCCGCTGGCCCTGCTGACGCTCGACGACGCGCTGATCGCCTCGGGGTTCACCGCGGATCCCGGCGAGCTGCACGCCGGGCTGCACCCGTCGCTGCGGACCTACGACCTGAACCCGGCGGCCGATCTGGGCGCGATCGGCAAGGCGCACCTGGCGTACTTCGCGGGCGACCTGACCGCGCTGGACGCGCTCGTGCTGCGCCACCCGGCGCCGCCGAAACGCGAGCGGCTGTGGACCGCCCTGCGCCGGGTGCCGGCGGGCCAGACCATCACCTACGCCCAGCTCGCCGCCCGCGCCGGGCTGGAGCGCGGCGCCCGCGCGGCCGGACAGGCCTGCGCGCACAACCTCATCGCGCCCGCCATCCCCTGCCACCGCGTCGTCGCGTCGGCCGGGACGGGCGCCAGGCGGCTCAACGGCTACTTCTACGGCCTCGACCGCAAGGCATGGCTGCTGGAGCACGAGAGCCACGCCGGCGACGAGTCGTAACGATTCACGTACATAGCGTCGCGGCCGGGATACAGTCCATCGCATGGCGGGAGCGTTCGGTGGGCTGCCGCGCGGCGCCTTGGCCATCGCCGCGGCGTGTCTCGTCACGCTCACCGGCTGCCGTGCGCCGATCCCCTTCCATGGTGGGCCGCGGCGCGACGCGCCGGTGCTGGGCTTCGGCGGCGCCGCCCCGTACGTCAGCCTCCCCCCGGCCGTGCCCCGGCGCGATGTCTACGCGCACACCCGGTCCGGCATGCTCAGCCGGGCGGTCCGCCGCGTCCCCTCGCGGGTATACGTCGCCGACGCGGGCGGCGCCGCCGTCGTCGTCATCGACCCGAGCACGTACCGCGTCGTCGGGCGCATCCGCGTCGGCCCGCACCCGAGCTTCGTCCTCCCGTCGTGGGACCTGAAGACCCTGTGGGTCAACGACGCCCGCGGCCTCACGCCGATCAACCCGCGCACCGGCCGGCGCGGCCGGGCCAGGCCGGTCGCCGCCGGTCCGCTCACGATGGCCTTCACCCCGAACGGACGGCACGCGCTCGTCATGGCCGACGGGCCGCCGCGCATCGACGTCCGCGACCCGCACACGATGCGGCTGCGCCGCTCGATCCCGCTCCCGTGCCACGGCCCGGCGGCGGCCGACTTCACAGCCGATGGCGACGCGCTGGTGGCCGGCTGCGCGACGTCCGGACAACTGATCCGCGTCGATCTGCGCCACGCCGAGGTGACCCAGATCCGGCGGCTGAGCCCGCCCGCCCTCCTCCAGGACATCAAACTCGCCCCTGACGGCACGTTCTTCTACGTCTCCGACATGGCGCGCGGCGGCGTCTGGACGATCGACGCCCAGCGCCTGCGGCCCACCGCGTTCATCCCCACCGGCGCGGGCGCGCACGGCCTCATCCCGAGCCGCGACGGCAGGGTCCTGTACGTCACCAACCAGTCCGACGGCACGATCTCGCTCATCGACGTGGCCGCCGGCCAGGTCGTACGGCAGTGGCCGCTGCCCGGCGACGGCTCGCCCGACATGGGAGGCGTCTCTGCCGACGGCGCCGTCCTTTGGTTGTCGGGGCGCAGGCACGGCGTTGTGTACGCCGTCTCGACCGCCACGGGCCGCCTCATCCGCACCATCGCGGCCGGCCGCGGCGCGCACGGCGTCTGCGTCTTCCCTCAGCCCGGCCGCCACTCCCTCGGCCACACCTACCGCTGAGACCCACGGCGGGGTCGGTTCTCAGGGGACGAGGACGATCTTGCCGCGGGTGTGGCGGCGTTCGAGCTCGCGGTAGGCGTCCCGGACCTGGTCCAGCGGGTAGACGCGGGCGATGGGGACCTCGAGGTGGCCCGCGCTGATCAGCCCGGCCAGTTCCGCGAGCACCTCGGCGCTCGCCGCGGCGGCGGTGCCTTCGGTCTTGACGCCGTGCCTTTGCGCGGCGTCCCAGTCGATGATGGTGTCGATCCGGTCGGGTCGCACGCCGAGCCCGATGGCGAGGTCGACGTAGCCGCCGCCGAAGGCGTCGATGAACGCGTCGACCTGGCCGCCGGCCGCGGCGCGCACGCGGTCGGCGGTGCCCTCCCCGTAGGTGACCGGGATGACGCCGTGCTCGGCCAGCCAGGCGTGGTTCGCCTCGCCGGCCAGTCCGATCACCTTGGCGCCGGCGTGCACGGCGAGCTGGACGACGAGCGAGCCGACGCCGCCCGCGGCGGCCGAGACCACGAGGGTGTCGCCCTTGGCGAGCGCGACGGCGCGGACCGCCGCGTACGCCGTCGTCCCCGCGACGAACAGCGCGCCGGCCGCCTCCCACGGGACGTTGGGCGGGCGGTGGGTGAGATCGGCGGCCTCGGTGAGGACCAGCTCGGCATGGCTGGCCCGACGATGGGTGAAGCCGATGACCTCGTCGCCCACGGTGAAGCCCTCGACGCCGTCACCGACTTCTTCGACCACTCCGGCCACGTCGCTGCCCTGTCCGGACGGGAAGGTCGCCGGGTACTTCGCGTGCATCCGCCCCTCGCGGATGGACGCCTCGCCCGGGTTGATCCCGGCGGCCCGCATCCTGACGAGGACCTGGCCGGGGCCGGGCACCGGCCGATCAACCTCCACCACACGCAGGACGTCGATCCCGCCGTACTCGTCGAACCTGACAGCCTTCGGCATCGAATGCGACTCCTCCCCAGCCGAAACAGAGGTTACTAGGCGCCGGGGAGGGCGACCTGGCGCCAGTAGGGCATGAGCTCTTCGATGAGCGCCTCGGTCTCGGGCTGCATCTGGTCGGCGGCCGGGTCGCGCTCGATGTGGTCGCGCAGCTCGTCGACGACGGACCGCAGCTGGGTGAGATCGCCGGTGGCGTGGGTGGCCCGCAGCAGGTCGCGCCACATGGCCTCATCGCCCGGACTGAACCGCAGCCCGGCCCGGGCCGCCACGACGGCGCCCTTCGGATCGCCCTCGTCGAGGCGCAGCAGCACGAGGCGATGCGCCACGTCGGCGACCCGCGCGGCCGACTCGAACTCCAGGTCGTCGCCCGCCAGCCAGCCGTAGCGGCCGCGCGGCCGGTCGGCGAGCAGCGGCCCGCGCAGCAGGTCGAGGGCGTAGGACATGTAGGCGGTCTCCGACGCCGGCTCGGCCGCCGACCGCCAGACCAGCCAGCGGAAGACCTGCCAGTCGACCCGCACCTCGGAACCCAGCTTGATGCGTCCGCGCTCGTCGTAGTAGAGGTTGGGCCGGCCGCGCGAATCACGGCCCAGCCAGTCGGAGACCCGCGCGATCGTGGCGTCGCGTACTCCGGCGGTCGCGCCCATCGGCCAGACGGCGCCGCCCAGCACCGTCGGGTGGACGCCGCCGGGATGGACCGCCAGGTAGACCAGCACCTCGGTGCACGCGGCGCGGCGGCTCTCCTCCAGCGGGCCCGGCGCGTCGATCTCGATCGGGCCGAGGACCCTGATGTCGACGGCCGCGTGCTGGTCGCCCAGGGGGGAGGTGAGTTCGTCCTCGGCGCGCTGCGCCGGCAGCGCCGTCCCGTCCATCCGCCGGGCCGTGCGGAAGAGTTCGACGACGGCGCGGTAGTGCTGCTCGGGCACGAGCTGCGCCTCGACGTCGAAGCCGAGCACGCCCGCGCTCAGCCGGCCGTCGGCGGTGACGTCCCACGTCCAGGTGGCGCCGGCGACGTCGCCCGCGACGATGTAGCCGGCGGCCATCCGCCGGCCGGTGCGGGCGAGCGCGACCAGCCGCTCGGCCTCCTGTTCGCTCGGCGGATCGGCCATGATCAGGTAGTGCGGCATCCACGCCTCGCCGAAGACGCCGCGGCAGCGGCCGGTGAGCACGGAGTCGGCGCCGGAGGCGGCGAGCGCCTGCCGCACCTCCTCGCCGCGGGCCTCCAGCTCCGGCAGCGCCTCGGCGAGCGAGCCGACCGAGCGGATCCGGTCCGGCGCGATCAGCGACAGCTCCTCGTCGAAGCCCACCAGCGTGATCCGCATGTGGTCGGACCAGCGGTTGGTGGCGAGCTCGACGGCGATGGCGGCGAGCACCGCCCGGCGTACGTCGTCGGGGCCGCGCAGCGCGATCAGGCCGTGCGCCGCCTCCAGGTCGACGAGGATGCGGCCGGTGTCGTTGGTGCCGATGGAGATGAGCCCCGGGTAGGGCGCCAGGACGTCGCGCAGCCGCTCGACGTCGAAGGTGTCCGCGTTGATCTGGTCGGCGCGCAGCCGCCAGACCTGCCCGTTGTCGTACGCCTCCCACGGCGCCGGAGCGGACCGGTCGGCCGGGGCGATCCACAGGTCGAGGCTCTCCTGCCCCAGATGCACGCCGTACACGGTGGGCAGCGCGCGGTCGTCCGCGGCGAGCGCCTTGGACAGCTGGCGCAGGCCGAGGTCGAGCAGCCGGGTCGCCTCGGTGTCGGCGCCGATGCGCAACGCCTGTTCGACCTGGGCCGCCTCGCCCTCCGGCCGGGGGAGCATCTCGCCGAAGGCGCGGTGCCACATCTGCTCGCGGCGGCGGCGGCCGAGCGCGACGAGCAGCCCGGCGGCGAGCAGGGACGCCACCGCGAGGCCCTGCGGCCAGCCGAAGTCGATGCCGCCCTGGTCGGCGGCCGGCTGCTCCTGCTGGTGTTCTTGCGGCGGCTGCTCGGCCGGCGCGCGTTCCGAGGGCGCAGCCGCCTCCGGCGCGGTCTCGTGCGGCGCAGCCGCGGTCTCGTGCGGGGTTGGCGCGGTCTCGTGCGGCGCAGCCGCCTCTGGCGCGGTCTCGTGCGGAGCGGGCGCCGCCGTCGCGTGCCCGGGCGAGGCGTCCCCGGGCGAGGCGTGACCGTTGCCGGGGCGCGACGTGCCGCCCGAGCCGTGGTCGGGAATGTGATGGGGCTTGCCGGAGCGGTAGTAGTCGTCGAGTTCGTGCGCGGGCACCACATGGGCGCCCACCGCGTCGGCGGGCATCTGCAGGATCCAGCCGGGCCGGATGAGGCTCGCGATCGTCAGCCGGGAGCCGTCGGGCTGCTGGCGGCCCTTGTTGAGGTGGAAGATCTCCCCGTAGCGGCGACCGTCGCCGAGGCACTTCTCCGCGATCTCCCACAGGCTCTCGTGGTGCCGGCCGGAGGGCGGATGCACTCGGTAGATCTTCGTGACCTCCGGCTTGTCGAGCGGGTGGGCGGCCGCGACATGGTTGACCTGACCGATCTGCTCGACCCGTTCGAGCTGCGGCTCGAGCGCCTGCGGGGCCGGCGGCGTGTACTGCTGCGACTGCGTGACGGCGGGGCCGGCCGGGGCCGTCGCCCGGCCGGCGAACGCCGGCATGATCGCCGTCGTCGCGGTGAACAGCAGCAGCGCCGTCACAACGAGCCGATGGACGAGCGATTGGGTGCCGCCGGCCAGCGGCACCCTGGTCGGCACGCCGATGCCGCGGATGCCCGCGTACACCTCGACGATCACGCACACGACGAGCTGGAGCCAGGCCAGCCACACCAGGAAGACGAGGATCGTGATGATCGAGCTCGGCCCGATCCGCTGGGTGAGCACGTCGAGGTCGGGAAGCCGCTCGGGGATGGGCGACCCAAAGCGGCTGTAGAGCGCGTAAGGCACGCCGGCCACCAGCGCGGCGAGCGCGGCCAGCGCCGCGACACCGAGTAGGACGTCGCCCGCGCCGCGCCCGCGTCCCGCCCTGACTGCCTGCTGCTGCCGCATAGCCATCAGCCCTCGTCACCACCGCGCTCGGGATGGGCGGTCGCCGTCGACGTCATGGTAAACGCGCCGAGGCCCGGCACGATATTGAGCAACTGAGGCCGCACCTTGATGGTGATCGTCACGCTCACCTGGTCGGCGCTCGACACGCACCCCCAGCCGGTGAGCGCGTCGGCGTAGGACACCGCCAGATCGTGCGCCTTGCCGCAGGCGGTCGCCGTGTTGACGGTGGGCTCGCCGCCATCGCGCAGCGCGGCCACGTTGATGTCGTCGGCGCCCGCTCGCGCGGCCTGCTCGGCGATGTCCGCGGCGCGTTCCCTGGCGTGGATCGCCAGGCCGCCGTCCACCACCAGACCGGCCAGCATGATGACGAACAGGGCGAAGATCGCCGTGAACATCGAGATCGTGCCTCGGTCGCGTGTCTCCGCAAGCGCGCGCCGCATCATGGGCCGGCCCTCCGGAACGTGTCCAGCGGGGCGGTGGCGCGACCGGTCATGTGCTTGGAGCCGGGCAGCCCGACGAGGGACAGGCCGCCGAGGTCGGCGTCGCAGCTCACGGTCACCGAGACGCGGCCGCCCGGCGCCCAGGCGCTGGTGTCGGTGGCGGTGCTCGGGCCGCCCTGGCACCAGGTGTGACCCTGCAGGCTGGCCCGGGCCGCGACCGAGGCGCGGTCTTGCGCCTCCCCGGCGCTGCGCGCGACCGAGGCGTTCCTGACCGCGTCTCTGGCCGCGCTGTCCACCTGGCTCTGCGCGTTGACGATGCGGCCGACCCCGACCATCAGCACCATGAAGGCGACCAGCACCGGCGCCATGATGGCCAGCTCCAGCGCCATGGTGCCGCGGTCACGGCCCGCGCGGGCGGCTCGCGGCGCGCTGCCTGGTCTCATGGGGCTCTTGGGTCTCATGGCCGGGGCTCGCAACTGACACCGCCGTCCCGGTCGGGCCGGAAGCACTCGGTCGGGCCCCCTGCGCGCTGATGGACGTGCCACCTGCGGAACGGGATCACCGTGACCGCGTCGCCCTCGACGTCGACGAACCGCTCGTCCGCGCCGCCGGTCGGGTTCGCCACCACCCCGGTGATGATGCTGGGGCCGATCTGCTGGGCGTACGACTCGGCCTTGCTCTTGGCCGCGCTCCGCCAATCGCCCGTCACGTCTCCTCGCGCCACCCTGGCGCCCGCCTGAGCCGCCGCCAGCGCGACGTGCCGGGCGTGATACCACAAGGCGAACTGAACCACGAACAAGATGACGAGCAGCAGAACCGGGGTCAGCAACGCCAACTCCAGGCTGCTCGCCCCTCGGTCCCCGCGCGGCTTGCGCCCCCCGGCCGCGCTCTTGGTCCCTTCCCGGCCCGATCGCATCATCTCCCCTTGGGCCGCGCCCGGCCTCTGATCGAGCGAGGAAGACACGGCCTGCGAAGGCATGGTGAGCTCCGTGGAGCCAATCAAGTCTAGCGGCCAGAAGACGAAATAGAAGGGCGATCGGGCGAAAATCCGCGATCCGGCGACGGACGACAGATAATCCGTTGACCGGCAATCACACGGTGTGTTCGTGATCAATATCCGCGAGTCACGATCGACCGTGAAATCAAGAATCCATGCCGCGTGGGACACCTGTCCGAAATATCCTGTTTTGCACTACTTGTCATGATGTCTGACTGAGGGTAGCGTGATCGTTGCACGTACCTACTATCTTTCCTCTTTCCCGCCGCATCGTCTGTGAAGGACCTGCCATGGGCGCCATTTCTTTATCCCTATTCCGGAAAGTGACGACATCGAGCTTAGCGACGCTCGCGCTCGCTATCCTTCCGACACACTCGCCAGCGGTGTCAGCGGCAGCCGCCCGGGAGGCTGGTTGCTGTGAAGCCATTCCCATGTGGTTTGGTGCGATGGAGTCGCTTGTAGCGGTGAACAAAGAGAAGTTGATCAAGTCAGATGTCCCGCCAGGATGGTACGGGGATTTTGCAACCCCGCAGTACTTTCTGCCGCGCGGCGCCGATATCCGCCTCTCCGCGGTTCTGGGCGGCGACAGCGTGACGGCGCCGAGCCGAGGCCGCTATTCGTGGGAACTCGACTGTTTCTCGCCCAGTTACCGTACCAGGACAGATCCGCAATTCATCGATCTGCCGGCCGGCCCCACTCGCGATCCAGCATCCCCACCGATACCGATGGCCACCGTCTCGGGCACCCTCAACCTGGGCGCCTGCGAGAACGGATATATGTGGTTCCACTACGACCAAGGTGATCCGTCCTTTGGAGAGGCCCTGCTGTTTCAATTCGATGCGTTCAACCCTCCACCTACAGGTAATGTCGCACTCTGGGCATGGGTGACACCCGAGCAGGCCAATCAAATTCAGCTGACTGGAAAGCTCCCTATTCCGACCACCGTGAGAATGGGGATGTATTTCCTGAAGGCTCAGGAATACGCAACGGCGGTCTCATATCTGTACACCGGATACAAACTGGTGCGCGGCACGATAACGCTTAGCGACGCGCTCTTCGAGTTCGCAGAGAACTTCAATCAGGTGGAGGGGTATTTCCTGCCGACAAATCTGATCGGCGAAGTGAACTTCCAGGTGGTGAACTAGTCTTCGATCTGACGTCGGTCAAGGTGCGCCCGAATGCCGCGCGCAGCCCGGACCGGCTGTTACCCGTCCCCCGTGGAGATATTTTGCGCCGCCTCACGGACCCGCTGCCTGATGATCGCGCCAACGGCGAGGGCGATAAGGGCGAGGAGGCCGGTGATGATGGCCCATTCGATGGCGGACGCACCACGACTCCTGTCGGCTTCGATGCGCAGCCGATGAATGCGCGTCGCCACCTGCGCCTTGAGGTAGATGAGAATCGGATCGCTGAAAGGATTAAGAGGTCGCATTGGTACTCCTAACGGGGGGTTCTGGCCGGCGAATGCTCAGCTTCGGGTCATGAGGCGACCACCTTCATCATGGCGGGGAACGAAAGGAACAGCAGAAAGCCGGCGCACAGCAGCAGCTGCGCGATCAACATCGACTGCGAGCGCTCGCCCGCCTTGCCCTCGACGTCGGACAGTTCTCGGCTGCGCATGGAAGCGGCGCGAGCGGCCAGCGACTGGCGCACCTTCGCGCCGTCGTCGGCCACCAACGACAGCGCGGCGGACAAGTCGCGCAGCTCGGCGATGTTGATCTCATCGCCCAGCCGGCCGAGCGCCTGCCACGGAGTCTGGCCGGTGATGCGCGCGTTGGCGAGCGCGTCCCTGATCCGGCGCATCGCCCAGCCGTCGCCGACCTGCGACGCCGCCATCAACGCCTCCGGCACGCCCCGCCCGCCGGCCAGGTTCATCGCCACCAGGTCGAGGAAGGCACCGACGACGTGCCGGAAGTCACGCCGCCGCTGGCCGGCCTCCTGGCGCAACTGCATGTCGGGAAGCAGGAAGAAGACGATCGCGATCAGCAGGCACATCCACACCGGGACGGCGAACGGCACACCGAGCCCGAGGAAGGCGAAGTAGGCGACGGCGACCGGGATGAACAGCACCGCGGCCGTCGGCAGCAGGAACTTCGTGGCCAGGAACGCCTCGAAGGACCGGCCCATGATCGCCAGGTCGGCCCGTACCGTACGTTGCTCCCAGCCGCGTGACTCGTAGAAGGCGGCAAGCGCCCGCCCCAGCTTCGCGCGCAGCCCGCCGAGCTTCTCCTGAGCCGGCGAGGTGCGCTCGGCCCGCGCGTCCGCGGCCCGGCGCCGGACCGCGGCGTCGAACGCGGCGAGGCTGGCGGCCAGCCCGGGGCGGGGCGGGAACAGCGCGCGGACCAGAAGGTAGCAGCCGGCTCCGAAGACCACGCCGGCGAGCAGCGCGGCGGTCACTGGACGCCACCTCCCCCGTCGGTGACGTGCCGTCCGCGCAGCCGTACCCCGTTGCCCCGCTGCCAGGCGGCCACGGTCGCCGGGACCTCGCCGGGCACGCCGGGCTGCGGGCCGGCCGCGGCCGCCGCGTCGCCGAGGAACCGCTGCGGCATGTCGAACTTCGCCAGCCGCCGCAGCCAGATGAAGCCGAGCCCGTACAGGCCGACGACGACGCTGAGCACGATCTGCCCGAGGAATCCGTCGTAGGGCCGGACGTACGACCGGTTCGCGATCGCCAGCAGCAACGAGGTGCCGACCGAGACGCCGACCACCA
This sequence comes from Streptosporangiaceae bacterium, assembly GCA_035765195.1. Taxonomy (GTDB): domain Bacteria; phylum Actinomycetota; class Actinomycetes; order Streptosporangiales; family Streptosporangiaceae; genus CALAED01. The sequence goes on from DASTYC010000007.1 coordinate 333,958, forward strand.
CCTGCACGCTGAAGCGCGTGGTGCGCCGGTTGGCCCCGACCCGGCGGCGCATGTCGAGCTCGGCGCGCGCGGAGGCGGACAACGCCCCGAGCATGTCGCGCAGCCCGGGACCGCGCAGCTTGGCGTTGAGGATCAGCGCGCCGACTACGAGGTCGGCCGAGGGGTCGTCGAGGTCGTCGGCGAAGCGGCGCAGCGCGTCGGGCATCGGCATCCGGGTGTGCAACCGGTCGACCAGCGTGCGCAGCGGCGGCTGCAGCACCGGCGCGGCGGCCCGCAGCGACGAGGGGATCGCCTGCTCGAGCCCGACCGCGCCGGCGATGGTGTCGCGCAGCGACTCCGTCCAGGCGGCGAGCGCCTCCAGCCTGGCCATCGCCTTGCGCTCCTCGGCCGCGCCGCCGGCGATGCCGCGCCAGCCGAGCGCGAGCAGGGCCGCGCCGGCCGCGGCCACCGGCCAGCGGGTGACGATGAGCACGACCGCGCCCACGACGGCGGCGATCGCGCCGCGCGTCGTCAGCGACCGCACCAGCTCCTCGCGGCTGCGCTTGCCCCGCGGGGCGCCGGGCCGTACGTGCAGGCCACGCAGCGCCACGACGAACAACAGCAGCCCGCCGCCCACCACGGCGCCGCTGAGCACGGCCGCCATCGTCAGCGCGTCGCCCAGCATCACCACATCACCTGCCGGCCCGGGTCGTAGCCGTAGACGACGAGGTCGTCGATACAGGAGATGGGGGCGTTCGGGACGGCGGAGCCGTCGGTGCCGGGCGCGAACACCTCGCTCGACAGCACCCGCCCGTCGCAGCCGGTGACCTCGCGGACGCTCGAGACATAGCGGCGCAGCCGCCCGCCGCGCGAGTAGTCGTTGCGCTTTTCGACGAAGACGACGAAGTCGATCGCGCCGGCGATCAGCATGTGCGTCGCGTCGATGGGCAGCCGCTCCGCCGACTGGATGGCGTAGGTCGCGATGCGGTTGAACACCTCGACCGAGGAGTTGGCGTGGATCGTGGACAGCGAGCCGTCGTTGCCCTGGGTCATCGCGTTGAGCATGGTGACGATCTCGTCGCCCAGCACCTCGCCGACGATGACGCGGGAGGGGTTCATGCGCAGCGAACGGCGCACCAGCTCGGCCATGGAGATCGCGCCCTGGCCCTCGGAGTTGGGCAGCCGCTGTTCCATGGCGATCACGTTGGGATGCAGCTCGGGGAACTGGTCGAGGCCGAGCTCGAGCGCCCGCTCGACCGTGATGAGCCGCTCGTGCGGCGGGATCTCGTTGGCGATCGCGCGCAGCAGCGTGGTCTTGCCCGCGTTGGTCGCCCCGGCGATCATGATGTTCTTTCGCGCGGCCACCGCGGCCCGGAAGAAGTGCCCGAGCTCGGAGTTGAACGTGCCGTTGCCGATCAGGTCGGACAGGAACACCTTGCCGAGGCGGGCGCGCCGGATCGACAGCGCGGGCCGCAGGGTCACGTCCATCACGGCCGACAGCCGGGAACCGTCGGGCAGGCGCAGGTCGAGCTGCGGGTTGGCGCTGTCGAACGGCCGGGACGACAAGCCGGAGTAGGCGGCGAGGATCTGGATGAGCTCGACGAGCTCCTCGTCGGAGTCGGCGACCGGCTCGCCCATCTCTTCGAGGCCGTTCGCGTAGCCGATGAAGACCCGGTCGCAGCCGTTGATGTCGATGTTCTCGATCTCGGGGTTCTCCAGCAGCGGCTGCAGGCGGCCCACGCCGAACAGGGCGGCGTGCACGCCCGCGGCCAGCGCCTCTTCTTCTTCGGCGCCCGGCGGGCGGCGGCCGGCGGTGATCTCGCCGCGCGCGAACTCGTCGAGCACCTGCGAGATCAGGGCGCGGGCGAACTGGCGTTCGTCCTCGCCCGACATGGGCGGCACCCCGGCGGCGGCGTCGAGCCGGCGCTGCTGCGCCAGCCGGTCGCCGACCTCCTGCCGCAACCGCTTGACGAGCGCGTGATCCATCTACCGCCCCCCTCCCTCTTGCGCGCTGGTCGGCGAGGTCGCCGAAGCCGCCGTTGGCGCCCCGGAAACGCTCTGTGGCTGCGATCCCTGCGGAGCAGGCGAAACCGGCGCACCGGTGGGGCTCCCCGAACCCGTCGGACCTGGCGGAACCGAGGAGGTTGACGGACCCGCGGGTGCCGGCGGACCAGCCGGTGCCGGCGGACCCGCAGGTGCCGGCGGACCCGCAGGTGCCGGCGGGCCAGCCGGTGCCGGCGGGCCAGCCGGTGCCGACGGACGGGCCACGGTCGGCGGACCTGGCGGGGCGGGTGGACCTGACAGCGGTCCGGGTGGCAGTGCGCCCGGCGGTAGCCGTCCGGGCGGCGCCGTCGGCGCCGCGGACGCGGCCGGGCCGGGCCCCGCGGGCTCACGGGCCGCGCCCGCCGGATGCGCGGCGGCCAGGCGCCGGCCGAGGGTGGCGGCGAGCTCCCGCGCGGAGCGGACCAGCAGCGACCGCTCGAGCCGCCCGCCCCATCGGCCCCGGAGCATCTCCGCGCCCTTGGGGTCGAGCGCGAGGCCGCCGAGCACGGTCGCCGGCAGCTTCGCGTTGGTGACGATGCGGTCGACCTCGGCGATCGAGCCGTGGTACTGACGCGGATCGGCGATCACCACGATGCCGAGCGGCGGCGCGCCCGGTCCGGTCAACTCCTGAGTCAAGGCGCCGACGCGCTCCCGCAAGTGCGCCACATGCTCCAGGCTGGCCCGGACGAACAGCACCACGAGGTCGGCCTCGCGGATCAGATCCAGCAGCGGGCTGCCGGCGCCGAGGCGGCCGCAGTCGGCCAGCACGTCGACACCCCCGGCACGTCCCAGATCCTGGAACACGCGGCCCAGCGGGCCCCACAACCAGGTCAGCCCCTGCGCCTGCTCGGCGTTGGTCAGCCCGACCAGCACGTCGAGTCCGCCGACGAGCCGCTGGCTGTGCTCGCCGATCTGCTCCGGCCGCAGCCCGCGGCGGGCGGTCGCGGCCAGGCTGAGCATGCCGCGCGCGGGCACGAGCATGCCGCCGCCCTCGGCGGGCAGCCGATAGACGAGGTCACCGCCGCCCTGATCGCACTCGGCGACGAGGACGGGACGCGGCCAGACCGCACCGAGCGCGACCGTGGCGGTGGTGACGCCCGGCGCTCCCTTGTCGGCCGCCAGGGCGATAACGGCCACGATCAGCCACCGCCCGGCGTGGCGCCCTGCCGGCCGCCGCTTTGCTGACCTCCACCCTGCCCGCCGCCCGGCGTCGCGTTCTGCTGGCCGCCCGGCTGCCCGCCCTGCGCGGGCGCCGGCTTCGCGGGCTGCCTGCCGTCCGGGGAGGGCCCGGGCACCGTGGTGCCCGGTGGGATGAGCGCGACCGCCGCCGCGCCGGCCGACGCGGCCTGGGCCAGCGCCGGCGCCTGATCGGGCGGCACCGCCAGGGAGATCCTCGTCTGGTTGGACTCCAAGGTCCCCTCGCCGATCTTTCGTACGTCCTGGACGATGGCGTCGTTGGCGAGCAGTGTGCCGCCGGCCACGCCGCTGCCGTCCGCGCCGACCGCGTAGACGGCGACGTGGTCGCCGTTGGCCAGCGGCTGCGAGGGCAGTTGCCCGGGCTTGAGCGCCAGGCCGAGCGTCACCCGGCCCTGGGTGGCCGCTGCGTCACCGGTCACCATCTGGTTGGTGAGCAGCGAGCCGCTCACCAGCGACACGGCGGCGTACGCCTGCGTGACCCGGCCGCGCTCCGACCAGCGGATGAACTCGATGCCGGTGTTGCCGATCTGCACCTCCTGCAGCGCCTCCGGCGGAATCCGCTGGCCCGCGGCGACCGGCTGGGCGACGCGGATCGCCGACACCCGCTCGCCGCTGGTCATGACCAGGTACGCGCTGGTGAGCGCACCGCCGAGGATCAGCAGGACGGCGAGCGCGGCGAGCGCCGGCTTGCGTTCGCGCGGGGGAACCGGCAGCCGCTGCCCCTGGCCGGACATCAGGTTGGAGTTGCCCGAGATGGCGGCAGAGCCGGCGGACGCGGTAGCCGCGCCACCGGCTGTCGACTGGCTTGTCCTCATGGCTGCGGCCACTCCCCGGTGCGCCTACGTGCGAAAACGGGCGGTGGCGAACCATGGTGTCGCCCTTGACAAGCTCTCGTCAATGGATGTGGACAACCGACGCCACTTAGTAACCATCCGTACGCACGATGACCACGGCATTTGTGATCTCCCCATGGCCACACCAGCGCAGTAATTAGTCTGGGTAAATGCGCATCTCGCTAACGGCGTTGACCGGCCACGGGCCGCGGGATGTTGTGATCAATGGCGATTCCGCTATGACGGTCGCGAGCGTGGCGAGATCGCTTTTCGCGACGTTGCGTCACGATTCCCCGCATATGGGAATTGGCCCCCACCAGGACCATCGCCGTTTCCCCGCACCGACGGTAACCGGCGACGCGTCCATCGGCCTGTGGATGGACGGCCGGATGCTCGACCCCGCGGCGCCCGCCGTGCGCGAGCTGCGCGACGGGGCCATCGTCACCGTCGATCGGCGCATCGCGGCGGCGACCGTGCTGGCCGAGCCGACCGGCCCCGTCGAGATCAGGGTCGTCGGCGGGCCGGTCGCCGGCACCGTGCACCGGCTGGGGCTCGGCAGCATCACTCTGGGTGGCGCGCCCGGCGCCGACGTGCCGCTGGCCGACCCGAGCGTCCCGCCGTACGCCCTGGAGGTGACGGTCGAGGGCGGTGGCGGGACGACGGTGCGGTGGCTCGGCGGCCCGGAGCGGCCGGCGGCGCTCGATGGCGCCCCGCTGGCCGGGCCGGCGCCTTGGCCGCCCGGCGGCATGGTGGTCATCGGCACCACCGTGCTCACGCTGGCGCCGAGCGAGCCGCGCGGCGCGCACCTGACGCCGCTCCCCGAGGGCGGACTCGCCTACAACCGGCCGCCCCGCATCACCCGGTTCCCCCGGCCGCGCCGCATCGAGGTGCCCGCGCAGCCCGAGCGCAACCCGAGAGAACGGCTGCGGCTGTTCGGCGCGCTGCTGTTCTCCGGCTTCGGGCTGGCCATGGCGTTCGCCCTGCGTCAGTGGTACTGGGCGCTGTTCGCGCTGAGCTGGCCGATCATGCAGATCGGCGAATGGATCGGCGACCGGATGCACGGCCGTAAGTCCTACCGCCGGGCGCTCAGGGACTACAAGGTCAACCGCGCCGCCTTCGAGGCCGAACTGGAGCGGCTGCGCCAGGAGGACCAGGCCGAGCGGCGCCGCCTCGCCCCGGACCCCGCCGAGGTGCTGCTGACCGCGACCGGGCCGCGGCGGCGGCTGTGGGAGCGGCGGCGTACCGATCCCGACGCGCTGCGGCCGCGGATCGGGGTCGCCGACCTGCCCGCCGACATCGAGTTGACCGGCGCCGCCGGTGCGGCCGGCGCGGCGGGTGCCGCGGGTGCCGCGCATGCCATGGCACCGCCCCTGTGCCGTACGGTGCCGGTCACGCTGCCACTGGCCGAGCTCGGCGTCGTCGGGCTGATCGGGCCGCGCGACCGGTCGCGCCGGCTGGCCGCCTGGCTGGTCGCCCAGATGGCCGTGCTGCACAGCCCGCGCGACCTGTCCATCGTCGTGCTGTGCGGCGGCGAGCCGGCGGGCGGCGGCGCGACCGCCGCGCACTGGAACTGGGTCCGCTGGCTGCCGCACTGCGCGCCGCGCGACGACGCCGAGTGCGTCGCGCTCGTGGGCGCCGACCCCGACTCGGTCGGGCATCGCGTGACCGAACTCGCGAACCTCATCGCCGACCGGCAGCGCGCGGGCGCGGGCACGGGCGCGATCGCGTCGGCCGCACCGGCCATGTCCGCCGGGCCCGCCGCCCAGCACGCGTACAACGTGCTCGTCGTGCTCGACGGCGCCCAGGCTCTCCGCCAGGCGCCCGGGATGCCGCAGGTGCTCGCGCGGGGTCCCGCGCACGGCGTCTACGCGATCTGCTTGGACGACGACGAACGGCTGCTGCCCGAGGAGTGCGCCGCCGTGGTCGCGTGGGACTGGGATCGGCCCGAGCACGTCGTCGCCCGCGGTCCCGGCCTCGACGACCGGGTCCCGGTTCTGGCCGATCAGGTCGGCCCCGCCTGGTGCGACCGGGTGGCCCGCGCGCTGGCCCCCCTCCGCGACGTCTCCCGCGAGGACGCGGCCGAGCAGATCCCGGCGTCGGTCCGGCTGCTCGACCTGCTGGGCACGCCGCGGCCGACGGCCGAGCACGTGCTCGCCTCCTGGGCGCGCTCCGGCCGCACGACGCGGGTGCCGATCGGGGTCGGCGCCGACGGCGTGTTCTCGATCGACCTGCGCGCCGACGGCCCGCATGGGCTGGTCGCCGGCACGACCGGGGCGGGCAAGTCGGAGCTGCTGCAGACCCTGATCGCCGCGCTGGCCCTGGTCAACCGGCCGGACGAGATGACGTTCGTGTTGATCGACTACAAGGGCGGCGCGGCGTTCAAGGGCTGTGCCGCGTTGCCGCACACGGTCGGCCTGGTCACCGACCTGGACGGCCACCTGACCGAGCGGGCGCTGGAGTCGCTCGCGGCCGAGCTGCGGCGGCGCGAGGAAGTGCTGCTGCGGGCCGGCGCCAAGGACATCGACGACTACCACGAGCTGCGCGACCAGCCGGTCCGGCCGACCGGGCCCGTCCGGCCCGCGGCCCCCAGCGCGCTCGCCTCCAGCGCCTCCGCCCTCACCTTCACCGCCGCCACCGCCGCCACCGCATCCGGCGACGGCGACGGGGGCGGGAGCGAGAGCGGTGAGGGGGTCGGCCGGGGCGAGCACGCGATGGCGGCCGGCGCGCCGGGGACGCCGCCGCTCCCCCGGCTCGTGCTGATCATCGACGAGTTCGCAACGCTGGCCGCCGAACTCCCCGACTTCGTTGCCGGGCTCGTCGACATCGGCCGGCGCGGCCGGTCGCTCGGCGTCCACCTGATCCTGGCGACCCAGCGGCCCGCCGGCGTCGTCACCGCCGACATCAGGGCCAACACCAACCTGCGCATCGCGCTGCGGGTCACCGACGCCGACGAGTCCATCGACGTGCTGGACACCTCGGACGCCGCCCGGATCTCCAAGTCGACGCCGGGCCGCTGCTACGTACGGTCGGGCGTCGCGCCGCCTCAGCTCGTCCAATCGGCGCGGATCGGCGGCCGGAGATCCGCGGGCGGGGCCACGGGCGGCGCCGAGGTCGCGGTGCTGCCGCTGCCGTGGGAGCGCCTGGGCCGCCCGCTGCCCGCGCCCGCGTCCGCGTCCGCCGCGGCGAGCGCACCGGGCGCACCGGACGCGCACGAGCGTCACGGCGCGGAGTCCGCGACGCCGACCGACCTGGCGATGCTCGTGGACGCCGTACGGGAGGCGGCGGAGCGGACGCGCGTCCCGCGGCAGCCCTCGCCCTGGCTGGACCCGCTGCCCGACGAGTACGTCCTGGACACGACGACCGCGCCGGGCGGCTCGGCGGCGCTGCCCGCGCCGGTGCCGATCGGCCTGACCGACCTGCCCGCGGCGCAGGCGCGTGAACCGCTGGCGCTCGACCTCGCCGGCGGCGGGCACGTCTATCTGGCGGGCGCGCCCCGGTCCGGCCGGTCCACCGCGCTGCGCACGCTGGCCGGCGCGATCGCGTCGCAGTACACCCCGTACGACGTGCATCTGTACGCGATCGACTGCGGCGCCGGGGCGCTGCTCCCGCTGGTGGCGCTGCCGCATTGCGGAGCCGTCGTCGGGCGCGAGCAACTGGACCGGGTGGAGCGGTTGCTGGCCGCGCTGGCCGCCGAGGTGGGCAGGCGGCAGCAATTGCTGGCCGGGGCCGGGTTCGCCTCGCTCGCCGAGCAGCGGACGGCGGTGGCGGTGACAGAACGGCTGCCCTGGATGGTGCTGCTCCTCGACCAGTGGGAAGGGTTCGTCGCCGCCTTCGAGAACTACGACTACGGCCGGCTCGTCGACGCGGTGCTGCGGCTGCTGCGCGAAGGCGGCGCGGTCGGGCTGCGCGCGGTGTTCGCCGGCGACAGGTCCGGGCTGCACGGCCAGGTGTCGACGGTCTTCGACAAGCGGCTCGTGCTGCGGATGGCCAACCCCGCCGACTACGGGTTCGCCGGCCTCTCCGAGCGCATGGTGCCTTCGGTCATGCCGCCGGGTCGCGTGCTCGAACAGGTCGCACCAGGCGAACCGCCGCGCGAGTCGCAGATCGGCCTGCTGGACGCCGACCCGTCGGGGACCGCCCAGGTGGCGGCGCTGCAGCGGATCGCGCGCGGGTGCGCGGCGCGCTATGGCCGGCTCAGCCGGGCGCGCCGCCCGCTGCACGTGGACGAGCTGCCGGTGCGCGTCACCTACGCCGAGGCGCTGGCGCTCGACCCCGACTTCACCGCGCCCTCCGCGCTATGGGCGCTGATCGGGGCGGGCGGCGACGAGCTGGCGCCGGTGGGCGCCGACCTGCTCGGCGACGGACCCGGCTTCGTCGTGGCCGGACCGCCGCGGTCGGGACGGTCCACCGCCCTGGTCACGATGGTGGAGTCGCTGCTGGACCCGAAGGTCGGCACCGGCCTCGTGCCCGTCGTCCTCATCACGCCGCGCCGGTCCCCGCTGGCGGCGCTCGCCGGACGTCCCGGGGTGCTCGCGGTGCTCGACGGCACGGCCGAGGCCGCGGACCTGGAGGAGACGGTCGGCACCGAACACCGGTACGTGGTCGTCGTCGACGACGCCGAACTCCTCGACGAGACCGAGCTGGACGACGCGCTCTCGGACGTGCTGCGCACCGCCAGAGACGGCCAGCACGCGGTCGTCATCGGCGGCACCACCGAGGACCTCGGCCGCGGCTACCGGGGCTTTTTGTCCGATGCCCGCAGGTCCAGGTCCGGCGTGCTGCTGGGGGTGCGATCGGCCGACGACGGCGAGTTGCTGGGCCTGCGGCTGGCGCGCGGCGCCTCGACCGGCGGCCCCATCGGCCGGGGGCTGTTCGTCGCCACCGGCATCGTCACGCCGATCCAGGTGGCCCTGCCGAGCGGCGCCGAAGCCCTGCCGCCGCCCCGCTGAGGCGCGCGGCGGCAGGAGTCAGCGGGTCGCGGCCTCGATGTTCTGCATCGAGGTACGGACGTCCTTGCTCCCCTGCTCCAGGGCCATGGCCATCTTGTCGAAGGAGGACTTCGCCTCCTGCCAGGCGCCGCGGAACCTGTCGGCGCCGGGGCCCCACCAGATCGCCGTGCTGTTGACCGTGTTTCCGTTCAGATCTTTGATCAGTGCGTCGAGGTTCTTCGCGTGCTTGCTGAAGATCCGGGCGAGGTTTTCCATTTCGCCGATGCTGCCGCCGCGCTTGTCAGCCATTGCCGAGTCCCTTCGTGTTGACGCACGATCACACAATCGCCCTCAGCTTAGGGACCTGCGACTAACGCTTCCAGCCGCCCATCGCTGATCAAATGTCGCTTTCTCCCCAATCGTCGCAACACTTGCTGACCGCTTTCGGTCATCCGGTTACGGTGCGTGCCTTTCTGACTGCGCCCTCACTCATTGTCATCGCCGGGACGCCGGGCCGACGCGAGCCGTCCCCGCGACGCCCCCGCGACGCCCGCACGCCGCCCGGCGCGACATCCGCGCGACGACAGCAAGACCGCAATTGCGCGCCGGCCGCATCACACCGGCACTATCGGGTGAGGGATGGTCATGGACGGCGCTTCGCCGGGAACCAGGCAAGGCAGGCGATCGCCCGCCCGGGCGGTTGCCTAGACTTCTGGTCTGGCGAGATCGGACAGAGGAGACGCAGTGCGCAAGGTCTTGATCGCCAATCGCGGCGAGATCGCGGTCCGCATCGTCCGGGCCTGCCGGGACGCGGGTTTGACCAGCGTCGCCGTCTACGCCGAGCAAGACCTCGACGCGCTGCACGTGACGATGGCCGACGAGGCGTACGCCCTGGGCGGCCAGACCGCGGCCGAGAGCTACCTGGACATCGACAAGCTCATCAAGGTCGCGCAGCAGGCGCAGGCGGACGCGGTCCACCCCGGCTATGGCTTCCTCGCCGAGAACGCCGGCTTCGCCGAGGCCGTCCAGAAGGCCGACCTCACCTGGATCGGCCCGCCGCCGCAGGCCATCAACGCGCTCGGCGACAAGGTCCAGGCCCGGCACATCGCGCAGCGGGTCGGCGCCCCACTGGTCGCCGGCACACCCGACCCCGTGTCGGGTGCCGACGAGGTCGTCGCGTTCGCCCGGGAGCACGGCCTGCCCATCGCGATCAAGGCGGCGTACGGCGGCGGCGGGCGCGGGCTCAAGGTGGCCAGGACCTTGGAGGAGATCCCCGAGCTTTACGACTCGGCGGTGCGCGAGGCGGTCGGCGCCTTCGGCCGCGGCGAGTGCTTCGTCGAGCGCTACCTGGACCGGCCGCGGCACGTCGAGACCCAGTGCCTCGCCGATCAGCACGGAAACGTCGTGGTCGTGTCCACCCGCGACTGCTCCCTGCAGCGCCGCCACCAAAAGCTCGTCGAGGAGGCGCCGGCGCCGTTCCTCACCGACGAGCAGGTCGGGCTGCTGTACGAGTCGTCCAAGGCCATCTTGAAGGAGGCGGGGTACGTCGGCGCCGGCACGTGCGAGTTCCTGGTCGGGCAGGACGGGACGATCTCGTTCCTGGAGGTCAACACGCGGCTGCAGGTCGAGCATCCGGTGACCGAGGAGGTCGCGGGCATCGACCTCGTGAGGGAGATGTTCCGCGTCGCCGCCGGGGAACGGCTCGGGTACGACGACCCGCCGCTGCGCGGGCACGCGATCGAGTTCCGCATTAACGCCGAGGACGCCGGCCGCGGTTTCCTGCCCGCCCCCGGCACCGTGACCCGATGGCGGCCGCCCGCCGGTCCCGGCGTACGGCTCGACACCGGCTACGAGCGGGGGCAGACCGTACCTCAGGCGTTCGACTCGCTGATCGCCAAGCTCATCGTCACCGGCGCCACCCGGACCGAGGCGATCGAGCGGGCCAGGCGGGCGGTCGCCGAGTTCGACATCGCCGGCATGCCGACCGTGCTGCCCTTCCACGCGGCCGTGCTGGCCGACCCGGCGTTCACCGACGAGCCGTTCAGCGTGCACACACGCTGGATCGAGACCGAGTTCGACAACACGATCCCGCCGTACGACGCGGCCGCGGACCAGGCCGGCGGGCAGGCGCATCCGGCGGCGGCGCCCGGCGCCGCCGACGGCGCCGACGGCGCCGACGGCGCGCGGGAACGGGTCACGGTCGAGGTCGGCGGCAAGCGCATCGAGGTCGTGCTGCCCGCCTCCCTCGGCGCCACCGCCGCCCCCGCCGCGGGCAAGGCGCCGCCCCGGCGGACCCGGAGCGGCAAGGCCGCGACACAGGCCGGCGGCGACGCCCTGGTCAGCCCGATGCAGGGCACCATCGTCAAGATCCTGGTGGCCGACGGCGCCACCGTCGCCGCCGGCGATCCGGTCGTCGTGCTCGAGGCGATGAAGATGGAACAGCCGCTGTCCGCGCACAAGGCCGGCACCATCGCCGGCCTGACCGCCGAGGTGGGCCAGACGGTGTCGAGCGGCGCTCCGATCTGCGAGATCAAGGACTAGGACATGGCGCGGGGCTCCGGGCCTACCGCTTGGTATACCGGCTCGGCGAACGCGTCCGCGCCGATGACGTGGGTCGGATAAGGTAGGCGACCCATGAACCGCCGAACCCTCCCGACCCTGTTCGCCACCTTGGCCGTCGTCGCCACGGCTTTCGGTGTTGTCATGCCCTCCTCTTCCTACGCTTCCTACGCGGCCGGGATCGACCCCGAGGTCGTGGCCCAGTCGATCGCGGAGGACGGCTATTACATCGACTCCGGCGCGCAATACCTGCAGACCGACGCAGACCAAGATCGGCTTCGCTCCCAGCTGGAGCGGTCGAAGAGCCCCGTATTCGTCGCCGTGATCCCGGCGGGCAACAGCCTCAGCCCCGCCCAGGTCTACCGCCTGGCCAAGCGCAAGGGCACCTACGCCGTGCTCACCGGCGGCAGCCTGCGCGCGGCGTCCAACACGCTGTCCTCCACACGTGTCAACAGCGCCCTGTCCGAGGCGCTGCGCACGCACCGCGGCGATCCCGGCGCGGCCGTCGTCGCCTTCGTGGGCCTGACCAACGGCACGTCGAGACCGGCGGCGACCGGCCGCAAGCAGGCCTCGGCCACGCCCAGCGCCCCGCCGGTCAGCGAGTCGGCGGCGTCGGTCGAGCCGAGCGCCGCGCCGTCCGCGGCCGCGGAGAACAACGAGGGTGGCGGCGGGGGGCCGCTGCTCGCCATTGTCGGCGTCCTCGGGGTGCTGATGGCGGCCGGAGTCGGCTACCTCGTCTATCGTCGCGGACGTGGTCAGGGAAAGTCCCCGGTCTGAGCGGAACCAGGCGCCCTCCGCGTTCGTCGAGGAGGGCAAGGAGGAAGACTGAGACCATGAAATCCGCGTCAACATCACCGCTCGTCACCGGCCTGCGCCGGGTCGGCATACCGGCCGCGCTGGCGGCCGTGCTCCTGCTCTTGTTCGGGCTCTTCCAGCCCGCCGGCGCCGACACCGTCTCGCAGATCGCGAACGGGCTGCGCAGCTCCAAGCTGTATGTGACCACGGACGCCCGCGACGCGATGTCACCCGGCGCCCAAGATCAAGTTCGCTCGGCGCTGAACAACGCCGGCGACACCGACATCCGCGTCGTCGTCACCAAGCCCGGCGTCACCGCGGCCGCACTGGGGCGGATGCTCCGTTCGGTCGAGCAGCGCGTGGGCAAGGGCGACACCTACCTGGGCGTCACCACAGACGGGCAGATCGCGGGGATATCCAAGAAGTTCTCCAGCTCGGAGATCAACCAGCTCATCTCCCAGACCAGTGGCGATCTGCCGTCCCGGCTGTCCCAGTTCGCCGATCTGGCCGACAACAAGGCCGCGGACAAGAACAAGTCAAGCGCGATCACGTCCTTCGTTGTCTTGGGCGTGCTCGTCCTCATCGCGTTCGGCGTGGTGGCCTTGGTCCTCACCGCGCGCCGCCGACGGCGGGAGCGCGAGGCACAGCAGATGGCCGAGCTCAAGCAGAGCGTTGAGGAGGACGTCACCCGGCTGGGCGAGGACATCAGCGCGCTCGACCTCAACGTCACCGACCACAGTCTCCCGTCGGAGACCCGCGACGACTACGCCCGTGCCCTGGATTCGTACGACTCGGCCAAGGCGGCCGTGGAGGCGGCCCGCCGCCCCGGCGACATGGAGAACGTGACCAAGGCGCTGGAGGACGGGCGCTTCTACATGACGGCGGTCCGCGCTCGGCTGGCCGGCGACCCGGTGCCGGAGCGGCGTGCGCCGTGCTTCTTCAACCCGCAGCACGGCCCGTCGGTACAGGATGTGGACTGGGCCCCGGCGGGCGGCGCCCCGCGGCCGGTCCCGGCGTGCGCGGCCGACGCGGAGCGGCTGCTGCGCGGCGAGAACCCCGACTCCCGGCTGGTCACCGTCGGCGGCCAGCGCAGGCCGTACTGGGAGGCCGGGCCCGCGTACGCCCCGTACGCCGGCGGCTACTACTCCGGCTTCGGCGGCGCCGACATGCTCAGCGGCGTCCTCATCGGCACCGCGCTCGGCTCGATGATGTTCGGCGGCTGGGGCGGTGGCTGGGGTGGCGGCGACGGCGGCGGCGGCTTCGGTGAGGGCGGCTTCGGCGGCGACGGAGGCGACGTCGGCGGCGGCTGGGACTTCGGCAGCGGTGACTTCGGCGGCGGGGGTGACTTCGGCGGAGGCGATTTCTGACCCGGTTGCCCGGTGACCCCGGGCCCTGGCGCCGGTTCCGATACGCGCTGGGGTTCCGGTTGCCTCCGGAAAACCTCGACTGGGTCAGGCACGACCTGACCGACGCGGGGTGGCGCGGCCGCATGATGGTCCGCCACCTCGCGATCGTCCTGCCTTGCTGCGTCGTCCTCGCCGCGCTGCCCGCCGAGTGGTGGATCCGGGTGCTGGTGGCGGCGTTCGCCCTGTCGGCGAGCACCTTGGTCGTGCTGGTCACCGCCGCGGAGCTGCGGGCCGCGCGCCTGCACCAGCATGGCCTGCGCGCCCCCGGCGACTAACCGCGGCGGTCAGTACGGGGAGTCCTGCATCAGGCGGCGGGCGGCCTCGGTGATGCTGCCGGACAGCGACGGGTAGACGGCGAACGTGTGCGCCAGCTGATCGACCGTCAGATGCTGCTGCACGGCCACCGAAAGGCCGAGCACGAGTTCGCTGGCCCGGGGCCCGACGATCACGCCGCCGAGCACGATGCCGGTGGCCGGACGGCAGAACAGCTTCACGAAGCCGTCGCCGAAGCCCTGCATCTTGGCCCTGGCGTTGGTCGACAGCGGCATCGTGACCGTACGGGCCTCGACCTCGTCGGCATCGATCATGCGCTGGGTGACGCCGACGGTGGCGACCTCGGGATCGGTGAAGATGTTGGCGGCCACCCAGCCGAGCTTCAGCGGCTGCACCGCCTCGCCCAGGCCGTGCCACATCGCGATGCGGCCCTGCATGGCGGCCACGGAGGCCAGCATCAGGATGCCGGTGCAGTCACCGGCCGCGTAGACGTTGCCCACCGAGGTGCGGGAGACCTTGTCGACGACGACGAAGCCCTGGTCGTCGAGCCGTACGCCCGCCTCCTCGAGCCCGATATCGCGCGTGTTGGGCACCATGCCCACCGTCATCAGGCAGTGCGAGCCGGTGACCTCGCTGCCGTCGGCCAGCGTCACGACGACCCCATCGCCGTTGCCATCGGGACCCGACCGGCGGACGCGGGCCGCCCGCGAGCGTGCCAGCACGTTCATGCCGCGCCGGCGGAACACCTCTTCGAGCACGGCGGCGGCGTCGGCGTCCTCGTGCGGCAGCACCCGGTCGCGCGAGGACACCAGCGTGACCCGCGAGCCCAGCGCCTGGTAGGCGGCCGCGAACTCCACCCCGGTCACCCCCGAGCCGACCACGATGAGCTCCTCGGGCAGCCCGGGCAGGTCGTACAGCTGCCGCCAGGTCAAGATGCGCTCGCCGTCGGGCCGTGCGTCGGGCAGCACGCGCGGCGTCGCCCCGGTGGCGATCAGCACCATGTCGGCGGCGATCCGCTCGTCGCCGACGCCCACCACCTGGGGCTCCACGAGGCGGCCGGCGCCGCGGACGACCCGCACCCCGGCCGCCGCGAGCCGCCGGTCGACGTCGGCGGACTGGGCCCAGGCCAGCTCGCGCACCCGCTTGTCGACCAGCGGCAGATCGACCATGGGGCCGCCGACCTGGCCGTCGGGGCCGCCCGAGAACTGGACGCCCAGCGAGGCCGACTCCGAGAGCACGGCCATCCGGCTGGAGGTCGCGATGAGCGTCTTGGACGGGACGCAGTCGGTCAGCACGCAGGCGCCGCCGGGCCCGTCGCGTTCGACCAGGGTAACCTCGGCGCCGAGTTGTGCCGCGACCAGGGCGGCCTCGTAGCCGCCCGGTCCCCCTCCGAGGATGGCGATGCGTGTCACGTACTTCATTCTTCCTCACGTGGTGGTATGGGGGGCCCGTCGCGCCGGAAGGTCGTACGCTTGCGGATCGTGGCTCTGTACGCGGCGTACGCCTCCAACATGGACCCTGAGCAGATGGCTCAGCGCGCTCCGCATTCGCCCCTCCAGGGCACCGGTTGGCTGCCCGGCTGGCGGCTGACCTTCGGTGGCGAGGACATCGGCTGGGACGGCGCGCTGGCCACCGTCGTCGAAGACAGCGCCGAGACCGTGTTCGTCGCGCTGTACGACGTACCCGAATGGGACGAGCAGGAACTTGATGGGTGGGAGGGCACCGAACTCGGCGTCTACCGAAAGATCCGGGTACGGGTCGAGACGCTCGACGGCGACGTGCTGGCCTGGCTGTACGTCCTCGACGACTACGAGGGCGGCCTGCCGTCGGCCCGTTATCTGGGCATCCTCGGCGACGCCGCCGAGAAGGCCGGCGCGCCCGACGACTACGTCAAGGCCCTGCGGGCGCGGCCGTGCAAGTCGCTCGGTGACTGACTGACCCCCGCGCCCGGGCGCGCCGGGCGGCCCGCGGTCAGGTGCGCGGCCGGCCGATGTCCAGCGAGTAGTGGCCGAGGAGATCCGGGTCCGCGCCGGGGCGCAGCCGCAGCACCGGCAGGTCGAGGATCACGCGGTTCCCCGTGTCGGGGTCGATCTGGAGCTGCCCCGACGCCCCGCTCACGCTGTTGGCGCTCGACGAGAGCAGGTAGAGGCTGTCGCGAACCTTGACCGGCGGCGGCGGCGCGCCCGTCGGAGCGGCCGTCCGGATGGCCTTCGCCGCGACCAGCATGGCGTCGTGGGACATGATCGCCCACCCGGTCCTGAGGTGATCGGTCTCGAAGCCGAGGCTCCCGAACGACGCCTCGAAGCCGGGGTAGTTCGGTGTGCCGCGGAGCACCGACGGCTCGGCCAGCGGCGCGTAGATCACCGAGATGGGGTTGCGGCGGGCGTTCAGCGCCGCGGTGACCTGGCGGTTCTCCTCGTTCTTCAAGGTGAGCCGCACGGCGTCGGAGCCCGTCACGATCGTGAGCCGGTCCGGATGGCAGTGCCGGTTGCTCAGGTAGCCGATGAACTGCGGCAGGTCGCGGCCCCGCCCGGCGTACATGATCATGTCGGGTGGGCGATCGCTGCACAGGTTGCCGACGATGACGTTGAACTCGTTGCCCGGGTTCTCCCCGAACGGATTGCCGACCTGCCCGCCCGCACGCCAGTACGGGGCCAAGTCCCTCTTGAACGCCGTCGTGAGCGACTCGGCGTACAGGTCGCCCTCCTTGGCGGAGTTCACCAAGATGGCCCGGCGGAGCTTCGTCTTCTCGGCCACGTACCTCGCGAGCACGGCCACCTCGTCGCCGACCCTCGGGTTGACGCGGGCCAGGCCGAGGGCCTGGCTCTTGTCGATCCTGTCCGCGGTGACGATGTCGGCGACCATGGCCAGGTCGGCGCCGCGCAGCCGCTGAGCCGCCCACAACGTCTCGTTCTGGCTCAGCCCGAGACCGACCACCGCCACGAGGTGATCGGGGCCGTCCACCATCTCGACGAGATCGTCGGCGATCTGCCGCCAGTGGCCCTCGTTGCGGTCCATGTTGGCCAGCACCAGCTTGATCCGCGGGCGCTGACCGACGAGCGGCTCCTGGTTGGCCCGATGCTGGCCGACGACGGCGCCCTCGATCTGGTGGACGACCCGTTCGTCGGGGTTGGTCAGCGGGCCGGCGAACGCCACCGTCACGTAGGTGCCGGCGCCGCCCTGGGTGGCGAAGGCGTTCTCCTTCTCCAGCGCGGTCATAACATGCTCGAAGCGAGGTTCGAAGGCGTAGGAGCCGGTGATCCCGACACACTCGTCGAGCACCTGGTCGCCGGCTCGCACCTCGACGCGTGCGATCCCGGAGGCGCACTGCGGACCCTGGCGGACCAGCGCGTAGACGACCGTGGCGGCCAGCAGCACGATGACGCCGAAGCCGACTCCGACCAGCCGCCTGCGGCGCGGGCGCGCCCGCTCGAAGAGATTGCGTGTCATGTGGTCATCCCCGGCTCCGGCCGCCCGCCGCGGCCCTCGATTCGCGTTCGTACGTTCGCACGGTCAGTTCCACGTCGGTCAGCTCCACAGGTCGGTCAGCTCCACAGATCGGCGAGCGCGCCGTAGCGTTCCGCCTCGGCCAGCAGCAGGGCCAGCCCGTCCACGGCGAACGGAGCGACGTCGCGGAAGGCCTTCTCGATGACGCGATACAGCGGGGTGCGCTCGCTGGTGATGAGCGGCTCCGCCGCGATCCACAGCCCGGCCACCAGCAACGCCATCGATCCGGCCAGGCGGTTGCCCGGATCTGGCCGGCCGGCCAGCGTCCCGATGTGCCGGGCGGGCGCGTCAGCGGGCGGGGTGCGCATCGGCGCCTCGGTGACGGTACGCAGCAGGGCGAGCCATTCCGCGATGTCCGCGTCCGGCCCGCGCAGGCGCGCGATGAGTTCGTCGGTGACGTACTTCAGCTCACCGAGGGCCAGGGCGTGGTGCAGCTCCCCGGAGACGTCGTCCCGCTCGGCGGTGTGCCGCCGCAGCCAGCCGTGCACCGCGGCCCAGCCGTCGCCGGCCAGCTGATCGCGCTCGGCCAGCCGTTCGAGCAGCAGCCTGCGCAGCACCGGATGCATGATCGAGGTGCCGGGGGCCACGCCCGGGATCCACAGGTCGGGCCGGGTCACGGCGTCGGCGTCGTCGGCGTGCAGCAGCCCGCTGTGCTCGGCGAGCTGCGCCGCCTCCCCCATGTCGCGCGCGGCGGCGCAGGTGACGAGGTCGTCGACGTTCATGCCGAGCCGGGCCGGGTCGCCGAGGAGGAGGCGCCACAGCCGGTCGCGTACGGTCTCGCCGGGCACCGCGCCGGCCAGCGCACCGGGCGGCCGCTGGGCCAGCGCCCGCCGGAGGTCGACCGGGTCGCACGGCTCCTCGGCGATCGCACCGAGGAGGATCGACGTGGCCCCCGGATGGCCATGCGTGAACCCGTGAACGGTGAGCGCCACGTGCCCGGGGTTGCAGTCGCGCAACTCCCGGTCGGCGACCATGGTGCGGACGTCCGCCTCGCCGAGATCCGGCAACCGCACCGGATACCACCAGCGCCGCCGTCCCGGCCTGCTCTCGCGCCGGCCGAGGTAGTCGTCGACGCCGGCGTCCTCGGCGCCGGGGATGGTCTCGGTCGGGTCGGCGACGCGCGCGCCGAGCGGCCCGCGGCTGGTGACCACCACGGTGAGCGGGCCGAGATCGTCATCGGCGTCGGCGGCGCGCTGCTCGTGCGCACGCACGAGCTCGTCGACGAAGCGGCGGCCCGCGGTCCCGTCGGCGTTGTCGAGCAGCGTGACGCAGTTGAAGGGGCGCTTTTTGGTGCGTCGACCGGGCCCGCCGAAGTCGGCGCGCAGATCGGCGAGGAAGGCCGCGAGCATCAGCTCGTCGACCCATCTCCTGTTGCCCTCGATGCCGGGCCGCCGGTTCCGCCGGTTGAGCTCGGCGAGGACGTCCAGCGACTTGCGGCCGACCAGTCCCCTGTCCTGGTGGGCGTACCAGTCCTGCCCGCCGCCCAGCACGATGCGGCGCCCGGCCCGCCACGATGTGAGGCCGCTCAGCAGCAGTCCGGGGACGGGCCGGCCGACCTCCTCGGGAATCCCGGCGGCGGCCAGCACGCGCGGCGCCACGCCCTCGAGGAAGGCGCGCAGCTGCGGCAGCTTGCGGTGCCGCTCGATCACCTGGTCGATCTGGGCGCGGGCCACGGCGGGGTCGGTGTGGTCGACCTGCGCGGCCATCACGATCCGGCCGACGATGAAGCGGGGGAAGGCGATGCGGCCGTAGGCGGCGCAATGGCGGTTGAGCTCGAAGACGAGGACGTCGAGCACGTCGCAGGTGGTGGACGCCGACAACTCGGCGAGGTCGACACGGGCGTACGGCACGTTCTGGTCGAGCATTTCGCCCAGCCGGGTCAGCAGCGCGGATTTGCCGCTGCCGCGCGGGCCGACGAAAACCACGACCGGTGAGGTGACGTCGTGCCCCGCGTCCCTGACCATGAAGTCGTGGACCAATTTGACCGCGCTGTCACGTCCGTACAACCGCATCGGCGACCCCGTCCGCGAGGGCCGAACGCCGGGTGGCATCGGCCTGCGCGCCCTCTATGCCAGCAAATTTGACCACTTGTGTTGATGTACGGTAATCGGCCGCTCGTTCTTCATCGAACGCCCGCTTCGTAACTTTCACGCAACTATCGACGGTGGCCGCGGCGGACCCGTTCCACCCCTCGTCGCATTCGCGCCACGGTCGGGTCCGGTCAGGGTGCCCGCATGTCACGGCGATCACGGCAGTAACGTGGGCGGGTGCGAGATGACCCTTATGACCTGGCTCGCGTCGCCGCGGACCAGCTGCGCGACCGGTCCGGCTCGGCCCCCTTCGACGTCGCCTTGGTGATGGGCTCCGGCTGGGTGCCGGCCGCCGACGCGCTCGGCGCACCGTTGGCCGAGTTCCCGATGACCGACCTGCCGGGCTTCGCCCCGCCCGCCGTCGCCGGGCACGCCGGGCTGATCCGCGCGGTCGAGACCGGCGGCAAGCGCGCGCTGGTGTTCCTGGGCCGCACCCACCTGTACGAGGGCCGCGGCGTCGAGCCCGTCGTGCACGGCGTGCGAACGGCGCTGGCCGCGGGCGTACGGACCGTGGTGCTCACCAACGCCGCAGGAGGGCTGCGGCCGGAGTGGCAGCGGGTCGGCGACCCGGTGCTCATCGCCGACCACATCAACCTGACCGGCGCCGGTCCGCTCGTCGGGCCCAGGTTCATCGACCTGTCGGAGGCGTACTCGCGCCGGCTGCGCGACCTGGCCCGCGAAGCGGACCCGAACCTGGCCGAGGGCGTCTACGCGGCCCTGCGCGGCCCGTCGTACGAGACGCCGGCCGAGATCGGCATGCTCCGTACGATGGGGTCGGACCTGGTCGGCATGTCGACCGTGCTGGAGACGATCGCGGCGAGGGAGGGCGGCGCCGATGTGCTCGGCATCTCACTGGTCACCAACATCGCCGCCGGCCTGGCCGGCCACCCGCTCGACCACGAAGAGGTGCTCGCGGCGGGACGCGCCGCCGCGGCCCGCATGGGCCGCCTGCTCGCCGCCGTCATCCCCAAGCTGTGACCGCACCAGGCGGTGAGGGGGGTTCGTCGATGGAGTCCTACCGGGAGCGGGCGCGCGAGTGGCTCGCGCAGGACCCGGACCCGGCGACCCGGGCGGAGCTGTCGGCCCTGCTCGCCGCGGCCGAGGGCGAGGCGGCGCTCGCCGACCGGTTCGGGGCAAAGCTGGAGTTCGGCACGGCCGGTCTGCGCGGGGAGCTGGGGGCGGGACCCAACCGGATGAACCGGGTGACCGTGATGCGCGCCGCGGCCGGCCTCGCCGCGGTGCTCGGCCCCGGCGCTTCGCTCGTGATCGGGTACGACGCGCGTCACGGGTCGGCGCGGTTCGCCGAGGACACGGCCGCCGCGGCCACCGGCGCCGGGCTGACCGCGTGGCTGCTGCCGGGGCCGCTGCCCACCCCGGTGCTCGCCCACGCCGTACGGCACCTGGGCGCGGACGCCGGCGTCATGGTGACGGCCAGTCATAACCCGCCACGTGACAACGGCTACAAGGTCTACTGGGGCGACGGCGCGCAGATCGTCCCGCCGCTCGACGCCGAGATCTCCGCCGCGATCGACGCCGTCGGCCGGGTCGACGAACTCCCGCTCGGCACCGGCCGGCGGGTCCTCGACGACGACATCGTCGTGGCCTACCTGAAGGCGTTGTCCCGCATCCCCCTGGGCACGGACAGGGACATCTCCATCGCCTACACCCCGCTGCACGGCGTGGGCCGCGACGTCCTGCTCCGCGCCTTCGCCGGCGCCGGCTTTCCGGCCCCGGCCGTCGTCGCCGAGCAGGGATCGCCCGACCCCGATTTCCCCACGGTGGCCTTTCCCAACCCCGAGGAACCGGGCGCGATGGACCTGGCCCTCGCCCTCGGCGCCGCCGCGCACGCCGACCTCGTGGTCGCCAACGACCCCGACGCCGATCGGTGTGCGGTCGGCGTGCCGCTGGCGGACGGCGGGTGGCGGCTGCTGAGCGGCGACGAGGTCGGCTGCCTGCTCGCCGAACACGTCCTGCGCCACACCCACGGCGCCGATCGACTCGTCGTTACGACCATCGTGTCGTCCACCCAGCTCGGCAAGATCGCCGCCCACCACGGCGTCCGCTTCGCGGAGTCTCTCACCGGCTTCAAGTGGATCATGAAGGCCGGCTCCCCGGGCGACCGCCTGGTCTACGGCTATGAGGAGGCGCTCGGCTACAGCCTCGGCGGCGACGACGGTCTTCCCGTCCACGACAAGGACGGCATCGGCGCCGCCCTGGCGGTCGCCGCGCTGGCCGCCGCCGCCAAGCGAGACGGCCGCACCCTGCTCGACCTGCTCGACGACCAGGCCAGGCGGGACGGCCTCCACGCCACGTCCCAGCTGTCCTTCCGGGTCGACGAACCCGCCTTGATCACCGATGCGATGGCCCGCCTCCGCACCGCTCCGCCCACCTCGCTCGGCGGCCACGCGGTCACCGCCATCGACGACCTCTCGCTCGGCTCGGACGGCCTGCCGCCCACCGAAGGCCAGCGCCTGCGCCTCGCGGGCGACGCCCGGGTCGTCGTCCGCCCCTCCGGCACCGAACCCAAGCTCAAGTGCTACCTCGAGGTGATCGTCCCCGTTTCCGCCACGGTCGCCGAGGCGCGCACCGCGGCCGCGGCCGCCCTCACCGCCATCCGCGGCGACCTCACCGCCGCCCTGTCCCTCCCCTGAGGCACAGCCACCCCGCGGGCGAACGCTCCGTTTCGCTTGCATCTTTCAACACTTCGCAGCATTGTTGTCACATCGACTCTAGTCTCAGGGAGAGACCGTGCACGTCATGTCCGCCGATTCGTCAAACAGCGCCCACCCGCACATCCCTCGTCCTCGGTAGCTCGATGACCGATCACGACGACGCACCCGAGCTGTTGACCACGGCGGAAACGGCCAGGATCTTCCGAGTCGCACGTTCCACAGTCATCTCGTGGGCCCGCCGCGGGTTGCTGCCCTACGGCACGACGCCCTCCGGCCATCTGCGCTTCCACCGCGACACGGTCCGACGCTTCCTCAAGGAGGGCCCCGAACGCCCCGACTCACCCACGATGCAATAGCCACACAACAAAGGAGGCAGTCAGCAGCATGAAAAGGGCATTTGGCGCAACCCTCTTTGCGGCAGTCACGCTCCTCGCGGGCTGCGGGTTAACCCCCAAGCATACGATCACTGCCGCGCACGCCGTTCGCGTCATGGACGGCTATCTACAGGAAACCATCAGATCCGTCCCCAGTTCTTTGCGTTTCTCCCAAAGAGCGGCCGATACCGAATACACCGGCGGATGCACCAAGTACCCAGTGGGGGACTTCTTCACCGGCCAGGTACAACCAAGCCTCACATACACCGCCAAGACCACTCACCCAGAAGAGGCGATCAGCTTCCTGAACGGAACCGCTTCCCACTGGAGAGCCAGGAACGCGTCCGTGGAAAGCCAACCCGATGGGTATCGCATCCAGCCCAATAACAGCGACTACAAATTGGCCGTGTTCTATTATGCGGAGGCACACCTGGTCGAACTCCTCGGAGTGCTCGACGCATGCATCTGGCCCAACGGAACCCCGGGCCCCCACGACAACCCCTAGCCCGCTACGTTGCCCCCATGCGGGCAGTCGTCCGCTAGATCATGTTCCCGATGACGGCTCCGGCGTGCCATTCGGCCAAATACATGGGGAGGTAGCGCCGATGTTGAGGTCGCCGTCCACGTTGGTTTCGATGCTGAACAAGAATTCATCAGATTGCGTATAGCCGTTGATATTGGGCTCATTGGTATTGAGCCCATCAAACTTTGTGATCTTGTATCCTTTACTCTCCCAGTAGCGTTTGGCCTGCTGCCCGATATCGCCATTGCGGCTCCGCGGAATATCGCGCATCCAGTAGCTATGGCTGACCACCGTACGGTCTGGCGATCCTTGATCCGTCGGGTCGACGCAGCTACCAGGTTGTGACATCGACTCGATGATTTCCAGTCGTGGCTTGGGATCGAGCACCGCCACCGTGTCCTGGATCAACTGTTCGATCCGGGCGGTGGCCTGCTTCTCCGTCATGGTCGTCTCGTCCACGTGACTCCCAACCGAAGGGCTGTCGCCGCATCCAGTGAGTGCGATTAGAGCAATGCCCATCACGATCAAGCGGGTATTGCCACCGCCACATGATCGCTTCGACGGCTTCACTGCTATGCGCATCCGAATCTCACTCTCCCGGTGACGGCGACGGGACAGGTGCCGGAGATCCAACGGACCGCGAGATTGGTGCGGGTGACGGAGCGGGCCGCGGCGTTGGTGTTGGACCGAAGACGGGCCGGATCAGCTCTACCTTTCCGTAGTGGCCGTCCACGATGTATGCCAAGTTCCGCAAGGAGGCTGATCGCCTGTCCCAGTAGCTGGAATGTGCTTTCAGAAGTGGTGCATGGCCGACCGCGAAACGCTTGGCACCAAATTCCATGGACGTCGGGTCGTTGCCGTACCGGACGCTATGATCGTCGGGCCATTTCATGGGGTCCAGGGGTGGTACAAACGGAATGGGATCTTCGGGAGACCTTCCTGCCCATACATGTCCCACTGGTACGCCAAGCTCCGGAGCTGTCTGCACGCCAACCCCCGGGCTGCCGACGAACACAATGTCGTCGGCGATCGGGGCTCCGAAACGAACTGCCGCACGGCCGGATACGAGCGAACCATAGCTATGGCCAAGCAGTGTGGTGTGCGCCGGTGCTCCCGCACTACGGCTGACGGCCAGCCCGCTGACGAAGCTGTCTAGCCGGGTCGCACCAGCTTCAGCTCGGTCAGCGGTCGCCACATCGAGCCCTTGAGGAGCGTCATAGCCGAGCCAGAAAATGGACGCGGTACTTCGATGGGGATCGAACGTGGTGGCCTGACTCCACAATCCAAGAGCGCGGTTGATGCCGCTGGAAGCGTCGGCGAGTTTGGTGCCGAAGCCGGGGACGAAGGTGACGACGTTGTCGGCGGTGTCGGGGTTGTCGACCGAGACGATGGCGTGGCCGATGGATTCGGTGTCGAAGCCGAGGAGGAAGAGCGGCGGGCGGCCGGCCTTGCCGCCGGAGGCGAGGCCGCGCTCGATGGCGGCGATTCCGCCAAGTTTGCCGGTCAGGTCGCCGATCTCCTTTTCATGCCCTTCGGGGTCGGCTCGTAGCGCGGCCAGGCGGTCCGCGAGCCGGGTCTTCTCCGTGGCGAGGAAAAGCCGGTTGGCCCGGTCCCGGACGGTGGCGGGCAGACCGTCGAGTGCGCCGAGCTGTCCGGGCGCGGTCTTCAGAATACGTTGGCGTTCCGCCGCGGACAGTGACTTCCACCAGGCGGCGATTCGCGCCGCGAGGTGTGGGTCGGCGAAAGAGCGCTGCAGGGTCACGAGCCGCGCGAGCGCCACCGGGTCCGCATTGCGGGCACGGGCGAGGAGCGAGCCCTCGTCTGCGACGGTGGGAACGCCGTCCAGCACCGCGGTCACGACGGCGAGCGCCATGCCGACGCCGGCGTCGGCGCGCAGCAGCTCGTCGTGACGGCGCCGGACGTCGGTGGCCTGCGCCGACGCCCATGCCGCCGCGGCGCCGACCTGGCGGCCGGAGCCGGCGCCCAGCCCGACGCGGGCGGTGATCGATCCGAGCGTGCGAGCGGCGGCTTCCAGCGTTCGACCGGTGCGGCGCAGCTCGGCGTCGAGTGCTTCGAGCTTGCGCGGGTCGCCGCCGCGGATGTCTCCCGACGGCCGGACCATTGCCGAGGCGGCTCCGAGGTGCGGCGGGGCGACCCCTGGCGCCGGAGCTAACCGGGAGACCGCGTCGAAGGCGCTGATAAAGGATTGTTGTACCGCGCGGTGCCGATCGGCCATGCCGCGATCCAACGTCACGGCCGCCGGACCGGTCAATGCGCCATCTCCCAAGATTTGTGCGGCGCGGCGAAAAGGAGGGCCGAGCTCATCGGCCAGTCGCGCTATCTGCCGAAGCGCCGCCCGTACCTCGTCCGGTGTCGCCACAGCCGCCCATTCTGCAGGGACCGCGCTGTCCTGACCAGAACTTGTCAAACGCTACACGAGAAAGCGCGTTATACGTCTGGGCTGATTTGTCCGAATTGCGGTTGGTTCAGCCCAGGATCGCCATAGGGATGGCGGCGGCGAGGACGGCGGCGGGCACCGCCAGGGTGGCGATGGCGAACCAGGAAAGCGAGACCGACGGCGGGGCGGCGGGTTCCTCGCCGCGGTTCCGCGTGGCCAGGTCGTTGAGTTGCTCCACGGCGAAGTCGATGGGCAGCCGGCCCTTCACGTGCTCGGCGACGTGGTCGGGCAGCATGGCGTCGCGCCGGGGCCTGGACTTGGCCCGCGCCCGGGCGCGCGGCGAGACCTGCAGGGCGTACGCCCGGAACGTACGGTCGCCGCTGCGGACCTCGATGGCGTCGGTGGTCTCGACCTTGTCCACCGCCGACCAGGGCAGCCGGACGTCCCGCAGCGGGTTGTGCAGCCAAAGGCCCGCATCGTCGGCCACGACGCGCGGGCGCAGGCCGATGACGTACGCCACGCCGGCGCCGAGCAGGAGCGAGCCGGCGGCGATGACGGAGGTGACATCGCGGCCCCGGACGGCGAGATCGACCAGGTTGGCGGCGGCGAAGGCCATCCACAGCCAGGCGAACACGAAGGACGGCGTCGACCGGAACACCTGCCGCTTCATGGTCTGGCTCGGGAGGTGAGCTGGGTGCCGCGCTGCCACTTGAGTTGCGCGAAGATCGGCTTGATCGTGCCGTTGATGAGCTCGAGCCGTTCGTCGAATCCGATAAAGGCCGATTTCATGGCGTTGACGGTAAACCACTGCAGGTCATCCCAGCCATAGCCGAAGGCCTCGACCAGCCGGGCGAATTCGGCTGACAGCGTGGTGTCGCTCATCAGCCGGTTGTCGGTGTTGACGGTGACCCGGAAGAACAGCCGCCGCAGCAGGCCGATCGGATGTTCCGCGATGGACTTGGCCGCGCCCGTCTGCACGTTGGACGTCGGGCACATCTCCAGCGGGATGCGCTTGTCCCGGACATATGCGGCGAGCCGGCCCAGCTTGGGGGCGTCGCTCTCGTGGCCGGAGATGTCGTCGATGATCCTTACGCCGTGACCGAGCCGGTCGGCGCCGCACCACTGGATGGCCTGCCAGATCGACGGCAGGCCGAACCCCTCGCCCGCGTGGATCGTGAAGTGGGCGTTCTCGCGCTGGAGGTACTCGAAGGCGTCCAGATGGCGGGTGGGCGGGTACCCGGCCTCCGCGCCCGCGATGTCGAAGCCGACGACCCCGGCGTCCCGATAGCGTACGGACAGCTCGGCGATCTCGCGGCCGCGCGCCTGATGCCGCATCGCGGTGAGCAGCGTGCCGACCCTGATGCCATGGTCGCGTCCCGCGTCGTCGAAGCCGGCGATCACGGCCTCGACGACCTGCTCCAGCGTCAACCCCGCCATCGCGTGCTGCTCTGGCGCGAACCTGACCTCGGCGTAGACGATGCCGTCCGCCGCGAGGTCGGCGCCGCATTCGTAGGCGACCCGATGCAGCGCCGTCTTGGTCTGCATCACTCCCACCGTGTGCGCGAACGTCTCCAGATAGCGCTCCAGCGAACCGGAGTTCGCCGCCTCGGTGAACCAGACGCCCAGCGCCGCCGGATCGTCCGCGGGCAGATCGCGATAGCCGGTCTCGGCCGCCAACTCGACGACGGTCTCGGGCCGCAGGCCCCCGTCGAGATGATCGTGGAGCAGCACCTTCGGCGCCCGTCGGATGTCCTCAATGGTCGGCTGATTGGTCACGCTAGGAACCGTACCCCTCCTGGTCGAACCCTCATCCCGCGATGCGATCAAGCACCAGCGGGAAGAGGATGGGGCGGCCCTGGGGACGGACCTCGATGGCGCCGTCCAGGGCCGCCAGCGCGCGGTCGAAGCGTCCGGCGTCGTCGGCGTAGAGCGTGAGCAGCGGACGGCCGGCCACGACCTCGTCGCCCGGCTTGGCGTGGCAGATCACGCCGGCCGCCGCCGACACCGGATCCTCCTTGCGCGCCCGCCCGGCTCCCAGCCGCCAGGCCGCGACTCCCACGCCGTACGCGTCGAGCCTCGTCAGTACACCGGTCTCCGGGGCGAGCACGTCGTGGGACTCGGCCGCCTTGGGCGGCGGCGCGTCCGGGTCCCCGCCCTGCGCGGCGATCATGCGCCGCCACACGTCCATCGCGGTGCCGTCGCGCAGCGCGTCGGCCGGGTCCTTCGCGCCGTCCAGGCCGGCCGCGGCGAGCATCTCGCGGGCGAGCCGGACGGTCAGCGCGACGACGTCGTCCGGGCCGCCGCCCGCCAGCACCTCCACCGCCTCCGCCACCTCGACCGCGTTGCCCACAGCGCGTCCCAGCGGCCGGTCCATGGCGGTGAGCAGCGCCACCGTGCGCAGGCCGTGGTCGGCGCCGATGCCGACCATCGTCGTCGCCAGCTCGCGCGCGGCGTCCACGGTCTTCATGAACGCGCCGGAGCCGACCTTGACGTCGAGGACCAGCGCGCCCGTGCCTTCCGCGATCTTCTTCGACATGATCGAGCTGGCGATCAACGGGATCGACTCGACGGTGCCGGTGACGTCGCGCAGCGCGTACAGCCTGCGGTCGGCCGGGGCCAGCCCGGCGCCGGCGGCGCAGACGACGGCGCCGGCGGCGCGCAGCACGTCCAGCATCTCGGCGGTGGACAGCGCGGCCCGCCAGCCGGGGATCGACTCCAGCTTGTCGAGAGTGCCGCCGGTGTGGCCGAGCCCGCGTCCCGACAGCTGCGGGACCGCGGCGCCGCAGGCGGCGACGGTGGGCGCCAGCGGCAATGTGATCTTGTCGCCGACGCCGCCCGTCGAGTGCTTGTCCGTGGTCGGCCGGTCCAGCGCGGACCAGTCCATGCGCTCGCCGGTACGGATCATGGCCTCGGTCCAGGCGGCGACCTCACGCCGGGTCATGCCGTTCAGCAGCACGGCCATCGCCAGCGCGGCCATCTGCTCCTCCGCCACCACGCCGTCGGTGTAGGCGGCGACGACCCAGTCGATCTGCTCGTCGGTCAGCTCGCCGCCGTCGCGTTTGGCGATGATGACGTCGATGGCGTCCACCGGGGCTCCTTGTCCACGAGGTCAGCGAGTGCGGTCGAGGTCGTCGGGGCCGAAGGCGTCGGGAAGCAGTTCGCGCAGCGGGCGCGGGCCCCCGGAGGTCTGCAGCGGCAGGTCCGGGCCGCCGTGTTCCCACAGCAACTGGCGGCAGCGCCCGCACGGCATCAGCGGGTCGCCGTGCCCGTCGACGATCGCCACCGCCACCAGCCGCGGCGCGGCGCCGTGGTCAGGCGCCGCACCCATCGCGTGCAACGCCGAGACGAGGCCGCATTCCGCGCACAGGCCGAGGCCGTACGAGGCGTTCTCCACGTTGCAGCCGGTGACGATCCGGCCTTCGGTGGTCAGGCCCGCCGCGCCGACCGGGAAGCGGGAGTACGGCGCGTAGGCGTGCCGCATCGCCTCCCGCGCGGCCGCCCGCAGCGCCGCCCAATCGATCTCGCTCATCGGTTCCCCCTCGTCCGGTACATGTTTCCCGCAAGACGACAAGATCAAGACGTGAGGGGTCAGCGTTCTTCGCCGCGACGGTAGATGAGGCCGTCGGCGGCGGGCATGCGGAGCCGCTGGCTGGCCAAAGACAGCACGAGCAGGGTCGTCAGGTGCGGGGTGAACGAGACAAGCTCGCCCGGCACCGTGTCGCTGCGCCAGTACCAGATGAGCAGCAGGGCCGCGACGGTGATCGCGACCGCCCCGGCCAGGTACGCGCCCCGCACGCCGCGGCGGTCGACGACGCCGTCGGCGGCGCGCGGATGGGCGGCCAGCCGCCGGGCCCGCAGCCACTGCCAGACCGCGATGCCGGCCAGCAGGATCGCGACGAACAGCAGTAGCGCGTGCACCGACTCGCCGCCGCTGCGCAGGTTCATCGCGTCCGAGTACCCGAACAGCATCG
Source organism: Streptosporangiaceae bacterium (assembly GCA_035765195.1). Classification (GTDB taxonomy): domain Bacteria; phylum Actinomycetota; class Actinomycetes; order Streptosporangiales; family Streptosporangiaceae; genus CALAED01. The sequence goes on from DASTYC010000007.1 coordinate 363,506, forward strand.
CGCCGGCCGCCAGCCCGCCCGGCCGCCAGTTACCGAAGATCATCGCGGCGAGGCCGATGTAGCCGCGCCCGCCGGTCTGGCCGTCCTGGTAGAGCGGCGAGGCCACCGTCACAAGGAACGCCCCGGCCAGCCCCGCGCACCCGCCGGAGATGATCACCGCGGCGTACTTCATCCGGTAGACGGACACTCCCAGCGACTCCGCGGCGTACGGGCTCTCGCCGCACGACCGCACCCGCAGCCCGAACCGCGTACGCCACAGCACGAAGAACGTGATCGGCACGAGCGCCACCGCCAGGAGCGTCAGCAGCGACATGCCGGCGGTGAGCCCGCGAAGCAGGCCGGCGAGGTCGGAGGCCAGCAGCCAGTGGCGCCGTTCCAGCCAGCCCAGCGCGTCGGGGCTGCGCCACCCGAAGATCTCGCCTCCGGACAGCACCGGCAGGCTGACGGTCCTGATCGCGTCGACGGGCGGCGACTGCCGCGGACCGCCGCCGAGCGCCTTGGCCGCGCCGGTGTCGAACAGCAGCCCGGCCAGGAACTGGGTGAGACCGAGCCCGAGGATGTTGATGGCCACGCCGGAGACGATGTGGTCGACGCCGAAGGTCACCGTCGCGACGGCGTGCAGCAGCCCGCCGAGCGCGCCGCCGATGATGCCGGCGACGACCCCGGCCCACGGACCCCACTGGTATCCGGCCCACGCGCCGGTCCAGGTGCCGAGGATCATCATGCCCTCGAGTCCGATGTTGACGACGCCCGAGCGCTCCGCCCACAGCCCGCCGAGCGCGGCCAGGCCGATGGGCACCGCGAGCCGCAGGGACGCCCCGACGGTCCCGCTCGAGGTGATGTCGTCGGCGCCGGTGATCACCCGGACCAGGGAGAGCAGGGCCAGCAGCACGGCCGCGAACAGCAGCGCCCGTGGCAGCCGCGACCCTTCCGGTCCCGGCGCGGCGCGCATGGGGACCGGTTCGGCGAGCGCGGTCGTGGTCATGCCGTACCCCCCGTCGGCTCCTGTTGGGCGATCGTGCGGCCGGCCGCCAGGTCGGCCGCGACCGCCCGCTGCTGCAGCCGGATCTCGAACCGGCGGACGAGCTCGTAGACGATGACCACGGTCAGCACGACGGTGCCCTGCATGACCAGCACGATCTCCTTCGGTACGTCGTTGAGCTGCAGGACGTCGGAGGACTGATCGAGGAAGGAGAACAGCAGCGCGGCGAGCCCGATGCCGAACGGGTTGTTCCTGCCGAGCAGCGCGATGGCGATGCCGGTGAACCCCAGCCCGGCGGGGAAGTTCAGCGAGTACTGGTAGGACGCGCCGAGCAGCTCGGGCATGCCGACGAGCCCGGCGGCGGCGCCCGACAGCGCCATCGTGGTCACGACCATGCGCCGGCTGTCGACGCCGCTGGCGCGCGCCGCCGTCGGCGACAGTCCGGAGATCCGCAGGTCGTACCCGAACCGGGTCCGGTTGATCACGACGTAGAAGGCGATGCCGACCGCCACCGCGAGCACGATCAGGCCGAACACCGTGCCGCCCGCGAGCTCGAAACCGGGCACCCGGCCCGACTCCGGGATCGGGGTGGTGGCCACGTTGTTGCTGCCCGGCCGGACCTCGGCCAGCCGCGCCGGGTTCAGCAGGTAGGCGATGAGCCCGGTGGCGATGGCGTTGAGCATGATCGTCGAGATGACCTCGCTCACGCCCCTGGTCACCTTGAGCACGCCGGCGATCGCCGCCCACGCGCCCCCGATCAGCATCGCCGCCACGATCACCAGGATCTGGCCGAACGGCGCGGGCAGCGCGACGGCGCCGCCGAGCACCGCGGACAGCATCGCGGCCATGCGGTACTGCCCGTCGACCCCGATGTTGAACAACGCCATCCGGAAGCCGATGGCCACCGCGACAGCGGACAGGTAGTAGCCGGTGGCGCGGTTGAGGATCTCGACCGTGCTCGACGACGTGGTGCCGTAGTCGATCATGCTGGACATGGCGTTGAACGGGTCGACCCCGGCCGCCCGCAGCACGATCATGGTGATCACGAGAGCGATGACGAGCGCGATGAACGGCGCCCCGACCCGCAGCACGATCCGGCGCGGCCCGAGCCCGCGCAAGATCGCCACCCACCCCGGTACGCCGTCGCTCATGCCTCGCCTCCCCCGCCGGGCCCCCCGGCCGCGGTGCCGTCGGGACCGGCAGCTCCGTCGGGACCGGCGCCGGTCATGGCGGAGCCCAGCTCTTCGGGCGTGACGGTGTTGACGTCGACCGTGGCGACGAGCCGACCGCGCAAGATGACGTGCAGGGTGTCGGACATGCCGATGAGCTCCTCGAGGTCGGCGCTGACCAGCAGCACGGCGAGCCCGGCCGCGCGCGCCGTGCGCAGATGCTCCCAGATCGCGGCCTGGGCGCCGACGTCGATGCCGCGCGTCGGGTGCGCGGCGATGAGCAGACGCGGGTCGCCGGTCATCTCCCGGCCCACGATGAGCTTTTGCTGATTGCCGCCGGACAGGGCCGCGGCCAGGACGTCGATTCCCGGCGTGCGGACGTCGTACTCCTTGACGATGCGCGTGGTGTCGGCGCGCGCCCCCCTGCGGTCGATCCACGGGCCGTGCACATTGGGCGGCCGGGTCTGATGGCCCAGCATGCGGTTCTCCCACAGCGGCCGGTCCAGCACCAGGCCGTAACGCTGGCGGTCCTCGGGGATGTAGGCGATGCCGGCCTCGCGCCGCCGCCGGGTGGACCAGTTGGTGATGTCGGCCCCGTCGAACCGTACGGTGCCGGCGGTGACGGGACGCATGCCCATGATGGCTTCGATCAGATCGCCCTGGCCGTTGCCCTCCACGCCCGCGATGCCGACGATCTCGCCCCGGTGGATGGCGAAGGACACGTCGTCGACGATGGCGCGTCCCTCGGGGCTGAGGACGGTCAGGCCGGCCACGCTGAACTGCTCGTCGCTCGTCACGGTGGACTCGCGCGTCTCAGGCGTAGGCAGTTCGCTGCCGACCATCAGCTCGGCGAGGCGCCGGGAGGTCACCTCGGCCGCGGCCACGGTCGCGACGGTCTCGCCCCGGCGGATCACCGTGATCCGGTCGGCGACGCTGAGGACCTCGTCAAGCTTGTGCGAGATGAACAGGACGGTCAGGCCCTCGGCCTTGAGGTCGCGCAGGTTGCCGAAGAGCTCTTCGACCTCCTGCGGCACCAGCACCGCCGTCGGCTCGTCGAGGATCAAGATCTTGGCGCCTCGGTAGAGGACCTTGAGGATCTCGACCCACTGCCGGTCTCCGACGCCGAGCTCCTCGACCAGCCGGTCCGGCTCGATGTCGAAGCCGTACTGCGCGGCGATCTCCTTGATCCGTCGGCCGGCGGCGGCGCCGATCCCGTGCAGCTTCTCCGCGCCCAGCACGACGTTCTCGAGGACGGTGAGGTTGTCGGCCAGCTTGAAGTGCTGGTGCACCATGCCGATGCCGCGGGCGATGGCGTCGGCGGGGGTGTGAAAGGTCACCTCGGCGCCGTCGACCTCGATGGTGCCCTCGTCCGGCCGCTGCATGCCGTAAAGGATCTTCATCAGCGTCGACTTGCCGGCGCCGTTCTCGCCGCACAGCGCGTGCACCTCCCCGCGCCGCACGGTGATGTTCACGTCACGGTTGGCGACGACACCCGGAAACCGCTTGGTGATCGACGTCAGCCGTACGGCCGGTGCAGCTTCGTCGTTCGGCACGCGCCCAGCTCCTCACACCCCGGTTCGCACCCGTTCCCGCACCCGTCCGGCGCCGCCGGGACCACGTCCCGGCCGCGCCGGATCAGGGTACGGACAACGGATCAGGACGTCGGCACCTTGATCTGGCCGGAGCTGATTTCCTGCTTGTACTGGTCCAGCTTGGCCTTGATGTCGTCGACCTTGCCGCCGGTGGTGGCATAGCCGACCCCGTCGTTGCTCAGGTCGTACCTCTTGGTGCCGGCGGCGAAGGTGTTGTCGGCGACCGCCTTCACGAAGTCGTAGACCGCCACGTCGACGCGCTTGACCATGGACGTGAGGATGAACTCCTTCACGTTCGAGACCGCGGGCTGGTTGTACTGGTCGGAGTCGACCCCGATGGCCAGCTTCTGGGCCGCGCCGACCGTCTTGATGACGCCGATGCCGGCGCCGCCGGCGGCGTGGTAGATCACGTCGGCCCCGGCGTCGAGCTGTCCCTTGGCGGCGTCGGAGCCCAGTGCCGGGTCCTTGAAGCCGTTGAAGTTCGGCGGCTGGGTGAGGTACTTCGCCGGCAGCACCTTGATGCCCGGCTTGGCCGCCTTGGCGCCGGCCTCGTATCCCGCCCAGAACTTGTGGATCAGCGGCACGTTGACGCCGCCGATGAAGCCGATCGTGCCGGTCTTGGACTTCAGCGCCGCGGCCGCGCCCACGAGGAAGGAGCCCTGCTCCTCCGAGAAGCACGCGCCCTCGACGTTGGCGCCCGACACCTTGCACTGGTCGGCGTCGACGACCAGGAACTTGGTGTTCGGGAAGTCCTTGGCGACCTTGATGATCGCGTTGGTGTAGGCGAAGCCCACCCCGATGATCGGGTTGTAGCCGCCGGACGCGAGCAGCTTCAGCCGGGCCTCCTTGTCGGAGTCCGGCTCGTCGGGCTTGGCGGACAACTCCTTGGTCTGGATGTTGAGCTCGCTCTTGACCTTGTCCAGGCCGCGCGCGGCCGCGTCGTTGAACGACTGGTCACCACGGCCCCCGATGTCGTAGGCGAGGCCGACCTTGAGGGTCTTCTTGCCCTCGTCGCCACCCCCGCCGCTGCCCGACGTGGTCTTCTTCCCACCGCAGCCCGCGGCGCCCAGCGTGAGCATGGCGCTCGCCAGCACTGCGGCGGTGATTCGCATTCCACGGCGCAACGTAGCGCTCCTTCCCGGTTCCCCACCACAAGCCCGCGACATCCGGCGATATGCCCAATTAATCGCATGAAAACGATCGGACCATAACCGGCCGAGCCGAGCACCCAGAACAGAGCTACCGTCTCGCAATGGGTCCGTTACCAATGCGAGAGCGCAACGTCACAGGTCAGCGCCCCGTTAACCACCGTTACCGGCCGACCCACGGGGCCGGCCCCAGGTAGCGTACACCCGGCGATCAGGCTCAGGCTCAGGCTAGCGCCACGCCCTCGACCGCCTCCGGGTCCGGCCGGTGGCCGTCCCACGGCGCGGCCGGCCCGTCGGCCGGCCCGTCGCCGGGCGAGCCGTCGCGAGAGGCGTCACGAGACCCGTCACGAGAGCCGCCGGCGGGTGACTCTCCGTCGATCGCGGCCCTTCCGTCGGCGTCCGGGGCATGCAGCGCGTGCATCGCGGTAGCCGCGAGCACGCTGACGCCGACGGCGATGCAGCGTTCGTCCACGTCGAAGGTGCCGCGGTGCAGGTCGTACTCGCCCGCCTGGCCGGGCTCGGCGACGCCGAGCCGGGCGAGCGCGCCGGGGATCGACTCGAGATACCAGCCGAAGTCCTCGCCGCCGAGGCTCTGCTGGGTCGGCACCACGGCGTCGGCGCCGAACACCGCGCCCGCCGCGGTCCGGAACATCTGGACGCTGGTCGCTTCGTTGACGGTCGGGGGGACGCCGCGCACGTACTCCAGGTCGGCCTTCACGTCGTACGCGCCGGCCACCGAGTCGAGCAGGCTGTGCATCAGCTCGGGAGCGGCGTGCCAGGCCTCGTCGTCGAGGCAGCGCACGGTGCCCTCCGCCACCCCGTCGTCCGGGATCGCGTTGGCCACCGAGCCGGCCGACACCCGGCCCCAGACCAGGCTGAGGCTGGAGCGCGGATCGACCCGGCGCGACAGCGCGGCCGGCAGCTCGGTGACGATCTTGGCGAGCGCGTAGACCAGGTCGGCGGTCAGGTGCGGCCGGGCCGTGTGGCCACCCGGGCCGGTCACGTTGACGTACACCTTGTCGCAGGCGGCGGTGATCGGCCCGGCGCGCAGCCCCAGCTTGCCGACCTCGATCCGCGGGTCGCAGTGCAGCGCGAAGATCCGGTCGACGCCCGCGATGCCGCCGGCGGCCATCACGTCGAGCGCGCCGCCGGGCACCTCCTCGGCCGGCTGGAAGATGAGCCGGACCCGTCCCGGCAGCAGCCCGGCGGCGGCCTGCTGGGCCAGGAACAGCCCGACCCCGACCAGCATGGCCGTGTGCACGTCGTGTCCGCAGGCGTGGCAGACGCCCGCGACCGTCGAGTGGTACGGCACGTCCTTCTCGTCCACCAGCGGCAGCGCGTCGATGTCGGCACGCAGGGCGATCGTGCGGCCCTCGCCCGTGTCCGGGCCGATGTCGCACATCAGCCCGGTGCCCTTGGGCAGCAGCACCGGGCGCAGCCCGGCCGCGGTCAGCTGGTCGGCGATGCGCGCGGTGGTGCGGTGCTCGACGAACCCCAGCTCGGGGTGCATATGCAGATCGCGCCGGAACGCGATCAACCGGCGCTCGTGCTTCGCCAGGAAAGTCTCCAACTGCATCTGCAGCACCCCCGGCTGCCAAGCCATGTGGCCCCCCTCAGGCTCATGCCCCGGCATGAACCGCCTCCAGCGGGCTGACGAACCTGTCCTCGCGGAACTCGGTGATGGATGCGGCGACCACATCCTCCAATGTGCCGCCCTCGGCGCGGATGGCCCGCTGCCGCTCGTAAGACGCCCCCTGATCAAGTACGTCGCTGACGACCTTGAGTTCCTCCGCGCAGCCGATGCGCTCGGCGACCGGCTCAAGTTCCCTGATCAGCTCATACAGCTCATCGCGCAACGGAGCCGTGCTCCCAGTGTCGTCGGTGATGACGACGGCGTCGAGCCCATATCTGGTGGCCCGCCATTTGTTGTCTCTGACGACCCAGGCGGCCGGGCGCGGGAGCTGGTAGCCGCGATCGAGCTGCTGGTCGAAGAGCGTCACCAGGCTCTGGCAGAGGGCGGCGGCCATCCCGACCTCACGCCGCGTGGGGATGCCATCCATCATACGTATTTCGATCGTGCCGAAATCGGGATGCGGACGGACGTCCCACCACACCTCCTTGATGCTGCGGATCGTCCCGGCCCGGATCAGCGTCGCCATGTACTCCTCGAACTCCGCCCAGTTCGCCAGCAGGTGCGGCGGGCCGGCGGTGGGCAGCGCGCCCCACACGATCGCGCGGCTCGACGCGAGCCCGGTGTCGAGGCCGCTCCAGTACGGGCTGGAGGCGGTCAGCGCCAGGAAATGCGGCAGGTAGGTGGACAGCGCGTTGACGATGGGAATCGCCTTGTCGGGGTCCCGGACGCCCACGTGCACGTGGACGCCGAAGGTCTGGATGCGCCTGGCCAGCCACTGCATCTGCTCGACCAGTTGGGCGTAGCGCTCGATCGGCGCCATCACCGCGTCCCGCCAGTCGCTGATCGGATGCGTCCCGGTGCAGGCGAGCGCGATGCCCCGCGGTTCGACCACCGACCTGAGCTGGCTGACGGTCGCGGCGAGATCGGCCTTGGCCTCGCCGACGGTATGGCAGATCCCGGTAACGATCTCCACCGTGGATTCCATGAATTCGTGCCGGATCTTGGGAAACTCACCGGCCTCGCTGAGCGCGGGCAACGCGGCGAGCACCTCTCGGGCGTCCTGGCGCAGCTGGCTGGAGTCGGCGTCGATCAGCTGGAGTTCCCACTCGATGCCGAGTGTCGCGCCACGCGATGCGTTGAACTCGATGGCCACGACCCAACCTCCGTCCCGGTCGCTTGCAGGTCGATGCGTGGCACGTGCCGCGAAATCGAGCCAGTGCACCTAATGCCCGGACAAACCTCGAACAGATGATGTCCATAACCATCATGCCGCCACGGGCCCGCTACCTTTCAGAAGTCCTGCTGTCCGGGTCCGACTTGACCCGTCCGAGGCAGTCAACTCCGTTATCTCTGGCAAAGCATGACTAGGGTGGCCGTTCTGGGTGTCACCCAAATTGACTAGTCATCATGTCGGGGTACGACTCAGTAGGCATCAGCCGGAACATAGGCCCCCCAAACATCGCGCAGGGCATTACAGACTTCACCGACGGTGGCACGGCCACGAAGCGCTTCCCTCAACGGATAGAGAACGTTCCCGTCCCCCGCGCCGACCGCCCCGGCGGCGGCCTGCGCGCCCGTCTTTTCGGCCACCCGGCGAAGATCGTCGAGGCACCGGCGGACCTCGGCGTTGTCGCGCCGGCGCCGCAGCTCGGCCAGCCGCTCCGCCTGTGCGGCCTCGATGGCCGGGTCGACCCGGAGCGGCTCGTAGACCTCGTCGCCCTCGGTCCGGAACTTGTTCACGCCGACGACCACGCGCTCGCCTTCGTCGATCTCCTTGGCGACCTCGTAGGCGGCGCGTTCGATCTCGGCCTTCTGGTAGCCCCGTTCGATCGCGGCCACCGCGCCGCCTAGCTCCTCGATCCGCGTCATCAGCTCGGTTGCCGCCGCCTCGACGTCGGAGGTCATCGACTCGATCGCGTACGAGCCGGCGAAGGGGTCGACCGTGGTGATCAGGTCGGTCTCGTGCGCGAGCACCTGCTGGGTGCGCACGGCCAGGCGGGCGGCCTTCTCCGTCGGCAGCGCGATCGCCTCGTCGTAGGAGTTCGTGTGCAGCGACTGGGTGCCGCCGAGCACGGCGGCGAGCGCCTGGATCGCGACCCGCACCATGTTGACCTCGGGCTGCTGCGCGGTGAGCTGCACCCCGGCCGTCTGGGTGTGGAAGCGCAGCATCTGCGCCTTCGGGTTCGTCGCGCCGAACTCCTCCCGCATGATCCGGGCCCACAGGCGGCGGGCCGCCCGGAACTTCGCGACCTCTTCGAGCAGCGTCGTCCGCGCCACGAAGAAGAACGACAGCCGCGGCCCGAACCTGTCGACGTCGAGCCCGGAGGCCACCGCGGCCCGGACGTACTCCTTGGCGTTGGCGAGGGTGAACGCGATCTCCTGGACGGGCGTCGCGCCCGCCTCGGCCATGTGATAGCCGGAGATGGAGATGGTGTTCCACCGGGGGATCTCGGCCTGACAGTAGGCGAAGGTGTCGGACACCAGCCGCAGCGACGGCTTGGGCGGGAAGATGTAGGTTCCGCGGGCGATGTACTCCTTGAGAATGTCGTTCTGGATCGTGCCGGTAAGCGCCGACCCGGGCACGCCCTGCTCGTCGGCGACCAGCTGGTAGAGCAGCAGCAGCACCGCGGCGGGGGCGTTGATCGTCATCGACGTGGAGACCTTGTCGAGTGGGATGCCATCGAACAGCAGCCGCATGTCGTCGATGGAGTCGATCGCCACCCCGACCTTGCCGACCTCGCCGTGCGCGATCTCCGCGTCGGAGTCGTGCCCCATCTGAGTGGGCAGGTCGAAGGCCACCGACAGGCCGGTCGTCCCGGCCTCGATCAGCTGGTGGTAGCGCCTGTTGGACTCGGCGGCCGAGGCGAAGCCCGCGTACTGGCGCATGGTCCACGGGCGCGAGGTGTACATCGTGGGATAGACGCCGCGCGTGAACGGATAGGCGCCGGGGGCGCCGAGCCGCGTGTCTGGGTCGAAATCGGCCATCGCTGAAGGCCCATATACCGGCTCGATCGGCAGCCCGGACTGCGATGTACTCATCTGCCTCGCTCCGCTCGGCGACTCATGTTCACGATCGTACGGCGAGGTGGCTGGGTATCTAGAGGGTGACACCGGTCACCTCGCCCCTGGAGGCGCCACATCGCGGAGACCTGATTAGCGACGACATTGATCGCGGCTCGCCATTCCGCGCCGCCGCGTCTTCTACTCTTGCTGGAACCATGGGAAAACTGCGCCGCGCCTCTTCTGTTCTCCTCGCCGTGCCGTTGTGCGCGGCCTGCCTGTCGCCCGCCCTCACGCCCGCCGCGGCCGCCCGGTCCGCCCGGGCCGCGGCGGCGCCGCCCGAGCCCATCGGGGGCCCTCAGCTGGGCTCTCGGGGCGTCGTCGTGGACCGGACGGCCGGGCTGCGGCCGCCCAAGCTGCCCGGCGCCGCTTCGTACCTCATCGCCGACGGCGATACCGGCGACGTGCTGGCCGCGCGCGACCCGCACGGGCGCTACCTGCCCGCCAGCACGCTCAAGACGCTCACCGCGATCGCGCTGATTCCCAAGCTCGACTCCGACGCGCTGGTCCGGCCCACGCAGCGCACCTGTGACGTCGTGGGCACCAAGGTGGGCATGACCCCCAAGCTGAAGTACAAGGTGGCCGACCTGTTCCGGGCGGCGCTGATGGTGTCGGGCAATGACGCCGCGGTCGCGCTCACGCAGGCGCACGGCGGCTACCGGCGCGCGCTCGCCACGATGAACGCCGAGGCGCGGCGGCTGCGGGCGCACGACACGCTGGCCGGGTCGCCGAACGGCCTGGACGTCGACCTCGGCCTGTCCGTCAAGACCCAGCACACCTCCGCGTACGACCTGGCGTTGATCATGCGCCAGGGCCTGCGGCTGCGCGACTTCCGCAAGTACGTGGGGACCGTCAACGCCAGGTGGCCGGCCCTGCCGACCAAGAAGCAGCGCAAGAAGGGCAAGAAGGTCGGCGGTTATCCGATCTACTCCCATGACCGGCTGCTGCCGGGCGAGCCGTACGCCTACCCGGGCATGATCGGCGGCAAGAACGGCTACACCAACGCCGCCCAGCAGACCTACGTCGGCGCCGCCCGGCGCGGCGGCCACACGATCATCGTCGCGCTCATGCACTCGCCGACGCTGTGGTCGTACGCCACCCGGCTGCTCGACTGGGGATTCAAGGCCAGGGGCAAGGTCAGGCCGGTGGGGCGGCTGGTCGACCCGGTGGACGCCGCCAAGCCCCAGGCGCGGCACGACGGGAACGGCAGCGGTACCGGCGCCGCCGGACCACTCGACCGGCTGCGGGCGGGGAACGACTCCGGGACCGGCTGGCTGCTGCCGCTGGCCGGCGCCGGCGCCGCCGCGGTCGCCGCCGGCGGCCTCATCGTGACCGTACGCCGCAGGCGGGGGGTCGCCGACGACGGGCCGCAAGTGGTGGCATGGGACCTGTCGACCGGCAACGTCAGCCTTGTGGAACCGACGAGCCCGCGCCCGCGCCATGCGCCGGACGCGGCTGATCGCTCCGATCCGTCCGCGCCGATTGGTCCGTCCGCGCCGGCTGATCCGTCCGATCGCCCCGATCCTCCGGCTTCGTCCGATCGCCCCGATCCGAAGGACCCGGGAGGCGCTTCGGACCGATCGAGGCCGGCGGACGCGACGTAGCGGGTCCGGCCGGGGCGCACGTCTCGTGGCCGGAGCCGGCCGGCTTGTCGCCGGAGCCGGTCGGCTCCGCGGCCGGCTCCGCGGCCGGGGGCGAGTCCGCGCGGAGCACCACTCGGCGGGTCGCCGTCCACGCGGCGCTGAAGAGGAACAGGCGCGAGGTCGCGTCGATCCACACGAGCAGCCCGACCACCACGGCGAACGAGGCGTACACCGGGTTGCGCGTGGTCAATCCGATCAGCAGCGTCGCGATCAGTTTGAGCGACTCGAAGCCGACCGCGCCGAACAGCGCCCCGCGAATCAGCCGCCGCCACGGCGCCTTGGTCCCCGAGATCTGGGAGAAGACGACCAGGAAGACCACGGCGTCGAAGGCCACCGCGACGGCGAGCGACAGCACCCACAGCGCGGTGCCCATCCCGGTGACGTCCGCGAGCCCGAGCAGTTCCAGCACGGCGTGCGTGGCGTGGGTGGCGATCCCGGAGACCCCCGCCGACAAGATCATCATCGTGCCGAGGAAGGCCAGCAGCCCCACGTCCACCAGCTTGTTGACGAAGAAGTTGCCGCCGCGCGGATCGGTCCCCCAGATCTCCCGCATCGACTCGCGGGCCGCGCCCACCCAGCCCAGCCCGGTGATCAGCAACCCGGCCAGCCCGATCACGCCCGCGGTGGTCTTGGCCTGCGCGATCTGCTCGACCGGCAGCCGTTCCGCGAGCCCGGGCAGCACCGAGTTGATGGCCTCGACGAAATACTCCCGCGCCTTGTCGCTGACCCCGACCAGATAGCCGAGCAGCGAGTACGCCAGCGCGAGCAACGGGAAGAACGACAGGAACCCGAAGTACGTCATCGCGGCGGCCAGCCGGTCACCGCGACGGTCCTGGTAGCGCTGATACGCGCGGGCCAGATGATCGAACCACCGCCAGCGTCGCCGCCCCGCGCGCAAGACCCCCGCACCGCGCCCCTGAACCGCGCCGGCAACGCGCCGCACGCGGTGCACCAGGCCGATCATGTAACGATCCGTACCCGTCTCATTCCCCTCGATGCAGGATCGGCTCCACAACTCGGCAACGGGGCAACCTCGGCGGTCAGGACCGCGTCCTTACTAGGGAAAGGGCCGGCCATGGAATGTCCCACCCCGCGCAACCTTCTTCGGGTCAACGGACGTTGAAATCGAGGGAAACGTCTGATGTGCGCCCATTTGGGCACCAGTCGTCGAAGGGGCTCGCTTCGAGGAGGGATCACGATCACTCAGGTCCAGGTACAGCAGGATCCGCTTCCCGTACTCGATCGGACGCTGGTTGTCATCCCAGCGCTCAACGAGGAGCGGACGCTGCCGGGGGTGCTCCGGGAACTGCGGCGCCACTGCCCGCACGCAGACGTCCTCGTGATCGACGACGGATCGAGTGACGGCACCGCCGCGGCCGCGGCACAGGCCGGCGCTCCGGTGGTCCGCCTCCCGTTCAACCTCGGCGTGGGCGGGGCGATGCGGGCCGGCTACCGGTACGCCGCCCGCAACGGCTACGACGTGGTCGTCCAGGTCGACGCCGACGGCCAGCACGACACGTCGTACATCGACCGGCTGGTCGATGGGCTCAACGGGGCGGACATCGTGATCGGGGCCAGGTTCGCCGGCCTCGGGGACTACGCCGCCGGGCACGGCCCCCGCCGCTGGGCCATGGGGATCCTCGCCGTCACGCTGTCGGGGCTGGCCAAGACGCGGCTCACCGATGTCACCAGCGGCTTTCGGGCCGTCGGACCGCGCGCCATCAAGGTCTTCGCCGAGCACTACCCGGCCGAGTACCTCGGCGACACGGTCGAGTCGCTCGTGATCGCCATCCGCTCGGGCTGCGTCGTGCGGCAGGTTCCGGTCGCGATGCGGACGCGCGCGGGCGGACGGGCCAGCCAGTCGCCGGTACTGGCGACGCTCTACCTGCTCCGCGCGGTGTTCGCGCTCGGACTCGCGCTGGTGCGTCGCTGGACGGGCGCCCCGCGAGTCACATGAACGTCTACACGCTCGGGCTGATCGGCGCCGCCGCTTCGCTCACCGTCATCTTCGAGATGCTGCGCCGGCGGCGGCTCAGAGAAAAGTACGCGATCGTCTGGGTGATCGTCGGGATCCTCATCGTGATCGTGGCCATCTTCCCCGGGGTGCTGTTCTGGACCGCCGAGGTGACCGGCGTCGAGGTGCCGGCCAACCTGCTGTTCTTCGTGGCCAGCCTGGTGCTGCTCGGCGTGAACGTCCACCTCAGCTCCGAGGTCGGCCGGCTGGAGGACAGGGTCAGGACGCTGGCGGAGGAACTCGCGCTGCAACGCCTCAAGCTGGAGGAGATCACCCGCGGGGACGCCGGCGCCGCCGGACGCGTCCACGAGCACATGCGCGAGCCGGTCGACGAGGCCTGATGGCCGGAGGCATGAGGACGACAGGCTCGGCGGCCGCGCCGTCGCTCCCGCCCCGAGCGACGGTCACCTCGGGCACCGTCACCGTGGGCGCGGGCCTGGTGATCCTCGGCGTCTCGGCCAGCGTTTACCTGGTCGTGACGGCGCGCGCCGTGGGCCCGGTCGAGTTCGCCTCCGTCTCGACGCTCTGGACGCTTGTCTACACCTTCGGGATCGGCGCGTTCCTGCCGTTCGAGCAGGAGCTGGGGCGGGCGCTGGCACACCGCGCCGAGCTGGCGCAGGGCGGCGCTCCCGTCGTGGCCCGGGTCGCCGCGGTCGCGGGCGGCGTCCTGCTCACCCTGCTGCTGGCCGGAGCGCTGCTGTCGCCGGCGCTGGTGCACCGGCTGTTCGCCGGACACCGGGCCGAGCTGTTCGCGTTCGGCGCCGCCCTGGCCGTCATGGCCGCCCAGTACGTCAGCCGCGGCGTGTTCTCCGGGTCCGGCCGGTTCGGCTGGTACTCCGCCCAGCTGGGGATCGAGGGCGTGGTGCGGACCGCGGCCTGCGCCGGGCTCTTCGCGCTGGGAATCCACGGCACGTCCTGGTACGTCTGGCTGCTCGCCGCGGCGCCGCTGGTGGCGCTCGCCGCGACGGCGCCGGGGATGTACGGAGCCGGGCCCGCCGTCCGGCCTGGGCCGTCCGCGTCCTGGTCCGAGGTCTCGGCGAACCTGGGCTGGCTGCTCACCGCCGCCCTGTGCGCGCAGGGCGTCGCGAACGCGGCGATCGTCGCGCTCCGGCTGCTTTCGCCCGGCGGCGACGCCGCCGGGCAGTTCCTCGCCGCCTTCGTGATCGCGCGGATTCCGCTGTTCCTCTTCCAGGCGGTGCAGGCGGCGCTGCTCCCCGGCCTGGCCAGGGCGCTGGCCGCCGCCGACGCCGCCGGCTTCCGGCGTGAGCTGAGGCGGGTGCTGGCCGCGACGGGGCTGGTCGGCATGGTGGGCGTGCTCGGCGCCGCGGCGGCCGGGCCGGAGGCGCTCGGGCTGGCCTTCGGCGCCGGCTTCGAGCTGGGCCGGGCCGATATCGTCGTGCTGGCCGCCGGCACCGCCCTGTACATGCTGGCGCTCGTGTTCCAGGCCGGCCTGCTGGCCCGCGCGCGGCACCGCGACAACGCGCTGTGCTGGGCGCTCGCGCTGGCGGTCTTCGCCGCGGCGTGCGCGCTGCCGGTGGCCGCGCTGGCCCGGGTCGAGCTCGCGCTGATCCTGTCCAGCGCCGTCGCCGCCGGCGCGCTCGGCGCCCGCCTGCTGCGGAGCGCCGGCCGCCGTGCGGTCCCCGTCCCCACGATCGGAGAGGAGCCCCGGTGAGCCTGCCCGCCGACCTCGTCCGGCGCGTGCCCGTCCGCGTGCGGCTGCCGCTGCTGGTGTACGTCGTGAGCCAGCTGATCCTGGTCGGCTGGTGGGCAGCCTTCTTCCCCGGGCTGATGAGCTACGACTCGATCTCCTACGTCTGGCATGTCACGACAGATCACTGGATGGCCAACCACTCGGTGCCGTACGACGGGCTGGTCTGGCTGTCCCTCCAGGCGTCCGGGGACCTGTGGCCGCTCACCCTGCTGCAGACGGTCGCCGCCGCCGCGGTGCTCGCCTACGCCGCCGACGTGCTCCACGCGCTCGGCGTCCGCGCCCGGTGGGCGGCGCTCGCCGCGATCGCCGTGCCCGTGGTGCCGCCGCTCGGCACGTTCCTGATCTTCGTGTGGAAGGACGTGCCGTTCACGATCTCGGCGGTGCTGATCTTCGCGGCCACCGGCCGGCTCATCGCCCGCCGCGGCGCCGGCGGGCGCCCCGGTGCCGGTGCTGACGCCGGTGCCCGGGCGGCCGCCGTGCGCGCGCCGCTCGTGCTCTTGGCCATCGGGTTCATCGGGCTCGTCATCTTCCGCAACAACGGCTTCCTGACGGCGGCGATCGCCGCACCGATCCTGATCGTCGCGCTGGCCGGACGCCGGGTCGCCGTCGCCGCCGTGAGCCTGTCGCCGATCGCGCTGTCGTTCGTGCTCACCGGCTGGCTGTATCCGGCGCTGTCCATCGAGGGCGCCCGGCCGAGCCTGACCTACGCCACCGCCTACGCCGACGTGGCCGTGGCCTACGAGAGGCGGCCCGGCACGTTCACCCAGACCGATCTCGCGTTGATGAGCAGGGTCGCGCCGTTGTGGCAGTGGCGGGCGGGCGGCGCGAACTGCTACGACTCGGACTGGCTCACCCACCGCGAGTCCTTCGACAACACGGCCGCCGACGCCAACACCACCCAGCTGCGCGCGCTGTGGATGAGGACCATCGAACGGACTCCCGGCGTGGTCGCCGCCGCCCGGCTGTGCCGCGGCTCGATCGCCTGGCGCATCCCGCCGGGACCACGCAGGCTCGACGGCGACACGCAGGTCGCCGCCACGCAGGTGCCGGACGACCGCTTCGGCTGGGCGCGGCGGCCCACCTCACGGATGTCCGGCAACCCGTACCTGCCCGTGCTGCGCATCCGCCCGCTGTCGGAGGGGCTGCACAAGCCGGCGCTGGAGGCGCTGCGAGCCGCCCGGACGCCGAGCCTGGAGTGGCTGTTGCAGCGCGCCCCGCTCTGGTGCTACCTCGCCTACATCAGCGCGGCGGCCTACGCCTGGGTGCGCCGCCGGCCCGGGGCGCTCGCGCTCGTCGCCCCCGTGGCCGGGATCCAGCTGGCCGTGCTCGCCGCCAACCCGGCCCAGTTGTTCCGCTACATGACCGGTGCGCTGCTGGTGGGCGTGCTGATGGTGCCGCTGCTGACGGTGCGGCGCGACCGGCGCCCGCCGGACGGGCCAGGGGAGGACGCGCCGGGCGAGGAGACCGGCGGCGCTCAGCCGCGCGAAGGACGGGTGTTCGCCGGATAGGGGACGGGCCCGCCGGTGCCGAACGGGAAGGCGAGCTGCGGCCGCCAGACCCCGTCACGGCCGTGCTCGTACAGCGAGAACCCCGACACCTGAAAGCTCGCGTCGTAGTCGGCGAGTTCCTTGAACGCCCGGTCGAGCACCTCGGCCGGCAGGTCGTGGGCCACGGTCACGTGCGGGTGATAGGGAAACGCCAGTGCACGGGCCAGCGGCCCGGAACGCACCCGGCGCTCGACCTCCTCGCAAGCCCCGATGCCGTCGGCGAGCGCGACGAAGACCACCGGCGAGACCGGGCGGAACGTGGCGGTGCCGCGCAGCCGCACCGTGTACGGCAGGGCCGCCTCGGCGACACGGCGCAGGTGCGCCTCGATCTCGGCGAGCGCGTCATCGGCCACCGGGGTCGGCGGCAGCAAGGTGATATGTGTCGGAATCGACGCGGCCATCGGGTCGCCGAACGACTCTCGCCAGCGCTGCAACTGGGCGCCGTACGGATCGGGAATGGGGATGGCCACCCCGATCACGCGGTCAGCCACGGCCGACGAATCCCACCCGCTCACGCACGATCGCCATGGTACGCGTCGCGACCGCGCTCGCCCGGGCCGCGCCGTCGGCGAGGATCCGGTCGAGCTGGTCGTCGTCGGCCAGGAGCTTTTCCGTCCGCTCCCGGATCGGGGTCAGCGTGTCGGTCACCAGCTGGGCGAGATCCTTCTTGAACTGGCCGTACCCCGAGCCGGCATAGCGCCGTTCCAGGTCATCGACCGACTCGCCGGAGAGCGCGGAGAAGATCCGCAGCAGGTTGGTGACGCCCGGCTTGTTCTGCTCGTCGGCCTTGATCTCGGTGCCGGTGTCGGTGATCGCTCGCATGATCTTCTTGCGCGCGGAGCCGGGGTCGTCGAGCACGTCGATGATGCCCTGCGGCGAGGAGGACGACTTGCTCATCTTCGCCGTCGGCTCCTGCAGGTCGGTGATCTTCGCGGTGGCCCGCGGGATGTGCGCCTCCGGCAGCACGAACGTCTCGCCGTACCGGTGGTTGAACCGCTGCGCGAGCGTCCGGGTCAGCTCCAGGTGCTGGCGCTGGTCCTCGCCGACGGGCACCCGCAGCTCGCCGCCCCCCGGCGGGGGCGAGTACAGCAGGATGTCGGCCGCCTGCAGGATCGGATAGGTGAACAGGCCGACGGACGTGGCGGCCGCTCCCTGCTTGGCCGACTTGTCCTTGAACTGAGTCATCCGGCCGGCCTCGCCGAACCCCGTCAGGCAGCTCAGCACCCAGGCCAGCTCGGCGTGCTCGGGCACGTGGCTTTGCACGAACAACGCGCTGCGCATGGGGTCGACCCCCATCGCGACGAGCTGGGCCGCGGCCCGCTTGACGCGGCGGCGCAGGTCGGCCGGCTCGGTCGGCACCGTGATCGCGTGCAGATCGACGACGCAGTAGAAGGTCTCGTAGGTCTCTTGCAGGGCCACCCACTGGCGCAGCGCACCCAGGTAGTTGCCGAGGTGGAAGGAGTCCGCGGTGGGCTGGATGCCGGACAGGACCCGTCGGGTGGCTGGCTGGGACATGAACGTATTCTCTCTCAGCTGTCGCTCGTGCTTTCTTCCACTGGTGTGACGCCGTCCGGCGACGACGCGTTCGGCGACCCTGGGGCGACCGGCTCTTGGGACGCGTGGGTCCCGGGGGTCCCGGAGGGCCCGGAGGGCGCGGTTGACGCGTGGGGGGCGCCGGAGCCCAGCGGCGTCACGCGGATCCGGGAGATGCGCCGGCCGTCCATGTCGGTCACCGTGAGGCGGTGGCCGACGACCTCCACGGCCTCTCCCGCCTCGGGTATGCGCCCGAGAACCGCGATGAAACAGCCGGCGACCGTCTCGTAGGGTCCTTCGGGCAACTCGATTCCCGTCTCGGCGGCGAAGCCGTCCAGATTGAGCAGGCCGTCGACCTCGACCGCGCCGCCGTGCAGCCGGCGGGCCTGCGTGTCCTCGACATCATATTCGTCCCTGATGTCACCGATCAGTTCCTCGACGAGGTCCTCCAGCGTGACGATGCCGGCGGTGCCGCCGTACTCGTCGATCACGATCGCGAGGTGGTGGCCCTCGTTCCGCATTTCCGACAATACGGACAGAACGCTTCTGGATGTCGGCAGAAACTTGACCGGACGGAGGAACTCCGAAATCGGCATCGACCACTCGGCGCGTTTCGGATCGAGCAGATCCCGAACGTGCACGAAGCCGATGACCTCGTCGTGGGAGTCACGGTAGATGGGAAAACGGGAATGCGGGCTGCCCGCGGCGATCTCGGCGGCCTTGGACAGCGGGGTCGACGCGTCGAGGAACTGCACCTCGGTGCGCGGCACGAGCACCTCGCGCAACTGCCGGGCCCCCGCGGCGAAGACCTCCTCGATCAACGCGCGTTCATCGTGGGTGATCTCCTCGTGCCCGGCGACGAGCGCGCGCAGTTCCTCCGCGCTGATGGCCTCGCGGCCGGCGTGCGGGTCGGCCCCGGACAGCCGTACGACCAGGTTCGTCGACACCGACAGCAGCCAGATCACCGGCCGGGACATCGCCGCGAGCCGGTCGAGAAACGGGGCGACCAGCAACGACAGGCCCTCGGCCCGCTGCAACGCGATCCGCTTGGGCGCGAGCTCGCCGAGGACGAGGGACACATAGGAGATCGCCAGCGTGATGCCGACGAGCGCGAGAGTCTTCGCGATCCCCTCCGACAGGCCGAGCCTGACCAGCGCGGGCGTCGCCGAGTCCGCGAGCGTGGCCGCTCCGAACGCCGCGGAGAGGAAGCCGGCGAGCGTCACGCCGATCTGCACCGCGGACAGGAAGCGGTTGGGATCGTCGGCGAGCTTGGCCACGCGGGCCCCCCGCTTGCCCCGGCCGGCCAGCTTGTGGACCTGGCTGTCGCGAAGCGAGACCAGGGCGATCTCGGCCGCGGCGAAGAAGCCGCCGATGAGGACGAAGACCAGAACCAGCGCTATATTCTGCAAAATGCCGTTCACGATCCACCTCCCGGCTCGCGCTCGGAGGTGGCGGACGGTCTATGACTTGGGTCGTCCATTTCCCAGACGGTCGTCTAAGGCGGGACCGCTCCGTCGGAGCGATCGTTGGAAAATGTCAGACTACCCGGTGCCCGGCCCGCTGAGCCCTGGCGTCAGCCGGTTACCCTTTCGAGGCCAATCGGAGGAGAACGTAGTGAGGCTGCTCGTCACCGGGGGCGCCGGATACATCGGCAGCGTGGTCACGGCCCAACTGCTGGAGGCCGGCCACGAGACGGTGGTGCTGGACGACTGCTCGAAAGGTCACGCCGACGCGGTGCCGAGCGGCGCGCGGTTCGTCCAGGGCACGCTGCGCGACACCGCCGAACGGGTGCTGGCCGAGGGCGGCTTCGACGGCGTCGTCCACCTCGCAGCGAAATCGCTCGTCGGCGAGTCGGTCGCGCTGCCCGGGCTGTACTTCTCCGAGAACCTCGGCGGCACGCTGGCGCTGCTCGAGGCCATGCGGCGCACGGGGGTGACGCGCATCGTCTTCTCCTCCACCGCCGCCACCTACGGCGAGCCGGCGTCGACGCCGATCGTCGAGACCGACCCGACGCTGCCCACCAACCCGTACGGCATGTCGAAACTGGCCGTCGACACCGCGCTGACCGAGCACGCCCGGCTGCACGGCATCGGCGCCGTGAGCCTGCGGTACTTCAACGTCGCCGGCGCCTACCGGGGCCACGGCGAGCGGCACGACCCCGAGACGCACCTGATCCCGAACGTGCTGGCCGTCGCGGCCGGCACCAAGGAGTCGGTGAGCGTCTTCGGCACCGACTACCCCACGCCCGACGGCACCTGCGTGCGCGACTACATCCACGTGGCCGACCTGGCGGCGGCGCACCTGCTCGCGCTCGGCGCCTGCGCGCCCGGCACGCACGTCATCTACAACCTCGGCAACGGCAGCGGCTACTCCGTCCGCGAGGTCATCGAGGTCTGCCGCCGGGTGACCGGCCACCCCATCCCGGTGGTGACCGGCGAGCGGCGCGCCGGCGATCCCGCGGTGCTGGTCGCGTCGTCGGCGAAGATCCAGGCCGAGCTCGGATGGAAGGCCGAGCGCGACCTGTCGGCCATGGTCGCCGACGCGTGGGCGTTCATGTCCGGTGCAGGGGCATGACCGATGCCTGGCATGCTCCGGGCCGCGTCAACCTGATCGGCGAGCACACCGACTACAACGACGGCTTCGTGCTGCCGTTCGCGCTCGCGCAGGGCGTGACGGTGCGCGGCACCGCCCGGTCGGACGGGGTGCTGGAGGCTCGGTCCGCCCAGGCGCCGGACCGGCCGCTGTCGGCGCCGGTCGCCGATCTCGCGCCGGGCACGGTCACCGGCTGGGCGGGCTACGTCGCCGGGGTGGCCTGGGCGCTGCGCGAGGCGGGACATGCCGTCGGCGGCGCGACCCTCGACATCGACTCCGACCTGCCGCAGGGCGCGGGCCTGTCGTCGTCGGCGGCGCTGGAGTGCGCGGTGGGGCTCGCGCTGTGCGACCTGTACGGCCTCGACGTGCCGCGCGCCGAGTTGGCCCGGCTCGCCCAGCGCGCCGAGAACGACTTCGTCGGCATGCCCTGCGGGATCATGGACCAGTCGGCCGCGCTGCTGTGCACGGCGGGACACGCGCTGCTGCTCGACTGCCGCAGCGGCCTGTCGGCCCAGGTGCCGCTCGCGCTGGGCGGGCTGACCCTGCTGGTCGTCGACACGCGCGCCGAGCACAAGCTGGTCGAAGGCGAGTACGCAGCCCGCCGCGCCTCGTGCGAAGATGCGGCGGCCGCGCTGGGCGTGCCCGCGCTGCGCGACGTGACCGATCTGACCGACGCGCTGGCCCGGCTGGACGACGCGGTGCTACGCCGCCGGGTACGGCATGTCGTCACCGAGAACCACCGGGTCGAGGCGATGGTCGGGCTGCTGCGCGCCGGCGCGGGCCCCGAGATCGGCGCGCTGCTCACGGCTTCGCATCTTTCGCTGCGCGACGAGTTCGAGGTCTCGTGGCCGGCGGCAGACGTCGCCGTGGAGGCGGCGGCCAGAGCCGGGGCCCGCGGCGGGCGCATGATCGGCGGCGGCTTCGGCGGTTCGGTGATCGCGCTGGTACCAGACGCCCGGCTGGCGGCCGTACGCGACGAGATCGGCACCGCCTACGCCGCGCGCGGCTGGGCCGAGCCCGCGTTCCTGGAGGCCGTCCCGAGCGACGGCGCCCGCCGCCTCTGATCCGCCCGCCGCGGCGCGGACGGCCGTCAGTTGGGGTGGCCGATCCCTTCGGACCTGGCCAGCAGCGTGGCCACCATGTCACGCAACTCGATCTGCCCGGCCTTGAGCCCGCCGACCTCCTCGGTCAGCACATCGACCTTCCGGTCGAGCGCGTCGACCTTGACCTCGAGCGCGTCGACCTTGACCTCCACCGCCGCGACTCTCCCGCCAAGGGCCACGACCTTGCCGTCGAGCGCCTTGTGTGCCCGGCCGAGGGCGTCGACCTTGCCATCGAGGCGCTCGTACTTGGTGTTGAGCTCGGTCACCGCCTTCTTGAGGCCGTCGTACTTGTCGTTGAGTTTCGTGATACCGCCGTTGATCTCGACGATGTCTTCCTCTAGATGATCCAGCCGCTGGTCGGTGATCTTCCGCCAGGTTTGCGTCTCCCGTCGAGTCACCTCCAGCAGGTCGATTACCGAGTCGACCCTCCCATCGAGCTGCCTGACCATGTTGCGGGTCTCGGTCAGGACGCCGGCGAACATGTCCTGCCGGCCGATTGATGCGCTGGCCATGGTCTCCAATGCTCCGACTCGCTCTTCGATCGACATGGTTCTGGCCACGTGGCCCTCCGTTGGGGGTACGGCGAATGACGCGGGCCCGCGGATGACGCGGAGAGTCACCTGTGGCGCGCATCGAACCCGGCTGCCCTCTTGAGGCCGGGCCGACAGCAGACGACGTCCGAAACTAGTTCGGAGGTGAGATCACCCTGGGGCGACTCCGCGTTAAAGCGTACATGATTGAACACGCAGCGTATGCGGATTGCCGCGAAGTTCGCCTCAGACGAGACCGAGGGCGCGGACCGCGTCACGCTCTTCGCCGAGCTCGGCGACCGATGCGTCGACGCGGGAGCGGGAGAAGTCGTTGAGCTCCAGGTCCGGCACGATCTCGTACCTGCCGTCGGCGGTGGTCACCGGGAAGGAGGAGATGAGTCCTTCCGGCACGCCGTAGGACCCGTCCGAGACCACCGCCATCGAGGTCCAGTCGCCCTCCGGCGTGCCGTGCAGCCAGGTGTGCACGTGGTCGATCGCGGCGGACGCCGCCGATGCCGCCGACGAGGCGCCGCGCGCCTCGATGATGGCCGCGCCGCGCTTGGCGACGGTCGGGATGAACGTGTCGGCCAGCCACGCCTCGTCGTTCACCACGGAGGGCGCGGGCCGGCCCGCGATCTCGGCGTGGAAGATGTCGGGATACTGGGTGGCCGAGTGGTTGCCCCAGATCGTCAGCTTCTTGATGTCCGTGACCGCGGCGCCCGTCTTCTTCGCCAGCTGGCCGACGGCCCTGTTGTGGTCGAGGCGGGTCATCGCGGTGAACCGTTCGGCGGGCACGTCGGGGGCGTGCGAGCGCGCGATGAGCGCGTTGGTGTTGGCCGGGTTGCCGACCACCAGCACCCGTACGTCGTCGGCTGCGTGCGCGTTGATGGCCTCGCCCTGGGGCTTGAAGATGCCGCCGTTGGCCTCCAGCAGGTCGCCGCGCTCCATGCCCTTCGTCCGCGGCCTGGCCCCGACCAGCAGCGCGATGTTGGTCCCGTCGAACGCCGTCTTGAGATCGTCGGTGATGTCGACGCCCGCCAGCAGCGGGAAGGCGCAGTCGTCCAGCTCCATCGCGGTGCCCTCGGTGGCCTTGATCGCCTGCGGGATCTCCAGCAGCCTCAGCCGAACGGGGGTGTCCGGGCCGAGGAGCTGGCCCGACGCGATGCGAAAGAGCAGGGCGTAGCCGATCTGGCCGGCCGCGCCGGTGACGGTGACATTGACGGTCATGAGCGTTTCTCCTGCTGGTGCTCGGGTCAAGCAAGGCTATCGCGCGGGCGCGCGAACCCGTTCACACACCCGTAACCGGCGGTCTCACAGCCGGAAGCCCAGGTCGGCGTCGATCGCGAGCACGTCCATCTGGGCCTTTTGCAGGCGCCCGGAGTAGTCCCAGTTCATCGACTGCCACCGGGTGAACTGATCGAGGACCCACCGGCCGGACTGCCTGCTGCCGTTGCCGGAGCGGCCGTTTCCGCCGAAGGGCAGGTGCGCCTCGGCGCCCGACGTGGAGTTGTTCACGCTGATCATTCCGGCGCCGCTGCCGCGCCGGAACCGGAACACCTTCCGCGGGTCGGTCGTGTAGATCGCGGCGGACAGGCCGTATCCGGGGGCGTTGGCGAGCTCGATGGCCTCCTCCAGCGTCGCGTACGCCGTCACGCCGATGATGGGCCCGAACGTCTCGCGCAGGAACAGCTCGTCGTCCCGCGTCAACCCGTCGACGATCACCGGGTGGTAGTAGAGCCCGGCCGCGGGGTCGCCGACGAATCCTTGGCGCGGCTCGGCCGCCGTGATCCGGCCCACCGCCGTCGAGCCGTGGACGGCGTGCCGCGGTCCGATCCAGCCCAAGAACTTCTCGAAGTTGCCGGCGAAGCGCTCGTTGATCATCGGACCGTAAAGGACGTCCCGCTCCGGGTCGCCCACCGGGGCCGCCCTGGTGGCGACGTCGAGCAGCCGCAGGAACTCATCGTGCACCGACTCGTGGACGAGCACCGTGCCCAGCGAGGTGCAGCGCTGCCCTGCCGTGCCGAACCCGGAGAACAACGCGCCCTCGACGGCGAGGTCCAGCTCGGCGTCCTCGGTCACCACCATCGGGTTCTTCCCGCCCAACTCCAGGCAGGGCGACTGGAGGTGGCGGCCGCACAGCTCGCCGATCCGGGCGCCCACCTCGGGTGACCCGGTGAAGCCGACCTTGTCGACCAGCCCCTCGTCGAGCGCCAGCGACAGCCCGTCGTAGGTGTCCGCGCCCGCCGCGTACACGACGTTGAGCACCCCGTCCGGCACGCCGGCGTGGGCGAACAGCTCATAACAGGCGTCGGCGCACGCGGCGGCGTACTCGGCGGGCTTCCAGACGACCGCGTTGCCGCACAGCAGCGCCGGGACGATGTACCACGACGGCACCGCCACCGGGAAGTTGCCCGCGGTGATCACGGCGACGACGCCGACCGGATCGCGGAAGGTGAACAACTGCTTGTCGGGCATCTCCGACGGCACGGTCTGCCCGTACAGGCGACGGCCCTCGCCGAGGAAGAACGTGCACGTGTCGGCGATCTCCTGGACCTCGCCGAGCGACTCGGCGTACGGCTTGCCGACGTCGCGGGTGACGATCCGGGCCAGCCGCTCCTTGTTGGCCTCCACGAGCCGGCCGATGTTCGCGATCAGCTGCCCGCGGATCGGCGCCGGCACCTCCGCCCACGCGCGCTGGGCCTCCCGGGCCGCCCGGCAGGCGTCGGCGAACAGGCTCGCGTCCGCCAGCCCGACCTCGGCCACCACCTCGTCGAGGCGGGCCGGGTTGGCCGAGCTGAACGTACGGATCGGCGCGGCGCCGGTCCGGCGCCCGCCGACGACCGAACGCAGGGACATCGACATGACGGCCATCCTCTCCTCGCTGGCTGCCTGTGTCCCCCAGCCCGGCCGCACCGCCGCGCCGCGGCGCGGCGCTCAGCCGGCCATCTTCTTGCGCAGGTTCTCGTCGAGCGCCCGCAGGAACTCCTGCGTGGTGAGCCACCCCTGGTCGCCCCCGACGAGCATCGCCAGGTCCTTGGTCATCTGGCCGCCCTCGATGGTCTCGACGCAGACCTGCTCGAGCCGCGCGGCGAACTCGGTCACCGCGGGGGTGCCGTCGAGCTTGCCGCGGTGCGCGAGGCCGCGGGTCCAGGCGAAGATCGACGCGACCGGGTTGGTGGAGGTCGGCTTGCCCATCTGGTGCTGGCGGAAGTGCCGGGTCACGGTGCCGTGTGCCGCCTCGGCCTCGACGGTCTTGCCGTCCGGCGTCATCAGCACGCTCGTCATCAGCCCGAGCGAGCCGAAGCCCTGCGCGACGACGTCGGACTGCACGTCGCCGTCGTAGTTCTTACAGGCCCAGACGAGGCCGCCCTCCCACTTGAGGACCTGGGCGACCATGTCGTCGATCAGCCGGTGTTCGTAGGTGATGCCGGCCGCCTCGAAGTCGGCCTTGAACTCCGACTCGAAGATCTCGGCGAACAGGTCCTTGAAGCGCCCGTCGTAGGCCTTGAGGATCGTGTTCTTCGTCGACAGGTACAGCGGAAGCCGCCGGTCGAGCGCGTACCGCATGGTGGCGCGGGCGAAGTCGCGGATCGAGTCGTCGAAGTTGTACATGCCCATGGCGACGCCGCCGTCGGGGAACTTGGCGACCTCGAGCTCGATCGGCTGACCTTCGTTCTCGGGTACGAAGGTCAGCGTCACCGTGCCGGGGCCGGGCACCACGAAGTCGGTCGCCCGGTACTGGTCGCCGTGCGCGTGCCGGCCGATGATGATGGGCTTGCTCCACCCGGGCACGAGGCGGGGGATGTTCGCCGCGACGATCGGCTCGCGGAAGACGACGCCGCCGAGGATGTTCCTGATCGTGCCGTTGGGCGAGCGGTACATCCTCTTCAGGCCGAACTCCTCCACCCGCGCCTCGTCGGGGGTGATGGTCGCGCACTTCACGCCGACGCCGTACTGTTTGATGGCGTTCGCGGCGTCGACGGTGACCTGGTCTTCCGTGGCGTCGCGGTTTTCGATGCCGAGGTCGTAGTACCTCAGGTCGACGTCCAGGTAAGGCAAGATCAGCTGGTCTTTGATGAACTGCCAGATGATCCTGGTCATCTCGTCGCCGTCGAGTTCGACGACAGGCCCCGCCACCTTGATCTTGGGCATCCTGTAGCTGTCCCTTCATGCGCGCGGTCACGCTCGCTGCCGGTCAAGCAGTCCTTCGTAAGGCTCGTATTTCAGGCTATCGGAGCATACGAAAGGTCTAGACCCGTGGAACGAACGCTAGGGCTGGACGGCGTATGCCACGACGGTGATGGCGACGGCGAGGCCGACCATGATGAGCACGTCGATCGCGCGCTTGCGGACGGCGAGCAGCCCGACCTGGCCCGCCGGCAGCACGAGCCGGACCAGCGCGCCGAAGAGCACCGCCGCACCCAACAGCAGCGAGCCCTTCTTGAAATGGCCGGTCGCCTCGACGGCCAGGCCGAGCGCCACGCCGCACAGTACGCACGCGTACGGCACCTGGCGGACCCAGCGCGGCAGGCCGCCGCGCTCCATGGGCGGTTGGTGTTCCGTCGGCCGGCCGACGTGGGGCGGCGTGCTCCGTCGTGCGTCCACGATCGTCACCCCCACTCGGCGGGCCCGCCGGCCGGCGTTCGCCACGTTCCTTCACCCATTGTTCATCGACCGCGGCCTGACATCGGTCGCACGAAATGCGCCGTACGGACGGCGGCCGGTGGGTCAGGTGGGACGCGAGGCGACACTAGTGGTCTACACGCACCCTCCCGGCGGTCGCCCTTGAGTTTAGCCGGGGAGCCCGTACCCTTTGTGGCATCGGTGCTACCCGCCAGTAGGAGGGTGTGACCATGGCACGGCCGGGTAACTCCGCAGTCAGGGGTCGCTAACTAGCTGGGAGGACTGCCGTGGAGGCGCCGTTCATCCGGATCGAGGACAGCGGCATGGTGCTGCCGCTGCGCCCCGATGTCACGACCATCGGCCGTGGGCGAGGTGTCGACATCCGGCTCGACGACCCGAGTGTTTCCCGTTTGCATGCCGAGATCGTCCGCCGCGGTCCATACGTCTACATCGTCGACATGGGCTTGTCTCGCAACGGAACCAGGGTCAACGGCCGGCCGATCGCCCGCCGGGTGCTCGAAGACGGCGACGTCGTCAGCTTCGGTACGGCGCGCTGCCGCATGGGCGGCATCCCCCGAGAGGATGTCGACCCCGACGTCGAGGTGCGCAGAGCCGTCGCCCCCGAGCTGACACGCCGCGAGGTGGACGTGCTGACCTCGCTGTGCCGGCCGGCGCTGTCCGACGAGGCGTTCGTCGCCCCGGCGACCGCGCGCGAGATCGCCCAGGACCTTGTCGTCACCGAGGCGGCGGTCAAGCAGCATCTGCTGCGGCTCTATCAAAAGTTCCGGATCCCGGAGGGGCCCAACCGGCGGACCAGGCTGGCCAACGAGGTCATCGCCATGGGGCTGGTGCGGCCGCTGCCGCCGGTGCACGTGCCGCCGCAGCCCCGCAACCCCGCGGACACCCGTCCCGGTGACGTACGCCCCCCGGGCCCGGGCCCGGGGCACGCGGCCAACTCCACCCGCCCCGCGCAGGTGACCGGCCGCCGCGCCAGCTGATCCCCTCACCCGCCCGCTCGTGCGCCGGGTGCGCACATCGCGAGCGACCGCCGGCTACGAGAGCGCGCGCTCGGCGGCGGCGACGACGTTCGACAGCAGCATCGCGCGGGTCATCGGGCCGACCCCGCCGGGATTCGGCGCGATCCACCCGGCCACCTCGCGGACCTCGTGGGCGACGTCGCCGGCGAGCTTGCCGTCGACTCTGGAGACGCCGACGTCGAGCACGACCGCACCCGGCTTGACCATGTCCGGCGTGATCAGGTTCGGGGAGCCGGCCGCGGCCACCACGATGTCGGCGTTCTTGGTGTGCGCGGCGAGATCCCTCGTACCGGTGTGGCACAGCGTCACCGTGGCGTTCTCACTGCGCCGGGTGAGCAGCAGCCCGAGCGCCCTGCCGACGGTGATGCCGCGCCCGATGATCGTGACATCGGCGCCGCGCACCGGAACCTCGAACCGGCGCAGCAGCTCGACGATGCCCAGCGGCGTGCACGGCAGCGGTCCCGGCTGCATGAGCACGAGCCGTCCGAGGTTGATCGGATGCAGCCCGTCCACGTCCTTGCCCGGGTCGATCCGCTCCAGCACGCGCTGCTCGTCGAGCCCGGCCGGCAGCGGCAACTGCACGAGATAGCCGGTGCAGGCGGGATCGGCGTTGAGCTCGGCGACGACGCGCTCGACGTCGTGCTGCGTGGCGTCGGCGGGCAGGTCGTGGCGGATGCTCTCGATGCCGACCTCGGCACAGTCGCGGTGTTTCATCCCCACGTACGCGTGGCTGCCGGGATCGTCGCCCACCAGCACGGTGCCGAGTCCGACCGCGGCCCCGCGCTCGCGCAGGGCCGTGACGCGTTGCTTCAACTCGCCGCGGATCGCCGCCGCGGTCGCCTTGCCGTCCAGAATCTGTGCCGTCACGGGGTCAATCCTGCCAGCCGCCCGCTTCGCTCAGTCAGTACGCTGCCGCCAGGCGATAAGCCGGTCGGTGAGGTGCCAGCCCAGGTAGGCGGCGAGCAGGCCGCCGAGCACCGCGACGATGGTGCCGAGCAGCGCCACGGCATGGTTCATGAACGTCGTGCTCCGCACGAGCAGATCGAGCATCGCGTCGATCACCGGCTGGCTCCTCCTGGATCGGGCCGCGCGCGGACACTTGACCGGCTGAACCCCGCCGCGCGGTTCGGCCCGAGGGTACCAACGCCGGGCGAGAGCCCTGGCTCAGTGGAAGAAGTGACGGACTCCGGTGAAGTAGAGCGTGATGCCCGCCTTGTCGGCGGCCGCGATGACGTCGTCGTCGCGGACGGAGCCGCCGGGCTCGACGATGGCGCGGACGCCGGCCTCCGCCAGCACCTCAAGTCCGTCGGGGAACGGAAAGAACGCGTCGGACGCCGCCACCGCCGCGGCCGCGCGGTCGCCCGCGCGCGAGACCGCGAGCCGCGCCGCGTCGACCCGGTTGACCTGCCCCATTCCGATCCCCACGGTCGCCTGATCGTGGGCCAGCACGATGGCGTTGGACTTCGCCGACCGGCAGGCTCGCCAGGCGAACGCGAGGTCGCGTGACATCGCCTCGTCGGCCGCGGGCCCGGCCATGAGCCGCCACGCGGCGGGATCGTCGCCGGGGGCGTCGATGCGGTCGGTGCTTTGCAGCAGCAGTCCGCCGTCGATCCGGCGGAACTCGGCGGCGTTGCGCGGCGCCGCCGGGCAGCGCAGCAACCGGATGTTCTTCTTCTTGGCGAGCGTCGCCAGCGCCTCGTCGGCGAAGCCGGGGGCGACGACGACCTCGGTGAAGATGTCGGCGAGCTGATCGGCCATCTCGGCCGACACCTCGCGGTTGGTGGCGATCACGCCGCCGAACGCGGACACCGGGTCGCAGGCGTGCGCCTTGCGGTGCGCCCCGACGATGTCGTCGTCCACCGCGATACCGCACGGGTTGGCGTGCTTGATGATCGCGACGCAGGGCTCGCCGAAGTCGTGGGCGGCGCGCCGGGCGGCGTCGGCGTCGACGTAGTTGTTGTAGGACATCTCCTTGCCGTGCAACTGCTCGGCGGCGGCGAGCCCGCCCCGGCCGTCGGTGTACAGCGCGGCCCGCTGGTGCGGGTTCTCGCCGTAGCGCAGCACGGCGGCGCGATCCCAGGTGGCGCCGAGGAAGTCGGCCCACTGGGCGTCCGTGGCGATCTCGTCGGGCGCGAGCACGTTGGCGAACCAGGACGCCACCGCGACGTCGTAGGCGGCGGTGTGCGCGTACGCCCGGGCCGCCAGCCGGCGCCGCTGCTCGAGCGTGAACCCGCCCTGCCGGACGACCGCGAGCACCGCGTCGTAGGAGCCGGGGTCGACGGCGACCGCGACCGACGCGTGGTTCTTCGCGGCGGCCCGGATCATCGCCGGGCCGCCGATGTCGATCTGCTCGACGCACTCGTCCTCGCTCGCGCCGGAGGCGACGGTGTCGGCGAACGGGTAGAGGTTGGAGACCAGCAGCTCGAACGGCTGGATGTTGAGATCGTCGAGTTGTTGCAGGTGGGCGGGCTTGGCGCGGTCGGCGAGCAGCCCGGCGTGCACCTTGGGATGCAGGGTCTTCACCCGGCCGTCGAGGCACTCGGGGAAGCCGGTGAGCCGCTCGACCTTCATGACGGGCACGCCCGCCTCGGCGATCCTCGCCGCGGTCGAGCCGGTGGAAACGATCTCGACGCCCGCCGCGTGCAGGCCCTGGGCCAACTCGGCCAGACCGGTCTTGTCGTACACGCTGATCAACGCGCGCCTAATCGTCGTACGGCTCACCTGCCGGGCTCCCTTCGTTGCAGCTGACACATTTCATTGACACCCGCCTGCCGTGCACCGTCCAGCCGTCGCGGGCCAGCCGTCCGACCACGTCGACAAGCAGCCGCCGCTCCACCTGCTTGATCCGCTCGTGCAGGGACTCTTCGTCGTCGTGCCCGCGGACCCGAACCGCCTCCTGCGCGAGGACGGGACCGGTGTCGACGCCGGCGTCGACGAAATGGACCGTACAGCCGGTGATCCGCACGCCGTACGCGAGCGCGTCGCGGACCGCGTGCACGCCCGGGAAGGCCGGCAGCAGCGAGGGGTGGGTGTTGACCACGGTGAACCGCGCGAGGAACGCCGGGCCCAGGATCTTCATGAAGCCGGCCGAGACGACGAGGTCGGGACGGTGCGCGGCGACCATCTCGGTGATGGCGGCGTCCCAGTCGGCGCGGGCGGGGTGGTCGGGGACACGTGCCACGAACGTCGGCACCCCGGATCGTTCGGCGCGCGCGAGCCCTTCGATCCCCGGCCGGTCGGCGCCCACGGCGACGACCGCCGCACCATAGGCTGGGTCTACGCACGCGTCGAGGAGCGCCTGTAGGTTGGTCCCCGCGCCGGAGACGAGGACGACGAGCCGGGCGGACACATGACTCCCCTGCTTGACGACACGACCGGAGGCTGCATCCGGCCATCCGCAGCCTACCGGCACACCCTGACGCCCATCCCGAGGAGGACAGGTGACTGACCAGCCCCGACAGGAGGCGCCGGGCGAGTCAGGGCCGGCCACCGATCCGATTCCCCCGGTGCCGCCGCAGCCGGGCCCCCAGCGGGACTGGCCGCATCGGCCCGACCGGCCCGAGCGGCACGGCCAACGCCCGGCCGCGGGTCCGGGCGACCGTGCCGGCAGGTGGGCGCTGGCGCTGGGCGGCGCCGCCCTGCTCCTGATGCTCGTCTTCCCGCCGGCGGCGCCGCTGCCGGCCGCCGCCGCGTTGGTCGTCGGCGTACGCGCCCGGCGCCGGGACCGGCGCGCCGCACGGCCGCCGGCGCGCGGCGCGCTCGCCGGCATCGTGCTCGGCTCGGTCGGGCTGGTCATCTCGATTCCGCTGGCGACGACGCAGATCGTGTTGTGGGGTGAGCTGCACCGCTACCTCGACTGCAGGCAGTCGGCGAACACGATCGCCGACGAGCAGGCCTGCAAGGAGACGTTCGTCCGCGAGGTCGAGCGGAAGTTCAACCTCCGCGAGGGCTCGCTCAAGCACTACGACATCCCGCTGTAGCCGCCGCCCCGAAGGCGGGGGCGTCGGCGCGCGGCCGACAGGGTCACGATGGCCGGCGCGGCGATGCGGGCGGGGGCGCCGGCTTGGACGCGGGCCGGGACGCGGGCCGGGACGCCGGCTGGTCGTCGCGGAGAATGTAGATGGCGCCGCCACGGGTCTCGACCTTCTCGGGGTCGGCGGCCCGGTCGCGCTGGGCGCCGAGCACCGGCTCGGGGTCGACGAACTGCACGGGATCGGCCGGCACCGGCGCGGGCGCCCCCGGCGCGGCCGGCTCGCCATGCTCGGCGGCTGGCCCGGCGCCCGGCCACTCCTCCCGGCCCCGCACCCGCCTGAACAGCGACCAGTTCATCGCCCACGCCGCGATCGCCGCCGACACCCCGACCTCGAGCGCCGCCATGCAGCCGACCTGCCATGCGGACGGCCCCATGGTGGCGAGCCGCTGCCCGCCGAGCGGCCCGCCGGCGAGCGCGGCCAGGCCGGCGGCGACGCATGTCGTCAACGCCCCCGACACGAACCCCCACAGCGGCGCCGCCTCGTACACCGGACTGGGCAGCACCCGGACGGTGAGCGCGCCGCCGACGATGCCGGCGATGAACGGCGCCGCCAGCGCGAGCAGCGACAACGCCGGGGCCGGCCCCGGCTCGGGCAGCGCGGCCAGCGGCGGAAACGACGGCACGACGTCGAGGAAGACGCCGGTCGGCGACACGCTCGTGCCGGTGCCGACCGAAAACCCCGGGCCGATGGCATAGGCCATGCCCCAGATCACGGCGTTCGGCAGGAAGGCCAGCTCGACGAGAAACAACAACACCCCGCCGACGACCCCGGGAGCCAGCACGTCGTACAGCTGCCCGGCCTGGCGCGCGTGCAGCGCGAGCGACAGCCCGGCCAGCAGGGCGCCGGCGGCCACGAGCACCGCGGTGGCGCCGGCGACGCCGACCACCAGCGACCGCGGCCGGTCGGGCAGCAGCCGTAGCAGGGCGCCGAGCCCGGAGCGGACCCGGCCGCCGCCGCGGTCGCGCACCACGGCGCGCGCCGCGCCGAACCCGCCCGCGAACAGGGCCAGCACGAAGGCGACCACCAGGGCCTGCCACGCCGAGGGCACCACCACCGAGCCGCGGGCGGCGAGGGCGAGCAGCCCGGCCAAGCTGGCGTAGGGCACGGCCAGCGACAGCGCGGCGGGCACCACGCCGATGTCGCGGCCGCCCGGGGCGTCGGCCGTCCGGGTGATCCAGCCGCCGCTGCGGTACAGCAGGGCGCCCGGCAAGACCATCAGTCCGAGCGGCAGCAGGCCCACCCGGCCGTCGGGCAGGGAGTATCCGGCGTGGTGGGCGACGAGCCAGAAGTTGACCGCCGTACGGAACACATCGGGCAGCCCGGAGCCCAGCGCGCTGCGCGGCCCGGCCACCCAGCCGATGAGCGTGATCGTCGTGAGCCCCGCCAGGCCGATGCCCACGCACCAGGCCGCGCCCACGATGCCGGTGACCGCCAGCGGGCGCGGCCGCGGGTCGCCGCCGGGGGTGCGGGGCGGCGCCGGCGGCCGCCCGCCGGCCGGACGAGACGGCGGCCGGGTGCGCCCATGCCCATCGCTCACCCGCCCAATGCTGACAGCCCGGCGCGCCGGGGTCGGGCCGCTCGCCCGGCGTGTCGCCGTTCGGCCCGCATGTGCGCGGCGCGCCGCGGCCGTGCGCGGACGGTCAACCGGACTGCGCTGAGTGGCAATGACATATGCCGCGAACAGCGCCGATTCTCGACGGATGCCCAAAGAGGGGCCATGTAGGGTCGTGAGGCGTTGGGCGTTTCGCGGGGATCGTGATGATGAGGGCAGAGTTCCGGGCCACCGACGCACCGGTGGCGTCCCGCGCCGACTATTGGCGGCACGTGGTGAACGAACGGCTGTTCCCCGTGGAGGGCCGCCCGACCGAGGGCGCCGACTTCGACGGCAGGCTCGTCTCCGGCCAGGTCGGGGCCGTACGGGTCGTCGACGTGACCGCGCCGCCCGCCGAATGCCGCCGCACCGCCAAGCTCATCGGGCGGTCGAACCACGAGCTGTACCACGTCGATGTGCTGGTGACCGGCTCGGTGCTGATCGAGCACGCCGGCAGGCGGACCCGGCTGGGGCCGGGCGACTTCGCCATGATCGACCTGTCCCGTCCGTGCCGGTGGGTGTCCGCGGGCGCGCGACACGTCACGGTCACGTTCCCGCGCGCGCTGTTGCCGATGAGTCACGACGAGGTCGGCGAGCTGATGGGCGTGCGCGTGCCCGGCGACCGGGGCGCCGGCGCGCTGATCTCATCGGTCGCGCGGCAACTGCCCGATCACCTCGACGACTATCAGTCGGCCGCCGGCGTCCGCCTGGGCACCACCGTGGTCGACCTGCTCACCGTGGCGCTGGCGGCGCAGCTCGACCGGGGTCGCACCGTGACGCCGGAGGCCAGGCGGCGGGTGCTGCTGGCCGCCGTGCACGCCTACATCGAGCGGCGGCTCGGCGACCCCGGCCTCACCCCGGCGACGATCGCCGCCGCCCACCACATCTCGCTGCGCTACCTGCACAAGCTGTTCGAGGCACAGGGCACCACCGTGGCCGGGTGGATCCGCCGGCGCCGCCTCGACCGCTGCCGCGCCGACCTGCTCGACCCGGCGTACCGTGCGCGGCCGGTCGGCGCCATCGGGGCCCGCTGGGGATTTCCCGACGCCTCCAAGTTCAGCCGTGTCTTCCGCGCCGCGCATGGCGTCCCGCCCGGCGAGTACCGCCGGCTGGCCCCCGCCGAGCCGGACCCGCGCTGACCCCCGCCGACCCCTACCGACCCCACGGGCGAGACATGCGCCCGAAGGCAACGGGCGTGCGTGCGGCGGCAACGACGCAGCGGCGGGCCCGCGCCGACACTGGTGGCCGCGACCGACAGGACACGACACCGCCCGGGGGTGCGAGCATGCCACGGAATCCAGATCCTTCTGATCAGCCGGCCGAGCGGGGATGGGCGCTGCGCAGGCTGATCAGCGTCCATGCCGAGATGCGCGACGATCTCGCCGTGCTGCGCCGCGCCGTGTTCGCCGTCACCCGGCCGGACGACGATCAGGACGCCGCGGCCGCCATCGCCGCGCTCGGCGAGGTGTCATTCCGGGACCCGGCGTGGTCGTTGCGCAGGTAC
Source organism: Streptosporangiaceae bacterium (assembly GCA_035765195.1). Taxonomy (GTDB): domain Bacteria; phylum Actinomycetota; class Actinomycetes; order Streptosporangiales; family Streptosporangiaceae; genus CALAED01. The sequence goes on from DASTYC010000007.1 coordinate 398,552, forward strand.
TGCGCGCACTTTTGCCGTTTCGTCCACGACCATCATTCGGTCGAGGACACCATGTTGTTCCCGGTGCTGCTCGCCCACGAGCACAACCGCGACGAGCTCGCGACGGTGATCCGGCGGCTCCAGGACGACCATCGCACGCTCTCCCGCCACCTGGACGAGGTCGAGGACGCCATGACCGCCGCGGCCGGCGACGACGCCGCCAAGGCCGCGGCCGCCAAGGCCGCGGCCGTCGAGGCCATCGAACGGCTGGCCGGCCACCTAGAGGCCCACCTCGCACTGGAGGAGGAGACCCTCGCCCCGGCGCTGAACGCGCTGTCGGAGGTCGTGGCCGAGGACGACCTGCCGCCGCCGGACGGATCCAGCGTCACCTGGCGGAGCGCATGATCTCGCGCATCAGCCGCGCGGTCTCGCTCGGCGTCTTGCCGACGCGGACGCCGACCTTCTCCAGGGCGTCCTTCTTGGCCTGCGCGGTGCCGGACGACCCGGACACGATCGCGCCCGCGTGGCCCATGGTCTTGCCCTCGGGCGCGGTGAAGCCGGCGACGTAGCCGACGACGGGCTTGGTCACGTGCTCGTCGATGTAGGCCGCCGCGCGTTCCTCGGCGTCGCCGCCGATCTCGCCGATCATCACCACCGCGTCGGTCTCGGGGTCGGCCTGGAAGGCCTCCAGCGCGTCGATGTGCGTCGTGCCGATGACCGGGTCGCCGCCGATGCCCACGCAGGTCGAAAAGCCCACGTCGCGCAGCTCGTACATCATCTGGTAGGTGAGCGTGCCCGACTTGGACACCAGCCCGACGCGGCCGGGCGTGGTGATGTCGGCCGGGATGATGCCCGCGTTGGACTTGCCCGGCGAGGCGATGCCGGGACAGTTCGGGCCGATGATGCGGGTCTTGTTGCCGTTCGCGACCGCGTGCCCCCAAAACCACGTCGAGTCGTGCACCGGAATGCCTTCGGTGATGACCACGCACAGCGGTATCTCCGCGTCGATGGCCTCGACGACGGCGTCCTTGGTGAACCGCGGCGGCACGAAGACGACCGAGACGTCGGCGCCGGTCTCGGCCATGGCCTCGGCCACGGTGCCGAAGACCGGCAGATCCTTGCCCTCGTAGGTCGCGATCTGCCCGGCCTTGCGGGCGTTGACGCCGCCGACGATGGTGGTGCCGGCGCGCAGCATGCGCGCGGTGTGCTTGGAGCCCTCCGAGCCGGTCATCCCCTGGACGATGACCTTGCTGGCTTCCGTCAGCCAGATCGCCATGTCTATTACACCCCTGCCGCGAGCTCGGCGGCGCGCTTCGCCGCGTCGTCCATCGTGTCGACCTGCTGTACGCCGGGCAGTGCCGCGTCGGCGAGGATCTGTCTACCACGGTCGGCGTTGTTGCCGTCCAGCCGGACGACGAGGGGCCGGTCGACGGACTCGCCGCGCGCCGCCAGCATCTGGTAGGCCGCGACGATGCCGTCGGCGACGGCGTCGCAGGCCGTGATGCCGCCGAACACGTTGACGAACACGCTCTTGACGTCGGGGTCGCCCAGCACGATCTCGAGCCCGTTGGCCATGACCTCGGCCGACGCGCCGCCGCCGATGTCGAGGAAGTTGGCCGGCCGCTGCGCGTTGCCCTGCCCGTCGACGATCGTCTCGCCCGCGTAGGCGACCACGTCGAGCGTCGACATGACGAGGCCGGCGCCGTTGCCGATGATGCCGACGGTGCCGTTCTCGAGCTTGACGTAGTTGAGGTCCTTCTCCTTGGCCCGCGCCTCGAGCGGATCGGCCGCGTCGACGTCCTCGAACGCGAGGTGCTCGGGCTGGCGGAAGGCGGAGTTGGCGTCGAGCGTGACCTTGCCGTCGAGCGCGACCACCCGGCCGTCCGCCGTCAAGATCATCGGGTTGACCTCGACGAGGGTGGCGTCCTCGTCGACGAACACCGCCCACAGCCGTTCGATCAACTCGGCGGCACCGTCGAGGGCCGCGTCCGGCAGCCGCCCGGCCGCCGCGATCTCACGCGCCTTGGCGCGATCGACGCCGGTGAGCGCGGAGACCGGCACCTTGGCGACGGCGTCCGGGTTCGTCGCCGCGACCTCCTCGATGTCCATGCCGCCCTCGACCGAGCAGATGGAAAGGAACGTCCGGTTCGCCCGATCGAGCAGGAACGAGAAGTAGTACTCCTGCGCGATCGCGCTGGCCTCCTCGACGAGGACCTTGTGGACCGTGTGGCCCTTGATGTCCATGCCGAGAATCTGGCCGGCCTTGTCGGCGGCGTCCGCGGGCGACTCGGCCAGTTTCACGCCGCCGGCCTTGCCGCGGCCGCCCGTCTTCACCTGGGCCTTGACCACGACGCGCGACGCGAACTCGGCCGCGATGTCGTGCGCTTCCTGGGGGGTGTGGGCGATCTTCCCGGCCGGCACCGGGACGCCATAGGCGGCGAAGAGTTCCTTCGCCTGATGTTCGAACAGATCCACGAGGGTTCGTCCTTAACGGATCGATTACGGACCGACAGGCAGCGCGTGCCGCTCACGTGGTCGCGCGGTCAGGACGTCACGCCGAGCCGATGCCCGGCGCACGGGACGCCCGGCGCACGGACGGCTCCCACCCTGGCCGCGGGACCACGCGACGGTTTCGCTCCGACCTGGCAGCCTACTTTGCCTTACCTGGCGGGCGGGCCGGGGCCCTCGCCAAGTTGACGATGTCGCCGCCGGGGATGTCGCCGGATGCCGGGAGCGGGGTAATACTGAATCGACGGGCGGCGTAGAGGGGAACGCGGTTGGCGAGCCATGGCGCACGGAGGATCTGGCGGTTCGCGGCTGTGTTGTTCTGTGCCGCGCTGGCCGCCACCTGCGGCGCCAACCTGCCGTCCCATACGCCGCCGTGGGACAGCCCGGGTCTGGTCGGCAGCGGCGGCTGGCCGTACGCCACCACGCCGCTGGACCCGAAACTCGCGGCCGGCGGAGCCTACATCCCGGACACCTCGGTCCTCGCGCTGAGCGACGGCCAGGTCCGGTTCGTGCCGCTTGGCGATGATCGCCCGATCACCGTCCCGGCGGCCGACCCGCGCGTGACCGACGCGGTGGCGGGCGACCGCGGCTGGCTAGCCGCGGGGCGGGTGCCCGGCACGATGCCGGCGCAGCGCGCCATGGCCGCCCGCGCGCTGCTCGATCTCCGGTTGCTCACCAGGCCCAACGGCGCGTCCACCGCATCGTGGTATGAGTCCTGGAACTACGTGTGGCCGCGCGACGCGGCCTTCACCGCGGCCGCGTTCGCCGTCACCGGTCACTCCGCAGAGGCTCGGCGGGTGCTGCGGTTCCTGGCCTCGGTCCAAGAGGAGAACGGGCTGTGGGCGGCGCGCTACGCGCCGGACGGCACGCCGGTCACCGACGGGCGCCGCGTCCAGCTCGACGGGCTCGGCTGGGTGCTGTGGGCGGGCTGGTTCCTCCAGGCCGAAGACCCCGCGGGCGCGGCCGAGTTCTCGGAGCTGTGGCCGATGCTGCGCCGTGCCGCCAACCGGCTCACCGCCGTGCTCGAGGCCGACGGTCTCCCGCCTCCGTCGTCTGACTACTGGGAGCGCGACCCGGCCACGGAACAAGACCCGCGGCGTCCCACGCTGGGGGTCGCCGCCCCGGTCCTGACGGGGCTGCGCGCCGGCGCCGCCGTCGCGGCCCGCCGCGGGCATGAGGGGGCCGGGGAGGCCGCTCGGTGGCGGGCCGCCGCGCACCGGCTCGCCGCCGCGATCGAGCGCGACTTCGCGCCGTACGGTTACCCGCGGTCCCCGCTGCCGAACGGCGCCATGGACGTGTCGCCCACCTTCCTCGCGCCGCCCTTCGCGGCGCCTGACCCCGGCGTGGCCGCGGCGGTGCGGGTGGCCGCCGACCGGCTGCGGCTGCCCAACGGAGGGGTGCTGCCCGGCGACAACTGGTCCGGCAACCGCACCGTCGCCTGGACGCCGGAGGTCGCGATGTTCGCGCTGGCCGAGGCGGCCGCCGGCGACTCGGCCGCGGCCGGCAGGCGGCTGGATTGGCTGGCCGCGCACCGCACGCCGCTCGGGGTGCTGCCGGAGAAGGTCGACGGCCGGGGCCGCCCGGCGTCGGTCGCCCCGCTGGGCTGGACGGCGGCGCTCGTCGTGCTCGCGCAGTCCGCCATGGAGACGCCGCTGCCCACTCCGCCGTCCTGATCACTTCTGGTGTAAGGCGCGAAGTGCTCGTTCAGCCCTGATATCGGTGCGACAATGGGCGGGTGATCGATCGCAGCGACGTTGCCGCGGCGGCGCGGCGCATCGACGGGATGATCCGCCACACTCCCGTCATCGAGTCCAGGCTCCTCGGCATCCCGCTGCTGCTCAAGCTGGAGCTGCTGCAGCACACCGGCAGCTTCAAACCGCGCGGCGCGCTCAACCGGATACTCGGCGCCACCGTCCCGGACGCCGGGGTCATCGCCGCCTCGGGCGGCAACGCCGGGCTCGGCGTGGCGTTCGCCGCGCGGGCGGTCGGCGCCGCGGCGGAGATCTTCGTGCCGGAGCGCACCCCGGCGGTGAAGCTGTCCCGGCTGCGAGACCTCGGTGCCGAGGTGCGGGTCACCGGCGCGTTCTACGGAGACGCCGCCGCCGCCTGCACCGTACGGGCCGCCGAGTCCGGCGCGCTGCTCGTGCACGCCTACGACCAGCCCGAGGTGGCCGCCGGCAACGGGACCGTCGGACTCGAGCTGGCCGAGCACCGGCCCGACACGGTCCTGGTCGCCGTCGGCGGCGGCGGGCTGGCCGGCGGCATCGCGGCCGCCCTCGAGGGCCGCGCCGAGGTGGTCGCCGTCGAACCCGTCGCCAGCCAGGCGCTGCACGCGGCGCTCGCCGCCGGTCATCCGGTGGACGTGCCGGTCGGCGGCGTCGCGGCGGACTCGCTCGGCGCCCCGCGGGTGGGCGAGATCTGCTACGCGGTGGCCAGGCGTACGGGCATGAGCAGCGTGGTGGTGCCCGACGAGGCGATCACGGCGGCGCGCGACCTGCTGTGGCGGGAGCTGCGCCTCGTGGCCGAGCCGGGCGGCGCGACCGCGCTGGCCGCCTTGGTGTGCGGCGCCTACAAGCCGGCGGCGGGCGAGCGCGTCGCCGTCGTGATCTGCGGCGCCAACACCGACCCCGCCTCGCTGGCCGCCTGAGCCGCCTGAGCCGTCTGAGCCGCCCGGCTCTTGCCGGCGCCGGGTCAGGCCGCCGCGAGAGCGGACCGCACCCAGTCGACGATCTCGTGGGTGGTGGCGCCGGGCGTGAAGATCTTGGCGACGCCGAGCTTGTTGAGCTCGGGGATGTCGGCGTCGGGGATGATGCCGCCGGCGAAGACCACGATGTCGGCGGCGTCGCGCTCGTGGAGCAACTCGATGACCTTCGCGCACAACGTCATGTGCGCGCCGGACAGGATCGACAGGCCGATGCCGTCGGCGTCCTCCTGCAGCGCCGCCTCGACGATCTGCTCCGGCGTCTGGTGCAGGCCGGTGTAGATGACCTCCATCCCCGCATCGCGCAGCGCCCTGGCCACGACCTTGGCGCCACGATCATGGCCGTCGAGACCGGGCTTGGCGATGACGACGCGGATCGGACCCGCCATGGCTGCCTCCCACCATTGGTGCGCTCCGGTGCGCTCTCACCTCAAGCGCAGGGTACTCCGGCGCGCGCGCCGGTCGCCGACCAGCGTCAGCGCGGGGCGGGACGGGCCGGGGTGTCGAGCCAGGGACAGCCCTCGGGCCGGACGCCCTTGGGCCGGTCCGCCGAGGCCGGGACGTACGAGGCGCAGGCCGAGATGGTCTGCCAGGTGGGAATGCCGACGCCGGCGCCGGACGGGTGGGCGCAGTCGGGGAGGGCCGGCGGATCGCTGCGGATGGCCCCCCACGAGGAGGCGTTGTCCTGCCAGCAGTTCCGCTCGCCCGTCCGGTCCCACCAAAAGTCGAGCCCGTTGGGCGCGGCGGTCCCGGCGGGGCCGATCCCCATGAGGTTGCCCATCCAGCGGTTGCCGCGGGCGTACCCGAGCTGGCTGGCCCCGGCCCGCCAGTTGTCGTAGATCAGGTTGCCGGCGAAGGTGTTCTGCTGCCCGGCCGACAGCACCAACCCGGTGCCCACCGGCACCGCGGTCGCCGGGCACAGCACGTCGCCGTCGCGGTCGCGCGGTGGCTCCGCGCACCGCCCCGACCATACGTTGCCGTACGGGTTGGCGTTGTTGTCGTACACCCTGTTGGCGATGAACGAGCCGTGCCGCTGCCCCGCACCGCCGCCGCCCGTGATCCCGACGGCATTGCCGGAGATGTCGTTGTCGTGGACGTACACCGAGTCGCCGCCCACATAGCCGACGAGGTTGCCGTGCGACCGGCAGCGCCGCACCTCCACGGTCGTGCGCGTGCCGCCGACGGTCGCCACCGGCGCCGTGGCGATGCCCGCCGTGCCGTTGCCGGTGACCGTGCAGCCGTCGATGACGCCATGATCGTCGCCGGTGGCGGTGACGCCGTACGACCCGTTCCACCGGCCGGTCACGTTGTCGAGGATGAAGCCGTCGGTCCAGTTGATCTCGAAGGCGGCCCCGCTGTAGTGCTGCGCGGTCAGGTTGCGCACGTAGAGCCCGTTGGCGCGCTCGGCGTAGACGCCGACCCGCCGCGCCCAGTCGCCGCTGCGGGTGAAGCCGCCGTCGAGCACGACGTCGGCCGCGCGATCTCCGGTGCCCTCCAGTTGCAGATCGCACCGGGCGCAGCCGGGGGTTCCGTCGCCGACGACGCTGACCGCGGTGGCGCGATAGCGGCCGGGGAGCACATAGATGGTCGTGCCGCGCCGCCACACGGCGTCCACGGCCTTCTGGAGGTCGTGATGGGAGCACTCGGCCAGCAGGCCCTCGTTCAGCGTGCGGGTGGCGGGGCTGAGCCGGTCGATGCGGCTCTCGGAGTCCTTGGCGCATACGACGAGCCGGGGGGCGGCCAAGGCGAGGCGATAGCCGGGATAAACGCCGCCGACGGCCGGCGGCCGGTACGCGTTCGCCGCCCGCTCCACGCCGGCCAGGTTCGCCAGGTTGGCCGCGTTCGCGTTCGCCGCGTTCGCCCCGTTCGCGAGGTGCGCGGCGTTCGCCAGGCGCGCCGCGTCCCCGGCGTCCGCCGCGGCCACGGGAGTGGCGAGCGCCACCACCGCGAGCGCCGCGGAAAAGACCAAAGAAGCGGTCGCCACGACGACGGCAGGCATCCGCCGTCCCAGCAAGACCGTCATGTCCGTGCATGATGATGGCTATGTGGCCCTGCTGTCGAGACCCAGTTCCGGCCACGAAATTATGGAACCGGCCCGGGCCTGGTCACGTCTTAGATGGTTGGGCCCATCGCCGATTTTCGGACCGCAATTTCGGTCTTGCCGGTGCGCTACAGCTTTTCGACCGGAGCGTAACGCAGCACCAGCCGTTTGACGCCATAGTCGCCGCCGAAATCGACGCTGGCCGCCGCCCGCTCGCCCACGCCGTCCACGGCCACGACCGTGCCGAGACCGAACGAGTCGTGGGTGATGCGGTCGCCGGGAGACAGCGCCGGAACCTCGCGGTTGCCCGGGGACCGTACGCCCGGGCGAGCGGCCATCGCCGCCATCGCGGGCGTCGACGCGGTCCCCAGGCGCTCCCAGACGACGAGCGAGTCCGGCAGCTCGCCGAGGAACCGCGACGGCGGGTTGACCTGCGGCGCCCCCCAGGAGCTGCGCATCGTGGCCCGCGAGACGTACAGCCGCCGCTGCGCCCGGGTGATGCCCACGTAGGCCAGCCGCCGCTCCTCCTCCAGCTCCTTGGGGTTGCTCATCGCCCGCAGGTGCGGGAAGACGCCGTCCTCCATGCCGGTGAGGAACACGACCGGGAACTCCAGGCCCTTGGCGGTGTGCAGGGTCATCAGCGTGACCACCCCGGCGCCGCCGTCGGGAAGCTGGTCGGCGTCGGCGACCAGCGAGATCTGCTCGAGGAACTCGACGAGCGTGCCCGCGGCCGACTCGCCCTCCTGGCGCTCCTCGAACTCGCGGGCGACCGCCTCGAGCTCGTGCAGGTTCTCGATGCGGGTCTCGTCCTGCGGGTCGCGGGACTCCTGCAGCTCGGCCAGGTAGCCGGTCTTGTTCAGCACGATGTCGACCAGCTCGGCGGGGGCCTGGGACTCCACCGACGACCGGAGCTCGTCGAGCAGGCCGACGAACTCGCCGATCGCGTTCATCGACCGGGTGACCAGGCCGGGCACCTCCGTGTAGCGCCGCAGCGCCTGCCAGAAAGTGATCCTTTCTCGCCCCGCGTAGGCCTCGACGCAGGCCTCGGCGCGGTCGCCGATGCCGCGCTTGGGCACGTTGAGGACGCGCCGCAGCGAGACCGTGTCCTCGGGGTTGGCGAGCACCCTCAGGTAGGCCAGCAGATCACGGACCTCCCTGCGCTCGTAGAACCGCACCCCGCCCACCACCTTGTAGGGCAGGCCGACCCGGATGAAGACCTCTTCGAAGACGCGCGACTGGGCGTTGGTGCGGTAGAAGACGGCGACGTCGCCGGGCGTGATGTCGCCCGCGTCGGTCAGCCGGTCGACCTCTTGGGCGACGAACGCGGCCTCGTCGTGCTCGTTGTCGGCCACATAGCCGATGATCTTGTGGCCCTCGCCCTGGTCGGACCAGAGCTTCTTGGGCTTGCGGTCGGCGTTGCGCTCGATGACGGCGTTGGCCGCGGACAAGATGGTCTGGGTCGAGCGATAGTTCTGCTCGAGCAGGATGGTGGTCGCGTCAGGATAGTCGCGCTCGAACTCCAAGATGTTGCGGATCGTCGCGCCGCGGAAGGCGTAGATGGACTGGTCGGCGTCGCCCACCACGCACAGCTCGGCCTGGCCGATGTCCTCGACCGGCGCGGTCAGCTCCCGTACGAGGACGTACTGGGCGTGGTTGGTGTCTTGGTATTCGTCGACCAGCACGTGCCGGAACCGCCGCCGGTAGTGCTCGGCCGCCTCGGGGAAGACCTGCAGCAGGTTGACCGTCGTCATGATCAGGTCGTCGAAGTCGAGCGCCCCCGCCTGCCGCAGCCGCGTCTGGTACATCTCGTAGGCCTCGGCGAGCGTCTGCTCCAGGTGCGTGGCGGCGCGCGCCTTGCACGTCTCGTAGTCGATGAGCTCGTTTTTGAGGTTGCTCACCTGGTGGTAGAAGGACTTGGGCGGGTAGCGCTTGGGATCGAGGTCGAGCTCGCGGCAGACCAGCCCCATCAGCCGCTGCGCGTCGGCCTGGTCGTAGATGGAAAAGCTCGTCGGGTAGCCGAGCCGCTTGGCCTCGCGGCGCAAGATCCGCACGCACGCCGAGTGGAACGTCATCACCCACATGAGCCGCGAGCGCGGGCCGACCAGCGTCGCGACCCGCTCCTTCATCTCGCCGGCCGCCTTGTTGGTGAACGTGATCGCCAGGATCTGGCCGGGATGGACGTCGCGCTCGGCCAGCAGGTGGGCGATGCGGTGGGTCAGCACCCGGGTCTTGCCGGAACCGGCGCCGGCGACGATCAGCAGCGGCCCGCCCTCGTGCACCACCGCGGCACGCTGCTGATCATTGAGGCCGTCGAGAAGACTGTGGCTCGGATGCTTCGACACCCTTGTAAGCCTAGAAGGCCCCACCGACTGATCGCAGACGCATCGCCCGGCAGCCCTTGGCGGCGGCCCTGGCTCACCGCGTCTTGCGGAAGTCGTAGGCCTCCGCCGCCGCGCGGACGACGGCCGCCAGATCGGCCCCACCGGCCGCCGCCGACGCCGCGGCGACGACCCCCTCGACCAGCGGCGCGTCGGCGAAGACCACCGCGCCGCCGGGGTCCTCGGCCGCGCCGCCGGCATCCTCTGCCGCACCGCCGTCTTGGCCGTCCTGGCCGTCCTGGCGGTCTTCGATGAAGGTCTTGGCGGTCAGCACGGAGCTGCCGATGTCGGCGAGCAGCACCACCCCGGCCCCCCGGTCGGCGGCCCGCACGGCCCGCTCGACGAGCTCGATGCTGGTGCCCAGCCCGCCGTCCGCATCGCCGCCGGCCGGCTCCACCGGCACCTGACCGACACCCATCTGCCGCCCCAGCTCGGCCGCGCCTTCGGCCAGCAGCCGGCTGTGCGCGACGATCACGATGCCCACCATGTTCGCGGCGCCCGCGGCGCTCATTGGTCCCTCACATCCCCATCCTGCCCGGTCGGCGCCGGGCCGCGGATCACCGGCGAATCGGGATCGTCACCGGGGGCAGCGCGGTCGGGCTCCGCCGCCAGTCGCCGGACAGCAGCACGCCGAGCGTGAAGATGTGCCAGACCTGGTTGACCCAGCCGCGGGGGACCCGGCTGAACAACCGCCTGGCCTGGGACTCGTCGACGACGTCGAACAGCTCGCGCGGCGCGCTCGACAGCTGTTCGCGCAGCAGGGACAGGAAGTTCTCGTCGAAGGACGAGCGCCAGTTGAAACCGGAGGAGCCGCCCCGGGCGGCCACGGGCCGGCGCCGGTACCAGGCGCGAAGCCCGGCGGGCCGAAGCGGCGGCCGCCCCCGGTCGAAGCGCCAGGGTTTACCCTCCGGCGGAACGGCGGCCAGCCGCGGCGCGAGCGTCTCGATGAGGCGGAAGACGACCTCTTCGCTGTGCCGCCACTCGGCCGGCAACATCAGCGCCTCGCGCACCACCTGGTTGTCGAGAAATGGATGGTAGTAGGGCGAGTTCATCAAGGTGGCCGTATGCGAGCCGACGATCCATCGTCCGGTCCGATAGAAGAGATACAGCTTGTCCAGCGCGTCGAAGCCATCGGGCCCGGCCTGGTCCGTCCAGCTCTCGTGCAGCGTGCGCGCCCGTTCGTTGGCTGCGGCGGTCAGGAACTTCTCGCCCGACAAGAAGACGGATCGGACCCGGCGCCGCAGGCCGTCGGGTGATACATCCTCCTGGTCGTAAAGGAACCCGCCGCGCAGCGTCTCGCCGCCCGATCCGGAGGTGCGGGGCTCCATGACGTACGGGGCGTAGCCGCCGACCCGTTCGTAGGCGGAGGTCATGCCCTCGCACAGGCGGATCACGCGGCGGGCCCGCGAGAGCGGATGCTCGACGGTGATCGCGTCCGGCCGCTCGGTCTCGCCGCTGAACTCGACGTCGTGCTCGACGCCGAGCGCCCGCGCGATGCGGGTCGCCAAAATCACGTCGGGGTCGTCGGCGAAGCCGTGGGTCCGGGCGTGCACCGGCACCCCGGCGGCGTGCAGGACCGCGGCCATGAGCCGGCTGTCGCGGCCGCCCGACAGGCCCAGCCGGACCGGCTCATCGTGCAGGGCCAGCGGCTGGGCGGCAGCCAGCAGCGCGTCGGCCAGCCGCTCGACCCGGGCGGTGGCCGCGGCGGCGGTGCGCGGCGCCGGCTCGGGCACCGGGAACGGGCGCCGCACCACGCGCATCGACCCGTCGCGGCCGCAGGACAGGACGGCGGCGTTGGGCAGCGCCCGGACGCCGCGAAACGGCGTTTCGTCGTTGGTGAAGAATCCGTGCCGCACCATCGGCTGCAGGGCCAGGACGTCGATATCGGGCTCGGGCGCCGGGAGGCCGGTCTCGACGGCGCGCGCGACCAGATGCACCAGCAGCGCCCGGCTGCCGACGACGGCGACCGAGCCGGCGCGGGCGTAGTAAACGGGACAGACCCGGGTGATCGACGTCGCCGCCTCGAGGCGTTCGCGATCGGCGCGGAACACCGAAAAGCAGCCGCCGAGGCCGGCCGTCACCGGGCCGAGGTCGGCCGCGGTCCGCAGGTCTTCTTCTACGGCGATCGAATCGCGCAGGTAGCCGCAATGGCCGATGGCCCGGCCGTGGTCCTTGCGCAAGGGCGCCGGCAGCAGCTTGTGCTCCGGCTCGTTCGACCACGCCAACAGGCCGACCGCGCCGTCCGGGGACATCCACTCATCGGCCGAGATCACCGCACGAGGGACATGAAATGTCGCATATATGGCCCGGCGGGCGGCCTTTAACACAACTGGCGTAATTTGCTCTCGGGGTCGCGTCACGATCACGCCGAGATACACGCGCATAAAATGCCCCCAAGGCTCTTGTGCACGGAATTCGCGACTCCGGACTCTGACATACTCCCTGCCAACGGGCAAGGTCGTTACACGTTCCGGCAAACAAATCGCGCGCCGAACGGCAGATGATCACGAGCGCGGTCCAAAATCACAACCCCGATTCGCATTCATCGCCCATTAACCGCATATCCCTTTCCTGACGGCCCGGGCGGGGCCACCAGGGTCAGGCGGCCGCGACCTCGGCGAGGGCGCGGAGTATGAGGGCCGTGGAGGCGGCGCCCGGATCCATGTGGCCGACGCTGCGCGGGCCGAGGTAGCTGGCCCGCCCCTTGCGCGCCTGGAGCGGGATCGTCGCGTCGGCGCCCTGCGCCGCGGCGGCCGCGGCGGCCCGGGCCGCGGCGGCCTGCCCCTCCGCCAGCGCGGCCTCGTACGCCTCGACTGCGGGGATGAGCGCGTCGACCATCGTCTTGTCGCCCGCGACGGCCTGACCGAGCTCCTGCACGCCATCGAGCGCGGCCCGCAGCGCCGCGCCCAGCCCCTGGGCGTCGACCGACTCCGCGTCACCCAGGGCCTTGCCCGCCCGGCGCAGCGCGGTGCCGTACAGCGGCCCGGACGCTCCGCCGGTCTTGGAGACGATCGCCCGGCCGGCCGCCATCAGCGTCTTCCCCGGCGGCGCCCCGTCCGGGAGCGCGGCGACCGCCGCGGTGAACCCGCGGGCGAGGTTCAGCCCGTGGTCGCCGTCCCCGATCTCGGCGTCCAGTCGCGTCAGGCGGTCCGCGTCGGCCGTGACCAGCTCGGCCGCCCGCCGGATCCACTCGGCGACGTCCATCGATCGCCCTCCCGTCCCTCCTGCTTTTCGGCCTGCCTTTCCGGCCTGCTTTCCGGCTCTCCGCCGGTCTTACCGCGCCGCGCCGGGCCGGGTGCCTGCCGTCACCGCCCCCAGCGCAGGCCGGGGGTCTCGACCGGGGCGTCCCACAACTGGGTCAGCTCCGGGGTGAGCCGGCACACCGAGATCATGCAGCCGGCCATCTCCAGGCTCGTCACGTAGTTGCCGACGAGCCGCCGCACGACCGTCACGTCGTGAGCGGCGAGCCAGCGCGCGGCCGCGTCGTACGCCACGTACTGCTCGATCAGCGGCGTGCCGCCCATGCCGTTGACCAGCACGAGCGTCTCGGCGCCCGACAGGGACATGTCCGCGTGGATCGCCGACAGCGCGGCGTCGACGATCTCGTTGGCCGACTGGAGCTTCGTCCGCTCCCTGCCCGGCTCGCCGTGGATGCCGATGCCGAGCTCCATCTCGTCCTCGCCGAGGTCGAACGTCGGCTCGCCGGCGGCCGGGACCGTGCAGGCCGACAGCGCCACCCCGAACGACCGGGTGCGTTCGTTGACCTCTCGGGCGGCGGCCGCGACCTCGGCCAGCCCGGCGCCCGCCTCGGCCAGCGCCCCGGCGATCTTCTCGACGAAGAGTGTCGCGCCGGTGCCGCGCCGCCCGGCGGTGTAGGTGCTGTCCTCGACGGCCACGTCGTCGTCGACCACGACGGTGGCGACCTCGATGTCCTCGTCTTCGGCCAGCTCACCGGCCATTTTGAAGTTGAGCACGTCGCCCGTGTAGTTCTTGACGACGTGCAGCACCCCCTGGCCGCCCGAGACCGCCTGCGTGGCGGCGAAGATCTGGTCGGGCACCGGCGAGGTGAAGACCTCGCCCGGACATGCGGCGTCGAGCATGCCGAAGCCGACGAATCCCGCGTGCAGCGGCTCGTGGCCCGACCCGCCCCCGGACACGAGGCCGACCTTGCCCTGGCGGGGCGCGTCGGCGCGTACGACGATCCTTTCGTCGACATCGACGCGCAACGATGGATGCGCCGCGGCGAGACCGCGCAACGCGTCGGGTACGACGTCCGCCGGTGCGTTGATGAGCTTTCTCATACTTTGATCCCTACCCCCTGTATGGTCCGGTCCGCCAGACCTTGTCCCGGCCTTCGTACGATGGTCGGGTGATCAGTGTGCTTGGCGATGACGATGTACGGCGAGTCCTGGCGGTCATGGCGCATCCCGACGACGTCGATTTCTCTTCGGCGGGGACCGTCGCCACGTGGACCGACAAGGGCATCGAGGTCACCTACCTGATCGTGACCGATGGCGACGCGGGCGGCTTCGACCCCGCGGTGCCGCGCTCGCGGATAGCGGGCATCCGGCAGGCCGAGCAGACCGCGGCGGCCAAGTGCGTCGGGGTCGGCGACGTGCGGTTCCTCGGCTATCCCGACGGACGGGTGGAGGCGACGATCGACCTGCGCCGCGACATCGCCCGTGTGATCAGGCAGGTACGGCCGGACCGCGTGGTGATCCCGAATCCGGAGCGCAACCTCCAGCGCATCTACGCCAACCATCCCGACCACCGGGCCGTCGGCGCCGCCGCCCTCGACGCCGTCTACCCCGACGCGCGCAACCCGTTCGCCTTCCCCGAGCTGGCCGACCACGAAGGTCTCGAGGCGTGGACGGCACGTGAGGTGTGGATCTCGGGCGGACCCGAGCCCAACCACCACATCGACGTCACCGACGTCTTCGACCGCAAGCTCGCCGCGCTGAAGGCCCACGTCAGCCAGACCGCCCACATGGACGGCCTGGAGGACATGCTGCGCGGCTGGCTCAGCGCGAACGCCCAGGCCGCCGGCATGCCCGAGGACCGCCTCGTGGAGACCTTCCAAGTCGTGCCGACACCCTGACCTGACCGCCCCCATCCCCCCGCTCCGTTCACGGTGGAGAAGTGCCGTGCCTGTAAAGATCCTGCTCGACTGCGACACGGGCATCGACGACGCGATCACGTTGCTCTACCTCTCCGCGCTGGCCCGGACCGGCGAGGTCGAGCTGGCCGCCGTCGGCACGGTGCACGGCAACGTCGACCCCCGCACCGGCGCGCTCAATACGCTGCGCCTGTTCGAGCTGACCGGCGTCCGGGACGTTCCGGTGGCGGTCGGCGCCGCCCGGCCGATGGCGCAGGACGTGCACTACGCCGCCGACTTCCACGGCGTGGACGGGCTCGGCGACACCCAGATGCCGGCACCCAAGGGCGAGCCGACGCTCGCCTCGGCGCCGGAACAGATCGTCCGGCTGGCCCGCGAGCGTCCCGGCGAGCTGACGCTGCTGGCCATCGGCCCGCTGACCAACCTCGGCGTGGCGCTGCTGCTCGAACCGCGGCTGCCCGAGCTGATCCGCGAGGTCGTCATCATGGGCGGCGCGTTCGACCACCCCGGCAACATCACCACCCACGCCGAGGCCAACATCTGGCACGATCCGGAAGCGGCCGACCTGGTGTTCAACGCCGGCTGGCCGATCGTGCTCGTGCCGCTCGACGCCACCCATCCCACCGCGGTCGACGCCGCCTGGCTGGGCCGGCTGTCGGACGGCGGCACCGATGTGGCCCGCTTCGCGAGCGGCATCCTGGACTTCTACGTCCGGGCCTACACGCCGATCCTGGGCCGGCGCGGCTGCGTCATCCACGACGCGCTGGCCGCGATGGTCTCGGTCGACCCCGGCCTGGGCGCCTACGCCGTACGCCCTGTGCACGTCGAGCTGCGCGGCGCGCACACGCGCGGCGCGACGCTGTGGGACGCGCGGACGGTGCCGGCCACCACGGCCAGACGCGAAGTGAAGGTGCTGGTCCGCGGCGACGCGCCGGCCTTCAAGGAACGGCTGCTGAGCTCGATCCTGTCGCTCTAGCGACCGCTATCCGCCGACGCGGGTGAGGTCGGCGCCGGCGACGATCTGCTGGTAGGCGGCCGCGTACTGGGGGTTGGCCGAGAGCGTGTAGAAGACGACGCGTTTGGCCGGCGCGAACCACAGCTTCACCGTGAACGCCCTGCCGCTGGTGCAGGGCACCTCCCACTGCCGGTAGGCGAGCGCGGTGCCGTCGGCGGCGCGCACCGTGGATCGTACGGCGAGCCGGGCGCGGGCCTGGTCGGCGTGGTCGGGCGGGACGGCGTTCGCGGCGTAGCAGACCGGCGGCGCGCTGCCCTGCCAGCCGCTCGCCCGGTCGAGCGTGCCGGCCGGCCAGGCGCCCGCGCCGACCGTCTTGATCGTCAGCGGGCCGCCGAGGCAGGACACCTGGTCGGGCGGGAGCGCGCACGTCGAGTCGCGCACCACGGGCCCGAGCCGCCAGCCCGCGGGCAGCACCATCTCCAAGCCGCGGAACGCGACGCGCTTGCCCGTCGGCTTCGGCCGGGGGGAGCGGACCCCGCCGGGCGGCGGCGCCACGGTCTGGGTGACGACGGGTCGCGGCGTCTCGGCCGGGCCGCGCAGCACGCCGCCGCTGCCGCAGCCCGCCATCGCGGCCATCGCCGCCACCGCCGGTCCCGCGACAAGCGCCCCGCGCGCCAGCCTCATGCCTCACCTCCCGGCCCCTGGGCCGTGCCCTAGTCTGCCCGCAGCACGGCGACGATGTGGTAACGGCGACGCCCTCGATGGCACGGCACTTTTCCGCACATTCGATTAAGGGAACGACGCAGTCATGTCGGCGATTGACGATTTCCTGCAGAACGCCAAGCGCTATCAGAGCACCTTCACCAAAGGCAACTTGTTGTCGCCGCCCGCCCGGCGGGCCGCGATCGTCGCCTGCATGGACGCCCGGCTGAACGTCTTTGGGCTGCTCGGCCTGTCCGAGGGCGACGCGCACATCATCCGCAACGCGGGCGGCGTGATCACCCCTGACACGATCAGGTCGCTGTCGATCAGCCAGCGGCTGCTGCGCACCCAGGAGATCATGCTGATCCACCACACCGACTGCGGCATGCTCACCATCACCGACGACGAGTACCGCGGCCGGCTGCGCGCCGACACCGGCGTCGAGCCCGACTGGGACGTCGGCGCCTTCACCGACCTCGACCAGGACGTACGCGAGTCCATTCAGCGGATCAGGCTCAGCCCGTTCATCCCGCAGGTAGAGGTGGTGCGCGGCTTCGTCTACGACGTGCAGACCGGCGGGCTCCGCGAAGTCCAGCCCTGACCGAACTCCACATGATCGACCGGCCATGGGGGGCATTGCCCGAAGCATCCCGTCGTGGTGTGATCGACGCATGACCTCCGGGCCCGGCTCATTGCTCGACGTCTTCTGGGCGACGCGCCGGCTCGATCTCTTCGACCAGCTCTGTCGTTAGGGCCGTACGCGCCTGGGCGCCCCTGCGCGCGCCGCGCCCGGCCCCGTGCGGCCCGCTCCGCCCCGTTCAACCCCCTCGACGACAGGAGCGACGCATCGTGTCCGTCACCGACGAACTCCTCCAGAACGCGCAGAGCTACGCCGCCTCCTTCGACAAGGGCGACCTGCCGATGCCGCCCGGCCGCTCGATCGCCGTCGTCGCCTGCATGGACGCCCGGCTGAACGTCTACGGGCTGCTCGGCCTGTCCGAGGGCGACGCCCACGTCATCCGCAACGCCGGCGGCGTGATCACCGCGGACGAGATCAGGTCGCTGGCGATCTCGCAGCGGCTGCTCGGCACACAGGAGATCATGCTGATCCACCACACCGACTGCGGCATGCTCACGTTCACCGACGACGAGTTCCGCGCCCAGGTCCTGGCCGACACCGGGGTCAAGCCGGAGTGGGCGGCCGAGGCCTTCCCCGACCTCGAGCAGGACGTACGGCAGTCCATCGCGCGGATCAAGGCCAGCCCGTTCATCCCGCGCAAGGACTCCGTCCGGGGCTTCGTCTACGACGTCGGCAGCGGCTCGCTGAGCGAGGTTCGGCCCTGACGAAGACTCCTCGCGGTCAGACGAGGCGGCGTGCGGCGGCCCAGCGCGACAGCTCGTGGCGGTTGGACAGCTGCAGCTTGCGCAGGACGCTCGAAACGTGGGTTTCCACCGTCTTGACCGAGATGTACAGCTCGCGGGCGATCTCCTTGTACGCGTAGCCGCGGGCGATCAGCCGCAGCACCTCGCGCTCGCGCTGCGTCAGCTGATCGAGTTCGGGGTCGATCGACGGCGCGTCGGTGGCGGCGAACGCGTCGAGTACGAAGCCGGCCAGCCGCGGGGAGAACACCGCGTCGTCGTCGGCCACCCGGCCGATCGCGTCGGTCAGCTCCGGCCCGGAGATCGTCTTGGTGACGTAGCCGCGGGCGCCGCCCCGTACGACGCCGATGACGTCTTCGGCGGCGTCCGAAACCGACAGCGCCAGGAACCGCGCCGTGACGTGGCCGTGCAGCCTGCGCAGCACCTCGATGCCGCCGCCTCCCGGCAGGTGGACGTCGAGGAGCACGACGTCGGGCGCCGCCGCCGTGATCACCTCCACGGCCGAGTCGACGTCGCCCGCCTCCCCCACGACCTCGATGCCGGGCCCCAGTTCGGTCTTGACGCCGGTACGGAACATCTGGTGGTCGTCCACCAGCACTACCCGTGTCATGGTCTTCGCCTCACCGTCATGAGTGCTTCAGCTCCAGCCGGACCTCGGTGCCCTCGCCGGGGGCGGTGCGGACCGTGGCCGTGCCGCCGTTGCGCTCCATCCGTCCGATGATGGACCCTCGCACGCCCATCCTGTCCTCCGGGATCGCGTCCAGGTCGAAGCCCTTGCCCCGGTCCCGTACATAGATCGCGACGTCGTCGCCGGAGACCTCGGCGTACACCGACACCGACGGGGCCTCCGCGTACTTCGCCGCGTTCACCATCGCCTCGCGGGCGGCCTGCAGCATGGCGCCGAGCGCGGCGGTCAGCGGGCAGTCGCCCACGCACACGACCTCGATCGGCACGCCGTGATCGTCCTCGACCTCCCCCGCGATCTTCTGTACCGCCGCGGCCAGCGTCTGGTCGGGGTCGGCGCGCGGGGCGTACAGCCAGCTGCGCAGCTCGCGCTCCTGCGAACGGGCGAGGCGCTGCACCTCGCGGGTGTCGTGTGCGCTGCGCTGGATCAGGGTCAGCGTGTGCAGGACCGAATCGTGGACGTGCGCGGCCAGTTCGGCCCGCTCCTGGGAGCGGATGCGCTCCCTGCGCTCGACGTCGAGGTCCTGCCACAGCCGCATCAGCCACGGTGTGGCGATCACCGCGACCCCGGAAAGGATGACCGCGGTGGCGATGAGCACCTCGCGGGCCTCCGTGGCGTTCACGCTCTGGGCGACGAAGCCGCCGATGCCGCCGATGACCAGGAAGGCGCCGAGCAGGCTGCGCAGCCACATCCGGCGGAGCGGGACCGTGGTGGTCCGCAGCCAGCGCTGCCGCTGGTTTCTGTCGGCCTGCTGCCACAGCACCGCGGCCCCGATGCCCCCGGCGACCAGCGGCCACAGCGCGGCCTTGGCCAGCCCGGAGGCCCAGGTGAGAAAGGACAGGCCGAGGATGAGCGCGCCGTAGGCGGCGAACTGGGTCCAGTCGCGCTGCGCCGGCTCGTCGCGGCGCGGGACGAGCACCCACAGCGCGATGTACGCGGCGACGCCGACGCCACCCGCGATGATCAGCAGTGAGAAGGCCAGCCGGACGATCACCACCTCGAGGCCGAGGTGGTCGGCGATGCCGCGGCACACCCCGGCGACCAGCCGGCCATTGGCCCGCCGGTCCAGCCGCGGTGTCTCCTCGACGCTCGTCGCCTCGCTCATCCGGTGCCGTTCCCGCCCGATCCCATCCATCCGCGGTATGTGGTCCGCCTTGAATGTCTTGAATGGATAGTCACACGTGCGGGCGCCGAATGGCATCGGGGCCGCTCCCTGGACATCCGGCGGCCGACCTCAGGGACGTCTCAGGGGTCTCCCTGACTTCGGAACCGACCCGGCGGATCACGAGGTGATCGGCGAGTCGCCTGTCGCGCCGATCCACAGGCCACCGATGAGTTCGACCGGCACGCCGAGTCAGTACCAGCACAACGAACCTGCGAAAGGAACAACCCATGACCGAGTTGAACGCGGAACACGCCCGGCGAGCGATTGTCGAACACACCCGACGGCTGGCCGAATCAGCCGCCGTGGCCGGACCTGACGCCGCCGTGCCGACAACCCCCGGGTGGACCATTACCGAGCTGGTCGAGCACGTGGGCCAGACCCAGCACTGGGTCGCCGAGATCATCGAACGACGCATCACCGACCCCGCCCAGCTGCCAACGGAGATGGCCGTACTCCCCGCCGACCCCCGCGAGTGGCAGGCGTGGCTGTCGGAGTCCGCGCGGCGGGTCGCGAGCGCGTGCTCCGACGACGCGCTCGACGCGCCGGTGTTCAATGCCGCGGGGGACGAACGGTCCGGGACGCGATTTTGGATGTCCAGCGTCCTCAACGAGACGGTCGTCCACGGCTTTGACGCAGCCAACGCGGCCGGCCGACCGGCCGACATTGACGCCGACATCGCGGCCGCGCTCATCGGCAACCACCTCGCGATGCTCACCTCCCCCACGTGGGAGCTGCAGCGGTCCGAGTCCGCCCGCGCCATCCGGGGCACCGGGCAGACCCTGCAGTGGCTGGCCACCGACACCGCGGACGACGCGGGGGCCTGGTTCGTCGAACGGCGGCCTGACGGAGCGACGTGGCGGCCCGGAACCCAGAAGGCCGATGTGACGGTGACCGGCCCAGCACAATCGCTGCTGCTGATCTTGACCCGACGACTCCCTCTCACCGACCGCGAAGCCACCCACGTCAGCGTCGACGGCGACCCCGGCCTCGCCCGGCACTGGCTCGACAACACCGCCCACGTCAGCGACTGACCGGCACGAACCCTTAGGCCGGCCCTGTTCCAACCCCCGGGCAGCTTCAGGGGTGTCCCGGATACCGGGTGGCGGGCGCCGGCGCGAGGATGGTGCCATGCCCGAGAACCGGCGATTGGTGCGAGTGCGCGACGGCCGCATCCTGGCCGGCGTATGCACCGGTCTCGGCCGCTACACGCGCATCGACCCCGTCATCTTCCGGGTCGCGCTGGCGGTGCTCGCCCTCGGCGCCGGCGGCTCGGGGATCTTCCTCTACGTGGCCGCCGCCTTGTTGATGCCCTCGGACGAGGACGCGGTCTCCCCGGCCGAGCAGCTGTTCCGGCGCAGGTTCGACGGCGACACGGTGCTCGCGGTGCTCGGGGGGCTGCTCACGGCCGGTGTGGCGTTCAGCGTCGTCGGCCGCGGCCTGGGCGCGGGCGGCGGCGCCACCGGCCCGCTGACCGTGGTCGCCGTGTTCGGGCTGGCCTTGCTGGTCGCACACGCGCGCGGGGTCGACCTCGTGCGGGTGGCGCGCACCTTCCCCGAGCGTTTCCAGGGCACGCCGCTGCGGCCGGACGAGCGGCGCGCGGCGCCCGCACCCGACCCGGCGGGCATGATCGATCTGGCCACGCTGGGCCGCTCGCCGCTCGGCGCCGCCGAGCCCGGCACCACGCGGTCACCGGTGACCAAGCCGCTGCCGCCCGACGCGATGCCCCACGACGCGGTCTCCTCTGACGCGCTGCCGACCGAACCGCTGCCGCCCCGGCCAGAGGCGTGGGCGGAGCCCACGGCACCGCAGGAGGCACCGGACGCCGAGCCGCCCGAGCCGGGGCCGCGCGGGCGGTCGAGGCCGGCCTTCCTCACGCTTGTGACCGCTCTCGGCGCGGGCGCCGCGACGGTCCCGCTCACCACACATCAATCGGTCACCACCAGGGTGACGATCGCGATCGCGGCCGGCCTCGGCGTCCTCGGTGCCGGGTTGGTCGTCGCTTCCTGGTACGGCCGCGGCCGCGGCCTGGTCTCCTTGGGAGTCGTCTTGTGCCTTGCCCTCGTCGCCACGTCCGCGGTCGGTGAGCTGCCCAGCGACGGTCGCTGGGGCGATGTCCACTGGCGTCCGATCTCCGCGCGCACCGAGCAGTCCTATCGGGTCATCATCGGCGAGGGCGACCTCGACCTGACCGCGCTGCCGCTCGGCGCCGGGCAGCGGGTACGGGTGCGCGCCGAGGTGTCGCTCGGAGAGATGAGGGTGACCGTGCCGGGCGCCGTCACCACCGAGGTGCACGCCCGCAGCTCGCTGGGCGACGTCGACGTGGCGGGCCGGGTGACCTCCGGGCCGCGCGCGAGGGTCGACGTGGTGCTCCCGGCCGAAGGCGGGGCCGCCAAGGACGCGCCGGTGATCGAGCTGTTCGTCCGCGGCCGGATAGGCGACGTGCAGGTGCGCCGTGTCTCCGTCTGACCCGCCCCGCGGGCGCCGGCACCGGTTCGACCCCGCCGCGCTGTTCACCGGATTGCTGTTCTTGTCCACGGCCGGCGCGTTCGCCGGCGCCGCGCTGGCCGGCCGCGAGATCCCGATCGTGGTCGCCGCGCCGATCTTGCTGGTCGGGTTCGCGGTCGCCGGTTTCGTCCGAGTCGCCACGCGTTCGCGTCGCTGACCGCGGGGGCGTTGTTCAGCGCGGGCGGGCGTGCAGCGTCACGGCGTAACCGGCGCCGGGGTTGCGCAGCGCGCGGGTGCCCAAGGACGGGAGGGTGCCGCGGATCTGGACGCGGCCGGCGCGCAGCGGGCGTTCGGTGACGCCGTCGGGTCCGATCGCGACCTCGACGAGCTCGCCCGCCACGAGCGTGCTGATCTCGGCGGGCTCGGCGTGCAGGCCGGCGGCATGGCGTGGCGGCCAGGTGGTGAGCCACAGATCGGCGGCGCCGGCGAGCTCGGCGTCGAGCCGGATCCGGCGGGGCCCGGCCGGATCGAGGCGGACGGCCGCCCGCCAATCGGCCCGACCGGCGGCGAGGTCGCGCAGGCCAGCCGCGAGCCGGCCGACCGTGGGCCGGCGCGAACCCGCCGCACGGCCGTGCGGGTCGGCCTGCCCGCGCATCGTGATGTCGGGGATGATGTCGATCTTCATGGGAGTCCTTCGCGTACGAACCGGAGCCGGTCTGCCCGGGAGCAGGGGGCGGGGAAAGCCGCAGAGCGTGCGGCGGCCGAACAGGCCGAACAGGGGTCGGCGCGAGGCCGCTACGGGATCAGCGACAGCGACACGAAGGACACAGCGCGCTGGCCACGCGGCAATAGACCACGTGATCGCGAGAGGCGGCGCGCGCTGGCATGCGGTATAGCAGACACCGGTCACGCAGCGTTGTCAAGCCGATCAGGCCCGCACAGTTTCCCCGGCGGCCATCTGTCCGTTATGCGCGGTTCGCGTGCCCTGACGAGCATGCCCGCCTGATACGTGATACGAAACGCGCGGGCGCGCGAAAGGGGAGCGGGCGATGGCGGCTATGGACCGGCGGACCTTCCTACGGACCGGGATCGCGGCGGGGAGCGGGGTGGCCGCGCTCGGCGGTCTGGCGCCCGCGGCTCCCGCGCTCGTCCGGAGCGGCCGGCCGCGGCTCACCCACGGCGTGCAAAGCGGCGACGTCACCGCGCGGAGCGCGGTGGTGTGGGCCAGGGCCGACCGGCCGTCCCGGATGCTCGTCGAGGTGAGCACCCGGCCGGACTTCGCGCGTGCCCGCACGCTGCGCGGCCCGGTGCTGACGCCCGCGACCGACCTCACCGGCAAGACGCTGGTGCGCGGGCTGCCGTCCGGCGAGGGGGTGCACTATCGGGTCCGGCTGGCCGATCTCGACGACGCCTCGCTGCTGTCCGCGCCGGTCCGCGGCCGCTTCCGTACGGCTCCGGCGCGGCACGGGGACGTGCGGTTCGTGTGGTCGGGCGACCTCGCCGGCCAGGGCTGGGGGATAAATCCTGATATCGGCGGCTATCGCATCTTCCAGGCGATGGGCAGGCTCGAACCCGACTTCTTCCTATGCAGCGGCGACCTGGTCTACTCCGACGGCCCGCTGACCGAGACGGTGTCGCTGCCCGGCGGCCGGACCTGGCGGAACGTGGTCACGGCCGAAAAGACCAAGGTCGCAGAGACGCTCGCGGAGTTCCGCGGCCAGTTCCGCTACAACCTGCTCGACGACAACCTGCGTGCGTTCAACGCGGCCGTGCCCATGGTCTACCAGTGGGACGACCACGAGACGCGCAACAACTGGTACCCGGGTCAGATCCTCGACGACGCCCGCTACACCGAGAAGAACATCGACGTGCTCGCCGCGCGGGCGCGCCGGGCGCTGGGCGAGTACACGCCGATCACGCCGCGCGGCACGATCTACCGCAAGATCTCGTATGGCCCGCTGCTGGACGTGTTCGTGCTCGACATGCGCACCTTCAAGGATCCGAACGGGCCCAACAACTCGCCGACGGCGACCGAAGGGCTGCTCGGCGCCGAGCAGACGGCCTGGCTCACGCGCGAACTGAAGGCCTCACGGGCCACCTGGAAGGTCATCGCCAACGACATGCCCCTCGGGCTCGTGGTGCCGGACGGCGCGAACTTCGAGGCGGCCGCGCAGGGCGACGGCGGCGTTCCGCTGGGTCGGGAGCGCGAGATCGCCGACGTGCTGGCCTTCATCAAGCACCAGCGGATCACGGGCACGCTCTGGGTCACCGCCGACGTGCACTACACCGCGGCGCACTACTACGACCCGGCGAAGGCCGCCTTCCAGGACTTCGCGCCATTCTGGGAATTCGTGTCGGGACCGCTCAACGCCGGTGCGTTCGGGCCCAACGCGCTCGACGGCACTTTCGGACCGCAGGTGCGGTTCCAGCAGGCGCCGCCGGCCGCCAATACCTCCCCCGCCGACGGCTTCCAGTTCTTCGGCGAGGTCGCCATCGACGGGCACACCGAGATGCTGACCGTACGGCTCCGCGACCAGAGCGGCGCCGCCTTGTTCACCGTGGACCTGCCGTCACCCCGCTAGCAGAACGACATTCGGTACAACGCTCCGGCGCGGCGACCCGGCAGGGTGATCCGGCGCGGCGATCCGGCGCGGCGACCCCGCCCGGGCCGACGAATCGCGCTTCGCAGAAGCTTGATCACCCTTTGCTCGGAAATGAAGCGCGAGGGACTGGTACACGGTTCAACCAAGGAATAGTTTCGTAGGGTCGCCCTCCAACGACGGAGGTGTGTCCCTTGGTGAAAACACTCCTAACATCACCCGGTTCCCGTGCTCCGCCCGCTTTTGCGCAGGCCAGGGGCTCAACGCGGGGTGACCACACGCCCGAGGCGAGCCCGTGTCGAGCCGTGTTCCATCCCTGCCGCCGAGCCCGTTCAGCCGCCCCATCGAAGTCCTGGCATGGGGCCACCCCAACGCTCATTGGGAGATCGAATGCCACGCATCAAGGTCGAGGTCGACGGAGTGACGTATGAGGACGACGTCGAACCGCGCCTCTTGCTCGTCCACTACCTGCGTGACCGATTGGGGAAAGTTGGCACCCCCATCGGTTGCGACACCACGAACTGCGGAGCCTGCACCGTCCTCATGGACGGGCTCAGCGTGAAGAGCTGCTCCGTGCTCGCCGTTCAGGCGGACGGCCGTGAGATCACCACCATCGAGGGCCTCGGCATCGACGGGCAGCTGCACCCGATGCAGCGGGCGTTCCATGAAGAGCATGCCCTGCAGTGCGGCTACTGCACGCCCGGCATGATCATGGCGTCGCTCGACCTGCTCCGCGAGAACGCCGACCCCTCCGAGGAGGAGATCAGGGAAGGGCTCGAAGGCAACCTTTGCCGTTGCACCGGTTACCAGAACATCGTGCGGGCCGTCCGGCGGGCCGCCGACGACATGCGCGGCGCCGCCAAGGAGGTGACATCATGACCACCGCCCCCGAGATCGGGAGCGCGCGCAAGCGCATCGAGGACGCCCGGCTGATCACCGGCAAGACGCAGTGGACCGACAACATCCAGGTACCCGGCCTGTGTTACGTCGCGTTCCTGCGCAGCCCGTTCGGTCACGCCCGCATCAGCGGCATCGACGTGAGCCCGGCCAAGGAGCGCACCGGCGTGATCGCCGCCTACTCCGGCCGCGACTTCGCCGACGAGCAGGCTCCGCTGCCGTGCGCCTGGCCGGTCACCGAGGACATGGTGCACCCCGACTACATGCCGCTCGCGGTCGACGAGGTGCGGTTCGCCGGCGAGCCGGTGGCGATGGTGGTCGCCCGCGACCGCTATGCAGCCGCCGACGCGCTCGAGGCCATCGACGTCGACTACGAGCCGCTGCCGGCCGTCATGGACATGGAGGAGGCGCTCAAGGAGGGCGCCGACCTCGTCCACAGCGACAAGGGCACCAACAAGACCTACACCTGGGTCTTGGAGAACGGCGACACCGAGGCCGCCTTCCGCGACGCGCCGGTGGTCATCGAGCGCCGTTACATCCAGCAGCGGCTGATCCCGTCGGCGATGGAGCCGCGGGCCGTGGTGGTCGCGCCGATCGGCGACGAGTTCACCATGTGGTCGGCCACCCAGGTCCCGCACATCCTGCGGACCGTGCTCTCGCTGGTGACCGAGATCCCCGAGCAGAAGATCCGGGTCATCGCCCCCGACGTGGGCGGCGGCTTCGGCTCCAAGATCGGCGTCACCGCCGAAGAGGTCATCTTGATGCTCGCGGCGCGCCGGCTCGGCCGACCGCTCAAGTGGACCGAGTCGCGCAGCGAGGGCAACCTGACCGTCCACCACGGCCGCGACCAGATCCAGGACATCGCGATCGCGGCTGACCGCGACGGCAGGCTCCGCGGGCTCCGCGTCAACCTGCTCGCCGACATGGGCGCCTACCTGCGGCTCGTGGGGCCGGGCGTACCGCTGCTCGGGGCGTTCATGTACAACGCCATCTACAAGATGGACGCGTTGTCCTTCACCTGCTCGGGCGTCTTCACCAACAAGACGCCGACCGACGCCTACCGCGGCGCCGGCCGGCCGGAGGCGACCTACGCCATCGAGCGGATCATGGACGAGCTGGCCGTCGAGCTCGACCTCGACCCCATCGAGGTACGGCGACGCAACTGGATCAAGCACGAGGAGTTCCCGTACACGACGATCGCGGGGCTCACGTACGACTCCGGCAACTACGAGGCGGCCACCGAGAAGGCGCTGCAGGCGTTCGAGTACGACAAGCTGCGCGCGGAGCAGGCCGACCGGCGCGAGCGCGGCGATCCGGTCCAGCTCGGCATCGGCATCTCGACTTATACCGAGATGTGCGGCATCGCCCCGTCCCGGGTGCTCGGGCAGCTCAACTTCGGCGGCGGCGGCTGGGAGTACGCCAGCGTGCGGATGCTGGCCACCGGCAAGGTCGAGGCCGTGATCGGGACCTCGCCGCACGGCCAGGGCCACGAGACCACGATGGGCCAGATCATCGCCGACAAGCTCGGCGTCCCGTTCGAGGACGTCCGGATCCTGCACGGCGACACGGCGAGCTCGCACAAGGGTCTCGACACCTACGGGTCCAGGTCGCTGGCGATCGGCGGCGTCGCCCTCGTCAACGCCTGCGAGAAGGTCATCGAGAAGGCCAAGCGGGCCGCCGCCCACCTGATGGAGGCCTCCGAGCAGGACATCGAGTTCTCCGGCGGCTCGTTCAGCGTGCGCGGCGACGCGGCCACGGCCAAGCCGATCCAGGAGATCGCGTTCGCCGTCAACCTGGCGCACAACCTGCCCGACGGCATGGAGCCTTCGCTCGACTCGGACGCGACGTTCGACCCGGAGAACTTCTCCTACCCGCACGGCACCCACCTGTGCGCGGTCGAGGTCGACACCGAGACCGGGTTTGTGAAGATCCGCAAGTACGTGGCGGTCGACGACGTCGGCAAGGTCATCAACCCGCTGATCGTCGACGGCCAGGTGCACGGCGGGCTCGCCCAGGGCATCGCCCAGGCGCTGTACGAAGAGGGCGTCTACGACGCCGACGGCAACCTGACGACCACGACGATGGCCGACTACCTGGTGCCGTCGGCGGCCGACCTGCCGACCT
This sequence comes from Streptosporangiaceae bacterium, assembly GCA_035765195.1. Classification (GTDB taxonomy): domain Bacteria; phylum Actinomycetota; class Actinomycetes; order Streptosporangiales; family Streptosporangiaceae; genus CALAED01. Next base: position 426,228 of record DASTYC010000007.1, read on the forward strand.
TCCACACCGACCGCACGGAGACGCCTGCGACCACCAACCCGCTCGGCGTCAAGGGCGTCGGCGAGGCCGGCACCATCGCCTCGACCCCGGCGGTCGTGGGCGCGATCGTCGACGCGCTGCGTCCGCTCGGCATCAACGACGTGCGCATGCCGTGCACGCCGGAACGGGTTTGGCAGGCAATCCAAGACGCTCGAGGAGGCGCGTCATGATCCCCGCGGAGTTCTCGTACGTACGGCCGTCCTCGGTCGACGAGGCCGTGGCCGCGTTGTCCGGCGCGGGCGAGGACGCCAAGGTGCTGGCCGGCGGGCAGAGCCTGATGCCGCTGCTGCGGCTGCGGCTGGCCCTGCCCGAGGTGCTCGTCGACCTCGACCGGGTCGACGAGCTGCGGGAGATCCGGGACGGCGGCGACCACGTGTTCATCGGCGCGATGGCGACGCACTACAGCGTCATCCGCGATCCGCTCGTGCCGCCGCTCGTGGCCAAGACGACGGCCACGGTGGCCGACCCGGCGGTCCGGCACCGCGGCACGTTCGGCGGGTCGATCGCGCACGCCGACCCGGCCGGTGACCTGCCGGCCGTCATGCTCGCCCTCGACGCGACCATGGTGGCGCGGTCGCCGCGCGGCTCCCGCGACATCCCGGCGTCGGACTTCTTCGTCGACTACCTGACGTCGGCGCTGGAGCCGGACGAGCTGCTCGTCGGCGTTCGCGTGCCCAAACTGGGCGACGACTGGGGCTTCCACTACGAGAAGTTCCACCGGACGGCGCAGGCGTGGGCGATCGTCGGGGTCGCCGCGGCGGTTCAGCGCGGCAACGGCACGGTCGCCGGGGCCCGGGTCGCGCTCACCAACATGGGTCCGTACCCGATCAGGGCGTCGGCCGTCGAGTCGGCGGCGACGGGCGGGCCGGCGTCGGCCGAGGCGTTCCGCTCCGCCGCGGAGGCCGCCGCCGAGGCCACCGACCCGCCGGCGGACATCAGCGGCTCGGCCGAGTACCGCCGGCACCTCGCCAGGGTGCTCACCGCCCGTGCCCTGACGGCCGCGGCGACCGTCTGAGCCCGGCCGTGATGGGGCAACCGTCCCCGCCCGCGCCCGTGCGGGGACGGTTGCCCGGCCGGCTCCTCGGCCCGCTCGCTGTGTGATCTAGGTCTGGCCGACTGGCAGCCGGGTATCTGGTCGGCATAGGGTCGCCACCAGGCCCCCGACTAGGAAGGCGTTTGTTCATGGAGCTCGACCACGAGTTCACCGTCCCGGTGCCGATCGAACATGCCTGGGCGGTGCTGCTCGACGTGGAGCGGGTGGCGCCTTGCATGCCGGGCGCGACGCTCGACTCGATCGACGGCGACGAGTTCACCGGACGGCTCAAGGTGAAGCTCGGCGCGATGACGATCACCTACAAGGGCGCCGCGCGCATCGCGTCCAAGGACGAGGCGACCCATACCGTCACCATGGAGGGCACGGGCAAGGAGTCCCGCGGCGCCGGCACCGCCTCCGCCACCGTGCAGGCCCACCTGCACGACGAAGGCGATATCACGCGGGTCACCGTGCACACCAAGCTCAACGTGACCGGACGTCCGGCCCAGTTCGGGCGCAACATCCTCTCCGAGGTCGGCGGCAAGCTCATCGGCAGGTTCGCCGAGGCGCTCCACGAGGAGATCCAGCGGCCCGACACACCGGGCCCTGAGGTGGCGCCGGCCGCCGGGCCGGAGCAGTCGGCGCCGACGAGCCAGGCAGGCCAGAGCCCGGCCACCGCCAGTGCCAGTCCGGCCGCCGCCGACGGCCCCGCCGCGCCGAGGTCCGACACCGGGTCGCGGCCGAGCCCGGCCCACGAGCGACGCGACCACCGGCGCGCCGCGGAGGCCATCGACCTGCTCGAGGTCGCCGGTCCCGCCGTCGCCAAGCGGGCGGCGCCCGTGGCCGCCGGATTCATCGCCGTCTTCACCATCTGGCGCGTCTTCCGCCGGCGTCGCGGCCGCCACCGCCACCTTTGACGCTCGCCCGGGCACGAGGCGCCGCGCGCGGGCCACGCGTGCGCGCCCGTGACGGAGCGTTACCATATCCGTACCGAGTGCCGACCCGGACGCCGGAGGGTCGGCGCGGGACGACGTTGACGGGGCAGGCGAGCGGCGATGACCGATCTGTCGCGTGGCCACGCCGAGCGGCTCGACGAGGCGGATCCGCTGGCCGGGCTGCGGCGCGAGTTCGTCGATGACGAGCCCGAGCTGATCTACCTCGACGGCAACTCGCTCGGCCGGCTGCCCAAGGCGACGCGGGAGCGGTTGGCCGCCGTGGTGGCCGACGAGTGGGGCCAGGGTCTGATCCGGTCGTGGGCGCGCTGGATCGACCAGGCCGCCCAGGTGGGCGACCTGCTCGGCACCGCGCTGCTGGGCGCGGCGCCCGGCCAGGTGATGATCGCCGACTCGACCACGGTCAACCTCTACAAGCTGGCCGTGGCCGCGCTGGACGCCCGCCCCGGCCGCACGGTGATCGTGACCGACGACGACAACTTCCCCACCGACCGCTATGTCCTCGAAGGGCTCGCGGCGCGGCGCGGCGGCGTGCTGCGGATGGTCCACGCCGATATCGACCAAGGGCTGGCGCTGCCCGCGCTGCGGGCCGCCGTCGACGCCGACACCGCGCTGGTGTGCCTGTCGCACGTGGCGTACCGCTCCGGGGCGATGCTCGACATGGCCGAGGTCACCGGCCTGGCGCACGAGCGGGGCGCGCTGATGCTGTGGGACCTGTCCCACGCGGCCGGCGCGGTGCCGGTCGAACTCGACGCCACCGGCGCCGACCTCGCCGTGGGCTGCACGTACAAGTACCTGAACGCCGGGCCGGGCGCCCCCGCCTTCCTTTACGTGCGGCGCGCGGCGCAGGCCACGATGCGCCAGCCGATCTGGGGCTGGTTCGGCCAGCGCGACCAGTTCGAGATGGGCGCGTCGTACGACCCGGAGCCGACGATCGCCAGGTTCGGCACGGGCACCCCGCCGATCCTCGGCATCGCCGCGGTCGAGGAGGGCGTCCGGCTGCTCGCGGCCGCGGGCATCGACCGGCTGCGCGCCAAGGGCGTGGCCCTCACGTCGTACCTGATCGAGCTGGCCGACGCCTGGCTGCCGGGCTGCGCCCTCGCCACGCCGCGCGACCCCGCCCGCCGGGGGTCACACGTGACGCTCTACCACCCGGAGGCATGGCGCATCGCGCAGGCCCTCATCGCCGCCAAGGTGATCCCCGATTACCGCACCCCCGACCGGTTCCGGCTCGGTCCCGCCCCGATCTACACCCGCTTCACCGAGGTCTGGGAGGCGATGACGCGGCTGCGCGACATCGTCGAGACCAAGTCCTACGCGCGCTTCCCCGCCGGCCGCACCCGCGTCACCTGACCCCGGGCCCCGCCCGTCCCCGCGAGGGTATCTTCGATCACATAGTGTGTTCATATCGATACGCACTGCGATCGCGGGTGTGGCAGGAGGGGTGCAGATGCTTCGGGAGGCGTCCGATGCCGATCGCGACATGGTCCTGCGCTGGCGAAACCACCCTCAGGTGCGCCGCGCCAGCTTCACGACGCACGAGATCGAGCCGGACGAACACCGCCGCTGGTGGTCGTCGATGCTCACGGACGATACGAGATGGCTGTTGATCTACGAGCACGGCAACGTGCCGTCCGGAGTGGTCACCTTCGCGACCACCGACCTCGAGTCCGCGAACTGGGGGTTCTACCTCGACATCGAGGGACTCAACCGGCGCGGCGAGTTGCTCCCGGCCTGGATCGGCATCGAACGCGAGTCCGCCTCCTACGCCTTCGAGAAGGTCGGGGTGAGCGTCCTGCGCGGCGAGGTGCTGGCGTCCAACACCGCGGTACGGCGCCTGCATCGGCGCTGCGGCTTCACCGAGACGGGCACGTACATACGCGAGATCGACGGGATTCCGCGCGAGGTGGTGCGGGTAGAGCTGCGCAAACAGACGGGTCCTTGAGCGGGCGTGTCTCGAAGACACGCCCTAGTCACGATGTACCCGCATGATCAGTGACGTTCCGGGAAGCGACCGCACGGGCAGGACGCGCTCCGCCGCGATGATCGCCGACAGTGCGGTGTTGACCGGGCGCGGCGGGCGGCTCAACTCGCCGACCGGACGGGCCCGCCGCGTCGCCGACCGCCCGGGACGCCCCGTCATCCGGTGCCGCAGCGCGGCGACCGGACGCAGCAGGACGTTCCAGCTCCACAGCTGATCGACGACCAGGCCGGCCTTCTCCGCGATGTCCAACAGCGACTCCCGGCTGTAGCGGCGGACCCGGCCCAGCGCCTCATCGCGCGCGCACCACAGCGCCATGTCACAGGAGACCGCGATCAGCGCGGCCCCACCGGCGGGCCGCAGCACGCGCCCGATCTCTTGCATGACGAGATGGTCCTCCTCGACATGATCGAGGAGGTCGAAGGCGACCACGAGATCGATGAAGCCGGGTTCGACGGGGAGGTCGCGCGCGTCGGCCCGGACCACCGAGATGCCGCGGCCACGGCATATCTTGGTCGCCGCGGCGGAGTAGTCGACCGCGGTGGCGATCCAGCCCATGGCCTGCATGGTAAGGGTGTTTCCACCATAAGCCGCACCAATGTCGAGTACGCGCCCACAGGCCGGAAATCTGCGCAATTCTCGCGCCACTATCGCGCGTCGTTCGCGATACCACCAATGCCGGTCTTCGAGATCGGCCAGTTTGCGGAGCTCCATCGCCTGCATGGGCATGTACCTCCCATCGAGAGCATGTCCCGGTGAATTCCGGGGATGGCAGGCGCGCGGAAGAAATGCATAAACCTTTAACGAATACGGAACCGCCGCCACGCGGCGGAGAGAACTATGGGACCGCGGCGGCCGCCACGGCTCATCGCCGGGGCTCCAGGCCGTTCACGGCGGCCACGATCCGTTCGAGGCACCGGTCGGTGAGCGAGGGATGGACGGGGAGCGACAGCACCTCGACCGCGGCCCGGTCGGTCTCCGGCAGGTGCGGGTCGCCGGACGGCCGCCCGTCCGCGCCGAGATAGGGCCGCAGCCGGTGGATCGGCGTCGGATAGTAGACGGCGCTGCCCACGCCCCTTGCCGCCAGCCGCCGCCGCATGTCGTCGCGGCCGGCTGGCACCCGGATCGTGTACTGGTGGTAGACGTGCTCGGCGTCGTCCGCGACGGGCGGCGTGGTGACCCCGCTGAGCCCGGCGTCGAGGACCTTCGCATTGCGCCTGCGGCGCTCGGTCCACGCCGGCAGCCGCCCCAGCTGCACCCGGCCGATCGCCGCCGCCACGTCGGTCATCCGCATGTTGGCGCCGACGATCTCGTTCGCGTAGGGCCGCTCCATCCCCTGGTTGCGCAGCAGCCGCAGCGTACGGGCCAGCGCGGGGTCGGCGGTGGTGATCATGCCGCCCTCGAGTGAATGCATGTTCTTGGTGGGGTAGAAGCTGAAACAGCCGGCCGCCCCGAAGGTGCCGACCGGCCGTCCGGCGAGCGCGGCGCCGTGCGCCTGGCAGGCGTCTTCGACGAGCGCCAGGCCGAACCGTTCGGCGAGCGGCACCAGCCTGTCCATCGCGGCCGGGTGGCCGTAGAGGTGTACCGGCATGATCGCCGCGGTGCGGGGACCGATCGCGGCCGCCACCGCGTCTGGGTCGAGGCAGAAGCTGCCGGGCTGGATGTCGGCGAAGACCGGCCGGGCGCCGGCCAGCCGTACGACGTTCGCGGTGGCGGCGAACGAGAAGGACGGCACGACGACCTCGTCTGCCGGGCCGATGCCCAAGGCCAGCAGCGTCAGGTGCAGGGCCGAGGTTCCGGAGTTGACCGCCACGCAGATCCGGCCGGCGACCAGCGCCGAGAACTCCTCCTCGAAGGCCGCGACTTCCGGTCCCTGCACCACCCGGCCACTGCGCAACACGCGCGCCGCGGCCGCGACCTCCGCATCACCGATCACCGGCTGGGCGGCCGGGATCATCTCCTCACCTGATTGGGCCAAAGGCACAATGTCCCCCTCGCTTGCGGCACAGACGAAATGACATTCATGGGCTTGTCTGCCTGAGGTCCAGATGACCCGCGGCGGAACGCCCGCTCGCCGACTTGGGTCGCCACATGGATCGGAGGCGGCGCTCCGCGGGCTGTTCGATGAAGCGGTGGCACAGGCCGGCCACGGTGAGACTCGTCATGATGACGAGGAACCACGCCCTCGCGGTCGCCAGGCCGGTGGCGGGGCGACCGATCACGTGGACGTATGCGCGGATGACGATCTCGTGAACGAGATACCAGGCGTAGGACCAGTTGCCGAGCCGGATCATCCACGGCCGGCCCAGGCTGCCGGGCCCGTCGGCGCGGTCACGATGCGCCGCAGCGCAGATCATCGCCGCGAAGATCGGCGCCGAGAGGACTTCAGAAGCCGTGTAGGGGCCGTACCACCTCGTGTCGGCCGCCACGGTGGACCACAAGAAGAGGGCGACATGCCAGCCGATCACGACAAGGACGGCCGCCGGAAGACGGATCGGCGGGCGCCAGCCTCGCTTGACCGCCAAGCCCGCGACGACTCCCAGCACGAACTGGGGAGATCGCGTCAGCGGAAGGTAATCGATGAACCATGTCCGCATCGTCCCGTCCGCGATCTGCGAGGACGCCAGCCACAGGAGGACCCCGGAGGTGGAGACGATCACCGCCGTCCACAGCCAGGCCCGGGAGCGCTGGACGGCGAGCACGGCCAGCAGCGCGGGGAAGATCAGATAGAACCAGGCCTCGTCACTGATGGACCAGGCCGCCGGATTTCCGCCAGTGAAGATCACCGGACTCGGAAACCAGGCGTGCACAAGCGCGAGCGAAGCCATGACCGCACTGACCGGCACGGCGGTGCCGATCGCAAGATAGACGACCACCGAGATCACGGTGGTCACGGCGTGCAACGGCCAGATGCGGGCGAATCGACGCCACAGTATGACGGCGGCCGAAATGCCCGCTCCATCGTAGGTCCAGGCCAATACGAAGCCCGACAGCACGAAGAAGAACGTCACGCCGGTGCGGCCGTACCAGACCAGTTCTTGGACCCCTGGGATCGGCCCGACCTGCCGGGAAAGGTGATAGAGGACAACGACAAGCGCCGCCCAGAATCGGAATGCGGTCAATGACGGAAGGCGGCCGTGATCGGCCCGCGTCGAGGGCGAATGGTGGTTATCCGTCACCTCTGGCCGGGCGAAGATGCGGAGAGCTTTCGGAGCCCTTCTGACCGCGTCGCGGTGGGCGGGGCGATGCCGGCCGCTCGGACGGGTCATCGGCATGCCGGGATACAGTCGCCGCCCGTCACCGGCCCCCCTCTGCCGCTGGCGGCAGCCGGACGCCGGAAAGGGACGAGGCGGCGGATGCCGGCAACAGCCGGTCGTAGATGCCCTTGAGCACCTCGGCCTGGGCCTCCCACGTCCACCGGCCCAGCAGCCCCGGCGCGTCGTAGGCGGCCCGGTAGCGCGCCGGATCGGCGAGCACCTTGCCGACCGCGGCGACGAAGCCGTCGACGTCGCCGACAGCGAAGACCTCGCCCTGGCCGAGCTCGCTGACGGTGCGGGCCAGCGTCGCCACGTCGCTGACGACCACGGGCAGGCGGCCGTGGGCGTACTCGAAGAACTTGTTGGGCAGGGCCAGCTCGTGGTTTTGCCGGTGGTCCATCGCGATCACCCCGACATCGGCGGTGGACACGAAGGCGGGCACGTGCCAGTAGGGCACGTAGGGCATCGTGTGGACCCGGTCGCGGATGCCGAGCCGGGTCGCTTCGTCCAGCAACGACCGCATATATGGCCCATCGGGCGTGTTGACCACGAACGCGAGGTGCGCGCCATCGATCCTGGCGAGGCCCCGCACCATCAGGCCGAGCCCCCGGTGCTCCGCCGCGCCGCCGACGTAGACCAGCAGCGGCACGCCGGGCCCGATCTCGCACCGGTCGCGCAGGCTGGGCAGGCTCTCGGCGATGGCGTCGGCGGCGGCCGGGCGGGCGGCGAGCGGGGCGTTGAGGACCACCGCGGGGCGCTCGGGCAGCCGGTGCCGCACGCGCAGCAACTCGGCGATGGGCTCGGAGACGGTGACGACGGCGTCGGCGTGCCGGGAGTACTCGAGCTCGTAGGCGCAGTGCGCGGGCAGCCAGGTGGCACGGGTGGGCGCCTTGAGGCCGGGCAGGTACTCGTGGGCGTCCCAGACCAGCTTCACCGGCCGTCCCGCGGCCCGCGCACGGATCTTGGCGCGGGCCCCCACGCCCAGCATGCGGTAGTCGTGCGCGTGGATGAGGTCGGGCCGCAGCCGGTCGATCACCTTGCCGTAGGCGAACTCGTACTCCCACAGGCCCGGCTCCAGCCGGCGCCAGCAGCGCCGGCCGAGCAGCATCCGCCACGTCAGGTTGGTGATGCGGTCGAACGGCCGGTCCATGTCCTTGCGGATCTCGGTGATCGCGGCGGTCTCGCGGACGCGCAGCTTCACCCAGCGGCTTCTCACCGACACGACCGCCCGCCGGGGCAGCACCCACAGCTCGCCCAGCAGGACGGCGGCCGGCCCGGCGCCGGCGGCGCGCAGCTCGGCGCGCCGCGCCCGCAAGGCGGCCTGCCGGGCCCTGACCAGCGCCTGCCGGTAGGTGCCGGTCCCCCCCGGACGATAGGCGAGCGGGCGGCGCAGCAGCGGATGGCGGCGCAGATGCGGCCTGAACCGCAGAACCGGTCTCAGCGCGACGACGATCGCCTCGGCCGACGCGCCGAGGGGCCATCGCCGCTCGGCCGGCCCGCACCCGATCACCACCACATCCCAGCCGGCCAGCGCCGCGGAGACGGCCGACTTCTGGACTCGCGAGTCCCCTTCGATGGGGTTGTCGACGAGCATGACGAGCCGCCCTCTGGAGGACGGGCTCGCCTGGACTGTGGCCGTCATCGGGTTCACCCTTCGGCTTTCGGCACGCTCTGGAGTGGCCGATGCGATGCTACATTACTCTGCGCACTCGTCCGCGTACGAATGGTGAGCGAAGGTGGTCGCCCTGAAGATCCTCAGCGTGGTGGGCGCCCGGCCCCAACTGGTCAAGCTCGGCGCGATGGCCGCCGCCTTCCGCGGCACCCCCCACCGGCACGTGATCGTCCATACCGGCCAGCACTATGACGCCGAGCTTTCCGATGTCTTCTTCACCGGGCTGGACATTCCCGCGCCCGATCGTCATCTCGGGGTCGGCTCCGGGACGCATGGCGCGCAGACGGGGGCGGTCATGGCCGCCCTCGACCCGGTGCTGGCCACCGAGCGGCCCGACTGGGTGCTGGTCTACGGCGACACCAACTCCACGCTCGCCGGGGCGCTCTGCGCGGTGAAACAGCACCTGCCGGTCGCCCATCTGGAGGCGGGGCTGCGCTCGTTCAACCGCCGGATGCCCGAAGAGCACAACCGCGTGCTCACCGACCACGCGGCAGACCTGCTCCTGGCCCCCACCGCCGAGGCCGTACGGCACCTGACCGCCGAGGGGCTCGGCGGCCGCGCCGTCCTCGTGGGCGACGTCATGGTCGACGTCTGCCACGGCGTACGCGACCGGCTGAGCGCCGCGGCCGCCGCCGCGGCCGCCCGATCCGAGCCGCCCGCGGCGCCCGGCCTGCCGGACGGGATCGACCCGGCGCTGCCCTATCTGATCGCGACCCTGCACCGGGCCGAGAACACCGACGACCCGGATCGGCTCGCCGAGCTCGTCGACGCGCTCGCCGACCTGCCGCTGCCGGTGGCGCTGCCGGCGCATCCCCGGCTGCTGGCGCGAGCCGAGCGGCACGGGGTGAAGCTGGGCCGCGGCGCGCTGTGCGTCGGCCCGCCGCTGCCGTACGCCGAGATGGTCGCGGCGGTGCTCGGCGCGCGAGGCGTGATCACCGACTCCGGCGGCCTGCAGAAGGAGGCGTACGTGCTCGGCCGGGTCTGCACCACGCTGCGATCCGAGACCGAGTGGCCCGAAACGCTGGCCGACGGGTGGAACATGCTGGTGGCGCGGCCGCGCCAGGCTGGCCCCGCCGCGTTCGCCGACGTCGTGCTGCGGGAGCGCCCGGCCCGGCCGCCTGGCACGCCGTTCGGCGACGGACGGGCCGCCGGCCGGGTGGTGCGCGAGCTGGCGGCGCGCGCGACGGACGGCGCCCGCGGCGGCGGCGGCTGAGCGCGGCACGGTCCGCCACCGTCGAGGGAGGTGCTGAGGTGACCTACCGCGTCATGCCGACGGCTCAGGTCGACGCGACCGCGGAGCTCGGTGCGGGCACCACGGTGTGGGAGCTGGCGCAGATCCGCGAGCACGCGCGGCTGGGCGCCGGCTGCGTCGTGGGGCGCGGCGCGTATGTCGGCGCCGGGGTGCGGATCGGCGACAACGTCAAGCTGCAGAACTACGCGCTGGTGTACGAGCCGGCGACGCTCGGCGACGGCGTCTTCGTCGGGCCGGCCGTGGTGCTCACCAACGATCACAATCCCCGGTCGGTCGATCCGGACGGCAGGCCGAAACGCGGCGGCGACTGGGAGCCGGTCGCCGTCACCGTCGAGGCCGGCGCGTCGCTCGGCGCCAGGTCCGTGTGCGTGGCGCCGGTGCGGATCGGCCGCTGGGCCATGGTCGCGGCCGGCGCCGTGGTGATCCGCGACGTCCCCGACTTCGCGCTCGTCGCGGGCGTGCCCGCGCGCCGGATCGGCTGGGTCGGCCGGGCCGGGGTACGCCTCGCCGAAGGCGCGGGCGAGCCCGGCGTATGGACGTGCCCGCGAACGGGGGCGCGCTATGCCGAGTTCCCCGCCGACTCCCCCGGCCGGGGCACGTCGCTCACCGAGATCGTCCCCGCCGGCTGACCGCACGCCGGCACCCGCCCGGCCGCCCGCCCGCTACCGATCGCCCCCGCCGATGACGACGCGGCGGACGCCGGTCCACCGGGCGGGGTCGGTCACGCGGCGCCCGTCCACAAGCACGCGTACCCCGGGCAGGTCGGCGGCGCCGAGCTGCCGGTACTCGGCATGGTCGGCCTGCACGATGGCGGCGGTGACCGGTTCGCCGCCGTGGCCGGGCAGGCCGAGCGCGGCAAGCTCGGTCGCGCTGTACAGCGGATCGGACACGTACGGGACCGCGCCTCGCTCGCGCAGCGCCGCGACGAGGGGAAAGACCCCCGAAAAGGCGGTCTCCTTGACCTCGCCCCGGTACGCCGCGCCCAGGACGAGCACGCCGGCGCCGGTCAGCTCGCCGTAGGCGGCGGCCAGCAGTTCCACCCCGTACCGGGGCATGTCCGCGTTGGCCGCGCGGGCGGCCCGGACCACGGTCGCGGCGGGATCGTTCCACAGGTACATCTGCGGATAGACCGGGATGCAATGCCCGCCGACCGCGATGCCGGGGCGGTGGAGGTGGCTGTACGGCTGGCTGTTGCACGCCTCGATCACCTGGGTGATGTCCACCCCGACCGTGTCGGCGTAGCGCGCGAACTGGTTGGCCAGCCCGATGTTGACGTCGCGATACGTCGTCTCGGCCAGCTTGGCGAGTTCGGCGGCCTCGGCCGACCCGAGGTCCCAGACGCCGTTGGGACGGGGCAGGCCGGGGCGGTCGTCGAAGTCCAGCACCGCCTCGTAGAACGCCGTCCCCCGGCGCCCCGACGCCGCGTCGATGCCGCCCACCAGCTTCGGGTAGCGGCGCAGATCGGCGAAGACCCGTCCGGTCAGCACCCGCTCCGGGCTGAATACGACGTGGAAGTCGTCGCCCGCCGCCAGCCCCGAGCCCCGCGCCAGCATCGGCGCCCATCGGGTTCGCGTGGTGCCGACGGGCAGGGTCGTCTCATAGCTCACCAGCGCACCCCGGCGCAGGCCCGCCGCTATCGCCCGGGTCGCGGCGTCCAGCCACCCGAAGTCGGGGACGCCGTCCGCGTCGACATACAGCGGCACGACGACCACGACCGCCTCCGATCGCGCGACCGCGGCCACGGTGTCGGTGGTCGCCGACAGCAGCCCGGAGGTGACGGCGTCCTTCAGCCGCACGTCCAGGTCGGCCTCGCCGGGGAACGGCGCCACCCCGTCGTTGACCAGCGCGACGACCCGCCCGTCGGTGTCGGCGCCGACGACCCGGTGTCCCTTGGCGGCGAACTGCACGGCCAGCGGCAGGCCGATCTTGCCGAGCGCCACCACACAGATCCTCATGGTCGCCTCCTCCGCTCCGCTCGCCCGTCCGGCGTGCCGTGCCCGCTTGGTCGCCCGGAACGGGCCATGGCGGCGGTGACCAGGCGCCGGAGCCGGTACGTGACGCTCCGCGTCGGGCGCAGCGGGGCCACGACGATCACCAGCGGGCCGTGTTCGCCGCCCTTGGGACGGAACCGATAGAGGCGGCCCCGGCGCCACGTCCGGGCGGCCGCGACCGGCCCGCCCGCGGCCAGCGGGGCCGTGTGGGCCTCCCCCGCCACCATCACCTGCAGCCGAACCGCCAGCCGCCGCCACCCCGCGCCGGCGCCGACGCCGACGCCCGCGCGATATGCCGCCACCAGCGAGTCGAGCGGGATCAGGGCATGGATGTCGATGCCCGTCCCATCGGCCGCCGGCTCTCGGGTGACCCACGGCGCCGGTACCGCGACCGGGTGTCCGTGTCCGTGTCCGGTCCGGCGGCGGGCGCCGGCCCCCTTCGTGCCGCCGCTCAGCGGCACGATCACGACCTGCACGACGTCCGGGTCGAGCGCGCCCGCGCCGGCCAGGGCGGCCCGCGCGCCGACCGACAGGACCTGCCTGCCGGCCTCGTCCCGGTCCCAGCGGACCGATGACGTCTCGACGACGCCGGCGATGCGGCTCGGCAGGTCCGCGGTGATCCGATAGCACTCGTCGGGGATGGACGTCCGTTTGTCGCGGAAGCCCGGATAGCGGGCGAAGGCCGCCTCGGCCGTCACGACGATCGGCGGCGCGCCGCCGGCCGCCGCATCCTCGCGGATGACCGCGCACAAGGTGTCCACCGCTCCCTGCTGTGCCAGGCACAGGCGAGTCCGGCGGCCGGTGTCGAGGCCGTCTTTGATGGCGGCGGTGAGATGGCGATCGGCCAGCCGCCCGATGCTCTCGCATACGTGCTCCTGGGTGTCCCGATCGAGGTCGAGGAAGTCCGGGCCGAGCAGGCTGGCCAGCTCCCAGCGGAAATGCACCCGCAGGAGCTTGTCGCGCCGCGGGCCCGGCTCGATGCGCGACGCCTTGAACTCGATGAGCTTCGCCGCGCAGGCGAGCCTGCCGGTGCACGTCGTGCGGTAGGTGATGTTGCCGTCGTCCGCACGCCGCACCGCGTAGTAGTAGTTGTAGTCGGCGAGCACCGAAATCCGCTTCGCGTGCAGGCATGCCTCGAAGGTGAAGTGCTGGTCCGCGCCGACCGGCATGTCCTCGGGGTAGCGCACCCCGTGGCGCTCGATGAGTTCGCGCCGGAAGAGCTTGCAGTTGTTCAGCGTCCACGGGAGCGCCGAGTCGTACAGGCTGACATCGGGATCGCTGGTCGCGTAGAGCGCCGGGTGGATCCGCCGGCCGCCCGCGCCCACCATCTTGCCCGCGACCACATCGGAGCCGTAGTGGTCGGCCGCGGCGACCAGCCGGTCGAGCGCCTCGACGCCCAGATAGTCGTCCGAGCCGACAAAGTAGACATAGCGGCCGGTCGCGGCGTCCAGCGCCCGGTTGTACGGGCCGGCCGGCCCGCCGGAGTTGCTCTGGTGGATCACCCGGACGACGCCGGGGTACAGCTCGGCGTAGCGGTCGAGTTCCTTGCCGCTTCCGTCGCCGGAGCCGTCGTCCACGGCGATGATCTCCATACGGTCCAGGCCGATGGTCTGCTGGACGAGCGAGGTCATACAGGCATCGAGGTACGGCATCGAGTTGTACACCGCGACGACCACGCTGACGTCGGGACCGTCGGCGGGTGCGACCGGCGCCGGCCGCGGCGGCAGGTCCGGCCGCAGCCGGGTGTAGACGCCGTCGAGGATGTCGGCCTGGACCTCCCACGTCCACCCCTCGAGCAGGCCCGGGGTTTCGTACGCGGCGCGATAGCGCTCGGGCGCGGCGAGCACCGCCCGCACCGCGCGCACGAAGTCGTCCACGTTCCCGGCCGCGAAGACCTCGCCCTGTCCGGTCGATCGCGTGGCGGCGGCGATGGTCCGCACGTCGCTGACGACGAGCGGCAGCCGCGCGTGAGAGTACTCGAAGAACTTGGTGTTGAGGGCGATCTCGTGGTTCGGGTAGTGCAGGAACGAGATGACCCCGGCGTCGGCCGCGGCGATGAACGGCACGACCTCGTCGTAGGGCACGTAGGGCACGACGTGCACGCGGTCGCCGACCCCGAGTCCCGCTGCCCTGCGGCGCAGCCGGCGCATGTACGGCGCGTTGGGGCGCCCCACGACGAACGCGACGTGCACCTCCTCGAGCCACGGCAGGGCCTCGACCATGATGTCCAGGCCGCGCTCCGGCCCCACCGAGCCGCTGTAGACCACAAGCGGAACATCTGGCCCGATGCCGCACAATTCACGCAGATCGCTGGTCGGGCCGTCATGGTCGCGCGCCGTCTCCGGCGCGTTGAGCACGACGGCGGGCCGCTCGGGCAGCCCGTACTCCGCGACGAGCAGATCGGCGAGCGTCTCCGAGACCGTCACCACCGCGTCGGCGTACGGCACGTACTCGCGTTCGTACGCGCACTGGGCCGGGTGCCAGCGAGGGTGGTCGCTGTAGGGCTTGATGCCCGGCAGGAACTCGTGGGCGTCCCAGACCAGCTTGGCGGGGTGTCCCCGCGCGCGAGCGCGCAGCGCGGCCCGCGCGCCGACACCGATCATGCGGAAGTCGTGGGCGTGGATCAGGTCGGGCCGCAGCTCGTCGATGACCCAGCCGTACGCGACCTCGTGGTCCCACAGGTGCGGGTCGAACCTGCGCCAGCAGCGGTCGCCCATGACGGTGCGCCAGAACCAGGTGGTGAACCGGTCGAGCGGAGCGTCCATCGCGGCCCGCTTGCGCTGCAGCGCGTCGGTCTGCCGTGCGCGCAGCGCGACCCACGCGCCCAACGCCCTGACGTAGCAGCGCAGGACGAACAACGCGGCCTGGCCGGCCCGCGCGAGCACGCGGGACGCGCCGCCCGGGCGGGCCGCCAGGCCGAGGGCCAGATGGTGGTGGTACAGGTCCGTCCGCCATGCCTTGACGCGCTGCCTGCGGTAGGCGGCGTGCGGGCCGGGAGGGTAGGCCAGCGGGTTGCGCAGCACGGCGCGCCGGGCCTCGTAACGAGGCCGCCAGAGCAGCCCGCGGACGGGGATCAGCCGGACCTCCGCGTCGCCGAGGCGCCAGGTCACCCGCCTGCGGCCGGGCGCCTTGCCGAGCAGCACGACGTCCCAGCCGGCGGCCGCGGCCGAGCGGGCGGCCTTTTGCACCCTGGAGTCGCCCTTGACCCCGTTGTCCACGAGCATGACGACCCGGCCGCGGGGGCGGCGGCGGCCGACGCGGCAGAGGTAGGCACTCCCGTCAGACATGCAGCACCTCTTGGGTTCCGTCGATGGCGGCGCCGGGCGGCGGAACGGCGACCGTGACGCCCCGTTCGGCCGACTCCAACACGGCCGTCGAGACCTCGGCCGCGCGCAGTCCCTGCCGCAGCGTCACCACATCGCCGGCACCGGCGGCGGCACCCGCGGCGTCGCCCGCCGCTTCGTCCGCGGCTTCGTCCGCCCCTTGGATCTGGCCGGCGACCTGGCCGGCGCCGGCCAGCACCGCGTCGCGGAACCGCTCGTGCTCGACGAGGAGCGGCTCGCGTTTGGGGATGGCGTAGCGGATCATGTCGCCTTCTGACACGCCGCGGAACGCGCGCAGCGCCTCCCACTCGGTGTCCCAGGCGCCGTTGGCGTAGAAGGTGAGGTCGGCGGTGAGGGTGTCGGCGACGAAGCAGCCCAGCTCGCCGGTGACCACGGTGGATCGCTCCTTGAGCGGGCTCAGCCAGTTGACCAGGTGGCTCACCATCACCCCGCCGGCGAGCTGGCCGACGACGGCGACCATGTCCTCGTGCGGCCGGCCGCTCTTGGACACCGTCCTGGCCGACACCGAGACGTACTCCTGGCCGGTCACCCAGCTAGTGAGGTCGATGTCGTGGGTGGCGAGATCCATGACCACGCCGACGTCGCTGATGCGGTGCGGGAACGGGCCCTGCCGGCGCGTCACGACCTGGAACACCTCCCCCAGCGCGCCCGCCTCGAGCCTGGCGCGCAGGCTCTGCAGCGCCGGGTTGTACCTCTCGATGTGCCCGACGGCGGCGACCAGGCCGGCCGCCTCGAACGCGGCCACCAGCCGCGCCGCCGCCTGCACCGAGTGGGCGAGCGGCTTTTCGATCAGCGTGCAGATGCCGGCGTCCGCCAGCCGCAGGCCGATCTCCTCGTGCAGGGCGGTCGGACAGGCCACGACCGCGTAGTCGATGCCCAGCGCGAGCAGCTCCGGCAGGGTCTTGACCACGGGCGCGCCGCGCGCCGCCCGGCCTGACGAGGCCGCGGGATCCAGCACCCCGGCCAGCTCGACGCCGGCCAATTCAGATAGGACCCGGGCGTGGTTGCGG
The DNA here is from genome assembly GCA_035765195.1 of Streptosporangiaceae bacterium. Lineage (GTDB taxonomy): Bacteria > Actinomycetota > Actinomycetes > Streptosporangiales > Streptosporangiaceae > CALAED01. The sequence continues at coordinate 442,760 of DASTYC010000007.1, forward strand.
CCCATCGCCCCCAGGCCGATCAATCCGGCGCGCAGATTCATCGCGCCACCTCGAGACCGCTCATAGCCGCAACGATCCGCCGAATCTCATCAATCGTTACCCCCCGAACCAATGTGCACACTCACCGTAATCGTGCGCCGGTAGCCTAGCGGGCCGGGGTCGGCGTTCGGCCCGCACCTGACCGGCTCTTGGCGATCGCATGGGGCCGCGGCGGCGCCGACGCGGCAACGGGATCTCCGTTCGTATTGCGTCACCATGGAATTCGCATGGAAATGGCGGCTCCATGGCGTCGCCTTCGGTAAAGAGCGGCCTTGCCGCGGCAAAGCTTCCGGCGGCCGAAACGGGCGGCGTGGCCGCCGCTGAAATGATGCTCGCCATGCTTATCGACGCCGGCGCGCAGCCCCGCATACGTGACAACGACTACGGTGTACTGTCGCCGCCGACGCTGGGCTCCTGGGACCCGAGGCTGTCGGTGAGTGTGGTGATTCCCGCCTATCAGGCGCCGGACAAGCTGGCGTTGACGCTGGCCGCGCTCGCCGCCCAGTCCTATCCGGCCGAGCTGATCGAAGTGGTGATCGCCGACGACGGCAGCGACCCGCCGTTGCGGCTGCCCGAGATCCGGCCCGAGCGTACCCGTATCGTGCCGAGCCTCCCGGGCGGCTGGGGCTGCGCGCACGCCTACCGGTCGGGTGCGCTGGTGGCGGACGGTGACGTGATCGTCCGGCTCGACGCCGATATGGTGACTTTTCGTGATCACGTGGAAGCGCAGGTGCGCTGGCACCATCTCGCCGATCACCTCGTCGTCGTCGGGCACAAGCGGTTCGTCGACTACCAGCCCGGGATGCTCACTCCCGAGCAGGTGCACGACGCGGTGGCCAGAGGCGACGCGGAGAAGCTGTTCGACATCGACGAGAGCAAGGGCCACCCGTTCGAGGCGTTCATCCACAAGACCGACAACCTGCGCGCCGCCGGCGGACACGCCTGCCGGATCTTCACCGGCGCCACGGCCTCGTATCGCCGCGACTTCTACCACCACGCGGGCGGCGTCGACAGCGAGATGATCCTGGGCGAGGACATCGAGTTCGGCTACCGGCTGGGGCAGGCGGGCGCCGTGTTCATCCCCGAGCAGGCCAGCAGCAGCTGGCACCTCGGCTGGTCCACCACCATGACCGACCGGGAGCGCGCCACCCGCTACTGCAAGCCGTTCTACGCGAACCGCGTGCTGATCCCGCGCAACCGCCGCCCCGACCCCGGCCGGCAGTGGCGGGTACCTGGCGTCCAGGCCGTCGTCGAGGTGACGGACGCCACGTGGGAGCAGGCGAGGGCGACCGTGAACGGGCTGACGGCGGGGCTCGTGTCCGACGTCCGCATCGACCTCGTCGGACCATGGCCGATGACCCATCCGGGGCGGCGCCGGCTGCTGGACGACCCGGTGCTCGATCTGCGGCTGATGCGGGAGTGCTTCGGCGACGACGGCCGGATCCGCCTGGTCGAGTCGGTGCGGGAGACGGCGTTCCCGACGCCGTATCGGCTTCGCTGCCCGGCCGGCTGGGTGCTCGCGCCGGAGGCGCTGAACCGGCTGATCACGCTGGTCGAGCGCGACGGCTACGGGCTCGTCGAAGTCACCATGCCCGGCGTCGGCGGCGCGACCGCCCGCTTCGAGCAGACCCGCGCGTACGCCAGGGCGCGCCGGCTGTGCCGCACCGACGAGCACATCGACGACGTCGTGCGCGAGCTGTTCGGCGCCCACCAGATCGACGCCGCCGAGGTGGGCATCACCATCCCGCCCGAGGGCACGGAACCCGAACCGCCGGTCGACTGGCGGACCACGGCCGAGAAATGGCAGGCGGAGGCCGCCAAGTGGCGCGACCAGGCCGGCGCGTTCCGGCGCGAGCTGCGCGCGCTCCAGGCCAGGTACGACCGCGCCTTCCACCGGCGGGCGCGCAGGAAGCTCCGCCGGGTGCTCAACCGCTCATGAACTAATGACCGGCGGACCGGTCGCGCCAGCAGCCGCAGCGGGGCGGTGACGGCGCGACCCAGCCGGAAGCTGACCGAGCCGCGCACGGCGTCCAGCTCGCGTTGCTTGGCCTCGCGGGCGCGCCGCTCGCGGCCCAGCCGCTTGCTGAGCCGGCGCACCTCGGGGTCGTTCGACGACGCCGGCCGGCGCGCGTTGACCAGGATGAACCGCCGCTCGGCGACGGTCTGCTCCTGGTGCCAGCAGTCGTCACGCGACGCCAGCCAGGCCAGCAGCTCGTCTTGGACCGGTTGCGCGTCTCCCCAGGTCGCGTACAGCTTCTTGGGGGTGGCGCAGATGGCCTGCAGCCCGCCCGCCACGACCTCGTGCCAGACCGCGGCCGCGACGCCCGGCGTGTGGTGGGCACGGTAATCGTCGCAGACCAAGATCCCGTCCGGTCGCAACAAAGTGCCGGACACCTCGATGTCGGCCGCCACGTGGTCGTACAGGTGCGAGGCGTCCACGTGCACGAACCTGCACGAACGCGGCGGCACATGCGCGCCGATCTCGGTGGTCGGCGCCTGGACGATCGTGGGCAGCTCGTCATGGAACGCCAGGTAGTTGGCCTCGAAGCCGGCTCTGGTCAGCGTCTTGTACGAGCGTCGCAGCTCGGCCTGGTTCGCCTCGTCCGGAGAGTCGGAGTCGAACAGGTCGCACACCGTGAAGGCCTCGCCGGAACGGGCGTACTCGCCCATGAGGATGGCGCTCTTACCGAGGTAGGCGCCAAGTTCGAGCAGGTCGCCCGGCACGTGCGCCGCCTCCTGGCGGCGCAGGAACCAGCGGAACAGCTCTTGGTCGATCCACGAGAACCAGCCCGGAACGTCGTCGAGGGAGGCCGGGCGGATCGAAGCGGGGCCGGGGGAGTCGGGGGGAGTAGTGGTGATCGGGGGTTGGGGGGACGTCGACGGATTCGCGTTCGGCACGGGCACGAGGCGCGTTTCCCATCCTGCTCTTAGGTGGGGGTGCACAACCGGCCCGCCGGTGGCGGGCGCCACACCGGCCCACATATTTGCTGGTCAGGGTGCCAAGTTAGCCGCAGGTCACGTTCTGCCGCAACACAAACTCACATTAAGGTGCGTTTCCTATTCCCATTCGATGGTGCCCGGCGGCTTGCTGGTGATGTCGACGACCACCCGGTTGACCTCGGGCACCTCGTTGGTGATGCGCGTCGAGATCTGCTGCAAAAGGTCGTAGGGCAGCCGCGCCCAGTCGGCGGTCATCGCGTCTTCGCTCGTCACCGGGCGCAGCACGACCGGATGCCCGTACGTGCGGCCGTCGCCCTGCACGCCGACCGAATGGACGTCGGCGAGCAGCACCACCGGGAACTGCCAGATGTCGCGGTCGAGGCCGGCCTTCGACACCTCCTCGCGGGCGATCGCGTCGGCCGCCCGCAAGACGTCGAGCCGGTGCCGCGAGACGGCCCCGATGATGCGGATCGCCAGGCCGGGCCCGGGGAACGGATGCCGCCAGACGATCTCGGCGGGCAGCCCGAGCTGTTCGCCCAGCGCCCGCACCTCGTCCTTGAACAGCGTGCGGAGCGGCTCCACCAACTCGAAGCGCAGGTCGCTCGGCAGACCGCCGACGTTGTGATGCGATTTGATGTTGGCCGTGCCGGTGCCGCCGCCCGACTCCACGACGTCGGGATACAGCGTGCCCTGCACAAGGAACGCCACGTCGCCGCCCGCCGCGATGTCTCGCGCGGCCTGCTCGAACGCCCGGATGAACTCGCGGCCGATGATCTTGCGCTTGTGCTCGGGATCGGTGACGCCGTCGAGCGCCTCGAGGAAGCGGTCCTGGGCGTCGACGACGTGCAGGTCGACGCCGGTCGCGGCGACGAAGTCCTCTTCGACCTGCTCGGCCTCACCGCTGCGCAGCAGCCCGTGGTCGACGAACACGCAGCTCAACCGGTCGCCGATGGCCCGCTGCACCAGCGCGGCGGCCACCGCCGAGTCGACACCGCCCGAAAGGCCGCAGATCGCCCGCTTGTCGCCCACCTGGGCGCGGACGGCGTCGACGGCCTCTTCGACGATGTTGACCATGGTCCACGAGGGCCGGCAGCCCGCGCCCTCGTACAAGAAGCGCTTGAGGATCGCCATGCCGTGGTCGGTGTGCAGCACCTCGGGGTGGAACTGCACGCCGTACAGCCCGCGTGCGCGGTCTTCCATCGCGGCGACCGGGGCGCTGTCGGTGCGCGCCGTCACCGCGAAGCCCGCCGGCGCCGCGCCGCACGTCACGCGGTGCGACATCCACACCGACTGCGCGGCCGGGAGCCCGCTGAACAACGTGCCGGCCTCGACCACCGCGAGCGGCGTACGCCCGTACTCGGCGATGTCGGAATCGGCCACCGTGCCGCCCAGGTCGCGCGCCATGACCTGGAAGCCGTAGCAGATCCCCAGCACCGGCACGCCGGCCGTGAACAGGCCCTCGGGAGCGGGCGGCGCACCCGGCTCGTACACCGACGCGGGCCCGCCCGACAAGATGATCGCCTTGGGCCGCTTGGCCAGCATCTGCGCCACCGGCATGGTCGACGGCACGATCTCGCTGAAGACGTGGCACTCGCGGACCCGGCGCGCGATCAGCTGTGCGTACTGGGCGCCGAAGTCGACGACCAGAACGGTGTCGAAGGACTGCTCGAGGGACTCGAGGGACTGGAGGGACACGAGCGGACGCCTTTCGGGGTCGCGGGATCACCTCAAGTCTACTGTCCGCAACCGAACACGGATTGTTATCTTCGATCGCCCCGGCGGACTACCACTTAGTGCGATGGTCACGTCACTATAGGTAGTCCCCGCACCCCCCGAGGAGTTCGATGAAGCGCCCAGCGCCGCTCGCCTTGCTCGGCGTCCTCACTGTGCTCACCGCGTTCGCCCCGCCCCGTCCCGTCCTCCCCGCCCGCGCGGCCGCGCCCTGCCCCGGCGACTCGGCGGCCAGGGTGCGGGCCGGCGTCCAGGCGTCCCGCGACCCCGACGCGCTCGATCCCGCCGAGGCGGCGGCCGCCGGCGCCCGGCTCGACCGCGTGCCGGCGGCACGTCGCGTCGCCGCGGCCGAGCCGGTCCGCGTCCCCGTCTACTTCCACGTGATCCACGACGGTCCCGCCGGCGACATCACGACGGCCACGATCCGCCGCCAGCTCGCCGTGCTCAACGCGACGTTCGGCGGCCGGACCGGCGGCGCCGACACGGGCTTCCGCTTCACGGTGCGTGGGGTCGACCGCACCGACAACGCGTCCTGGTATCGCCGGCCCGACGGCCACGAGCGGGCCATCAAGGCACGGCTGCACCGAGGCGACGCCGGAACGCTCAACCTCTACACCGCCGACCTGGGCGAACAACTGCTCGGCTGGGCGAGCTTTCCCTGGCGCCACCGAGACCAGGCGGCGCTCGACGGCGTCTTCGTGCACGTGGACGGCCTCGTGGGCGGGTCCATCGAGCACTACAACCGCGGCTACTCCGCGACCCACGAGATCGGTCACTGGCTAGGGCTGTTCCACACCTTCCAGGACGGCTGCGCCGCGCCGGGCGACCGGGTCGCCGACACCCCGCCCGAGCGGGAGCCGGGCCAGGGCTGCCCGGCGGCCGGCCGGGACACCTGCCCGGCCCCCGGCGAAGATCCCATTCACAACTTCATGGACTACTCGTGGGACACCTGCATGACCGGGTTCACCCGCGGGCAGAGCGAACGTATGCACGTGGCCTGGATCACCTATCGCGCCTGAACTTCCCCCTAGCGAGGCGGCGGCAGCAACCCCCCGATGCCGCCGCCTCCCCATTTCTCCCGGCATTCTCCGGCATTCTCCGGCTTTCGCCGGCTTCTCCCGTGTCGCTCCGTGTGGGCGGTCAGCCGGCCGAAACGGCGGGCACGGCCGGGTTCGCGGGGGCGATCGGCGCGACGCGTCGATAAGCGGAGCCGAGCGACGGCCGCGGATCGGGCTCGCCGCGGTTGGGCCACAGCGCCATCGCGCGCTCGGCCTGTGCCGTGATCGTCAACGCCGGGTTGACGCCGAGGTTGGCGCTGATCGCGGAGCCGTCCACGACGTGCAGCCCGGCGTGCCCGTAGACCCGGTGGTAGGGGTCGATGACGCCGGTGGACGGCGAGGCGCCGATCGCGCAGCCGCCGATGAAATGCGCCGTGGTCGGGATGTTGAACAGGTCCAGCCAGGAGCCGCCCGCGATGCCGCCGATCTCCTCGGCCAGCATCCGCGTCGCCGTGTGCGCCGCGGGGATCCAGGTCGGGTTGGGCTCGCCGTGCCCACGTCCGGCGCGCAGGCCGCGGCCGAACACGCCGCGGCGCGAGCGCACCGTGATCGAGTTGTCGCGGGTCTGCATGACCAGGGCGATGACCGTACGCTCCGACCAGTGGCGCAGGTTGAACAGGCGGACGAGGTCCCACGGGCGGCGGGCGGCGTGGCCGAGGAACTTCGCCCAGCGCGGCGCCCGCCCGGACCCGTCGGCGGCGGGCCCGTCGATGAGCAGCGAGCGCAGCGCGCCCATCGCGTTGGAGCCCCTGCCGTACCGGACCGGCTCGATGTGGGTGTGCTCGTCGGGGTGGAACGACGACGTGATCGCGATGCCTACGGAGTGGTCGTCGCCGGCCAACCGGAGCCGCTCCGCGCCCAAGATCGCCTCGGAGTTGGTCCGGGTCAACACCCCGAGCCGGTCGGACAGGCCGGGCAGCGTACCGGTCGCCTTCATCCGATGCAGCAGCCGCTGCGTGCCGTACGTGCCGGCCGCGATCACCACCTGCTCGGCGGTCAGCGTGCGCCTGCCCCCGCCGGGCCATCCGGTCCGCGAGGTCGCCACCGCATAGCCGCCCTCCGGCAGCGGGCGCACCGCGCGCACCTGGGTCAGCGGCATGATCCGCGCACCCGCGCCCTCGGCCAGATACAGGTAGTTCTCGGTGAGCATGTTCTTCGCCCCGTACCGGCAGCCGGTCATGCACGCCCCGCAGCGCGTGCAGGTCCGGCGGCGCGGACCGGCGCCGCCGAAGAACGGGTCGGCCACCTCGGCGCCCGGCGGGTCGCCGAACAGCACGCCCACCGGAGTCAGGTGGAAGGTCTCGCCGCGTCCCATCCGGTCGGCCACCCGCTTGATCGCGTGGTCGGCCGCGGTCGGCGCCGGGTTGGGCACCACGCCCAGCATGCGCTTGGCCCGTTCGTAGTGCGGGGCCAACTCGGCGCGCCAGTCGGTGATGTCCCGCCACTGCGGGTCGTCGTAGAACGGCTGCGGCGGTTCGTACAGCGTGTTGGCGTACACGAGCGAGCCGCCGCCGACGCCCGCGCCGGCGAGGATGAGCACGCGCGAGTCGCGCTCGCCGCGCAGCAGATGGATGCGCTGGATGCCGCGCATGCCGAGCCCGGGCGCCCACAGGTAGCGGAAGGCCCGCCACGAGGTCTTGGGCAGCGCGGCATGGCGCTCCTCCGGCCGGCCGTCGCGCGTGTCGAAGCGGCGCCCCGCCTCTAGCACCGCCACCGTGTAGCCCTTCTCCGCCAGCCGCAACGCGGTGACGCTGCCGCCGAACCCCGACCCCACGACGATCACGTCGAAGTCGTACGTCGACGGGTCGCCGGTCCGCTCCCGGCCTTCCCTGGTCATGTACGAAGGGTAGACCCGCGGCCCAGCCTTCGCTACCCGCTAGTAACTAGCTCCCGGCGCCGCCGGTGCCGGCGGCGGGGCCGCGGGGACGATGTCGGGGGCGCCGCGGCGCCGGGCGTCGGCCTCCTGGTCGCCTTCCTGCTCCTGGGAGTCGCGCTCGGCCTCGACCCGCTTGCGGTAGTACTCGGTCTCGCGATCGGCCTGGTCCTGGGACCACCCCAGCTCGGGCGCCAGCAGCTCCGCGGCCTCGGCCGCGACCCCGAGCCCGCGGTCCCATGTCTCGATGGAGATGCGGGTACGCCGGGCCAGGACGTCGTTGAGGTGCCTGGCCCCTTCGTGCGTGGCCGCGTACACGATCTCGGCGCGCAGGTAGTCGTCGGCGCCGGTCAACGGCCGGCCGAGGTCGGGGCGGTCGGCGATCAGGCGGAGGATGTCGTCGATCATCGAGCCGTATCGGCACAGCAGGTGTTCGATGCGGGCGACGTGCAGCCGCGAGGTCCTGGCCAGCCGGTGGCGGGCGTTCCACAGGGCCTGGAAGCCCTCGCCGCCGACCAGCGTGACCCGGTCGGTGCACGACTCGGCGACCTTCTCGTCGAGGCCGTGCGCCACGGCGTCGACGGCGTCCTTGGCCATCACCCGGTAGGTGGTGTACTTGCCGCCGGCGACCACGACGAGCCCGGGGACCGGATGCGCCACGACGTGCTCGCGGGACAGCTTGGAGGTCTCGTCTGACTCACCGGACAGCAGCGGCCGCAGCCCCGCGTACACGCCCTCGACGTCGTCGGGGGTGAGCGGGGTCGTCAGCACGGAGTTGACGTGCTCCAGGACGTACCTGATGTCGGCCTTGGACGCCGCCGGATGCACCTTGTCGAGGTCCCAGGCGGTGTCGGTCGTGCCGATGATCCAATGCCGGCCCCACGGGATCACGAAAAGTACGGACTTTTCCGTACGCAGGATGATGCCGGTCGAGGAGTGGATGCGGTCGCGCGGCACGACCAGGTGGACCCCCTTGGACGCCCGCACGTGGATCTGCCCGCGCCCGCCGACCAGCTCCTGGATGTCGTCGGTCCACACGCCGGTGGCGTTGACCACCTGCTTGGCGCGCACCTGCGACTCGACGCCGGTCTCCAGGTCGCGGACGTGCAGGCCGGTCACCCGCTCGCCCTCCCGCAGGAAGCCCACGCACTGCGTGCGGGAGGCGATCTGCGCGCCGTAGGCGGCGGCCGTGCGCAGGACCGTCAGCACGTAGCGGGCGTCGTCCACCTGAGCGTCCCAGTATTGGACCGCCCCCACGAACGAGTCGCGGCGCAGCGAGGGCGCCAGCCGCAGGGCCTTGCTCCGCGTCAGGTGCCGGTGGTGCGGCACCCCCCGGACGCTGCCCATCGAGAACGCCAGCGTGTCGTACAGCGCGACGCCGGCGCCGACATAGCCGCGCTCCCACACCCGATGGGTCAGCGGGAACAGGAACGGCACGGGCCGCACCAGGTGCGGCGCGATGCGCTGCAGCAGCAGGCCGCGCTCGGTCAGCGCCTCGCGGACCAGTTCGAAGTTGTACTGCTCCAGATAGCGCAGCCCTCCATGGATGAGCTTGGACGATCTGGAGGACGTGCCGGACGCGTAGTCGTGCGACTCGACGACCGCGACGGAGAGCCCTCGGGTGGCCGCGTCGAGCGCCACCCCGGCCCCCACGATGCCGCCGCCCACCACGACGACGTCGAACTCCTCCTGGGGCATCCGGGCCAGCGCGGTCTCTCGCTCGGCGGGTCCCAGGCGTGAACTCCCCAAAACGGCTGCAGTCATGGCACTTCCCCGGTCAGCCGGTGCCTATCTCCGTGGCTTCTACGCTACGACGTGATCCGCATCGACCCTACCCACACCCGGCGGCGGTGCCGAGCCCCGGCGTCAGTGCGGGGCCACGACCACGTCGACGCGCTGGAACTCCTTGGGATCGGAGTATCCGGAGGTGGCCATGGCCCGGCGCAGCGCACCGATGAGATTCATCGAACCGTCAGCGATATTTGAAGGTCCGTACAGAATCTGTTCGATCGTGCCGATCGTGCCGACCTCCAGCCGGGTGCCGCGCGGCAGCTCGCCGTGATGCGCCTCGCTGCCCCAGTGGTAGCCGCGGCCGGGGGCCTCGCTGGCCCGGGCGAACGCCGAGCCGACCAGGACGGCGTCGGAACCGCAGGCCAGCGCCCGCGCGATGTCGCCGCTGCTGGTCATGCCGCCGTCGGCGATCACGTGGACGTACCGGCCGCCCGACTCGTCGAGGTAGTCGCGCCGCGCCGCGGCCACGTCGGCGATCGCCGTCGCCATCGGCACCGCCACGCCGAGCACCGCGTGGGTGGTGTGCCCGGAGCCGCCGCCGAAACCCACGAGCACGCCGGCCGCGCCGGTGCGCATGAGGTGCAGCGCCGCGGTGTAGGTCGCGCAGCCGCCGACGATGACCGGCACGTCGAGCTCGTAGATGAACTGCTTGAGGTTGAGCGGCTCGGCCCGGCCGGAGACGTGTTCGGCGGACACGGTCGTGCCGCGGATCACGAACAGGTCGACGCCGGCGTCGATCACCGCCTTGTGGTACTGCACCGTGCGCTGCGGGGACAGGCGAGCGGCCACGGTGACGCCGGCCTCGCGGATCTGCTTGATCCGCGCGCCGATCAGCTCCTCCTTGATCGGCGCCGAGTAGATCTCCTGCAGGCGGCGGGTGGCGTGGCCGCCGTCCAGCCCGGCGAGCTCGGCCAGCAGCGGGTCGGGGTCTTCGTAGCGGGTCCACAGACCTTCGAGGTCGAGCACGGCGAGCCCGCCCAGGCGGCCGATCCGGATCGCCGTCGCGGGGCTGACGACGCTGTCCATCGGCGCCACCACCAACGGCATCTCGAACCGGTACGCGTCGATCTGCCAGGCCACGCTGACCTCTTCCGGGTCACGGGTGCGGCGGGCCGGAACGATGCCGATCTCGTCGAGGGCGTACGCCCGCCGGCCGGTCTTGCCCCGCCCGATCTCAACCTCTGCCACTGGGTGCCCTCCTGCGCATCGGCGCGCTCGGCCCGCTGGGGCCGGCTCGGTGGTTGCTGTCGGCGGCCGTCAGCGGCCTTGGTAGTTCGGTGCCTCGACCGTCATCTGGATGTCGTGCGGGTGGCTCTCGACCAGCCCGGCCGCGGTGATCCGCATGAGCGTGCCGTTGTCGCGCAGCTCGGTGATCGTACGGGCGCCGGCGTACCACATCGCCTGACGGAGCCCGCCGACCAGTTGGTGGGCCACGTTGGCCAGCGGCCCGCGGTAGGGGACCTGCCCCTCCACGCCCTCGGGGATCAGCTTCTCCTCGCTCGCCACGTCGGCCTGTGAGTAGCGGTCCTTGGAGTAGGAGCCCCCGCGCTCGCGGTTCTTCATGGCGCTGAGCGAGCCCATGCCGCGGTAGGACTTGAACTGCTTGCCGTGGACGAAGATCAGCTCTCCGGGGCTCTCCTCGCAACCGGCGAGGAGGCTGCCCAGCATGACCGTGTCGGCCCCGGCCGCGATCGCCTTGGCGATGTCGCCGGAGTACTGCAGGCCGCCGTCGCCGATGACCGGGACGCCCGCGGGCCGCGCCGCCCGCGCCGCCTCGAAGATCGCGGTCACCTGAGGCACCCCGACGCCGGCCACCACTCGGGTGGTGCAGATCGAGCCGGGCCCCACGCCCACCTTGATCGCGTCGGCGCCGGCGTCGACGAGGGCCTTCGCGCCCGCGTACGTCGCCACGTTGCCGCCGATCACGTCGACCTTCGAGTTGGCCTTGATCTTGCCGATCGTGTCGGCCACGCCTTTGGAGTGCCCGTGCGCGGTGTCGACGACGATCGCGTCGGCGCCGGCCTCGATGAGCAGCTGCGCCCGGCGGATCGCGTCCTCGCCCACGCCGACCGCCGCGCCGACGATGAGCCTGCCGTCGGCGTCCTTGGTGGAGTTGGGGTACTGCTCGCTCTTGATGAAGTCCTTGACCGTGATCAGCCCGCGCAGCCGGCCGCGGTCGTCGATCAGCGGCAGCTTCTCGACCTTGTTCTCGGCGAGCAGCCGGAACGCCTCTTCTCTGGAGACGTCGACGGGCGCGGTGATCAGCGGCATCGACGTCATGACCTCGCGGACCGGACGGCTGTGATCGGTCTCGAAGCGGGTGTCGCGGTTGCTGACGATGCCGACGAGTACGCCTTCGGCGTCGGTGACCGGCACGCCGGAGATCCGGTAGCGGGCGCACAGCCGTTCGACGTCGGCGATCGTGGCGTCGGGCTGGCAGGTCACCGGGTTGGTGATCATGCCGGCCTCGGAGCGCTTGACCATGTCGACCTGCTGGGCCTGCTCTTCGCCGGGCAGGTTGCGATGCAGCACTCCGACGCCGCCCTGACGGGCCATGGCGATCGCCATCCGGGCCTCGGTCACGGTGTCCATGGCCGACGACACGAGCGGAACGCGCAGCCGGATGCCCCGGGACAGCCGGGTCGCGGTGTCCGCCTCGCCCGGCTGCAGATCGGAGTAGGCGGGCAGGAGCAGCACATCGTCGAACGTCAGGCCTTGCTCGGCGAATTTCATGGATTCGGCGGACTCGGCGGCGGAGCTCATCGGTACCTTCCGTCGGAAGTGGGAACCGCCCGCCGGCGACGGGGCTCGGGAGCGCCGGAGTACGGGCAGGTCACGGCCTCCCTGTCCAGCCTAGCCCGTCGGCGCCGTCCTGCGCGCCCGGACGCGAATCGAGCGGTCCGTCACGGTGCGTGCGCAGGTCGGAGGCGCCGGCCGGGCCGCCGGACGTGGTAGGGTTGCCCGCCTCCCGGCCCCGGGCGTTAGCGTGGGGGTGTGCACGACGACGCACCGCCTGATCCGTTCGCGGGGGACCCCGACGACCCGGCCGCCGCGTTGGGCGATCATGCCGAGGAGGCGGCCCCGCTGGGCCCCGCCGAACGCGACGACGTCCTCGCCGACCTCGCCGACCTCGAGGTGTTCCGCGCGCTGCTGGAGCCCCTCGGCGTGCGGGGGCTGACCGTCGACTGCGGTGACTGCGGCAAGACCCACTACATCGATTGGGAGCTGCTGCACGGCAACCTGCGCAACCTCCTCGACGAGGGCCTGCCGCGCGTGCACGAGCCGGCGCTCGCCCCCGATCCCGTCGACTATGTGAGTTGGGAGTACGCCCGCGGCTACGTCGACGGCGTGATCGACAGCGAGGAGGGCAGGGGCGACACCTGACGGCGGGCGGCGCGGCCGGGCTCAGGCGATCGACTCCTCCACCGCCATCGCGCGCAGCCGGGCCAGCGCCCGGTGCTGCGCGACCCGGACGGCACCGGCGGACATGCCGAGCACGTTGCCCGTCTCCTCCGCGGACAGGCCGGCGACCACCCTCAGCAGCACCAGCTCGCGCTGGTGAGCCGGGAGCCGCCCCAGCAGGTCTCTGGCCCGCTGTGCCTCGATGTAGCGAACGACCGTCTCCTCCGGGCCCGGCCGGTCGTCGGGGCCGTCGGGCAGGTCTTCGGTGGGCACGGCGGTGCGGATGGCACTGCGCAGCGCGTCTGCGATTTTGTGCGAGGCGATGCCGAAGACGAAGGAGGCGAACGGGCGGCCCATGTCGCGATACCGGGGCAGCGCCGACAGCACCGCGATGCATACTTCCTGTGCCACATCGTCGGCCGCATGGTATTGACCGGAAACCCGTCCGAGCCGGGCGCGACAGTATCTGACGACCATGGGACGGACCTGTCCGATGAGCACCTCGATGGCCCCGGGATCGCCCTGGACGGCAAGGCTCGTCAATTCCCTGAGCCCGCTTTCGTCTGCTCTCGCCGTACGCACCGCTCGCGGCTCCTCGACGGCGCGAGTGGTCGTGGCCCCGGCGACGCATCCCTCGGTCACGTAGAGCATGATGCCCAGCCAGGCAGGTTCTGTCTCCACTGTCTACGGCAACGGAATGGTCACAGTGCGGGAACCGCACCGATCCCGTTACGCACCGGGTGCGCACGGCTCCGCAGCGTCGCCGATCACGAGCGCGCGCCGTCTCATGCGATTGCGTCTGCACGCGCTCCAAAGAGCGCCCGAGTAATGGTCATCCGAAACCGGCCGCGGCCCCTGTCGAGCGACAGGGGCCG